>NZ_JBFAOR010000006.1:0-735756 GCF_040675255.1 Nonomuraea sp. NPDC049624 | reverse complement strand
ACCGAGGTGCTGGGCGGCCGGGGCGGCGGGTTCTGGCTGGGGCCGACGGTGCTGGATCAGGTGCCGGTGGGGTCGCGGACGCATACCGAGGAGATTTTCGGGCCGGTGTTGTCGGTGGTGCGGGTGTCCTCGTACGAGGAGGGCCTGCGGGTGATCAACGAGGGTGTGTACGGCAACGGCACGGCGATCTTCACCAACGACGGCGGTGCGGCGCGGCGGTTCCAGAACGAGGTCGAGGTGGGGATGGTGGGGATCAACGTACCGATCCCGGTGCCGATGGCGTTCTACAGTTTCGGCGGGTGGAAGTCGTCGTTGTTCGGTGACACGCATGTGCACGGCACCGAGGGGGTGCATTTCTACACGCGGGGCAAGGTGGTGACCTCGCGCTGGCTGGACCCGTCCCACGGCGGCGTGAACCTCGGCTTCCCCACCAACGGGTGACCCGCGCCCCCCGCCCGGCCCGCCCTCCTCACAGGAACGACTCGAAGCTTGTGCGGCCGTTGCATGAGGGCGGGATGATCGGGTAGGCAGGGCGGCATGTCACTTTCCCACTGTGCGGGCTGGTTGCTGGCCGGACGCTACCGGCTGCTGTCCGAACTGGGCCGCGGTGGCATGGGCCGCGTCTGGCGAGCCCACGACGAGCTGCTCGACCGGCAGGTCGCGGTCAAGGAGGTCACCCTCGGGCACACGCTGGGGGCCGAGCGGGAGCGGCTGCTCGGCCGGACGATGCGGGAGGCGCGGCTGGCCGCCCGGCTGAGCCACCCGCACATCGCCGCAGTCTACGACGTGGTGGTGGCCGACGAACGGCCGTGGATCGTGCTCCAGCTCGTGCCCTCGCGCAGCCTCGCCGACGTGATCGCCGAGCGCGGGCCGCTGTCCCCGCCCGAGGCCGCGCGCCTCGGGCTGCAGGTGCTGGAGGCGCTGGGCGCGGCGCACGCCGACGGCATCGTGCACCGCGACGTCAAGCCCGGCAACATCCTGCTGAACGGCGACCGGCACGCCCTGCTCACCGACTTCGGCCTGGCCACCACCCTCGACGACCAGGCCAACATCACCCAGTCGGGCATGGTGGTGGGCACGCCCGCCTACATCGCCCCGGAACGCCTGCGCGGCGGCCAGGCGACCCCGCAGGCCGACCTGTGGTCCCTCGGCGCCACCCTGTACGCGGCCGTCGAAGGCCAGTCGCCCTTCCCGCACAGCGGCCACCTGGCCGCCCTGACCGCGGTGCTCACCTCCGAGCCCGCGCCGTTCCACCTGGCCGGGCCGCTCGCGCCGGTCATCGCCGGTCTCCTGGTCAAGGACCCCGCCCGCCGGATCGACGGCGAGGAGGCCCGGCGGCGCCTGACCCGGGTGGCCGCGCTGCGCGACGAGGAACCCCACGACACCGCCGCCATCCCCCTGGCCACCCCGCTGCCCAACACCGGCGACCTCCTGGCCCCCACCCTCTTCCCCCCGGGCCCCGCCCCGGAGGTCTCCCTCCCCACCCCGGAAACCGCTCCCGCCCCCGTCCCGGAGAGCGTCGCCGTCCCGGAGAGCGTCGCCGTCCCGGCGGGCGTCGCGGACGCGGGGGCCGTCGCCGGGGCGCGGCCGGACGCCAGGCGGCGGATCCCCGGGTGGGACCGCGCGGGACGCAGGACCGGCGAGCGCAACCACGTGGTCCGCCGGACCATGCCCGGCGCCGCGCGAGGGCTTCGCGCGCACCGCGAGCTGCTGCCGTTCTCGGTGTCGATCCCGCATCCGGGCAGGCCGCAGCGCTGGCGGCAGCTCACCGCCCTGGCCGCGCTCGTCACCAGCGTGCTCCTCACGACGTCCTGGAACGGCGACGGCGGCCCGCCCGCCGCCACCCGCACGCCCTCCCACGCCGACCCGGCGCCGAACCAGGCCCCCGAGCAGGAGGGCATCATGCACGCCGTGGCCGTCGCGCGCGACCGCGCCTCGCAGGAGGCCGCCGACCGCGCGGGCGAGCAGAGCGGCTCCCGCCGCCGTCCGTCCGCACAGCCCCTCGCCCAGCCGCCGGCCCAGCGGCCCGCCGTGACCGGCGCGAGGACCGGCGCGAGGACCGGCGCCAGGTCCGGCGCCACTTCCGCGGCCACCTCGGGCAAGGGGCGGAAGATCGGCCATCAGGCCGCCAAGGCCAAGCACGGCAGGGGCCTGGCCCGCGGCCACGGCAAGCACTAGGAACCCGGCGGCCCCGCACCCGTCAGGCGAGGGGGAGGCGGAGGACGAAGCGGGCGCCCTTGGGGGAGTCCTCGATGGTCAGCGTGCCGTGGTGCGCGGTCGCGATCTCCCGGGCGATCGGCAGCCCGAGGCCGGTGCCGCCGGCGTCGCGGTTGCGGGAGTCGTCCAGGCGGGTGAAGCGCTGGAAGACGAGCTCGCGCTGGGCCGGTTCGATGCCTGCGCCGTCGTCCAGGACCTCCAGCACGGCCCGGCCGTCCTCCTCCAGGACCGTCACGGTGACCTGCGTCTCGGCGTGCCGCTCGGCGTTGTCCAGCAGGTTCGTCAGCAGCCGGGTGAGCTGCAGCCGGTCGCCCATGACGACCACGCCCTCGTCCGGGTGGGTGACCACGCGCTTGGCCCGCGGCCGGGCGGTCTCGGCGGTGACCAGGTCGCCCAGGTCCACCGGCTCGCGGTCGCTCGGGGCACCGGCGTCCAGCTTGGTCAGCGTGAGCAGGTCGGTGACGATGGCCTGCAGCCGGTCGAGGCTGGCCAGCACCTGGGTGCTGGTCTCCCGCCAGTCGGTCTCCTCCGGATGCAGCATGGCCTCCTCGACCTGCGCGCGCATGGCGGTGATCGGGCTGCGCAGGTCGTGCGAGGCGTCGCCGGCGAACCTGCGCTGCTGCTCCATCGCGGCCTCCAGGCGGGCCCGCGCCGTCTCCAGCCGTTCCAGCGTCTGGTTGGCGGTCTCGGCCAGGGCTCTGATCTCGTCGTCGGTGTCCGGGACGGGCACCCGCAGGCCGCCGCCGTCCGCGGTGATCTCGGCGAGCCGCTTGGTGATGCTGCTGACGGGGGCGAGCGTCCTGGCCACGACCCGCGACACCCCGAAGAAGGTCAGCCCGACCAGCAGCGCCGACACCACGATCTGGAACAGCACGACCTGCGGGCTGACGAACCAGGGGACCGCGGGGTCGAAGGCGTAGATGATCCAGGTGCCCTCGGGCTGGAAGGCGCGCAGGGCGACCACGAGCTCGCACCGGCCGGGGAAGGCCGGCAGGTCGCAGCTCCTGCTGACGTAGTTGGCCTGGTCGCGGGGGATGTGGGCCGTCTGGCGGGGGGCGCCGGCCAGGTTGGGCGTCCAGGCGACGGCCCGTCCGGCCGGGTCGACGACCTGGATGCCGTCGAGGCCGAGGGGTTCCAGCACCTGGGGGAGCTGGTTGCGCTTGACCATGAGGAGCACGCGCAGGGCCCGCGCGGACACGTCGCTGGCGCGCACGTCGGCGACGTCGTCGTGGATGCCGAACATGACGAAGCCGCTGACGACGACGTTCAGCAGCAGCATGGCGATGCCGGCGAGCAGTGCCAGGCGCGTACGCAGCGACCGGCGCAACCGTGTTCTCACCCGTCTCCCCCCGGGATCAGCAGAACACGGTTGGTGCACCAGGCCCTAACTTAGGGAGATTCCTCGATAAATAAGGTTACGCCGGGACGAGTCGCCTCGCTGCTACTCCTCCACCGCCTTCAGCACGGCGTCCGCGATCGACCGCGGATCGACCCCGAAGTGCCTGCGCACGGCCTCCCGGGTGTCGGAGAGCCCGAACCCGTCGGTGCCGAGCGACGTCCACGGCCGGTCGATCCACGGCCTGATCTGGTCGGGCACGGCCCGCATCCAGTCGCTGACCGCGATCACCGGCCCCTCGGTCCCGGCCAGCGCCCGCCGCACGTACGGCACCCCGGTCGCCGACATGGCCTCGCGCCGCAGCTCGCTCCACGAGGTGACCGACCAGACGTCCACGCCCAGCCCGTACTCCTCGGCCAGCAGCCGCTGGGCCTCCAGCGCCCAGTGGATCGCGGTGCCGCTGGCCAGCAGGTGCGCGGCGCCGCCGCCGGCGGAGTAGCGGTAGATGCCCTTGACGATGCCCTCCTCGACGCCCTCGGGCATCGCCGGCTGGGGCAGCGGCTCGTTGTAGACGGTCAGGTAGTAGAACACGTCCTCGGCGGCCTCGCCGTACATGCGCCTGAGCCCGTCGCGGACGATGACGCCGACCTCGTAGGCGAAGGCCGGGTCGTAGGCCAGGCAGGCGGGGTTGGCGGAGGCCAGGAGCTGGGAGTGGCCGTCGGCGTGCTGCAGGCCCTCGCCCGTCATGGTGGTGCGGCCGGCGGTCGCGCCGACCAGGAAGCCGCGGCCGAGCTGGTCGGCCAGGGCCCACATCTGGTCGCCGGTCCGCTGCCAGCCGAACATCGAGTAGAAGATGTAGAACGGCACCATCGGCTCGCCGTGGGTGGCGTAGCTGGTGGCCGCCGCGGTGAAGGAGGCCATCGACCCGGCCTCGGTGATGCCCTCGATGAGGATCTGCCCGTCCACCGCCTCCTTGTACGCCAGCAGCAGCTCCCGGTCGACGGACTCGTACCGCTGGCCGAGCGGCGAGTAGATCTTCGCCGTGGGGAACAGCGACTCCATGCCGAACGTCCTGGCCTCGTCGGGCACGATCGGCACCCAGCGCCGCCCGGTCTCCGGCTCCTTCATCAGGTCCTTGACCAGCCGGACGAACGCCATCGTGGTGGCGATCGGCTGCGTCGAGCCCTTGGCCAGGGCCGCGAACGGCCGCTCGCCCGGCTGCGGCAGCGGCCGGGCGGCCACCGTGCGGCGGGGGATCGGGCCGCCCAGCTCCCGGCGGCGCTCGGCGACGTACTCGGCCTCCGCCGAGCCGGGCCCCGGGTGCAGGTACGGCGGCAGCTCCCCTGCCAGCGCCGAGTCGGGGACCGGCAGGCCGAGCCGGTCGCGCATGACACGGAACTCGTCGAGGGTGAGCTTCTTCATCTGGTGGTTGGCGTTGCGCGCCTCGACGCCCGCCCCCAGCGTCCAGCCCTTGACCGTCTGGACGAGGACCACCGTGGGCGCGCCCCGGTTCTGCAGCGCCCGGTGGTAGGCGGCGTACACCTTGCGCGGCTCGTGCCCGGCCCGCGAGCCGCCGACGATGCGCCGCAGGTCGTCGTCGGAGTACGGCACGTCGAGCCCCTGGAACAGGTGCTGCCTGATGTAGGCGCCGTCGGCGGCGGCGAACGTCTGGAACTGGCCGTCCGGCACCTCGCCGAGCCGGGCCACGAGCTCGTCGGAGCCGAGCAGGCCGTCCCACTCGGCGCCCCACAGCGCCTTGACGACGTGCCAGCCCGCGCCCCGGAAGACGCTCTCCAGCTCCTGCACGATCCGGGTGTTGCCGCGTACCGGGCCGTCGAGCCGCTGGAGGTTACAGTTGATCACGAAGGTGAGGTTGTCCAGCCCCTCCCTGGCGGCCAGCGTCAGCGCCGCGGTGGACTCCGGCTCGTCCATCTCGCCGTCACCCAGGAAGGCCCAGACATGGCTGTGCGAGGTGTCCTTGATGCCGCGGTTGTGCAGGTAGCGGTTGAAGCGCGCCTGGTAGACCGCGTTGAGCGGGCCGATGCCCATCGACACGGTCGGGAACTGCCAGAAGCCCGACATCGCCCTCGGGTGCGGGTACGACGGCAGCCCGCCCAGCGTCTCGCGCCGGAACAGGTCGAGCTGCTCCTCGCTCAGACGACCTTCGAGGAAGGCCCGCGCGTAGACGCCGGGGGAGGCGTGCCCCTGGAAGAAGACCTGGTCGTCCGTGCCGTGGAAGAAGTGGTTGAAGCCGACCTCGTACAGCCAGGCGGCCGAGGCGTAGGTGGCCAGGTGGCCGCCGAGGCCGAGCTTGCTGCCCCGGCTGACCATGACGGCGGCGTTCCACCGGTCGTAGGCCGCGACGCGTTCTTCGAGCTCCAGGTCGCCGGGGTAGGCGGGTTCCTCGGCGGTGGGCACCGTGTTGAGATAGCGCGTGCTCGTGGCGAGCCTGCGCAGCAGGTAATCGGCCCGATCGGGACCGGCCGCCCGCCGGACCGCCTCAAGCGATTCGAGCCATTCGGCGGTCTCCTGTGGATCCAGGTCTTTCTCCATGCTTCCATTAAACACCATATGATCGATCATCCGATGAAAGGATTATCTGTGGAGCCCGTGGTGCGGCCGCCGTTGCGCGAGGAGATCAGGAAAGTGCTGCTCGACGGCCTGATCAGCGGCCGCTGGGAGCCCGGCGAGCGCATCGTCGAGCGCCGCCTGGCCGCCGAGCTCCAGGTCAGCCAGGCCCCCGTCCGCGAGGCGCTGCGCGAGCTGGAGGCGCTCCGGCTGGTCGAGTCGGCCCCCAACCGCGGCGCCCGGGTGCGCGGCTTCACCCTCGACGACCTGCGCGAGGTCTACCAGGTGCGGGCCGGCCTGGAGGAGACCGCCACCCGTCTCGGCCGGCCGCCGGCGGCGGCGCTGCGCGTCCACGTGGCCCGCCTGCACGCCGCCGCGGCCGCCGGCTCCCTCGATGACCAGGTGCGCCACGGCGTCGCCTTCCACCGGGAGATCGTCGCGGCCTCCGGGAACGCGCTGCTGGTGTCGGTGTGGGAGTCGCTCGGCGTCGAGGTGTGGACGCACGTGTCGATCCGGCTGTTCAGGATGCGGCCGCACGAGAACGCGGCCGACCACGAGCCCCTGGTGGAGGCGTTCGAGCGGGACGACCCGCAGGCCGGACGCCTGCTGCACGACCACGTCCTGGCCTACGCCCCCGGCTGACCCGGCGGGCCCGTCGCTGGAGGCCGTGCGCGGTCAGGCGCGTTGCGCGGCGGGCTCGGCCCGCGGGGCGCGCAGGCCGGCGGCGGCGACGGCGATCAGCGCGCACAGCCCCAGCATCGTCAGCCACACCCCGTGGTAGGCCCCGACCGCCCCGAGCCGGTCGCCCGACAGCACCAGCACCAGCGCCGAGACGCCGATGACGGCCCCGACGGCCCGCGAGGTCACCGACAGGGCGGTGCCGGTGGCCAGCCGCGCGGGCGGGATCTCGGCCACCGCCGCGCCGCTCAGCGACGTGATCAGCACGGCCACCGCGACCCCCGACAGCACCACCGCGGGCAGCACCACCGCCAGGTACGCCGGCTCGCCCCCCGCCGCGAACGCCAGGTACGCCGTGGACAGGGCCAGCAGCGCCACCCCGCACAGGGCGAGCAGGCGGTGGCCGGTCCTGGCGGCCAGCCGCCCGGCCAGCGGCGCGGTCAGCACCTGGGCGAGCGCGCCCGGCGTGACGGCGAGCCCCGCGGCGGCCACGGAGTACCCCCAGATCCCGGTCAGGAACAGGATGTTGGCCAGCGGCAGCGCGAACATCACCAGCCCGACCAGGAACATCGCGAGGTTGGCCCGTTGCGTGCCGCGCGCCCGCAGCGCGCCCAGGTCCACGATCGGCGCGGGATGCGTGCGCGCCCGCCGGACGAACAGCACGGCCACGACGACGCCCGCGACCAGCGCCGCGATCGTGCCGGGGCTCCCCGGCCCCCACGCGTCGCTCTGCACGATCGCCAGCGAGGGCAGCCCGATGGCCCCCACCAGCAGCAGCAGCCCGGCGATGTCCGGCAGCCTGGACGTGGCCGCCTCGCCCGTCCCCCTGGGCACGATCCGCCAGGCGCCCGCCAGCACGGCCGCGCCGACCGGCAGGTGCAGGAAGAACACCGTCCGCCAGTCCCAGACGCCGACCAGCATGCCGCCCAGCGACGGCCCCGACGCCGTCGCCACCGACTGCGCCGCGCTCCACAGCCCGATCGCCGTGCCCCGGCGTTCCGGCGGGTAGTACGGCAGGATCAGCGCGAGCGTCAGCGGCGTGATCACCCCGCCGCCCACGCCCTGCACGACCCGGGCGGCGATCAGCGCGCCGGCCGACGGCGCGACCGCGCACAGGGCGGCGCCGACCACGAACACCGCGAGGCCGGTCAGGAACACCCGCCGGGCGCCGAACCGGTCGGCCAGGCCGCCCGCCGGCAGCAACGCGGCGGTGAACACGATCGCGTAGCCGTTGAACACCCACGACAGCTCCGGCAGGCTGCTGCCGGGGAAGCTGCGCAGGATGTCGGGGAAGGCGATGTTCGCGAGCTGCACGTCGATCGCGCCGAGGAAGGCGCTCCCGCACAGGACGGCGAGCGGGAGCGCCCGTGAACCGGCCACCTCAGTCCGACGCCGCGCCGAACCGCTCCCGCAGCTCGACCTTGCGGATCTTGCCGGTGACGGTCCGCGGCATCTCCTCGACGATCTCCAGCCGTTCGGGCCAGAACCAGTCGTTCACGCCGGCCTCCTTGAGGTAGGCGCGCAGCTCCTCCAGCGTGGGCGGCTCGCCCGACGGCGTGACGACGGCGCACACCTGCTCGACCAGCGCCGGGTCCGGGATGCCGATGAGGGCGATGTCGCGGATCGCCGGATGCCGGCCGAGCAGCGCCTCGATGTCGCTGACCGGCAGCTTGAGGCACATGTTGGCGATGATGACGTCCTTGGTCCTGCCGGAGATGCGCACGCCGCCGTAGCCGTCGTCGCGGGCCAGGTCGCCGGTGTCGAACCAGCCGTCCGGGGTGATCGACTTGGCGTAGATCTCGTCGCGCAGGTAGTAGCCGAGGCACTGGGCCGCGCCGCGTACCTGGAGCGCGCCGATCTCGCCCTTCTCGACCGGCTTGTTCTCCTCGTCGACGATGCGCACCTCCATGCCGGAGATGACCGTGCCGTCGCTCTCGCCGGCCCGCTCGGGCGGGTCCTGCGGCCTGGTCATGGTGACGCCGCCGTTCTCGGTCATGCCCCACAGCGCGTACACGCGCACGCCCAGCGTCTCGGTGACCCGTTCCACCAGGTGCGGCGGGACGGGGGCCGAGCCGGAGACGAAGACGCTCAGGCTGGGCAGCTCGCGCGGCCGGGCCGCCTGCTCCTCGCTGATCTCCCGGGCGAACGGCGGCGAGCCGTAGTACATGGTGACGTCGTGGTCGGCCATCAGGTCGAGATAGACGCCGGGATCCCAGGCGTCGGCCGTGACCGCGGTGCCGCCCAGCGTCAGCGCCGTCAGGTACGCCATCACCAGCCCGACGTAGTGCATCGACGTCTGGGCGGTCATGATGACCAGGCTCTGGTCCAGCCCGAACGCCTCCCCGTAGCCCTTGATGTCGGCGTACAGGGTGTTCTGGCTGTGCAGGGCGCCCTTGGGCTCGCCGGTGGTGCCCGAGGTGAACAGGATGAGGAACGGGTCGTCGGGGCCCAGCTCGCGGCCCTCGATGTCGGCCGGGTCGCCCGGTTCCGGGTTGAGCAGCAGCTCGTCGAAGTCGAGCGAGCCGGGCGGGCCGTCGCCGCCGACGACGATCACGTGCTCCAGGCTCGGGATCTCCCGGGCCAGGGTCATCCCCGTCTCCGCCGTGTCCAGGTGGCCGATCCGGCTCGTGGTGACGAACAGCTTCGCCTCGGTCAGCCGGATCATGAAGTCCAGCTCGCGGTGCCGGTAGATGGGCATCTGCGGGGCGATGCGCGCGCCGACCTTCATGCACGCCAGCGCGAGGGGCAGCGTCTCCCTGCGGTTGGGCAGCTGGATGGCGACGAAGTCGCCCGGCCGCACGCCCAGCCGGACCAGGCCGTGCGCGATGCGGTCGGTCATCGCGCCCAGCTCGGCGTACGTGACGACGTCGGTGACACCGTCGGCGACGCGCCGGCTGATCAGTGCCGCCTTGTCGGGGGACGCACCGATGTTGCGGCGTAAGTCGTCGAGGAAGGTCTCGTCGCGCCACCAACCATTGCGCCGGTATTCCTGGCTCGTGTCCGACACGGTCACCGCCTTTCGTCGTTCTCGTTCTACTCGATTGCTATGAAGTGGGAAATACGGTGTTTTCCCCGGCAGGGGTGACCAGGTAGAACAACCCCGGCAGATGCACCGCGACGCCCTCGTACACCTCCGCGCAGACGGCCACGCCCGGCCGGGCGAACGTGCCGGGCGGCGGCTCGGCCACCCGGATCACCGAGCGGCGGGCGTCCAGCAGCCTGGCCGCCACGGAGATGTCGCCGACCAGGGCGTCCCCGGGCGCGACCCACCGGTTGCGGCTGACCTTCATGCCGTTGCCCTCGGCCAGCTCGGCCAGCAGCCCGCCCCGGCCGATCAGCCGGTGGTAGTAGTCGCGCGGGTTGACGATCATCGCGTGCGGGGTCGCGCCCGACTGCTCGACCTCGTCGCAGGCCGACAACACGCCGTGGACGTAGTCGTCGTACGGCAGGCGGGCGATCTCCGGATGGCCGAGCAGGGCGGTGGTCAGGGCCAGGTTCTCGGCCGTGGCCAGCCGGACCAGCAGGCGGTAGTCGAGGAAGGTGGCCAGGGCGTCCGGGTCGGCGGCCAGGCCGTCGGGGATCTGCACCCAGGCCCGGATCGGATGCACCTTGGCCTCCGACATGCCGAACCTGAAGGCCGCCTCGCGGCGCACGTCCGCGTCGCGCACCGAGCGCCGCTCCTCCTCACCGGGCGGCGACTCCGTCCAGAACCGGGCCCGGTCGCCCTCGACGGGGACGACCTTGAGCAGGTTGCGCACGGTCAGGCGGGGCCGGTCCTTGGTCGGCTCGTGCGCCTCGGTGATGGTGTAGTCGAAGGTCACTTCCGCGTGGCCGGGGTCCTCGGCGTAGGCCCGCGCGAACAGCCGGCCCGGTGACTCTGACATGGATACTCCCTATTCGTCCTGGACGAGGCGCTGGTAGAAGGGGAGGTGGTGGTCGTAGAAGGCCCGCAGGCCCGGATGGTTGTCCACGGTCGCGGCGTAGACGTTGCCGCGGTCCTCGAACCCGGCGCTGCCGCTCGCGTCCAGGTGCCAGCGGCGGGTCCGTCCCCACTCCGGGCGGTCGCCGGCGGCCCAGGTGAGCGAGCCGGGCAGGAAGGGCAGGCCGGTGTAGGCGCAGAACTCCTCGACGACCGCCGCCGGCTCGCGGATCAGCCGTTCGGTGCGGATCACCAGCGGCCGCCGGCCGGTGGCCTCCCGGACCAGCTCGTGCAGCAGGAACAGCCGCTCGTAGCCGATCTCGTCGCAGGTCACCGCCGGTTTGATCGCGTAGTGCGAGGCGATGGTCGGCCGCGGGTGGCGCACGATGAACGTGTGGACGATCCCCGCCAGATCCTCCGGATGCTTGAACAGGTGCGGGTACTCGTAGTCGAGCACCTCCTTGACGAACACCGGCCGCGCCCGCGCCAGCTCGGCCAGCCGCACCAGCAGCTCCTTCTCCGAGCGGGCCGTCACCTGGCCGCCGTCCGGCGAGGGCAGCGTCAGCGAGCCCTCCTCGGTCAGCGCCAGGAACGGCTCGTGCAGGACGGCCACGTCGCCCCGCTCGATCATCATGCGCAGGAACGCCGTCGAGGCCGAGCGCGAGTGCGCCCACATGGCGACCAGCGGCCCGCTCACCCCGACCACCACGCCGGCACCCGGTCCCAGCGGTGCCGCCGCAGCTCGCTCAGCAGGTCCGGGTCGAGCGGCCGCCCGTCGGAGACGCCGAGGTTGGCCCGCACGTGCGCCGGCCTGCGCATCCCCGGGATCACCGTGCTGACCGCCGGGTGGTGCAGCACGAACCGCAGCGCGACCTCCGGCAGCGAGAGCCCCTCCGGGAGCGCCGCCTTGAGCCGTTCGGCCCGCTCGACGCTCGGCCCCAGGTTCTCCGGCCCGAAGTACGTGCTGCGCCAGTCCTCCGGCGGCCACGTGCTGTCCGCGGTCAGCGTGCCCGTGAGCGTGCCCTCGTCGAACGGCACCCGGGCGATGATGCCCACGCCCTCGCGCAGCGCCCGGTCGAACAGCTCGTCCTCGGGCGCCTGGTCGAAGATGTTGTAGATCACCTGGATGACGTCGATCAGGCCGGTGTCGAGCGCGGCGAAGCAGTTGGCCGGCTCCCACCGGTTGACGCTGATGCCGACCGCGTCGATCAGGCCCTCGCTCTTGAGGTCCCTGATCGCCTCCTGCCACCGCTCGTCCCGGGCCCAGCGGTCCTCCCAGGTGTGGAACTGCATGAGGTCGATGCGCGAGACGCCCAGGTTGTCCAGGCTGCGGTGGGTGTACTCGCGGATGTGCTCGGCGGGGTAGGCGTCGTCGAGGGTGTCGTCCGGTTTCGGCGGCCATTCGCGGTTCTTCGGCGGGATCTTCGTGGCCACGTACAGCCGGTGGCCGGAGTGGCGGCGCAGCAGCGCGCCGAGCAGCTGCTCGCTGACGCCGCGGCCGTAGACCCAGGCGGTGTCGAAGAAGGTGCAGCCCAGTTCGACGGCCTCGTCGAGGCATTGAGGTGCGACGTCGTAGTCCCAGCCGGTGAAGCCGCCGGGGCCGCCGCCGATGCCCCACATGCCGTAGCCGACCTCGCTGACCTCCCAGCCGAGGTTTCCCATCTTGCGGTAGCGCATTCCTGACCTTTCCTGATCAACCGGTGGGCACCCGCTGCCCGGCCGTGCCCGCCAGGCGGGCGTGGTAGGCGGCGATCGGGCCGTCGAGGGTGCCCTCGCCGAGCCGCCATCGCTGTTCGAGCCTGTGGCACTCGTCCTTGCGGAACAGCGCGGGATTGTCGGTGAGCAGCCCGCCGAACGCCCGGCGCAGCTCCTCCTCGTCCGCCGCGGCGGGCAGCAGCGAGGCGAGCGTGATCAGCTCGCGGTCCCCGCTCGCCCGGCCGGTCTCGCGGACGAGCCGCGCGAAGTCGCCGCACGGGATCGGCGTGACCGGCACGCCCGCCCGGGCCGGCACGTCGTCGATGCGGACGCTCTCGGCGCGGAAGACGTGCAGCGTACGGCCCCAGACCTCGGGATCGGCCACGGCCGCCCCGACCCGCGCGGCGACGTAGTCGACCGGGGTGTAGTCGGTGCGCGTGGCGACGTCCGGACGCACGCCGAGCCGCACGAACGCCGACAGCAGCAGGTGGGTGAAGGCGACCGGGTTCGGGTAGCCGTTGTCGGCGCTCGGCATGATCTCGCCCAGCCGCAGCACGGTCACCAGCGCGCCCCGGCGCCGGGCCTCGGCCAGGTAGCGCTCGGCGATCCACTTCGACCGGCTGTACCCGCCGCCCGGCGCCCTGGCCAGCGCCGGGTCGCAGTCCTCCGGGACGCGCTCGCCCCTGTGGAGCGCCTCCGTCTGCAGCGCGCCCAGCGTCGAGACGTAGTGCAACGGCACCGGGTGGTGGGCCATCGCCAGCCGCACCAGCTCGATCGTGCCGCGCACGTTGGCCTGACGGTGGGCGCGGTAGTCGAACAGGAAGTTCACCATCGCGCCGTTGTGCAGCACCAGGTCGCAGGCTCGGGCCAGATGCTCCCAGGTGGAGCCGTCCAGCCCGAGGCCGGGTAAGGACAGGTCGCCCGCGTAGCCCTCCAGCCGGTCGGCGAAGCGCGGCTCCCACAACCCCCGTTCGGCGAGCGCCGCCACGACCCGGGCCGTGGCCGCCTCGTCGTCGGCCGCCCGCGCCAGGCAGCACACCCGCAGCCCGCCGCGGCTCAGCAGCTCGTGCACCAGGCGGCTGCCGACGAACCCGGTGCCCCCGGTGACCAGCACCGTACGCAGCCGCTCCGGCCTGGACGCCCGCCGGATGGGCTCCCCGTCGGGCACCACGGAGTCGCGCGCCATCAGCACCGACTCCTCCTCGATGGCCTCGTGGTCGTGCCGCCGCCGCTCGATCAGCCGGGCCAGCGCGCCGGCCGTCGGGTGGTCGTACAGGTCCTTGACGTCCACGCGCACGCCGGTCTCGGCGGTGATCATGTGGACCACCGACAGGGCCTGGATGGAGTCGCCGCCCGACTCGGCGAAGTGCGTCTCGGCGGTCAGGCCCGGCCAGCCCAGCGCCGAGCGCATCGCCCGCAGCACCTGGTCGTCCAGGCACGCGGTCGGCGCGCTCTCGGCCAGCAGCGCGGTGTCCTCGGCCAGCCGGCCGTCGAGGATCTCCTGGAGGCGGCCGCGGTCCACCTTGCCGTTGTCGTGCAGCGGCATCTCGGCCAGCGGGAAGAAGTAGCGGGGGACGCTGGTCCGCGGCAGCGTGCGGCGCAGCTCGGCGGCCAGCGCGGCCTCGGTCACGCCCCTGCCGGAGGCGAACAGCGCCAGCGCCTTGACGCCCGCCTGCTCGGCCACCAGGACCTCGGCCTGCAGCACGCCGGGGCAGCGCTGGGCCGCCGCGGCGATCTCGCCCAGCTCGATGCGCACGCCGTGGATCTTGACCTGGAAGTCCTTGCGGCCGGCGAAGAACAGGCGGCCGTCGTCGTCCAGGTGGCCGAGGTCGCCCGTGAGGTAGAGGCGCTCGCCGGGGATCTCGGCCGGGAACGGGTTGCCGACGAACGCCCTGGCCGTCGCGGCCGGGTCGCCCAGGTAGCCCGCGCCCAGGCAGACGCCGCCGATCGCGATCTCGCCGGTCGTGCCGGGCGGGACCGGGCGCAGGTCGTCGTCCACCACGACCGCGTAGCAGTTGTCGATCGGGCGGCCCAGCGGGACCGCGTCGCCGTCGGCCGCCGACACCCGGTGGAAGACCATCCCGATCGAGGCCTCGGTCGGGCCGTAGCCGTTGGTCAGGTCGAGGCCGGGCAGCAGGGCCATCAGGCGGTGCACCGCGCGCGGGCTGACCGCCTCGCTGCCGACGACGAGCCGGCGCAGGGACGACAGCGCGCGCAGGGCGGCGGCGTCGCCGTCCACGATGGCGACCAGGGCGTTGAAGACGCTGGAGACGAAGTCGGCGGTGGTGATGCCGTACCGGGCGATCAGGTCGATGGTGTGCCGGAGGTTGAGGAAGTCGCCCTGCACGGGCAGCACCGTGCGCCCGCCGGTGGTCAGCGGCCAGAACAGCTGCCACAGCGCGGAGTCGGAGGTGTGCCTGCTGTTCTGCAGCACGACGTCGTCGCCGGTCGCGGCGAAGTAGCGGGTCATGAAGCGCAGCCGGTTGGCCAGGCCGCCGTGCCGGTTCATCGCGCACTTGGGGGTGCCGGTGGTGCCGGAGGTGAAGTAGCCGTACGCCAGGTCGTCCGGGCCCAGCTCGACCGCCGGACGTTCGCAGGTCGGGACGATCGTGTCGATCCTGACGATCACCGCCCGATCGGCCGCGCCCGGCGGCAGCGGCTCGCCGCCCGCGCACAGGATCGGCCCGTCCGGCAGCACGTCCAGCGTGTCGCGCACGCGCTCGACCGGCCAGGACGGGTCGAGCGGCACGAACGCCGCGCCCAGCTTCATCAGCGCCAGGTACGCGACCGGCAGTTCCAGCGAGTTGACCAACAGGGCCGCGACCACGTCGCCCTTGCCCACGCCGTGCCCGGCCAGCGTCGCCGCCAGGCCGTTGACCAGGTCGTCCAGTTGCCTGTAGGTGAGGGTCCTGCCGTCGAAGGTGACCGCCGGCCGCTCGGGGCACCGGTCGGTCTGCTCCTCGATCAACGCCGGGACGGGACGGAACGGGCCGAAGTCGACCGCCCGGCCGGTGAAGCCGCGGGTGTTGCCGGTCATCTCCACCTCTCTGTCAGGAATGTACGAACGGCGACCGGCCCCCTTGCCCCACACGCCCCCGTCGCCTTCCTCATAGGCGTTCCAAGTCGTTCCGGAGCCGGCCCGGCGCGTACGCCGGTTCGGCGGCCCCGTCCGTCGCCGCGGCGGCGGCGATCCGGCCCGCCTCGGGCGAGGTCTGGACCCCGTAGCCGCCCAGGGCGGCCAGCCAGACGAACCCCGGCGCGCCGGGGTCCGGCCCGATCACCGGCGTCCCGTCGGCCACCTCGCTGCGCAGCCCCGCCCAGGCGTGCCGGACGCTGCGAATCTCCAGCGTCGTGGCCTCCTGCACGCGCCGCACGCCCACCGCGACGTCCAGGTCGTCCGGACGGGCGTCGCAGGGCGGGACGGGCGTGGCGTCGGCGGGGGAGACCAGCAGCCGCCCGGACTCGGGCTTGAAGTAGAACGTGTCGGCCACGTCGGTGACCATCGGCCAGGACCGCGCGTCCGTCCCCTCGGGCAGGTCGACCAGGAACGCGGTCCTGCGCAGCGGGCGCAGGCCCACCGGCCGCACCCCGGCCAGCCCGGCGACCTCGTCGGCCCACGCCCCGGCCGCGTTGACCAGGATCGGCGCGGCGTGCTCGCCCGCGTCGGTGACCGCCCGCCAGACGCCGCCCGCGCGCGACAGCGCCCGGACCCGGGCGGAGGTGAGCACCTGGCCGCCGCGGGCCCTGATGCCGCGCAGGAAGCCCTGGTGGAGGGCGTCGACGTCGATGTCCATCGCGCCGGGCTTGAGCATCGCCCTGCTGAACCGGCCCGGACGCAGGACCGGGCAGTGCGCCGGGGCCTCGGCGGGGTCGATCTCCACGGCCGGCGCCGGGGCCTGCCGTCCTTCGGCCAGCACCTCGTCGAACAGCTGCTCGCCGCCGTGCGGGCACAGCGCGAGCACGCCGCGCGGGCTCAGCAGCGGGACGTCGGCGAAACCCGGCGGGGGCGCGGCGAGGAAGTTCCTGCTCGCCGCGGTGAGAGCCCGGACGGCCCGGTTGCCGAAGTACTCGGAGAAGAGCGCCGCCGACCGTCCGGTCGAGTGGTGGCCGGTGACCTGCTCGGCTTCGAGCAGGGTCACGGTGCCTGACCTGGCGAGGAAGAACCCCGCACAGGCGCCCGCGACGCCGCCCCCGACAATGAGAAAATCTCTCACGTCCGTAAACTGATCACATTTCACCGGGTTTCGGCAAACAGTTTGTACATCCTGACAGAAATGACTTGCCCGAAATAGGTGGTAAGTCAGGTCGCAAATGCTGTAATTCAAGCATTTATATAAACGATCTTGTGATTACCGGCCTGTCAGGGGCTCGGCGGCGGTGGCCGGGCGTCCCGGCGGCGTCAACCCCTATGTCAGAAACGGCGCAGACGTGCGCTCCGAGTGTCAGATCCGGTCGCTGAGCGCGCGCAGCAGACGCCCGAAACCCGGCGCCGCCAGGCCCGGCGGGACGGCGGCCATCAGCCGCATCAGGGGCTCGCTCTGCATGAGCGTCCGCGGGCCCGACACCGCGAGCAGGTTCGCGGCGACCGCCGAGGCGCGGGCCGCCCGCCGCCTGCGCCGCGCCGAGTACGCGTCCACGACCGCCGCCGGGTCCGGCGCGGCCCGCAGGCAGGCGGTCAGCGCGGCCACGTCCTCAAGTGCCTGGTTCGTCCCGTGCGCGCCGACCGGCGGCATCGCGTGCGCCGCGTCGCCGAGCAGCACGCACCGGCCCGCGCCCCAGCGACGCGGGACCCGGTGCCGGGCGTGCGGGAACAGCTCGACGTCGCCGTCGGCCAGCGAGTCCAGCACCCGCGCGACCGGCGCGCCCCAGCCGGCGAACCGGCGGCGCAACATCGCCACCGGCTTGTCCGCCGACGGGTCGCCCGGCGACCAGGACTGCTCGAAGAACCACTGCATGAGCCCGTCGCCCGCGCCCATGAAGCCGAAGTCGCCCTGCCGCCCGATCATCAGCGTCGTGGTCGGGCCGGGGTCGAAGGGGGCGGGGGTCAGGCCCTGCCAGATCGCCGCGCCCGTCGGGGTCGCGGGGGCGTCGCCCAGCACGTGCGCGCGTACCCGCGAGCGCACGCCGTCGGCGCCGACCAGGAGGTCCGCCTCGTGCTCCGTGCCCGCCGCGGTGCGCACGCGCACGCCGTCGCGGCCGGCCCGCACGTCCCGTACGCCCGCGCCGAACCGTACGGCGCCCGCCGGGAGGCCGGCGGCCAGCAGCCTGATCAGCGAGCCGCGCGGGACCACCCTGGGGGCCGAGCCGAAGCGGGCCGTCAGGGACTCCAGGTCCACCTCCATGATCCGGCGGCCCCGGGCCGTGCGCAGGGATAACGTGGACAGCCGCTGGCCCGTCGCGGCCAGGTCCACCCCGAGGTCGCCGAGGATCGCCGTCCCGTTGCACCACAGCGTGATCGCGCCGCCGCCGAGGCGCAGCCCGTCCGCCTCCTCCAGCACGACGACCTCGTGGCCGTCCGCGACCAGGCCGCGCGCGACCGCCAGCCCGCTGATCCCCGCCCCCGCCACCAGCACCCGCATGCGACAGCCTCCTCTACGAGTCGTAGTACTACACGCTATAGAGAGAAATGCCGGGTGTGAAGCGGCCCATCGGTGGTAGCCGAGCCTCGGGAAGCCGACGAACTTGGGGGGCAACATGGCCGAGCACCTGACCGACGAGGACATCGACACCGCCCTGGCGGCGCTGGAGGGCTGGCGGCGGGACGGCGACGCCCTGGTCAAGGACGTGCCGATCACGCCGGACAGCTACGGCTGGCTGAGCGAGGCGGTGCACAACGAGGGCGCCACGCTGGGACACCAGGCCGAGATCGAGCGCACGGGGGAGGGCATCCGCTTCCGGCTCTCGACGCACGAGGCCGGCGGGGTCACCGAGCGCGACGTCGAGCTCGCCGCCCACATCGACCAGGTCCTCGACGGCGGCGCCCGCGACCGCGGCTGACCTTCCGGTGCGACGGCGCGCCTTCGCCGCGGTGGCCGATGTGCAGGGTGCACAGGTTGTGCAGGGGGCACATCCTGTGTAGGGTGCATTCGGACACTAGGGGGATTAATGGTGCATTCCGCGCCCAGCCCGCGCTCCGGCGGCGGGATCGTCAGCGTGCTCGCGGTCGCCGGCATCGTCGGCTCGCTCATGCAGACGCTGGTGGTGCCGCTCATCGGCCGGCTGCCGCGGCTGCTGCACGCCAGTGCCGCCGACGCGTCATGGGTGATCACCGTGACGCTGCTGGTCGGCGCGGTCGCCACCCCCGTGATCGGCAAGCTCGGCGACCTGTACGGCAAGCGCACCATGATGCTCGTCTGCTCGGTGCCGCTCATCGCCGGATCGGTGGTGTGCGCGCTGTCCGGCTCCCTGATCCCCATGATCGCCGGACGCGGCCTCCAGGGGCTCGGCGTCGGCATGATCCCGCTCGGCGTCAGCGCGCTGCGCGACCTGCTGCCGCCCCAGCGGGTCGGCCCGGCCATCGCGCTGATGAGCTCGTCCATGGGCATCGGCGGCGCGCTCGGGCTGCCGATCTCGGCCGCGGTCGCCGAGTACGCCGACTGGCGGGTGCTGTTCTGGGGCTCGGCCGCGCTCAGCGTGCTGGTCGCGGTGCTGATCTGGCTGCTGGTCCCGGCCACGCCCGCCGCCGCCGTCCGGGGCCGGCTCGACCTGGTCGGCGCGTTCGGCCTGGGCGCGGCGCTGGTCTGCCTGCTGCTCGGCGTGTCGAAGGGCGGCGACTGGGGCTGGTCGAGCGGCGCCACCCTCGGGCTGCTCGGCGGCGCGGTGGCGCTCGCCCTGCTGTGGGGGCTGTGGGAGCTGCGCGTCCGCGACCCCCTCGTGGACCTGCGCACCACCGCCCGCCCGCAGGTGCTGCTCACGAACGTGGCCTCGGTCCTCGTCGGCTTCGCCATGTACGCCCAGTCGCTGGTCCTCATGCAGATCCTGCAGCTGCCCGCCGCGCTCGGCTACGGCCTGGGCCAGTCGATGCTGGCCGCCGGGCTCTGGATGGCGCCGTCCGGGCTGATGATGATGGCGGTCTCCTCGCTCGGCGCCCGGCTGTCGGCCGCCCGCGGGCCCAGGACCAGCCTGTTCGTCGGCGCGCTGGTCATCGCGGCCGGTTACGGCACCGCTCTCGGCCTCATGGGCTGGAGCTGGGGCCTGATGATCGCCGGTTGCGTCGGCAGCGCCGGGGTCGGCCTGGCGTACGGCGCGATGCCCGCCCTCATCATGGGCGCGGTGCCGAGGAGCGAGACCGCCTCCGCCAACAGCTTCAACACCCTGATGCGCTCCATCGGCACCTCGGTCTGCGCCGCCGTGATCGGCGTCGTCCTGGCCCAGCTCACCGTGACGGTCGGCGGCCACACGCTGCCCTCGGAGGCCGGCTTCCGCACCGCCCTGCTGATCGGCTGCGGCGTCGCGGTGGTCGCCGCGCTGGTCACCCTCACGCTGCCGAAGACCAGGGCCGCCGCCGCGCCGGCCCCCGTCGTCGCCGCGACCCCCGCCCCGGCCCCGGTGGCCGGGCCCGCTCCGGCCGCCGCCGACGTCCTCGGCCCCTGGGAGGACGTCTTCCGCACGCAGGACCCGGCCCCCGAGGGCCGCCACACCCCGCCGCTGGTCCAGCCGGAGGCCGGCGTGCTCTCCCTGGCGGAGCGGGACGAGCTGCTCTGGCTGCGCCGCGAGAACGCCGAACTCCGCCGCGAGCTCGACGTGCTCATGCGCGGCGCCGGCGTCTGGCTCAAGAACCTGGCCGACGACAAGACGGGCTGACCTGCCGATCCACATGTCCGGCAAATAATGATTTGAACGAGCGAGTACTCACTCATTACGCTCGTCCGCATGACCAAGAGGCGACGGGTGCCCGCGATGGCGCCCGAAGACCGCCGTGCCGCCCTCATCGAGGCCACCGTCCCCCTGCTGCGCGCGCACGGCACCGCCGTCAGCACCCGCCAGATCGCCGAGGCGGCGGGCGTGGCCGAGGGCACGATCTTCGGCGTCTTCCCCGACAAGGCCACGCTGCTGCGCGCGGCCCTGATGAGCGCGTTCGACCCCCGTCCGGCCGAGGAGGCGCTCGCCGCCATCGGCGTCGCCGGCGGGCTGCGCGCCCGGCTGCGTGAGGCGGCGTCGCTGCTGCGGGCCGGCATGAAGGCCAACGTCAACCTCATCGCCGTGCCCCGCGAACACATGGCCGAGGACGCCGAGTTCCGCGAGCACATGATGGACAGCCGCGCCCGCATCACCGCCGCGCTCGCCGCCCTCGTCGAGCCCGACCGCGACCACCTGCGCCGCTCGCCCATGGCCACCGCGCAACTGCTGCTCATGCTCGTCTCGGTGAGCGTCCACCGCGGTTTCGGCCTGTCCGACGACTTCGGCGACATGGACGACGACGAGCTCGTCTCCGTGCTGCTCGACGGGCTGCTGCTGCCCTCCTACCGCGCCCCCATCACAGAAAGCGTCCGTTGATGCTGCTCCGCCTGCTGCGGGTCCAGCTCAGGCCGTACGGGAAGGAGATCACCCTCGTGGTCCTCTTCCAGTTCGTGCAGACACTGGCCACGCTCTATCTCCCGACACTCAACGCCGACATCATCGACCACGGCGTCATCACCGGCGACACCGGTTACATCATGCGCGTCGGGCTGGTGATGCTCGGCGTGACGTTCGTCCAGATCGTCTGCTCGATCGTCGCCGTCTACTACGGCGCCAGGACGTCGATGGCCCTCGGCCGCGACCTGCGCGCCGCGATCTTCCACCGCGTGCAGGGCTTCTCGGCGCAGGAGGTGAACAGGTTCGGGGCGCCGTCGCTGATCACCCGGACCACCAACGACGTGCAGCAGGTGCAGCTGCTCGTGCTGATGACGTTCACGATGATGGTGGCCGCGCCGATCATGTGCGTCGGCGGCATCGTGCTGGCGCTGCGCCAGGACACCGCGCTGTCGTCGCTGCTGCTCGTCGTGCTGCCGGTGATGATCGTCATCGTCGGCCTGGTCGTCTGGCGGATGCGGCCGCTGTTCCGCACCATGCAGGAGCGCATCGACCGGATCAACCAGGTGCTGCGCGAGCAGATCACCGGCATCCGGGTCATCCGGGCGTTCGTCCGCGACCGGCACGAGCGCGAGCGCTTCGGCGTGGCCAACGACCGGCTCACCGACGTCTCGCTGCGGGTCGGCCGGCTGATGGCGCTGATGTTCCCCTCGGTCATGCTGGTCGTGAACGTCTCCAGCGTCGCCGTCATCTGGTTCGGCGGCCACCGCATCGCCGACGGCGCCATGCAGGTCGGCGCGCTGACCGCGGTCATCTCCTACCTGATGCAGATCCTGATGTCGGTGATGATGGCCATGTTCATGTTCATGATGATCCCGCGCGCCGAGGTCTGCGCCGAGCGCATCGAGGACGTGCTCGGCACCGATTCGACCGTCGACCCGCCCGCGAACCCCGTCATCCCCGACGGCCACCGCGGCGAGCTGGAGCTGCGGTCGGTCGACTTCCGCTACCCGGGCGCGGCGGACCCGGTGTTGTGCGGGGTGAGCTTCGCCGCGCGGCCGGGCCGGACCACCGCGATCATCGGCAGCACCGGCAGCGGCAAGACCACGCTGCTCAACCTCGTCCCGCGGCTGTTCGACGCGACCGCCGGCGACGTGCTGGTGGACGGCGTCAACGTCCGCGACCTCGACCCGGCGGCGCTGTCCCGCGCGGTCGGCCTGGTCCCGCAGTCGCCCTACCTGTTCTCCGGCACCGTGGCCTCCAACCTGCGCTACGGCCGGCCCGGCGCCACCGACGAGGAGCTGTGGCGGGCCCTGGAGATCGCCCAGGCCCGCGAGTTCGTCGAGGCGATGCCCGGCGGCCTGGACGAGCCGATCTCCCAGGGAGGCACGAACGTCTCCGGCGGCCAGCGCCAGCGCCTGGCCATCGCCAGGACCCTCGTGCACCGGCCCGAGATCTACCTGTTCGACGACTCCTTCTCCGCCCTCGACTACGCCACCGACGCCCGCCTGCGGGCCGCCCTGGCCGAGGAGATCGCCGACGCCACGATCGTCATCGTCGCCCAGCGGGTGAACACGATCCGCGACGCCGACCTCATCCTCGTGCTCGACGAGGGACGGGTGGTGGGCAGCGGCGACCACGCCGAGCTCATGGAGACCTGCCCGACCTACCGCGAGATCGTGCTGTCCCAGCTCACCGAACAGGAGGCCGCGGCATGACCGCCCAGGCACCCGCGCGCCGCCCGCAGCCCGCCTTCGGGCCGGGCAGGATGATGGCCGGGCCGGCCGAGAAGGCGCTCGACTTCGGCGGCACGCTGCGCAGGATCCTGCGCCTGCTGCGGCCCGAACGCGCGATGCTCGGCGTCGTGCTGGCGCTCGGCACGGCCAGCGTCGCGCTCACCGTCACCGGGCCCAAGATCCTCGGCCACGCCACCGACCTGATCTTCTCCGGCATCATCGGCGCCCGGCTGACCCCCGGGCTCACCAAGGAGCAGGCCGTGGCGGGCCTGCGGGCCAAGGGCGAGGCCAACTTCGCCGACATGGTCGCCTCGATGAACGTCGTGCCCGGCCAGGGCATCGACTTCACCGCCCTGGCCCACGTCCTGGGCTGGGTGCTGGCGATCTACGTGGTGGCGGCGCTGCTCGGCATCGCGCAGTTCCGGCTCACGACGACCATCGTCCAGCGGGCGGCGTCCCGGCTGCGCGAGCGGATCGAGGCCAAGCTGGCGCGGCTGCCGCTCAGCTACTTCGACGGTCAGCCGCGCGGCGAGATCCTCAGCCGCGCCACCAACGACACCGACAACATCGCCCAGACCCTCCAGCAGACCATGAGCCAGCTCATCTCCTCGGTGCTGACCGTCGTGGGCGTGTTGGTGGTGATGTTCTGGATCTCGCCGGTCCTGGCGCTCATCGCCCTGGTCACGGTGCCCGTCTCGGTCTACGTCACCGCCGTGGTCGGCAAGCGGTCGCAGCCGCAGTTCGTCAAGCAGTGGTCGTCCACCGGCAAGCTCAACGGCCACATCGAGGAGATGTACGGCGGCCACACCCTGGTCAAGGTCTTCGGCCGCCAGCAGGAGGCCGCCGCCACCTTCGAGGAGCACAACCAGGCCCTGTACGCCTCCAGCTTCCGCGCCCAGTTCATCTCCGGCGTCATCCAGCCGGCGATGATGTTCATCGGCAACGTCAACTACGTGCTGGTCGCCGTCGTCGGCGGGTTCAAGGTGGCGTCGGGGGCGATCTCGCTGGGCGACGTGCAGGCGTTCATCCAGTACTCCCGGCAGTTCAGCCAGCCGCTGACCCAGGTGGCCGGCATGGCGAACCTCGTCCAGTCGGGCGTCGCCTCGGCCGAGCGGGTCTTCGAGCTGCTGGAGGCGCCCGAGCAGTCGGCCGAGCCGGCCGAGCCGGCCCGTCCCGCCGAGCTGCGGGGGCGCGTGGCGTTCGAGAACGTCTCCTTCCGCTACGCCCCCGACCGGCCGCTGATCGAGAACCTCTCGCTGACCGTGGAGCCCGGCCAGACCGTGGCCATCGTCGGCCCCACGGGAGCGGGCAAGACGACGCTGGTCAACCTCATCATGCGTTTCTACGAGGTGACCGGCGGCCGCATCACCCTCGACGGCGTCGACACGGCCGAGATGTCCAGGGAGGAGCTGCGCGCCGACATCGGCATGGTGCTCCAGGACACCTGGCTGTTCGGCGGCACGATCGCCGAGAACATCGGCTACGGGGCCGAGGGCGCCAGCCGCGAGCGCATCGAGGCCGCCGCCCGCGCCGCCCACGTCGACCGCATCGCGCACACGCTGCCCGACGGCTACGACACGGTGATCGACGAGGAGGGCGCCACGGTCAGCGCGGGGGAGAAGCAGCTCATCACGATCGCCCGCGCGTTCCTGTCCGAGCCGGCGATCCTCATCCTGGACGAGGCCACCAGCTCGGTCGACACGCGTACCGAGGTGCTCATCCAGCGGGCGATGAGCTCGCTGCGCGAGGGCCGGACCAGCTTCGTGATCGCCCACCGCCTGTCCACGATCCGCGACGCCAGCCTCATTCTGGTCATGGAGGAGGGCCGAATCGTCGAGCAGGGCACCCACGAGGCCCTCCTGGCGGCGGGCGGCGCCTACGCCCGCCTCTACTCCGCCCAGTTCGCCCAGGCCGCCGTCGAGGTGGACTGACCGCCATTCTCCCGGGCCTTCGCTTTCGCCGTCGTTGACGGACGGACTATCTCCTGGTCAGGAACGTTCTGACCAAAAAGCGAAGTGCCCGGGAGGCCATTCCCGGGCACGTGCTCTCTTTCGCCTTCCGCGGTTCACGGCCCGCCACGGTGAAGGGCGGACGGCTCAGGACCGTTCCGGCTCGTAGTGCAGGCCCACCACACCGCAGTCGAACGCGCGCGCGCCGACCAGGCGCAGCCGGTGGTAACCCTCGCCCGCCGGGAACAGCGGCAGCCCGGCCCCGATCGCGACCGGGTTGACGAACAGGTGCAGCTCGTCGATCAGCCCCCGCGAGATCAGCTGCCTGCCGATCGAGGCGCCGCCGGCCACCATCACGTCGCCGCCGGGCTTCGCCTTCAGCTCGCCGACGGTCTCGGCCGGGTCGCCGCCCGCCACGACGGCGTTCTTCCAGGGCGACTCGGTGAGGCTGCGGGAGATGACGACCTTCGGAGTGTTGATCATCTTGTCGATGCCCTCCTCGGTCTCGCCCGCCGGCCGCGACTCCCAGGCCGGGATGAAGCCCTCGGCCAGCTTGCGGCCCAGCACGATCGTGTCGACCGGCTCCCAGATCGCCGCGACGTGCGCGTTGATGTCGTCGGTCCAGGGGAACGTGACCCAGTCCATCTCGCCGCCGGGTCCGCCCACGAAGCCGTCCGTGGTGATCTGGAGCTGCAGCTTGACCTTGCGCATGTGAGATGTCCTTTCCGGTTCCGCTCTGTGTGGTTCCCAGCGTGCCGGAGCATGCTTACGGTCCGCTTCCGCCGGGCTTAAGGTCGCCGGGCCGCCCTGCGCCTGGCCGACGACCAGGACGCCGCCCAGAGGACCACGCCGATCACCAGCAGGATCCCGGCGATCTCGTACTGGCCCGCCGGACGCCCGGAGGACCACGGCAGCACCAGGTAGAGGCAGGTTACCGTGCCCACGACGGGCAGCACGCGGCCCGCGTTGAAGTGCTCGGCGCCGGTGACGTCCCGGCGCAGGACGAGGACCGCCACGTTGACCGCCGCGAAGACGGCCAGCAGCAGCAGCGAGGTCGTGCCGCCCAGCAGCGCCACCACCGGGCTGTCGGGGACCAGCGAGACGAACGTGATGAGGCCGACGGCGATCACCGTGGTGAACAGGATCGCCGCGTGCGGCGTGCGCCGGGTGGCGTGGACCGCCGACAGGAACGGCGGCAGCACGCCCTGCTTGCTCATGCCGTACAGCAGCCGGCTGGCCATCAGCATGTTGATCAGCGCCGAGTTCGCGACGGCGAACATCGAGATGAACGGCAGCAGCGAGGCGATCGGCACGCCCGGGGCCGCCGTCTGGACCACCGTGACCAGCGGCGTCTCGCTGGCGGCGAGCTGCCCGACCGGGACGACGGCGACCGCGCAGATCGACACGAGGACGTAGATCACCCCGGTGATGCCGATGCCCGCGAACATCATGCGCGGGAAGATCCGGGTCGGGTTCTTGGTCTCCTCGGCCATGTTGACGGAGTCCTCGAAGCCGACCATGGCGAAGAAGGCCAGCGACGTCGCGGCGCTGACGGCCAGGAACACGCCCTTGTCGGCGGGCGTCTCGAAGGCGACGACGCGGGAGAAGTCGGCGTGGCCGCCGGAGATGAAGTACCCGCTGAGCACGATGACCATCAGCAGCCCCGACAGCTCGACCGCGGTGAGCACGACGTTGAGCTTGACGCTCTCGCCGACGCCGCGCAGGTTGACGGCCAGGATCAGCAGCATGAACGCCACGGCGATCAGCAGGATGACGCCGTTGCCCGCGTCGAGGCCGAACCCGGTGGCGAGGTTGGCGGCGAAGGCCCGCGAGGCCGCCGACGCCGACGTGATGCCCGAGCACATCACCGCGAAGCACACCAGGAACGTCAGCGCGTGCTTGCCGAACGCCTTGTGCACGTAGAGGGCGGCGCCCGCGGCCTCCGGATACTTGGTGACCAGCTCCAGGTAGGAGCAGGCGGTGATCAGCGCGACGACGAAGGCGATCGTGAAGGGCAGCCAGGCCGCGCCGCCCACCTCGCCGGCGACCTGGCCGGTCAGGGCGTAGATGCCGGTGCCGAGGATGTCGCCGACGATGAACAGCAGCAACAGGCCGGGGCCCATCACGCGCTTCAGGCTGGGCTGGCCGCTGCCGGCCTCGGGCGGGCTGGGGGGACTGATCTGAGCCATGGGGGTGGTCCTTCTCGTCCGTGAGGATGACGGCTACGTCATGTGCGCGGGCGACGGCGAGCCCCGGCCGGTCGCCGCGCGCCGCCGCGACCACGTGATCTCGACCGTCATCCTGACACTGTACGATCCCCGCTTGTCATCCGTGAACAGCTCGTCACGCTGAGCAGCCGCCCCGGTGCGCGGCCGGCGCGACGGCCGTCCGCCCGCTGCGCCGCCGGTGTGCGGGGGTAAGGGTTGCAAGTCGGGAGCAATCCCTGCGCAAGGGATGGGTCCTAACGTCGGGGGCGTGTCCAGACGACTGCTTCTCGGCGGCGCCGCCCTCGCGGCGACCGCCACGCTGACGCTCGGCCTCCCGGCCGCTCCCGCGCTCGCCGCCGCGCCCGCGCCCGGCAAGGTGGCGGGCAAGCTGTTCCGCGCGTGGCTGGCCGGCGACCGCGCCGCCGCGGCCGGGGTCGCCACCCCCGCCGCGGTGCGCACGATCTTCGGCTACGCCTACCGCGCGCCCGACCGGTTCGACGGCTGCTCGCGCGGCGTGTGCCGGTACGTGCACACCAGCGTGCGCGTGCCCGGCGGCCTCAACGGCATCGCGATGACCGTGACCGGCTCCAAGGTCACCAAGGTCTACCTGTCCCGGCACGTCGTGCGGCCGTCCGACGCGGCCGGGCGCCTGTTCGCCGCCTGGCGGCGCGGCGACCGGTACGCCGCCCTGGAGGTCGGCGCCGAGGGCGCGGTGCGGACGCTGTTCCGGGTCACATACGACCCGCGCGGCGTCACCCACCACTTCCAGGGCTGCGCCAAGGAGCCGAAGGGCTACGCGTGCGCCTGGTCCTACGAGGGCGGCGCGATGTTCATGCACGTCCGCGGCTCCGCGGCGAGGGGCTACGACGTCCGGTCGATCAGCTACACGGCCGACTGACGGTCAGCCGCCGGCCAGGTCGTTCGCGGCCACGTAGCCGAAGGTCATGGCCGGTCCGATGGTCGAGCCCGAGCCCGCGTAGCTGTGGCCCATGACGGCGCCGCTGGCGTTCCCGGCGGCGTACAGGCCGGGGATCATCGAGCCGTCGGCGCGCAGGACGCGCGCGCGGGCGTCGGTGCGCAGGCCGCCCTTGGTGCCCAGGTCGCCAGGGACGATCTTGAAGGCGTAGAACGGCGGCAGCCAGAGCGGCGCCAGGCACGGGTTCGGCCGGACGTACGGGTCGGCGTAGTAGTGGTCGTAGGCGCTGTCGCCGCGGTGGAAGTCGGCGTCCCGCCCGGCCAGGGCGAACCCGTTGAAGCGGGTGACCGTGGCGCGCAGGGCGGCCTCCGGCACCCCGATCCTGCGGGCGAGCTGCTCGATCGTCGGGGCCCTGAACACGGCGCCGCTGTCGTACCAGGAGTCGGGGAAGGGCAGCAGCGGCGCGATGTCCTTGAACAGGTACTTGTTGCGGTACTGCTGGTCGATGATCAGCCAGGCGGGGATGTGCGGGTCGGACGGGGTGTTGCGGTCGTACATGACGTGCACGACGTCGCTGTAGGGCGCGGCCTCGTTGACGAAGCGCCGGCCGGCGCCGTTGACGATCACGCAGCCCGGCAGGGTCCGCTCGGCCAGGCAGAAGTACGGCTCGCCGGGCAGCGGGATCACCGGCCCCCACCAGGCGTCGTCCATCAGGTCCAGCGCGCCGCCGGCCTGCTCGCCGGCCTCGATGCCGTCGCCGGTGTTCTCCTTGGCGCCGACCGTCCAGCTCGTCCCGATGGGCTGGCGCTGGAACTCGGCCCGCATCGCCGCGCTGTGCTCGAACCCGCCCGATGCGACGATCACCCCGCGCCTGGCCCTGACCACCCCGGCCGGGGTGACGACGCCGGCCGCCCGGCCGCTCTCGACGTGCAGGCCGAGCAGCGGGGTGTTCAGCCACACCGGCACCCCGGCGGCCAGCAGCCCGGCACGCAGCCCGGCGGCCAGCGCCTGTCCCATGGTCAGCGGCTTCTCGCCGCGCAGCGCCGCCTGCGTGCCCCGCAGCAGGCACGCCGCCGACACCTCCGCGCCCTTCGGGTTGACCAGGGCGAGCGTCAGCCACTTGTAGTCGGCGCTGAAGACGACCATGCCCGCCGGGGTCGCCATGTACGGCGGGTTCAGCCGGGCCAGCTCCGGGCCGAGGAGGTTGCCGTCGAACTGGTCGGGCTCGATGGACCGGCCGTTCGGCATCCCGCCCGGGAACTCCGGGTAGTAGTCGGAGTACCCCTCCATGAACCGGAAGCGCAGCGGGCTGTTGCGCGTCACGAACGAGATCATCTGCGGTCCCGCGTCCAGGAACGCCTGCTGCCGCGCGGCCGGGACGGTGTCGCCCACCACCCGCGCCAGGTACGCCGCCGCCTTGGCGGGCGTGTCCGGCACCCCGGCGGCCAGGATCACCTCGTTGCACGGGATCCAGATGCCCGCCCCCGACCGCGCCGCCGACCCGCCGAACGTCGGCGCCTTCTCCAGCACGACGGTGCTCAGGCCGCGCTTGGCGGCGGTGAGGGCGGCGGTCATCCCGGCGGCCCCGGAGCCGACCACCACCACGTCGTAGTCGGCCTCGGCGTAGGCCGGGTCCTGGCCGAGCGCCGCGCCGGTGACCAGGATCCCGCCCGCAATGAGCAGGGTACGGCGGCTGCGGCCGCGGGGGGTGAGGTCGTCGGAGGCCGGTGAGGCTGGTCGCATCGGTGATCCCTTCGACAGGGGAGAGCCGGTCGGCCCCCTCGCCGAAACGAGCATGCGCTTGGTTGGTTACCCTGTCAACGGGCCCGCCGCACGGCCAGATCCTTGACGTGGCCCGACGTGCCGGTCGCCGTCAGGGCGGTGGCGAACAGGATGAGCTGGTTGAGCACCTTCAGGAACAGCAGCATGCCCGCCGCGCCCGCCACCACCCGGTAGGCGGGATTGGCCGCGGTGAGGTTGACGTAGACCTGCCCGATCGTCTTGAGGATCTCCAGCCCGGCGGTGATCACCAGCGCCGGGCCGATCACGCGGCGCAGCGGCACCCGCAGCCGGGGCGGCGCGGTCAGCAGCGCCATCGCCAGCAGCGTGTTCACGCCGAGGCCGAGCACGATCCCGGCCGCGGTGAGCACCCACTGGGCCGGAAGGGCCTCGACGCCCACGGTGAGCACGGCCAGCCAGGTCAGCAGCCGCTCGGCGGCGAAGGCGACGGCCAGCGACAGGGCGAGCAGCATCCCGAGCCCGGCCATCACGCCCAGGTCGATGAGCTGGCGCAGGAAGAACCGCCCCGGATACTCCTCCAGCCCCCACATCGCCCGGGTGGCCGAGCGCAGGGTGTCCATCCAGAACAGCCCGGTCATCGGCAGCGCGACGAAGGCCACCGCGCCGGCCGTGCCCCCGGCCTCCCGTAACGCCTGGACGTCGAGGCGCGGGAAGTTCTCGCTCAGGTAGTGCTGGACCGTGGCGAGGACCGTCGGGTCGTCCATGACGTGGCCGAGGATGCCGAACGCCAGCAGGGCCAGGGCGAAGGTGGCGAAGAAGGAGTAGTAGGTCAGGGCCGCCGACAACCGGCCGCCGTCGGCCTTGTCGTAGCGCAGCACGGCGCGGGACAGGTGGTCGAGCCAGCCGTGCCGGTCGCGGGCCCGCCGCCAGGCCGCCGCCGGGCCCTTGTCCCGTCCGGTGGCGTTCATGGCGCGGGGTTCCCTTCGCTTTCCGTCCCGGTGGCCGTACGCCGCCGGGTGCTCACCGTACCGCCATGAGCACACCGGCAGGGGAACGGGCCGCGCACCGCCGTACGGCCTGCCGGGGAGCGGGGAGGAGACCGCGGCCGCCCACCAGGCGGCCGCGGTCGCCGGGGTCAGCGGAGGTTGAAGGCGCGCAGGGTGGTCTGCCTGAGGCGGTTGCCCGCCGCGTCCCACGCCTCCACCTTCAGGCTCACCGCGCCCTTGGTGGCGCGGTAGGCCGGGTACTTCGCGCCGGCGGTGTAGACACCGTCCCGGCCCCGCCGGAGGTCGGCGGGCTGCCAGGTGGCGCCGTCGTCGGTGCTGGTCCACAGCCGCACGCCCGCGATCGCCGGCATCCTCGCCGCCGACGGCCCGTGGTAGGCCTCCAGCTCGAACGTGTGCCTGCGCCCGGCCGCGACGGTGTTGCCGGCCGACAGGGTGTCACCGAGGTCGTAGCTGACGTAGACCGCGGGGGTGGTGCGGCACTGCTCGACCAGCCCGTCGACGAACCAGGCGTAGCAGTTGGCGCCCGGCCTGAGCTGCTCCTTGGACGGCGGCGCGGTGAACGTCCACTCGATGTCCGACAGGGCGTTCCTGGCCGTCAGCCGGTAGGCGCCCGGCTCCTTGGGCAGCGGGTAGCGCGGCAGCGTGTCGAAGCCCGGCAGCGGGGCGTTCGGCAGCTCCTTGCCGTCGCGGTACAGGTGCAGCTCGTACTGGGGGATCAGGTCGCCGAACGCGACGCCGTCGTCACGCCGGTCCCCGACCCCGTTGACCATGGACGGCGTCACCCACAGGTTGCCGTCGTGCACGCAGATCGCGCACGGCACGCCGATCACGAGCTGCTTGAGCGGGGGCGCGTCCGCGGGGCCGCCGAGCGCGTACAGCTTGTCGGAGGCCGTCGAGGCGCCCGGCGTGCTCGGCGTGGCGAACCACTTCTGGACGGTGGTGCCGGGCCGGTCGAACACCTCGTGCCGGTAGCGGGTCTCCTGGACCTCCTCGCCGGGCGCGGACGCGACCAGCGCGGACAGGCCCGCCTCGCTCACGAGCTCGGGGTCGAGCGGCCAGACCCACTGCGTCCTGCGCTCGGGCAGCGGGACCGGCCACTGCAGGATGTTGGTGTTGGTCGTCGTGTAGGAGATGTCGTCGGTCCGCCACGAGGCCCGCCAGTTCATGTACTTCGTGTACGGCCCGGCGTGCACGTCGAGGTCGACCTGGTGGAGCCGGCGCTCGGTCACCTCGTACCGCATCGAGGCGGGGACGCGCCCGTCCACGGACGGCCGGAACACGTACGAGTACGGCGTGTTCGGCGTGCCCTCGACCCGGACGGTCACCGCGCCCCGGCCGGCCTCCCCGCGGATCTTGCGGCCCTCGGCGTTGGAGACGTAGGCGACGGGGATGCCGACCGGCTGGAACGGGCCGCTGAACGGCTTCTGCGAGATGGGCAGCGGGATCGGGCACAGGGACGCCTTCTCGTTGAAGGCCAGGACGCCCGCGGCGCCCGCGTCCCTGATCGGGCCCACCCGCTCGATCTGGAGGCCGCACGCCACCCCGAAGATGCCCTCGGCGGGCTCGGCGTCGATCAGCACGAGCGCGCCGCGCAGGTCCTTGCCCACAAGGTCCTCGGGACGGCCCTTGCCGGCGTCGACCACCCGCAGGTCCTTGGTGCCCTCGAACGGGACGTACCCCGGGTGGATCTCGCCGGAGTCGATCGTGTGGACCCGGGAGACCGGGTGCAGGGTCGTGCGCCTCGGCGTGCGCATGGTCATGGTGACCTCGGGAACGCCCAGCTCCCACTGGCCGGCGAAGCGGAAGCCGCCCTTGGTGACCTTCTTCGTCGGCAGCGCCCACACCTTCTCCCAGCCGCCGAGCGGGCGGCCGGACAGCAGCGTGCCGCCGAAGACCTTGCCGTTGGGCAGGGAGCGCTGGAAGAAGACGTCGTAGGTGTTGTTCAGCGGCTGCGCGGTCTTCGGCGCGCCGAAGCTGACCTCGGTGGCCTTGCGGGCGTCGAGGGTGATCTCCGTGTCGCCGGTGACGGTCAGCTCGGGCTCGAACAGCCAGGCCCGGTTGGCGCGGTCGTCGGCGTCCACCCAGTCGAGCACCTGCAGCAGGCTGACGGTGCCGGCCGGGACCCGGCTCACCACCAGGCCCACGTCGTCGATGCGGTTGGGGCCGAGCTCGCCCTTGTTGCCGTCGACGTCCAGGACGCTCATGGCCGACGGGGTGCGCGGCTTGCCGTCCCGGTCCACGGTGTGGATGGTCAGGTCGTACTTGGGGACGTCCCGCACCGCGCCGAGCGGCGTGGTCAGCCGGACGCCGTCCGCCTCGGCCGTCACGGCCCCGCTGTAGGTGCCGACGGGCAGCTCGGCCGGGTCCAGGGTGACGGTGGTGGCGGCGGTGCCGCCGGCGGGGACGGTCAGCGTCGCGTCGGCGAGGACCGGCTTCGCGGCGCCCATCGCCGCCTTCAGCGTGAGCGTGACGGGCCGGTCGCCCAGGTTGCGGTAGGAGATCTCGGCGGTCTTCGCCGCGCTGCCGGTCTCCAGCAGGCCGAAGTCCACGCCGCCGCTGGTCGCGAACACCTGCTGCCGGGTCGCGCGGTCCAGGTCCACCCGGCCGGCGCCCTGCTCGTAGACGGTGAAGCCGTCGTCCGTGGAGGTGGACATCAGGGCGGCCTTGAGCTGCTGGGCCGTCCAGTCCGGGTGCCGCTGCGCCATGATCGCGACCGCGCCGGCCACGTGCGGCGTGGCCATGGAGGTGCCGGAGGCGCCGGTGTAGTGGTCGTCCGCCGGGGAGCCCATGGCGGTGCCGGCCGCCCGCGCGGCCACGATGTCCACGCCGGGCGCGGCGATGTCCGGCTTGAGCCCGCCGCCGGGACGCGGCCCGCGGCTGGAGAACGCGGCGAGCTTGTCGCTCTTGTCCACGGCGGCCACGGTCAGCGCGGCGTCGGCCGCGCCGGGCATGCTGATCGTCTCGGCCTCGTACAGGTTGCCCGCGGCGACCACGAACAGCGTGCCGGTCTCGGCGGTCAGGTCGTTCACGGCCTGGCTGAGCGGGTCGGTGCCGTCGCTGGGCGGGCCGCCGAGGCTCATGCTGACGGCCTTGGCGCCGCTGCGCGCGGCCCACTCCATGCCCTCGATGATCCACGACTCCTGGCCGGAGCCGGTGTTGTCGAGCACCTTGCCGACGACGAGCTGCGCGCCCGGGGCCACGCCCTTGAACCTGCCGCCCGAGGCCGCGCCGGTGCCGGCGATGGTCGAGGCGACGTGGGTGCCGTGCCCGTGCCCGTCCTGGACGGGCTGGTCGGGGACGAACGACTTGCTGTCGGCGATCCGGCCGGCCAGGTCGGGGTGGCCGGTGTCGGCGCCGGTGTCCAGGACGGCGATCTTCACGCCGGTCCCGTCCTGGCCGCGTTCCCACGCCTTGGGGGCGCCGATCTGCGGGACGCTGACGTCCAGGTCGGCCTTGACCTTGGCGTCCAGCCACAGCTTGGCGATGCCGCCGCGCAGCGTGCCGGGCGGCTTGGCCAGGCCCTCGCCGGCGGGCCGCCCGCCGCGCACCGCCTCCCAGAACGCGCCCGCCTCGGCCTTGGTGACGTCGAGGGCGGAGGCGTGGATGCTCTCCAGCGTCCGGGTGGGCTCGCTGGCCGGGACGGCGGCGGCCGAGCGCCTGACCGCGGCCTCGGCCTGGTCGCCGGGGTACTGCACGATGACCGGCAGCCGCTTGGCCACCTCGTCGGAGTAGCCGTTCTCGGCCAGGTACTTGACGTCGAACAGCCGCCTGTCCACCAGCCCGGCCTGGACGGCGGAGACCGCGTCGTCCGGCAGCACGAAGACGCCGTCCGGGGTGAACTGGGTGAACAGGTTGATGCGGCGGCCGTCCTGGCGGGTGCCGGGGGCCGGCTCGACGCGGTAGCGGCCGGCGGCGTTCCGGGTGAGCTGGACCTTGTCACCCGTGATCAGCGTGACGACGACCTTCTGGGCGCGCACCCCGGACAGGGTGACGTCCTTGGCGGCCTGCGCGGGCGCTGCGGGCGCGGTGGGGGCGGCCGGGGTGGCGGGGGCGCCGGGGGCGGGGGTGTCCGGTGTCGCGGCGGTCGCCGGTCCGGCGGTCAGCACGCCGGCGAGCGCGGTGACCGCGGTCAGCAGGACGCCTGTCCGGCGCGCCAGCGGGGGGCGGGGCAGTGCCATGGTGGCCTTTCTGGCGGGGGAGGGGTTCGGACGGCGGCGGGCTCATGGCCCGGCAGGAGGAACCGTCCGTAAGGGGTGCGGACGGGGTCATGGCCGTCCGGGAGAGGCCAGACGGGTGCGAAGCCGTCAGGAAGGGTCAGACGGGTTCGAAGCCGTCCGGCGGGCGGGGGGGCTCCGGGGTCTCCTCGTGCGGGGAGGGGACGTCGGGGGCCGGGTCGTCCGGGTCCGGCCGGTCGGGGTCGTGGATGGTGTCGGACATGCCGAAAGTGTCGTGGCAGACGTAGGGGGTGGGGTATGGGGTGCCCTATGGGGAAAAATCCCCATTTTGGGGGTCAGTCGCTGGGGAGGAGGTGGCGGGCCAGTTCCGTCCGCGACCGCGCCCCCACCTTGCGCATGGCCGCGCTGACGTGCTTGTCCACCGTCTTCGGCGACAGGAACAGCTCCCTGGCGATCTCCTGGTTGGTCAGCCCCTCGGCCGCCAGCCGGGCCACCTGCTCCTGCCGGGCCGACAGGGCGTGGTCGTTCCCCGCCTGCGCGGGCGCGCTCTGCGCCGCCGGGCGGACGCCCCACCTGCGGCCCAGCCCGGTCGCGCGGTCGAGGTCCCAGCGCGCCCCGAGGCCGGCGTACACCGCGACGGCCCGCCCGAGCCGGACGGCGGCCTCGGGATCGTCGAGGGCGAACAGGCAGGCGGCGGCCTGCTCGCTCGCCTGCGCGGCCTCGTACCGCGCCGGGACCGTCTCGTAGGCGTCGGCGGCGGCCGTGAACTCGGCCGCGGCCCGCGCCCACTGCTCGCCGGCGGCCGCCAGCAGGCCGTGGGCCTGCGCGAGCGCGGGCCCGGCCAGCGGCGCGTCGCGCCCGGCCAGCCGGGCGGCGTGCCGCGCGACGACGTCGGCGGCCTCCCCGGGACGGCCCGCCACGAGCAGCGCCTCGGTCAGCGCGGGCAGCGCGCGGACCGCCACCGGCCACAACTCGCTCGCCTCCCAGTGACGGCCCGCCTCGACGGCCGCCTCGATCGCCGCCGCCGGCTCGCCCCGCGCCGCGCTCAGCCGCAGCGACATCGCCAGCGGCAGCACCAGGTCGTCGTACTGCCCCCGGGTACGGGCCTCGGCCGCGGCGTCGAGCAACGACGGCAGCGCGGCCTCCTGGCGGCCCTGCACCACGGCCAGGCAGGCGGTCACGATGTCGACGAGGATGCGCTCGTGCGGCTCGTCGCCGAACTGGTCGCGCAGCTCCTGGAGCCTGGCCGGCAGGCCCTGCCAGGAGCCCTCGAAGTAGTCGGCCGCGGCCAGGTTCACCAGGCAGCGCAGTTCCAGCCGCTCGCGCAGGTCGGGCTCGGCGCCCTCCTCGACCGCCGCGGTCAGCAGGCGGCGGCCCCGCCGGTGGTGCCCGCTGAACAGGGCCGCGCCCCCGATGGAGCGGTAGGCGTTGACCTCGCGGCGCAGCAGCGGCCGTCCGCCGGTCTCCCGCAGCAGGTCGTCGGCGAGCACGGCCCAGCGCGGGTCGCCCATCACCACGAAGATCATCGCGATCTTGCCGAGCACCAGCATCCGCATGGCCGGGTCGGCGACCGCGGGCAGCGTCGCGAGAGCCCGCTCCAGCCACTGCCTGCTCTCCTCCGGCGGCAGGCCGCTGGGCGGGCGGCCGACCCCCGCCATGGCCCACGCCGCCAGGCCCGGCTCGCCGGCCAGGTCGTCGGCGGCCCGCGCGAACGCCTCGCCGATGCGGGCGCCGTCGGTGCGGGTGCGTTCCAGGTGCAGCGCGAGCAGCAGGCGCAGGTGGCCGCGCACCGGGGGCGGCACGTCCTGCTCCAGCGCGCCGGTGACCAGGTCGGCGACCGGCGGCGGGCGCAGCAGCTCCAGCGCGGCCCAGCCCAGCTTCACCGTCAGCTCGGCCCGCCGGGCGGCGGGCAGGTCGGCGCCGCGCAGGACGTCCTCCAGCAGGCGGGCGGCCTCCGCGTCGTCGCCCAGCCGGGACGCCTGCTCGGCCGCCTCGATCGCGGCCGCCACCCACTGCCCGGCCCGGCCGGCCTGGCGCAGATGGTGGGCCAGCCGGCCCAGCGGCACCGGGCGCAGCTGCCGTACGGTGTCGGCGGCGGCGGCGTGCAGGGCCTGCCGGCGGCCGAGCGGGATCGCCTCGTAGACCGCCTGCGCCGCCAGCACGTGGCGGAACCCGACCAGGCCGCCGGTGTCGGCGAACAGCCCGGAGCCGAGCACCTCGTCGATCGCCCCGACGTCGGGCCCCGACAGCAGGGCGACGGGCACCGGGAGCTGCAGCACGGCGGCCCGCTCGGCCGCCTCCTTGGCGCCGGGGGAGAGCCGGGCCACCCGTTCCTGCACCGAGGCGCGCACGCCGCTCGGCACGTCCAGCTCCTCCAGCGCTCGCCGCGCCCAGCCGCCCTCCCACCGGATCAGCGTGCCGCGGTCGCGCAGCAGCGCCAGCAGCTCCTGCACGGCCAGCGGCAGGCCGGACGCCCGCCCGCACAGGTGCTCGGCGAACTCGGCCGTCACCTCCTCGGCCCCGAGGATCGCCGAGGCCATCACCCGGGTCTGGGCGGCGTCGAGCGGCGGCAGCACCAGGTGCTCGGCCGTGATCGTGTCGGGGGCGCGGGCCGTGATCGCCCGCACCGCCCCGGACGCCTCCTCGCTGCGGTACGTCAGCACCACCCGCAACGCGCCGGGCAGCACCGGCAGCACGGACATCAGGTACGTCAGGAACTCGACCGTCTGCCCGTCGGCCCAGTGCAGGTCCTCCACCGCCAGGACGGCGGGGCCGAGCGCGGTCAGCACCTCGGCGAGGCCGCGGAAGACGCGGTGGCGCTCGGCCGCCCGGTCGTCGAGCGGCGGCGGCGTCTCCGGCAGCACCCCGGCCAGCTCGGGCAGCAGCTCGCGCAGCGCCCCGGCGACCGGCGACAGCGCCGCGCCGTCCAGCTCGGCCGCCCGTCCGCGTAACGCCTCGACGACGGGACCCAGCGGGAACGGCTCCCTGATCTGCACGCAGGCCCCGCTCAGCACCCGCAGGCCCGCCACCGCGGGACCGCCGAGCAGCTCGGCCGTCAGCCTGGACTTGCCGATGCCGGCCTCGCCCTCGACGACGGCCACGGCGGGCGCCCCGGCGACCAGCGCGACGAGCCGGGCGAGCTCCTTCTCCCGCCCAACCAGAACAGGAGACACCACCCGCCCAGCACGCACCCGCTCATTCAACTGCACACGAAGTCACAGATCAACGTCACGACCCGGCGGAACGCGGCCGGGTCAGGCGGGGGCGATGCCGTCGTAGTCGATCAGGAGGTGGCGGGGGCCGCGCAGCACCGGGCTGGGGCGGTACGGCGGCGGGTCGGCGACCAGCCGCGGATTCCGCACCCGGCGCACCAGCTCGCCCAGCACGACCTGCGCCTCCAGCCGGGCCAGCGGCGCGCCGAAGCAGTAGTGGACGCCGCCCCCGAACCCCAGGTGCTCGTTCGGCCGGCGGCACGGGTCGAACCGGTCGGGCTCGCGCACGTGGGCCGGGTCGCGGCTGCCCGCCGCCAGCGCCAGCACGACGGGCGAGCCCGCCGGGATGGTCACGCCGCCGACGACCACGTCGTCGAGGGTGACCCGGGAGGAGACGAGCTGCACGGGCGGCTCGAAGCGCAGCAGCTCCTCGACCGTGGTGATGACGAGGTCGGGGTCGGCGCGCAGGCGTTCCAGCAGCATGGGGTCGCGCAGCACGGTGAGCATGCCGTTGGCGATGAGGTTGATCGTGGTCTCGTGCCCGGCGATGAGCAGCAGCAGGGACGTGGCGACGACCTCCTCCGGCGTCATGCGGCCGTCCGGGCCCTCGTAGGTGACGAACCCGGACAACATGTCGTCGCCCGGCTCCTGCCGCCGCGCCTCGGCCAGCCCGGCGAGGTAGCGTTCCAGGTTCTGCGACACCGCCTGGCGCTCGCGGGCCCGCTCGGCGCGGTTCTCCTCGCCCGGACCGAGCGTCTCGACGATCTGGTCGGCCCAGGCGTGGAACTGCTGCTCGTCCTCGGCCGGCACGCCGAGCAGCCGGCAGATGACGGCGATCGGCAGCGGGTAGGCGACCTCGTCCACGACGTCGGCCCGGTTCTTGCCGGCCAGGGCGTCGATCAGCTCGGTGGTGGTGGCCAGCATCATCGGGCGCAGGCCGTCCACCACGCCCGGCGAGTGCGGCGGGCCGAAGTGGCGCATGGTCAGGCGGCGCAGCCGGTCGTGCTCGGGCGGGTCGAGCCTGATGAAGGCGGGCGCGTGCTCCGGCTCCTCCGGCGCGTCGGCCAGGTTGCGCCGGTCGGAGCTGACCCGCGGGTCGTGCAGCAGCTCGACGATCTCCCGGTACGTGCTGACGACGTACGAGCCGTCCGCCAGCCGCGTCACCGGGTTGCGGCGCAGCTCCCCGAGGAACGGGTAGGGGTCGGCGCGGCCGGCCGGGTCGAGGATGCGCTGCATGGCGGCGTCCGAGGTCATCTCCTGCACTCCTGTCCTTGGGTTCCTGCCGGGTCAGCTCTGCGGCGCGTGCAGCAGCGAGGCGCGCCGCTCGGCCGGGTCGTGCCCGGTCACCACGACCGTCGCCCCCTCGGCCGCGACCAGCCGCTCGGGCACCCGGGCCGGTACGGGCCGCGCCTCCCCCCGCATGTCCACGTGCCGGAAGGCGGGCGGGAAGGGCGTGGCCCGCTCGATCAGCCGCTGGTAGAACTCCAGCCACATGCCCTGGTCGAAGGTGACCGCGGCGGTGATCCGGCCCTTGTAGCCGTAGACGGCGACGAAGCGGCGCTCGTCCGTCGAGCCCTGGGTGACGACGAGCTCGTCGGCGAAGGTGGGCACGCCCACCGACTTGATGTTGACCCCGAACTGGCTGGACCAGAACACCGGCACCGACAGGTGCGGCCAGCGGTGGGTCTGGTCGCTGACCATGTTGTGGGCCGCGATCTCGGCCTGGGTGACGGCGTTCCCCCAGTGCTCCAGCGTCATGAACTGGTACTGGTACAGCGGGTGCGGGAAGCGGGCGATGTCGCCGGCGACGAAGACGTCGTCGGTCACCAGGCCGTTGGTGTCCACGGCGCGGCAGCCGGCGTCGCAGGCCACGCCCCACACGCCGGCGGCCAGCCCCGAGTCGAGCAGCCACTCGACGTTGCGCACCGAGCCGAGCGCGACGACGGCGACCTCGGCCTCGATGGTGCTGCCGTCCGACAGATGGGCGGCGCGCAGCCGCCCCTGCCCGTCGCCCTCCAGCGAGGTGACCGTGGTGCCGCATCGCAGGTCCACGCCGTGCTCGCGGTGGAGCTGCGCGGCGACGTCGCCGATCACGCCGCCGAGGGCGTTGACGAGCGGGGCCGGGCCGCGTTCGACGACCGTCACGGGCAGGTCCAGCTCGCGGCAGACCGAGGCGATCTCGCTGCCGGTGAACCCGGCGCCCAGGATGAGCACCCGGTTGGGGCGGGCGGCCAGCGCCTCCCGCAGGCCGGCGGCGTCCCGCATCGAGCGTAGCGTGTGGACGCCCGCCAGCCGGGCCTCCTCCTCGTGCGGCCAGGGCCGGGCGCGGGTGCCGGTGGCCAGCAGCACCCGGTCGAAGCCCACCTCGCGGCCGTCGGCCAGCAGGACGCGCTTGCCGGCCACGTCCAGGCCGGTCGCCCGGGTGCCCCACAACCATTCGGCCTCGACCTCGCGCAGGTGGGGCAGCATGACGTGGTCGGGGGCCACCTGCCCCATGAGCACCTGCTTGGACAGCGGCGGCCGGTCGTACGGCTCGGCGGGCTCGTCGCCGATCACCGTCAGCGACCCGGTGAAGCCCTCCCGCCTGAGCACGCCGGCGGCCCGCGCCCCGGCCAGGGACGCGCCGACGATGACGATGCGGCCGTCGGTCATCCCGCGCGCCGGCGGGCCGGGCGGCTCGGGCGTGAGCCGGGTGGCCGTCCAGTCGAGGTGGATGGCCTGGACGGGGCAGGCCGCCGCCGCGCGCAGCACGTGCTCGCGCCGCTCGTCGGCGGGGTCGAGGTCGTACAGCAGGGACTCCTCGCGCATGGTGAAGACGTCGGGCGCGAGGAAGGCACACTGGCCGTACCCCTGGCAACGCGTCAGATCGACGACGACTTTCACCGGCCATCCCCCCGTCGAGCGAGCCGCGCGCCCGCTCCCCGGTCGGCGCCCCGGCCCGGAGTGGCCTACCCCCGCCGCCCGCGCCCGTAGCCTGCGCGCGGCGATCCTGCCCTGCTCTTTAGGCGGTGCGGACGGTCCTTAGGCGGTAGGCACGCAAATCACCGCATCCCCGATCCCCGGGGAGACCCGGCGCCGTAACCGGGCCGTCGGGCAGTCGGTAGGCATTTGTCAGTGATCGCCGATAACGTTCCGCGCAACGTGGCGGCGGGAGATCCGCGCCACGACACATTCCCATGGCCTGACGGCATGGCCGCATGCCATGGCGGCACGAGGAGAGGCGGCGGCAATTGGGTTGGCTGGCGGCGGGCGACGCGTACGAGGTCGCCCTGATAGAGGGCCGGGTCACGGCCAGGGCCACGTCCGGCCGCTCGGCCGGGCGGCAGCTGAAGACGCTGCCGAAGGCGGTGCGCGAGCACCCCGAGGCGGACCGGCTGCGCCGCTTCGCCGAATGGCTCGACCGGCACGCCGCGTCCTGCGTGGCGCACGTGGACGCCTGGATGGTGTCCTCGCTGCCCGTCCCGACCGAGCTGATCGCCCGGGTGTGGCCGGACGAGGCGTGGCAGACGGCGCTGCGTGACGTGGCGGTCGTCGGCGACGACCCCGACGAGGTGGGCTTCCTGCGCGACGCGACCGCCTCCGGCGAGCTGCGCATGGTCAACCTCGACGGCGAGACCGTCAGGCTGGCCCCGCGCACGGTGACGCTGCCGCACCCGGTGCTCCTGCCCGACCTCGACGACCTGCGCGAGTTCGCCGCCGAGCTGGGCATCACGCAGAAGGTCGAGCAGATCCACCGGGCCATCTGGCGCAAGCCCGCCGACCAGGGCGAAGGGGTGCGCCAGGTGAAGGACTTCGCGGGCGGCACGTACGCCTCCAGGTTCGGCGTGGCGGCCCGCGCCACCCAGCTCGGCTACCGCGTCTCCGGCGGCTTCGCCACCTGCCAGGTGCGCGACGCCGGCCGGCTCACCGAGGCCGCCGTCTGGATCGGCGAGCCCTACTGGGACAGCGAGACGTCCACGGGCGATCTCACCTGGCGCGACCAGGACGGCAGGACGCTCACGCTGCGCGAGGTCGGCCCGGTCGCCTGGTCGGAAGGCATGAGGATGGCCGCCGCGCTGCACGCCGGCCGCCAGGTCGAAGAGGGGAAGGGCGCATGACCGGCATCTCGCGGAACGCCGAGGCACAGGAACTGCTCGACGCCGGCGCGGTGCTGCCGCCCGGCACCGAGGGCGCGGGGGAGCGGGCCGTGCCGCTGGTCGCCCGCGCCTACCGGCACCCCGGCCTCGACGACCGGGTGATCGTCCGCCTGGTCACCGAGGAGCTGAGCGCCGCCGAGGACGCGGTGGGCGGCTTCCTCGGACTGGTCCCCGAGGGCGAGGCCGCGGTGGTCGGCCTGGGCCTGCGGCGCTCGCTCGGCTTCCCCGAATGGGTGCTGGTCCACCACCCGCAGGACGGGCACCACGCCCTGGCCGTCGTGCCGGAGCTGGAGCGCGTCGCCCGGCAGGCCAGGACCAAGCCCAAGATGGCGCTCGACGCCTACCAGCGCCTGGCCGGGCAGCTCGCCGCGGCCGTCCCGCACTTCCTGCCGACCTTCTACGAGCAGGCCGCCCGCGTGTTCGCCGCGGCCGACAACGCCCAGTACGCCGGGCAGCTGTTCTCCGCCGCCCGCCGGGCCGAGGCCCAGCACGGCCTCGCCGTGGACGACGACCGGCTCGACGCGGTGTTCCTGGAGTTCGCGCTGGCCGGGGCGCTGCCGGTCAAGGCGCTGTCCGGGTACGCCAAGGAGCTGACCGCCCGCCTGCCTGCCGAGGAGGCGCTGAACAGGTACGCGCGGCTGTGCGTGCGCAGGACCGCCGGCGGCCTCGCCCCCTCCGCGCAGATGGCCGCCGACATCCGCAGGCTCGCCAGAGCCGCCGGCGTGGACGCCGCGGCGGCCGAGCAGGACTACCTGGCCGAGGTGCTGGCGCTGCCGGCCGCCATGCAGGCCCCGACCGGCTGGTGGAAGTCCCACGCCCCGGCCGTCGCGGCGCTGGCCAGGCAGCGGCCCGAGCTGCGGGGCACGCTGCTGAACGTCATCCCCGACAGCCGCGACCGGGAGCTGCCGGGCATCTGGCTCGACATCCTGCAGAGCGCGGGCGCGACCGCCGGCCTGCACACCGACGTGCCCGAGCCGGAACGCTCGGCCGACGGCGCCGCCGGCTGGCTGCGCAGGTTCCTCGCCGCGCGGCAGCGGGCCTGGGGCGTCGCGCCGCACCTGCCCGCGCTGCACGCCCTGATCGAGCGCATGGCCGACCGGCTGCGCGCCGAGCTGACCGCGACCGGCGAGACGATCGCGGTCGACGACGACGCCGACCTGATCGACCTGCTGCTCGCCCTCGGCATCCCCCTGGCCGGCCCCGGCCCCGGCGCCCGGCTCCGGCTGACGCACTGGGCGGAGCAGGACGACCGGCGCGACCTGCTCGCCCTGGCCGCCGACGGCCGCTTCCACACCGCCTTCCGGCACGGCGCCGACTACCTCGACGCCGACGACGTCGGCCGGGCCACCGTCCGCTCCCTGGCCGCCTCGCCGGGCGGGCGTCCGCTGCTGACCGAGTGGGTACGCCTGGTCGCCCGCCGTTCGGCCGCCGCCGGCCTGCCCAACCTGCCCGACGCCCTGCGCCGCCTGTCCTGGCTGCCCGGCGAGGCCCTGGCCCTGGCCGAGGACGAGGTGCGCCAGGCGGTGAGCGACGCCGACGTGGCCGGGGTGCTGGCCCGCTCCCTGCGCTCCGGCGTCATCGACGAGCTGGGCTGGCCCGCCTTCGAGCAGGCCGCCACCGAGCTCGTGCCGGAGAAGGACATCGACGACCTCGTCGTCTGCGACGCCTGGCCCCATCTGGTCGTCGCGGGCACCGCGCAGGCCCGGGTGCTCTCGGCCGACGGCGTCCTGCTCACCCACGACCTGCGCGTCCCCAGGGACGACACCTGGAGCGATCCCGGCTTCCACTACGTGGACGGCGAGCTGCTCGTCTACTGGGACTCCCGCGACCGCGCCAACGGCCTGCGCGGCTACTGGCACACCTCCGCCGACCGGGTGCGCGACCTGGACGGGACAGACCGGAGCCGGGGCACGCGGCTGGACTACTACCAGGGCGACGACCCGGTCAGCCTGGCCGTCCCCGGCGGCGGCCGCACCACCGGGTACGGCGTGCTGCACGCCGGTGACACGGCCGTCCCCGACGAGCGGCACCTGCTCACCGACGGCACGTCGTTCTGGACGTGGATCTGGTCGGGGTCGGAGCACGACAGCGGCTGGTACGAGTTCGACCCCGCCGGCGGCGGCGTCGGCAGGAAGTCGCTGCCCGGCTTCCTCGCCGGCACCCCGGACGTCCGCCCCGGCGAGGGCTGGCTGCTGCCCGCGCCCTCCGACGAGCCCACCCCGGTCGGCGCCCCCGTGGCCGGCCTGTACGGCCTGCGCGTGGCCGAGCTGCCCGACGGCTCCCACCGCGCCGAGGACCTGTCCGGCATCTCGGTGACGCTGCCGCCGGGCGCCGGAGTGCCGGTGCGGGTGCTGACGTTCCCCGGCACGGATCGGGCCTGCGCCGTCGTGCGCGGCAGCTACCGGATCAGCCTCGTGGACGCCGACGGCGTCGTCCTGGCCGAGTACCGGACCGACTCCAAGCCGGGCGCCTTCGGCGCGGGCACGCCCATCCTGCCACCCGAGCGCTACTGGTACTGCCTGCGCCCCCGCGACCTCCAAGGCTCGGCGGCGCTGCGCCGCGCGGACCGCGAGACCGCCGCGGCCCTGCTCGAAGCGGCCGCGTCCCAGGGCGCCGACCTGGCGGCGGCCGTCCGGGCGCTGCTGCCGGGCATCACCCACGAGGCGCTGGTCAAGGGCGTGGCCGGGATCGTCGGCTTCGCCGCCACCCAGCAGGACGCGGTGCGCACCGTCGTGGCCAACCTCAACCGCGCGCTGGCCGGCGACCCGGCCGCCGAGCGGGGGCCGTCCGGGCCTGCCGACCAGCTGCTGGACGAGGCGCTCAACGGCATCGGCGACGGCCGCGGCTACCACCGCCACAACGCCGACGCCGCCGTCCAGCAGATCCGCGCGGTGGGCCGGGCCGTCACCGCCGGGCAGGACCGCCCGCAGGTGGCCAACCACCTCCGCCTGCCCGGACTGCCCGCCTCCGGCCTGCGGTGGGAGCGCCTGCTCGACCACTGCGCCGCCGTGGCGTACCGGTGCGCGGCGCCGACCACCCCGGCCGAGCACCGGGACGCGCTGGGCGTGCTGCTGGACGAGCTGCGCGACGGCGGCCTGCCGGTCGCGGCCGGCTCGTCCCGCTGGCGCCGCATGACGGTGACGCTCAGGCGCGAGCACCTGGTGGGCGCGGACGGCGCCCCGGCGGACGGCTCGCTCTCGGGCGTGCTGCCGCTGGGCGGCGGCGCCTTCGTCGCCTTTCTCGACCTGCGGGAGACCGACGTCGACGGCCTCGAATGGACGGCGCTGTGCCACGATCCCGCCGGGGCGTTCGAGGTGCCCGCGCCCTACACCGTCCGCGACACCCCGCCCGTCGGCGGGGACCGGGAGGCGAGTTGGCTCGCGGCGTTCCTCGCCGAGCTGGCCGCGCGCGGCCCGGCCCCCTGGCACGACGCCGCCGCCGAGGAGTTCGCCCGGCTCACCGGGGTCTCCCGGACCGCAGCGCGGCTGGTCGTGGCCGGGTTCCCACAGGTGGACACCTACGAGCGGACCTTCCTCGACAAGGAGGCCCGCGCGACGATCGGCGTGAAGGTGGCCGAGGCCGCCGTCGCCAAGGACGAGCTGCGCGCCCTCGGCGCCGGCGTGCGGCGGGCCGTCACGGCGGCCCTGCTGCCCGCCGACCCGGCCCGCCTGTGGACCGACGGCCCCGACGCCGCCGCCGCCGCGCGGGTGTGGAACGAGCGCGTCGGGCGGCGGCTCGCCCTGCCCGAATGGCTGCTCGGCGAGGCCGCCCGCGCGCTGCGCACCGTCGGGGACGACCCGGCGCACGCCCTGCGCGCGGTGCTCGACCCGGCCGCCGCTCCCGAGCTGAGCGTGGACCTGGAGTGGGAGGTGCGCGGCGACCGCGTCCACCCCGTCGGCCAGGGCACCGGGTTCGGCGGGCGGTCGCTGGTCACGGCCGTCGCCACGGCCGCGTGGCTGGCCCACCGGCTGCCGGCCGGGGATCCGCTGCGCGCCGCGCTGCCCGCCGCCCTGTCGGCGGTCCGCGACCGGCTCGCCCACCCCGGGCTGCTGATCGACCTCGACGAGTACGTCGGCCTGCCCGCGTTCAAGAAGGTCGCGGGCACGCCGACCGAGCTCGGCGACGGCTACGAGCGGTACGGCGCGGTCGTCATGGCCACCTACGACAGCCAGCCCTCGCCCGCGCTCCGCCCCCACCTGCTCGACCCGGCCGGCGACGACCCCTACCTGCGGGCCCTGATCGGGCTCAACGGCTCGTTCCCCGCCGTGTCCGCGCTGCGCACCGTCCTCGACCCGCGCTTCGCGGCGCTGCTTGCCGACCCCGGCGACCCCGTCCAGGGCGCCCGGGACGCCGACGGCACCTGGTGGCCGCAGGACCCGACCCGCTCGGTGCCCGACCTGGTGGTGGACGTCGCCAAGGCGCACGGCCTCGGCGAGGACGCCGCCGCCGTCTACCTGATGCTGCTGGCCATGCCCGACCCCACCGACCGCAACACCGCCCGGTGGACCGGCTGGAAGCCGGCCAGGCTCAAGGCCGCGCGGGCCGAGCTGGCCCGCACCGACCTGGTCGTCCAGGCCGTGCGCGCCCGTGCCGGACGCTCGTTGTTCCTGACCGGCGGCTGGTCGGAGGAGCGCACGCCGCGGCTCCCGCTGGAGCAGTGGAAGCTCCCGATGTTCAGCCCGGACGCGGGCCTCGGCGGCCTCATCGTGCCCGGCGAACCCGCGGCCGACCTGTACGCCAGGGCCTGGCGGCGCGTCCAGGACGGCGACGTGCCCCGGTTCGGGCAGCTCGACGTCAAGCGCGGCCGCCGCCGCTGACCCCTGTCATCACCACACGAAGGACACGAAACCCCATGACCCTCACCGACGAGGCGACCCCCGCCACGCAGGTGGTCTCCGCCGAGCAGCGGTACGCCACCGAACTGGCCTTCCTCGCCGCCCACGACGACGGCCCGCGCCCGCCCGGCTGGCTGCTGACGCCGCGCGCCGTCGTGACCTTCATCTGCGGCAGCGGCGAGGAGACCCTCTCCCTGCCCGCCCGCGACGGCCTGCCGTCCAAGCTCAAGGTGGCGCCCAAGTTCGTCGGCGAACGCGCGCTGGTCGAGCGCTGCGTCGTGACGCTCGCCGGCGAGCGCGGCCTGCTGCTGGTCGGCGAGCCCGGCACGGCCAAGTCGATGTTGTCGGAGCTGCTGGCCGCGGCGGTCTGCGGCACCAGCGCGCTCACCGTCCAGGGCACCGCCGGCACCACCGAGGACGCCTTCCGCTACGGCTGGAACTACGCGCTGCTGCTGGCCCAGGGGCCGAGCCGGGGCGCGCTGGTGGACTCCCCGGTGCTGACCGCCATGCGGTCGGGGCGGGTGGCCAGGGTCGAGGAGATCACCCGCTGCCTGCCCGAGGTGCAGGACGCGCTGGTGTCCATCCTGTCCGACCGGCGGGTCAGCGTCCCCGAGCTGGCCGGCACCGACGACGCGCAGGTGGCCGCCGTCCCCGGGTTCACGGTGATCGCCACGGCCAACCTGCGCGACCGCGGCGTGTCGGAGATGTCGGCCGCGCTCAAGCGGCGCTTCAACTTCGAGACCGTCGATCCCATCTCCGACGCCGCGGCCGAGACGTCCCTGGTGCGGCGGCAGGCCACGGCGGTCGTCCAGCGCGCCGGCGCCGGGTTCGCCGTGGACGACGCGGTGCTGGAGGCGCTGGTCACGGTCTTCCGCGACCTGCGCACCGGACGGTCCGGCGAGGGCTGGGACGTCGAGCGGCCGGGCACCGTGATGTCCACCGCCGAGGCGGTGCAGGTGGCGGCCTCGCTCGGCGTCGCGGCCGCGTACCTGCCGGGCGGCGACGTCCTCGACCTGGTGCCTGGCCACCTGCTGGGCGTCGTGCGCAAGGACGACCCCGCCGACCACGGACGGCTGCTCGGCTACTGGGACGGGCCGGTGCGGCGGCGCGCCGAGGACGGCTCCGCCATGTGGCGCCGCCTCTGGGACCTGCGGGAGAACCTCCGTTGACACCCCACACGCGGGCCGACCTGACCGACCCGGCCGGCCCCTTCGACCCGGCGGCGTCTCTCGACCCGGCCGATCCGCGGGTGGTGGTGGCCGGGCTGGCCGCCGCGACCCGGCCGTACCTGGTGGGGGTGCGGCACCACAGCCCGGCCCTGGCCGTGGTGCTGCCCGAGTTGCTGGAGGCGGCCGACCCGGAGACGGTGTGCGTCGAGCTGCCCGCCGACTTCCAGCAGTGGCTGCCCCATCTGGCCGACCCGGCCACCGTCGCCCCGGTCGCCCTGGCCGGGAACGGCGCGGACGGGCTCGGTTTCTACCCGTTCGCCGACTTCTCCCCCGAGCTGGTGGCGATCCGGTGGGCGGTCAAGCGCGGCGTGGAGGTGCTGTGCTGCGACCTCCCGCTGTCGGACCCGAGCCGACAGGCCGCCGGACCAGCGCCCGAGCCCGGGCCAGTGCCCGGGCCCCAGGCTGAGGCCGACGGCGGGCCCCGCTTCGCCGACGCGCTGGCCGCTTCGGGCACCGGGCGGGCGGGTGACGACATGTGGGACCGGGCCGTCGAGGTCCTGGCGCCGGGCTGCGAGCCGGAGGCCGTCCGCCGGGCCGCGCTCGGCGTCGGCTGGGCGCTGCGGCGCGACGCGGCGGCGGGCGGCGGCGTCCCGGCCAGGGACCTGGCGCGGGAGGCGCACATGCGGCGCGTGGTGTCCGCCGCCGCGGCCGGTGGACGCCGGGTCGCCGCGGTCGTGGGCGCCTTCCACGCCCCCGCCCTGCTCACCACCGACGCTGGGTCTACGCCCGCCGGGTCTGCGCCCGCCGGGTCTGCGTCCGTCGGGGCGCAGGCCGTCACTTCGCTGGTGCCGTACGCCTTCGACCTGCTCGACTCCCGGTCCGGCTACCCGGCCGGGATCCGCGACCCGCGCTGGCAGCAGGCGGTGTTCGAGGCGGACGGCGTACCGGACCGGGTCAGAGACGGCGCCGCCCGCGCGATCACCGACCTGTGCAGGGAGCTGCGGGCCGCCGGGCACACGGCGGGCACCGGCGAGGCCGTCGAGACGCTGCGCCTGGCGTGCGACCTCGCCCGCCTGCGCGGCCTGCCCGCCCCCGGCCGCGGCGAGCTGCTGGAGGCGGTGACGACCGTCCTCGGCCAGGGCGAACCCCTGGGCCGCGGACGCGCGCTGGCCAAGGCGCTCGACACGGTGCTCGTCGGGACGGCCAGGGGCCGCACCGCCCCCGGCACCCCCCGCTCGGGGCTCGGCCCCGCCGTCGAGGAGGAGCTGGCCGCGCTCAGGCTGCCCTGCCCGGACGACCCCGAGCCGCGCGAGGTACGCCTCGACCCGCTCCGCTCCGACCTGGACGCGCGCCGGGAGGTGCTGCTGCGGCGGCTGCACGTGTGCGGCGTCGGCTACGGCGAGCCGATCCAGGTGGCGGGCACCGGCGACGCCACCGCGCTCACCACCAAGTGGCGCCTGTCCTGGACGCCCGCCGTCCCCGCGCTGCTCGACCTGGCCGGCGTCCGGGGCGTGACCGCGGCCCAGGCGGCGGCGGGCACGCTGCGCGAGACCTACCGCCGCGAGTCCGCGGACGGCGGGCCCACCTGCCGCACCATCCTCGACGGGCTGCGCGCCGCCGCCCGCTGCGACCTGCCGGACCTGGTCGGGCAGCGGCTGGCCGACGCCGCCGGCACGCTGCCCGCCACGGCCACCCTCCCCGAGCTGCTCGACGCCCTCGACCTGCTGGAGGCGCTGCGCCGCGAGCACCTTCCCGGCACCACGCCGGAGGGCCGCGAGCAGGCGGGCGAGCTGGCCGTCACGCTGCTGGAGGCCGCGGTCCGGTCGCTGCCCGGACTCGCCGGCAGCGACCGGCCCGAGGACGCGGTCGCGCTGGTCGCGCTCGCCACGCGGGCCGGGGACGAGCGGCTGGGCCTGCGGCTGGACGACGCGCTGGGCGCGCTCGCGCGTACCGGGGCGCCGCTCGTCCAGGGGGCCGCGCTGGCCGCCCGCGTGCTGCTCGACCTGGACGGCCCCGAGCTCCTGGGCGCGCGGGCGGCCGGCTGGATCGACACCGCCACCACCCCGGACGGCCGCCGCCGGCTCAGCCTCCTGCTGAGCGGCGTGCTCACGGCCGCCGGACCGCTGCTCCAGGCGGCGCCCGCCGCGCTCGGCCCGCTGATGGACCGGGTGGACGAGCTGGCGGACAAGGAGTTCCTCGACCGGCTGCCCGCCCTGCGCGGCGGGTTCGACACGCTCGCCCCGGCGGCGCGCGGCCGGCTGCTGGCGGCGGTGTCCGAACGGCTCGGGGACCGTCCGGACCTGACGCTGGACGCGCCGCCCGACCTGCTGGCCGCCTGGACCGCCGCCGACCTGGCCGGCCTGACGGCCCTGCGCACCCTCGGCCTCCTCACCCCGCACGACGACCCGGCCCCGCAGGAAGATCTGCCCTCACAAGCTGGTCCGGCCCCGTATGACGGTCCGGCGCCGTCGGTGTCCACGCGCCGGGCGGAGGGCGGGACGCGGATCGGCCCCGCCGACCGGTGGCGGCTGCTGCTCGGCCGGGAGCGCGAACGGCTGCCCGCCGGCGCCCGCCCGTACGCCCGCGCCCTGGACGAGCTCTACGGCGCCGGCCGCGGCGAGGGCGCCGACGACTTCGGGCAGCAGGGCGACACCGGAGGCCAGGGCGACCCGTTCCCCACGGCCCGCGAATGGGCCGAGGAGCTGGAGTCCCTGTTCGGCGGCGACGTGCGCGAGGAAGTGCTGGCCAGGGCCGCCGACGCCGGACGGCACGACGTGCTCGCCGAGCTGGACCCCGCCGCCGTGCGGCCGTCGGTCGAGCTGCTGACGTCCGTGCTGTCGCTGGCGGGCGGGCTGCCCGAGCAGCAGGTCGCCAAGCTCAGGCCGCTCGTCCGCCGCCTGGTCGCCGAGCTGACCCGTGAGCTGGCGACCCGGCTGAGACCCGCGCTGACCGGCCTGGCGAACCCGCGTCCGACCAGGAGGCCCGGCGGACGGCTCGACCTGCCGCGCACGCTGCGCGCCAACCTGGCCCACACCCGCCGTCTCGATGACGGGCGGCTCGTGGTGGTGCCGGAACGCCCGGTGTTCAGCACGCGGGCCAGGAAGGAGGCCGACTGGCGGCTGATCCTCGTGGTCGACGTGTCGGGCTCGATGGAGGCCTCGGTCGTGTGGTCCGCGCTGACGGCCGCCGTCCTCGCGGGCGTGCCGACGCTCTCGACGCACTTCCTGACGTTCTCCACCCAGGTGATCGACCTGACCGACCGGGTGGAGGACCCGCTGTCCCTGCTGCTCGAAGTGCGGGTCGGCGGCGGCACGCACATCGCCGCCGGGCTCGCGCACGCCCGGACGCTGGTCACCGTGCCGAGCCGTACGCTCGTGGTCGTCGTCAGCGACTTCGAGGAGGGCTACCCGGTGGGCGGCCTGCTCGCGGAGGTGCGCTCGCTGGCCGGGTCCGGCGTCCACCTGCTGGGCTGCGCGGCGCTCGACGACCAGGGCGTGCCCCGTTACTCGCTGCCCATCGCCCAGCAGCTCGTCGCGGCCGGCATGCCGGTCGCCGCGCTCAGCCCGCTCGCCCTCGCCCGCTGGGTGGGGGACCGCCTCCGGGGAGAAGTCCGGTGAACACCTCTGCAACGCTCCCGCCCGCCGCGCCGCACGTGGTGGCCGCCGCCGTCGACGGCCTGACCAGCAGGTTGCGCAAGAAGCTGGACGCGGCCGTCGACCAGTACGCCGCCCTCGACCGGGTGGCCGACGGCGCCGACGTGGTGGTCACGTGCGGCGAGGACGCGGTGGTCACACTGTCGCCGGGGCCGTCGGGGGTGATCGCGGAGGAGGGGCAGGCCCGCTGCTCCTGCCTCCTCGCCCCCCGCTGCCTCCACCGCGCCGCCCTCCTCACCGCCTGCCCCCTTGCCGACACCCTGCCCTTGGACGTCGAGACGGACACGCCCCCGTCACCTTCCGGGCAACCGGACCCGCCCTCCGCCGACGGACGTCCCGCCCAACCGGCCACAGAACCCACCCGACGCCCGGACACCGGCCAGGCGGGCACGGAGTCGGGACCTGATACAGGAGCCGGCCAGGCGGGTGCCGCGGCCGGGTCAGGGGCAGGGCAGGCGGGTGCCGGGTCCGGAGCGGGCTCGGTAGCCGGACACGCGGACGCCGGGTCAGGAGCGGGCTCGGGGGAGGTGGTCGTTCCGGCTGCGGTGGTGCCCGGGGCGGCGCAGGTGGCGGCGGCCGCGGGGTTGTGGCGGGCGGCGGCCGCCGTGCTGTCGGCGGGCGTGCCGGGTGCGGGTGCGGTGCCGCAGGCTGAGCTGCTCAGAGCCGCCCACACCGCCCGCGTGGCCGGGCTGCCCAGGGCCGAGGCCGCCACGCTGCGGGTGGTGCGCGGGCTGCGCGCCGCCCGTGCCCGGTACGACAGCCACCGTCTCGCCGACCTGGTCTCCGCCCTGCGGGAGCTGCTGCTCACCGTGGGCCGGCTGGCCGCGTCCGACCCCGACCCGGCGCTGGTCGGCACCGTACGGCGCGGCTACCGTCCGAACGGCGGCCTGAAGGTGTACGGCGTCTTCCGCGAGCCCGTGATCAGCAGCACCGGCTACGGCGGGGTGGTCACGCACCTCGTCACCGACGACGGACGCTGGTTCTCGGTGGCCGACGTCAAGCCCGGCGGCGCGGCCCGTGCCCGTGGCGCGGCGACCGCGACCGTCGCCATCGGGGCGGCCATGATGAGCCACGCGCAACTGGCCCGCGGCGGACTGCTGATCGCCGGGGCCACCGTCTCCCCGGACGGCCGCCTCGGCGCGGGCAAGGGCGTACGGGCCACCCCGGTCGCCGGCCTGGCCTGGACGGACGGGCCGCTCGGCGCGCTGTTCACCCGGCCGCTGTCCGAAGCGGTGGGGGACCGGCTGTCGGCGGGGGCGTGGAGCGAGGAGGAGTCGGCCGAGCAGGTACGGGAGCCGGTCGGCTGCGACCTGGTGATCGTCGGCGCGGCGGGCGACCACGTCCTGGCCCGCCACCTCCCACCCACCGGCCCGCCGCAACCGGCCGGCCTTGGGGGAGCGGCGGTCGGCGGGGAGGGGCCGGTGGTCCGGCTGGTTCCGGCGAACCGTCATCCCGACCTCGCGTACGTCGAGAACCTGCGGCGGCTCGCCTCCCGGCCCGGCCTGCGGGTGCGCGTGGTGGCCAGGGTCGAGCCAGGCCGGGCGGCGACGCTCGTCCCGCTCGCCGTGGGGCCGGTCGGTGGCGAGGAGGCGACGCTCAGGCTGCCCGCCGAGTGGGAGGGCCGGGCCGACCTCGGCTACGACCGCCTCCAGGGCTCGCACCTGCCGCCCGCCGACGCCTGCCCCCCGCCCGGCGAGGACGCGTTCGCCGAGGTGGACCCGCTGGACGGCGCGCCGCTCTGGCGGGTGCGCCGGCTGGTCGAGCTGGCCGTCTCCGGCGGACGCAGGGCGGTCGCCGAGTCCGCGCGCGGCGGCGACGCCCGCGGGCAGGCCGCGTCCCTGCGCCGCGCCGGGTTCCGCACGGCCGCCGACCTGGCGGTCGCGCTCGCCGACGAGGCCGACCGGCGTGACCGCGACGTGTTCGGCAGGCCGGCCGAGGCCGATCCGGACGGGTACGCACGGGCCTGGCTCGCGGCGGCCACCCACCTGGCCGCCACCGAACGCGCCCTCGTCCGCGCCTCCTGGCAGGCCGCCCCCTGACGAACCGGCGACCGGCCCGCTCCCTGAGGACGCGGGCCGGTCGGTCAGCCGGGGTGGCGGGTCACCGGGAGGGGGATGCCGGTCGCCGCCTCCCGGGCCGTGACGGTGAAGGTCAGGCCGGCGTCCACGCCGAACGTCACCTCGATCCGCGGCTCCCCGCGCCGGGCGGCGGGGATGCCGCCCACCATGTACGTCCCCAGCACCGCGTTGAGCGCGGCCGTGGCCTGCTCGCCCTCGTAGACCTCGACCCGCAGGGACGACTGGTCGTCGGCGGTCGTGGTGAACGTGACCGTCCGCTCGACCGGGACCGGGCTGTCGCGCTCGATGACCTTCCGCAGCGCACCGCCCTTGCCCCGCAGGCCGAGGGTCACCGGGGTCAGGTCGGCCTTGAGCACGCTCGCCTGCCGCGCCGCGCCGATGGAGGCGACCTCCTCGGGGCTCAGCCCCATGAGCGGGGGCACGCCGCCGGACAGCTCGGTGACCAGCGCCGTCACGGCGGGCATCCGGCTCGCACCTCCGGCCAGCACCACGTGCGCGAGGTCGGTCACCTTGAGGCCGGAGTCCTGGAGGGCGCCCCGGAACGGCCCCCGCAGCCGGGCGAGCAGGTCGGCGGTCAGGCTCTGGAACTCCCGCCGGGTCAGCGTCGTGTCCAGGTGGAGCGGGCCCTGCCGGCCCGAGGTGAGGTAGGGCAGGTTGACGTGCGCCTGCTGCGCGCCGGTCAGCTCGACCTTCACCCGCTCCGCGGCCTCATGCAGCCGCTGGAGCGCCGTCCTGTCGCCGGTCGGGTCGACGCCGTGGGTCTCCCTGAACCGTCTGGCCAGCTCGTCCACGATCCGCTGGTCCCAGTCGTCGCCGCCGAGCCGGGTGTCACCGTGGGTGGCCAGCACCTCGACGTAGCCGTCCCCGATGTGCAGCACGGACACGTCATAGGTGCGGCCGCCGAGGTCGAAGACCAGGATCGAGCGGTTCTCCGCCGCGTCGAACCCGTACGCCAGCGCCGCCGCGGTCGGCTCGTTGATCAGGCGCAGCACGTTGAGCCCGGCCAGCGTGCCGGCCTCGGTGACGGCCTGGCGCCGGGCGTCGTCGAAGTAGGCCGGGACGGTGATCACCGCGTCGGTGACCCGCTCGCCCAGGTACGCCTCGGCGTCCTGCTTCAGCCGGCCCAGCAGGAGCGCGCCGACCCGGGGCGCGGAGTATCGGTGGCCGTCGACGGCCGTCGACCAGTCGGTGCCCAGCTCCAGGACGATCGAGCGCACGGTCCGTTCCGCGTTGGTGACGGTCTGCCGCTTGGCGGCCTGTCCGATGACGACCTCGCCGTCCTTGGCGAAGGTCACCACGGACGGCGTGGCCCGCGCGCCCTCGGAGCCGGGGATGACGACCGGCTCGCCGCCCTCGACGACGGTGACGAAGGAGTTGGCCGCGCCGAAGCAGATGCCGACCGCCCGGCCCGTCCGGCGGGCGGCCCCGGCCAGGCGGATCCCCGGCGGCGGGGCGGGGGCGGCCCGGGGCGGCGTCCGGGGCGGCTCTCGTCTGTTCCGCACGAGGGGCAGCTCGTCCGCCGCGCCGGCCTGGCTGTACTCGGGCAGCGGGAGCCGCCGGTCGAGCAGCCGGTAGCGCAGCGCGCGGGTGACGTCACCGATGGACAGGTCGGCGGGTCCGGCGGGGACGCCGTCCTGGAGGATCTTGAGCAGCTCGCCGGTGAAGGCGGTGTGGCGCTCGCCGGGTGGCGCGAGCGACAGGGTGTCCCTGGCCGAGGAGGTCAGGACGTACGCGCTGGTCGTGTCGATCAGCCCGCGCAGGGCCGGCCCGCTCATCCCGTGGGCCATGCCGCTGTAGCAGCAGTCGAGCACGACCACGGCGCGGGGCGCGCGGCGCTCGCGGATGATCTCCCGGATGACCGAGAACCGCACGCCGCCGATCCGTAGCCGGTCGGGCCTGGTGGTGGCGATCGGCAGCAGCAGGTCGTTCTCGGTCTTCTCGCCGTGGCCGGAGTAGTAGATGAAGACGGTGTCGGCAGCCTCGGTCGCCGCGTCGTGGATGAGGTCGAGGACGTGGTCGGAGCTGGCCGGGTCGATGAGCTGCGCGCAGTGGTCGCTCCGCAGGCCCCACGAGCGGGGGCCGGTGAGCACCTCGGCCAGGTCCGTGACGTTGGCCCGCACCGCAGGCAGGGCCGGCCACATGACCTGGTCGGTGTACGTCGTCGTGCCGACGAGGACGGCCCGGCAGCGGGCCGGGTCGGGCCAGGGGCTCATGGGGCGGGAGGCTCCAGCATCTCGGCCAGCCGCCGGGCCACCTCCATCACCTTCGCCGGGTCCTTGGCCGCCTCCACGCTCAACTCCAGCGTGCGCTCGCCATGGCTGACCTTGACCGTGAAGCTGTGGCGCCGCGTCCTGAGCCACCCGGCCAGCGCCTGGACGATCGAGACGCCCAGCCCGCCGGACGCGGCCGAGACCGCCAGCATGAGGGCGTCGGCGGCGCCGTTCATCGCCCCGGGCTCGGGCGGGCCGGGCAGCGGCCGGATCTCCATGCCCCGGAAGGCGCTGTCGCCGCGGAGCTGGCGCTCCAGGGAGGAGAGGGCGGGGGCGGTCGGCGTCTCGCCGTCGAGGCGCACGATTACCTGCATGCCAGAAGTGTGGCCCGCCCTCCCGGTCCGGCACAACCGTCCAGCCGAACCGTCCAGCCCTACCGTCCGGCCGCTGGTCCGCCTGAGCCTGGGGACGGCCTACTCGGGGACGTGGGCGGCGAAGCGGGGGCGCAGGCGGTTCTCGTACAGGGTCAGGGCGGCGGCGATGGCCATGTGCATGTCGAGGTACTGGTAGGTGCCCAGGCGCCCGCCGAACCAGACGTCCCGCTCGCCCTTGGCCAGGTCGCGGTACCGGCGCAGCCGGGCACGGTCCTGCGGCGTGTTGATCGGGTAGTACGGCTCGTCGGCCCGGCCGGCGAAGCGCGAGTACTCCCGCATGATCACGGTGGCGTCGGACGGGTACCAGGTGCGTTCGGGATGCAGGTGGCGGAACTCGTGGACGCGCGTCCACGGCAGGTCCTCGTCGGCGTAGTTGATCACCGACGTGCCCTGGAAGTCGCCGGTGGGCAGCACGTACGTCTCGAAGTCGAGCGTCCGCCAGCCCAGCTCGCCCTCGGCGTGGCCGAAGTAGCGGTCCAGCGGTCCGGTGTAGACGACGGGCACCGCACCGGCCAGGCTCTCCCGCAGGTCGAAGAAGTCGGCGCCGAGCCGGATCTCGATGTTGGGATGGTCGGCCATGCGTTCCAGCCAGGCGGCGTACCCGTCGGTGGGCAGGCCCTGGTAGAGGTCGTCGAAGTAGCGCCCGTCGAAGGTGTAGCGCACCGGCAGCCGGCCGATGATCTCGGCGGGCAGCTCGGCCGGGGCCGTCTGCCACTGCTTGGCGGTGTAGCCCCGGATGAACGCCTCGTACAGCGGCCGGCCGATCAGCGAGATCGCCTTCTCCTCCAGGTTGCCGGCGCTGGTCACCTCGGCGGCCTGCCGGGCGACCAGGTCGCGGGCCTCGTCCGGGCTGAGGTGGCGGCCGAAGAAGGCGCAGATCGTGCCCAGGTTGATGGGCATCGGGTAGACCTGGCCCTTGTGCACCGAATAGACCCGGTGTTCGTACGGCGTGAACGACGTGAACCTCTGGGCGTACTCCCACACGCGCGCGTTGGACGTGTGGAACAGGTGCGACCCGTACCGGTGGACCTCGATGCCGGTCTGCGGCTCGCGCTCGCTGTAGGAGTTGCCGCCGACGTGGTCCCTGCGCTCCAGCACCAGCACGCGCATCCCCAGCTCGGACGCGCACCGCTCGGCCACGGTCAGCCCGAACAGGCCGGAGCCGACGACGACTAAGTCGGCGTTCATGCGGCTGCGGGGACGAGCCGGTCCAGCCACCGCCGCACGGGCAGCGCCAGCACGACCCCGGCCAGGACGAGGTGGACGAGAAGGAAGATCACTGCCACGGCGACGCTCGGCGGCCCGCCGACGAACACCGCGATGTGCGAGGCCCACGTCAGCGTGCCGGGCCGGCCCTGCGGCCAGTCGCCGAGCAGCCACATCGACAGGTCGTTCAGCCCGGAGATCACGACCAGGACGCTGGCGAGCCCGACCTTCAGCACGCGGTCGGAGCGCGCCCCGCCCAGCCGGTAGGCGAACAGCACGGCCAGCACGGTGAAGGAGTTCATGAAGAGCATGAACTGGTAGAGCTCGGGGAAGGCGGCCTTCTGGTCGGCGGACTCGGCGTAGGAGAAGATGTGCAGCACGTTGACCGTGTCGAGCACGCCCATGTAGCCGACGACCAGCGCGCACATCAGCGCCATGCCCAGCCCCGGCCGCCGGGGGAACCCGGCCACGGCCAGCACCGCGAACACCAGCGGGCTGACCTTCCACAGCGCTTCGAGCGGGTTGTCCAGAGTGCGGTCGGGCGGCAGGATCACCATGATCAGGGTGGCCGCCGCGGCGCCCAGAACGGCGGGCGCCAGCCACAACCAACGCCTCAACGAACGTCCTTCTCGGTGAAGAACGGTCCCAGGGCCAGGGCGTCCATGTCGGTCTTGAGGTAGCAGCGCACGGCGTCCTCGGGGGTGCAGACGATGGGCTCCTCGTTGTCGTTGAACGAGGTGTTGACCACCATGGGCACGCCGGTCAGCTCCGCGAAGCGGGAGATCATCGCGTGGTAGCGCGGGTTGTCGGCCGCCGAGACCGTCTGGACGCGGGCGGTGCCGTCCTCGTGAGTGATCGCCGGCACCTTGTCCCGCTGGTGCTCCAGCACGTCGAACACGAGCAGCATGACGGGCGAGGGGTAGCCGCTGGCGAAGTACTCGCCGGCGTGCTCGGCCAGGCAGGAGGGCGCGAAGGGGCGGAACGGCTCGCGGTGCTTGACCTTCTCGTTCAGCCGGTCCTTGGCGTCGGCGCGGCGCGGGTCGGCCAGGATCGAGCGGTTGCCGAGCGCGCGCGGCCCGCACTCCATGCGGCCCTGGAACCAGCCGACGATCTTGCCGTCGGCCAGCGCCCGCGCCGTCGTGTCGTTGATGTCGTCGGTGCGCCGGTAGTCGAGGCCGGCGTCCTGGAGCGCCCGCTCCATCTCCTCCTCGCCGAACTGCGGGCCGAGGAAGATGTACTCCTCGTCGCGCGGGCGGCGCATGCCGTACTTCTCCACGCCCAGCAGCAGCGCCGCGCCCAGGGCCGAGCCGTCGTCGGCGGCGGCGGGCTGGGCGAAGAAGTCCTCGAACGGCGTCTCCAGCAGGATGCGGCCGTTCATGACGCTGTTCAGCGCGACGCCGCCGGCGGTGACCAGGCGGGTCTGCCCGGTCTTGGCCTGCAGCCAGCGCGCCACGTGCAGGCCGGTGCGCTCCAGCGTGGCCTGCAGCGCGTACGCGACGTCAGCGTAGTGCTGGTTGGGAACGGCGCGCTCGCGCGGCCTGGCCGGGCCGAAGCGCTCCAGGAACTTGGCCGACATCTGGTGCTTGCCGGTGGCGTGGTGCCGGAACCAGCTCAGGTCCAGCTCGAAGTGGCCGTCGGGGCCCAGGCGGACCAGGTCGGCGAAGTCGTCCACGTAGCGGTCGGTGCCGTACGCGGCCAGGCCCATGACCTTGCCCTCGTCCCGGGTGGGGTTGAAGCCGAGGTAGCCGGTGACGCCGGCGTACATGGCGCCCAGCGAGTGCGGGAACTTGACGCGGCGGATGTCGTGGATCCGGCCGCCCTTGCCCAGCCCGAGGTAGGTGGAGGTGCCGTCGCTGCCGATGCCGTCCCAGGTGATGATCGCCGACTCCTGGTACGGCGAGATGAAGAAGGCGCTGGCGGCGTGGGCGCGGTGGTGGTCCATCAGGTGGACCTTGAACTTCGTCCGGCCCCGGAAGTTCTGCGACTCGCGCAGGATCTTCTCCAGCGTGAACCCGCGCCGCAGGTGCAGCAGCAGCGCGCCGCCGACGTTGTAGTCGTCCGGGTGGGCCTGGCCCTTCTGGTCGGACAGCGTCTCCAGCAGGCCGCTGGCCTTGTCGCCGTAGTCGCCGGCGTCGTTGCGGAAGACGGCCAGCGTGTGGGGCAGGTGCCGGGCGAAGTGGCCGAGCGCGTGCAACGTCTCGCGGGGCGCCTGCCAGTAGTAGGCGACGTGGTCGACGTCGGCCAGCGTGATGCCGGCCTCCTCCAGGCAGTAGCGCACGGCCTGCGCGGGAAACCGGCCGTCGTGCTTGACCCTGGTGAACCGCTCCTCCTCGGCGAAGGCCACGATCTTCCCGTCGGCCACCAGGGCCGCCGCCGAGTCGTGGACCTGGCTGATGCCGAGCACATACATGAATGCCCCCTGACAATGCGCATGACCCAGCGGCCCCGCGTCGGAGATCTTCCTAACAAACCGTCCGGAAAGAAATCAATACCTAGCTTTTGTCTGACGCGTATGGATATATTCCGCAACCGGGGTCGTAGCCGGGTGGGAATGCCCGGGCCCTGTCACAGGGTGAACCGGGGTTGATACACGTGGTGAAGACCGTTCCATGAATGAGCATCCGCTTCCGGTTCCGCCGGACGGCCTGGCACTCACCGTGGTCGTTCCGTGCCTGAACGAGGCCGACAACATCCCTGACACCTATCGCGAAATCGCTGACGCGCTCGGTGACCAGGCCGAACTCGAAATACTCTTCGTCGACGACGGCAGTACCGACGACACGCTCGCGCGCATTCGCACGATCGCCGAGAGTGACAATCGTGTGTCTTTCATATCGTTGTCCAAGAATTTCGGTGTGGAGGCCGCCTTCTCGGCCGGTTATCGGTACGCCCGGAACCCCTGGGTGCTGCACCTGGACGCCGACCTGCAGTTCCCGCCCACCGAGGCCAAGCGCCTGATCGAGCGGGCGGCCGACGGGTACGACGCGGTGTTCGGCATCCGGGTGGACCGCAAGGACCCCTGGCCGCGGCGGACCGCGTCGATCGTGCACGACTGGCTGGCGCGGCGGCTGCTGGGCATCGAGATCCCGCCGCGCGCCACGACGTTCCGCCTGGTCCGCACGGAGATCGCGCGCCGGATCGTGGACCTGCGGCTCGGCACGCCGTACTTCCTGGCCACGCTGCCGCGCCTGACGCGCGCCTGGACGACCGTGCCGACCGCGCACCGGCCGCGGGTGCACGGCTCGTCCAAGGTGACCGTGCGCGGGCTGGCCAGGCACTCGCTGGACCTGTTCTTCGGCTTCTCCTCGCGGCCCATCTCGGCCGCGGTGTGGGCGGGCCTGATCGGCCTGCCCGTGGCGCTGCTGGCCGGGATCACCGGCAGCGCGCTGCTGTTCGGGCTGGCGCTGGCCGCCGCCCTGTTCGGGCTGGCCATGATGGCCCGCACGCTTCTGCACATCTCTCGCGGTCAGGCCCGTCCGCCGCTGTTCCTCGTACGGGAGGCCAACGTGCCGGTCGATTCCGCTGACCTGCTCGCCGGGAGGCTCACGTGACCGGCGCCCGCCGCACCATCGCGGTCCTCGGCGGCGCGGACGGCGCCATCAGCACCATCCGCGCCGCGGCCCGCCTCGGCGTGCGCACGATCTGCGTGGACATGCGGGCCGACGCCCCCGGCGTCGCGCACGCCGACGAGTTCCTCGACCTCAGCACCCGCGACGTGCCGCGGGTCGCGCGGGCCCTGGCCGAGCGCGACGACCTGGCCGGCGTGGTCTCCCCGGCCAGCGACGTCAACCTGCCCTCGCAGCTCGCCCTGGCCGCCCGGCTGGGCCTGCCGTGCGGGCTGTCGGAGGGCGCGGTGCGCGGCTCGGTCGACAAGGGCTGGTTCCGCGCGATGTGCGCCCGGCTCGGCCTGCCCGGCCCCCGCCACGTGAGCGGCACCGCCGAGGAGGTGCTGCGCGACGCCCCTGACCTGGGCTTCCCGCTCATGGTCAAGCCGGTGGACTCCTCCGGCAGCCGCGGCGTGTCGCTGTGCCGCGCGCCGGACGAGCTGCCCGAGGCCGTGCGGCTGGCCAGGGAGTGGTCGCTGTCCGGCCGCGTCGTGGCCGAGGAGTTCCTGGAGGGCGCCCACTACACGGCCGAGGCGTTCGTGATCGGCGGCAAGGTGGCGCTGATCGGCCTGGCCGAACGCGAGCTGACCCCGCCGCCGCTGTTCATCACCGTCCAGCACACCATGCCGGGCCCCGGCCACGTCACCGACGCCGTGCGCCCGATGCTCGACGCGATCTGCGCAGAGACCGGGCTGCGCGAAGGGCCGCTCAGCGCCGACGTGCTGGTCACCGGGACGGGCGAGGTCGTGCTCGTCGAGATGGGCGCCCGCCTGGGCGGCAACGGCCTGGCCGAGCTGCTGGGCCTGGTCCACGGCGTGGACGTGGTCGAGCAGTACGTGTTGTCGGCCATGGGCGAGACGCCGTCCCTGACCCCGGCGGCGACCCGGTACGGCGCGGTCCGCGTGCTCAACGCGGAACGCGACGGGAAGCTGGTCCGGGTGGACGGCGAGGAGCAGGTCAGGGCGCTGCCCGGCGTCGTCGACCTGGTGCTGGCCGCCGCCCCCGGCGACCACGTGGAGCGCTATACGCGGGCGGGCGCCAAGCTCGGCTACCTGACCGCCGCCGCCTCCGGCCGGGACGCCCTGGCCGGCGTGCTGGCCGAGGCCGCCGGGCTGCTCCGCTTCGAGATCGGGGACGGCCTGTGAGCCATGGACTGGGCGTCGCCGTGCGGGAGGTGCGGCACGTCGTGGACGCCTTCCGCGCCATCCGCCGCCCGCGCGCCGAGACCGACCGGCTCACCCTCGACGGCCTGCGCGACCTGCTGGCCTTCGCCCGCGCGCACGTGCCGCACTACGCCGACCCGCGCTACGACGTGCCCCTGCACAGCCTGGCCGACCTGGCGAAGCTGCCGATCCTGGACAAGGCCACCGTGCTGGACGGCGATCTGTCCCGCTTCCACACGCCCGGCCTGAGCACCAAGGACTACCGGCTGGACCGGACGAGCGGGACCACGGGCCGCGTCCTGGAGGTGCGGCACGACGTGGCCGCCTACGGCTACCACGGCGCGACCATCTTCCGCCGCTTCCTGCTGTCGGGTTACCGGCCGTGGTGGCGGATCGCGCACATCAAGCCGTTCCCCCGCCCGCTGCGCTGGTTCCAGCGGCTCGGCCTGTTCCCGCGCACGGTCATCGGCGCCGGGCAGGGCGACGCGAAGATCCTGGCCGACGTGCTGAAGGTGCGCCCGCACCTGATCATGGGCTACCCGGTGGTGCTGCGCGGGCTGCTGCGCGCCGCCTCACCCGCCGAGGTGGCCCGGCTGCGGCGCACGCTGCGCATGGTCATGACCGACTCCGAACTGCTCACCGACGAGGTGCGCGAGCTGCTGCAGAACGGCTTCGGCGTCCCGGTGTTCGACGAGTACTCGGCCTACGAGGTGCTGACCGTCTCCACCCAGTGCGACCGGGGCGCGATGCACGTGGACGAGGACCGCGTCCGTCTGGAGATCGTGGACGACGACGGCGGGCCCGTGCCCGACGGCCAGGACGGCGCGGTCGTGGTGACCCACTTCAGGGAACGGGCGATGCCGCTGATCCGCTACCGCCTGGGCGACCGCGGCATGATCGTGCCGGGGGAGTGCGGCTGCGGCAACCGGTTCATGCGCATGCGGGTGACCGGCGGCCGGTCCGACGACTACATCACCTTCCCCGGCGGCCACCGCGTCTACACGGCCACGTTCCTGTCGCTGGCCATGTGGACACCGGGCGTGGCCGAGAGCATGGTCCGCCAGGACGCCGAGGGCAACGTCACCGTGCACCTGGTCCCCGAGGCGGGCCGGGACTTCGACGAGGTGGCCGCGGCCTACCGGGACGGGCTGGCCAAGCAGGTGGGCGGCCCGGTAGAGGTGCGCTTCGAGCAGGCCGAACGGGTCACGCTCACCCCCGGCGGCAAGGGCAGGTTCGTCGAGTCGGCACAGGCCGGCCCGTGACCGTGAGCCTGCGCCGCAGGCCGCCGCCACGCCTCGTGGCGGTGACGGCGGCCCTGTTCGCCGGGCGCGGCGCGTTCCGCGCCGCCCTGTGGACCGCCAACCTGGTGCTGCTCGGCCTCTGGGGCGCCGAGGAGTTCGCCCTGTACGCCACCGCCAACGGCGTGTCCGGCTGGCTGCTGGCGCTGACGTCCAGCGGCATCGAGAAGGCCGCGCTCGCGCTGGTGCCGCGGCGCGGCGGCCAGACGCTGCGGCCGCTGTTCATGCTGCTGGCGGCCACGCCGTTCGCGGTGGCCGTGCCCGTGTGGCTGGCCCTGGCGGCGGCCGACCCCGGCGGCGCGCCCGCCCGGTACGCGGCCGCCGCCGCCTACGCCTGCGGGCTGGGCTGCTGCGCGGTGATGGCGGCGCTGAACCGGCTGCGCGGGCGGGCGCAGGCCGACGTGTTCGCCTACCTGACGCTCGCCGTCGCGCAGGCGTCCGGCGTGGGGCTGGTGGCCCTGACCGGGATGCGGGCCAACGCGCTGCTGGCCCTGCACGTCGGCGTGCTGGCCGTGCTGAACGCCGTGCTGGCGGCCGGGCTGATCCGCGGGCGCGCCGGCAGGGCGGACAAGGGCTCCTACCGGCCGGCCGTACGCGCGGCGGCGCTGCTCAGCGTCGGCGAGGTGACCGCCGTCGCGGCCACCTCGGTGACGTTCGCGTACTTCGCGCACCTGGACGACGCGCAGCAGACCAGCGTCTTCTACGTGTGGTCGGTGGCGCTGTCGGTGGTCGTGATGGGCGTGTCGTACCTGCTGCGCATCCTCCAGCCGCGGGTGGCGGTCTGGATCGAGGGCACGGGCGAGGCCGGCGCCCGCCGGATGGCGCGGCGCATCCTCGCGCCCGCCGTGCCGGCCGGCGCCCTGGCGGTGGTCGTGCTCGGGGTGGTGCTGGCGGGCGGTCAGCGGGGCATGGCGGCGACCGGCGCGGCGCTGCTGGCCGAGGCGGCGCTGACGGTGGCCGTGCTGCCCGCGTTCCTGCTGGTGGAGAACACCGACGACCGGGGACGGCGGCTGGCCGCGGTGGCCGCGTGCCTGCAGTTCGCGGTGGTCGCCGCCGCCGGCTGGTTCCTGGTGCCCGCCGCGGCGGCGTTCGGCGCGCTGCTGGCGTACTGCGCGGGCGAGGTGGTCAAGGGCGGCGTCATGCTGGCCACGCTGAAGAAGGAGACCTCATGAAGGGCTTGCCCAGCACGATCCCGGTGGTGCCGGTGCTGCGGAACCTGTACCTGGCTCGCTCGCGGGACCGCATGGACCCGGCCCGGCTCCAGGTCGTGCAGGACCGGCTGCTGACGGGGCTCGTCCGCCACGCGCACGCCAACGTGCCGTACTACCGCCGCGTGTTCCCGGCCGACGCCGTGGCGGCGCTGTCCACCGCCGCCGACCTGGCCGCGCTGCCGATGCTGAACCGGACGACGCTGCGGGACCTGCCGCCCGCCGAGCTGATGGCCACCGGGTTCACCCCCGACAACACCCGCGAGGCGCCCACCAGCGGGTCGTCCGGCGTGCCCATCCGCCCCTTCTACTCCGAGGGCGACCTCGGCTACCTGCGCGCCACCTACCTCCAGGACCTGCTGGCCTCGGGCCTGCGCCCCTGGGACCGGATCGGCTACTTCCGGGTGGGCGGGTTCCGGCCGCACCGGCTGCAGCGGCTCGGCCTGGCCCGTACGGTCCACGTCAACACCAGCCGGAGCCTGGACGAGCAGGTCGAGGCGTTCCTGCGCGGACGGCCGACGTTCCTGTGGGGCTTCCCCGGCTGCATCGTCACCCTCGTGGACGAGCTGCGCCGCAGGAAGATCGCCTACCGTGGCGTGCACACCGTCATCTTCGCCGGCGAGACGCTCACCCCCGAGGCCCGCGAGCACGTGCTGAGCTACTTCGGGGCGCGCGGCCACGAGGTGTACGCCTCGGTGGAGGCGTACACGATCGGCCGCACCTGCCCCGAGGGCGCGATGCACCTGCGCTCGGCCGACGTGGTGGTGGAGGTGCTGCACGACGACGGCAGCGTGTCGCTGGCCGACGGCGAGGGCGAGGTCCTGGTGACCCGGCTGCACGCCGAGGCGATGCCGCTGATCCGCTACCGGCTGGGCGACCGCGTGCTCATCGAGCCGGACGACTGCCCGTGCCGCGCCTTCCACACCCCGATCATCCGCCGGATCCAGGGACGGACCGAGGACCGCGTCGTGGCCGCCGACGGGCGTACCGTGCACGCCAACTTCCTCACCAACCCGGTCGTGATGCCGACGGCGGGCGTGCGCGGCGTGCAGGTGCTCCAGTACCGGCCGGGCGCGGTGGAGATCCTGCTGGTGCCCTCGCCGTCGGCGCCCGCCGACCTGGCGGGGCGGGTCCGCGACGCCGTGGCCGCCGTCGCCACGGACTTCGAGGTGACCGCGCGCACGGTGGACAGCATCACCCCGGAGCCCAACGGCAAGGTGCGGATGGTCAAGATCATGCACAACACCCCCACCTCCTGACGCCCGCCGCGGCCCGGCCGTTCGCCGCCGGTCTGCCCGCCGTCAGCTCGGGCCGAGCCATTCGCGCAGGTCAGGGAGGTGGCCGAGCTCGGACTCGACGCGCCGCCTGTCCTCGAGGGTGAGCTCGGTGCCGCGCAGCTCGGCCAGCCACGGCTCGGCGGGCTCGCCGAGCGCCGCGGCCAGGCCCGTCAGCTTCTTGGAGCCGCCGTACTCCAGCTCGGCCGGCTCGTCCCGCTGGATGAACATGATCGAGTTCCCGGACGGGTCCGTCAGCGTGAACGCCACGGCGTCGACCAGGACCAGGCACGCCCCGGTCGCCTCCCGGGCGGGGTCGAAGTCCTTCGGCGCGTGGCCGAAATGCAGGTCGAATCCGCTCCAGCGCATCGCCAGATAGACGTAGGGCCGGGTCTGCCGGTGGGTGACGGTGAACCCGAGCGCCTCGAAGAACTCCAGGGTCTGCTCGGGGGAAGGGCAGGGCAGGACCGGAACCGTCGTCTCGTTGGGACGGATCGCGGGCTCGCTCATGGATTCCGCCTCTCGCGTCATCCGACGATGCCGGCATCTCCGGCGGCCTCTCGCATATGGATCGTTCCATGAGGATTCCACGGCCCCGTTCGCTGAATTCCGGGACGCGATCAATCAGACAATGCGCTTTTCCCGATCTCTTCGAATAGCGGGCGGAAGGCGGCGAATTTCCGGCGATCCGCCCGCGCTGAATTCGCCGGGGAATTGTTTTCCACTGAATCGCGCACGGGACGAAGAATGCAGGGGAAAAGAGCGCCGATCACGTTTCGGTGACTCCGGCGGGTGGAGGCGCGCATCGGGGCTGGTGGCGTCCTGTTCGCGCGGGTCCCGGCCAATCGCAGCCGAGGTGAGGGGCGCGGGCCTTCCTTGACAGCGCCTCCGACGGGCTGCTCCGCCAGGAGGCCGCTTTAGCGGCCGGCCGAAATTCCGGCCGGCCGCATCCTCGAAGATCGAAAAGGTGGTCGCCTGATCGGGGCCGCGCCCGCGACCGTCCGGTCAGGCGGGCAGGGCCGGGTAGTCGGTGTAGCCCGCGGCGTCGCCGCCGTAGAAGGTGGCCGGGTCCGGGGCGTTGAGCGGCGCGCCGGTCGCCAGCCGTCGGGGCAGATCGGGGTTGGCGAGGAAGAGCCGGCCGAAGGCGATCAGGTCCGCGGTGCCGTCCTCGATCAGCGCGAGGTCCTCCGGGCCGGTCGGGCGGTCGCCGGTGTGCGGGTTCAGGACGAGCGGGCCGGGGAAGAGCCGCCGCAGGGCGCGCGTCAGCTCCCGGTCGGCGGCCTCCATGACGTGCAGGTACGCCAGCCCCAGCCCGGACGTCCGGCCCAGCAGCTCCTCGTAGACCGGCCGCGGGTCGGGCTCGTGCATGTCGTTGTCCGGCCTCCCGGGGGAGATCCGCAACGCGGTGCGGTCGCCGCCGATCGCGCCGGCCACGGCGGAGACGACCGCCACGGCGAACCGGGCGCGCCCGGCCGCCGAGCCGCCCCAGCCGTCGGTGCGCCGGTTGCTGCCGGGGGCGAGGAACTGGTGGATCAGGTAGCCGTTGGCGCCGTGCAGCTCCACGCCGTCGAAACCGGCCTCGACGGCGTTGCGGGCGGCGTTCGCGAAGTCGGCGACGGTCCGCTCGATCTCGGGCTCCGTCAGCTCGCGCGGGGTGACGAACTCCTTGACGCCGTCGGGGGTGAACAGCTGCCCGCGCGCGGCCACCGGCGACGGCGCGACCGGGACCGCCCCCTCGGGCAGCAGCACCGGATGGCCGATCCGGCCGGTGTGCAGGAGCTGGGCGAAGATCTTCCCGCCCGCGGCGTGCACCGCGCCGGTGACCTCGCGCCAGGCGGCGACCTGCGCGGCGCTGTGCAGGCCGGGCGTGAAGGGGTAGCCCTGGCCGATCACCGACGGCTGGACGCCCTCCGTGACGATCAGCCCGGCGGAGGCGCGCTGGGCGTAGTACTGCGCCGTCAGGCTCGTCACCAGCCCGCCGCGGGCGCGGCTGCGGGTCATCGGGGCCATGACGACCCGGTTGGCCAGTTTCGTGCCGCCCACGGCGATCGGTTCGAAGGCGATGGACATGAAGGACTCCTTGCTGGAAGGGGGTTGGGTCAGGCGCGGCGCGGCAGCAGGAAGCCGCCCGCCGCGAGGGCCAGGCCGAGCCCGGCCGCGATGAGGAAGACCAGGCCGTAGCCGTCGGCGAGGGCTTCGGGAGAACCGGCGGCGCCGGCGGCCGTCGCGAGCACCGCCAGGCCGATCGACGAGCCCACCTGGCTGGTGGTGTTGGCCAGGCCCCCGACGACGCCCGCCGCGCCTTCGGGCGCCTCGGCGGTCGCCGCGGCCATCAGGGTGGGGAAGGTGAGCCCGATGCCGGCCGCGACGAGCAGTGTGGGCCCGAGGACGCCGGCGAGATAGCCGCTGCCGGCCTGCGCCAGGGACAGCCAGCCGAACCCGGCCACGAAGAGCGCGCCCCCGCCGAGCACCAGCGCACGCGCCCCGGCCCGCGGCAGCAGGGCCGCGGTTCCCCGGGCGACCAGCATGAACGTCACCGCCGCCGGCGTCTGCCCGAGCCCCGCCGACAGCGCGCTGAAGCCCAGGACGTTCTGCAGGAACAACGACGTGAAGTACCACATCGCGATGGTGATCCCGCCGAACAGCAGCAGCATGCCGTTCCCGACGGCCACCCCCCGGATCCGGAGCAGCCGCAGGGGCAGCATGGGCCGCCCGGCGAAGCGCGCCTCGACCACGACGAAGACGGCGAGCAGCAGCAGGCCGGCGAGCACGGGCACGAGCACCCGTCCGGACGACCAGGCGTGGTCGGCGCTCTGCATGACCCCGTAGACCAGCGCCGCCAGGCCGGCGGTGCCGGTGACCGCGCCGGCCAGGTCGAGCGGCTCACGCCGCGCGCCGCGCACGGTGACCAGCGCCGCGAGGGCCACGGCGATCAGCAGCGCGCCGACCGGCACGTTGATCAGGAAGACCCAGCGCCACGACAGGCCGGTGGTGATGGCGCCGCCGGCCACCGCGCCGATCATCCCGCCGACGCCGCCCGCTGCCGACCAGGCGCCGAACGCCCTGGCACGCGGGCCGGGCTCGGTGAAGGACGTGTTGATCACGGCCAGCGTGGCGGGGGCCATCAGGGCGGCTCCGGCGCCCTGTGCCACGCGCGCCGCGACCAGGACCTCCGCCGCGGTGGCCAGGCCGGCGGCCAGGCTGGCGGCGGAGAACAGCACCAGCCCGGCGACCAGCGTCCGGCGCGGGCCGAACAGGTCGGCGGCCCGGCCGCCCAGCAGCATGAAGCCGGCGAAGGCGAGCAGGTAGCCGTTCACCACCCAGGAGAGCCCGGTGGGGGTGAAGCCGAGCTCCGCGCGGATCGCGGGGAGGGCGACGTTCACGATGGAGGCGTCCAGGATGACCATGAACTGGCCGGCGCAGGCCAGCGCCAGGATCAGCCAGGACGGGATGGTTCGTGGGGTGGCCCGCCGGGTGGCGGCGCCGATGCTCGTCATGAGTTCTTCCGTTCTCGGCCGCCGTGGACGCCGGCGTGCGTGCGCCGCGTCAGGACGATCCAGGCTCGTGCGGACCGAGCCCCGGCCGTGTAGGATTTGGTTACGCGGATAACTATTATGCAGATAACTAATTTCCGTCAAGGAGCGATCATGGACTTCGCCCAAGCCGACGCCGTCAACCAGGCGATCCGCCTGCTGAGCCTGCGCCACCGCGCCAGGGCCGCCGCCCTGCTGGCCCCCCTGGGCCTGCATCCCGGGCAGGAGGCGCTGCTGCTCGAACTCGCGCGCACCGGGCCGAGGATCCAGGCGCAGCTCAGCGAGGCACTCGGGTGCGAGCCGCCCAGCGTGACGCTCATGAGCCGCAAGCTGGAGGCGTCCGGCCACATCCGCCGCACGCCGGCGCCGTCCGACAAACGGGCCAGCGTGGTCGAGCTCACCGACAGCGGCCGCGCGCTGGCCGAGCAGGTGAAGCGGCTCTGGTGCGACCTGGCCGAGGAGACCGTGGCCGGCCTGCCGGCCGAGACGGTGGCCGGGCTGCCCGCCCTGATCAACACCCTCACCGACAACGTGGACAAGCGCCCCGGCCGGCGGCACGGCCCGGCGGAGTCGGCGCGGCGGGCCGGGCAGGGGCCGACCGGCGAGTACGAGCCCAGCGCGTCGGACTGGGTCCGCGAGCACGTCGAGCAGATCATGCGCACCGGCACGACCGACGGCGTCACGATCAAGGACCGGCCCGTCGTGCTGATGACCTACCGGGGCGCGAAGACCGGCAAACTGCGCAGGACGCCGGTCATGCGGGTCGAGCACGAGGGACGCTACGCGGCCGTCGCGTCCCTGGGCGGCGCGCCGGTCAACCCCCAGTGGTACGCCAGTGTGCTCGCCGAGCCCGTCGTCGAGCTCCAGGACGGCACCGCGACCGGCGTCTACCGGGCGCGCGAGGTGTCGGGGGAGGAGAAGGACGTCTGGTGGCGCCGGGCGGTGGCGGCCTACCCCGACTACGCCGACTACCAGGCCAGGACCGAGCGCCGGATCCCCGTCCTCGTCCTCGAACCGCTCGCCGGGGAGCGGTGACGACGGCGGCCTGTGGGTAGACGGAGGGGCACCCGTCGGCCCAGGAGGAGGGACCCCCGATGATCGAGACGATCGTCCCGGACAACGTCGCCGTCTCCACCGCGTACGGCGACCCGCCCGGCGTGCGGCTCTTCCCCGAGGAGCGGCACGCCGTCAGGAAGGCGGTCGCCAAACGCCGGCGCGAGTTCGCCACCGTCCGCCACTGCGCCCGCGAGGCGCTGGCGGCCCTCGGCATCCCGCCCGCGCCCATCGTCCCCGGCCGGCGCGGCGCGCCGCGCTGGCCGGCGGGCGCGGTGGGCAGCATGACGCACTGCGCCGGGTTCCGCGCCGCGGCCGTGGCCGACGCCGGCGACGTGCGCAGCATCGGCATCGACGCCGAACCCCACGAACCGCTCCCCGAAGGCGTCTTCCGCATGGTCGCCCGGCCGGAGGAGGCCGCGATGGTCCGCGAGCTGCGCGACCTGCGCCCCGGCACCTGCTGGGACCGGCTGCTGTTCAGCGCCAAGGAGTCGGTCTACAAGGCGTGGTTCCCGCTGACCGGCGAGTGGCTGGGCTTCCACGACGGCTCCCTCGCCTTCTCCCTCGACGGCCGCTTCCGCGCCAGGCTGCTGCCGCCGGACGCGCCCCTGGCGGAGTTCGCGGGCCGCTGGACGGCCGCCCCCGGGCTGCTGGCCACGGCGATCGTCGTCCCCCGATAGGGGTCAGCCGCGCCGGCCCGGCTCGACCAGCTGCTCGTGCTCGGCCCGGCGCAGACGTTCCTCGGCGGTCAGCTCGACGCGTCTCATCGCGACGCGCAGGATCGGCGGCGCCATGAGCGAGGTGACGATCGCCACGACGATCACGATCGTGTACATCGCCGTGTCGATGATGCCGATGCGCAGGCCGACCATCGCCACGATCACCTCGATGACGCCACGCGCGTTCATGCCGGCCCCCAGCGCGAACGCCTCCCAGGCGCTCAACCGGCTCAGCAGCGCTCCCAGGTACGCGCCCAGGAACTTGCCGACGATCGCCACCCCCAGCACGACCCCGGCCGCCGCCAGCACGTCCGGCCTGGCCAGCAGCGTGAGGTCCATGCGCAGGCCGGCCGTCGCGAAGAACAGCGGAGCGAGCACGCTGAGGACGATCGTGCGCAGCGGGGCCAGCCACGCGGCGTCGGCGTGGCCGGACCGCCCGATGAGCGCGCCGCAGACGAACGCGCCCAGGATGGCCTCCAGGCCGAGCGCGTGCGTGCCGGCGGCGGCCAGCAGCACCAGCACCACGGCGGCGGCCACGGCCGGGCCCGGCTCGTCCGGCCGGGTGGCCGCCCGCATCGTCCAGCGGACCAGCGGCCGGCCCACCCACAGCGCGAACGGCACCAGCGCGGCCAGGTAGACCAGCGACAACACGATCTGCCCGGTGCGCACGCCGGTGGTCGCCATGGCCGAGACGACCGAGAGCATGAACCAGCCGAACGCGTCGTCCACCATCCCCGCGGTCAGGCAGAGCTGGCCGACGTCGCGGTGCAGCAGCTTCATGTCCGTCAGCGTCTTGGCGATCACCGGGATGGCGCTGACGCACGTCGCCACGCCCAGGAACAGCGCGAAGACGGTCACGCTGGTGCCCTCGACGAGCAGCGAGGCGGGCAGCAGGAACCCGGCGGCCACGCCGAGCCCCAGCGGCACGACCAGACCGGAGACGCTTACCTTGACCGCCGTCGCGCCGCGCCGGCGGACCATTCCGAAGTCGAGCTGCACGCCGGTGATGGCGACCAGCAGCAGGACGCCGACCTGGCCCACCGCGTCCAGCAGGTGGAGCTGGCTGAACTTCAGGGCGGGGGCGAGGTGGTTCAGCAGCGACGGGCCGAGCAGCACGCCCACGGTCAGCTCGCCGACGATGGCGGGCATGCGCAGGCGCACGGCCAGCCGGCCCAGCAGGACGGCGAGACCGAGGAGCAGGCCCAGCTGCAGCATGAAGACCAGCAGTTCGTGGGCTCCCAGAGGCATGTCAGGCACAGGAGAGGCTAGGCCGATCGGGCCGCCGTCCTGCTGCTCAATATTGAGCCCGCCCGCGACGGACAGCCCGGGGGCCTGCTCAATATTGAGCGGAGCTTCCCGCGCCCGTGGGCGACATTCGGGGCATGACGAAGCCGGCGCAGTATCAGACCACCCTGCCCCCCGACCAGTTGCTGCACTCGGGCAACGCGGGCCTGATCATCCACCGTGTGGGGATGCTGGAGTACGGCATGGCCCGCGAGGGCCGCGACTTCAGCGTGGACCTGCTCGACTACATGAACCGCGCCCAGGCCGGCGTCGCCACGACCTTCTGCTACGAGGAGGTCTTCGGCGTACGCGAGCGGCTGCACTGGTTCGTGCACATGAAGTCCCCCGAGAAGTACAGCAAGCTCATCGAGATGGTGGACCACGACGAGGCGTTCCAGCAGATCTCGCTCAAGGACCGGCTGCCCAAGAAGGGCGGCGGCAACTGGGAGAAGATGTTCGTCCACGGCAGTCTCCAGGAGACCGTCATGTGCCCGCAGCACGGGTTCACCGACGACGTGCACGACGTGCCCGGCACGTTCGTGCCGCCCGCGACGTACCAGACCACGCAGCAGCAGCAGCTGAACTCGGCGACCGCCGGGGCGATCGTGCTGCGCACCGCCGACGCCCGCTACGAGCTGCGCGAGGAGGGACGGCAGTTCCTCTACGACTGGTCCCGCTACCTCAACGCCAACCTCGAAGGCCGCGCCACCGCCTTCATCTACGAGCAGACGTGGGGCCGGCAGGACCGCCTGCACGCCCTCATCCACCTGCGCGAGCTGGACGACTACCAGGCCGTGCAGGAGGTGGACCGCGGCGAGGGCATGCGCAAGGAGGTCTACGACGTGGAACGGGTCCCGGAACGGCACGGCGGCGGGCAGTGGGACCGGCTGTTCGTGCCGACCAGCATCCACGACGTCCTGATGGTGCCCTAGGCCATGGCTCTCGGGATCGAGGCGATCAACGCGTACGTCGGCAGGGCGTACACGGACGTCCGCGCGCTGTTCGACGCGCGCGGCCTGGACGTGAACCGCTTCGGCAACCTGATGATGGAGCAGCGCTCGGTCAACCTGCCCTGCGAGGACCCGGTCACCAACGCGGTCAACGCCGCCAAGCCGCTGCTGGACGCGCTCACCCAGGAGGAGAAGGACCGGATCGAGCTGCTGGTCGTCGGCACCGAGTCGGGGCTCGACTTCGGCAAGCCGATCAGCACCTACATCCACCACCACCTCGGGCTGAACCCGGCGTGCCGCTCGTTCGAGGTCAAACACGCCTGCTACGGCGGGACGGCCGCGCTGCAGTGCGCCGCCGCCGTCGTCGGCGCGAGCCCGATCCCCGGCGTCAAGGCGCTGGCCATCGCCACGGACGCGGCCAGCGGCACCGCCAAGTCCACCTACTGGGAGCCCTCCGAGGGCGCCGGGGCGGTGGCGATGCTGGTCGGCGAGGACGCGCGGGTGCTGCGGCTCGACCCCGGTGCCAGCGGCTACCACACCTTCGAGGTGATGGACACGGCCCGGCCGCGCCACGACACCGACGCGGTCGACCCCGACCTGTCGCTGCTGGCGTACATGCGCTGCGCCGAGGAGTGCTTCGCGGCCTACGGGCGGCGGGTGGCCGGGGCCGACATCGTGGACACCTTCGCCTACCTGGCGCTGCACACGCCGTTCGCCGGGATGGTGAAGGGCGCGCACCGGATGTTGCTGCGCAAGCTCAAGGGCATGGGGCCGCGGGAGATCGAGGCCGACTTCACGGCCCGGGTCGCGCCGTCCCTGGCCTACGGCGTGCGGGTGGGCAACACCTACTCGGCCGCGCTCTACCTGGCGCTGTGCTCGCTCATCGACCACGGCGCGTTCGACGCGCCCAGACGTGTGGGGCTGTTCTCGTACGGGTCGGGCTGCGCGTCGGAGTTCTACAGCGGCGTGATCCCGGCCCAGGGACGCACCGGCATCGGCCGGGCGCTGGACGAGCGGCGCGAGATCGGCGTCGAGGAGCTGGACGCGCTGACCGAGCTGAGCGCCGACCGCGCCTTCGGGGTGCGGGACGCGGTGCTCGACCCCAAACCGTACGCCGACCTGTACGAGGACGCCTTCGGCGGTCGCGGCCTGCTGGTGCTGGACCGCATCGCGGACTTCCACCGGGAGTACAGATGGAGCTGACCTCGGCGACCCTGCGGCACCGGCTGCGCAGCCGCACGATCGACGACCGCGCCATCGACGAGCTGGGCGCCGCCCTGGACGAGGCCGAGCGCGCGCCCGGCTGCCGCATCCTGCTGCTGGAGGGCGGCGACGGCGTCTTCTGCACCGGCATGGACCTGGAGGAGGCGGCCGGCAGCGACGTCGCCGACGGCGGCCGGGCGTTCTACGGCCTGCTGCGCCGCTTCACCGAGACGCCCGTGACGGTGGTGGCCCGGGTGGACGGCCGGGTGGCCGGCGGCGGCGTCGGCCTGGCCGCGGCCAGCGACTTCGTCTTCGCCAGCGAGCGCAGCACCTTCAGCCTCCCCGAGGCGCTGTGGGGGCTGCTGCCGTGCTGCGTGCTGCCGTTCCTGATCCGGCGCACGGGCTTTCAGAAGGCTTACGCGATGACGCTGAGCACCCAGCCGGTGAGCGCCGCCGAGGCCGCCGCCTTCCACCTGGTGGACGAGGTGTCGGACGACCCGGAGGCGCTCGTGCGGCGGCTGGCCTACCGCCTGACCAAGCTGGACCGGTCGATCGTCACGGACATGAAGCGCTACTTCCGCGAGCTGTGGATCCTGTCGGAGGAGACCGAGCAGGTGGCGGTCAAGGAGTTCGGCCGGCTCATGTCCAGCCCCGAGGTGCGCCGCAGGCTCGTCGACTACGCGACCGAGAAGAGATTCCCCTGGGAACGCTAGAGAGGAACGCGCCTGATGTCCGTCGTGTGGGTTTTCCCCGGGCAGGGGTCGCAGCGCAAGGGCATGGGCGCGGGCGTCCTGGAGCGGTACCCCGACCTGTGCGCCCGCGCCGACGAGATCCTCGGCTACTCCGTCGCCGAGCTGTGCGACGACCCCAAGCGGCTGCGGGAGACCCGCTACGTGCAGCCCGCCCTGTTCACGGTCAACGCGCTGAGCTTCCTCGCCCGGCAGGAGGAGGGCGGCCGGCCCGACTACCTGGCCGGGCACAGCCTGGGCGAGTACGCGGCGCTGTTCGCGGCCGGCTGCTTCGACTTCGAGACCGCGCTCGGCCTGGTCAAGCGGCGCGGCGAGCTGATGTCCGCGGCGGGCGGCGGCGCCATGGCGGCGGTGCTCGGCGCCGACCGCGAACGGCTGGAGGAGCTGGTGGCGGGCACCGGCGTCGACATCGCCAACTACAACTCCCCGGAACAGGTCGTCCTGGCCGGGCCCAAGGACGAACTGGACGCGCTCAGCCGCGGCGGCCCCGGCAAGTGGGTGCCGCTGAGCGTGAGCGTGCCCTCGCACTCGCGCTACATGGAACCGGCCGCCGACGCCTTCGCCGAGGCGCTGGACGGCGTCCGCATCGAGGAGCCACGGGTGCCCGTCATCGCCAACGTGACCGGACGCCCGTACCGGGCCGGCGAGGCGGCCGAGCTGCTGCGCCGCCAGATCTGCAGCCCGGTGCGGTGGGTGGACGGCCTGCGCTACCTGATGGACCAGGGCGTGTCCGAGCAGGTGGAGATCGGCCCCGGCGACGTGCTCACCAAACTGTGGACGGTCACCCGCCGCCACCCGCCCGAGCCGGCGAAGACGCCTGCCGTCCGGGAGCGCGTCGCGACGCCCGCCGCCCCGGAGCCGGGGATCGCGCTCGGTTCGGCCGAGTTCCGCGCCGACTACCGCGTCCGCCACGCCTACCTGGCCGGGTCGATGTTCAAGGGCATCGCCTCGGCCGAGCTCGTGATCAGGATGGGCCGGGCCGGGCTGATGGGCTTCCTCGGCGCGGGCGGCCTCACCCTGGACCAGATCTCCGACGCGCTCGACACCGTCCAGTCCGCCCTCGGCCCGGACGGCCCCTACGGCGTGAACCTGCTCCACGGCTTCGACGAGGACGGCCTGGAGCGCGAGACGGTGGACCTGCTGCTCCGCCGCGACGTGCGGTACGTCGAGGCCGCCGCCTACCCGCACGTCACCGCGCCCCTCGTGCGCTACCGCTACAGCGGCGCGCACCGCGACCCGGCCGGGCGGCCGGTCGCCGTCCGGCACGTGGTGGCCAAGGTCTCCAGGCCCGAGGTCGCCGCCGCGTTCATGCGGCCCGCCCCGCAGGCCGTCCTGGACCGGCTCGTCCGGGAGGGGGCGCTGAGCGCGGCCGAGGCGGAGGTCGCCGCCGAACTGCCGGTCAGCGGGGACGTCTGCGTCGAGGCCGACTCGGCCGGGCACACCGACGGGCGCTCGCCGTACGCGCTGATGCCGGCGATCCTGCGGCTGCGCGACGAGGAGATGGCCGCCCACGGCTACGCCCGGCGCATCAGGGTCGGGGCGTCCGGCGGGATCGGCGCACCGGAGGCGGCCGCCGCGGCGTTCGTGCTCGGCGCCGACTTCATCGTCACCGGCAGCGTCAACCAGTGCACCCCGCAGGCCGGGACGTCCGACGCCGTCAAGGACCTGCTGGCCGGGCTCGACGTGCAAGACACCGCCTACGCCCCGGCCGGCGACATGTTCGAGATGGGCGCGCAGGTGCAGGTCGCCAGGAAGGGCACGCTGTTCCCGGCCCGCGCCAACAAGCTCTACCAGCTCTACCGCCAGCACGGCTCGCTGGAGGAGATCGACGAGCGGACCAGGCGGACGATCCAGGACAAGTTCTTCCGCCGCTCCTTCGAGGAGGTGTGGGAGGAGACCCGGGCGTTCCTGGCCGCGCGCCGGCCGGCCGAGCTGGCCCGCGCCGAGCGCGATCCCAAGCACCGGATGGCGCTCGTCTTCCGCTGGTACTTCGTGCACACGATCAGGCTGGCGCTGCGCGGCGAGGCCGGGCGGCAGGTGGACTACCAGGTCCACTGCGGGCCGGCGATGGGCGCGTTCAACCGGTGGGTGGCCGGCACGGAGCTGGCCGACTGGCGGGCCAGGCACGTGGACGTCATCGCCGACCGGCTGATGGAGGCCGCCGCCGGGCTGCTCGAAGCCCGGCTGCGCGACCTGTCCAAGGACGGTTAGAAGCTGGGGACGGTCAGACGTTGAGCAGATGGCGGTTCAGGTCCTCCTGGACCGCCGTCAGCACCTCGGGCCGCGGGCCCTTGAGGTAGAAGTGGTCGCCGCCGAACACGCGCAACGTGAAACCGCCGCTGGTGGCCTCGGCCCAGGCGCTGATCTCGTCCGGGTCGACCTCCGGGTCGGCGTCGCCGGTCAGCGCCGAGATCGGGCAGTCCGGACGCGGGCCGGGCAGCGGCGTGTACGACTCGTTCAGCTCGAAGTCGGCGCGCAGGCCCGGCAGGAACACCTCCAGCAGGCTGCGCTGGTCCATCACCTCCGACGGCGTGCCGTTCAGCTTGCCCATCTCGCTCAGCATCTCCTCCTCCGACAGGTCGCTGAAGCGGCGCCGGCGGGTCGGCAGCTGCGGCGCGCGGCGTCCGGACACGAACAGCACCGCGGGCGGGAAACGGCGGGCCGTCTCCCAGGCCACCACGGCCCCCATGCTGTGCCCGAACAGCGCGAACGGCCGGTCGGTGTACGGCTCGATGGCCTCCCACAGCGGCCCCGCGAGCTGCTCCATGCGGTTGTAGGGCCGCTCGCGCAGGCGTGACTCGCGCCCCGGCAGCACCACCGGGCAGACGTCGACGTCCGGCGACAGGTGGTCGTCCCATTTGCGGAACAGCGTCGACCCGCCTCCCGCGTGCGCGAAGCAGAACAGTCTGATGCGGGCGTCGGCTCGGGGCCCGCCGCCCGCTATCCAGGAACCAGGCATGGTCAGAAACCTACGGCCGATCGCCTTGCGCCGCCTGCTCAGTCTTGAGCAGGCAGCGCGCGCCGTCCTCACTAGCGTCGCAGTGAGGGAGGAGGCCCATGAAGCACGACGAGCGCGTGACGGAGACGGTCATCCGCCTGCTGGCCGAGGTGCTGCCCGGCGGCGCGGAGCTGACCCCCGACGCATCACTCAAGGACAGCGGACTCGACTCGATCTCCGCGGTACGGGTGTGGTTCGAGATCCAGCGGGAGTTCTCGCTGGACTTCCCCGTCGAGCGGCTGGGCGGCTGCGCGACGCCGGCCGAGCTGGCCGCGCGGATCGCCGAGCTGGCCGGGACGGCCGAGCACGACGCCCCCGTGACCGTGGCCGAGATCAGCCCGGCCCCCGGCGACCGGCACGAGCCGTTCCCCCTGACGCCCCTGCAGCAGGCGTACGTCATGGGCGCGGACGAGGACGCCACCCCCGACCCGGTCGGCTGCCAGGTCTACCGCGAGTTCGAGGTGCCCGGCGTGGACCCCGACCGCCTGCGCGCGGCCTGGCAACGCGTCGTCGACCACCACGACGCCCTGCGCCTGCAACTGGGCGAGGACGGCACCCAGCGGATCCTGGACCGGGCCCCCTCCTGGGACCTGCCGGTGGACCAGCCCGGCGCCCGCGAACGCCTCGCGCACCGGCGGTACGAGCCCGGCGTCTGGCCGCCGTTCGCCGTCGAGGTCACCACGCCCGGGACCGTGCACTTCGGCATCGACGCGAGCGTGACCGACGGCCGCGGGCTCGACGTGCTGCTGCGCGACTGGTGGCGCTGCTACCGCGACCCCGGTCACACGCTGGAGGAGAGCGGCCTGTCCGTCCGCGACTGCCTGCTGGCGCTGGACGCCCAGCGGCGCGGCCCCCGCCACCAGGAGGACCTGGACTACTGGCGGGAACGCCTGGCCGACCTGCCGCCCGGCCCCGCCGCCGGCGTGCCGGACGGGTCGCCGCGCTCGGCGCTGACCGGCTCGCTGACCGCCGCCCAGTGGGGCGCCCTGCGCGCCAGGGCCGCCGAGCTGGACGTCTCGCCGACCGCCCTGGTGCTGACCCTGTTCGCCGAGACGGTCGGCAGGGGGGAGGACTGCTCCCTGGCCGTGACCACGACCGGCCGGGCCTGGCTGCCGCGCGAGGTGGACGAGGTGGTCGGGCCGTTCACCGGCACCGCCGTGTTCGCCGCCGAGAGCACGCTCGGCGAGCCGCTTCCGGAAGCGGTCCAGGAGGTGCACCGGCGGCTGTGGCGCGACCTCGGCCACGCGGGCGTCCCCGGCGTGACCGTCATGCGGGAGCTGCGCGAGCGCACGGCGCTGCCCGTCGTCTTCACCAGCCTGCTGGACGCCCGGCCCGACGAGGCCGTGCCGCCGGTGACGTACGCGCTGAGCCAGACCTCCGGCGTCGCGCTCGACCACCAGATGTGGGAGCACGACGGCGAGCTGCGGGTGCGCTGGGACCTGGTGCCCGGGTGCTTCGCGCCCGGCGAGCCGCAGACCCTGTTCGCCCGCTTCACCAACGCGCTGCGCGCCCTGGCCGCCGACACCGGCGAGGAGGAGATCCGGCCGCTCAACGAGCTGCAGAAGGCGTACTACGTGGCCCGCGCGGGCGGCTCGCACCCCTACGACGGCTGCCAGGTCCACCACAGCTTCCACGTCCGCGACCTGGACCGGGACCGGCTCGAACGGGCCTGGCTGCGCCTGGTGGCCGCGCACGACGCGCTGCGCTCTGAGGTCACCCACGACGGGACGCTGCGGGTCAGGCCGCACGCGCCGGAGAACTGGAGCATCCCCGACATCCCCGGCGCCGAGACGGGAGAGACGGCGGGGGAGACGGCCGCGGAGATGGCGGGGGAGATGGCCGGGCGGGCGTTCCCGCTGGGCCGCTGGCCGCACTGGGAGCTGCGGGTCAGCGGCGAGACGGTGCACGCGGCCGTCGACCTCGCCGTCCTGGACGGCCGGAGCATCCACATCGTGCTGCGCGAGCTGTTCAGGCTGTACGCCGACCCGTCCGCCGAGCCCCGGCCGCCCGCCGAGGCGCCGGGCGCCCCGGAACGCCCGCACGAAGAGGGCTACTGGGCCGAGCGGTTCCGCGACCTGCCGCCGGGGCCCGAGGTGGCCACCACGCCCGCGCGCCGCGTCCGGCTGAGCGGCAGCGTCGCCGCGGTGTCCGACGAGACCGTCTTCGCCGCCCTGGCCGGCGCGCTGCGCGCCCGCTTCGCCAATCCGTTCAGCGTGTCCGTGGTGCGCTGGACCGCCGAGTCCGAGCCGCGGCGTCCCGGCGAGCACACCGCCCTGAGCTGGGTCACCGACGCGGAGTCCTACCCGGACCGGATCGCCGCCGACGCCGCGAACGGCGCCCTGACCGGCCTGGCCACGCTGCGCGGCCACGTCATGAAGGAGCGCCGCCGCCGCGCCTACGCCTTCCCCGTCGTCTACACCAGCACCCTCGACCTGACCGACCATCCCCTGCCGGACGGCGTCGAGGCCGGGCCCTGGATGACCTACACCCCGGACGTCGCCCTCGACTGCATCGTCATCAGGGAGGGCGACCGGCTGCACTACCACTGGGACGCCCTGGAGCCGGAGTTCCCCGACCTCGCCGAGCTGTTCGCGGCCTTCGAGGACCGGCTGCGCCCCGCGCACCGGCTGTTCGAGCGGCAGGCCGCCGCCCGTCCCGACGCGGTCGCGCTGCGGCACGCCGGCGGCACCATGACGTACGGGGAGCTGAACCGGCGCGCCAACGCCGTCGCCTGGCGGCTGAAGGAGCTGGACGTGGGGCCGGGGACGGTGGTCGCCGTGCGCCTGTGCCGCGGGCCCGACATGGTGGCCGCCGTCCTCGGGATACACAAGGCGGGCGGCGCCTACCTGCCGGTGGAGCCGTCCCTGCCCGACGAGCGGGCCGCCGTCATGCTGGACGACGCCGCCGCCGGGATCGTGCTCACCTGCGCGCAGACGCCCGGCTGGGCCGTGCCCGAGGGCGTGCGCGCCGTCGAGCTGGACGCCGGCGGCGACGACCGCGGCGACCCGCCCCTCGCCGGCACCGTGGACGACCTCGCGTACGTGATCTTCACCTCGGGCAGCACCGGCAAGCCCAAGGGCGTCGAGGTCAGCCACCGGCCGCTGCTCAACCTGCTCGACTGGTGCTACCGCACCTTCGACTTCGACGCCTCCGACGTCGGCCTCTGCGTCACCTCGCTCGGCTTCGACCTGTCGGTGTTCGACATCTTCGGCCTGCTCGGCCGGGGCGCCTCGCTCTACATCGCCGACGAGGGCCAGCAGCGCGACCCCGAACTGCTGCTGGACGTGCTCATCGACGAGCCGATCACGTTCTGGAACTCCGCGCCCACCACGCTCAACCAGCTCGCCCCGCTGCTGGCCGAGCGGCAGGGCGAGGAGGGCACCGGCGACCTGCGGCTGGTCTTCCTCAGCGGCGACTACACGCCGCTGCCGCTGCCGGACGCCGTGCGCGCGACCTTCCCGCGGGCGCGGGTGGTCAGCCTGGGCGGCGCCACCGAGGCCACCGTCTGGTCGAACTGGTTCGAGGTGGGCGAGGTCGACCCGTCGTGGCGGAGCATCCCGTACGGGCGGCCGATCGACGACGCCCTCTACTACATCCTCGACGAGGACCGGCGGCCCTGCCCCGAAGGCGTGGAGGGCGACCTGTTCATCGGCGGCAGGTGCCTGAGCCTCGGCTACCGCAACCAGCCCGAGCTGACCGCCGAGCGGTTCGTGCCGGACCCGTTCGCGGGCGGCCGCATGTACCTGACCGGCGACCGGGCCGCGCTGCTGCCCGACGGGAACATCACGTTCCTCGGGCGGGCCGACAACCAGGTGAAGATCCGCGGGTTCCGGGTGGAGCTGGGCGAGATCGAGCACCGGCTGCGGCAACATCCGGGCGTGCGGGACGTCGTCGTCCTGGCCCGCGACGACCGGTCGGGGGAGCGGAAGCTGGTCGCGTACGTGATGGCCGAGGGCGCGGAGCCGGACGTCGGGGAGCTGCGGGCGCACGCGGCCGGGACGCTGCCGGCGTACATGGTGCCCAACCACGTGGCGTTCGTCAGCACGTTCCCGGCCACCGCCAACGGCAAGCTGGACCGGGACGCGCTCCCGTGGCCGCTCACCGACCGCGCCCCCGAGCCGGAACCCGAGCCGGAGCCGGAGCCCGCGCCCGAGCCGGAGCCCGAGCCCGAGGTGGCGGGGCGGACGGTGACGGAGATCGCCGAGCTGTTCGCCGAGCTGATCGGGGTCGAGGAGGTCGATCCCGGCCAGGACCTGTGGGACCAGGGCGTCACCTCCTTCACCATGGTCCAGGTCTCCAAGGCGCTGCGGAAGCGGTACGGCAGGCGGGTGCCGGTGGCACTGCTGCTGGAGAACCCGACCGTCACCGGCATCGCCGCCGTCGTCGGCGCCCCCGCCGACACGCCCGCGCCGAAGAAGCCCGCCGCGGAGAAACCCTCCACTGCGAAGCCCGCTGCGGAGCAGACCGTCGAGAAGCCCGTCGAGAAGCCCGCCGAGCAGCCCGTCGAGGCCGGTGTCGAGGCGGACGGGCCGGGGGAGGTCGACTTCTTCTCGCCCGAGGACCGGGAGGCGTTCAAGGCGGCCCAGTGGAACCTGCGCCCGCTGGAGCCGGACGCCAGCCTCATCCGCCTCGACCGCCTGGACGTGCCCGAGGAGCACTTCGCCTGGCGGGCCAGCGTGCGCGACTTCGCGCCCGGCCCGCTGCCGTACCGGTCGTTGTGCCGGCTGCTCGGGCTGCTGCGCGAACGGCGGCTCGGCGACCGCGCGCGCCACCTGTACCCGTCGGCCGGGGACACTTACGCCGTGCAGGCGTACCTGCACGTCACCAAGGGCGCGATCAGCGGCGTCGCCGAGGGGATCTACTACTACAACCCGGTCGAGCACGCCCTCCACCTCGTGAACGGCCGCCCCGAGCTCGACCGTACGGCCCACTTCGTCTACAACCGCGACCCGTACGACCGCGCCGCCTTCAGCCTCTACCTCATCGGCCAGACCAAGGGCATCGAGCCCCTGTACGGCGAGCAGAGCCTGCGCTACCTGACCCTGGAGGCGGGCTACCTGGGCCAGCTCCTGATGACCGGCCAGGCGGCCTGCGGCATCGGGCTCTGTCCCATCGGCGAGGTCGCCTTCGACCAGGTGCGCGACCAGTTCGACCTGGACGACGGCCACCGCTTCCTCCAGGCGTTCCTGGGCGGCCCCGCCGAGTACGCGACCGGCGACGCCGTCCCGGTGTTCGCGACTCCCGTGCTCTCCACCCCGCAGACGGAACCGGCCCTCCACGCCGAGCCCGCCCGGAGCGGGGAGCCGGCGCCCGAGGAACGGCCGGCCGGGCTCGCCGTGATCGGCATGGCCGGCCGCTACCCCGGCGCCGACGACCTGGACGGCTTCTGGCGCAACCTCAGCACCGGCGCCCGCAGCCTGGGCCCGAGCCCCAGGGGCGAGCGTCCCGGCGGCTACCTGGAGCACATCGACCGCTTCGACAGCCTGCTCTTCCACGTCTCGCCGAAGGAGGCCGCGACGCTCGACCCGCAGCTGCGGCTGCTGCTGCACAGCGTGTGGGAGTGCCTGGAGCACGCCGGTCACACCCCCGACTCGCTGCACGCCACCGCCCCCAGGGTGGGCGTCTTCGTCGGCTCGATGTGGCACGACTACCAGCACGCCGGGGCCGCCGCCTGGCGCGCGGGCGGCCCGGCCGTGGTCTCGGCGACCGCGTCCGACATGGTCAACCGCGTCTCGTACTTCTTCGGCTTCACCGGGCCGAGCATCGCCGTGGACACGTCGTGCTCGTCCACGCTGACCGCCCTGCACCTGGCCGCCCAGGCCATCCGTACGGGCGACTGCGACGCGGCCGTGGTCGCGGGCGTCAACCTGCTCGCCGACCCCTACCACGCCGGGCTGCTGGCCGGGCTCGGCCTGCTGGCCGAGGAGGCCGGCGCCGCCGCCTTCGACCCCGACCGGCCCGGCTGGACGGTCGGCGAGGGCGTCGGCACCTTCCTGCTGCGGCCCGTCGCGGACGCCGTCCGGGCGGGGGACGCCGTCCACGGCGTGGTCGAGGCCACCTGGGTCGCGCACACCGGGCGTACCGGGCGGTTCACCGCGCCGAGCGCCGACGCCATGGCGGCGTCCATGCGCCGCGCCCTGGAGCGGGCCGGCGCCGGGCCCGGCGACGTCTCCTACGTCGAGTGCGCGGCGGCCGGCGCGGCGCTGGCCGACGCGGCCGAGGCCGAGGCGCTGGCCGAGGTCTTCGGCGAGCGGTCCGAGCCCGTCGCGGCGGGCACGCTCAAGCCGAACATCGGCCATCTCGAGGCCGCGTCCGGCGCCTCCCAGCTCGCCAAGGTGCTGCTGCAGCTCCGGCACGGACGCCTGGCGCCCACGCTGCTCGCCGAGCCGCCCACCGACGCGGTCACCGTGCCGGAGCAGCCGCGGCCGTGGACCGGCGAGCGGCGGGCGCTGATCAACGCCTTCGGCGCGACCGGCACGCACGCCCACGCCGTCGTCCGCGCGCCCCTTCCCGAGGAGACCCCGGACAGCGCGGCCGAGGACGGGCAGGAGCACGCCGTCCTGGTGTCCGCCGCGACCGAGGAGCGGCTGGTGACCGCCGCGCGCCGCCTGGCCGGGGCCGGGGAGCGGGACGTGCGCCGGATCGCCTACACCACCCAGACCGGGCGCGCCGCCCTCGCGCACCGGCTCGCCGTCGTCTGCCGCGACGCGGCCGGGCTGCGGGAGGGGCTGGAGGCGTTCGCGGCGGGCAGGACGCACCTGTCCGTGCTCACCGGACGCTCCGGCGGGCGTCCGACCGGCGCGGAAGCCGAGGCGGCGGCCGCCTGGGTGGCCGGTCAGGACGTCGACTGGGCCCGGTTCTGGCCGGAGCCGCCCGGACGGGTCGCGCTGCCCTCCTACCCGTTCGAGGCCGAGCCGTACTGGATCGAACGGGCGGAGCCGGTCGTGGCGGAGGCCGCCGCCGGCGACATGGAGGACTACCTCAAGGGCGTCTACGCCGAGGTCTCGGGCATCGACGCCGACCGGCTGGGGACGCGGGTGCCGCTGGAGCAGTACGGGCTGACGTCGTCCCAGATCGTCGAGCTGAACGCGCGGCTGGAGCGGGACCTGGGCGAGCGGTCGCGCACGCTCTTCTTCGAGCACAAGGACCTGGCCGGGGTCGCCGCCGCGCTGTCCGCCAGAACCTCCGCCCCGCCCCCCGCGGACCGGCCGGACCGGACCGGACCGCGCTCCGCCGGGAGCGCCGATCCCGCCGACGACGGCGCGATCGACGTCGTCGGGAACACCGACACCGCCGATGACGGCGCGATCGCCGTCATCGGGATCGCCGGGCGCTACCCCGACGCCCCCGACCTGGGCACGTTCTGGGAGAACCTGGCTGCCGGGCGGCACTCGCTCTCCCGCGTCCCCGCCGACAGGACCCGCGACGGCTGGCCCGTGGACCTCATGTGGGGCGGCTTCCTCGACGGCGTCACCGACTTCGACCCGCTGCTGTTCGGCATCACCCCGCGCGACGCCGCGCTCATGGACCCGCAGGAGCGCGTCTTCCTGGAGGTCACCTGGGAGGCCCTGGAGGACGCGGGCTACCCGCGCACCCGCCTGCGCGACCGGCACGGTTCGAACGTCGCCGTCTACGCGGGCGTGATGTACAACGAGTACCCCTTCTTCGGCGTCGAGCAGAGCCTGCGCGGCACGCCGCAGGACACCGGCGCGACGCTCGGCGGCGTGGCCAACCGCGTCTCCTACCACCTGGACCTCAAGGGGCCCAGCATGTCGGTCGACACGATGTGCTCGTCGTCGCTGGCCGCGCTGCACCTCGCGGTCCGGTCGCTGCGCCAGGGGGAGTGCGAGCTGGCGATCGCCGGCGGCGTCAACCTCAACCTGCACCCGAACAAGTTCGTCCAGCACGCCCGCATGCGGCTCACCGCCGGCGACCGGCGCTGCCACAGCTTCGGGGCCGGCGGCGACGGCTTCGTGCCCGCCGAGGGCGCCGGGGTCGTCCTGCTCAAGCCGCTGTCCAGGGCCAAGGCGGACGGCGACCGCATCCACGCGGTGATCAGGGGCACCGCCGTCGTGCACTCGGGCCGGACGAACGGCTGGGTGGTGCCGAGCCCCGTCGAGGAGGGCGAGCTCGTCGCCCGCGCGCTCGCCGACGCGGGCGTGGACCCCGCCGGCATCGGCTACCTGGAATGCCACGGCGCGGGCACCGCGCTCGGCGACCCCATCGAGATCAACGCCCTCATGCGGGTGTTCGGGCAGACGGGGGCCGCGCCGGGCAGCATCCCGATCGGCTCGGTCAAGTCCAACCTCGGGCACGTCGAGTCGGGCGCCGGCATCGCCGGGCTCACCAAGATCGTGCTCCAGCTCCGGCACCGGCGGCTCGTGCCCTCCCTGCACGCCGACGAGCTCAACCCGGACATCGCCTGGGACGAGATCCCCTTCCGCGTGCAGCGGGAGGCGGCCGACTGGCCCGAGGGGCCCGACGGCGCGCCCCGGCGGGCGGGCCTCAGCTCGTTCGGCGCCGGTGGGACGATCGCGCACGCGGTGATCGAGGAGGCCCCGCCCACCGCGCCCACCGCGACCGGCACGTCCGACGCCGGGCCGCAGCTGATCGTGCTGTCGGCGCACGACGAGCGGCGGCTGCGGGCCATGGCGGGCCGGCTGGCCGGTCACCTGCGCGCGACGCCCGAGAGCCTCGCCGACGTCGCCCACACCCTCCGCATCGGACGGGAACCGCTGCGCGAACGGCTCGCCCTGGTCGTCGCGGACGTGGCGGAGCTGTGCGAGCGGCTGGAGCGGTTCGCCCGGTCGGAGCCCGCCGACGTGCTGCGCGGCCGGACACGTCCCGGCGTCCCGCCGTCCGGGTGGTCCGGCGACCAGCTGTCCGGACGTCCCGGCGACCTGCTGGAGCTGGGACGGCACTGGGTGGACGGCGGCCACGTGGACTGGACGCCGCCGCCGGGGGCGCGACTGGTGGGGCTGCCGTCGTACCCGTTCGACCGGATGCGCTGCTGGCCCTTCGAACCCGCCTCCGGCGACCCGGAACCGGCCGCCGCCGGCCGGGAGCCCGCCTTCGGGGGCCGGGAACCGGCCGCTGCCGAGATACCGCTGTTCGAACGCATCTGGGCGCCGGCCGGGCAGCCCGCCCACGACCCCGGGACGCTCGGCGACGGGACCGTGGTGTGCCTGTTCGGCGACGCCTCCGAGGAACTGGCGCGCTCGCTCGGCGACCAGGTCGTGCCGGTGGGCCCGGGAGACCCCGTCCCGGAGGAGTTCACCGGCTGGATCGACCTGCGCGACCTGGGCGAGGCCGACCCGGAGGGCGAGCTGGACCGGCTCGCCGTCCTGCGGGACGCCCTCGCCCGGCGCCGCCCGCTCAGGATCCTGCACGTCACCAGCGGCCTGCTGGACCTCGGCGGCCCGTCGCCGAGCCTGGCGGGGGCGCGGATGGCGGGGTTCGTGCGCATGCTCGCCGCCGAGTACCCGGCGGTCACGGCCACGGTGCTGGACAGCGACCGGCCCACGGCCGCGCAGATCCGCGCCGAATGGGCGGCCGCCGAGCCGTACGGGGAGGTCTGTTACCGCGACGGCGAGCGGTTCCGTCCTGATCTGCGGGAGTTGTCCGCGCCGTACGCCGAGCCGCAGCTCGATCCCGCGGCCGTCTATGTCGTGAGCGGCGGCACCAGGGGGCTGGGCGCGCTGGTGGCCCGCCACCTGGCCGAGCACGGCGCGCGCCGGCTCGCCCTGCTCGGCGTGCGTCCGCTGCCGCCGCGCGACCAGTGGGACGGCTCGGGCGAGGAGGCCGTCGCCACCGTCCTCGACCTGGAACGCGCGGGCGCCCGGGTGGTCGTGCACACCGGGCCGCCGTCCGGGGTGCCCGCCTTCCTGGACGGCGTGCGGCGCGAGCTGGGCCCGATCGGCGGCGTCGTCCACTGCGCGGGACGCTCCAGCCAGGGACGTCCGTCGCTGGCCCACAAGTCGCAGGACGACCTGCGGGCCGTGCTCGTCCCCAAGGCCGACCTCCTGGAGGCGCTGGACGAGGCGTGCGCCGGGGACCGTCCGGCCTTCTTCGTCACCTTCTCCTCCGTGTGCGCCGCCGTGCCCGCGCTGGCCGCCGGGGTGGCCGACTACGCCGCCGCCAACGCCTTCCTCGACTACTGCACCGGGGTCAGGCGGCGGTCCGGGCGGACCGAGTTCCGGTCGGTCGACTGGCCGCAGTGGCGGGAGTCCGGCGGGGCGCGCGGGAAGCCGAACGTCGCCGAGACCGTCGGGCTCGCGTCCCTCACCGACCGGGACGGGCTGCGGGTGCTGGACCGGGTGATCGGGCTGCCGCGCGGCGCGACCGTGCTGCCGTGCCCGCCGTCCGGCGCGTCCGTGGACGTCCCGGCGCTGATCCGGCTGCCCGAGCGGGCGGACCGCCACCCGGCCCCAGCCCCTCCGGCTCCCGAGCCGGCGCGGGGCGCTGAGGGGCCCGACTGGCTGGCGCTGCTGTTCTCCGAGACGATCGGCATCCCCGTGGACGCGCTGGACCCGACGGCGGAGTTCGGGGACCTCGGCGTCGAGTCGGTGATGCTGGCCGAGCTGGTGCAGCGCATCGAGGAACGGCTCGGAGAGAGCCTGGAGCCGTCGCTGCTGCTCGACTACCCGACGCTGGAGCAACTCCGCGACCGCCTGGGCGTCCCGGAGCCGACCGCCGACCGCGTGGACGCCCCCGAACCGGCCGCCGACCGTCCGGACGCCCCCGAGCCGACCGCCAGCCGTCCGGACGCCCCTGCCTCTGCCCTTCCCGGTGTCGCCGAGGATCGCAGGATCGCGATCATCGGCATGGCCTGCCGGTTCCCCGGCGCCCCGGACGTGGCCGCGTTCTGGCGGAACCTCACCGAGGGCCGGTGCGACGTGCGCGAGGTGCCCGTTTCCCGCTGGGACCACCGCGAGCTGTACTCGCCCGAGCCCGCCCTCGGCCGCAGCATCAGCAAGTGGGGCGGCTTCGTCGACGGCATCGAGGACTTCGACAACGACTACTTCGACCTCGGCGAGGACGAGGCCCGCGCCCTCGACCCGGCCATCCGCATGTTCCTGGAGTGCTGCGCGGCCTGCCTGGCCGACGCCGGTTACGACCCCGCCGAGCTGCGCGGACGCCGGGCCGGCGTGTTCGCCGGAGCCCGCATGTCCGACTACGGGCGCCGGGTCGGCGTCCGGCCGGGCGGGCTGGCCTCGGACCAGAACTTCATCGCGGCCAGGGTCGCCCACCACTTCGACCTGCGCGGCCCCAACCTCGTGGTGGACAGCGCCTGCTCCTCCTCGCTGGTCGGCGTGCAGCTCGCCGCGCAGAGCCTGCTCGCCGGGGAGGCCGAGGTGGCCCTGGCGGGCGGGGTGGAGGTGCTCCTGGACGAGAACGACTACCTCCAGCTGAGCGCGGCCAAGGCGCTGTCGCCCACCGGCCGGTGTCACACCTTCGACGAGCGCGCCGACGGGTTCGTGCCGGGGGAGGGGTGCGGGGTCGTCCTGCTCAAGCCGCTGCGCGCGGCGCTGGCCGACGGCGACCGGGTGCACGCGGTCATCGAGGCGGTCGCGGTGAACAACGACGGCCGCACGATGGGCGTCACCACGCCCAACCCCGAGGCCCAGGCCGACGTGGTCCGCCGGGCCCTGGCGGCGGCCGGCCGCACGCCGCGCGAGATCGGCCTGATCGAGGCGCACGGCACCGGCACGCTCATCGGCGACCCCATCGAGCTGCGCGCACTGACGCGGGTGTTCGCCGAGGGCGGCGGGGACCCGGGAACGTGCGCGATCGGCAGCGTGAAGAGCAACATCGGCCACACGCTCAGCGCGGCCGGGATCGCCGGGCTGATCAAGGCGGCGCTGGCCGTCGAGCACGGACTGATCCCGCCGACGTTGTCCTGCGAGCGGCCCAACCCGCGCTTCGACTTCGCCGCCTCGCCCTTCGAGCCCGTCACCGAGCCGCGGGACTGGCCCTCGCCCAGGGTCGCGGGCGTGAGCTCGTTCGGGCTCGGCGGCACCAACGCGCACCTCGTGCTGAGCGAGCCGCCCCCGCGGTCGGGCGCGCGGCCCGAACGCGAGCCCGCCCCCGCGCCGGTCTTCCGGCGCAGGCGCCTGTGGCTGGACCGCGACCCGGCCCCGGCCCGCGACCCGGCCCGTGAGCCAGCGCGTGACCCGGCCCGCGACCCGGTTCCGGCCGGCGCCGCCGGTCCCGGCCACGGTCCCGATCCCGGCCCGCCGGACGACGCCAGCTCGCTGCTCGACCTGAACATCACCACGGGGAGGCGCTGACTCCATGCCCGCGATCGAGTGTCACACCACGCTGAAGCACAACGACTTCATCATGCGGAACCACCGGGTGCACGACGTGTCCGTCATGCCCGGGGTGACGTTCCTCGATCTGGTGTTCCGCACGCTGATGGCGACCGGGCGCGACCCCGGGGAGATCGTCCTGCGCGAGGTGCTGTTCACCGAGGCGATCGTCACCAAGCCGGAGGCCGACCGGGAGATCCGCGTCACCGTCGACGGCGCCGACGTGCGGGCGGAGAGCCGCTGGAGCAGGGACGGGACGCCGCTGTCCGGCTGGCGGCGGAACTTCACCGGCAAGGTGGGCGCGCCGAGCGGCCCCGAGCCCGGCCCGATCGACCTGGACGCCCTGCGCCGGGGCGCCCGGCGGCACGGCGACATGGAGGACCTGTACGCCCGCGCCAGGGCCGAGGACATCAGCCACGGCGCCCCGATGAAATGCGCCGGACGGCTGCACCACGGCGACGGGTACCTGCTCGCCGAGCTGCGTCAGGACTCGCCCGCCCTCGGCCACGAGGGCTTCCACCTGCACCCCGCCCGGCTGGACGCGGCCACCCTGGCCGGGCTGGGCCAGACCCAGGCGTCCGGGCGGGAGCCGTTCATCCCGGTCTACATCGCCGAGTTCCGCGCGCCCCGGCGGCTCGGCGCGGCCTTTCACGTGTACGCGCCGCGCCCGGAGAGCATCGCGCCGTCCGGCGACGTGATCACCAACGACTTCGGCCTCTACGACGAGCGGGGGCGCTTCGTCGCCGGGTTCGGCGGGCTGTCGTGCAAGCGCATCAGGTCGCCGCGACTGATCGAGCGGCTGCTCGACGACCCGGCACGCCCGGAGCAGCCGTCCGCCACCGGCCACAACGGCTCCGGCGACCTGGTCGGCCGGCTGCGCGAGCTCGTCGCCGGGCCGCTCGGCCGCCCGCCCGGCGAGGTGCCCACCGGGACCGGCTTCTACGACCTCGGCCTGGACTCGGTCACGCTCGTGGACATCAGCGAGCGGCTGGAGAAGATCGTCGGGCGGCGGCTCTACCCGACCCTGCTCTTCGAGTACGGCGACATCGACAGCCTCGCCGCTCACCTCTCCTCCGCCTACGACCTCACCCCGGGACAGCCGGAGCCCGAGCCGGGCGAGACGCGCTGCTTCCGCGACGTGTGGGTGCCGCACCCCCAGGACGGCGACGACCCCGGCGAGTACCGCGAGATCACCCCCGGCGCCCGGTACGACGGCTCCCGGCACCTGGTGATCCGGGCCACGCCGGGTGAGCCCGCCGACCCGTGCCTGGCCGTCTGGGAGACCGCGAAGGCCGTCCTCGCCGCGAAGCCGGAGCGGCCGGTCACCCTCACCTACGCCCACACCGGCGACGACCCCGCCCACGAGGCCGTCGGCGCGCTGGCCAGGACGATCACCGCCGAGACCCCGCTGATCCGCTGCCGCAGCATCCGCCTGGCCCCCGCCGACGCCCCCGCCTCCTCCGCCGACGCCCCCGCCGACGCCTCTGACGACCCGCTGCGGGACGCCTCCGACGAGCCCGAGATCCGCTACGAGCGCGGCGAACGCCTGGTGCGCCGCTGGCTCCCGGTGGAGCCGGCCGAGCAGTCCGAGCCGCCCGAGCCCGATGAGCGCGGTGGGCCCGTCCCGATCAGGAAGGGCGGCGTGTACGTGATCGCCGGCGGGACGGGCGGCATCGGCCGCCTCCTCGCCGAGCACCTGGAACGCCGCCACCAGGCCACGGCCGTGCCCGTCAGCAGGAACGCCGAGATCTCCGCCGACCTGACCGACCCGGACCAGGTCGAGCGTGCCCTCGCCACGGTCCGGCAGCGCCACGGCCGCATCGACGGCGTCGTCCACTGCGCGGGCGTCAACCGCGACGGGCTCTACCCGGGCAAACGGGCCGCCGACATCGAGGCCGTGGTGGCGGCCAAGGCCCTGAGCGTGCGCCACCTGGACGCCGCGACCAGGGACGACGACCTGGACTGTTTCGTGGTGTTCTCGTCGGTGTCGGCGTCGCTGGCCAACCCGGGGCAGGCCGACTACGCCTTCGCGAATGCGTACCTGGAGGAGTTCGCCCGGCGGCGGGGGGCGCGGCGGGACCGGCCGGGCCGGACCCTGGCGGTCGCGTGGCCGTACTGGGCCGAGGGCGGGATGCGGGTCGGGCCGGAGACGGTCGAGCGCGCCCGCACGGCCACCGGGATGGTCCCGCTGCCCACCGAGGCCGCCCTCGACGTCTTCGACCGCGCCCTGAGCGGGACCGAGGACGTCCTGACGGTGCTGCACGGCGACGCGGACCGCATCCCCGCGCTGCTGCCGCCCGCCCCACCGGACCCTGCGCCCCGCCCGGCCGCCCCGCCCGCGGCCGCCACGCCGAGCCCGGCCGCCCGGCCCGCGGCGGCCACGCCGCGCGCGGAGGCGCGGACGGAGGTGCGCGCGGAGGCGCGGACGGAGGTGCGCGCGGAGGCGCGGACGGAGGCGCGGGCGGCGGATGGCGGTGAGCCCGGCGGGGTGCAGGTCGACGAGCCCATCGCGGTCGTCGGGCTGGCCGGGCGATACCCGCAGGCCCCCGACCTGCGCGCCTTCTGGCGCAACCTGACGGAGGGACGCGACTGCATCGAGGAGATCCCGGACGGCCGCTGGAACCACGACGAGATCTACGACCCCGAGAAGGGCGCCCCGGGCAGGACGTACGGCAAGTGGGGCGGCTTCCTCGACGGCGTCGACCGCTTCGACCCCGCCTTCTTCGGCATCTCCCGCCGCGACGCCGAACGCATGGACCCGCAGGAACGGCTGTTCCTCCAGACCTGCTGGCACGCGCTGGAGGACGCCGGCCACCCGCCGGAGTCGCTGTCGGCGCAGAACGTCGGCGTGTTCGCGGGCGTCATGTGGAACCACTACCAGCTCGTCGAGGGCGGGGAGGGTGGCGTCGCCCCCACGGCCATGCACGCCTCCATCGCCAACCGCGTCTCCTACACCCTCGACCTGCACGGCCCGAGCATCGCGCTGGACACCGCCTGCTCCTCCTCGCTGACCGCCGTGCACCTGGCCGTCGAGAGCCTGCGGCGCGGCGAGTGCGACCTCGCCCTGGCCGGCGGCGTGAACGCGACCGTCCACCCGCAGAAGTACCTGCAACTCGCCCAGGGACACTGGCTGTCGGAGGACGGCCGGTGCCGCGCCTTCGGCGCCGGCGGCAGCGGGTACGTGCCCGGCGAGGGCGTCGGCGCCGTGCTGCTCAGGCCGCTCTCGCGGGCCAGGGCGGACGGCGACCACATCTACGGCGTCATCGCCGCCACCGCCGTCAACCACACCGGCCGGACCAGCGGCGCCACCGTCCCGAGCCCGCGTTCGCAGGCCCAGCTCATCGGCACGGCGATCCGCAGGTCCGGCTGGGACCCGGCGAGCATCGGCTACATCGAGGCGCACGGCACCGGCACCTCGCTCGGCGACCCGATCGAGGTCGAGGGCATGCGCCAGGCACTGCCGGAGGGCGCGGACTGCGCGATCGGCTCGGTCAAGTCCAACATCGGCCACCTGGAGGGCGCGGCCGGGATCGCCGGGCTGACCAAGGTGCTGCTCCAGCTCCAGCACGGGCAGCTGGTGCCGTCCCTGCACGCCGACGAGCTCAACCCGAAGATCGACTTCGCCGCCACGCCCTTCCACGTGCAGCGCAAGCTCGAACCCTGGACCCGCGCGGACGGCACACCCCGGCGGGCCGGGGTCAGCGCGTTCGGCGCGGGCGGCACGAACGCGCACGTCCTGGTCGAGGAGGCCCCGGAGCCCGCTCCCCGGCCGGGCGCGGACGGGCCCTGCCTGGTCGTGCTCTCCGCCCGTACGCCCGAGGCGCTGCGCGACTACGCCCGCGCCTGGACCCGCTGCCTGGCCGAGACCGCCACGGCGGACGGCTCCCGCCCGAGCTCCCGGGACGGCGTCGAACGGGTGGCCGCGCTGCTCGGCATCCCCGCCGACCAGCTCGACCCGGCCGACTCGCTGGGCGACCTCGGCCTCGACCCGGCCGCGCTGATGCAGCTCGGACAGGGCCTGTCGCTGGACGACACCGTCGCCGACCTGGCCGGCCCCGGCACGGCTCTGGCCGACCTCGCCTACACCTCGCAGGTCGGACGGACCGGCATGGCGGAGCGGCTGGCGCTCGTCGTGAACGACGTGGCCGAGCTCCGGGACGGGCTGGAGGCGTACGCGGCGGGCGCGAACCCCGGCCCCGGCGTCTTCACCGGCTCCGGCGGCGAGGACGACACGCCGTCGGCGGCGGACTGCGTCCGGCTGTTCCGGGCCGGACGGCTGGAAGAGGTGGCGGCCGCCTGGGCCGCAGGAGTCGAGGTGCCGTGGCGCGAGTGCCACGACGGCGGACGGCTGGTGTCGCTGCCGGTCTACCCGTTCCAGGAGGAGAGCTGCTGGCTGGGCCGGTGGCAGCGGGTCACCACGGCCGCCCAGCCCCCCGCCGAGCCGCCCGTCGAGCCGCTCGCCGTGGAGAGGCCGGCGGAGCAGGACGTGGAGCTCGTGCCGGACGGGGAAGGGCTGCGGTTCGAGGTGCTGCCCGAAGGGGTGGCGCTGGTGGTGATGGGGTCCGGGGCGTCCATGTTCACCAGGGAGCTGATCGACGACCTCCAGGCCGCGTTCGCCGAGATCGCCGGGCGCGAGGACGTCAAGGCGGTCGTGCTCACCGGCAGCGGCAACGTCTTCAGCATGGGCGCCACCCCTGAGGCCCTGCGCACGCTCGCGGGCGGAGAGGGACGCTTCACGGACGTGCCCTTCCTGTACGAGGGGCTGCTGCGGTGCGACCGGCCGGTCATCGCCGCCGTCCAGGGGCACGCGTCGGGCGGCGGGCTGGCCTTCGGGCTGTTCGCCGACCTCGTCATCATGGCGGCCGAAGGGGTCTACAGCGCCAACTTCATGAAGTTCGGCTTCACACCCGGGATGGGCGCGACGTACATCCTGGAAGAGCGGCTCGGCCGGTCGGCGGCGCACGAGATGCTCTACACCGGCCGGTCCGTCACGGGTGAGGAGCTGGCCAGGCGGGGGGCCGGGGTGACCGTCCTGCCGCAGGACGCCGTGCTGAAGGCGGCGCTCAGACACGCCCGCTCGATCGCCGCGCTGCCGCTGCCCGCCCTGCGGGCGCTCAAGTCCGAGCTGGCCGGACGGGTGCTCGACCGGCTGACCGGCGTCATCGCGGGCGAGTCGGGGATGCACGAGCGCGTGCTGGGGGAGGAGTCGCTGGCCCGCGTCGACGACTACTTCGCCAAGGTGGACACCTTCAGAGGCGACTCCCCGAAGGCGGACACCGGCAGAGGCGACTCCCCGACGGCCGGGGCCTCCGAAGTAGGGGGCTCCGAAGGAGGGGGCTTCGAAGGGAAGGCCACCGAGCCGGGGATCGCCGAGCCGGGGATCGCCGGGGGCGGGGTCTCCGGCGGTGAGGGCAGCGGGGCGCGGTCCGAGGCCGGTCGTCCCCGGGGGCGGGCGGAGGAGCCCGCCGCGGCGGCCGGGCCCGAGCCGGGGGAGGTGCGGCGGGTCATCGAGGGCACGCTCATGAGCCACCTCTACCTCCAGGCCCACGAGGTGGACGACTCGCTGAGCTTCAGCGAGATGGGCCTGGACTCGATCGGGGCCGTGGAGATCGTCCGGGACCTGAACCGGAGCTTCGGGCTCGACCTGGACTCCGTCGCCGTCTATGACCATCCGACCGTCCCGGCGCTGGTGGAGGCCGTACGGGAGGCCGTGGCGGCCGACGGGCTGAGCGTGCCCCCGCCGCGTCCCGCCCCCGAGCAGCCGGTCCGGGAGGAGCGACCTTCCGTACCGAGACAACCCACCCCCGCCGAGCGGGACGAGACGCCCGAACCGGGCGATCCGGAGGAGCCGGCGGGCCGGATCCGGCTGCCCTCGCTCGACGGCGACCGTGCCGAGCCGGACACCACGACCGCCGAGCCTCCCACGACCCCCGGCACGGTCACCCTGGAGCCGGTGAGGCCCACCGAAGAGCCCTCCGCCCGTGAGGAGCCCTCCGCCCGTGCGGAGCCTCCCGCACGAGAGGAGACGCCTGCGCGGGAGGGGGACATCGCCGTCATCGGCATGGCCGGGCGGTTCCCGGACGCGCCCGACCTCGAGACGTTCTGGCGGAACCTGGCCGACGGCCGGTGCAGCATCCGCGAGGTGCCCCCCGAGCGGTTCGACGTGTCCCGGGTGTACGACGCCGACCGCATGGCGCCGGGCCGGACGTACAGCAAGTGGGCCGCCATGCTCACCGACGTCGACGCCTTCGACGCGGCCTTCTTCAACATCTCGCCCCTGGAGGCCGAGACGATGGACCCGCAGCAGCGGCTGTTCCTCCAGGAGGCGTGGCACGCCCTGGAGGACGCCGGCTACGCCGCCAGGTCCGGCCGCAGGCCGTGGGGGTGCTTCGTCGGCTGCGGCGCGGGCGACTACGCCGGCCTGCTCGCCGCGGCCGGACGCGACGACACCGGGCACGCCTTCCTCGGCAACGCCTCCTCGGTGCTGCCCGCGCGGATCGCGTACCTGCTGGACTTCGGCGGGCCGACCATGGCCGTGGACACCGCGTGCTCGTCCTCGCTGGTGGCCGTGCACCTGGCCTGCGAGAGCATCCGGCGGGGCGAGTGCGAGGCGGCGGTCGCGGGTGGGGTGGCGGTGATGAACACCCCGAGGATGCACATCTGGTGCAGCAAGGCCGGGATGCTCTCGCCCACCGGCACCTGCGCGCCCTTCGACGAGTCGGCCGACGGCATCGTGCTGGGCGAGGGCGTCGGCGTGGTCGTGCTGAAGCGGCTGGACCGCGCCCTCGCGGACGGCGACCACGTCCACGGCGTCATCCGGGCCAGCGGCGTCAACGGCGACGGCGCCAGCAACGGCATCACCGCGCCCAGCGCCTCCTCCCAGGCGGAACTGCTGACCGAGGTGCACCGGCGGGCCGGGATCCGTCCCGGCGCGGTGGACTACGTCGAGACGCACGGCACCGGGACCGAGCTGGGCGACCCGATCGAGGTCAAGGCGCTGGCGAAGGTGTTCGGCGCGGACCGCGAACGCCCGTGCCGCATCGGCTCGCTCAAGGCGAACGTCGGCCACACCACCATGGCGGCCGGGATCGGCGGGCTGCTCAAGACGCTGCTGGCGTTGCGGCATCGGCAGTTGCCGCCGTCGCCGGGGTTCGTCCGGGCCAACCCGAAGATCGACTTCGCGGACGGCGCGCTCGAAGTGGTCACGGAGCTGTCGCCCTGGACGCCCGGCCCCTCCGGCGAGCGGATCGCGGCGGTGAGCAGCTTCGGCTTCAGCGGGACGAACTGCCACGTCGTGGTCGCCGAGCCGCCCTCCCGCGAGCCGCGGCCCGGCAGAGCCGAGGACGTCGTCGTGCCCCTGTCGGCCTCGGACGAGCAGGCCCTGGCCCGGCTGCGCACCGGCCTGGCCGGCCACCTCGACGCCCACCCGGAGCTGGACGTGCGCGACGTCGCCCGCACGCTCGCCGTCGGCAGGCCGCACCTGGCCGGTGCCCGGTGCGCGTACGTGGCCGGGGACCTCGCCGACCTGCGCCGCCAGCTGCGCGACGGCGCCCGCCCGGCCCGCGGCGAGGCGGGACGCCTGGCCGAGCGGTACACCAGCGGGGACGACCTCCCCTGGGACGACCTGACGGCGGGCGGGCGGCGCGTGCCGCTGCCGGGATACCCGTTCGCGGACGACCGGCGCCACTGGATCGGCGGCGCCGCTCACCCCGCCGAGGCCGCCCCTCGTACGTGGATCCGCCCCGACGACCGGCTGGTCGCCGACCACCGGATCGGCGGCACCCCCGTGCTGCCCGGCGTGGCCCTCCTGACGATCGCCGCCGAGCGCGGCGGGCTGTCCGGTCCGGTGCGCTTCGAGCGGGTACGGTGGCTGCGCCCGTTCGAGGTGCGCGAGGCTCGCGCCCTTAACGTGGTCGTGCGCGACGACGGCGGCTTCGACCTGGACGGCCACGCCCGCGGCACCCTGCGGACCGGCGACGGCGCACTGCGGCGGCTGGACGTCGCCCGGGTCGGGGCCCGTTGCGCGGACAGCCGTCCGGGCGACGACCTGTACCGCGCCTTCGACCGCGCCGGGCTGCACTACGGGCCCGGGTTCCGGGTGCTGCGCGAGGTCCGCGTCGGCGACGGCGAGGCGCTGGGCGTCCTGCGCGAGGGCGCGCGCTGGGAGGCGCTGCTGGACGGCGCGCTCCAGACCGTCGCGGCGCTGCGTCCCGAGGGCGGTGAGCCGGCGATGCCGTTCAGCGTGGAGTCGGCCGAGCTGGACGGCCCGATCACCGGCCCCGCCCACGCCCACGTGACCGACGAGGGCCGGGACGGGTACACGATCCGCCTCGCCGACGCCGAAGGGCAGGTCAGGGCCGAGTTCCGGGGGGTCGTCCTGCGGGCCCGGCCGGCCCGCCCGGCGGACGGCATGATCTTCGCCCCCGTCTGGCGCCGCGCCGAGCCCGCCACCGGGTCGGCCACTGGGTCCGCCGTCGAGCCCGCCGCCGGGTCCGGTGCGGGCGGCGGGCGGGCGCTCGTGCTGCACACCCCGGCCGCCGAGCCGCTGGCCCGCGCCCTCCTGGACACCCACGAGGACGGCCTCCTGGCACCGCTGGTCTCGCCGGTCCCGGAGGAACGGTACGACACCGTGTACGTCCTCGCCCTGCCCGACCGGGCCGGCCCGCCGGCCGGCGATCCCACCACCCGCGACGTGTTCCGCCTGGTCAAGCGGCTCTCCGAGCAGGGCCGCGGCCGGCGGCTCACGGTGAAGGTGGTCGTCGCCGGAGCCGTGCGGGTCGGGGACGAGGAGATCGTCCCGCACGCGGCCGGCGTGATCGGCCTGACCAGGGCGGTGGCCGCCGAGCACCCGCACTGGACCGTCGCCGTCATCGACGTCGGCGCCGCGCCGCAGCCGCCCGCCGACCTCGCCCGCCTGGTACGCGCCGAGACCTGCGCCGACGAGCTGGTCGCCCTCCGCGACGGCCACCGCCACCTCCGCACCCTGGAACCCCTGCCCCTGACCGCCGGCCGCAGCCCGTACCGGGACGGCGGGGCCTACCTGATCGTGGGCGGGACCGGCGGCCTCGGACGCACCCTGAGCAGGCATCTGGCCGCCACCGCAAGGGCGCGGCTGGCCCTGGTCGGGCGGCGGGAGATCGGCCCCGAGATCCGCGAGCAGCTCGCCGAGATCGAGTCGCTCGGCGGCCAGGCCGTTTACCTGCGGGCCGACGTGGCCGACCGGGCCGCGTTCGGCAGGGCCGTCGAGGCGGCCCGGCAGCGGTTCGGCGAGCTCCACGGCGCCTTCCACGCCGCTCTGGTGCTGCGCGACATGACGCTCGCCAACATGGACGACGACGCGTTCGCCCAGGTGCTCGCGCCCAAGGTCGCCGGTGCCGCCGTCTTCGCCGAGGCATTGGCGGGCCTGCCGCTCGACTTCCTGGCCTACTTCTCCTCGGCGGCCTCGTTCGTCGAGGTGGGCGGCCAGGCGAACTACGCGGCCGCCAGCACGTTCGAGGACGCCTACGCGCTGAGCCTGCCCGACCGGCCGGTCAGCGTGATCAACTGGGGCTACTGGGGCAGCGTCGGCGCGGTCTCCGGCGGCGGCTACGACAGCCGGTTCGCCGAGCTGGGCATCGGCTCGATCGAGCCCGAGGAGGGCATGGCGGCGCTGGCGTCCGTCCTGGGGTCGGGCGCGCGGCAGGCGCTCGTCGTCAAGGCGGAGCCGAAGGGCCTGGCCCACATCGGCGTCCGCACCCCGGACGCCGCCACCGAGCCCGGCCGGGACGGCGAGCTCGGCGAGCTGGAACGGGCACGGACGGCGTTCGGCGCGCTGGACGACCTGGCCCGCGCGCTGCTGCACCGGTCGGCCGACCGGGTGCGGGCCGTCGGGAACGTGCGCCCGGACCGCGGACGGCTGCACGCCGCCGTGCTCGACCTGCTGGACGGGCCCGCGCCGGAGACGTCGCCGGCGGACGTGCTGGCCCGCTTCCCCGACCTGGAGCCGCACGTCAAGCTGCTGACCACGTGCGTCGAGGCGCTGCCCGGCGTGTTGGCGGGCGAGCGCGACCCCATGGAGGTGCTGTTCCCCGGCGGCTCGATGAGCCTGGTCGAGCAGGTCTACAAGGGGCAGGCGGTCTCGGACCACTTCAACCGGCTGCTGGCCGGGGAGGTCGCCCGCGGCGGCCCCCGCCGCGTCCTGGAGATCGGCGCCGGTACGGGCGCGAGCACCGGCTTCGTGCTGGACGCCCTCGAAGGCCAGGACGTCGAGTACACCTACACCGACGTCTCGCCCGGGTTCCTGCGCCACGGCGAGCAGGAGTTCGGCGCCCGCCGCCCGGACCTCGTCCTCGCCCTCTTCGACGTGGAACGCGACCCGGCCGAGCAGGGCTTCGAACCCGGGACCTACGACGTCGTGCTGGCCACGAACGTCCTGCACGCCACCGCCGACGTCGGCCGGACGCTGCGCAACGCCGCCGCGCTGCTGCGTCCCGGCGGCCGGCTGCTGGTCAACGAGGTGACCAGGGCGGCCGACTTCCTGACCCTCACGTTCGGGCTGACCCCGGGCTGGTGGCGCTTCACCGACGAGGAGCTGCGCCTGCCGCACAGCCCGCTGCTCGGCGCGCCGCAATGGCAGCGGGCGTTCCGGGACGCCGGTCTCACCCCCGCCCGCACCCTGGGCATCCCCGGCACGCCCGTCGCGGAGCTCGACCAGTGCGTCCTGGTGGGCGAGACGGCGCCCGCCACAGCTGACGGCACAGCCACCGGCGCCGCCGCCCGCGGCTACGTCAAGCGGGTGTTCGCCGAGGTGCTCAAGTACGGGACGACCGACCTGGACGAGCGCGCCACGTTCGAGACGTTCGGCATCGACTCGCTGGTGAGCCAGAACGTCATCCACCGGTTCGAGCAGGACCTGGGGCCGCTGCCGTCCACCCTGTTGTTCGAGAACCTGACGATCGAGGAGCTGGCCGCGTACCTGGAGGACGAGCACGGCGAGCGCCTGCGCGCGGCCCTGCGGGCGGCCGGCCAGGAACCCGCGCCGGAGCAGCCGGCGCGGCCCGCGCCGCGCCGCGAGCCCGCCGCGCAGGCCCTCGACATCGCCGTGGTCGCGGTGACCGGCCGCTACCCGGCCTCCCCCGACCTGGACGCCTTCTGGAGCAACCTGGCGAAGGGCGCGAACTGCATCACCGAGGTGAACCGCTTCGACCTGGACGCCCTGTACGACCCCAAACGCGGACGCAAGCAGCGCACCTACAGCAAGTGGGGCGGCTTCATCGAGGGCGTGGAGCAGTTCGACGCGCCGTTCTTCGGCATCCTGCCGCGCGACGCCGAGATCACCGACCCGCAGGAACGCCTGTTCCTGGAGACCGCCTGGACCCTGCTCGAAGACGCCGGCTACCTGAGCGAGCACACCAGGCAGCCGAGCACCGGCGTCTTCGTCGGCACCATGTACGGCTCCTACGGGCGCATGGCGGCGGCCGAGGGCTGGCCGGAGGGCAGGTTCGCGGGGGCGCACTCGGCGTACTGGTCGATCGCCAACCGGGTGTCGTACTTCTTCGACCTGCGCGGGCCGAGCCTCGCCGTCGACTCGGCCTGCTCGTCGTCGCTGACCGCGGTGCAGCTCGCCTGCGAGAGCCTGCGGCGCGGCGAGTGCGCGCAGGCCATCGCGGGCGGCGTGAACCTGATCCTGCACCCCGCCCACTTCGTGGCGCTCTGCTCGCTGAACATGCTCGCCGCCGACGGCGCCTGCAAGGTGTTCGACGAGGCGGCGGACGGGTTCGTGCCGGGGGAGGGCGTCGGGGCGGTGCTGCTCAAGCCCCTGGCCGACGCCGAGCGGGACGGCGACCGCATCTACGGCGTCATCAAGGGCGCCTTCGCCAACGCCGGGGGGAAGACCGCGGGGTACACCGTGCCCAATCCGAGCGCCCAGGCCGACCTGGTCGCCGAGGCGGTCCGGCGGGCCGGGCTGGACCCGCGGACCATCTCGTACGTCGAGGCCCACGGCACCGGCACCGCGCTCGGCGACCCCATCGAGATCGCCAGCCTGACCCGGGCCTTCACCTCCCAGGGCGTCGCGGACGCCGACCGCGTGGACCGGATGGTCGGCTCCGTCAAGGCCAACATCGGGCACCTGGAGGGGGCGGCGGGCATCGCCGGGCTGACCAAGGTGCTGCTGCAGTTCCAGCACGGCCAGGTGGCTCCCTGCGCGAACCTGAGGACGCCCAACTCGAAGATCGACTTCACCGCGTCCCCCTTCCGGCCGCCGGACCGGCTGACCGACTGGCAACGGCCCTTCCTGGACGGCGAGACGTTCCCGCGCCGGGCCGGGGTCAGCTCGTTCGGCGCCGGCGGGGCCAACGTGCACGTCGTCCTGGAGGAGTACGTGCCCACCGCCGGGACGCCGCCGGAGCCCGCCGACGCGGGGGAGCAGGTGATCCTGCTCTCGGCGCGTACCCGCGACCAGCTGCGCGCCATGGCGGGCCAGGTCGCCGACGTCGGGGCGAGCGGGCGCGCGGGGTTGACGGAGCTCGCCTACACCACCCAGGTGGGCCGCGCCGAGCTGCCCGAACGGCTCGCCGTCCGGGCGGCCTCCCTGGACGAGCTGGCCGCCCGGCTGCGTACGTTCGCGGGCGACGGCGAGGCCGAGGGCGTCCTCGTGGGGACGGCGGAGCCCGGCGCCGGCCAGGCTCCGCCGGAGGACGGGGCGGAGGGGCTCGGGGCCGGATGGGTCGCGGGCGCCCGGGTGGACTGGGCCGCCAACTGGCCCACCCCCCACCCGCGCCGCGTGACCCTCCCGCCCTACCCCTTCGACCGCCGCCCCTACTGGCTCCCCACACCCCCCACCGCCCGGACCGTCCCCCATCCCACCGCCCAGTCCAGCGGCGACTCCGCCGGCGAGCCCGCCGACGCGGCCGCCCCTCAGGCGGGTTCCGAGATCGCCGCCGGGCCGGCCGCCGACCAGGGAGCCGGGGAGGCCGCCGACGGGCGTTGCACCTACCTGCGGCCCCGCTGGACGCCCGCCGCACTCCCCGAAGGTAGCCGGGAACCGGAAGCCCTCCTGGTGATCACCGACGACGACCGGCTGGCCGGAGCGCTCGGCGGCGCCCAGCTCCGCCCCAGCGACGCCTTCCCACCGGACGACGCCCCCGACCAGGCCGCCCGGCAGTTCGGCGGCCTGGGCCGGACCCCGGACACCATCGTGATCGCCCCCTCGGACCCGTTCCCCGGGACCGCCGCCTTCGACGCCCTGCTGCGCACGGCCACCGCCGTCCTGCGCGACGGGGGCCCGCTCAGGGTCGTGGTGTCCGCCGCGAGCGGCGAGCCGCACCACACCGCCCTGGCCGCCGCCTTGCGGACGCTGGCCCTGGAGCACACGGCGTTCAGCGGCGTGTGCGTCACCGGCGCCACCCCGGCGCAGGTCGCGGCCGAGCTGCGGGCGCCCGCCGCCGGAACCGCTCCCGAGCAGCGGGTCTCCGAGGTCGCCTACCGCGACGGGGCCCGCCTGCTGAAGGGCATGGAGCCGTACGAGCCGCCGCCACCCCGGCTGGACGTCCGGCAGGACGGCACGTACCTGATCACCGGCGGCGCCGGGGCCATCGGGCTGGCGTTCGCCCGCTTCCTCGCCGGGCGCGGAGCGGCGAAGCTGGTCCTGACCGGACGCTCCGAGCCCGGCGACGACATCGAGCGCCGGATCGCCGGGCTGCCCGCCGTCTACGTGCGCGCCGACGTGTGCTCGGCCGCCGACCTGCGTGACCTGCGCGACCGGTACGGCCCCTTCCACGGCGTCATCCACGCCGCCGGGATCCACCGGGACGCGCGGGCCGTGCGCAAACGTCCCGAGGACACGCGGGCCGTGCTGGAGCCCAAGGTTCTGGGCACCGTCCTGCTGGACGAGGCCCTGCGCGGGCAGCCGCTGGACTTCCTGGCGCTGTTCTCGTCGGTGGCGGCCGAGACCGGCAACATCGGGCAGATCGACTACGCCTACGCCAACGCCTTCCTCAACCACTTCGCCGAGCGGCGCCAGCGGCTCGGGCACGGCAGGACGCTCGCCGTCGGCTGGCCGCTGTGGGAGGAGGGCGGCATGAAGGTGGACGACGCCACCCGCCGGCTGTTCGAACGCCGCTGGGGCAGCGTCCCGATGAGCACCGCCGCCGGGCTCGCCGCCTTCGCCCGAGGGCTGGCCGGAGCCGAGACGAACTTCGCCGTGGTCGAAGGCCCCGCCCAGCCCGCCCCCGAACGGTCCCAGCCGCCCGCGAACCCCGAATCCGAGGTTATGGAGATGAGTGAGCCCATGTCCGCGACGGAGACGACCGGGTCCGACGAGCATCTGATCGAGGCGGTGCGGGCCGAGCTGCGTCGCGCGGCGGCCGGATTCCTGCTGGTGGGCGAGGAGCACGTGGACCTCGACGCCGAGCTGATGGACATGGGGTTCGACTCGATCTCCATGGCCGAGCTGGTGGACCAGGTCAACGAGCGGTACAACCTGGACCTGCTGCCGACCGTGCTCTTCGAGGCCACCGACCTGAGCACCTTCTGCGACCACCTGCTCGCCCAGCACCCGGCCGAGATCGCCGCCGCCCACACCCCACCCACCCCCGCCACTCCACCCGCCCCCGCCACCAGCTCGCCCGCCCCCGCCGCAGAACCTCTCGCCGCCCCCGCCGGGCGGCAGGAGGACGCCGAGCCAGGCCCGGCGCCGGAGACCGTGACCTCGCCCCCACGGCCCGGCGCCGGGACCTCCCCGGCTCCACCGGAAACTCCGGCGACCGACACGACGGCCGCGCCCGCAACGGGCAGCCCCGTGACGGGCACCACCGCAACCGGCACCCCCGCGACGGATGGCATCGCGATCGTCGGTATGGCCGGCATGCTGCCCGGCTCCGCCGACCTGGACGACTTCTGGCGTCACCTGGCCGAAGGCCACGACCTGACCCGCCCGGTCCCCGAGGACCGGCGCGAGCTGCGCGAGAACCCCGAGACGGCGAACGTCCGCGCCGGCTTCCTCGACGACGTGCGCTCCTTCGACGCCGCGCTGTTCGGCATCTCGCCCAAGGAGGCGGCGATGATGGACCCGCAGCAGCGGCTGTTCCTGCAGACCGTCTGGCGGGCCGTCGAGGACGCCGGTTACCGCCCCGCCGACCTGGCCGGCACCAGGACGGGCCTGTTCGCGGGCGTGTCCGCGTGCGACTACGACGACCTGCTGCGCGAGCACGGCGTGCCGGTCGAGGCCCACACAGCCAGCGGCGTGGCCGACTGCATCCTGGCCAACCGCGTCTCCCACCTGCTGGACCTGCGCGGCCCCAGCGAGGCGGTCGACACCGCCTGCTCCAGCTCCCTCGTCGCCCTGCACCACGCGGTACGCGCCATCGAGGACGGCGAGTGCGACGCGGCCATCGCCGGCGGCGTCAACCTGACGCTCAGCCCGGGGCTCTACATCGCCTTCGCCAAGTCCGGCATGATCAGCGAGGACGGCGTCTGCAAGACGTTCGACGAGCGCGCCGACGGCTACGGCCGGGGCGAGGGCTGCGGAGCCGTCCTGCTCAAGCCGCTGCGGACGGCGCTGGCGGACGGCGACCAGATCCTCGCCGTGATCAGGGGCAGCGCGGTCAACCACGGCGGCCGGGCCAGCTCGCTCACCGCGCCCAACCCCGAGGCGCAGGCGCGCGTGCTGGTCGACGCCTACCGCAAGGCGGACGTCGACCCGGCCCGCGTCACCTACATCGAGGCGCACGGCACCGGCACCAGACTCGGCGACCCGATCGAGATCGAGGGCATGAAGAAGGCGTTCGCCCGGCTGTACGCCGACCGTGGGCGGCCCGCGCCGGACGTCCCGCACGTCGCGCTGGCCACCGTGAAGACCAACATCGGCCATCTGGAGGCGGCGGCCGGCATCGCCGGCCTGCTCAAGGTGCTGCTCTGCATGCGCCACGGGGCGCTGCCGCCGACGATCCACTACGAGCGCCCCAACCCGTACGTGCGGCTGGAGGGCAGCCCGTTCACCATCAACACGCGGCTCACGCCGTGGGACGGGCCGGACCGGGTCGCCGGGGTCAGCTCGTTCGGCTTCGGCGGCACGAACGCGCACGTGGTGCTGGAGGCGTACCGGCAGCAGGTCCCGCCGGAGAAGGCGGGCGAACCGCGGGTGCTGGTGCTCTCGGCGGCCCGCCGGGAGGCGCTGGAGGAGTACGCGCAGAACGTCGCCCGGTACATCCGGGAACATCCGGAGATCGGCCTCGACCGCATCGCCTGGACCCTCCAGAACGGACGCCGTCACCTGTCCGAACGGCTCGCCGTGGTGGTCAGCGATCGCGACCAGGCGGTACGGGCGCTGAGCGGCGATCCGGCGGGCGTGCACAGGGGCACCGCCCGCAGGGACGCCCCGGCGCCGTGGGGCACCGGGCCGGAGGACCTCGCCGAGGCGTGGGTGTCCGGCAGCGAGGTGGACTGGCAGGGGTTGTGGGAGGGGCCGCACCCGGTGCGGGTCTCGCTGCCCGGCCCGCCCTTCGCCCGCGTCGAGCACTGGTTCACCGCGCCCGAGCCGTCCCGCGCCGCCGCCTCGTCCGCCGCCTCGTCCGCCGCCTCGTCCGCCGCCTCGTCCGCCGCCTCGTCCGGCGCCCCGTCCGGCGTGTCGTCCGGCGTGCCGTCGGACGGCGGGGTCGTGCGGCGGACCAGCGACGGGAAGGTGCGCCTGCGCGCCGCCAAGGGCGGCCGGACGCCGGACGCGCCTGCCTCCGCTCCCGCCCCCGCCGAGCGGGCGGAGGCCGCACGGCTGGACGAGACGCCGGTCGCACCCGCCGGAAGCGCCGGCGGGCCCGCCGGGGTGGAGGAGATGCTGCGCGAACGGCTCTCCACGATCCTGGACGCCGACCCCGCCGGCGTGGACGTGGACACCCCCTTCGAGGAACTGGGACTCGACTCCATCTTCCGGATGGAGCTGGTCAAGGCGATCAACACCGCCTTCTCCCTCGACCTCCAGGCAGCCGAGCTGTACGAGTACGACACGGTGGACCGGCTCGCCCGCGCCGTCGAATCAGCCATCACCGACGCCGCCCCCACCCCAAAACCGAAAAAGCCCACCCAGCAGCAAACCCCAGAACCGGCCCCCAAGCCCGCACAAAAGACCACCGAACCAGCCCCGAAACCGAAGGCCGCTGAACCGGCCCCCAAGCGCACCCGCCCGCCCGAGCGCACGCAGGCGCAGACGCCCAGCCCCGCGCGAGCAAAGGCTCCCAAGCCGGCGCAAGGGAAGGCCGGCGCCCTGGAGGACCAGCTCGCGGACCTGATCGGCGCGATCACCGAGCGCCCGCTCGACCCCGCCCGCAGCTTCGCCGACAACGGCCTGACCTCCTTCGAGATGCTGCGCGTGGTGAGCGTCCTGGAGAAGCAGGTCGGCGCGCTGCGCAAGACCCTCCTGTTCGACCACCCCACGCTCGCCGACCTGGCCGCGCACCTGCGCGACGAGCGCGGCGCGCAGTCCGTACGCCCCCCGGAGCAGCCGGACGGACCGGCCCCGTTCGAGACGAGGACCCGCGACGGCGAGCCGGCCGTGCTGCTGAAGCGGGACCTGCACCGGCACCCGGAGCTGCGGGACCTGGTCGCCGACATCGACCGCCGCCACGCCAAGGAGGGCGGCCTGGCCGGACGCGACATCGCGCCGCTGGCCTTCATCGGCTCGGCGCGCAAGGGCTACCTGCACGTCTCCGAGAACGGCGGCAACCTGCTGGCCTGGAGCTACGCCGGGTCCGAGGAGTACTTCCAGGAGCTGGTCGAGGAGTACACCGCCTACGCGAGGGCGCGCGGTCTGCGGCCCAACTTCCTGTCCCTCCTGCCGGTGCGCGAGGTGGCCGGGGAGCCGTACAGCGCGACGCCGTTCGGGGCCGTGCAGCGGCTCGACGACCTGGGCTCCTTCACGCTGAAGGGCGGCCGGATGGAACGCCTGCGCTACATGGTGCGGCGTTTCTGCAAGGCGGGCGAGTGCCGGACGGTCGAGTACCGCTCGGGCGAGGACCCCGAGATGGACCGCAGACTGGCCGGGCTGGTGGACGAGTGGGCCGGCCGCAAGCAGATGGTCAACCCGTATGTGTCGGTCGTCCGGCGGGAGATCGAGGAGGGCCGCCTGGACGGCAGGCACCGCGTCTTCGTCACCTACCTGGACGACGAGGTGGCCAACGCCGTCGTCATCACGAAGATCCCGTCGGAGAACGGCTACCTGCTGGACGTCGAGTTCTACCCGAAGGGCATGCCGCTCGGCGGGCTGGAGTTCGCGATCGTGCAGATCATCGAGCAGCTCGTGGCCGAGGGCTGCACGATGTTCAGCTTCGGCGCCAGCTTCGGCGTGGAGACGGAGGAGTCGGCCAACGCCGCCCCGGACGTGCGGCAGGCGCTGGACGAGCTGCGTTCGGCGGGCATCTTCGGCGAGGGGAACTTCCAGTTCAAGAACAAGTTCCGGCCGGTGAACGTGCCCATCTACCTGTGCCAGCCGGAGGGGGAGGACCGCACGCCGGTCTCGGAGATCATCCTCATGATCGCCGACCCGGACCTGCGCCCCGCCACCGCCGAGGAGCCCACGACCGATGAACCGGCCGAGGACAGGCCGGGCGCGGAGGAGCTGCTGAACCGGTACGGCGGCGAGCCGGCCCGGGTCCCCGCCCACCACGTCACCACCGACCTGATCACCGACTCCTGGGCCGAGCTGGACGCCCCCTGGATCGCCGAGCGGCTGCGACGGCTGACGGAACGGTCGGCCGCCCGCCCGGACACGGAGATCGAGGGCCTGCCGTTCCCGTTCGTCGTCCCGACGGGCTCCGGCCGGGCGGCCGAGGCGCTGCTGTGCCGGTCGTGGCCGGGCCGGCGCGGGCGGGTGCTGCACAACGGGCTGTTCCCGACCTGGTTCCTGAGCCTGGCCGACAACGGTTTCAAGCCGGTCGAGCTGCCCGGCGGCCCGGAGATCGACGTCGAGGCGCTGGAGGCGGAGCTGGCCGGGGACGAGCCGGTGTCGTTCGTCTGCGTGGAGGTGGCCAACAACGCGGCCGGCGGCGCGCCGACCTCACTGGCGAGCCTGCGCGCGGTCAAGCAGGCCGCGGCCCGGCACGGCGTCCCGCTGGTGATCGACGGCGCCCGCGTGGTGGACAACGCGGTGGCGGTCGCGGACGGCCGGGACGTGTGGGAGGTCGTCGGCGAGCTGCTCGACCTGGCCGACAGCGCCACGATCAGCCTGTCCAAGGACTTCGGGGTGCCGTTCGGCGGCCTGCTCGCCACCCGCGACGACGCCCTGCGCGAGCGGGTCGCCGAGCGGCTGGAGACCTGGGGCAGCGACGTCGGCCTGGCCAACCGCCGGATCATCGCGGCCGCCCTGGAGGACCGCGAGACGGTGGCCGACCAGGTCCGCGCCCGGGCGGACGCGGTGGCGGCGCTCCGGCAGGGCCTGTCGGAGGCGGGCGTCGCGCTGGAGGGCCCGCCCGGCGGTCACTGCGTGCTGCTGAAGGACGCCGACCACGTGCGCATCTTCCGCGAGACGGGCATCAGGGGCGCTCCGCACTTCGGCCGCGAAGGCGTGGTGCGCCTGGCGGTGCCGGTCGGCCTGAGCGTCGAGGAGGCCAAGGACGCCGCCGCCCGCCTGGGCGCCCTCCTCGGCGCCGACGCCCCGCAAGCCGCCCGTCCCGACCGCAGGAAGAACACGACCCGCAGGAACCCCGACAACCCCAACCTGGCGATCCTGCGCGAACACCAGCCCGACGTCGAGCACGAGATCGTCACCACCCCGGACGGCGACGTCGAGCTGTTCAGCGCCGGCTCCGGGCCGTCCCTGCTGCTCATGCACCCGTTCAACATCGGCGCCGGCGTCTACGCCCGTCAGTTCGAGGGTCTGGCCCACCGCTACCGGGTGACGAGCGTGCACCATCCGGGCGTCGGCGCGACCACGGCCGCCGCCGACCTGTCGCTCAGCGGCCTGGCCCGGCTCTGCCACGACGTGGCGGGCGGCCCGGCGCACGTGGCCGGGGCGTCGTTCGGCGGACTGGTCGCCCTGGCGTACGCGCTCGACCACCCCGGCGACACCGAGTCGCTGATCCTGATCGGCAGCTCCTGCCGCATCGGCAACCGGGTCGGCGACATCGACAAGCTGGAGGTGGTGGCCACCCAGGACTTCGACCGGGTCATCGAGGGCAGCGGGTCCAAGCGGCTGCGCAAGCGACGGGAGGCCCTGATGCGGCTGCTGCTGCGCGCCGAGAGCATGGCCCCGCAGGTCGGCCTGCGCTACCTGGACGTGTTCGCCGAACGCCCGGACCTGGGCGACCGGCTGCCGGAGGTCCGGGCGCGCACCCTGATCGTCCAGGGCCGGTACGACACCGTCATCCCGGCCAAGACCGCGCACCTGCTGCACGCGCTGATCCCCGACTCCCGGTACGAGGAGATCCCCGACGCGGGTCACTTCCCGCAGCTCACCAGCCCCGACCACGTCAACCGGCTGATCTGCGAGTTCCATGATGAACAGAATTGACGACAGCACCGTGACCAGGACCGAGCTGGTCAAGCCAGGGATGTGCGGGCCCAGCTCGCTGTTCATGGGCGAGGTCGGCGACTGGACCTGGGACACGGTCAGCGCGCTGTGCGGCACGAACGCCTTCGACGCGCGCAACGCCGCCGGCGACCCGACGTACCTGTCCTTCTACTACTTCCACGTCAGGGGCAGCCGCGACCTGCACGTCAACGCCCTGACGTTCGGCGACGAGCTGGAGGTCACCTCCCGGCTGTTCGGCTTCGGCAGCGAGTCGGTGCTGGCCCTGCACCGGATCGGCCGCGGCGGCGGCCGGACGGGCGAGCTCGACCCCGACCGCTTCTACGCCTTCGACGACCCCGGCTGCATCTACGTCGAGACCTTCAACCGCTGGATCTCGCGCAGCGCGCCCGGCAGCAACGAGGGGCTGGTCAAGTCGTCGCCGGTGGACTTCAGGCACGAGCACCTGCCGAGGCTGCCCGGCGCGTACTCGCCGCGGAAGGTGTACGGCCACGCGAGGAGCACCGGCACGTTCCTGGCCCGCAAACCGGACGACCCGGTCACGTTCACCGCCGACTACCCGGTGGAGCCGTCCAGGGACCTGAACGGCGTGGGCCTGCTCTACTTCGCCTCCTACTTCGCGATCGTCGACTGGGTGCTGCTGCGCTTCTGGCGCAGCCGGGGGATCGGCGTCGCCGACTTCCTCCGGCGGGTCGTGCTCGACCAGCGGCTGTGCTACCTGGGCAACGCGAACGCCGACTCGGTGCTGCGGGTGAGCCTGGAGTGCTGGCCGGCGCCGGAGGACGAGAACGAGGAGATCGTCAACCTCGTCATGGAGGACCGGGGCCGCACGATCGCGGTCAGCACCCTGCGCGTTCTCAGGAGGGGAGACACCGATGACGACGCGTGAACACGTCGAGGGCGTCGTGCACAAGACGATCGACGAGATCCTGCCCGGCGTCGAGATCGACGGCCGGGCGCACCTGAAGGACCTGGGCGCGGACTCCGTGGACCGGGTCGAGATCATCCTGGCCGTGCTCGACCGGCTCGGCGTGCGCGAGCCGCTGTCCTCCTTCGGCGGCGTGCCCAGCATCGACGCCCTGGTCGACTTCCTGTGGGAGCGTGTGAGGTGAACGTCGGAATCGAGGCACTCAACGTCTACTGCGGCCTGGCCCAGATCCCGGTGCCGGAGCTGTTCGAGGGGCGCGGGCTCGACGCCGAGCGCCTGGGCAACCTGATGATGCGCAACCGCTCGGTCGGCCTGCCCTTCGAGGACCCGGTGACCAACGCCGTCAACGCGGCCCGGCCGATCGCCGGCGACGACCGGATCGAGATCCTGATCACCTCCACCGAGTCCGGCCTCGACTACAGCAAGTCGGTGGCCTCCTACGTGCACGAATACCTGGGGCTGCCCAGGAACTGCCGGGTCGTGGAGGTCAAGCAGGCGTGCTACGCGGCCACGGCGGCCGTCCAGCTCGCCGCCGCGTACGTCGCCTCGGGCGTGTCGCCCGGCGCGAAGGCGCTGGTGATCGCGACGGACGTGTCCCTGGTGGACGAGCGCGCCGCCTACGCCGAGCCCGCCATGGGCGCCGGGGCGGCGGCCGTGCTGATCAGCGACCGGCCGAAGATCCTGGACCTGGATCTGGGGGCGTTCGGCAACCACAGCTACGAGACGATGGACTCGGCCCGGCCGGGGCCGACGTTCGACATCGCCGACTCCGACCGCTCGCTGTTCGCCTACCTCGACTGCCTGACCAGCTGCCTGGCCGGCTACCGGTCCAGGGTCGAGGACGCCGACTTCGCCACCACCTTCGACTATCTGGCCATGCACACCCCGTTCGCCGGGATGGTCAAGGCCGCGCACCGCAAGCTGATGCGCGAGTCGGGCGGCGGCACGGCGTCGGTCGAGGAGGACTTCGAGCGGCGGGTGCTGCCCTCGCTCGGCTACCCCAGACGGGTGGGCAACCTCTGCTCCGGCTCGGTCTACCTGGCCCTGGCCAGCCTGATCGACCACGCCGGCCTGGACGGCCCGGCCCGGGTCGGCCTCTACTCCTACGGCTCGGGCTGCTCCTCGGAGTTCTTCAGCGGCCTGGTCGACGAGGAGTCGGCGAGCACGCTGGCCGCGATGCGGATCGGCGAGCACCTGGACGGCCGCTGCGAACTCGGCTTCGAGGAGTACGCGGCGCTGCTGCCCGAGACCCTGACCTGCCTCGTGCCGGAGCGGGACAGGCAGGTCGACGTGGGCGCGTACGAGCATCTGCTCGGCCGAGCCCGCTTCGACCGCGACCTCCTGGTGAACACCGGGACGAAGGACTACCACCGAACCTACGAATGGCTGGCACCATGACCAACGCGGAGATATTCGAGACCGTCAAGCAGAACGTCCTGAAGGTGCTGCCGGACCTGCGGCCCGGCGACGTGACGACCGAGGGCACCCTGACCGACCTGGGCGCGAACAGCATCGACCGGGCCGACGTGGTCACCATGAGCATGGAGGACCTCGGGCTGACCGTGCCGGTGTCGGAGTTCCAGGAGGTGCACGACATCCGGTCCCTGGTGGACCTGCTGGCGAGGCATTCATGAAGGTCGTCGTCACCGGCATGGGCATCGTCTGCTCGATCGCCTCCACCGTCCCGTCGTTCACCAGGGCGCTGCGGGCCGGACGGTGCGGGATCGGGCCGGTGCCCGACCCCGGCGACGGCGGGCCGCGCCTGGCCGCCCTGGTCAAGGGCTTCCGCTTCCGGGAGGCGGTGGCGGCCCGCCGCCGTCTGCCCGAGGAGATCGTGCGCAGCGCGCTGCGGGCGGCCAACCGCTCGCCGCAGCCGCTGCAGATGGACCTGGTCGCCGCCATGCAGGCGTACGAGCAGGCGGGGCTGCACGAGGCGCGGGCCGACCCCGAGCGGATGGGCCTGGTCGTGGCCGGGCACAACCTCAGCTCCGGCTACGCCCACGACCTGCACCCCAAGTACGAGGACAACCCCGCCCACCTGCCGGCCAGGTTCGCGCTGCACTTCATGGACACCGACCGGGTGGGCACGCTCAGCCAGGTGTTCGGCATCAGGGGCGAGGGCTACACCGTGGGCGGCGCCTCGGCCAGCGGCAACGTCGGCATCATCAACGCCAGCCGGCTGGTGGAGTCGGGGGCGGTGGACGTCTGCCTGGTGGTGGGCGCCATGACCGACCTGTCGCCGATGGAGAAGCGCGGCCTGGCCACGCTCGGCGCGGTCGCCGGCGTGGAGGAGCCGCAGGAGGCCAGGTGCCGGCCGTTCGACGAGGAGCACGAGGGGTTCGTGCCCGGCCAGGGCGCCGGCTGCGTCGTGCTGGAGAGCGCCCGCTCGGCCGCCGCCCGCGGCGCGACGGCGCTGGCCGAGCTGTGCGGCTACGACCTGAAGCTGGACGCCAACAGCCTGCCCGACCCGCGCGAGGAGGGCGAGGCCAAGGTGATGATCAACGCCATGGCCAACGCGGGCGTCGGGCCGCGCGACATCGACTACGTCAACGCCCACGCCACGGCGACGCCCAGCGGCGACGTGGCCGAGCTGGCCGCGCTGCGCAGGGCGCTGGGCGACAGCTTCGGCCGGCCGTGGATCAACTCCACCAAGGGGCTGATCGGCCACTGCATGTGCGCGGCCGGCGTGGTGGAGGCGATCGCGACCGTGGTGCAGATGCGCCGCGGCTTCGTCCATCCGAACCTGAACCTGCGCCATCCGATCAACCGCGACTGCCGGCTCGCACCCGGCAGGCTGCGGGCCGCCGACATCCGCTACGCGCTGTCCAACAGCTTCGGATTCGGCGGCTTCAACACCTGCATCGTCCTCGGACGCGAGCGTTGACCGAAGGCCGACGCATAGCGCCCAGGGTCAGGGGTAGCGAAAAAGAGAGCAAAAAAGGGAGCTGACATGACTACCCAAGGTAAGGGCTCGTACCAGATCACCGGTTGGGACGAGAAGCCCTACGAGGAGAAGAAGGGCCAGCCCAAGCTCACTCAGGCCCACGTCACCAACGCCTGGACCGGCGACATCGAAGGCGAGGGGCAGGCCGAGTACCTGATGGCCTACGCCAGCGACACCGAGGCCAGCTTCGTCGGCCTGCAGAAGGTCGTCGGGAGCGTCCGCGGCAAGAAGGGCTCCTTCGTGCTGCAGGCGACCGGCACCTTCGACGGCGGCGTGGCCAAGGCCGACTGGTCCGTCGTGCCGAACTCCGGCACGGAGGAGCTGAAGGGGCTGAGCGGCAAGGGAGGGTACGTCTCCAAGACCGACGGCTCGGCGGAGGTCACCCTCAACTTCAACCTCAAGTAGGCGCTGCACGCAGTCGAGTACGCGGGGCCCTCGGCCCCGCGTACTCGCATGTCAGGAACTGCTCAGTGTTGAGCAGACCGCCTCGCGCCCGCGCGCGACGATGGCCGCATGGACACTGAAGTGATCGTCGTCGGTGGCGGCCAGAGCGGGCTCGTCGCGGGCTACTACCTGAAACAGGCCGGCATCCCCTTCGTCATCCTCGACGAGGAACCCCGGCTCGGCGAGGCGTGGCGGCAGCGCTGGGACTCCCTGGAGCTGTTCACGATCGCCGAGTACTGTGCCCTGCCCGGCCTGCGCTTCCCCGGTCGGAAGAACCGCTTCCCCACCAAGGGGGAGATGGCCGACTACGTCGAGGCGTACGGCGAGGAGTTCGACCTGCCGGTCAGGCTCGGCACCCGCGTCACCTCCCTGGAGCCGATCGAGGGCGGCTACCGGCTGGAGACCACGAAGGGCACGTACGAGGCGCCGCAGGTGATCATCGCGACCGGCGCCTACCGGGTGCCGAAGGTGCCGGAGCTCGCGGGCAGGCTGGACCCCGAGGTCTACCAGGTGCACACCGGCCGTTACCGCAACCCGTCCCAGGTGCCCGGCGGGACCGTCGTCGTGGTCGGCGCGGCGAACTCCGGCGCCCAGATCGCGCCCGAGCTGGCCGCCGGCCGCCGCGTGCTGCTGTCGCAGGGCTCGCCGCTGCCGCACTTCGGCCGCCGGTTCCTGGGCAAGGGCCTGCACTGGTGGGGCGACAAGTTCGGGCTGATCGCCAAGCCGCTGATGGGCGAGCGCGACCGGCTGCACAAGAAGACGATCCTGGTCGGGCCGAGCCTGAAGAAGCTGGCCAAGCGGCACCGCTTCGAGCTCGTGGGCCGTACGGTCGACGCCGAGGGCCGCACGATGCGCTTCGAGGACGGCCGCTCGGCCGACGTCGACGCCGTCGTCTGGGCGACCGGCTTCCGCTACGACTACTCCTGGGTGCACGCGCCCATCCATGACGACGGCGGCGGCATCACGCAGGACCGCGGCGTGACCGCCGCCCCCGGCCTCTACGTCCTCGGCATGCAGTGCCAGCACTCCTACGGTTCGGCGCTCATCTGGTGGGTAAAGGACGACGCGGCTTATCTGGTCGAGCGCATCAGGCAGTTCCGTCCCCAGGCGGTGGCGGGCAGAAGGGGTTGAGCGACATGTCCAGGCAGGTGGCGCTGCTACGCGGGGTGAACGTCGGCGGCCGGAACATGGTGAGCATGGCCGAGCTCCGCAAGCTGCTGGAGGGCCTCGGCTTCGAGGACGTCAAGACGCACCTGCAGAGCGGCAACGTCGTCTACACCAGCGGGAAGAGCCCCGACAAGGCGGCGGCCGAGATCCAGGCCGCGCTCGCCCGCGACCTGGGCGTCTCGGTGCCCGTCCTGGCCAGGACGGGCGCCGAGCTGGGCGAGATCCTCAAGGCCAACCCGCTCGGGGACGTCGCCGACGACGACGCCCTGCACCTCGTCACGTTCCTGTCGGACAAGCCCGACGCCGGGCCGATCAAGGCGCTCGACCCCGAGGCCTTCAAGCCCGACGTGTTCCGGCACGTCGGCAAGGAGATCTACGTCTGGTGCCCCGACGGGGTGCGCAACACCAAGCTGTCCTACTCCTTCTGGGAGAAGAAGCTCGGCGTCACCGCCACCGCCCGCAACTGGAAGACCGTCTCCAAGCTGCACGAGCTGGCCACCGCCGGTTAGCCCGCCAGCTCGCGCTTGAGCGTCTTGCCGATCGGCCCGCGCGGCAGCGACTTCACGACCACGTACCGCGCCGGCCGCTCGGCCGGGTCCAGCCGGTCGGCGGCGAAGGCGCGCAGCTCGTCCTCGGGCACGGGCGAGCGCAGCACGACGGCCGCCGTGACGCCCTGCGGCCCCTGGACCGCGGCCGCCTCGACCACCTCGGGATGCCAGTGCAGGGCGTGCTCGACCCGCAGCGAGGAGATCCGGCGCCCGCCGGCGGTGATGACGTCGGCGGCCCGGTCGAAGAAGCGCAGCCGGCCCTCCCCGTCCAGTTCGCCCAGGTCGCCCATGTGGGTCCAGCCGTCGCGGAAGGTGCGCTCGTCGGCGGCGGCGTCGGTCAGGTAGCGGCGGCGGGGGGCGGCCGAGCGCAGGCAGATCTCGCCCGCGTCGGTGACCTTCACCTCGGTGCCCGCGCTCGGCAGGCCCAGCAGGCCCTCGTCGGCCTCCGTGGGCGGCGTCTCCACCGGGCGGTGCACGAAGGCGGGGGCCGACTCCGTCGAGCCGTAGCCGATGACGATCCGCACGCCCGGCAGGGCCTCCATGAGCCGGGCCACCGTGGCCATCGGCACCGGCGCCGAGCCCAGCATGAGCGCCCGCAGGCCGGACAGGTCGTACCGCTCGTGCCAGCCGTGCGCCACCATCCGGGTCGCGGTGGACGGCGGGACGATCGCCATCGGCACCCGCAGCTTCTCCAGCATGCGGGCCACGTTCTCCGGCCCGAGGTCGGTCAGCACGTGCGTGGTCGCCGGGGCGGTCATCGCCGTCATCAGCGCGCTGTGCCCGGCGTTCGTGCCCAGCGGGACGGCGGCCAGCACCCCGTCCACGCCGGTGAACAGCTTCCCGCGGCCCTCGTGGCCGTAGGTGAGGTTCGCGACGGGGACGGCCACGGCCTTGGGGCGGCCGGTCGTGCCCGAGGTGTAGAGGATCTCGGCGACGTCGTCGTCCCGCGTGCCCGCCGCGTCACCGAGGGGGCCGGGCAGTACCTGGCTCACCCCGCACTCGGCCAGGCGGGCGCGGGCCTCGTCCTCCGGCAGCGCGGGCGGCAGCCCGAGCACGGTGCCGCCGGCCAGGTGCACGGCGACGGCGGCGACGGCGTGCCCGATCCAGTCGTCGTGCCGCAGCGCCGTCCTGACGGGGGCCAGCCGGGCGGCCAGCTCCTCCGACCGGGCGGTCCAGTCGGCCACCCGCAGCTCGCGCTCGCCGTCCACGACAAGTGCCACATGATCGCCCGGACGGGCGCTGACCAGTTCTGCCGGGTTCGTCGTCATGCGGCCGATGGTAGGAAGCCGGGCGCTCCCCGGATGCTCAGTGTTGAGCAGACCCGGGAGGCGCTTTCGTGTGGGCTGGAGTCGGCATGGGTCCGCGAAGAAGTGGGACGGCTGCCAAGAACAAGGGAGGCGATGACATGAACCAAACCGGTTCGAGTACGCGCGGCCAGCTGTTCGCCACCATCGGCGCACTCCTGGCCCTGGCGCTGGCGTCGATCGACGTCTCGGTGGTGGGGGCGGCGATGCCCCGGATCGCCGCCGACCTGCACGGCCTGTCGCTGTACGCGTGGGTGGGGGTCTCCTACGCCGTCGCGGCCGCCGTCGTCGTGCCGATCGCCGGGAAGCTCGGCGACATGTTCGGCCGCAAACCGGTGCTGCTCGTCGGCCTGGCGGGCTTCCTGGTGGCGTCGTGGCTGTGCGGCGCGGCCCAGACGATGCCCCAGCTCGTCGGCGCGCGAGGGCTGGCGGGGCTGTTCGGCGGCGTGCTGATGGCCAACGTCTTCACGCTGCTCGCCGACGTCTACACGCCAGAGCGCCGCACCCAGATGCAGGGCGTCTTCTTCGGCTTCTCCGGCCTCAGCATGGTGATCGGGCCGCCGCTCGGCGGGTTCATCACCGATAACTGGAGCTGGCGCTGGGTCTTCTACGTCAACGTGCCCATCGGGCTGCTCGCGATCGCCGCCGTGCTCATCGGCGTGCCGTTCGTGCGCACCGGCGCGAGCTGGCGCGACATCGACTTCGCCGGCGTCGTCACGCTGGTGGCCGGGCTCGTCCCGATCCTGATCGGGCTCACGCTCACCGGCGACCGGCACGCCTGGACCTCGCCCGAGGTGCTGGCGCTGCTGATCGGCGGCGCCGTGCTGCTGGTGGCGTTCTACTTCGTCGAGACGCGGGTGGCCAAGAACCCGCTGGTGCCGTTCGCGCTGTTCCGCAGCAACCAGGTGTCGGTCATGGCCGTGGTGGCCTTCTTCTCCGCGTTCGCCATGATGGGCACGGCCTTCTACGTGCCGCTGCTCTACCAGGGCGTGCTCGGTGTGAGCGCGACCCACTCCGGCACGCTGCTGATCCCGATGATGCTCGGCCTGATGCTCATGGCCCCGATCGCCGGCAAGGCGATGACGGCCATGCCGCGCTACCGGCTGCTCGGCGTCTTCGCCATGGCCGCCATCGTCGCCGGGCTGCTGATCCTGTCGGCCGTCGGGCCGGACAGCGGCCAGGGCCTGCCGATCGTCGCCATGGTGCTCATCGGCGTTGGCATCGGCATCGCGTTCCCCATGGCCACGGCCGTCACGCAGAGCGCGATCCCGATGGAGCAGGTGGGCGTCGGCACCAGCCAGATCCAGTTCTGGCGGATGATCGCCGGGCCGGTCTCGCTGGCGATCCTCGGCTCGATCATGTCGTCCCGGCTCGGCGTGGCCGGTCAGGGCGGCGAGGGCGTCGCGCCGGCGGTGCTCGCCGACGCGCTGGGCGACCTGTTCCTCGCCTGCGCGATCGCGGTCGGCATCGGCCTGGTGGCCAGCCTCTTCCTGAAGGAGGTCCCGCTGCGCGACATGTCCATGGGCAGGTCGAAGGCGGGCAAGGCCGACCAGAAGACCGCGCCCAACCAGGGACGCGCCGCCAGGGCGTGACCCCGGCGCACCGGGTGGCGGGGCCGTGCGCGGCCCCGCCATCGCCATGTCCGCACGGGCCTGCTCACAGTTGAGCAGACGTACGCGGCCACCGAGGCGAGGCTGCTGCCATGGACTCCTACCCCATCCCCAGGACGTGCCCGCTGGATCCGCCGTCCGAATACCGGGACCTGCAGGCGGGGCGGCCCATCACGCGCGTCCGGCTGGACTTCGACGGGAGCGAGGTCTGGCTGGTGACGCGGTACGAGGACGCCCGCGCCGTGCTCGGCGACGCCCGGTTCAGCTCCGACTTCGCCACCCCCGGCTTCCCGGCCCGGCTCACCTCGCAGCCTCCGGGGCCGGGCACCTTCATCAGGATGGACCCGCCCGACCACTCGCGGCTGCGCCGCCTGCTGCTGCCGGAGTTCAACCGCAGGCGGGTGGAGGCGCTGCGCCCGGCCATCCGGCGCATCACCGAGGCGCTCGTCGGCGAGATGGCCGCCCAGGGCCCGCCGGCCGACCTGGTCCAGACGCTGGCCCTGCCGCTGCCGTCCCAGGTCATCACCGAGCTGCTCGGCGTGCCGTACGAGGACCGCGACTACTTCCACGAGACCACCAAGGTCATCGGCGACCGCAACGTGGAGCCCGAGCAGCGCATGAAGGTCCGCGAGGACCTGCGCCACTACCTGGAGCGGCTGGTCGCCGAGCGCGAGCAGCGGCCCGCCGACGACCTGCTCAGCCGGCTCGGCGCCCACCGCGAGGCGGCCAAGGTCAGCCGGGAGGAGGTCGTCGGCATCGCCACGCTGCTGATGGTGGCCGGCTACGAGACCATCGCCAACCAGATCGGCGTGGGCACCGTGGCGCTGCTGGAGAACCCCGATCGCCTGGCCGAGCTGCGCGAACGCCCCGAGGCGCTGCCCGCCGCCATCGAGGAGATCATCCGCCACCAGACCGTCATCGACTACGGCGCCCGCCGCGCGGCCACCGCCGACGTCGAGGTCGGCGGCAGGCTGATCAGGAAGGGCGAGGGCGTGGTCGTCGTGCTGGCCGCGGCCAACCGCGACGAGGAGGTGTGGGCCGACCCGGACCGGCTGGACTTCGGCCGCTTCGGCGACCTCGCCGACCGGCAGGAGCACCTGTCCTTCGGCTTCGGCATCCACCAGTGCATGGGCCAGCTGCTGGCCCGCGCGCAGCTGGAGATCGCCTGGTCCACGCTGTTCGCCCGGCTCCCGGGGCTGCGCCTCGCGGTGCCGCTGGAGGAGGTGCCCTTCCGCTCCGACATGTTCGTGTACGGCGTGCACGCCCTCCCGGTGACCTGGGGATGAACCGCGACCCGCGGGACCGGGTCCGCGCGCTCTTCGACCCCGGGACCCTCCGGCCGCTGCCCGGCGACGATGACGGCGACGACGGCTGCGGCGTGCTCGCCGCCCGCGGCGGCATCGGCGGCGTGCCGGCCGTCGCCTACGCCACCGACCCCGGCCGGATGGGCGGCGCGATGGGCGCCGAGGGCTGCGCCCGCATCGTGCGGGCTATCGACCTCGGCGTCCGGGAGCGGGCGCCCGTCGTCGGCCTCTGGCACTCCGGCGGCGCCCGGCTGGGCGAGGGCGTCACCGCGCTGGACGGCGTCGGCCAGGTGTTCGCCGCGATGGTCCGGGCCTCCGGCGCCGTCCCGCAGATCTCTGTCGTGCTCGGCCCGGCCGCCGGCGGCGCTGCCTACGGCCCGGCGCTCACCGATGTGGTGATCATGAGCGAGAGCGGGCGCGTCTTCGTCACCGGCCCGGACGTCGTCCGCAAGGTCACCGGCGAGGACGTCGACATGGAACGGCTCGGCGGCCCCGACCCGCACAGCAGACGCAGCGGCCTGGCCCACCTCACCGCCCCGGACGACGAGGGCGCCATCGCCGCCGCCCGCCGGATCACCACCCTGCTCGGCGGCCAGGGCGAGCTGCGCCCCTGGGAGGCCCGCGACGACCCCGAGCTCGGCGGCCTGCTGCCCGAACGCGCCAGGCGCGCCTACGACGTGCACCCGATCGTCGCCCGGCTGCTCGACGGCCCCGGCGAGGAGCTGCACCCGAAGTGGGCGCCCAACCTCGTCACCGCGCTCGGCCGGCTGACCGGCAGGACCGTCGGTGTCATCGCCAACAACCCGCTGCGCAAGGGGGGCTGCCTCGACGCGGCGGCGGCCGAGAAGGCCGCGCGGTTCGTCCGCATGTGCGACTCGCTCGGCGTGCCGCTCGTCGTGCTCGTGGACGTGCCCGGCTACCTGCCCGGCGTCCGGCAGGAGTGGGACGGCGTGGTCCGGCGCGGCGCCAAGCTGCTGCACGCCTTCGCCGAGGCCGTCGTGCCCCGGGTGACGCTCGTGCTGCGCAAGTCCTACGGCGGCGCGTACGTCGCCATGAACTCCCGCGCCCTGGGCGCCTCCGCGGTCTACGCCTGGCCCACCGCCGAGGTGGCCGTCATGGGCGCCGAGGCGGCCGTGGACATCCTGCACCGCAGGAAGCTGCGCGACGGCCCGCGGGACGGGCGCGAGGAGCTGCGCCGCCGGCTCGTCGCCGAGCACGAGCGCGAGGCCGGCGGCGTCGGCAAGGCCGTGGAGATCGGCGTCGTGGACGAGGTGATCGAGCCTGCCGGCACCCGGCGGCGGCTCGCCGAGGCCCTGCTCAAGGCCGTGCCGCTGCGCGGCGACCACACCAACATCCCGCTGTGAAGCCCCTGCTCACTATTGAGCAGGCAGCACGGCGGGCCCTCATTAGCGTGACGAACAAGCCGACAGACGGAGTGGAACGATGACCAACCCGAATCCCGTCATCCCGCCGGCCGAGCAGCAGACCTCGGTGCCCGCGGCGGATCTGATCAACTCGGCCACGGCCGGCGTGATCGTCGAGCGGACCGCCCAGGTCAGGAACGGCTCCCACGCCAAGGGGCGCAAGTTCGCCCGCATGATGGCCGAGATGGTGACCGCCAAGCAGGTGGGAGTCGCCAGCGTCTTCCTGTACGAGGAGACGTTCGGGACCAAGGACCGCCTGCACTGGCTGATCCACCTCAGCTCGCTGCACGCCTACGAGCAGATGGTGCACATGGGCACCTCCGACGACGAGTACCGCGACAACACCGCCGAGAGCGGCTGGGACGAGATCTTCGTCGACGGCAGCATGACCGAGACCGTGCTGCTGCCGCAGTTCTGGGGCATGTACGGGACCGCGGTCGACGGCGAGCGCGAGAAGCAGTCCACCGTCTACCTGCAGCAGGGCGAGATCACCGGGCTGCCCGGCGCCCGCGAGCAGGTGCCGCAGCCCTACGAGCAGCTCGTCCACTCGGGCAACTGCGGCCTGCTGCTGCACCGGACCGCCCAGCTCGACTACGACTTCCGGTCCGAGGGGCGCACGTTCGCCCGCGAGGCCGCCGAGTCCATCAACGAGAACCTGCCCGGCGAGGCCACCGTCTTCGTCTACGAGGAGGCCTTCGGCGCGGCCGACCGCATCCACTGGCTGATCCACATGAAGTCGCTGAGCACCTACTACAAGGTCCTGGCGCTGCACGTGAAGGACGAGAAGGTGCGGGACCTGTACTTCCAGCAGCGCATCGCGCCCGAGCGCGGCGGCGGCACCTGGGCCAGGATGTTCGTGCCCGGCAGCATGCACGACACGGGCCTCACCCCGCACCACTGGGGGATGTACGCGACATGATCGGCCGCTGCCTGCACGAGATCTTCGCCGAGCGCGCCGCGAAGGCCCCCGACCGGATCGCCGTCACCTGCGGCGCCGAGGAGATCAGCTACGGAGACCTGGACGCCCGGGCCGACCGGCTGGCCTGCCTGCTGCAGGCCGCGGGGACCGGCCCCGGCGTGCTGGTGGGGCTGTGCGCGGACCGTGGCATCGACCTGGTGGCCGGGCTGCTCGCGATACTCAAGGCGGGCGGCGCGTACGTGCCGATCGACCCCGGCTACCCGGCGGGGCGGATCGCGTACCTGCTGGAGGACAGCGGGGTCCGCACGGTCGTCACGACGTCCGGGGTGGCCGGCCGGCTCGGCGGCGTCCTGCCCGGCGACGTCGTGCTCGCCGACGCCGCGCCGCCCGAGGGACGCCCCGCGGCCACGGCCCGCGACGAGGACCTGGCCTACGTCATCTACACCTCGGGCTCGACCGGCGCGCCCAAGGGGGTGCTGGTCGAGCACCGCAACGTCGTGCGCCTGCTGGAGCGGACCGAGCAGTGGTTCGGCTTCGGCGACGACGACGTCTGGACGCTCTTCCACTCCGTCAGCTTCGACTTCTCGGTGTGGGAGCTCTGGGGCGCGCTGCTGTACGGCGGCCGGCTGGTGATCGTCCCGGCCGAGGTGGCCAGGTCGCCCGAGTCGCTGCGCCGGCTGCTGGTGGCGGAGGGCGTCACCGTGCTGAACCAGACGCCCTCCGCGTTCCGGCACCTGGTGGCGGCCGACGCCCGGCAGGAGGAGCCGTCGCCGTACCGGCTGCGCCGGATCGTCTTCGGCGGCGAGCGGCTGGACGTCGAGCTGCTGGCCCCGTGGATCGACCGCTACGGCGACGAGCACCCGCAGCTCGTCAACATGTACGGCATCACCGAGACCACCGTCCACGTGACCTACCGCCGCGTCCGCGCGGCCGACCTCGACCACCCGGAGCTGAGCCCGATCGGCGTGCCCATCCCGGACCTGCGCCTCGACGTGCTCGACGAGCACGGCCGCCCGGCGACCACGGGGAACCTGCACGTCTCCGGCCCCGGGCTCGCCCGCGGCTACCTGGACCGGCCCGAGCTGACCGCCGAGCGGTTCAGGGTCACGCCGGACGGCGGGCGCCGCTACGACTCCGGCGACGTCGTCACCCGCCTGCCCGGCGGCGAGTACGCCTACCTCGGGCGGTCCGACGACCAGATCAAGGTCCGCGGGTTCCGCCTGGAGCCCAGGGAGATCGAGCTGTGCCTGCTCGGCCATCCGGGGGTCGCCCACGCGGTGGTGGCCCACCGCGACTACGGCGAGGGCGACGTCCGGCTGCTGGCCTTCGTCGTGCCGGACGGCGATCCGGGGCCGGACCTGATCGACCAGCTCACCGAGCGGGCCGCGGACCGGCTGCCGGCGCACGCCCGCCCGTCCACCTACCACATCGTGTCGGAGATCCCCATGACGCCGCAGGGAAAGGCGGACCGCGCCGCTCTGGCCAGGTCCGCGCAGGCATCGTCGGCCGCCAAGGTCGTGCAGCGCATCGCCGAGGACGTGCTCGAACGCGACGAGGTGCCACCCCGGGTGGACCTGTTCGACCTGGGCGCGACCTCGCTGGCGATGACCCGCATCATCGCCCAGGTGAACGAGCGCTTCGGGCTGGAGCTGACGGGACGCGAACTGGAGGAGGAGGCGTCGGTCGCCGCCCTGGCCTCCTGCGTCGAGGAACGACTGACCGTGAGGGGATAGACCCATGCACGAGACCACCGTCCGGGGCGAGTACTCGATGACCCCGGAGGAGCTGAAGAGCTTCCACACCCAGGGCTACTTCGGCCCGTTCAAGGTCTACGAGATCGACGAGATGCGCCAGAACTGGCGGCGCGAGCGCATGCGTCTCATGGACCGCAGCAACGCCGTCTACCGCGACGACGCCGCCTCGGGCAACACCAACATCTCCAACTACGACCGGCACCTGGACTCGCCCTTCCTGGCCGACCACATCAGCCGGCCGCAGATCGTGGACCGCGTGGTCAGCGTGCTCGGCCCGGACGTGCTCTGCTGGCGCACCGAGTTCTTCCCCAAGTACCCCGGGGACGAGGGCACCGACTGGCACCAGGCCGACACCTTCGCCAACGCCTCCGGCAAGCCGCAGATCGTCTGGCCGCAGGCGGAGGAGTTCGGCGGCACCATCACCGTCTGGACCGCCTTCACCGAGGCGAACGAGGACACCGGGTGCCTGCAGTTCATCCCCGGCACCCACGAGACGATGTTCTACGACGAGACCAAGCGCATGCACTACGACCCCAACAAGATCAACAAGGAGGACAAGGACGGCGTCCGGCGCGGCTTCTTCGGCTACGACTACCGCGACCTGCAGATCGACCCCGACTGGAAGCCCGACGAGTCGCAGGCCGTCTCCATGGTGATGAGGCCGGGGGAGGCCATCCTGTTCTGGTCGACGCTCATGCACGCCTCGCTGCCGCACAAGGGCCTGACCGACGAGATGCGCCTGGGGTTCGCCGCCCGGTACGTCCCGACCAAGGTCGACGTCTACCCGGACACCGACGAGATCGAGGAGTACGGCGGCCGGGTCAGCCTGGACCGGTACGGCGCCGTCCTGGTCACCGGGCAGAACACCAACCCGAACAACCGGATCGCCACGGCCACCACCACCGGCCATCCCTTCACCACCCGATGAGGCCCGCCGTGACCTCCCGAAGCCCACGGCGCGCGGCGACCCGTTCGCCCTCCGGCCACCCGACCTCTGCCCGCCCACAGCACGCGGCGACCCGCGCGCCTTCTGACAACCCACGGAATGCGGTGATCATCTCGTGGCCGCCGAACTGAGACGTCTGACCCGGGCCGTGCAGGACGCGCGGCCGCTGGCGGACGTCCTGCGGCATCCGGTGCGCCTGGCCGGCCCGCCCGGCCTCGCCTCCCTCCTGGGCCGTGTGACCCGACGGCTGGGCGCACCGGACTTCGCCCTGACCGACCAGGACTCGCTCGACACCTTCGAACGCCTGGTCAGCGACCATCTCGCGCTGCGCGACGGCATGGGCGAGGACCTGCCGCCGGACACCGTCGACGAGGTCGTAGATGGCGCGGCGCGGGACGGCTTCGAGGGGTTGTGCACGCGCGAGGAGGTCGCGCGGGCGGACGGGGGCCCGCCGCTGCCTGCCTACGCGGCCGGCGACCCGCAGGCCCCGGCCGTCGTGATCGTGGCCGCCTGCGGCATGCCGGCCCGTCTGTGCGAGCAGTGGATGCGGTTCCTGTCCCGCACCCATCACGTCCTCACCTGGGAGACCCGCGAGTTGTTCGGGCCGGTTTCCGCGGCGGAGCCGCCGGACGTGGGGGTGACGGCGCAGGCCGGCGACCTTTTCGCGGTCATGGACCATTTCGGCGTCCGGCGCGCGCACTTGATGTGCCTGTGCGGCGGAGCCGTCATCGGCCTGGCCGCCGCGCACCTCGATCCCGCCCGCGTCGGCTCGCTCAGCCTGTGGCACGGCGACTTCGCCGCCGTCAAGGGCGCCGACCGGACCCACCACCAGCAGAACCTGGTGGCGCTCATGGAGATGGCCGCGGCCGGCCCCGACCGGGCCGCCGCCATCCATCCCGTGCTCTGCCAGACGATGCTCTCCTCGGTGCCGCCCGACCTGGCGCACCTGGTGGTCTACCCGTACGCGACGCCGGAGTTGCTGCACCGCTACTGCCGCCTGAACGGCGAGATCATGACGACGGACGTGAGCCCGTGGCTGGCCGGGATCGACCGGCCCGTCCTGGTGGTCTCCAGTCACGACGACGAGACCGCCCACCCGGCGGGGTCGAAGGCGGTGGCGGCGGCGCTGCCGGACGCCGTCCTGCATCTGCGGGCGCACGGCGACCACATATCGCTGTTCAAGGGTGACCCGGAGTTGATGGATATGGCCCGGGACTTTATTGACGCCGCCGCGGTCCGATAACGGCCGAAATTTGCTTCCAGGCAATTCTCCGGACATATCAGATAATTATGGGGCAGCTTGTTAATCAGTCGATTGATGGGTAGGGGCAACGACAACATGAAATGAATTCCGAGGGGCGGGGTAAATGAAGCCATCCGACGCTGCGCGACTGAGAGCCGGGCTCCGCTCCTTCATCTCCCAGGAAACGTCGGGCGCCTGCTCGATCCGGGTGCCGAAACGCGCCAACATCTACAACTGCGGCCAGCGCGACAGCAACATCTACGTGATCGAGAGCGGCCAGGTCAAGACCCAGATGTACGCGCGCTGCGGCAAGGAATGCCTGCTCTCGATCTTCACCGCCGGCGACATCTTCGGCGAGTCCTCCCTGCTCGGGGCCGAGCGCAGCGAGACGGCCACCGCCATGCGGACCACCTGGGTGCGTCGCATCCCGGCCGCCCGCTTCCGCGCCGCCATGGCCGACAACGAACTCATGGACGGGTTCATCGACTATCTCGCGCTACGCCTGCGGGAACAGCAGGAAGTGATCGCGACAATGGTCACGATGGACAGCGAGCAGCGCCTGGCCTCCGTTCTCCTGCGCTTATCGAGAAAGATCGGTAAGCGCCGTGCCCCGAATGTGCGGGCCATCGAGGAGCGCATCACCCAGGAAGAACTCTCCGGCATGGTCGGCACCACCCGGTCGCGCGTCGGATTCTTCCTCAAACGATTCAAGGACGCCGGCCTGGTCCTGCCCACCTCCGACCCGTTCCTGGTCGTGGACGAGGAGCGCCTGGCCGAGTACGTCGACGAGGTCAACTGACGGAGCCGCCCCCGGCCCGGTCCGCGCGCGGCGGGCCGGGCCGGGCCGCGTTTCAGCAGGAGATCAGCTCGAACGGCACCGCCGGACGGCCGCCGAACCGCTGACCCGCGGCGTTCACGAACCCCTCCAGCGGCACCCGGGCGCCGCCCGGCGGCACCCCCAGCGCCGACAGGTACGCCGCGTGCGCCTCGACCGAGGCCAGCGCCGCGTCCAGGTATCCGGTCACGTCCACCGCGTGCGTCGGCCGGACGGAACCGGCGATCGCCACGTACTTGACGCCGCCCCACGGCTCGGCCCCGGCGTCGGGCAGGATCCAGCGGTTTCCCGCGTCGAGGACCGCGTCCAGCACGGCCCGGCCGGTGACGCGGTGGTCGGGGCTGTTCCACTTGCCGGTGAAGGTGAAGTCGTGGTGGTTGAAGGTGATCACCAGCTCGGGCCGGTGCCGGCGCAGCGCCGCCACCAGATCGTGCCGGAGCCGGGGGGAGTGCTCGATCCCGCCGTCGGGATGGTCGAGGAACTCCACCGACGAGACGCCGACGATGGCGGCGCTCGCCCGCTGCTCCTCCTCCCGCACCTTGCGCGCCTGGTCCGGCGGCATCGAGTCGATGCCCGCCTCGCCGCGGGTGAGCAGGAGGTAGCCGACCTGCTTGCCGGCGCCGGTCCAGGCGGCCACGGCGCCGGCGCTGCCGAACTCCATGTCGTCGGGGTGGGCCACGACGGCCAGTGCTCTCGTCCAGTCATCGGGCATGGGCTGTAAGTCGTCCGTCATGTCATTCCCCCTGACATGACGGAAGATCGCTAAACCTGATCGTCCGGCCCGTAGCGGCGGGCGATCTCCTGGGAGGAGGGCCAGCGGCTGTAGGCCGGCGAGCGCGGCCAGCCGCCGGGGGAGTCCTGCCATTCCTCCTGCCGCCCGTACGGCAGCAGGTCGATCAGCGCGAAGGTGTGCGTGAGCTGCTCGGTGCCCCGGCCGTCGGTGTGCCAGGTGCGGTACACGGCCTCGCCGTCGCGCAGGAACACGTTCACGGCGAAGCCCGCGCCGGGCGGCGCGCCGACGTCGGCCCCGAACGGGCTGCCGGCCGTCGAGTACCAGGGCATCCGGTTGCCGACCCGCCGCCGGTAGGCCAGGGCCTCGTCGATCGGGCCCTGGGTGACGACGACGAAGCGGGCGTCGTAGTCGTCCAGGAACTCCAGGCGGGTGAACTGCGCGGTGAACCCGGTGCATCCCGGGCACTGCCACTCCTTGCCCGGGAACCACATGTGGTTGTAGACGATCAGCTGCCGCCTGCCCGCGAAGACGTCCGCCAGCCGGACCGGCCCGTCCTCGCCCTCCAGGACGTAGTCGGGCATCCGCACCATCGGCAGGCGACGGCGCTGGGCGGCGATGGCGTCGAGCTCACGGGTGGCGGCCTTCTCCCTGGCCCGCAGCTCGTCGAGCCGGAGCCGCCAGGTCTCGGCGTCGACGACGGGCGGTAGTGCGTTGGCGCTCATGGTCCCTCACTGATCGGTCGCGGTTTCTCGAGGCACAGGGACAGACCGGCCGTGCCCGCGAAACTCATCGGCGGGCCCGCCCGTACGGACTCCCGAGCACGTCCTGGCGGTAGCCTTCTCCTTCGGGCAGGACCCGGGAGGGGGCGCGGATGCAGCTCGGCAATCTCGAACGGTCGATCATGGAAGCCCTGTGGCGGCATCCTCAGGGCATGTTCGCCCACGACCTCGCGGCCGGCCTGCCCTCCCGGCCCGCCGTCACGACGGTGCTTACCGTGCTGATGCGCCTGGCGAACAAGGGCATGGTCGTCCGCGAGCGCGTCGGCCGGGCCCACCTCTACAAGGCCACCGCGGGCAAGGACGCCTTCGTCGCCGAAGCCATGCGCGCGGCCCTGGCGGAGGCGGGCGACGTGGTGGCGGCCGTGCAGCGGTTCGTCGGCACGGTGACGCCCGAGGTGGCCGCGGCGCTGCGCGAGGCGCTGGAGGAGCAGGACGGACCGGCGCGGTGATCGCCTGGTTCGCCGCCGCCGGAGTGGCGCTGCTGCCGGTGACGCTGGGCGGCCGCGTCGCCCGCGCCCTGGCCGGAGCCGCCTGGTCGTACCGTTGCCCGCCTGCTGCACCTCCCGGCCCTGGCCTGGTCGGCGGGGCTGCTGAGCTGGTTGTCCGTGCACACGGCGCGGGCCACGGCCAAGACCCTTCGCTAGCGGCGGCGGCAGCGCCTGCTGGTCGACGTGGTGGCCGATCATCATCCGGCCTACGACGCCTACGTGCTGCCGGTGTCCGGGCAGGTGGCCTACTGCGTGCCGGGCAGGCGCCGGCGCATCGTGCTGAGCCAGGGCACCCTCGACGCGCTGAGGCCGGCCGAGCTGCGGGCCGTCCTGGAGCACGAGCGTGCGCACGCGCGTGGACGTCACCACCTGGCGCTGCTGCCGTTCGTGGCGTTGTCGCACGCGTTCTCGTGGCTGCCCGCCGCGCGCACGGCCCGTGAGGCGGTGGCCGTGCTGCTGGAGATGATCGCCGACGACCACGCCCGCCGCGTGCACGGAGAGCTGCCGCTGGCGCGGGCCCTGGTACGGATGGCGGGCGGTGGCGCCGAGCCGGGGGCGGCCGCGTTCGCGCTGGCCGACGCCGGTGTGGCGGAACGGCTGGAGCGCCTGCTCGACGGGCGCGGTCGGCCGCGCTGGGTGTCGGCGGCGGCCTACTCGGCGGCCGTCCTGCAGCTGAGCGGGCCGCTGGCGGTGCTGATCGCGCCGCTGGTCTGCTTCGCCCTCTAGGCCCCACGGCGCGGGAGCGTGCGCCGCAGAGCTCGGCGGCCTGGTCGAGCAACCGGCGCCGCCGAGGCGCAGCCGTTCTGCATATCGTGGGCGGGCAGCCCGGAAAGAGGTGTCTCTGTGTACGAGATCGTGGCCGCTCTCGCGCCCCCCGTCGTGGTCGGCGGAGCCTTCATCGTCGGCGTCGTCCACCTGGTGCGCGCAGAGGCGCGGGCCAAGGCCGCCGAAGGCCGGGCCGCGCGGGAGCCGGCGGCCCGGCCCGGCCCGGAACAGCAGCCGGAGCCGCGGGCCGACGGCTGACCCCGCGCCGCTACCGGCCGGGCTCGTCGCGACCGGGCCGCCGGCGCCCGGTCTGCTCGGCGCCCGCCTTGTCCGCGTAGCGGAGCAGGTGGCGGGCGGACGCCTCCAGGTCGGCGGCGGCGGTCACGCACGCCGCCAGATGGGCGGCCACCGCCGCGCGCAACCAGGCAGGCGTCCCGTCGCCCGCCTTCAGGCCTGCCTCGACGGCACGCAGCCGCTCGGCGCAGGCGGCCAGGGCGCGGGCGTCCGCGCGCAGGACTTCGGCGTGCGCGACGATCGCGGCGATCCGGGCGGGCATGGCTCCTCCGTCAGGCCGTCGGCAGCGGGACGGCGGCGTCCCGGAGCGTCCGGCGGGTGGTGGCCGACAGGCACAGCAGCGGGCGGGCGCCGTCGAGGCCCAGCTCGCGCAGCCGGCCGGCCAGCGGGTGGGCCGATCCCGGCTCGACGGCCAGCCGCAGTGACGGCGCCGCGTGCAGCCGGGCCCGCCCGCGGGCGCGGACGCAGGACCGCAGCACCGCGCCGGCCTCGCGGGCGTAGCCGACCAGGCCGGGATCGTTCAGCGGCAGGCCGGGACCGAGCCGGCCACGCAGGGTCAGGATCCGGTCGGCGGCGAGATGCGCGGACCGCGGGCCGAGCCGCAGCTCCAGAGCCGTCAGGTACGTCTCGCCGCCCCACAACCGCGCGCCCAGGGCCTGGACGGCCGCGCTGTCGGCCGCCGAGCCGACGAGGAAGGCGCCGCAGCGGCGCACGTCCGCGCCCCGCAGCAGGTCGCGAAGACGGGACCCCCACCATGGCGACCGGAACGGCCCCGGCACCACGACGCCGACCTGCAACTCCGCGTAGTCGCCCACGCCGGTGTGCCGGTTCCGGGCGGCGTGCACGACGACCAGCGCCCGCCCCGCCACCCGTACGACGGGACCGAGCCCCGTGCCCTCCAGCAGCCCGGCCACCGCCGCCGGGCTGACGGCGAAGCAGGCCGTGAGCGCCTCGCCGTCGCGGCACCTGATCGGCAGCTCGACGCCCCCCTCGGACCCGTCGACCGGCACGGCCCGCAAGGGCGACCGCTCCGGACCGGGCGGACGGTCGAACAGCAGGTACGCCTGGGAGCGCACGACCCGCCCCCGGTACGGGGCGAGCCGCCGCTCGATGACGTCGCGGGCCTCGGGCAGGTCGTCGGTGAGGTTGGCGAGGTAGCGCTCGACGCTGTGGCACTGCGGGAACATGTGGGTGGAATCGCTGTAGTCCACCACGTACCAGTCGGGGTGCAGGTCGAAGCAGGTGCCGGCGCCCTGCCCGTCGAGGGTGGGGATGATGTCGTGCTGGTTGGTGACGCTGGCGACCCAGGTGCGCGGGTCGGTGGGGCGTTTGAAGTCGACGGGCGAGCCGACGGCGACGGCGTGCGTGACCGTGTGCCGGGCGCAGAAGGCGGGGTCCTGGGCCAGGTTCATGATCGCCGCCCCGCCCGCGCTGTGCCCGACGAGCGCCAGTTCGGCGCCCGGCGGCAACCCGTAGTCGGCGACGGCCCGTGCCAGGGCGCGGCTGTAGGGGCTGGCGGCCAGGACGGCGCTGCTGAACGCGCCGAGCAGGTCCTGGGGCGACTCGCCGTCGGGACGCCCGAGGCGCATGCCGGGCGCGTGCAGGACGTGGCGGATCACGCCGTCCGGCCCCTCGACGCTCTGGAGCAGGGCCCGCCCGGTGGTGCCGATCGTGCTGATGTTGGACAGGAAGCCGAGCAGCGACCCGCGCGCGCACAGCCGGGCCGACTCGGCCGCGCTCAGCTCGACCCGGCGCGCGGCGCCCTCCCCGACGTCGAGGACGGCGATCGCCCTGTTGCTCAGTCCGAGGAGTGGATCGGCGGTGGCGAAGCCCGTCCCCGTGGCGATGAGCCAGGCGGCGGCGTCGTTGAGCGGGTTCTCGTCCAGCAACGCGCGCAGCGCCAGGACCTCGCCGAAGACCGGCGCGAGCTGGCTGAGCGCGCGCACCGCGCCACGGTCCTTGAGCAGGGCGCGCAATGCCCGCACGGCCTCCACGTCGCGGTCGGCGGCGGCCGCCTCGATGAGCCGGACGAGCATGGGATCCCCGGTCAGCTCGGGATGGGCGAGCGCCACCGCCGCCACCCGCAGCCGCAACGACGTGGCCAGCACCCGCACGGCCAGGCTCTCGGCCCCCAGCATGGCGCCGGCCTTGGCGGCCGCGGTGGCCGGCCGGCCCCCGGCGAAGGACCAGCCGAGGCCGCGGCCGTTCGTCGCGGCCCGCAGCAGCGCGCGGTAGGCGGGTGCGGCCGCCGAGGGGGCGCGCGGCACGGCTCGCAGCAGCGCGTCGTCGGTCAGCGCGGCCGTGGCGTGCGACGCCGCGCCGTGGATCGTGACCGCGACGTCCACCAGCTCCCGGGCCAGGACGCGCAGGTGCCCGGCGGCCGGATCGTCGTCGCCGGTCATGGCCGGGCCCGCCGGGACATGCTGACGAAGCGGGGGGCCGGGTCCTCGGGCGTGTTGCGGCGCAGCACGTCCGACAGCGTGCGCGTGGCCGCGATGATCCGCAGGCCCTGGGGGGAGAACGTGGCGGCGTTGAAGATCCGCGGCGCCAGCAGCGGGTTGGTGAGCGCCTGGGAGAAGGCGTCGATGGCGATGATCTTGGTGAGCAGTGGCGGCAGGATCGCGTCGGGGGAGCCGGGCTCCTCGGCGAACAGCCCGACGTACAGGTCGACGTCGTCGACGTCGCGGTAGAGGTCGCGCAGCGCGCCGCTGACCCGCCGGTCGCCGGTGATCTGCTCGAAGGCGCGCACCCGGGGGAAACGGCAGTGCTCGCGATAGCGGTTGTACGGGGCCAGGCCCAGCACCCGGGAGTCGGCGAGGCTGGCCACGTCGATCTCGCGCAGCACCGGGTCGGTGTTGAACAGGCCGATGCGGCCGGCGCGCTGGCGGGAGGCGTCCTCGAACAGCCGCCCGAGGCCGGGGCCGGGGATCAGCGAGCCGGCGAAGAAGGTCTCGGCCATCGGCAGCTCCCGCCCGGCCACCGACAGCCGGGACGGGACCAGGCTGTGCCAGCGGTAGACGAGGTTGAACTCGACGGAGGCCCAGTTCTGCCGGTGCCAGGCCGCGCGGTCGAGCCGCTTGGACAGCCACGGGTCGAGGGCGAACCGGAAGTGGTAGGGGGTGATGTGGTTGATGTACTCCTCGACGACCAGCTTGATCAGCAGCACGATGAGGATGTTGCGGGCGGTCTGGAACAGCCGTTCGTCGTCCCAGCGGGGATTCTCCCTGGCCAGCAGCCGCGCCACCCTGTTGTGCTCGCGCAGGAACAGCACCGTGAGCATGGTGAAGCCGATCTGGCCGTTGCCCCGGTCGCTGCCGGTGGCGAACAGCGTGTCGCGCTGTGCGTCGGAGAGCTGGTCGAAGCGGATGACGCGCAGCGGGGCGAACTCCGGCTTGATCTTGCCGTTCTCGCACAGGTAGGGCGGGAACTCGCCGCCGCCGACCGACTGGCTCTTGAGCAGCCCGCCGTCGAAGGCGCGCAGCGCGGCTGTGGCCGCCTCGTCGAGGCCGTACACCTGGTTGAGGTCGATGTGGTGGTTGGAGCTGTTCTTGCGCGGGTCGCGCGGGAGGTTGACGTCGCCGCGCAGGAAGCCGTCGGTGAACCACTGGGCGAAGTACGCGAAGAGCACCGTGGAGCGCGGGCACGGGATCATGGACTCGCCGCGGGCGAACAGGTCGGCGGCTCTCTCGGGCGTGGGCAGCCGCCCCTCGGGGACGGCGACCGGAGGCAGGTGCCTGCCGCTGTAGGTGCGGTCGGTCAGCGAGGCCCACGAGGTGTAGCCGGCCATGGTGCTCAGCGGCTCGGGGCGCGGCGGCATCTCGCGGATCGCGTGGTCGATCAGCGAGGCGTTGATCCGGCGCCGCACCGGGCGGCTGCTCTGCAGCAGGTCCCAGAGGGGCCGGCCGTGGGTCAGGGCCAGGAACCTGAGCCGGTTGGACAGGCCGTCCGTGGCGATGCTGCGTGCTCGGCTCACCGCCATCGTCAGCCTTCCCGCACGCCGGCGCCGAGCCCGAGCGCGAAGGCGTCGGGGAAGATGCCGAGTGACCGCTCCACCCGTCCCTCCGGCGGCGGCAGCAGCCGTACGCCGGGACGCAGCAGCAGCCGGCGCACGGTCTCGGCGATCACCACCGCGGCCACGTGCACGCCGAGGCAGGCGTGATGGCCCGAGCCGAAGAACAGCCGATGGTGCGGGGGACGGTCGAGGCGGAACTCATCGGGCTCCGGCACCACGTCCGCGTCGAACATGGCCGAGGCCGGCGCCGCGAGCACGAACGTGCCCGCCGGGATCACCGTGCTGCGCGGCGTGCCGGCGGCCAGCACGTGGTCGCGCTCGCACAGCCGGGGAAGCAGCTTGAAGAACGGGCTGAACCGCAGCGCCTCCCAGACGTACGGGTCGAACCGCTCGGGATCGCCGGCGACGGCCGTCGCCTCGGCCAGCACCCGCGGGCGCAGCAGGAGCTGCTCGACCGCCTCGGCCATGGCCCCCGGCGCGCTCTCCACGAAGCCCAGCGGCAGCCCGGCCATGTTGATCACGATGCGGTCGTCGGGGACGCCGGGCGGGGACGTGCGGACCAGCCGGGCGAAGACGTCGTCGGGCAGCTCCCGGCCGGCCCGCAGCGTGGCCCGGTGCTCGGCGAGCAGGTCACGCAGGTACCCGACCAGCTCGGCGCCCGCCTTGACGGACGCCGCCCGGAGCTGCGGGTCGCCCAGGAAGTTGGCGAAGCCGTCGGCGACGACGGCCCGCGTCCAGCGGCCCAGCGTCCGCGGGTCGGGGCCGGGGACGCCGAGATACCGCGCGCACACGCCGAGGGCGACCGGGCGGAACAGCCCCTCGACCGCCTCCAGCCGCCCGCCCGGCCCGGCGGCGTCGAGCAGCTCGTCGGCCAGGCGGCCGGTCAGCTCGCGCACGCCGGCCGCGTCCTCCGGGGCGAGCATGAGCTGCATCAGGCCCTTCTCCCGCCAGTTCATCGGCGTGGCGTCCCGGCCCAGCATGAACGGGGCGCCCAGCGCGGCGTCGAGGCGGGGAGCGAAGGCGCGTACGGAGAAGACCTGCTCGTGGGCGAGCACCTCGGTCACGTCGGCGAAGCGGGTCACCACCGTGAAGGCGGGGGTGACGAAGACCGGACGCCGCTCGCGCAGCTCGGCGAACAGGCTCCGCCAGTCGGTCCGCATCCACTCCCGGACCAGGCCGAACGCCGATATCGGGTCTTTGGCCAGCGCCTGGTCGTACCTGTCCAGATAGCCGCCCGTGGTCGCCTGATCGACAGCACCCATTCGTGGACCTTCCGCCTGATATCGGAGCGCACTGGGATGATCACGTTGCGCAATCACAATCTAGGGAGGCTTCACACCCTTTCTTCATGACAATCGAGTGCATTGTTTTGGCGCCTCACGGTAATTACTCCGTCACTGTCAGGACATTGCCGCAGTCCATGAGCCTGGTCATTGAATAAGGAGCCTGATCGACCCCGTACCGCTCATGGGAGGTAACGTGACGTCACCCCTGCCGCAGCCGGGCACGGCGGAGACGGTGACGGTCACCACCGGCCGCCGCACCGCCTATCTGGTCGTCCTGGTCGTCCTGCCCGTGCTGCTGCTGGCCCTGGCGGTGCCGGCGGCCTGGGGCTGGGGCATCGGCCCGCGCGACCTGGCCATCGCGGTCGTGATGTACCTGGTGAGCATCTTCGGCATCGCCATCGGCTACCACCGCCTGTTCACCCACCGCGCCTTCAGGGCCAATCGGGCGCTGCGGATCGCGCTCATGCTGGCCGGCGGCATGGCCGTCGAGGGCCCCCTCACCCTCTGGGCCGCCGAGCACCGCCGCCACCACAAGTACGCCGACCGCGAGGGCGACCCGCACTCGCCGTGGCGCTACGGCGACAGCGGCCCGGCCCTGCTGCGCGGCATGCTGCACGCCCACATCGGCTGGTTCTACACGGCCCGTCAGCGCTCCAGCCGCCGGCACTGGGTGCCCGACCTGCTGGCCGATGCGGACGTCCGCCGTTTCGACGCCGCCTACCCGGCGGTCGTGCTGCTGTCGTTCGCGCTTCCGGCCGCCGCCGGCGGGCTCTGGTCGATGTCGTGGGCGGGCGCGTGGAGCGGGCTGCTGTGGGGCGGCCTGGTCCGCTACGCCGTCGTGCACCACGTCACCTGGTCGGTGAACTCGATCGCGCACACCTTCGGCGACCGCCCGTTCCGCACCAGGGACCGGTCGTCCAACGTGTGGTGGGTGGCGATGCTGACGCTCGGCGAAGGCTGGCACAACTGGCACCACGTCGACCCCACCTGCGCCCGGCACGGCGTGCTCAAGGGCCAGCTCGACCCCAGCGCGCGGCTGATCCGCTGGTTCGAGCGGGCGGGCTGGGCCCACGCCGTGCGCTGGCCGGCCCCCGACCGCCTGACGTCCCGCCGCGCCGGGCGCGTCCCCGGCCGCGTCCCCGACTGAGCGCCGGGCGGGCGCGGCTCACCGGCCCAGGTCGTCCCACTCCTGGAGCAGGTGGGACGTGGCGGCGGCGGGGGCCGTGAACGACCAGCGGCCCGGCGGCAGGTCGAGGGCGCAGCCGCCGTCGGCCAGCCTGGTGGTCGGCAGCTGCTCGCCGAGGCCCATGAGGAAGGTGCCGTTGACGGTCATCCCGTCCCAGGCGCCGCGTACGGGCAGCACCGCGCGGGCGCTCACGCCCTGCGGGACGGCGAAGGTGAACTGCACCCCGTCGGGCCCGGCCCGCCAGCCCGACTCGACGGCCCCCGACGCGCTCGCGTAGCGGGCGTGCGCCTGCCGCAGCAGCGGCACGGGCCCCGGACGCAGCAGCAGCTCGCCGAACCCGCCGCCCGTCCCGCGCGGGTCGTCGCCCAGGCCGGCCACGTGCCGGAACAGCCAGTCGCCCACGCAGCCGTAGGCGTAGTGGTTGAAGGAGTTCATGGCCGGCGTCTGGAGGCCGTACCGGTGGTGCCAGGCGTCCCAGCGTTCCCACATGGTCGTCGCCCCGGCGCGGAGCTGGTAGCGCCACGATGGGTAGCCCTCCTGGTTGAAGATCCGGCACGCCAGGTCGTGGTGGCCGGTCTCCGACAACACGGGCAGCAGCAGGGGGGTGCCGACGAAGCCGGTCATGAGCCGGTGCCCGTCGGCGCGGACCAGGTCGGCCAGCGCCCGCGCCGCCGCGGCGCGGTCCTGCGGCCGGACGAGATCCCAGGCCAGGGCGACGGCGTACCCGGTCTGCGTCTCGGTGCGCAGCCGCGGGCCGTCGAGGAAGGCCCGCCGGAAGGCGTCCGACACGCGGGCGGCGGCCTCGTCGTACTCGGGGGCGTGCGGCTCGCCGAGCACGGTGGCCGCGTGCGCGATCAGACGGAGGCTGCGGGCCAGCGCGGCAGTGGCGATGAGGCTCCTGGGCGTCTCCACCGTGCCGGGGGCCAGCCAGTCGCCCAGCGCCCGGCCCGGCCGGAGGCCGTCGTCGGACTGCGCCAGGCAGTAGGCGGCCCACCGCCGCATCGGGTCGTACGCGCGGCGCAACGTACGGTCGTCGCCGTAGCGCCGCCACAGCAGCCACGGCACCTCGACCAGCGCGTCGGACCAGACGGGGGAGTCGTAGCCGTACTCGGGCAGCACCGGCGCGACGTGCGGGACGGCGCCGTCGGCCCGCTGCCCGTCGATCAGCGTCGTCACCCAGCCGGACAGGAACGCCTGCGTGTGCCGCAGGAAGCTGAGCGTCGAGCCGAACACCGAGATGTCGGCCGTCCAGCCGGTCCGCTCGTCGCGCTGGGGGCAGTCGGTCGGCACGCTCACCAGGTTGCCGTCCGCCGACGCGCCGATGTTGGCGACGAGCTGCCGCACGGCGGGATCGCTCACGGTCAGCGAGCCGGTGACGGCGAGCGCGGACGACAGCAGCACCGCCTCCAGGTCGTCCGGCGTCAGCGCGCCCGGCCAGCCGGTGACCTCCGCGTAGCGGAACCCGTGCAGGGTGAAGGCGGGCTCGACGACGTGTGATCCGGCGTCGAGGACGAACTCGTCACGCTGGCCCGCGGTGCGCAGGTTGTCGGTGTAGAGCCGCCCGGTCGCGGTCAGCTCCTCCCCGTGCCGGACGACGATCCGCACGGGCCCCGGCGCGTCCACGCGCAGCCGGACGCGCCCCACGACGTTCCGCCCGAAGTCGGCCACCTGCACGCCCGGCGCGGGCTCGGTCACCGACACGGCGGGCACCGTGCCGATCACCCGGACCGGGGGAGCGGGGTCGGCCTCCACCAGGATCTCCGGCGCGGCGGTCGTCCCGGCCGGCCCGGTGCCCTCGGCGGGCGCCTGGACGGTCTCGCCCATCACCAGGTCGGCGCGCGGGCGGCCGAGGTCCCGCCGGGTCCAGGCGGCGTCCGTGGCGAACACGCGGCGCGGGCCGTCGTCGTCCCGCACCAGCACCTGGGCGCTGACGGCGGGCCGGTCACCGTAGCGGCGCGGGCCGCCGCCGGCGACGTGACCGGCGTACCAGCCGGGAGCCAGCCACAGCTCCAGCTCGTTCTCGCCGGGCGCCAGCAGGTCGGTGAGCTCCAGCAGCCGGTAGCGGGTGCGGTGGCCGTAGTCGGTCCAGCCGGGGGCCAGCTCCTCCTCGCCCAGCCGCGCGCCGTTGAGCAGCGCCCGGTAGACGCCGAGCGCGGTGGCGGCCAGCCAGGCGCGTCCTGGCGCGGGACGCCAGGTGAACGTCCCGCGCAGGCTCACCGCCGCCTCGGGATCGCCCGGCAGCCAGGGCGCCTCCCATGCGCCGCGCGCCCGCAGGCCCGTGGTGAACGCGCCCGCCGCCAGCCCCTCCACCTCCCACGTGTACGGCGTCAGCGGCGTCAGCAGCTCGTCCGGCACGTCCACGCCGTGCGAGCCGGCGGGCACGGCGGACCGCCACACCTCGCGGCCGTCCGCGGACAGCGCCACGGTGGCCTCCGTGGTCGTCCGGGCGTCCCACGACAGGCGGGGCGACGGCTCGTCCACGCCCACCGGATCCGCCAGGCCGCACGTCAGGCCCGCCCGCGCACCGGGCGGGGCCGGCCGGATGTAGGGCGTCTGCGCGCCCGAGACCTGCACGTCGAGCACCCCCGAGTCCCGGTTCACGCATCGAGCCCGGTGGTGAAGGCGTTGTGCAGGCCGTCGACGTCGACGCCGGACAGGCTCGGCGCCATCACGTTGATCAGCAGCACGAAGCACGCGTCCTGCTCCGGGTACATCCACCACTGGCAGCCCGAGGCGCCGCCGTGCCCGTACAGCCGCCGGTCCAGCAGCCCGGGGGCCGAGTGGCGCAGGTTCCAGGTGAGCCCCCAGTCCTGACCGGCGTTGACCGGGTCGGGCTGCAGCTTGACCAGGCCCGTCGTCTGCGGGGTCGTCATGGCGGCCAGGGTGGTCGGGTGGATGAGCGCGCGGTCGCCGCGCAGCAGCGCCCCGCCCAGCGCCAGCAGGTCCTCGGCGCGGGAGAACAGCGCGCCCGCCGGGTGACGGAGCCGGACGAACGCGTCGAAGTCGAAGCCGGGCCCGAGCAGTTCGAGGCCGTGCACCTCGGCCGCCTCGCACGCCGGGTCGAAGGTGATCCGCCCGCCGCCCGGCACCAGCGTGTTCAGGTCGGAGTCGACCAGCTCGGCCACGTCGCGGCCGGTGACGTCGCGGACCATCTCCGCGATCCCGGCGAAGGCCAGGTTGGAGTAGTGGCTGAGGGTGCCCGCCTCGAACAGCGACGGCGCGGTGAGCAGGTGCTCCACCAGGTCGTCGGGGGTCAGCGTCTGCTCGGCGATGCCGCTGGTGTGGGTCAGCAGGTGCCAGAGCGTGACGTCGGGCCGGGCGAAGCTCGGCAGCACGTCCCGCAGCGGGCGGCGCAGCGACAGCAGCCCGCGCTCGACCTGGCGCAGGGCCAGCAGGCCCATCAGCGGCTTGGTCACCGAGAACAGCGCGAAGTGGTCGTCGGTCCTGGTCCCGCGGCCGTCGTGGGCGCCGAACGCCTCCAGCACCTGGATCCCGTCGGAGGTCGCGGTGCCGAACACCGCGCACGGCAGCCGCCCCTCCTTGATCTCGCGCCTGACCCAGTCGAGCGCGATGTCGTGCGTGGTCATCCCTTCAGTGCACCTTCCGTGAGGCCGGCCAGGACGCGCTTCTGCGCGACGGCGTACACCGCCACCAGGGGCAGCGTGGTGAGCAGGACGTGGGCGAAGACGAGGTTCCAGTTCAGGCTCTGCAGGGTGCCGGAGGCGAACTGGAACAGGCTCAGCGGCAGCGTGGCGTTCGCGCTGCCCTGGAGCAGGAAGAGGGCGAAGAAGAAGTCGTTCCAGACGTTGATGATCAGGATCACGCTGCCGACGAACAGCACCGGCCGCAGCAGCGGCAGCAGGATGCGCACGAACACCTGCGGACGGGAGGCGCCGTCGATGGCGGCGGCCTGCTCCAGGTCCGGCGGGAACGCCCGGACGAACCCGGTGGCCAGGAAGATCACGACGCCCAGCCGGCAGCCGGTCATCGTCAGCACGTAGCCGAGCGAGCCGCCGTCCAGCGACAGGGCGCGCAGCAGGTAGACGGTCGGGATGATGGACGGCGGCAGCAGGATCGACAGCCCCATCACGAAGTAGGCCGCCTGCAGCCACCGCGACCGGCTGCGCCCGAACGCCCACGCCGCCGCCGCGCCGAGCAGCACCACCGCGATGACGATCGGCACGGTCACCTTGAGGCTGTTGAGCAGCCCGGTCAGGTAGCCGCCCCGGTCGAGCACGATGCCGTAGTTCTCGGCGATCGCCCACGTCCTGGGCAGGCCGAGGCCCAGCTCAGCGGCCTCGCCCGCGGGCTTGAAGGAGTTGACGACCACGAGCCAGACGGGCACGAGCACCCACGGGACCGCGAAGACCGTCAGCGCCGCGTACTTGAGCGCCGCTCTCATCCCGTCACCTCCCTGCGCCGCAGCCACCACACCAGGGGCACGGCGGTCGCGATCACCAGCAGCGTCACGGTGAACCCCAGCGCGCTGGCCGAGCCGAAGAAGCCCTGTCCCCATTGCTGGCGCATCACCACGTTCAGGGCCCGCGTGTGGTCGCCGGGGCCGCCGCCGGTGGTGGCGGCGATCACGTCGTACGCGCTGAGCGCGCCCACCAGCGTGACCGCCACGTTGAAGGTCAGCGCGGGGGCGAGCATCGGGAACACCACCCGCCGCAGCCGGGTCCACGGGCCGGCGCCGTCCACGGTCGCCGACTCCAGCAGCGACTTCGGGATGGAGTTGAGGCCCGCGATGTAGACGAGGGTGATCAGCCCGCTCCACTTCCACGCGTCGATGAACGCCACCACCACCAGCGCGGTGGACGGTTCGCCCAGCCAGGCCCACTCGATGCCGAGGAAGGAGTTGATCGCCCCGTCGGGGGCCAGCAGCCCGCGCCAGATGTACCCGGCGGCCAGCGGCGAGATGAGCGTCGGCAGGAAGAACGCCGAGCGGAAGACGGTGTTGATCCGGCTGGTCCGCTGGAGGGCCAGCGCCAGCGAGAGGCTGACCGTGTTCTGGATCGCCATGCACAGGATCGCGTACAGCACGGTCACGGTGACCGCGTTGGCCAGCAGGTCCTGGTCGATCAGCGTGCGGACGTTCTCCAGCCCGTTCCAGGTGATCTCGGCCCGGAAGCTCGTCCAGGAGGAGAACGCGAACCGCACGTTGAGCAGGAACGGGGCGACGAAGAAGACCGTGACCAGCACGATCGCGGGCAGCGCCCACGGCAGCCAGGCCGCCCTGTTCCGCATCACCATCCGGGCAGCCCTGCCGCCTTGGCCGCCTGCTCGACCTGGCCCTGGAGCTGGGTCGCCGCCTTCTGCGGGTCCTTCTGCCCGGCGATCAGCTCGGACATGAGCTGGGCCAGGCCGCCCATGCCGGGGATGTCGGAGTTGAAGGCGATGACGGCGCCGGTGTCGTAGGCCTTCTTGACGTCCTGCAGCACGGAGGAGACGCCCTGCGGGCCGGGCACGTCCTTGAGCACCGGGAAGGTCTTGGACGCGGCGATGTACTCGGCGTAGGCGGGGCCGGTCATGAAGCGCACGAAGTCGAGCGCGGCCTTCTCGCGCGCCGAGTCGCCGGTCTTGGGCAGGTAGAACGTGCCGATCGGGCCGGGCGCGTAGGTCACCAGCGGCTTGTCGCTGGACAGGCCGACGAAGCCGACGGACTCGTCCACGGTCTTCTGGTCGCCGCCGGCGGCCGCGAGCAGGGCCGGGAGCATGTCGGAGTGCTGGGCGACCATGGCGGCCTCGCCGGTCACCAGGGCCTTCATCGAGTCCTCGAACTTGGCGGTGACGATGTCCTTGTTGAAGCAGCCGTCGGCCTTCAGCTTGGCGTAGGCGGTCAGGCCGGCGACGAAGGGCGAGCCGGGGTCGGCCAGCGTGCTGCTGTGGCCGGCGATGGCCTTGCCGTAGGCGTTGGCCTGGTTGGCGCCGGCCAGGTAGAGGATGGGCAGGATCTGCACGGGCCAGATCGAGCCGCCCGACTCGAAGACCGGCGTGACGCCGGCGGCCTTGAGCTTGGGGCAGGAGGCGGCCAGCTCGGCGAAGTTCGCCGGCGGGGTCAGCCCGGCCTTGGTGAAGACCTTCTTGTTGTAGTAGAGGCCGAAGACCTGGGGGAAGCCGGTGATGGCGGCGTAGACCTTGCCGCCCACGGCCCCGGCGGCCTGGTAGAGGTCGCCGGACCTGGCGATGTACGCCTCGCCGGTCAGGTCGCGCAGGTTCTGGGCGGGGTTGAGCGCCAGCAGGCCGCTCACCGTCGCGTGGTACTCCAGGATGTCCGGGCGCTCGCCGGTGGCCCACTTGGTCTGGGTGGTGTCCTCGAAACCGTCGGACGGGATGGACACGAGCTCGATCTTGTGGCCGGACTGCTTCTCGAACTTCTTGTACATCTCCAGCAGCGGCGCCGGATCCGCGCTGTTGTGCCAGAGGGTCAGCTTCACCTGACCGGTCCCCTCCGGGGCGGAGGATCCGCAGCCGGCGAGGGACAGGGCGAGGACGGCGCCTATCGCCGCGCCGAGCGGACGAGTTGGTGCTCTCACGCTCGTGCTCCTGTTCATGTGGGGGAGAATGTGTAGAACGTTCTACGGCAAGATCGAAACCTCCGTCAAGGGGTGGACCCGAGGAGCGGGAGCGGGCTAGCCTCTGCTGTCAGCAAAGTATGTAGTTCGTTCTACGAGAACCCAAAAGGATGGCGTGTGACGAGCGGACGGGTGACGATCGCCGATGTGGCCAGGCGGGCCGGGGTCTCCACGGCCGCCGTGTCGAAGGTGGTGCGCGGCGCGTACGGCGTGAGCGCGGAGATGCAGGCCAAGGTACGGCAGGCCATCGACGAGCTGGGCTACCGCCCGCACGCCGCGGCCCGGGCCCTGCGCGGACGCACCTACACCCTCGGCGTGATGCTCTCCGACACCCGCAACCCGTTCTTCCCCGACATCATCGAGGGCATCACCGGCCGGCTCGGCGACACCGAGTACCAGGTGCTGCTCGGGCCCGGCGGCATCGAGCCCAAGACGCAGGCCAGGATGACCGACGCCATGATCGACCGGAGCATGGACGGGCTCATCCTGATCTCGCCGGTCATGACGGACGCCGAACTCGCCGCCATCGCGGCGGCCGTCCCGGTCGTCGTGGTGGGCAGGCACGGCGGCGCGGCGGACCACGACGCGGTCGTCGACGACGACGTGATGGGGGCCCGGCTCGTGGTCGACCACCTGGTCGGGCTCGGGCACACCCGCATCGCGCACATCACCCACCTGGAGCGGGCCCGCGCCCAGGGACTGCCGCACATGGTGCGCGCCGAAGGCTACCGCCAGGCGATGCGCGCCCACGGGCTGGCCGACGACGTGCTGGCCACCTCCTTCACCGAGGAGGGCGGCTACGAGGGTGCGCGGGAACTGCTCGCCCGCGCCGACCGGCCCACCGCGATCTTCGCCGGGGCCGACATCGCGGCGCTCGGCGTCCTGCGCGCCGCCGACGAGGCCGGCCTGTCGGTGCCGGAGGACCTGTCCGTCGCCGGTTACGACAACATCGGCATCGCCTCGCTGAAGCGCATCTCGCTCACCAGTGTCGACCAGGACGGACGGGTGATCGGGGCGACCGCCGCGCGCCTGCTCGTCGAGCGCATCGAAGGACGCACGCGCTCGGTGGCCTCGTCGGTGTCGCCCACGCTGATCGTCCGCGGAACCACCGGACCGCCCCGCCGCTGAGAACTCGGCCGCGCCCCGGGGGACGGTCGCGGGCCGTGCATTAAAACGATTCGATGGAAGGACCCCCCACGTGAGACGACTCGCTCTCCTCGCCCTTCTCCTCCCGCTGGTCGCGCCCGCGCAACCGGCCCTGGCCCAGGCGTCCGCCACGGTCTGCCCGGTCAGGGTGGACCCGGCCGCGTTCGCCTCCGAGGCCCGCCTGAGCGCCCTGGCCACCCGGCAGGGAACGTTCGGACCCAGGCCGACCGGCTCGGCCGCGCACGCCGGTTACGTCGACTGGCTGGAGGAGGAGATGGCGGCCATCCCCGGCCTCCAGCTCTCCTCCCTGCCCTACGCCATCGACCGCTGGGACAACCTGGGCACCGGGCTGACCGTCGGCGGCACGTCCGTGCAGGTCGCGGCGCCCGTGCCGTTCTCCTCCTCCACCGGCGCGGGCGGCGTCTCGGCGCCGCTCGTGCACCTGGCCGCGGGGACGAACATCACCGCCGCCAACGCCGCCGGGAAGATCGTCGTCCGGGACCTGCCCTGGACCAGCGTGCCCAACCTGCTGTTCTATCCGCCCACCCTCGGCTACTCCATGTACGACCCGGGCATGACGATCAACCTGCTCGGCTCGGAGTCGATGGAGGCCCCGGCCGCGGCCGACGCCGACCTCAAGGCGGCCGCCGCCGCGGGCGCGCTGGGCGTGATCGAGGTCAGCCAGCTCCCGCACGCCCAGATCAAGGACATGTACGCGCCCTACGAGGGCCTGCCGTACGGCGTGCCCGGCGCGTACGTCGGCGCCGACCAGGGCAAGCAGATCAAGGACGCGCTGGCCGCCGGGCAGCCGGTCCAGGCGTCGCTGACGGTGAACGCCGCCTGGACGCCGACGACGACCCGCACCCTGCTCGCCACGCTGCCCGGCGGGAGCGCCCAGAAGATCGTCGTGGAGAGCCACACCGACGGCATGAGCCCGGTGTGGGACAACGGCCCGCTCACCATGATCGAGATGGCCCGTTACCTGTCGTCGCTGCCGGTGGAGTGCCGTCCGCGGACCGTGCAGTTCGCGTTCGTGACCGGCCACCTCTACCAGCACCTGACCGGTCCCGACGTCCGCGAGGGCGGCGCCGGTCAGCTCGCCGCCCAGCTCGACGCCGAGTACGACCAGGGCAAGGTCTCCTCCGTCGTCGTGCTCGAACACCTCGGCGCCAAGCGCTACGACGCGGTCGCCAGGCCGAACGGCCTGCCGGGCAAGCAGCTCGTCGCCAGCCCCAGTCTCACCGAGCTGCTGTGGGTCCCCGTCAGCGAGAGCACGCCGCTGCGCGAGCTGGTCAAGGGCCACATCGAGTACTGGGACGTGCGGCGCACCGCGATCCTCAAGGGCCTGTCGGCCGCCGACCTCGCCACCGTGCCGCACCACTGCAGCTTCGGCGGCGAGGGCACGCCGTACAACCAGCATTTGCTGCCCGTCATCGCGCCCATCGCCGCGCCCAAGACGCTGTTCTCGCCGCAGTTCGGCGCCGAGGCGATCGACCTGCCGGTGATGCGCAAGGCGTCGCTCGCCTTCACCGACGTCGTGCTCGACCTCGGCCCGATGGCCCAGTCGGCCGTCGCGGGCGACGTGACGACCATGCGCCAGCAGCGCGCCGCCGGCACGCCGGGGTGTGCGTGAGCATAGACAGAAGGGCGCTCGTGCGCCGGCACAACGTCGCCGGCGCCGGGTGCCCGCTCACCGTCGGCAACGGCGAGTTCGCCTTCACCGCCGACGCCACCGGGCTCCAGACATTCGCGCCGCTCGGCACGCAGGCGCAGTGGGGCTGGCACACGATGCCCAACCCCAAGGGCCACGTGCTGGAGGACGCGCTCACCGACTACGACGGCGTCGGCTATCCCGACCTCTACCCGGCCACCGAGGCGGGCGGCTGGCTGCACGTCAACCCGCACCGCCTGCATCTCGGCCGGATCGGCCTCGACGTAGGCGAGGACGTCCCGATGGGCCGGTCGGCGCAGACGCTCGACCTGTGGACCGGCACGCTGTCCAGCTCGTTCGAGCTGGGCGGGCGGCCGCACGAGGTGGAGACGGTCTGCCATCCCGAGCGCGACCTGCTGGCCGTACGCGTCACCGGCGGCACGGGCGTCAGGATCGCCTTCCCCTACGCCAGCGACGGCTGGCACACCACCGCCGACTGGGACAGCCCCGACCGGCACACCACCACGTGCACGCGGCGCGGCTCGCGCTGCGACTTCACCCGCGTCCTGGACCAGGACGGCTACCACGTGGCCGCCGAGTGGACGGGGGCGGCGCGGTTCACCTCGCCCGCCCCCCACGTGTACCTGATCCAGGGCGAGGAACTGGAGCTCGTCGTCGAGTTCGCCCGGCACCCCGTCGGCGCCGGCCTGCCGTCCTTCTCCCAGGTCCGCGCGGCCGCCGCCGCCCACTGGGAGCGGTTCTGGACGCGCGGTGGCGCGGTCAGCTTCGAGGGCAGCGCCGACCCCCGGGCGCCCGAGCTCGAACGCCGGGTCGTGCTCTCGCAGTACCTCACCGCGGTCAACTGCGCGGGCACCACCCCGCCGCAGGAGACCGGGCTGGCCGTCAACTCCTGGAGCGGCAAGTTCCACCTGGAGATGCACTGGTGGCACGCCGCCCACTTCGCCCTGTGGAACCGGCCGGAGCTGCTGGAGCGGAGCCTGCCGTGGTACCGCTCGATCCTGCCCCGGGCCAGGGCCACGGCGGCGCGGCAGGGGTTCCGCGGCGCCCGCTGGCCCAAGCAGGTGGGGCCGGAGGGCAGGGAGAGCCCGAGCGAGATCGGCGCCTTCATCGTCTGGCAGCAGCCGCACCTGATCTACTTCGCCGAGCTGCTCCGCCGGATCCGCCCGGGGGCGCTGGAGGAGTACTGGGACCTGGTGTTCGAGACGGCCGAGTTCATGGCCTCCTTCGCGGCCGGCGGGCACCTGGGGCCGCCGCTGGTGCCGGCGCAGGAGTCCTACCACGAGTCCAGGAGGTCGGTGCGGGATCCCGCGTTCGAGCTGGCCTACTGGTGGTGGGGGCTGGCGACGGCCCAGCGGTGGCGGGGCCTGCTCGGCCTCGATCCCGACCCGGCGTGGGCGCGGGTGCTGGACGGCCTGGCCCGGCCGCTGGTGCGCGACGGCGTGTACGCGGCCATCGGCGTGGAGCCGTACACGGTCAGGACCGACCATCCCTCGATGACCGGCGCGCTCGGGTTCGTGCCGCCCACCCCGCTGATCGACCCCGAGGTCATGCGGGCCACCCTGCACGACGTGCTCGCCGACTGGGACTGGGACAGCGCGTGGGGCTGGGACTTCCCGATGCTCGCCATGTGCGCGGCCCGGCTCGGCGAGCCCGGCACCGCCGTGGACGCCCTGCTGATGGACGCCCCGAAGAACACCTACCTGCCCAGCGGCCACAACCACCAGTGGCCCGGCCTGCTGCCCCTCTACCTGCCGGGCAACGGCGGCCTGCTGGCCGCCGTCGCCCACATGGCGGCCTCGGGCTGCTTCCCCGAGGGCTGGCGGGTTCAGGCGGAGGGGGTGGTCCCGATGCCGTGATCGGGGCCGGCCAGCAGGGCGACCGTGTAGTGGTAGAGGTCGCCCGCCGACGACGTCAGCGTGGCGGCGCGGCCCGCGCGCACCTCCGAGGCGATGAACTCGGTGGTGCCGTAGACGATCAGCCGGGGGATCGCGGCGCGCAGCGGCGGCAGCGAGGGGTCCTCCAGCCTGGCCCGCGCGGCCAGTGCCGCCAGCATGTCCAGGAAGGGCCGGTAGGCGGTGTCGCGCTGCTCGACGGCCCGCTCGCCCGCCCTCGGCAACTCCACGAAGTACGCCTGCGCGTACTCCGGGCGCTCCTGCCACCACCGCAGGTAGGCGGCCAGGCCCAGCCGCAGCGCCGTGCGCCAGCGGTCGCCCGCCCCCGACGCGGCCGCGCGGATCGAGTCGATCATCTCGGGCAGGTCGCGCTCGCAGACGGCGAGGAAGCACGCCTCCTTGTCGGCGAACTGGGCGTAGAAGGCGTTGCGCGAGACCCGCGCGGCGGCGATCACGTCGGGCACGGTCGTGGCGGCGTAGCCGCGCCTGGCCACCAGCCGCAGCATGGCCTCCACGAGGCGGTCGCGCTGCGACTCGCGCACCGTGTCGGGGGAGAGCCCGTGCCGCCCCCGCGGAAGCGGCCGGACCGCCGGAACTTCCTTCTGTTCATCTCTTGACATCGCTCACCGATCGTACTTCCCTCTCTTAGGAGACGTTCACGTCTCCAAATATCCCACGGAGTGACCATGGAGAACTTCACTCGTCGGCAGGCGCTGCGGGCAGGGGCGCTCGGCCTCGCGTCGGCCGGATTCCTGTCGTGGACCACCGCGGCCGAGGCCGCCGCCACCATCGAGACCGCCTACAAGGCGACGGGTCCGTGGCCGGTCGCCACCGGCACCTCGGGCGGCCACCGGCTCTACTACCCCTCGAACCTCGGCGCGGGCGGCGTCACCCACCCGATCGTCACGTGGGGCAACGGCTCGTGGGCCACCCCCGACAACTATCCGGGGCTGCTCAACCACCTGGCCTCCTGGGGCTTCGCGGTGGTCGCCTCCACCGACACCACCACGGGCACCGGCGCCGAGATCCTCGCCGCCGCCCAGCACCTCGTGGGCCTGAACGCCGACCCCGCCAGCGTCTTCCACGGCAAGCTGGACACCGCCCAGGTCGGCGCCGTCGGCCACTCCCAGGGCGCGGGCGGGGTCGTCAACGCGGCCAACCACTCCGCCGGGCTGATCAAGACCGTCGTGCCGATCGCCGTGCCCGCGCAGTGGATGGCCAGCCCCGGGGACGAGTTCTCCGTCGCCGCCCTGACCTGCCCGGTGCTCTTCCTCAGCGGCGCCGACGACTGGCTGATCTCCTCGGCCGCGACCGTGCAGGGCTACTACGACCAGGCCACCGCCGGAGCGGGCCGGGCGCTGCTCAAGGGCGCCGGACACAACGACATCCAGAACACCGGCGGGACCTTCCTCGGCTACGTGACCGCCTGGCTGAGGTACCGGCTCCAGGCCGACGCCCAGGCCCGCGGGGCGTTCGCCGGCGGCGCCCCCGAGCTCCCCACCAACACCGCCTGGCAGAACCAGGCGCTCAAGAACCTCACCTAGGAGAACCACCATGGCGGATCTGACGCGGCGTGGGCTCCTCGCCGCCGGCGCGCTCACCCTGCTCGCCGGATGCGGCAAGGACCAGCCCCGGCAGCAGGCCGCGGCCGCCGGGCCGCACGGCGAGGTCACCGTCTGGCTGCACGGCTCGCAGGACACCGGCCAGCAGTTCCAGGAGCTCGTGCACCGCTACATCGCCGAGTTCAAGGTCGACGTCAAGCTGCTCTACCTGCCCGTGGGCCAGCTCGACGCCAAGCTGCTGACCGCCTTCAGCGGCGGCGCCCCGCCCGACGTCTTCAAGATCGGCCACTGGAGCTTCCCCGCCCACGCCAAGAAGCAGCGGCTCGCCCCCGTCGACACCAAGGCCCTCCCCCTGGCGAACTACGAGCCGGGCACGACCACCCCGCTCACCTACCAGGACGTGCCCTACGGCGTGCCCATCGACTTCAACCCCTGCCTGCTCTACTACCGCAAGGACCGGTTCGAGCAGGCCGGGCTCGACCCCGACAAGCCCCCGGCGACCTGGGAGGAGGTCGCCGAGTACAGCGCCAAGCTGACCTCGCCCGACCGGGCGCGGGTCGGCCTGCAGTGGCTCTACGGCGATCCGCAGTGGGCCCTCATGACGCTGACCGCCCTCGTCCGCGGCAAGGGCGGCGAGCTGGTCGCGGCGGGCGGCGGCAAGGCGTCGCTGGCCACCGAGCAGGGCATCGCCGCCCTGACGTACATGTCGCGCATCGGCAACCCCAAGCTCTCCAACCCGCTGGGCGCGCTCGGCCTGTTCTACTCCGGCCAGGCGGCCATGGTCGTCAGCGGCGCCTTCCTCGGCCCCGCGCTGGAGAAGCTGGGCAAGGACAAGCTCACCTTCGGCAAGCAGTACGGCGTCGCCCCCATGCCCACCTGGGACGGCGGGCCGTCCGTCGTCCCCGCCTACACGTGGGGCTGGGGCGTGGCCAAGGACTCGCCCAACCAGTTCACCGCCTGGCACCTGGTCAACTATCTCCAGGGCGCCCCGTCGGTGGCCGCCAACCTCGACAACGGCATCATCATCCCGACCAAGGGCTGGCGCGAGGCCGGGCCGCGCGGCAAGTCCGAGATCATGGAGATCGTCGCCGGCAGCCTGCCGCACGTCGACTTCGGCCCGATCATCCCCGGCGCGCTGGAACTGGCCAAGGCCGCGTCCGGCGCCGTGGACTCCGTCGCCCACGGCAAGGCGACCCCGGCCCAGGCCGCGGCGACCTTCGACGCCACCGTGCGACCGATCCTGTGAGCGTGCTCGGCGCCCGGCCCGGCGGGCTGCTCGGCGGGCTGCTCGGCGGGGTCAGGGTCCGGCCGCAGGCCACGGCGGGCGTGGCGCTGACCCTTCCGGTGGCCGTCTTCTTCGTGGTGTTCTGGCTGGTCCCGTTCCTGTCGGCGATCTATCTCAGCTTCACCGACTACGAGATGGCCGGCACGCCCAACTGGATCGGCCTGACCAACTACGAGCGCATGTTCGCCGACCCCGGCTTCCTCAACTCGGCGTGGATCACCGTCGTCTACACGGTCTGCACGGTCGTCCCGACGATCCTGCTGGCCCTGCTGGTGGCCGTGCCGCTGAGCAGGCCGGGACGGCTCAACCGCTGGCTCAGGGCGCTCGTCATGATCCCGGCCGTGATGCCGCTGGCCGCCACGTCCATGGTCTGGGTGATCATCTACTCCGACCGCGGCCTGGCCAACACCCTCCTCGGCCTGGCCGGGATCCCCCCGCAGTCCTGGCTGACCAGCTCCGGCCTGGCCATCTGGGCCCTGGTCGTGATGGTCGTCTGGAAGAGCATGGGGCTGTTCGTGATCATCCTGACCGCCGGCCTGCAGGCGCTGCCCGGCGAGGTGTACGAGGCCGCCGCCATTGACGGCTCGGGACCGGTCACCACGTTCACCCGCATCACGCTCCCGCTGCTGCGCAGGACGTTGCTGTTCGTCCTGGTCATCTCGGTCGCCGGCTCGATGCAGGCGTTCGTGCCCGCGTTCCTGCTCACCGGGGGCGGGCCCGCCGACGCCACCCAGGTGCTGCCGTACTACATCTGGGCCAACGCCTTCCCCTACGAGCACATGGGCTACGCCGCCGCCATGGGCATGGTGCTGCTGGTCGCCATGGTGATCGTCTCGGCGGTGCAGTTCGCGTTCCTGAAGGGCGGCGACGAATGAGGGTGCTGCGCGCCGTCTGGCTGATCGTCGCGGTCGGGTTCATGCTGCTGCCGGTCTACGCCATGGTCGTCGTCGCCTCGGCGCCGGACGACACCGACCTGCGCGGGCTGGTCTTCAACGGCTTCCACCTGCCCGAGAACATCGGGGTGCTGTTCGGCGCCGGCAACCTGCCCACGTACCTGCGCAACAGCCTGATCCTGTGCGTCGGCACCGGCGTCCTGGACGTGCTCTTCTCGGCCGCCGCCGGTCACGCGATGGCCCACCTGTCCTTCCCCGGCCGCCGCGTCCTGTTCGCGCTGGTGGTGGGCACGCTCGCGCTCACCCCGATGGTCATGGTCATCCCGGTCTTCCTCATCGTGAAGGAGCTCGGCTGGGTCAACACGTTCCAGGGCATGATGGTGCCGGGCATGATCAGCGCATTCGGCGTCTTCCTGGTGCGCCAGTTCGCCCTCGGCATCCCGAAGGAGCTGCTGCTGGCCGCGCGGGTCGACGGCGCGGGGGAGTTCCGCATCTTCGCGCGCATCGCCGTGCCGCTGCTGCGGCCCGCGCTCATCACCCTGTTCCTCGTGCACTTCCTGGCGCAGTGGGACAACCTGCTGTGGCCGCTGATCGTGGCCAACGAGCAGGAGCTGTGGCCGCTGCCCGTGGGACTGGCCAACTTCCAGAGCGAGGTCGGCGTCACCTACCACCTGACCACCACCGCGGCGCTGGTCACCGCCGTGCCGCCGTTCGTCCTGATGGTCGCGCTGCAGCGCTACTACGTGGCGGGGCTCACCTTCGGAGGGCTGAAACGATGATCCCGGACCTGATCCCCGGCGCCGCCCGGATGATGGAGTGGATCGAGACGGTCACCGCGCGCGGCGTCCGGCGTCCCGGCTACCCGGCCGACGACTGGACCGCCGCGTGGGCCGCCGAGCGCTTCGCCGAGTTCGGGCTGCGCGACGTCCGGCTCGCGCCGGTCGAGCTGCCCGTCTGGCGGCCGGTGACGGCGTCCCTGGTGGTGCGCCTGGACGCCGACCCGTCGCGGGTCGTGCGGGTGGCGGCGTCCGCGTTGCCGTACACCACGCCGAAGGCGACCGTGACCGCGCCGGTCAGCCGCGAGGTCGTGCCGGGCGCGATCGTCGTGCCCGAGTACGCCTTCACCGAGCTGCCGCAGTCCTACGTCAGGGACCTGGCGACGGCCGTGCACGACCCCGAGGGCGTCTTCGACGACCTGGTCCAGACGCTGCCGTTCCAGCTCGACCACCTCGACGTGCTCCAGGGCGTGATCGACGGCGGCGCCGCCGCGTTCGCCGGCGCGCTGACCGGGGTGCCGTGGGAGACCCGCGACTACTACGTGCCCTACGACGCCGTGCACCGCGACCTGCCGGCCGTCTGGTTGTCCGGCGGCGACTCGCGGCGGGTGCTCGACCTGGTCGACGCGGGCCCCTGCACGGGCACGCTCACCGTCGAGTCGGAGACCGGCCCCGCCGTCTCGCACAACGTGATCGGCACGCTCCCCGGCCGCTCCGGCCAGTGGGTGATCATCGGCTCGCACCACGACGCGCCCTGGGCCTCGGCCGTCGAGGACGCCTCGGGGATCGCGCTGGTGCTGGCCGCCGCCCGGTACTGGGCGAGCGTGCCCGAGCGGGACCGGCCGCACAACCTGCTCTTCCTGCTGACCGCCGGGCACATGGCGCACGCCGCCGGCACCCGGGCCTTCATCGAGGAGCACCGCGCCCTGCTCGGCGACGTCGTGCTCCAGCTCCACCTGGAGCACGCCGCCCGGCGGTGCGTGGCCGTGGACGGCGAGCTGGTCCCCACCGGCGACCCCGAACCCGGCTGGTGGTTCACCACCCGGAAGCCGGAGCTGGAGAGCCTGGTGGCGGCGGCCCTCGTCGCGGAGGACCTCAGGCGCTCGTTCGTGCTGCCGCCGGACGCCTTCTCCCCGATGCCGCCCACTGACGGGGCCTTCTTCCACCCCGAGGGGGTGCCGCTGGTGCACTTCCTGTCGGCCCCCATGTACCTGTTCGACTCGGCCGACACCCTCGACAAGGTCTACGAGGACGGCCTCGAACCGCTCACCCGGGCGGCCGTCAGGATCGTCGAAGGGACGGCCGGATGGCGTCGCGCATGATCGTCCGTACCGCGTCCGGGCTGGTCGAGGGCAGGGCCGAGGAGGGCGGGCGCGCCTTCCTCGGCGTGCCGTACGCCGCCCCGCCCTTCGGCGAGCACCGCTTCGGCGCGCCCGTCCCGCCGGCGCCGTGGGACGGCGTGCGGCCCGCGGTCACGCGCGGCGCCGCCGCCCCGCAGGCGGCCGGCGCGGACATCGGCCTGTACGCGCCCGACGTCTTCCGGACCGGCGAGGACTGCCTCAACCTCGACGTGCGCACCCCCGGGACCGGCGAGCCGGGGCTGCCCGTCCTGGTCTGGATCCACGGCGGCGCGTTCTCCATCGGCGGCAACGGGGCGGCCTGGCATCAGGGTCACCGCTTCGCCCGCGACGGCGTGGTGTGCGTGGCCGTCAACTACCGGCTCGGCTTCGAGGGCTTCCTCGCCCTGGACGACGCCCCGCTCAACCGGGGCGTGCTCGACTGGCTGGCCGCGCTGGAGTGGGTGCGCGACAACATCGCGGCCTTCGGCGGCGACCCTGGCAACGTGACCATCGCCGGGCAGTCGGCGGGCGCCGCGGCCGTCGCGACCCTGCTCACCATGCCCCGCGCCGAAGGGCTGTTCCGGCGCGCGATCGTGATGAGCGGCTCGGCCACCCTGGTCGCCGCCGAGCAGGAGGCCCGCGACCACGCCAGGGCGCTCGCCGCCCGCCTCGGGATCGCGCCGACCAGGGCGTCCTTCGCCGCGCTGCCCCCCGAGGCGCTCGTCGCCGCACAACCGCCGCCGCTGACCGGCGGCTCCGGCGGGCTGAACGACTCGGTGCCGGTCAAGCCGGTCGTGGACGGCGACCTGATCCCGGCCGTCCCGCTGGACGCCCTGCGCGCGGGCACGGGCGGGGACCGTCCGCTGCTGGTCGGCTGCACGTCCCAGGAGGCCGACGTGTTCGTCCGGGGCATGGCCGCCGGGCTCGACGAGGCCGCCGCGCGGGCGGCGCTCGACCACCTCGGCGTCCAGGTGGACGAACCAGGGCTCACCCCGGCCGAACGGGTCGGCCGCGCCGTCACCCGGCACCTGTTCACCCGCGAGACGCGCTGGATCCGCGAGGCCAGGCCCGCCTACGGCTACGAGTTCCGGTGGGAGTCGCCGGTCGAGAGCCCGGCCGGCGGCGGACGCGTGGGCGCGGTGCACAACCTCGACCTGCCCTTCGTCTTCGACGTGCTGGACGCGCCCGGCGTCGAGCGCACGGCGGGACCGGGCGCGCCGCAGGCGCTGGCCGACGCGATGCACGCCGCCTGGGTGCGTTTCGCCCGCACCGGCGACCCCGGCTGGCCGCTCGGCCACACCATGATCTTCGACGATCCCGCACCGTCGGCGTGAGGGTCAGCCGGCCGTGAAGTCCGCGCGGTGGTCGGCGACCCACTCCGCGAGCGTGCGGCCCGGCCGTCCGGTCACCGCGGTGACCGGACGCGGGACGTCGGGGACGGTGAGGGTGTCGTGCCAGTAGTCGAGCAGCATCTTCATCACCGGCTCGGGGATGAACCGCCCGGTCTCGGCACGGAACTCCGCCGGTGTGATCTCCACCAGCGGGATCTCCACGCCCAGGGTCTCGCCGATGATCGCCACCTGCTCGGCGCGGGTCAGGGCCTGCGGGCCGGTGAGCGGGATCGCCGTCTCCAGGTGATCGTCGGAGAGCAGGGTCTCGGCGGCGGCCTCGGCGATGTCGTACTCGTGGATCGGGGCCTGTGCCGAGGCGAGGTAGGGCGCCCGGATGGGTGCGCCGGAGCGGATCTGCCAGGCCCAGGAGAGCAGGTTGCCGGCGAAGGTGCCGGGACGCAGGATCGTCCAGGCGCCGGCACGTGAGGTCACGGCGGACTCGACCGCCGTGTGGTGGCGCTGGCTGGCCGACCCGTGGTCGCGCGGGAACTCCTTCGCCGCGGCGAGGGAGGACAACACGGTGAACCGGTGGACGCCGCGGGCGGTGGCCGCCGCGACGAACGCCTCGACGCCCTCGGCGGGGAAGACGAAGGCACGATCGACGCCGGCGAACACCTCCGGCCCGAGCGTGGTGGCGTCGGCCAGGTCGCCGGCCACCACCTCGACCCCGGCCGGCAGGCCCACGTCGTCGGGCTTGCGGGTCAGCGCGCGCACGGCGGCGCCGCGGGCGAGCAGGGTCGTGACGAGATGACGGCCGACGGCGCCGGTCGCGCCGGTGACAAGGATGCTCAAGGTGACTCACCTCAGGGAAATGCGGTGCCGGTCCGTCCGGCCCGAACTCCAACTTAGGGAGCTTTTAGGTCATTTTCTGTCCACTTCTACTAGGCTCGGGAGTATGCCGGACCAGACCACGACCGGGCGGGCGCTGCGCCTGCTGGAGCTGCTGCAGGCCCGCCGGTCCTGGAGCGGCGGCGAGCTCGCCGACCGCCTCGGCGTCGACGGCCGCACCCTCCGGCGGGACGTCGAGCGGCTGCGCCGCCTCGGCTACCACGTCGAGGCGCGCCGCGGCCCCGACGGCGGCTACCGGCTGTCCACGGGCAGCGACCTGCCGCCGCTGGTGTTCAGCCCGGACGAGGCGCTCGCCGTGGCCGCCGCCCTCGCCTCGTCGGCCGCCAGCGGCGCCGCCGGCGGCGGCGAGGTCGCGCTCACCGCCCTGGCCAAGATGGAGCAGGTGATGCCCCCAGCGGTACGCCGGCGGGTGCGGGCGCTGCGCTCCTCGGTCGCCTTCGGCGGCACGCCGAACGCCGTGGCCGGCGCCTATCCGGCGCCGCTGAACGCCGGCGTGCTGGCGGTCCTGGCGCTGGCCTGCCGGGACGCCGAGCGGGTCCGGCTGCGCGTAATGAGCACCGAGGGCGCAGGCTCAGGACGGGAGTCCCCGTGCCACGTCGAGCCCGCCGCCCTGGTGCCCCGGCAGACCCGGTGGTTCCTCGTCTGCCGCGACCTCGACCGCGGCTGGCGGGTGCTGCGCGTCGACCGGATCACGGCGGCGTCGGCGACGGGCGTGCGCTTCGAGCCGGAGGAGGTCCCGGGGGGCGACCCGGTCGCGTTCGTCACCAGCCGGCTCGGCGCCCCGCCCCGCCGGCACACGGCGACGATCCTCATCCACGCGCCGATCGAGCAGGTGCAGGCGTACATGGGCGGCTTCGCCACGGACTTCGCCCCGACGACCACCGCCACCGGCCGGGCGGCGACACACTGGCGCATCGCCGACGTCCGCCTCGAGGTGCTCGCCGGCGGCCTGCTCTGGGTGCGGTGGCCCTTCGAGGTGGTCGACTCTCCCGAGCTCGCCGCCCTGCTCCGGGACCGGTCCGCGGCCTTCGCCCACGCCGCGGACCCGCGCTGAGGCCCGTCGCCCGGTTCGGGCGTCCGCCGTGACGGCTGATCGTGCCGGCCGACGCCCCGCCCGCGGCCTTCCGCGGCCGCGTCATTCCGGAGGCGTCCAGATGCGGCTGCGGAGATCGGTGCCGCGGATCACCTGGACGCGCCAGGGTTCGAGGCGCAGGACGTGCAGCGCGGGGTCGTCGGGCGACCGCCAGAAGGCCCCGAGGTCGTAACCGGCCCCGCGCGGGCTGGTCGCCCGGTAGAGGTCCCAGACCCGGCGCTTGGTCGCCAGGTCGTCGACCCAGGCAGCGGTGGCGTCGATGGCGACCGAGCTGTTGCCGGGTTTCCAGTAGGAGAAGGAGGTGTGCGGATTGCCCGCGAGGTGGGCCGCCTTGACCGGCGTCCGGTAGGTGGCCAGCCACCCGCGCGGCCGCCCGTCCACGGTCTCCCAGACGGGGATGAGGATGCGGGTGCGGGGACGGTTCTTGGCGTCGACGGTGACCATGGTGGCGTACCGGATGGCCCCGACGTAGGCGTTGAACTCGCTCTCGATCTCGGCGAATGACGTGGTCATCGACGGCACTCCTTCTGGCTCGATCCGTCTTCGGTGACCAGGGCATCGTGCGTCACCGTGCGGAGGCCGCGGAAGACGGCACTTGAAAGGCACCGAGTTACCGCACGGGAACCGCTCCCGACCAGGAAAGACGTGCGGGACGCCTCGACCGCGTCGCCCGGCGCGGGGAGTGCGCGGACGGAGTCCTCGGCGGGCGGGATGCTCACTTCTTACCTTGCAGGTCGTGCGGACTTCATGCAGGTCGCCGTTTCCGTACACCTTGGTGCTCCAGGTTCTAGTCGTTCACTTTTGAAGCACGTGTCGCGGCGCCGAGCGCGCCGCGGCAAGATCGGGGAGCACCACATGAGACATGCCGACTTCACCGTCCGCCGGGAACCGGCTGCCTGGCGCCACCTCGCAGCAGTCTCGGTCGGCATCGGTCTGGGGCTCTTCCCGCTGGCACAGAGCGCGTCGGCCGTCCCGGGCGGGACGCCGCAGGCCCCGGCGTTCAGTGTCGAGGGCGGTCGTTTCGAGCAGGCGGTGTCCGTCGAGCTGCGGGCCGGGCAGGGCGAGACGATCCGCTACACCACCGACGGCAGCATTCCCACCAAGAGCAGCCCGACCTTCGCCGGCAAGCCCATCCGCATCACCGAGGACACGAACCTGACGGCCCGCGCCTTCAAGGGCAACCAGGCCGGCGCCGTCAAGTCCGAGGGGTACCTCATTCGCGAGGGAGAGCAGCCGATCGCCCGCCTGATGATCGTCTCGGACGTGCACATCGGGAGCTACGAGGCTGACCGCGACCGCTGGTCGTCCTACTTCGACACCATCGCGGCGGTCACGGGCACCCCGGACGCCATCCTCTCCAACGGCGACATGATCAACGACAACTGGGACGGGCGCGGCAAGGACCACCAGTTGACCGCCCGCATCTTCAAGGAGAACCTCGCGCGCAAGGGCATGAACGCCACCCAGGTGTTCATGTCGTACGGAAACCACGACGCGACCCTGGCCGAGCTCCGTGCGGGCTACCCCAAGGAGTGGTTCCCCGACTCCGGCGGCGGCTACTACCGCACGGACGTCAAGGGCGTCCCGTTGATCACGGTCAACACCGAGAACTACTCCGCGGCCCAGGCCACCTGGCTGCGTGAACAACTCGGGCAGATCTCCGCGGACCCCGCCTACCGCGACCTGCCGATCATCGTCCAGGGGCACCGGCCGGCTCCGGGAACCGTGATGGACGGCCAGCAGACCAGCAACCCGCGCCTCACCGAGGACCTGTCGAAGTTCCCGCGCGCCGTCTATTTTTCGGGCCATTCGCATCTGAACGTGAACGACCCGCGCTCGATCCACCAGAAGAGCTTCACCGCGGTCAACGACGGCAGCTCGTCCTACATCGAGATCGACCACGGATACCAGATGCTCGACGCCGAAGGGCAGCTGGCCAATCGCTTCGAGACCCCCACCGCCCAGGGGCTGGCCGTCGAGGTCTACCGGGGCCGCACCGTCGTCAACCGCGTCAACCTCAACGCCGACCTCCACGACATCTACACCGGCGGTAAGTGGTCGGCGAACTGGAAGCCCCCGTTCCAGAGCGACGGCACGCTGGCGGGCAGGTCCTGGGAGATCAGGACGGCCGGCGACGACGCCCAGGTCGTGCGGAACTTCACCTACACCGACGCCAACCGCAACCGCACGGCCCCGTCCTGGACGTCCCCGCACCCGCTGACGGCCCAGGCCGGCAAGGACGGCCGGCTTGCGCTGCGCATCGAACAGGCCGCGGACGACGAGCTGGTGTACCACTACAAGGTGCGCGTCACCCGCGCCGACAACGGGGCCGAGGTGCTCAACACCAAGGTCGCCAACCGCTTCGACGTGGTGCCCGCCGCCGCCTCCATGGACATCCCGGTCCCGGTCCAGCGCGACGGCGCGCGGTACCGCGCGGAGGTCGTCGCGGTCGACGCGCAGGGCAACCAGTCGCCTGTCGCCGCGGACGTGCTGAAGTAGCACGTCGCCCCGGTTCAAGGTGAACGCCGGCGCCGCCGGCCTGGCTCGCAGGCTGACCGCCTCGGCCCGGCCGGCGGGACCGCGGATCCATCGCCGACGGCCTCCGCCGGGCCATCCGGACAGAGCAGAGCTCCTGAGCCGGAGTGCATAGACTTGTCCTCATGTTCGACGACAAAACGCAGGAGACCCTGCGGCGCCTGCTGGACCTCGCCGAACACCCCTCCACCTCTGACGCCGAGCGGGCGCTGGCATTCGTACGGATCCGCGCCCTGGTGGCGGTGCCGGCCGACGACGCCCGCCGCAGGGCGCCCGTGGCCGGCATGGACGCCCGACTGCTCACCAAGCTCAAACCGCTGCAGCGGCACGTGGACGAGGACCTGGTCGACGACGTGCACGGCGACCTGCACTCCTTCGGCATCCGTTACCGGCTGGTCTCGGAGGTCGCCGGCGAACTGGCCCACATCCTCGACCTGCGCTCCCGCCTCGCCCCCGACAAACGACACCGCCACGACGACGGCGTACGCCAGACGGCCGCCAGGCTGACCTACCTCCTGGAGCGCTCCGACGGCTTCCGCACCTCCCGCTGGCGCACCAGACGCGGCTGACCCGGCCGCCCCCGAGAAACGGACCGCCGGCCGGGCGAGCACGGTGCTGATCGCGTCTCTCAAGGAGTCTCCGCATGTCAGCAGCAACACCTTCCGAGGGGCGCGCCCGCGGGGCCCGGACGCTTCGTACCGCCGGGTTATCCGGTCCGAGGGGCGACGCCGCGATCGCGGCGCTCACCACCGCGGCCACCCTCGGCCCGCTGCTGGTGCCCGATCCGAAGGCGTGGTGGATCGTCGGGCTGGGCGCGCTCGCCTCCGCGCCCGTCTACTGGCGCAGGCGCGCGCCCATGGCCGTGGCGCTGTTGGTCGGCGCCGCGATGACCGTCATGGTCTTCTGGGAGAAGCCGTTCCTGCCGTTCGGCCCCCTGGTCGCCGTCTACACCATCGCCGACGTCAGCCCCAGGTGGAAGCGCCTGGCCGCGATCCCGGCGGTCGCCGTCATCGTCGGCGTCTCCCTGGCGCTGCCCGGGGAGGACAGCGAGATCTTCCGCCTGATGGGCACCGCCTTCGTGGCCGCCTACGCGCTCGGCACCAGCGCCCGCGCGAGCCGGTCGCGCACCGCGGAACTGGCCGAACGGGCCCGCCGCCGGGAACAGGAGCACATCGCCGCGGCGGCGGAGGAACGGGCGCGGATCGCGCGTGACATGCACGACATCATCACGCACGCCGTCGGGCTGATGGTCGTCCAGGCCGAGGCGGGGCCCGTGGTCGTACGGAGCGACGCCCCCAGGGCCGAGGCCGTCTTCGACGCGATCGCCGACACCGGCAGGGGAGCGCTCACCGAGCTGCGGGGCCTGCTCACCGCGCTGCGCGCGTCGGCCGTTCCGGCGGGGGAGGGCCTCGGGCCCGCCCAGCCGAGCCTGGACGGACTCGCCTCACTGGCCGCACGCAGCGGCCTGGACGTGGCCATCACCGTGGAGGGCGAGCGGCGGCGGACATCGGGCAGCCTGGAAGCCGCCGTCTACCGGATCGTCCAGGAAGCCCTCACCAACGTGCGCAAACACGCCGGGGTGCGCGACGTGCGGCTGCACCTGCGCTGGACCGCGCGCGAACTGCTCGTCGAGATCGCCGACGACGGCGGCGGGTCACGTCGCGACGGCGGCGGCTACGGCCTGATCGGCATGCGCGAACGTGCGACCGCGTACGGCGGCACGCTCACCGCGGGACCGGGACAGGACGGCGGATTCCTCGTCAGAGCCGCCTTTCCGCTTGAATAGCGCGCATGCTGCGCGTGCTCATCGCCGACGACCAGGATCTCTTCCGCGCCGGGTTCGGCCTGATCCTCGGCGCCCAGCCGGACATGCTGGTGGTCGGCGAGGCGGCGGACGGCGACGAGGCGATCGCGCTGGCCGGGCGGCTGCGTCCGGACGTGGTCCTGATGGACGTGCGGATGCCGGGCAGGAACGGCATCGAGGCCACCAGGGAGATCTGCGCGACCACCGCCGCCAAGGTGCTCGTCCTGACCATGTTCGACCTGGACGAGTACGTCTACGACGCCGTCCGCGCGGGCGCCAGCGGCTTCCTGCTCAAGGACATCCGCCGCGACGAGCTGGCGCACGCGGTGCGCACCGTGGCCGCCGGTGAGGCGTTGCTGGCGCCCGCCGCCACCCGCAGGCTGCTGGAGAGCCTGGTCAGACGGCCGGCCCACGGCCCGATGCCGCGGCTGGCGGGACGGCTGGCGGCGCTCACCGAACGGGAACGCGAAACGCTCCGGCTGGTCGCCCGCGGACTGTCCAACGCCGAGATCGCCGCCGCGCTCGTGGTCACCGAGCACACGGTCAAGACGCACGTCAGCCGCATCCTGACCAAGCTGGACCTGCGGGATCGGGTGCAGGCGGCGGTGTTCGCCTACGAATGCGGCCTCGTGGTCGCCGGTGAGAGTGACATCGGAGATCACCCTCACGACTGACGCGCCACCAGGGTGGCCGCCAGCAGCATCGTCGTCATGAAACGTGTCCTGATCGCGCTCGCCGCGGCTCTCGTCTCGGCTGTCCTGCTGCACTTCGGCACCGGCCCGCACCCCGTGGCCTGGCTGACGTGGCTCGCCCCCTTGCCCGTGCTGCTCGCCGCTCCCCGGGTGGGGGGAGGCTGGGCCTTCGCCGCGGGCGCCCTGGCCTGGCTGGGCGGGCAGCTGCAGTGGTGGCCGTACTTCACCGGGACGCTGGAGACGCCCGTCCCGGTGGCGGCCGGCCTGCTCGCCGGACCGGCGCTGCTGTACGGCCTCGGCGTGCTGCTGCACCGTGCGCTGCTGGCCAGGCGGCGGCCGCTGTCGGCCGTGCTCGCCGTACCGGCGTCGTGGGTCGGCGTCGAGTACCTGATGGCGGTGGCCGGACCGCACGGCGCCTGGTGGAGCCTGGCCTATACGCAGGCCGACGTGCTGCCCGTCCTGCAGACCGCCTCCGTCGCCGGCGTCTGGGGGATCACCTTCCTGCTCCTGCTCGTGCCCGCCGCGCTGGCCGCGCTGCTCGCGCCGGGCGCGACCCGCCGGCTCTCCGTCGCGGTGACCGCGGGCGCGTTGGTGGCGCCGGCCCTGGCGTACGGCTTCGCCCGGCTCGGCGCCGACGGCGGCCAGGACGGCGGGCAGGACGGCGGGCAGCGCCGCGAGGTCGCGCTGATCTCCACCGACGACCCGCGCGACACCGTGGAACTCGACTCCCCGCAGGGGCGCGACCTGCTCCGGCGCTACCGCCGGGCCGTCGACGCGGCCGCCGTCCGCGGTGCCGAGATCGTGCTGCTGCCGGAGAAGACGTTCGAGACGGCCACCGCCCGCCTGCCGCTGGCCGGGCCGGGAGTGGCGGTCGTCGCCGGCGTCGCGCTCCGCGCCGGCGCGACGTGGACCAACAGCGCGCTGGCCTACCCGTCCGGGGCCCGCTACGACAAGCACCACATGATCCCCGGGCTGGAGCCGGAGTTCACGCCCGGAAGCACGCTGACCCTGCTCGGCCGGACCACGACGGGCCTGATCGTCTGCAAGGACCTCGACTTCCCCTGGCTGGTACGGCAGTACCGCCAGGCCGGCGCGACGACGCTGCTCGCCCCCGCCTGGGACTTCGACGACGACGCCTGGCTGCACAGCCGCATGGCGCTGGTCCGCGGGGTGGAGAGCGGGTTGTCGGTGGCGCGCGCGGCCCGCCAGGGCCTTCTCACGGTGAGCGACACCCGGGGACGGGTGCTGGCCGAAGGCCGCAGCGGCAAGCCCGGCGTGACCACGGTGTTCGCGACGCTGCCGGAGCAGGGCGCCTCGACCGTCTACGCCGGCCTGGGCGACTGGGCCGCCTGGTGCTCGGTCGCGATGCTGCTCATCGCCCTCGCCCGGCTCCGCGTCCGCCGCTCCGCACACCGCACTGTCCGCCCCTCCACGGGCGGGCAGGCTCCCGGTGCGCCCGTCCGACCGCAGGGGTGAACCTGCTTCCAGGCTGGGATTAACCCGATGTTTGGGCTCCGTCCGCAGCGGAGAATCGCAATAAATAGGCACGAAAGCCCCGCCGGATCGGGCGGGGTCTGTTGCGAATACGTTAAACATGGGCTTATTGACACCATCTCGCCGCCGAGCATACGGTGCTGCTACCCGCAAACATCGGGTCGATTTGACGAAGTTCTCGCGACGTAGGTAACAACTCGACGATCACTCGCGGCGACGGCGCAGGCGATCCGTCAAGATGGGAGGCGCGCAAGAAGGGAGCCCAGTGACGCTCACGGACAATGCCGTGGACAGAATCCGTCAGATGATCATCACCGGCGAGCTTCAGCCCGGTGACCGTCTACCGGCTGAGAAGGAGCTGGCCGCCCGGCTCGGCCTGTCGAGGAACTCGCTGCGGGAGGCGGTTCGCGCACTCACCATGATGCGTGTGCTGCACACCCGGCGCGGCGACGGCACGTACGTGACAAGTCTGGACCCTGAGCTGCTGCTCGGCACCATGAGCATGGTCGTCGACCTGCACCAGGACAGTACGATCCGGCACTTCCTGGAGGTGCGCCGGCTGCTGGAGCCGGAGGTGACCGCCATGGCGGCGCTGCACATCGACAGGGACGCGCTCGGCGAGCTGGCCGCGCTCCAGGCCGAGGCCACCGAACTCGTCGCCGCCCAGCCGGCCGACCGCGCGCGACTGCGCAAGAACGGCGAGTCCTTCCACGGAGTCATCGCCCGTGCGTCGGGCAACCCCGTCCTGGCCACCATCGTCGAGACCATGTCGGGCAAGACGCTCCGGCCCCACGCCTGGTGCGGGATGACCGGCGAGTCCGACCTGCACCTGACCCTCACCGAACATCAGGCGATCTACGAGGCCCTGACCGCCGGTGACAGCTACCGTGCCCGCATCAGGGCGGCCGCGCACATCGCCGGCATCGAGGACGCCATCCTCACCGCTCACTGACCGTCCTGTCCTCCCCCCGCCACGACGTGGCGGAAGCCTGCCCGAAAACACCCCCCGTCGAAAGGACGATGCGCCATGCCTGCCCTGTCCCTCGGAGGCCGTGATGGCTGAGCCGCTGCTGGAGGCCCGCGGCATCCGCAAGCGGTTCGACCACGTCGACGCGCTGAGAGGAGCCGACTTCACCGCCTACGCGGGCGAGATCGTCTCGCTCATCGGCGACAACGGCGCGGGCAAGAGCACGCTGGTGAAAGTGCTGTCAGGCGCGGTACGGCCGGACAGCGGCCGGATCCTCCTGGACGGAGAGCCCGTCGCCTTCTCCTCGCCGACCGACGCCCAGGCGGCCGGGATCGAGACCGTCTACCAGGATCTCGCCCTGGCGCCCGCGCTCGGCCCGGCGGCCAACCTCTTCATGGGCCGCGAGGTGACCCGCCGTGGCCCGCTGGGCAGGCTCGGCTTCCTCGACAAGGCGAGCATGCGGGACAGCACGATCAAGGAGCTGGCCTCCCTCGGCGTGCGCCTGGCCGACGTGGACGGCCCGATCTCGACCCTGTCCGGAGGGCAGCGGCAGAGCGTGGCGATCGTCCGGGCGGTCACCTGGGCCAAACGGGTGATCTTCATGGACGAGCCCACGGCCGCGCTCGGCGTCGTCCAGACCAGACGCGTGCTCGACCTGATCCGCCAGGTACGCGACCGCGGGATCGCGGTGGTTCTGATCAGTCACAGCATGCCGCAGGTGCTCGAGGTGTCCGACCGGATCGAGGTGCTCAGGCTCGGCGCCCGGGTCGCCCGGTTCACCACGGGCGAGGCCAAGGCCGAGGACCTCGTCGCCGCCATGACCGGCCTGCTCACTCACGGCGTGACTCTGGAGGAGACGGCATGACGTCGGTATCGATCGAGGAGGCCGCCAGGCCGTCGGCGGGGCTGCGCCGCAGGCTCACCGCGTCCCCGCTCACCTACCTGTCCGCCTCGCTGGCGGCGATGATCGCGGTCTTCTCGGCCGCGGCGCCCGAGGCGTTCCTGTCGGCCTACAACATCCAGACGATGCTGACGGTCACCTCCGTGTTGCTGGTGTTGTCCGTCGGCATGACGTTCGTGATCGCGACCGCGGGCATCGACCTGTCGGTCGGCTCGGTGCTGGTCTTCTCGGCGGTGATGTCCCTGCGGACGATGACCGCGCTGGGCGGCTCCGGATTCGGCGTCGTGCTGGCCGGATTCGCCGTCGCCGTGGTGTCCGGCGTGGTCTGGGGCACGTTGAACGGCCTGCTCGTGGCCAAGGCGAAGGTCCCCGCGCTGATCTCCACGCTCGGCACGATGGGCGCGGCCCTGGGCATCGCGCAGCTCGTCACCGGCGGCAACGACCTGTCCGGCGTGCCCAAGGCACTGTACGAGACGGTCGGCCTCGGCAAGCTCTTCGGCGTCGTGCCCTGGCTGGTCGTGATCGCGCTCGTGGTGACCGTCGCCGGAGCGGTGGTGCTGAACCAGACCAGGTTCGGCCGGTACACGCTGTTCGTCGGCTCGGGCGCCGAGGCGGCTCGCCGGTCGGGCATCAACGTCGACCTGCACCTGATCAAGGTGTACGGCCTGGCAGGGCTGCTCGCCGGGGTGGCCGGCTTCCTCGACCTCGCCTTGTTCGCCAGCGCCAACATCGCCGGTCACTCCACCGACAACCTCCAGGCCGTGGCCGCCGTGGTGCTCGGGGGGACCAGCCTGTTCGGCGGTGTGGCCACCATCCCCGGCACCGTGATCGGCGTCTTCATCCCCGCGGTGCTGCAGAACGGTTTCGTCATCCTCAAGGTGCAGACCTTCTGGCAGGAGGTCGCGATCGGCGTGGTCCTCGTCCTCGCCGTCTACATCGACCAGCTCAAGCGCAAGTCGCGCGAGAAGTCGTAGCCCCCTCGTCCCAGACGAGAGACACCCCCCGTTTCGAGAAGAGGTCATGTCAGCATGCGCACAAGCGTCCTGTCACTGTCGGTCGCGGTCCTCGCCCTGGTCGCCGGCTGCTCGGGAACCGGCGGACCGGCGGCCGGCGGCAGCGAGCCGTACAAGATCACCTATGTCCAGGGGATGGCGGGAAACCCGTTCTTCACCTCGCTGACCTGCGGCGCGCAGGAGCGCGCCAAGGAGCTCGGCGTGCAGTTCGACGCGCAGGGCGGCAAGGACTACAGCCCGCAGAGTCAGACCCCGATCCTCAACGGCGTCATCGCGCAGAAGCCCGACGCGATCGTCATCTCACCGATGGCGGGGGAGGCCATGGTCCCGGCCCTGAGCAAGGCCAAGGCGGCGGGCATCAAGCTGGTCTTCGCCGACTCGGTCGCCGACGACGCGACCCTCGCGGTCTCGCAGATCGCCTCCGACAACTACGCGGGAGGCGTGCTGGCCGCGCAGACCCTCGCCAAGCAGGTCGGGGAGAAGGGCAAGGTCATGGTGATGGGCGCCAAGCCCGGCATCTCCACGACCGACGCCCGGCAGAAGGGCTTCGAGGACGAGATCGGCAAGCACTCGGGGATCACCTACCTGGGGCCGCAGTACAGCGAGAGTCAGCCGGCGACGGCCACGTCCAAGTTCGCCGCCGTGTTCGCCGCCAACTCCGACCTGGCCGGAGTGTTCGCGGTCAGCACGCAGGAGGTCGAAGGGGTCGCCACCGGCGTGCAGAACGCGTCGAAGGCGGGGCAGGTGCACATCGTCGGCTTCGACACCTCCGACCCGATCCTCGACGACGTCAGGAACGGCGTCGTCGAGTCGCTGATCGTCCAGCAGCCGCTGCAGATGGGCGTGGACGCCGTCACCCAGGCCGTCGCCGCGCTGAAGGGCGAGGCGACCACTCCCAAGATCTCCACGCCGTTCGTCGTGCTGACCAAGGACAACATGACCCAGCCCGACGTCGCGAAGTTCATCTACAAGACGACCTGCGACTGATCGACGGGCGACCCCCTTCAGGAGAACACCCATGCGCACACCATCCGGACGACTCATCACGTTGGCCGTTGGCGGCCTGCTGGTCCTGCCCGCCGTCGTCGTCGATCTCCCCGCCCAGGCCGCCGACGCCTTCACCGAGAACTTCGAGAGCGGCACGCTGCCCGCAGGCTGGCGGATCGTCTCGGGCTCCTTCGGCCAGCTCATCACCGACCGGGCCGTCAACCACAACGACAGCAGGCCGTACAACAGGCAGGGCGCCTACCACCTGTCCACCCTGGAGAGCCCCACCCAGACGCCGGACGACGGCTACCGCGGCGTGGTCGTCTCCGGGACGTTCACCATCGCCCAGCCGGTCGTCTCCATGCTGGTCGGCGGCGGCAGCGGCGCGAACACCTACGTCGCGGTCTGCGCCTACGACGAGACCAGGCCCGACGGCTGCGGGCAGGAGCTCGCCGTCGCCCGGGGCGACAGCGCCGAAGTCATGGCCCGGCGCCTGCTCGACGTGTCCGCGCACATCGGCGAACGCGCGATCGTCAAGGTGGTGGACGACTCCACCAGCGGCTGGGGCCACATCACGGTCGACGACATCCGCAACGACCTGCCCGCCACACCCGGCGAGGTCCGGGTGGCCCGCACGGCGAGCCGGACGACGCTGACGTGGGACCCCGCCATCGGCGGACAGGTCTACGCGGTCTACCGCTCCACCGAGCGCGACTCCGGCTTCACCAAACTCGGCGAGGTCTCCGGGACGAGCTTCACCGACCGGGCGACCGGCCCGGACACGGCCTACTTCTACGCGGTGTCCGCGCTCTCGTCGGGCGCAGAGTCCGGCAAGGTGTACGCCTACGCCCGGCCGTACGCCGACCTGCGGGCACGCGGGGACACGGTCACCTACGCGGGACAGAACCTCACCGACACCCGATTCCCGGTGGGCCCGCTCGGCTCGGCAGGCATCGTGCACGACGGCACAGGCGCCAGACCAACCTGGTGGATCTTCAACAACCTCGGCCGCGGCGGCTGGCACCTGGAGGCCGACACCTACCAGAAGGGCAGGCTGCCCAACAGCTTCTTCGCGGTGCGCGCCAAGGCCGCGGGCGGACGGCCGGTGGTGCGGGCGCTGCAGACGACCGGGGTGGGCGCGTTCGAGCCGATGAAGTCGCTCACCCAGCAGGGTGAGTACCCGATCCTGAACTATCAGTACAAGGACGAGTCGCTGCCGGTCGAGGTCTCCACCGAGGTCCTCAACCCGATGATCCCGGGCGACGTCAAGGACTCGGCCATCCCCACCGCGATCTACAACATCACCGTCAAGAACCCGGGCCGGCGGCCCGCCGAGGTGTCGGTGCTGGCCGCGCAGCAGAACGCGGTCGGTTTCAACGGCTACGACACGATCGGCGGCGCCGGCAACCGAGTCGTGGCGGGCTACGGGGACAACCGCACCGTGTTCGACGGCAAGAATCTACGCATGACCGGCAAGCAGGGCGCGGGCGGCATGAACCTCGCCGCGCTGGCCGGCGGCGTCACCGGCACCGCCGCCTGGACCACGCTCGACGCCCTGCACGGCGACCTCGCCGACGACGGCGCGCTCGCCGGCCCCGCCGACGCCGGCAGCCCGGCGGCGAACACCACCGTGGACGGCGCACTGGCGGCCACGGTGACGGTCGAGCCCGGTGCGTCCAAGACAATCCCCGTCGTGCTGAGCTGGCACTTCCCCGGCGCCCAGAACTTCAACGGCGGCCCGGGCCGGCAGTACGAGAACTGGTGGACCGGCGCCGACGCCGTCGCCGGTTACGTCGAGGACAACCTCGGCCGGTTGATCGGCCGGACGAGGCTCTACCACGACACCGTCTACGACTCGAACCTGCCCCAGTACCTGCTCGACCGGGTCACCTCGGCCACCGCGCTGCTGCACACCCCGACCGTGTGGTGGGCCAAGAACGGCTTCTTCGGCGCCCGCGAGGGCTGGGGCTGCTGTCCGGGCATGCCCACCCACGTCTTCCACTACGCCCAGAGCCAGGCCTGGCTGTGGCCCGAGGTCGGGCAGCGCTGGACCCAGCAGTGGCTGGACAACATGGACTCCGCGGGCAAGATCCCGATGCGGTTCGACAGCGACGCCGGCTTCACCCTCGACGGGCAGACCGGCGTCATCCTCTCGGCGTACCGGACCTATCAGACCACGGACCGGGCCTGGCTGACGGCCAACTGGCCGAAGATCAAGTCGGCGATGGAGTACGTGGTCGCCCAGGCCGACCCCGACCGGGACGGCGTGCTGACCGGCATCCACAACACCACGCTCGACGGCGGCGAGACCGGCGACGGGTCCTGGCTCGGCTCGCTCTACCTGGCCGCCGTCAACGCCTCGGCCAAGATGGCCGAACTCGCCGGCGACCGTACGGCCAAGGCAGGTTATGACACGATCTACGCCTCCGGCCGGACGAAGCAGAGCCGGCGGTTCTTCAACGGCGAGTACTTCCACGAGGTCTACTCGCCCCAGGGACACTCCTACGGCGACGGCGTCGAGATCGACATGCTGCTCGGCCAGTGGTGGTCCACCCAGCTCGGCCTCGGCGACATCTACCCGTCGGCCGACATCACCACGGCCGCCAAGAACCTGTTCCGCCACAATTTCAAGGAGCACTTCCTCGGTTACGACGTCAGCCACCAGTTCCGGCAGTACGTGGAGGAGACCGACGCCGGCTTGCAGATGATGACCTGGCCGAAGAACCCCAAACCGGGTAACAGCCCGCTCTACTTCGACGAGGTCATGTCCGGATTCGAGTATTCGGCGGCGGCGCTGATGCTCCAGCGTGGCCTGCTCGATGAGGGCCTGCGCGTGGTCAAGGCGGTCTCCGACCGCTACGACGGCCGCGCCAGGACCGAGCACATCAGCGCGGACCCGTGCTCGACAGGCGACGGTACCGGCAGCCCGTTCGGTGACGACGAGTGTGGCAAATGGTACGGAAGGACTCTGTCGTCCTGGTCGTTGCTGACGGCGATGCAGGGTTTCGCCTTCGACGGGCCTGCCCAGAAGGTGACCTTCGCCCCGACCTGGAAGCCGGAGGACCACCGCTCCTTCTTCAGCACCGGCGCCGCCTGGGGCACGTTCGCCCAGAAGCGGGCCGGTCTCACCCAGAACGACGTCCTCACCCTGAAGTACGGCACCGCGACGGTGCGGACAGTCGACCTGGAGCTGGCGGCGGCCGGGACCCCCAAGCACGTCAAGGCATACCTCGACGGCAGACCCGTGACCGCCACCGCCACCGCCACCGCCTCCGCCTCCGCCTCCGCCGAAGGGACGCGCCTGACCGTGATCCTTGCCCGGCCCGCCGTCCTCAAGGCCGGTTCGGCCCTGCGCGTCCACGTGGTGCGATGAGCTCCCGGCAAGGCCGGGGCGGGTAGTGCCCCGAAGGCCGGTGGGTCAACGCCCTGGCCCAGGCGTTGACCCACCGGCCGGGCGAACTCCGGCCCGGCGAACCGCCACTCCGCCCGCGCGGCTCCGCGGCCGCGCGCCCGGCCGCCGGCGCCAGGGGCGTGGCCGTCGCAGGGTCAGACGATGGTGAGCGTCGTCAGGCCGGTCGCCCGGGTGAGCCCGGTGGTCAGGCACTGCAGCAGTTCGGTCTGGACGAGCGTGATGGTCTCCACCGCGTGGCGGCCCTGGAAACGGCCTCCGACGATCGGGCCGGTGAACGTGGTGACCACCTGACCGCCCACGGCGGTGCTGCTCCCGCTGCCGTCGATGACGCTGCTGTCGCCGGTGTTCCACTTGATGATCCGCTCGCCCTGGAACGGGTCGAGGAGGTCGTTGCAGCCGACGAAGATGGTGAACACCTCGTCGTAGGCCCCGCTCGCCACCTGGCCCGTACTGTCGAGGCAGGAACTGAACCGGCCCCGCACCGTGAGCGTGACGTTCCGCGGCGTCAGGACGACCCCCGGGTTGTACGTGACGGTCTCGGTCCCCTGACACTGCACGAGCGCGGCCGCGTAGGCCGGACGCGCGGCCGGAGCGGCCGCACTGAGGGCGATCACGCTGACGGCGGCGACCGCGGCGGCGATCAGCGCGCGCAGGACCCGGCTTCGCCGAGCTGAACGAAAGCTCACAGGACGCTCCCTAGGGGGATGAACGGCAGGGCATTGACGGGGCGACGTTCACGACCGGAACCACGGGTACGTAGACATGACAGCCTCACCAGCGGTTCCGTGATATGCCCCTGAGGGTTGCAGATCCGTACCTCGCCGACACGCAGTGTGACCTCCGGCGTCCGTCAGGGCCGCGGCCCGCGGCGCCGTCCTCGCGCCGCACTGCTCGCAGGACCTCGCGTACGCCGCCCCGGCGCACGAGGTCGCCCGGACGTCCTCTCCTCGATCGACGTGACGTGACGTGACCAACACCCTCACCTTCACCGACCTCCATCCCTGCCCCCGCCCGCCACCGGGCGTGTGGCGGCCGTCGTGATGCCGAGGTGCGGTCGTACTCTCAGCACACCGGGTTCCGGTAGCGGGAGAGGCGGAGTTCGAAGCCGGTCTCTCGGCCAGAGGCCGAGAGGGCGGCACCGAGGCTCGACGCGGCGCTCCAGAGCCAGGGACGTACGTGCCGGAGAGGGGAGTGCTCCGGCTCGGCACAAATGGCTTGGCGCAGGGCCAGACGACGACGTTGGAGCAGGTCCAGGTCCGCCGCCGGATCGTGCACGGCTCGCTGACGTCCGTCGCGGGCGGTGGCCTCGACCATGGCCATGACCGTGTCCTCGGTGGGCGCCGGCTCGGCTCTCGTCGTGCCGGCCCGCTGAGCCCGCTGCTCTCGCTGAGTCGATTGCGTCGGCTGCGTCCGCTGGGCTCGCCAGTCGGACCAGCTGGATCCGATGCCGGCCAACGCCTCCAGCAGCGTGGCGAGGGCATGCTGTTCCGCGTCCGTGCCCCGGCCCCAGACCTGCGTCAACAGGGGCAGGACCTGAGCCCAGGTGACGTGTGCGAGCCTGACGCCGTCCTGGCCGGCCGGCGGGGCGAAGGTGAGCGGTGGAGTCAGGTAGGTGAGGTCGACGCGGAGGCCGGGATGGTGATGGCGGGCGAGCGTGGTGTAGGTGGCCAGCTGGCCCCGCCGGTGGCTGGAGGTCTCCGTCTTCAGTTCGATCATCCAGAGGCGGTCCGGCCACAGCGCGGCGTAGTCGGGGGCCCCGCCCTGCTCGTCGTCGTGCCGTGGACGCAGTTCGAACTCGTCCACCAACAGCGGTTGCGTCCGCCAGTCGCCCTGACCGAACGACAGCTCGTCCAGTGATCGCAGGAACCGGGCTCCCTGAGGCGACGGCCGGGAGCGGCTGTTCCAGGGAGGGTAGGGACCCGCCACGATGAGCATGGTCAGGAGGCGCTGGCAGTATTCCTCCCTGCCCAGCCGCAGACGTCCTAAGAGATGAAGGGGATCTTCCATGCCCACAGCGTGGCCCTCTCTCACCGGGGCTCAGGCGGGCGGACGCCTGCCTGAGCCCCTTGCCGATCTCATCGCTGCGCAGTTCGCCGGTCGATCAGGGGAGGTACACCTCGAAGTAGTAGCCCGGCGCCCAGAGGCCGCCCCCGCGGAACCAGTGGCAGCCGGCGAGGGCGGTGTACAGGCCGCTGTCGGCGGCGTTGTCGAAGCCGGCGTCGCAGTCGGCCAGCGTCTGGTAGGGGCCCCGCAGGTACCAGTCGGGCGCCGGCCAGCCGGCCGCGCCGGTCCGGGCTGTGGCGGTGGCGGAGGTGGTGGCGGAGGCTGGTGCGGTCCCGGCCAGGACGCTGACGCCCAGCGCTACGGCGACTACGGCGGAGGGTAATCGGCGGATCCTCATCGCGGGTGACTCCTCACGGTCGGGATGGAGAAACACCTTCGAGTGAGCACCGGCCTCGGGTAATCGTCAAGATCTGGGTTCGACGCGGCATCTCCCGGCGCTGGCCGACTGGCACGAGCGTGCGCAACGAAGGCCGCCGGTGCCGTTGCCCGACCTGCGTCATGGAGCTGCGGCGTGGGGGCCTGCCGGCATCGTGCTGACCGCCGCGTCTACGTCTCGGTGCTGCCGCAGCTGTATCACGACAGCGTCCGGGCGACGGCGCGGCCGGTGCTGAAGGCTGTACGGGGGCCAATCGGAAGATCGGCAAGGCACGGGAGGCGACGTGACTCACATGTGGCTCACCGTGACTCATGGTCAGATGACGCGACTACCTATGCTCGTGAAGCCGCCGATCGGCGTAGTAAGGCGAGTGGGACTTGAACCCACGACCCACGGATTATGAGAATCCTTGGTTGATGTCGCTCGGTGTCACGGAGTGCTGTTTTGTATTGTCGTGGCCGGAATTATCCCCGTCATCGTGTCGGTCTGTGCCGACGCGTGCCGTGCTGTATCGCGTACACACGAGCAACCACCGAGCAACCATGCGTTCTTGGCCATCGGCACTATGCGCCATTTGTCCCCCATCTCGGCGCGGCTGACTGGGGCCAGGCTTGCGTGGTGAACTCGAATTTTGCGGCGGACCGAGCTGTGCGAGCAACCACCGAGCAGTCATCGCGTGGTCATTTGCGTTCACAGGCAGGATGGCTCGCAGCGGACCTCGGATGCGATGCATGGTCTGCCTGACGTGCATGGACGTGCTTTCCGGCAGGCGCACAGTTGGGGGCCGGTGCCCGGGACGGGCGGGCCCTGGGTCCAGTTGCCGCCCACGCGCAGCTCCCACCACTGGTGCGGCTCCCAGTCGCAATCGTGCACGCTGAGCTGCCTGATATCCCGTCCGCCTAGAAGCATTTGCCGCGACTCTTGATGCGGTACCAGCCCGGGCCGCCGTACTCGGCGACCGGCTGGTTCTCGACCAGGTGGGCGACCCGATGTGTCACTGGAGTATTAGCCGATCCTCGACTGGCGAGCGGCCCGCTGCCGCCGAGTACCTCGCCGACCTGCCGGTCTGCTCGGTCGTACAGGCAGGCCGCGCTGGCCGGGACACCTGCGGGGCCCGGGACCGTAAGCCTTTCCCAGCCTGAATGGCGGCCTCTTTGATGAGCTGCAGGACGAGGAGATTGCCTGGCCGATCGGGATGGCGCGGTGCGGGCAACAGCGCAGTTGGACCTGGAACTTGCAGGTCAAGGCGGCGATGGCGCGCGGATGAGGTCGGCGTCGGCGGGGGCATGCGCAGCACGCCGGCACATGTGCTAGATTGGGATCAGTTGCAGTTGTGGTACCCATAAAGACTTTGTGTGCACCTGACGGTATGTAGCCTCAGGTGCATTTTTTGTTCTCCGGTCATTTCCGGGTGTGTGGTCCTATCGCGGCGACGCGGAATCCGTTCGATGCGGATTTCGGCTTTGCACCCATCGAAGGAGATCAACATGGCTTCTGGCACCGTGAAGTGGTTCAACGCGGAAAAGGGCTTCGGCTTCATCGAGCAGGACGGCGGCGGCGCCGACGTCTTCGCGCACTACTCCAACATCGTCGCCAACGGCGGCTACCGTGAGCTGCGCGAGGGCCAGAAGGTGGCCTTCGACGTCACGCAGGGCCAGAAGGGCCCGCAGGCCGAGAACATCGTTCCCGCCTGACACTGCGCACCACGTAGCCGGGGCCCGCGCCGCAGGGCGCGGTCCCCGGCGCGTTGCTTTTGTGGCATCCATCGTGCCGTGATGACCTCACAACCCGAGAAGCACAGCATGTCTGTTCTTCCGCCGCACACCGGATGCACCACCGATGGCTCCGGTTCGGGCATAGGCCCGCTCCAGTTCCAGGGCGCCGCATCACAGCCGCGTTCTTCCCGGCGAAAGCCGACCATTTCGACGTACGAGCCAGGCTGTTTCCGCCGGCTCGACTCGTCTTTCTTCGGCTCGTGCTAGCTGTTCTTGTGCCGCTCATCGCGCCGAGGATCCTGACACGTGCCGCATCGAGGAAGGTTCTGCATGAACCACGCAACTCGCGCGCACGATCGCAACTCTTCGCCCCGTACGGGCGGCTCCGCCCGAAGCAGGGGCGGCCGATTCAGCTCTCCGGCTCAGGGCCGTTCAGGCGCCTCCAACCGGTCCAGCAACGGGCGGCGTCCCGCCGCGCTCCAGAGAGAGTTCGCGCTGCCGGTCACCGTAACCCCGGCCCTGCCGGCAGCCGCGACATTCGCTGAGCTGAGCATGCCGCCCGCACTGCTCAAGGTGCTCAGCGGCCTGGGCGTGAACGAACCGTTCCCCATCCAGGCGGCCACGCTGCCGAACTCCCTGGCCGGCCGGGACGTCCTGGGACGGGGGCGCACCGGGTCGGGCAAGACACTCGCCTTCGGCCTGGCCCTGCTCGTCCGCACCTCCGGACAGCGGGCACAATCGCGGCGACCGCTCGCCCTGATCCTCGTCCCCACCAGGGAACTGGCCCAGCAGGTCACCGATGCGCTCACGCCGTACGCCCAAGCACTGAAGCTGCGGCTGGCCACGGTCGTCGGCGGCATGTCGATCAGCCGCCAGGCCCATGCGCTGCGCAACGGTGCCGAGGTCGTCATCGCGACCCCGGGACGGCTCAGAGATCTCATCGAACGCGGCGACTGCAGCCTGGACCAGGTCGGCATCACCGTGCTGGACGAGGCCGACCAGATGGCCGACCTGGGCTTCATGCCGCAGATCACCCACCTGCTCGACCAGGTGCGCCCAGATGGCCAGCGGATGCTGTTCTCCGCCACTTTGGACCGCAACGTCGATCTGCTGGTCCGCCGCTATCTGAGCGACCCGGTGGTCCATTCGGTCGACCCTTCGGCGGGCGCGGTCACCACGATGGAGCACCACGTGCTGCACATCCAGGGCGCCGACAAGCAGGCCACCACTGTGGAGATCGCTGCTCGCGACGGCCGGGTGATCATGTTCCTGGACACCAAGCACGCTGTGGACCGGCTCACCGAACAGCTGCTGAACAGCGGAGTGCGCGCCGCCGCGCTGCACGGAGGCAAGTCCCAGCCCCAGCGCACGCGCACCCTCGCCGAGTTCAAGAGCGGCCACGTCACGGCGCTGGTGGCGACCAACGTCGCGGCCCGCGGCATCCACGTCGACGACCTGGACCTCGTCGTCAACGTCGACCCGCCGAGCGACCACAAGGACTACCTGCACCGCGGCGGCCGCACCGCCCGCGCCGGCGAGTCCGGCAGCGTCGTCACCCTGGTGCTGCCCAATCAGCGCCGTGACATGACCCGCTTGATGGCCGACGCCGGTATCGTCCCGCAGACCAGCGAGGTCCGTTCGGGCGAGGCCGAGCTGAGGCGTATCACGGGCGCCCAGGCTCCCTCAGGCATCCCTGTGACGATCACCACACCGGTTGTCAGTCGCCGGTCGGGACGGAACGGCAGACGATTCCGGTAGCAGCGGATGGGGACTCGCCCAAGGCCAGGCAGTTGAGGCTTTTGGGCTGTTGGCAAGAGTGCTGAAGAGATCGGCCGGGCGGTGTGGATACCCGGCCGATCTTGCGGATGAGTGGGCTGCCGGCCCAGCGGGACAGTTGCCGCTACATGGTATCGAGGGTGACATCGCGGAGGTGGCGGGCGATGCCCCGGGCTGGTCAGGGGCGGTTGGGGTCATGGTGGAGCAGGGCCAGGACCTGTTGTTGTCTGCGCTGCTCGGCCGGGGCGATGGACGACCGGCTCAAGGTCGAGAAAGATCGAGGCTGGGAGATCTACCTGATCTTCGTTGGACGTAGTTGTCGCCGTCATCTCTGCGCCTGCCGAAAATTACATCGGCCGAGGTCATGACCATGTGAGGCCTTCTCGTGGCGGCGCGAACTCAGGGCCACCCGGGGGACGGAAACGCGTGTGGCAGGATGATGAGTCGTGCTCCCTCGCCTGGCCTACCTCACCGTCACGAACACGTTCGCCGCGCTGCGGTTGCTGCCCCTGAGCGATCGGGACAAGGACGTGGAGATACTCCCGTCCTGCGCCACCAGATCACCGTCCTCCAACGCCATGTCGGCGCCGACACCAGAGTGAAATTCGCACCCGAGGACCGGGCCTTTCTCGCCGCGCACCTGACCTCACTGCCGCGTGAGGTTCTGCCCCGGCTGCGGCTTGTCGTCCGTCCGGACACCGTCCTGCGCTGGCACCGCGACCTGATGAGACGGCGCCACGCCCGTACCTGCCAGCCGGGCCGACGTGGGCGCCGACCCACGATCCGGTCCATCCGCGCTCTCATCCTGCGCCTGGTTCGGGAGAACCCCGGCTGGGGCTATCGGCGGGTACATGGTGAGCTCGCCACACTCGGCATCAAGGTCGCGCCGTCCACGGTCTGGGAGATCCTCAAGCAGGAAGGCATCGACCCAGCACCCGAGCGAGCCTCCACCACCTGGGCTGACTTCCTGCGCTCGCAAGCCGACGCACTCCTGGCCTGCGACTTCATCGAAACCGTCACTCTTACCGGGCAGCGCCAGTACATCCTGGCCGTCATCGAGCACGCCACCAGGCGTATTCGTGTGCTCGGCACCACCGCTCACCCCACCGCCACCTGGGTAACCCAGGCGATCAGGAATCTCGTCATGGATCTGGAGGATGCGGGCAGCAGGGCACGGTCCCTGATTCGCGACCGAGACGGCACGTTCCCCACCCTCATCGAGGAGATCCTCGCCGAAGCCGGCACCCAAACCGTACTCACCGGCATTCGGATACCGCGGATGAACTCCATCGTGGAACGGTGGGCACCAACCTGCCGTCACGAACTCCTAGACCGCTGCCTGCTCTGGAATGAACACCACCTCCGCCAGGCCCTCGGCGAGTACGAGAAGTTCTACAACCAGCACCGCGCCCATCAAGCCCTCGATCAGGCAGCACCACTCCGCGCCGTCCCAGACCCGATCATCGAACCGGTGCGTGTCATTGACCTGACCATCCGCCGACATGACTGTCTCGGAGGCATCATCCACGCGTACTCACATGCTGCTTGAGCTGCACGGACGTAGTTTTCGGCAGGCGCACTCTCAAGCGGGGGTGAAGGCGGCGAGGAAGATGCGGGTGCCCTCGTCGGCCAGTTCGGTCAGCTCCTCGGGGGAGCCGACGGCCGCGTCGCCCAGGAAGGCGACCCGGTTGGTGGGGATCGAGGCGATCAGCCAGGTGAACATGTAGGCCGCGCGTTCGGGGTCGGGGGTGTTCAGCAGGCCGCGCCGGGTGAGCCTGGCGAAGGTCTCGGCGAGGAGTTTCAGGGTACGCCCCCAGCTCCGCTCGAAGTACTCGCGTCCGATGCCCGGGAAGCGCTCCGCCTCGGCGATGACGAGGCGTCGCATCTGCAGGACCTCCCGGTTCATCAACCCGGCGAGCGTCATCCTGGCGTGGTCCCGCAAGGCGGTCTCGAGGTCGTCCGCCTCCGCGAGCGCGTGGATCGCGGGCTTGAAGTACTCGTAACCGCGGTCGACGGTGTCCAGGACGACGCCGGCGAACAGTTCCTCCTTGTCGGCGAAGTATTGGTACACCGTCCGTTTCGAGGCGCCGGCGGCGGCGGCCACCGCGTCCATGCTCGTGCCGACGTAGCCGTGGGCGGTGAACACCGTGCGCGCAGCCGTGAGGATCTCCTGGCGCTTGCGCGCCGAGCGGGCCTCAGCCCGTGCCGAAGCGGTCAACGAACTACCTCCTTGACACAGAACACTACCCGGTTTAGTTTACAAACGTTGGAAACGGTACCGTTTAGTTTACCTTGGAGGGAACGTGGGTATCGCGATCTCCGTCCTCGTCGCCTCGCTCGCGGCGTTCGTCATCAGCTCGACCTACTACGCTCTGCTCACCTCGACCGAGAAACGCCTGCTGGACGAGCGCGCCCCGGACCGAGGCGATCGGCCGCCGCCCCTGAAGATCCTCCTGGAGCTGGCACGCGGCCTCATCGTCGCCTCGGCGATCGCGGGCCTGGCCCGGTACGCCGGCCTCACCGACGTCAAGTCGGCGGTCGTGCTCGGCCTGGTGCTCTGGCTCGGCTTTCCCGCAGTGCTGCTCACCGGTTCCATGATGTGGGAGAAGACCCCCGCCGCCACCGCGACGCTGCACGCCGGCGACTGGCTGATTAAGATCCTCGCCATCTCGGCGATCGTGGGTGCCTGGCTGTGAACGACGTACGCCCCTACGAGAGGGACCCACGCGTAGATGCCTACATTGACGCCCTGCCCGGGTGGCAGCAGGACATCTGCCGACAGGTCCGTGACCTGATCCACGCCGCCGACCCCGAGGTCAACGAGACCATCAAGCGAACCGTACAGCCCTACTTCGTGCTCAAGGGCAACGTGTGCGCCCTGCTCGCCGCCAAGGACCACGTCAACGTGTTCCTGTACGACGGCGCCATCGTCCCCGACCCCGAAGGCATCATCACGGCCGGCCACGACAACAAGACCGCCCGCACGGTGGCCTTCCGCCAAGGGGAAACGATCAACGCTCCCGCTCTCACCGCCATGTTTCGGCAGATCATCGCGAACAACCGAGCCGGCGGATGGCGCAAGCTGAAGAACCAGCCCGGATGAAGCGGCGGCCCCTGAAGCGGCGGCCCCGCCTGAAGGCTCCGGGGCGTCGGGCGTCCCGGTGTGCTTGCGGGTGCTCACCCGATCCGGAGCCGGACCAGCCAAAGGAGCGATCCCGGTCGGCGGCTGCGGCGCGGGGATCTATCCGAGGCGCCTGCGCCGGGACCTCGCCGCCGCACTTGGCTGGGATCGGACTCGGCCTTGCCGTTGGTCTGCGGGCGGTAGACGCGGGTGTGTTTGCCGGTCGCGCCGAGGTCGGCCAGGGCTTGGCGCCAGGCGGTGGCTCTGCGGTAGCTCCTGGCGTTGTCGGTGAGCACGCGTTAGATGCGCGTGATGCCCAGTCCGGCGAAGTGGGCGGCGGCGCGGCGGAGGAAGGCGGCGCAGGTGGCGGCCTTCTCGTCGGGGATGCGGCCGAGTTTCTTGACGTCGACGTGCACGACTTCGCCGGGTCTGTCGCGTTCGTAGCGGCGGATCGGCCGGCCGGTGGGCCGGTCCAGCCATGCCAGGCGGTGCAGGCCGTGGCGGGTCAGGACGCGGTGCACTGTGGAGGCGGGCAGGCCCAGGATCGGGCCGATACGGGCCAGGCCGGGCTTGCGCCTGGTGCGTAGCCGGCACACCTGCGCTTCCAGGTCAGGGGCGGTGCGGTGCGGGGTGGTGTGCGGGCGGCTGGGCCGGTCGTACAGGCCTGCCTCGCCTTCGGTGCGCCAGCGATGGAGCCCTCCGGCAGCGGATGGCGTAGGCCAGCTCGGTTGGGAGCCGGTGGAGGGCAGGCCGAAGACCGAGGCCAGCGACCGCACTATCGCCTTGGACGCCGACACCGTCACGGCGCCACGCGCGCACCGCAAGCGCCAAGCCGCTGAGCGGTTGAGCGCGGGGGAGGCGTGGACGGACAGCGGATTCGTCTTCACCGACGGGATCGGCCCATGCCTGGAGCCGTCCCTGGTGGCGAGGCTGAGGGGGCGTTCTGGCTTGGGCTTCTGGTGGTCGTCTTTGGGGTCTGAGTTGATGCTGGACGTCTAAACGATCTACCGCCGGTACACGGTCCGTACGCAAGAGCAACCAGCGAGCGACCAGCCGTGATCAAAAACGGGATCCGAGGCTGGCGAAAACCGAGAAATCCCAGGTCAGACGCAGTTTTGAAGAGTAGGGCGGGTGGGACTTGAACCCACGACCCACGGATTATGAGTCCGATGCTCTGACCGGCTGAGCTACCGCCCCTGGATTCAGTTGTGACATGCGGTGTGCGGCTGGTGGATCTTGGTGAGGCTCGCGCATGTCAAGGCTAGAGCATCGGATCCGGGAGTGCCGCACGGCCGGATGGGGACGGGGTCCCGCGGACATCATTCCATGCCGGGCAAGGTTGGTGGAGTCGTGTCGATCATATTCGGGTCTCGGTTGGGGGTTGTGTTTGCTGTGGGCGGAATGGGAGGGGTTGGGAGGGGAGGTACGGTGCCGATATGGCGATCAAGGTGGTGTACGAGACGCACTCCATCACGGTGGACAACGAGATCGGGGTCGCCACCGGGTGGCTGCCCGGGGAGTTGTCCGAGCGGGGGCGGGAGCTGGCCGCCGAGCTCGGGGTGCGGAGGCGGGAGGTGGACGTCGTCCACTGCTCGGATCTGCGTAGGGCGGTCGAGACGGTGGAGGTGGCGTTCGGGGGCGTCAAGGAGGTCCGGCTCGACGCGCGGCTCAGGGAGTGCGACTACGGCAGCTACAACGGACGGCCGGTGAGCGAGGTCGCGGCCCTGCGCCGGCGGCACATCGACACGCCGTGGCCGGGCGGGCAGAGCTATCGGCAGGTCGTGGCGGCGACGGCCGCGTTCCTCGAGGACCTGCGGAAGGAGTGGCAGGGGGCCACGGTGCTGGTGGTGTCCCATTCGGCCAATCGGTGGGCGTTGCAGCACCTGCTGGACGGCACTCCGCTCGAGGACCTGGTGGACGCGCCGTTCGAGTGGCGGCCCGGGTGGGAGTACGAGCTGGCATAGCGCCTTGGTGTGCGCAGGTGGCATAAGCACCTTGGAGTACGAAGCTGGTCTAACGCCCTGGGGTGCGGGGTGGCATGGTGCCGGAGGTACGGGGTGGCATGGCGGCTTGCCTGGAGGCGGGGGCCGGGTCAGGGTGGGATGGGGCCTGGATGGTCGTGGTGGTGGGCGCCGGACATGGCTGATGCGCCGATCGCGTCCGCGATCAGCGCCGGCGGGTGGAGCTGGGTTGTCTCCCGCCACTGGGGGTGCCGTCACGGTAACGGCGGGCCCAGGGGGCGAGGAGTTATTACTTCACTCCTATCAGGGTGTTATGGCGCGGTGCCGTACGCCGGGTTGCGGGCGAGCCAATCGGAGTAGACCGGACTGCGGCGTACGGCCTCGGTGTGTGCCTGTTTGGCCTGGGCGACGACCCAGGTGGCGTCGGGGGCGGTGGGGTGGCGGCCGAGGAGCTGCCGCCAGCGCAGCGGCGCGCCGGAGAGCGGGACCATGGCCAGCCCCGGCAGGGCCTGGTGGGTCGCCTGGCAGAGCACCACGGCGCGGCCCACCTGGGCGAGGTGGGTGCAGGTGGGCACGTCCGTCTCGTAGATCGTTCCGGGGGTGAAGCCGGCACGGGCGCAGGCCATGGCGAAGCAGTCGGCGAAGCAGCCGTCGCCGGGGGTGACGGCCCATTGTTCGCCGGCCAGGTCGGCCAGCTCCACCTCCTTCTCCTTGGCGAGCGGATGGTCCTCGCCGACGAGGGCGAAGACCGGGTCGACACTGATCGTCTCCCACAGGAGCGTTCCTGTGGGGGTGCCGGAGTCGCCGCAGGCGCCGGTCAGCACGTAGTCGAGGCGGCCGAGCTCGACCATGTTGATCAGCTCGTGCGTTGACCACGACGTGAACGTGGTGACCGTGCGCTCCGCGGCCAGCCGGTCGACCAGGCCGCCGAGTATCGGGCCGTTGGTGGCGCCGATGCGGAAGCCGGGGGAGGGGGTGTGGGCGAATCGTACGGCCTCGTCCTGCAATTCCTTGGCCGCGGGGAGCAGCACGCGCGCCCGGGCGAGCACCAGCTCGCCGAGCCGCGTGGGACGCGCCCCGTGGCGGTCACGTTCGAACAGGGCGCCGCCGAGCACCCTCTCGATCCGTTTGAGCTGGGCGGTGAGGGCCGGCTGCGCCAGCCCGAGCAGGGACGCGGCCTTGCTCACACTTCCCGCGTCCGCTACCGCGCGGACGATCCTGAGGTGCCTGAGCTCGAGGTCCATACCGGGAAGGTAAGGCGACGAATCGCTCCCAAACAATGGCTATATGTCAGGAATTGTGACAGATATTGTCGGGGGTGTCTGGGGTAGGGGGAACCCATGACGACGATGGGAATAGATCCGGCCCAGCTCAGCGACGAGGATGTGGTACGCGAGCTGCGGCAACTCCATGCCACTCGTAGTGACACATTCTTCCATGGATCAGACGATGCTCTGGCACGTCACACTTCCCGTACCAACGAGCTAGAGGCGGAATACCTTCGCAGGTTCCCCGACCGCGAGGTCGATCCGGCCAGGCTGAGGGAGGGGGCGAGGCAACGTTGATGTCCGAGGGGCATGACGTGCAGGAGCTGTCGGACGTCGACATCCACGTCTACGAGGCGGTGGCCTCGCAGGTGGTCGGGTCCGGCGGCGTGGCCGGCCTGGAGGCGGTGATCCGGGCGACCGGCCTGGAGGACGACGAGGTGCGCGACAGCCTGGCCGTTCTCACGGGCCAGGGGTACGTCGTCCCGCGGGGCGACGGGTACGGCCTCGGCCCCCACACCTTCGAGGTCGAGTACTGAACGGACGCGGACGGCTCAGCGCCGCCGCAGGGGGTGCCGGTGCGGGAATGCCGGTGCGGAGCCCGCAGGCCGGGCGTGCGGCCTGCGGGCTCGGTGGCTCGATCGGAGCCCGTACGGCTAGGGCTTGAGGGGGCGGAGGCGGGCCCACAGGACGAAGGCGGCGCCGAAGACGGCCATCGGCAGGCCCGTCCACAGGTTCACCGCGTCCCCCAGCAGGCCGGCGACGACGAGGATCGCGCCGTACAGCAGGAACAGCCCGCCGATCACCATCCGGATGTCGCTCACAGGATCACTCCGTACAACAGGGCGGCCAGGATCACGGCGGCGGTGCCGAGCAGCACCGGCGAGCGGTACCAGCGGGTGTCGCCGGCCAGGGCGTCATCCTCCAGGTCCGCGGCGCTCAGGCCGTACACCAGGCCGCGCAGCTCCCGCTCCGGCTTGGGCGTGGTGACCAGCGTGACGATCACCGACACCACCACGTCCACGGCGAAGGCGATGCCCGCGCCCCAGAAGCTGGCGTTCAGCTCGGTGCCGAAGTCCACCACGCCGGCCTTGTAGGCGAAGTACGACGCGAAGGCGCTCAGCGTCCCCGCCAGCAGCCCCCAGAACCCGGCCCACGGCGTCATCCGCCGCCAGAACAGCCCGACGACGAACGTGGCGAACAGCGGCGCGTTGAAGAAGCTGAACAGCGCCTGCAGGTAGTTCATGATGTTGGAGTAGCCGGCCGCGATGAACGCCGTGCCCACGCCGAGCGCCACGCCGGCGACGGTGGCGACGCGCCCCACGTTCAGGTAGTGGCCGTCCGGCCGGTCGGGGCGTACGTGCGCCTGCCAGATGTCGTTGGTGAACACCGTGTTGAACCCGCTGATGTTGGCCGCCATCCCCGCCATGAACGAGGCCAGCAGCCCGGTCACCGCGACGCCGAGCACGCCGTTCGGCAGCAGGTCGCGCATGAGCAGCGGGATCGCGTCGTTGTAGTCCTGGCCCTTGCCCAGGTCGCCGAAGAGCACCAGCGCGATCATCCCCGGCAGCACCGTGACCAGCGGGATCAACAGCTTGGGGAAGGCCGCGATGATCGGGGTCATCCGGGCCGCGTTGGTGTTCCTGGCCGACAGGGCGCGCTGCACCTCGGCGAAGTTCGTCGTCCAGTAGCCGAAGGAGAGCACGAACCCCAGCCCGAAGACGATCCCGATCCAGTGGGCCTGCATCGGGTTGGCGCCGGCGGTTCCGGCCCAGGTGTGCAGGCCGCCCTCGCCGAGCGCGCTCTGCCGTACCTTGTCGAACAGCCCTGCCACGCCGCCGACCTTGACCAGGCCGAGGACGGTCAGCGGGATCAGCCCGGCGAGGATCACGAAGAACTGCAGCACCTCGTTGTAGATGGCCGAGGACAGGCCGCCGAGCGTGATGTAGGAGAGCACGATCAGCGCCGAGACCACCACCGACACCGGCAGCGGCCAGCCCAGCAGGGCCTCCATGACCAGGGCGAGCGCGTACAGGTTCACCCCGGCGATGAGGATCTGCGCGACCGCGAACATGAGGGCGTTCAGCAGCTGGGTGGCGCCGTTGAAGCGCCTGCGCAGGAACTCCGGGACGCTGCGCACCTTCGAGCGGTAGTAGAAGGGCATCATCACGATGCCCAGGAACACCATCGCGGGGACGGCGCCGATCCAGTAGTAGTGCACGGTCATCGCGCCGTACTGGGCGCCGTTGGCCGCCATGCCGAGGATCTCGATCGCGCCCAGGTTGGCCGACACGAACGCCAGCCCGGTGATCCAGGCGGGCAGTCCGCGGCCCGCGAGGAAGAAGTCGAGGCTGGAGCTGATCCGGCGGCGGGCGGCGAACCCGATGGCGAGCACGGTGGCGAAGTAGACCGCGATGAGCAGGTAGTCGAGGAGGTTGACGTCTAATCGCACAACCGGCCCGCTACCCGGAAAACACCGCGATAGCCGCGCCTCGGACCGCGAGCGGCGGGCGCCGGTTGTCGTGGGGGTGTGGTGCCGGTGCTGTGCGTTGCTTGCGGTGGGAGGTGAGGGTGTGGCCGGCGGTGAGGGTGTGGCGGGGGGTGTGGGGGCGTGGTGCCGGTGATGTGCACAGGGCGGCGATGTGGACCGGGTGGGGCGGTCGCCATAGTGTCGAGAGGTGGACGTCGCCACCTTGACCCCCGCCCAGGCGCGGGCCCGCTTCCGCGTCGGCGAACGGGTGCCCACCGCGGGCTGGTGCCGCGGCTGGACGCAGGCCAACCTGATCGCCGTGCCCGCCGCCCTGCGGTACGAGCTGCTGCTGTTCGCCCACCGCAACCCCCAGGCCTGCCCCGTGCTGGACGTGGGCGAGCCGGGCGCCTGGTCGACCACCCTGTTCCGCGGCGACCTGCGCACCGACCTGCCCGGCTACCGCCTCTACCGCGACGGCGAGCCGGTGGCCGACCTGGACGAGGTGACCGGCCAGTGGCGGGACGACCTCGTGCCGTTCCTCATCGGCTGCAGCTTCACCTTCGAGGCGGCGCTGCTGGCCGCCGGTGTCCCGGTGCGGCACCTGGAACAGGGCAGGAACGTGCCGATGTACCGCACGAACGTGTCCTGCGAGTCCACCGCCTCGTTGTCGGGGCCGCTGGTCGTCTCGATGCGGCCGGTCCCGGAGGAGCTGGTGCGGACGGCCGTCGAGGTGAGCGGCAGGTATCCGCGGGTGCACGGCGCGCCGGTGCACGTGGGCGACCCGGCCGCGATCGGCGTGCTCGACCTGGGGCGTCCCGACTTCGGTGACCCGGTGGAGCTGCGGCCGGGGGACGTGCCGCTGTTCTGGGCCTGCGGGGTGACGCCGCAGGCAGCGGTCATGGCGAGCGGCGTGGAGTACGCGATCGGTCATCTGCCAGGGCACATGGCCGTGCTGGACGTCCGGGACGACGACTATCGAGTGACTTGACCAGATATTTCGCGGTATAGGTGGATGCTTCGGTCAGTTCGGCCGGGGTGCCTTCGAAGATCACCTCGCCGCCGTGCCGGCCCGCCTCGGGGCCGAGGTCGATGACCCAGTCGGCGTGCTTGACCACGTCGAGGTCGTGCTCGACGACGATGACCGTGTCGCCGCCGTCCACCAGCCGGTCGAGCAGGGCCAGCAGCGTGTCCACGTCGGCCATGTGCAGGCCGGTCGTCGGCTCGTCGAAGACGTACACCTGGCCGCGCTCGCGCATCCGGTGCGCCAGCTTGAGCCGCTGCCGCTCCCCGCCGGACAGCGTGCTGAGCGGCTGCCCGAGGGTCAGGTAGCCGAGCCCGAGCGCGCCGAGCCCGCCGATGCCCGGCAGGTCGAACAGGCCCGCGGCCTCCTCGGCCGTCATCGCGAGCACGTCCGCGATCGTGCGGCCCTCCACCGTGTACGACAGCGCCTGCTCGCTGTACCGGCTGCCCCCGCACGCGTCGCACACCCGGGTCACCGGGTCCATGAACGCCAGATCCGTCTTGATCTCGCCGCGCCCCTTGCACACCGGGCACGCGCCGGCCGAGTTGAAGCTGAACAGCCCCGGCCGCACCCCGTGGGCGTCGGCGAACAGCTTGCGCAGCGGGTCCATGGCGTCGAGGTAGGTCGCCGGGGTCGAGCGCGGCGAGCCGCCGATGGCCGACTGGTCGATGAGCACCACGTGCGGATGCCGGGCGACCAGCTCCTGGCGCATCAGCGTGCTCTTGCCCGACCCGGCCACGCCGGTGACCGCGGTGAGCACGCCGAGCGGCACGCGTACGGTGACGTCCTTGAGGTTGTGGGCGTTCGCGTTCTCGACGGTCAGCCAGCCGGCCGGGGCGCGCACGGCGTCCTTGAGCCCGGTGACCCGCCGCAACATGCGGCCGGTCAGCGTGCCGCCGGACGTCAGCGCCGCCACCGTGCCCTCGAACACCACCCGGCCGCCCCGCGTGCCCGCGCCCGGCCCCATGTCCACCACGTGGTCGGCCAGCTCGATCAGGTCGCGGTCGTGCTCGACGACCAGCACCGTGTTGCCCTTGTCACGCAGCTCGACCAGCAGGTCGCCGAGCCGGTGGACGTCACGCGGGTGCAGCCCCACGCTGGGCTCGTCGAAGATGTACGTCATGCCGGTGAGGCTGCTGCCCAGGTTCCGCACGGTCTTGAGCCGCTGCGCCTCGCCGCCCGACAACGTCGGCGTCCCGCGGTCGAGGCTGAGGTAGCCGAGGCCGATGGCGTCGATCCGGCGCAACGACTCCACCGCCGCCTCCGCCACCGGGTCGCGGAGGCCCTCCAGCACGCCGATGAGGTCGGTCACCTCCATCGCGCAGTGGTCGGCGATGGACAGCCCGTCGATGCGCGAGGCCAGCGCGGCCGCGTTGAGCCGCCGTCCGCCGCACTCCGGGCAGGTGGCCTGCCGCACGTACGGCGCCGCGGCCTTGTCGAGCTGGTCGAGGTCGCGCTTGAGGTGGACGCGCTCGAACCGGGTGACCAGCCCCTCGTAGGTGTTGGTGTACTCACCCCGGCTGACCTTGAAGCCGCCGCCGTACAGCAGCAGGTCTCGCTCCTGCGGCGTGAAGCCGCGCAGCGGCTTGTCCGGGTCGAACAGCCCCGACCTGGCGTAGAGCTGCCACACGTACGACCCGGGCGGGGCCATGCGGATCGCGCCCTCGTTCAGCGAGAGCTCCTCGTCGAGCATCTTGCCGACGTCGGCCTCCACCTTCTTCCCCAGGCCGTCGCAGACCGGGCACATGCCCTGCGGGTCGTTGAACGAGTACGCCGTCGCGGGCCCCGCCGACGGCTCGCCGCGCCGCGAGAACAGCACCCGCAGGATCGCGTGCACCTCGGTCATCGTGCCCACGGTCGAGCGGGCGCCGCCGCCGACCGGCTTCTGGTCCACGATCACGGCGGCGGTCAGGCCGGACATGCGCTCGGCGCGCGGGCGCTCGTGCTTGGGCAGCCGGTTCCTGACGAACGCGCTGAAGGTCTCGTTGAGCTGCCGCTGGGACTCCGTGGCGATGGTGCCGAACACGATCGAGGACTTGCCCGACCCCGACACGCCGGTGAACACCGTCAGCCGCTCCTTGGGCAGCCGCAGCGAGACGTCCTTGAGATTGTTCTGCCGCAGGCCGATCAGCTCGATGTCGCGCGACACGGGACACACCCCCAATAGCTTTGGCTACTACCTATAGCCTAAGCTATTCCATGTGGCTGACATTCCCGACCGGCGAGCACGACGACGAGCCGAGACGCAGGCCGAGATCCTCGGCATCGCCCTCGACGTGATGGCGGAGGAGGGCGTCGCGGGGCTGAGCCTGGCGACCGTGGCCAGGCGGCTCGGGATCCAGCCGCCGTCGCTGTACAAGTACTTCCCGTCCCGGCACGCGGTCTACGACGCCCTGTTCAGGCGCGGGCAGGAGGGCTATCTGGAGGCCGTGCGGCGGGGGGCCGAGGCGCATGAGCCGGGGCTGGCGGCCATGGGGCCGTCCCTGGAGGCCGGAGCGCGGTGGATCATGGAGAACCAGGTGCTGGCCCAGCTGATGTTCTGGCGGCCGGTGCCGGGGTTCGCGCCCTCGCCGGAGGCGTACGCGCCCGCGCTGGCCGTCCACGAGCATTTCGCCGAGCTGATCAGGGCCGCGGTCGGGCGCGGGGAGCTGCATCCCGACGCCGCGGGCGAGGAGGGGCTGGCCCTGGCCGCGAGCCTGATCGCCGGGCCCGTGTCCCAGCAGCTCAGCAACGAGCCGGGCGCCTCCTACGAGGAGGGGCGGTTCACCCGGCTCGTCCCCCGGCTGCCGGCCGTGTTCGCGGCGGTGTACCCGCCGCCGTGAGCTGGTCGCCGACCGGCGGCGCGCCCCGCCGGTTGTCGATCTCCAGGTGCGGCACGACGGGCGGCTCGTCCACCCGGATGTTCCGCAGGTAGTCGGCGAAGGCCGCCAGCTTGCCGGCGTCCCTGGCCAGGCCGCGCGCCTCCAGCCGGGCGCGCAGCGTCGGCCCGTCCGAACGCACCCACAACAGGCGCACGGGCGGGCCGCCCAGCTCCGCCACCCACTGAGCCCACCGCGCCGCGTCGTGCACCTGCGCGGTGAACGGGCCGTCGAGCAGCACCGGGCAGCCGTGGCCGCGGATCTGCGCGGCGATCCTGGTCAGGCCGGTGTACTCATGGTGCTTGACGTGCCGGTCGTACCAGGGGCCCTCGCGCTCGCCCTGGTCGCGGCCGTGGGCCCGCAGGACCTCCGCGACGAGGTCGCCGTAGACGGTGTCCTTGTCGAGCAGGGCCGGCACCGGCGACAGGCGGGCCAGCAGCTCGGCCGCCACCGTGGACTTGCCCGCCCCCGGCGGCCCGCTGATCACCCACACGGTCGTCATGCGCCCAACCTACGCGGATCTGCGTATTCGGGTGCCTCGCCTGGGCGGACGACGTCCGGCGCGCCCGCGGACAGACTTCCTGCTCATGCTGACCGTCTTCGCCAGAGCGTTCCGGGTGCCGGAGCTGCGCAGGAAACTGCTGTCCACGTTGGGGCTGATCGTGCTGTTCCGCCTCGGCCAGATCATGCCCGCCCCCGGCGTGGACGTCGTGGCCGTGCGGCAGTGCGTGGGCTCGGCGAGCGGCGGCGTCTTCGACATGATGCAGATGCTCAGCGGCGGCGCGATGTTGCAGCTGTCGGTGTTCGCGCTGGGCGTCATGCCCTACATCACGGCCAGCATCATCCTGCAGCTGTCCGCCGTGGTGGTGCCGCGGCTCGACGCGCTGAGGAAGGAGGGGTCCAACGGGCAGGCGCGGATCACCCAGTACACCCGTTACCTGACCGTCGGCCTCGCCGTCCTGAACGCCACCACCGTCGTCACCCTGGCCCGTTCGGGGAACCTGCTGCCCGGGTGTGCCCGTCCGCTGCTGCGCGACCAGGGGCTGCTCGCGGTGTCCGTGATCGTGGCGACGATGGTCGCGGGCACCTGCGTGGTCATGTGGATGGGGGAGCTGATCACCGACCGGGGGATCGGGAACGGCATGTCGATCCTGATGTTCACGCAGGTCGTGGCGGTGTTCCCGGGGTACCTGGCCAAGATCTTCGTGCTCACGCCGTTCGGGTTCGCGGTGATGCTGGCGGCCGGGCTGTGCCTGGTGGCGGCGGTGGTGTTCGTCGAGCAGGCCCAGCGGCGGGTGCCCGTCCAGTACGCCAAGCGCATGGTGGGGCGGCGCATGTACGGGGGGAGCAGCACGTACATCCCGCTCAAGGTCAACCAGGCGGGGATCGTACCGGTGATCTTCACCTCGTCGCTGCTCTACGTGCCGACGCTGGCCGCGCCGCTGCTCGGCGCGGAGGCGGGCGCCTGGGTCTCGCGCAACCTGACCGCCGGCACCCATCCGCTCTACATGAGCGTGTACGTGCTGCTGATCGTCTCCTTCGCCTACTTCTACGTCGCGATCACTTTCAACCCCGTCGAGGTGGCCGACAACATGCGGCGGTTCGGGGGGTTCGTGCCGGGGATCCGGCCGGGCGCGCCGACGGCCCGCTACCTGGCGTACGTGTTGTCGCGGCTGACCGCGCCCGGAGCCCTCTACCTCGGCGTGCTGGCGCTGCTGCCGCTGGTGGCGTTCGCGATCCTGCGCGACCCCGGCACGCAGCAGAACTTCCCCTTCGGCGGGACCAGCGTGCTCATCATGGTCGGCGTCGGGCTGGACACGGTCAAGCAGATCGAGGCCCAGCTCCAGCAGCGCAACTACGAGGGCTTCCTGCGGTAGGCCGCGGGCCCGGCTCGGCGCGGCGGCGCCAGCCCGGCCCGCACCGCCCGGCTCAGAGCGGCGGCGCGAGCCCGGCCCGCATGGCGAACACCACCAGCTGGGCCCGGTCGCGGGCGCGCAGCTTCACCATGGCCCGGCTGACGTGGGTGCGCACGGTGTCGGGGCTGATCACCAGCTCCCTGGCGATCTCGTCGTTGGACCGGCCCGTCGCCACCCACGCCACCAGCTCGCGCTCGCGCGGGGTGAGTGTGTCCAGACCCTCGACGGGCTCGGCGCCGCCGCGGCCGAACAGCCCGATGACCTTCCTGGTGATGGACGGCGACAGCAGCGCCTCGCCGGCCGCCACCACGCGCACGGCGTTGACCAGCTCGTCGGGCGCGCTGTCCTTGAGCACGAAGCCGCTCGCCCCGGCCTGGAGGGCGGCGAAGACGTACTCGTCGACGGCGAACGTCGTCACCACGACGATCCGGGTGCCGGCCAGGGTGGGATCGCCGGCCACGGCGCGCAACGCGGACAGGCCGTCGGTGCCGGGCATGCGGATGTCGAGCAGCAGCACGTCGGGACGGGTGCGGCGGATCAGGTCGAGCGCCGCGGCGCCGTCGGCCGCCTCGCCCACGCACTCCATGCCGGGCTCCCGCTCCAGCAGCGCCCGCAGCCCCATCCGCACGACGGCCTGGTCGTCGGCGACCGCCACCCTGATCGCGCGCCCCCCGGCGTCGACATCGGGCGGGGCTGCGCCGGGGTCGTGCACGTCCGGGGCTGGACGGTGAGGGCCTGGGCCGGGCGCGGTCATGCCTCGGACCGGGGGAAGCGGGCGGTCACCTGGAAGCCGCCGCCCTCGCGGGGACCGGCGGTGAGCCGGCCGCCCGCCTCGGCGACGTGGGCGCGCATCCCGGCCAGCCCGCGGCCCTCGGCGGCGCCGTTCCAGCCCGCGCCGCGGTCGGCCACCTCCAGGACGAACCCGCACGGCCCGTCGGCCAGGCGCACCGAGGCCCTGGTCGGGCCGGCGTGCCGGAGCACGTTCGTCAGGGACTCGCGGACCACCCGGTAGACGGCGTCCCTGAGATGGGCGGGCACGGCCGGGTCGGCGGGCTCGACGTCGACCGGCAGGCCGGCGGCGCGTACGCCCGCGACGAGGCCGGTCAGGTCGCCGGCCGGCGGGTCGATGCCGTCGAGCGCGGCGCGCAGGTGGGCCAGGGCGGTCGTGCTGGTCTCCCTGATCGCCCGGAGCGAGGCCCGTGCCTGCTCGGGGTCGTCGTCGAGGACGACGAGCGCGAGCCCGGCCTGCATCGCGATGGCGGCGAGCCCGTGACCGGCGGCGTCGTGCACCTCTCCGGCGATCCGCGCCCGCTCGGCCGCCACCGCCCCGGCCTCACCGGGAGGAACGGCCTCCGGCGCGTACGGGGTGGTGGCGGTCGCGAAGGCAGCGGCGGTGGCGGCGGGCCCGGCGGGGCTGGTAGGCCCGGCAGGACGGGTAGGCCCGGCGGGACCGATGGGCCCGGCGGGACGAACGGTGGCGGCGGGGTGGGCGACCGCGGGCGCCGGGATCCCCCAGGCCGCACCCACCGGCCAGGCCCCGCGCCCCGAAGCCGCCTCCCCAGCCCCCGGACCGCACAGCCCCCCGCCCCCGGCAACGGACACCCCCGGAACGAACGCGGACGGCGACGTGCTCTGCGAGGCCGCCCCGGACGGCGACCCGATGCGAGAGCCGGCGGCAGACGGCGGCGTGCTGTGGGAGGCGAGCGCGGACGGCGGTGGGGCGGTGTCGGAGGCGTGGGACGAGGGCGGGGGCTCGGCGTCGGCGGCGGCCGCCGCTGCCGCGGCCCTGGCCTGCGCGAGGCCGCTGAACGACCACGGGACGGCCAGCCACCCGGCCCAGGCCAGCATGACCACGACCGGGACGTCGCCCACCCGGCTCAGGCGCGACAGCGCCGCGAACGGCCTGCGCAGGCGCCCGCCGCGTTGCGTGTGCTCGCTCACCATCCCCCACCCGGCCAGGCTCGTGTCGCCCCTGATCCTAGCGAGTTCCGGGCGGCGAGGTCCGATCACCGCCCGCCCGGCCGCCCTGAGACGATCTTGCCGAGAGGTCCCGGATCAGCCCCACCGGCGCAGGGAAGCCGACCGGGTCCGCGAGTCAGCCGGTGAAGGGGAGCCGGTCGGGTCAGCGCATTCCGTTGGTCAGCCGGGCGGGTCAGCGCATGCCGTCGGTCAGCCAGCGCAGGGGGTTGTCGTGGGTGATCAGGCGGATGACGTCCTCGCCGGTGCCGGCCTCGCGCAGGCGGGGGAGCAGGCTGTGGAACAGGTGGGCGTAGCCGCAGCCGCCGTACCGCTGGACCTGGGCCACGCGGCTCAGGCCGGTGCTGAGGAGCAGGCGGTCGGCGTGGCCGTCCTCGATGAGGCCGAGCGCGATCCTGGCCGCCTGGTCGGGGCCGAGCGCCAGGACGCTGAGGCTGACGTACGCGCCCGCCTCGGCGATCTTGCGGGCGCCGCCCAGGTCGCCGGAGTAGCCGGCGGCCACGCGGGAGCCGGGCAGGTTCTCGCCGAGCAGGATCTCCAGCAGCGCCAGGGCGTTCTGGCCGTGGGTGGCGACGGGCAGGCGCGACTGCCGGGAGGCGCGGGCGGCGGCGCGCAGGCAGCGCTCCTCGCGGGCGGTGGGCTCGGCGCCCCAGCTGCCGACCTCGCCGATCACGCCGGGGAAGACACCCGTGCCGTCCACGCCGCTGGAGATCTCGGTCATCAGGCGCCGGGTGAGCTGCTCGACGTCCTCGTCGCCGACGTCGCTGAACGGCTGGGCGAAGAAGCCGGTGGAGGCGATCACCGGCACCCGGCTGCCCGCCGCGATGCGGGCCAGGGCGGCGGCGTCGCGACCCATGCCGAGGCAGGTCAGGTCGACCACCAGGTTGAGCTCGTCGGACTGGCGCAGCTCGCGGAGCTCCGCGGTGACAGTGGTCTCCTCGTCGAGCCAGCGGTGGGGGTCGGAGTCGATGCCGACCGCCCAGCGCATGTCGTTGCGCAGGTGCTCGTGGGGGAGTACGGCGCCGTTCACCGCTGCCGCGCGAATGGGGCCGGTGACGGTGCGAAGGATGACCTCGGGCATAGCAGACATTAACCGATAGTTGCCGGAATCCCCTCCCTTCTGGCGGGAAATTTTACTCTTCGTCCTGTTTGGCGACCTGCTAGTGGTCTGCAAGTGTTCCTGTCGATGTGGGCCGTATCCTGAGAGACAGCCGACGACACGGGGGAGACGTGCCGATCCAGAACTCCGAGACGGGCGACGCCGACGTGATGAAGGACGAGGCCGCCGACCGCTCCGCCATGCCCGCCCGCCGCGGCGGCCTGAAGGGCCGGCTCGACGGCATACGGTCCACCCGCGCGGGCGCGCTCACGCTGAAGATCGTGGTCGGCGTCATCGGCGCGGTGATGGTGGTCGGCGGCCTGATCATGGTGCCGTTCCCCGGGCCGGGCTGGCTCGTGGTGTTCGCCGGGCTGGCGGTGCTGGCCACCGAGTTCCACTGGGCCCACCGGGTGCTGGAGTTCGGCAAGCAGACGCTGCACGCCTGGACGCAGTGGTACAAGCGGCAGGGCTGGACGGTGCGCATCCTCGTGCTGCTGGTGACCGTGGCCGCCGCCGCGGTGATCGTCTATTTCGGCATGCTGACGCTCGGCATCGACCTGCTGGAGATCGCCCAGCGTTTCGTCTAGTTCCGGAGGGGCTTTCAGACCGGGTCGTTATCGTTCCCGGAATCGCCGCCTTTCCCTGCCTATTCTGCGGGCGTGATCGCTCACCTCGCCGTCGTGCTGTCGCTGACGTTCCTCGCCCCGGCCGCCGCTCGGGCCGACCTGACGTTGCCGGAAACCGGCGGCATGAAATATCACGAGAAATCGGGTGACCCGGTCCGGCTCAGCGCGTACGGGCTCGGCACCGGCCGCACGTACCTGCGCGCCGCCGCCGGCGACGCCTTCACCCGGCAGAAGGGCCTGTCGGAGGTGGCGGTCTCGCCCGACGGCCACCTGACGGCCGGGGTGCCGTCCTCGTACCGGGCGGGCTACGACTCCGTGGTCGTCACCGACCGGGCCACCGGCAGGGCCACGCGGATCCGTACCGTCAAGAAGCCCATGACGGCGGCCTACGCGTCCTGGTCCAGGGACGGTGGGAAGGTCGCGCTCACCGTCGAGCAGAAGATCGGCGGCACGTGGCGGGTGCTCGGCTTCACGGTGGTGGACGTGCGCGCGGGCACCGCGAGCACCGTCCGCGTCACGGGCCTGGCCCGGCGGGCCGGGTTCTGGTGGAGCCCCGACGGCAACCTCGTCAGCATGTACGGCACCGGCCTGCGCGTCTACCGCCCCACGGACGGCGCGGTGCTGCGCACGTACGCGAACGTGGGCCTGCCGACCGGCCCGGAGGACTCCTACGCGCCCTCGGGCAAACGCCTGACGACGTGGTGCCCCTCGCGGTTCAAGGAGCAGGTGTGCCTGGTCGACCTGGCCACCGGCACGATCGCCCAGCGCGTGGCCGTCAAGCCGGCGGCCCTGTTCGGCTGGTGGGACGACACGCACCTGATCGCCGTCACGACGGCCGGGAAGGGCCGCCGCCTGTCGGTGCTCGACCTGACCGGCCGGACGACGCGGGTGCTCGCGGACGTGCCCGCCGCCACCTGGGCCGCCGAGCTGTGGGTCAACTTCGCCAGGACCCGCGTGTCATAGGTACAGGCCCGTGCCGTGGTCGGTCTCCTGGGTGGCCACCGCGTGCAGGTCGCGCTCGCGCATGACGAGGTAGACCCGCGCGTGCACCTCGACCTCGAACTGGTCTTCCGGGTTGAACAGCACCTTGTCGCCCACCTTGACCGCGCGCACGTTCGTGCCGACGCCGCAGACCTCGCCCCACGCCAGCCGGTTGGCCATCTTGACCGTCGCGGGGATGACGATCCCGGAGCCGCTGCGCCGCTCCTCGGCCTCCTGCTCCAGCCGGATCATCACTCGGTCGTGCAGCATCTGAATCTCGAACTTGGGCGCTTCCACGGGTCACAGTTTACGAGCCGCCGCAGCTCCGGAATCCCGCGATCCTCCCAGGTCCTGTTCCCGCCGGCGTCCGGGTCACGGCAGCAGGAGCTCGGCGTACACCGGACGGTGGTCGCTGCCGACCGGCGCGAGCACCCGGAAGTCCCGCACCGCCATGCGCTCGCCGGCCAGTACGTGGTCGATCGTCACGCCGGGCAGCGGCCCCCAACCGCCCCACGTCGCCGACAGGCCGCGGCCCATGGCGTCGGCCGCGTCGCGGTACCCGGCGGCCAGCAGCTCGCGGAGCGGGAGGTGGTCGAGGGTGGCGTTGAAGTCGCCGGCCAGCACGCGCAGCCGTCCGTCGCCGCGCGGCAGGCGTTGCAGGCCCGCCAGCCAGCACGGCCGTCTGCCCGTCCGCTTGGGGGCGCACGGATGCACCGAGACGATCTCCACCCGGGCCCCGCCGGGATGTCTCAGCACGGCCGTGGCCTGGCCGAACCCGCCCGCCTCGATCAGCTCGCCCGCGGTGAGGGGATGGCGGGCGTACACGGCCGAGCCGCCCGCGCCCGGGGCGGGCCACGTCACCGCGTACGGCAGCAGCTCGCGCAGCCCGGCCGCCGCCAGCCGCCGCTCGGCGAGGGGCGTGAACTCCTGCAACGTCAGCACGTCCGGCCGCAGCGACCTGACCTGCGCGGTCAGGCCGGCCGCGTCGGCCGTGCCGAGCAGCAGGTTGGCGGCCAGCACGCGCAGCGCCGCGCCGTGGGCGGCCGGCGCGGCGTCGGGCAGGGCGTCGGGCAGGGCGCGGGGCAGCACCGCGACGCCCAGCGCCAGCACCGTGACCAGCGCGACCATCCCCGCCGCCCACCGCCGCAGCAGCCCGGCCAGGGCCAGGCCCAGCGCCGCCCCCACCGCCGCGTGCGGCGTGAACGCGACCACCGGCACCCACGGCCAGTCCGGCTCGAACCCGCTCAGGCGCACCGCCGCCCAGACGGCGAACGGCGTCACGGCGATCCAGCTCATCCAGCTACGCACGTCCTGTATCGCCATATATCGTGAAAGGCGTTCACGGCGTGAGAAAGTGTGCTCCATGCGCGACGTGGAAGCCAGGGTCCTGAACGCCATCGACGAGGCGGAGACCGTCGGCCTGCTGGCCGAGACGGTGCGCGTCCCGAGCGTCACGGGCACCGACGCCGAGTCCGACCTCCAGCACCGCTTCGCCCGCCTGCTCACCGAGGCCGGCCTGGACGTGGACGTCTGGAAACTCGACCTCGCCGACCTCACCGCGCGCGCCGGCTTCCCCGGCACCGAGGCCCCCAGGCAGGAGGGTTACGGCGTCGTCGCCGTGACCGAGGGCGAAGGCGTGCCGGCACTCGCCCTCCAGGGCCACGTGGACGTCGTCCCGACTGGCGACCTGGCCAAATGGGAGGGCAGCGACCCGTTCGCCGCCCGGATCACCGGCGACGTGCTGCACGGCAGGGGCGCCTGCGACATGAAGGCCGGCCTGGTGGCCAACCTGGCCGTCGTACGGGCGCTGAAGCGGGCGGGGGTGCGCCTGGCCAGGCCCCTCGCGGTGCACTGCGTGATCAGCGAGGAGGACGGCGGCCTCGGCGCGTTCGCCACCCTGGCCAGGGGGCACACGGCCGAGGCCGCCGTGATCACCGAGCCCACCAGCGGCGCGGTCATCACCGCCAACGCCGGCGCGCAGACCTTCCGGCTGGAGATCGCCGGCCGCGCCGCGCACGGCGCCACGCGGTACGAGGGCGTCAACGCGATCGAGGTCTTCTGGCCGGTGTTCGAGGCGATCAGGCGTCTGGAGGCCGAACGCAACCGGGACGTGCCGGAGCTCTTCGGCGACAACCCCATGCCGTACCCCATCGAGGTCGGCACCGTGCGGGCCGGCGACTGGGCGAGCACCGTGCCCGACCTGCTGGTGGCCGAGGGACGCCTCGGTGTGCGGCTGGAGGAGGACCCGGCCGCGGCGCGGGCGGCCTTCGAGGAGGCCGTCGCCTCGACCGGTCACCCGTGGCTGCGGGACAACCCACCCGCGGTGACCTGGCCGGGCGGCCAGTTCGCCAGCGGCCGGCTGCCCGCCGGGCACGAGCTGCTCGGCGCGGTGAACGAGGCCGTCGCCGACGTCGCGGGCCGCCGTCCGGCCGAGGCCGCCGCGCCGTACGGGAGCGACCTGCGCCTGTACGCTGCGGGCGGCGTCCCGACGCTGCACTACGGCCCGGGGGACGTCCGGTTCGCGCACGCGCCCAGGGAGCAGGTCGAGCTGGCCGAGCTGCGCGAGGTCACCCGCGCGCTGGCGCTGCTCGCGGTGCGCCGCTGCGGAGTCCTGTGAGCGGTTCCCGGGACGACGGTCACAGGGACGACTCGACCGGCAGGCCGGCCCCCACCCAGTCCTCGATGCCCTCGACGTACCGGCGCACGTCGGTGTAGCCGAGCGCGGTCAGCCGGTTGGCCACGGCCTTGCTGTTGCCGCAGGCGGGGTTGGAGCAGTAGGTGACGATGGTGGCGTCCTTGTCGGGCAGCAGCTCGGCGGCGCGCTCGGCGACCTCGCTCTCCACCAGGGCGACGGCCCCGGGCAGGTGCTGCTGGGCGTAGTAGGAGCCGCCGAGCGTGTCGAGCACGGTCACGCTGCCCAGACGGGCGTGCAGCTCCTCGCGGGTGATGGTCATTGTGGCCTCCAAGCGAAATGGACTAAAGTCCGGATGTGTGAATGGCCAGGAACCTAACGGACCGCAGTCCGGTTCGTCAAGCGAGCCGCTGGAGCTGCTGACCGGCAAACCGGTCAGGGAACGCGCGGACGCGGCGCGCAACAGGGAGAAGGTGCTCGCGGCCGCCGCGCGGCTGTTCGCCGAGAAGGGCGTGGAGGCGGTGTCGATGGACGCGGTCGCCGCCGCGGCGGGCGTCGGCAAGGGCACGCTGTTCCGCAGGTTCGGCGACAAGTCGGGGCTGGCGGTGGCGCTGCTCGACGCCCGCGAGCGCGACCTGCAACAACGCGTGTTGTCCGGGCCGCCGCCCGTCGGCCCCGGCGCTCCGGCCGCCGAGCGCCTGACCGCCTTCACGGCCGCCTACCTCGACTACCTCTACGCCCACCTCGACCTGGTGCGGATGTCGGAGACGGCCAGCCCGGGGGCCCGCTACCGCATCGGCGCCTACCGCTTCTGGCACCGCCACATCGCGATCCTGCTGGCCGAGGCGCGGCCCGGCGCCGACGCCGACGTGCTGGCCCACACGCTGCTGGCCGCGATGGGCGCGGAGGCGGCCGGGGTGCTGCGCGAGGAGTACGGCCGCGAGCGCGCGACCGCGGGCATCACGGCCCTGGCCGCCGCCCTCGTCCAGCCGGTCTAGCCCAAGTTGTTGGCTCAGGCTGGAGCGGTCACCCGCCGCCGTGCCTCCGGCACGATCATCGGCGTGCCCGACTGCGGGTCCTGGATGATCTCGCACCGCAGGTCGAACACCCGGTGGACCAGCTCGGGCGTGACGATCTCGGCCGGCACGCCCTCGGCCACGACCTCGCCGGCCCGCATGACGATCAGGTGGGTGGCGTACCGGCACGCCTGGTTGAGGTCGTGCAGCACGGCGACCATGGTCCGGCCGGCCTCGTGCAGGTCGGCGCAGAGGTCGAGCACCTCGATCTGGTGGGAGATGTCCAGGAACGTGGTGGGCTCGTCCAGCAGCAGGATCGGCGTCTCCTGGGCCAGGGCCATGGCCAGCCACACCCGCTGCCGCTGCCCGCCGGACAGCTCGTCCACGATCCGGTCGGCCAGCCCGGCGACGTCGGTCGCGCGCATGGCCTCGGCCACGGCCGCCTCGTCGGCCCTCGACCACTGGCGCATGAGCCGCTGGTGCGGGTAGCGGCCGCGGGCCACCAGGTCGGCCACACTGATCCCGTCGGGCACGATCGAGCTCTGCGGCAGCAGGCCCAGCCGCCGCGCCACCTCCTTCGACGGCAGCGCGGTGATCAGGCTGCCGTCCAGGTGCACGGCGCCCTTCCTGGGCCTGAGCATCCTGGCCAGCGCGCGCAGCAGCGTGGACTTGCCGCACGCGTTCGGGCCGATGATCACGGTGAAGGACTCGTCCGGGATCGCCACGCTGAGCTCGGTGGCCACGACCCGCTGGTCGTAGGCGAGGGTGAGGCTGGTGCCCGACAGTCGGTGGTCGGCCATCAGTGACGGTCCTTTCGCAGAAGCAGGGCGAGGTACGTGCCGCCGACGGCGGCGGTGACCACCCCGACGGGCAGCTGGGTCGGCGCGAGCAACCGCTGGGCGACCAGGTCGGAGGCGGTGAGCAGCACCGCGCCCATGAGCGCCGAGGCGCCCAGCGTGACGCCGGGGGAGCGGGTCAGCCGGCGGGCGATCTGCGGCGCGGCCAGCGCGACGAAGACGACGGGCCCGGCCGCGGCGGTGGCCACGCCGGTCAGCAGCACCCCGGCCGTGACGGCGGCGGCCCGTACGGTCTCGACCTTGACGCCCATGGCCCTGGCCGCGTCGTCGCCCATCTCGATCATCCGCATCGGCCGCGCCACCAGCGCGCACACCGGCAGCAGGACGGCCAGCGCCACCGCGACCGGGATCGCGTGGTCCCACCCGCGCCCGGCGAGGCTGCCGGTCAGCCACGCGCCCGCGGTGGCCGCGTCGTTGATGTTGGCCCTGGTCAGCAGGTAGTTGTTGACCGCCAGCAGCAGCGTGTTGGCGCCGATGCCGACCAGCACCAGCCGGTAGCCCTGCACGCCGCGCCGGAAGGCCAGCGCGTAGACCAGGACGGCGGTGACCACGCAGCCGGCCAGCGCGCCGCCCGCGATCGTCATGGCCGAGCCGCCCGCGACGACGGCCAGGATGCCGCCCGTCGAGGCGCCGGCGGTGAAGCCGATGAAGTCGGGGCTGCCCAGCGGGTTCTTGGTCAGGCTCTGGAAGATCGCGCCGCCCGCCCCGAACGCCGCCCCCACCAGCAGCCCGGTGACCACGCGCGGGGCCCGCAACCTGCTCACGATCAGCTCGGCGACCGGCGTGCCCTGGCCGAACAGGGCGTCCAGGACGTCGGGCACGGAGACGGTGAACTCGCCGGTGGCGATCGCCGCCACGCCCACCCCGCAGCCGACCGCCACGAGGGCGGCGCAGACGAGCAGGGACCGGGGCGCGAGCCGTACGGACCAGGGGCCGAGACGTACGGTCACAGCGCCGCCACCCGCCTGCGCCGGGCCAGCAGGATGAAGATCGGCGCGCCGATCACCGCCCACACGATGCCCACCTGCACCTCTCCCGGCCGCGCGATCAGCCGCCCGACGACGTCGGCGCCCAGCAGCAGCACCGGCGCGGCCAGCGCCGAGTACGGCAGCACCCACCGCTGGTCGCCGCCCACCAGCGCGCGCACGGCGTGCGGCACGACCAGCCCGACGAACCACAGCGGCCCGGCGGCGGCGGTCGCGGCCCCGCACAGCAGCGTGACGGCCACGCCGGTGAGCACGCGCGTCCTGCCGACCGCGACGCCCAGCGAGCGCCCGGCGTCGTCGCCGAGCGAGAGCATGTTGAGCGGCCTGGCCAGCGTCAGCCCGAGCGCCAGCCCCGCCGCCATGAACGGCGCCAGCCGCGCCAGCGTGTCAGCGTTCTGCCCGGCCAGCGAGCCGGTCAGCCAGAACCGCATCCGGTCGAAGGTCTGCGCGTCCATGCGCAGGATCGCCGAGGCGACGGCCGTGAACACCATGCCGAGCGCGACGCCGGCCAGCGCCAGGCGTACCGGGCCGGCGCCGGAGCGGCCCGCCGCGGCCAGCGCGTAGACGACGACGGAGGCCACCGCGGCGCCGCCGAAGGCGAACCAGACGTACACGGCGGGGTCGGAGAGGCCGAACAGGCCGAGCGCGAGCGTGACGCCGAGCGCGGCGCCCTCGTTGATGCCGAGCAGCCCGGGGTCGGCCAGCGGGTTGCGGGTCAGGCTCTGGATGAGCGCCCCCGCCAGGCCCAGCGTCGCGCCGACGCCGATGCCGAGCAGCGTGCGCGGGATGCGCAGCTCGCGGATGACGACGTGGTCGCTGGAGCCGTCCGGGGCGAGCAGCGCGTCGATCACCGTCGAGAGCGGCACCGACCGCGCCCCGAGCGCCACGCTCGCCATCGCCACCAGCGCCAGCACCCCCGCGGTCACGACCAGCCCGCTCACCAGCACGGACGCGGACCGCCGCGGCCGCGGCCCCTCCCCGGTGGCCGGCGCGGGACCGGATCGGTGGGGTTGCGGCTCTTCCCCGGTGCCCGGCGCGGGACCGGATCGGTGTTCCGCGGTGGCCGCCGGACGCCCGCCGGCGGGCTCAGCCGTGTCCTCAGCCGGGCGCACCCGACCCCCTCTCGTAGCGGTCAAACTTAGGCAAGGCTAATCTAATGTCTCCGTAAGAAGGCAAGCCTAACCTTAGGAGATGGACATGTCGGGACCGGTACTCGCGCGCAGAGGCTTCCTGGCCGCCACGGCAGGGCTCGCGGCGGCCCTGACACTGTCGGCCTGCGGCGGCGGCACCCGGGCGGCCGGCGACGGCGGCGCCACCGCCTCCGCCGCGCCCGCCGCCTCCGCCGCGCCCGCCGCCTCCGCCGCGCGCGGCTGGACGTTCACCGACGACCGCGACAAGAAGCTGGACCTGCCCGAGCGCCCGTCCCGGGTGGTGGCCCAGGTGGGCGCCGCCGCCGCGCTGTGGGACTTCGGCGTGCGCCCGGTCGCCGTCTTCGGCCCGCACAAGCTCGCCGACGGATCCAGGGACCCGCAGGTCGGCAACGTCGACATCGCCAAGGTCGAGGGCCTGGGCAACGTCTGGGACGAGTTCAACGTCGAGAAGTACATCTCCCTCCAGCCCGACCTCCTGGTCAGCAGCATGTACGTCAAGGGCGACCTGTGGTACGTGCCGGCGAAGTCGAAGGAGACCATCGAGCAGGTCGCCCCCACCGCCGGCGTCATGCTCACCGGCCGCAGCGCCACCCAGGTGATCGGCAGGTACGAGGAGCTGGCCCGGTCACTCGGCGCCGACCTCCGGGGCGTGCCCGAGGCCAAGGCCCGCATGGAGGCCGCGACCAGGGAACTGGCCGCCTTCAAGGACCTCAAGATCCTCATGATGTCCGGCGGCGCCGACGCCATGTGGGTCGTCAACCCGCCCGAGTACCCCGACATCGTGCATCTCACCGAGAACGGTCTGAACATCGTCAAGCCCGCGAAGGTGGACGACGGCGGCTTCTTCCAGACCCTGAGCTGGGAGAACGCCGACACCTACGACGCCGACGTGATCCTCTACGACACCCGCACCCAGTCGCTCAAGCCCGAGGAGATGCTGAAGAAGCCCACCTTCGCCAAGCTCCCGGCGGTCAAGGCGGGCCAGTTCTACCCCTGGCGCGCCGAGGCCCCCTTCAGCTACCAGGGCTACGCCGCGTTCCTGGAGGAGCTGGTGTCGAACCTGAAGAAGGCCAAGAAGCTTCAGTAGGCCCCGCGCACCTCGACGATCTCGGCGAGCGGGAACTCCAGGTAGTCGCCCGCCTCCTCGCACCAGGCGTCGAGCGCCCCGCCGCGCAGCTCGCCGTGGCTGATCGTGGCGGTCAGGCCGTCGGCCAGCGTGATGCCGGCGCGCACCCCACGGTCGACGACGAAGCCGAGCAACGACTGCTGGGCGGTCGGCAGCCTGGTGGCCATCCTGCCGATGACCGCCCAGGTGCGGCCGTGCTTGCCGGAGTCGTCCCGGCCGGCCTCGACCAGGCGGCGGGCGTGCTCGTGCGGGTCGGGGGCCGGCTCGGCGATCACGTACGGCGGGTGCGGCTCCGAGCCGGGCGTGAACTCCGACAGCTCGGCCACCTGTCCGCCGGGCAGCAGGATCAGCTTGCCGTTGTGCGGCTCCTCGGCCCTGGCCCGGTGGATGGTGATCTCGCCGGTGTCGGAGACGGGCACGGGGGAGTAGCCGTTCTCGCGCAGGGCGGCCAGCGTGCGCTCGGCCGGGGCCGCGCTGATCAGCACCGTGGGGGCCAGCAGCCGCAGGCCCAGCCGGGCCAGCCGCCGGTGCCCGGCGATCTCGGCGAGCAGCGCGGTGTCACCGGCCTGCACGACGCAGCCGACCGTGGAGACCGTCACCTCGCCGTGCCGGCGCGCGGTGTCGCGCACCAGGTACTCCAGGGGCTGCGGGATCGTGCCGACCGTGGCCAGTTCGTCGAGCAGCTCGTCGGCGTCGTAGCCGTGGTCGAGCGCGCCGCGCACGCTCTCGGTGGTGAAACGCCACACCGAGGCCGCGCCGCGCGACTCGCGCTCGGCCACCCGGTCGAGCAGCGCCGCCAGCTCGGCCGACGGCGGCCCGGTCACCACCGCGGTGAGGTCGGGCCCGAACAGCGCGCTCCTGCGCACGCTGGCCAGCGCCCTGATGGACGCCTCGGCCAGCACCGGATCGTGCTCGACCTGCGGGACGGCGTCGTCGTTCTCGTCGCCGGGGTCGGCGGTCAGCCCGGCCAGGGCGCGCCCGAGGTCGGTGAGCGCGCCGTTGGCCAGCAGGCCGAGCAGCGTGGCCTCCTCCAGCACGGCCGGCGCGCACTCGGCCAGCAGCGCCTGGTCGAGCAGCGGGGCGTGCCAGTGGACGTTGCGCACGAGGCTGTCGCGGTCGGCGAAGGCGGTGCCGGCCGGCAGATGGGCCAGCGCGGCCAGCACGGCCCTGCGCACCCTGGCCACCGCGCTGCCCGACGGGTCGTCGCCGAGCACGGTGGCGTACTTGCCGTCGACCTTGCGCAGGGACGAACGCTCCATCCGCCACCACGCCGACAGCAGCACCCGCAGCCGGGCCGAGCCCTCGTCCAGCCGCCAGCGGTCGAAGCGCTCGGTGGGGATCATGCCGCCCGACTGCTCGTCCCAGGCCAGCAGCCTGGCCACCGCGCAGACCTCCAGCAGCAGGCGGGTCTCGTCCTCGTCGCAGCCGGTCTCCTTGGCGACCCTGCGGACCTCGCGCACGCCCACGCCGCCGGTCTTGAGCAGCGGCAGCGGGGTCTTGGAGGTGTTGTCGAGCAGGGCCGCGCAGCGCTCGACCACGTGCGGCGCGGCCAGCGTCATCAGGTGGTCGACCTCCTCGGGGTCGACCGGGATCGAGGCCACCTCGGGCGCCTCGGGCTGGAACGGCGGATGGTAGCCGGGGCCGCGCAGGCACAGCGCCACCTCGCGGGGGATCTCGGCGACGTGCCAGCTCGGGCGGAACAGCAGGCCGTGGTCGGCGCACCACTTCTCCGGCGTGCCGGGGGTGACGAACCGGCCGCCGTCGACGTCGCGGGCGGGGCCGTCCCAGGCGAGGCGGCCGAGCAGCGCGAGCGTGCCGTCGGGGGCGGTGGCCGTCAGCCGGTCGAGGCGGCCGGGGTCGGACAGCAGCTCGATGACGCGGGCGATCGTGCGCCGCTTGTTGCCGTGGGCGGGCAGGCCGAGCACGCGGGCCAGGGCGCGCAGGGCGTCGTTGCTGATCGTCCAGGAGTTGAGGTAGTGCTCCAGCGGCTCGCCCAGGCCGAGCGGCGCCGCCCACCAGCGGGCCACGCCCTCGGCCAGATGGATCACGCCTTCGTCGTCGGGCCAGGCCAGCGCGTGGTCGTACAGATGGTCGAGCCAGGGCTCCACCGTCTCACCCGGGACGCCGAGGAAGGCGGCCAGCCCCTCCGGCGTCGGCCGGGTCATGGTCAGGCCCGCCTCGGCCAGTTGCAGGGCGGGCAGCGGCAGCCCGCGCATGGCCTCCATGACGGCGAAGCCGTTGCCCAGGCGCTGGGCCAGCGTGTCGAGTCTGCGGGGCCAGGGCGGCGCGATGGCGTCGGGCCTGTTGGCCAGGATGCGGGCAAGCCGGTTTTCGTCTAGTGTGCGCAGCCAGCCGAGCAGGTGATCTTCCATCTGTCAGCACTCTCATGGGGTCGCGTGGGACTCACCGTGAGCCATGACCATCCACGGTAGTGCAGAGCACCCCTCCGTCAGGAGAGGACTGCCCAGACGATCTTGCCGTGGGGCGCGAGTGCCGACCACCCCCAGCGGAGGCTGAGTGATTCGACGATGTGGAGACCCAGGCCGCCGGTGTCAAGGGGGCCAGGGTATCGCAGCACGGGCACCGAGGTGCCGGGATCGGTGAACGCGCTGGTGACGAGCGAGCCGCGGCGCACCAGGGACATGTGGACCGGGCGCTGGCAGTGGGGCTCGTCGAGGCGCAGGCCGTGGCGCAGGGCGTTGGTGGCGAGCTCGGAGACCACCAGTTCCATGTTCTCGGCCAGCTCGCCGAGCCCCCAGCCGGACAGGGTCCCCGTGGTGAAGCTGCGAGCGGAGTGGACCGAGGAGGCGGTGGGCGGGAGCACGTACGTGGCGCTCGCGGACGGGCCGGTCACCAGGAGATCGCGAGCCGCCTCCGGCCACCAGCCGACGGGCGGCCACCAGTCGAACGTGGTCCACTGGCCGGGCGCCGTGGTGGATTGCACGTGATCATTCTGCGGCAATCTCTCGTGCAGGTGCAAGAGCGAATGCACGTGCAGACAACTCGTGCAAGCGCTACGGTTCTCCTCAAGTGGTCAATATGGGGGAAAGGGGATCTTGTCCGCGGCCCATGATCTTTCGGCCGCCAAGTGACAGACTGTGTCTTCAAGGAAACGACACAAGGAGCAGCACGTGTCCATTGATCCGCCCGGCTCCGGCTCGACCGTTCGGCGCATCATGCTGGGTGCGAGCCTCAGGCGCCTGCGCGAGGCCTCCGGTCTCGACCGCGGCCAGGCCGGGTTCCACATCCGGGCGTCCGAGTCCAAGATCAGCCGGATGGAGCTCGGGCGTGTCGGGTTCAAGACACGTGACGTGGAGGACCTGCTCACCCTGTACGGCGTCGTCGACGATGCCGAACGCCGTGCCCTGCTGGAGATGGTCCGCGAGGCCAACACCCCCGGGTGGTGGCACAAGTACTCCGCCGAGCTGCCCTCGTGGTTCACGACGTACGTGGGCCTGGAGGAGGCCGCGAGCGTGATCCGTACCTATGAGGTGCAGTTCGTGCCCGGCCTGCTGCAGACGGCCTCGTACGCGCGATCGGTCTTCCAGCTCGGCAACCCCGACGCGAGTCCGGACAAGATCGAGCGCCGCGTGCACATGCGCATGCAGCGCCAGGAGCGCTTCACCCAGAAGGACGGCCCCAAGCTGTGGGCCGTCATCGACGAGGCGGCGCTCAAGCGGACCATCGGCGGGCGAGAGGTCATGTCCGAGCAGCTCCAGCATCTGCTGGAAGTCGCCGCCCTGCCCAACATCACCCTCCAGGTGATGCCCTTCAGGTTCGGCAAACACGCCGCCGAGGGGGGCGCGTTCAGCATCTTGCGGTTTCCCGAGTCCGATTTGTCGGACGTTGTCTACGTCGAGCAGCTCTGGGGTGCCCTGTACCTGGACAAACGTGAGGACATCGACCCGTACCTCACCGCTATGGAGCAACTGTGCGTGGAAAGCACCACGCCAGGGGGCACCGTCGAGCTCATCGGCGGTCTTCTCAGAAAGATGTAGATGAACCACACCTACAACGGCATGCCCGCGGCCGACCTCACCCAGGTCGCCTGGCGCAAGAGCCGCTACAGCAACTCGCAGGGCAACTGCGTGGAGCTCGCGGAGCTTCCCGACGGAGGGATCGCGGTCCGCAACTCGCGCTTCCCCGACGGTCCTGCTCTCATCTATACCCGTGACGAGATCCGGGCCCTGGTGCTCGGCGCGAAGGACGGGGAGTTCGACGGCCTTCTCGTGTAACAGCCTGTTCACCTCCGGCGCGCTCCCTTAACGGGGGCGCGCCGGAGGCGTAACCGGCGGGGAATTTCCGCAGGTCAGGATGTCGTACATGCTCGACCGGATGAATCTGTACCCGATCGCCGACGACGTGCTGCTCGCGCCGGGCGGCAAGGTCGTGGTCCGCACGTACGGCGTGGCGCCCGCGGGCGCCGCCATCTCCTACCGCACCTGGGTGACCGGCCTGCGCGACCAGCCGCGCTACTGGCACTGGGGCCACTTCGAGGACGCCGCCTCCGGGCACCGCCGGGTGCTGGAGTGGCTGACCGGCAGGGGGCCGCGGCCTTCCCAGGCGCTGACCTGATCGCTATCCTCATGCCAAGCAAATGCTTGGTAGAGGAGGCGTGGTGCGGCGCGCGATCCACCTGCTCGAAGAGGGCGACTTCCGGCCGATGAACTCCAGGCGGCCGCTGGAGTACCTGACCTGGCTGACCCGCTACAAACGCGAGGACGAGAGCCGCGCCGAGCCCGCCCTGACCACCGGCATGTCCATCAGGTCGCGCGACATCGACCTCGTCGGCGCCTTCTACGCCGTGGGCATCACCGGCCACCCGCAGTTCAAGGCCGTCACGCTGTGGGACTGTCACGGCGGGTGGGACGGCGGCTGGCGTCAGATGATGGACATCTACCAGGGCGTGGACCAGCGCCTGTTCCTGTCGGACATCGACGACCTGCGCTTCTCCGCCTTCTCCAGGCCGCTCGGCGCCGCGCCGGGCTGCCCGCCGCTCGCCGCGGCCCCCGCCGCCGAGTTCTACCTCTTCGAGAGCGCCCGCGTCCGCCCCGGGGCCGCGCTGGACTATCTGGAGGCCGTCCGCACCGAGCGCGCCCCGCTGCTGGCCGAGCACGGCCACACCCTGACCGGCCTGTACGAGGTGCTGTTCTGCGACACCGAGGCCGTCACCATGTGGGCCGTCTCGCTGGACGACCACCTGGCCACCCAGCGGGCCCGCGACGCCGCGCTCGGGCTCGACGACGAGGTCGCGCCCGACTCCCGGCTGCTCGACTGGGGCAGGCGGGCCCGCGGCTACCTCGAAGGCCCCTGGCGCGAGACCCTGCTCGCGCCGTTTCCCGGCAGCCGTCTGGCGCGGTGACCGCGGCCGGGTTAGCGTCGGCTGCGGAGGCAGCCATGACGGACCCGTACCTCTACGGCGGCCCGCCGCCGGGGCTGCGCACGGCCGTGTTGTCGGGGGCCCGCCGCCGGCGCGCGCCCGCCGCCGGTGGCGTGGCGTCCGTGACCGTGCCGTACGCCGAGCAGGTGGCGCTCATGGACGACCTGCTCGCCGAGCTGAGCCCGGCCCAGTGGGACACGCCGATCGCCCGGCACGGCACGGTCCGCGACCTGGTCGGGCACCTGACCGCCAACGACGCCACCGTGGCCGCCTTCATGGGGCTGCCCGGCGCGGGCGCGGCCCCGGAGCACCGGCGCTGGCGGGAGCAGGCCGGGGCGTTGCTGGACCGGCTCTCCAGGGCCGGCGAGGTGCTGCTGGGGGTGGAGGTGGCGCTGGCGGGGGTGCGCCCGGCCCGCGCGCCGCTGCGCCAGGCCCTGATCCAGCGCACGTTCGAGACCTGGACGCACGCCGACGACATCAGGGCCGCGACCGGCCGCCCGCCCGCGCCGCCGCGTGCCGGGCACGTGCGCCTGATCGCCGGGTTCGGCCTGGCGCTGCTGCCCCGGGCGCTGCGCGGGCCGCGCCCCGACGTCTCGGTCACCGTCGTGCTGACCGGGCCCGGTGGCGGCACGTGGACGGTCCCGCTCTCGCGCACCCCGGGCGCGGGCGCCGGGGTGATCTCGGCCGGCGCGGTGGACTTCTGCCGGCTGGTGGCCGGCCGGTGGCCCCCGGACACCTTCCCGCACGCGTCGGAGGGCGACCGGCAGCTCACGCGCGATCTGATCCGCGCCGCCGCCACCCTGGGCTGCGACTGACGAGCCCCCCTCAGGCGACCGGTGAGTTCCAGCTCAGCAGCACCGGTTCGGCGTGCTCGAAGCCGAGCCGGGAGTAGGTGCCGGTGTCGAGCCGCAGCAGCCGGCCGTCCGCCGGGTCGAGGCCGAGCCAGCGGGCGGCCAGCACGCGCAGGAAATGGCCGTGGGCCACCAGCACGACCCGCCCCTCGGCCCCGCGGGCCCGCTCGATCACCCGGTCGGCGCGCGCGGCCACCTCGGCGGCGCTCTCGCCGGGATGCTCGGCGTCGCCGGGGATCACGCCGTCACGCCACAGGTACCAGCCGGGCCGGGTCTTCCTGATGTCCGGCGTGGTGATGCCCTCGTAGCCGCCGTAGTCCCACTCCCACAGGTCGGGGTCGACCTCGTAGTCCGTCAAACCGGCCAGCTCCGCCGTACGGCGGGCCCGCTGCGCGGGGGAGACCAGCGCCAGCCCGAACGCGGACGCCTTGACCAGCGGCGCCAGCGCCCTGGCCTGGTCCTCCCCCTCGGGCGTCAAGGGCAGGTCGGTACGGCCGGTGTGCCGGCCTGCCGTGCTCCATTCGGTGGCTCCGTGCCTCAGCAACAACATCTCATCCATGAGGTCCATCATCCGGCAGAGCCGCCAGCTCCTCGACGACCGGGGTGAAGGCGGCCAGGTCGCGCTCGTGGTGCAGCACGAAGTAGGAGACGCCGTGCGCGTCGCGCCAGTGGCGCAGCTGGTCCGCGATGTCGCGGCGGGTGCCGAGCAGCACCTGCGGCGTGTCGCCGAGCCGGGAGCTGTCGGCGGCGCTCCACGACTCCTCCGGCTTGCGCTCGCCCACCTGCATCACGCTGGTGCCGATCTCCAGCAGGTGGTGGCGGGGGCTGCGCCGCAGCAGCGCCAGCTTGGCGAGGAACGCCTCCGGCCCGGCGTCGCGCGGGTCGGGGCCGGTGCCGTCCGGTTTGACGCGGGTGCCGAGGTTGACGATGTCGGCGTGCTCGGCGGCCAGGGCCAGCATGCGGGGGCCGCCGCCGCCCAGCAGGATCGGCGGGCGCGGGCGCTGCACCGGCCGGGGCTCCTGCTCCAGCCCGGCCAGGCGGTAGTGCGCGCCCTCGTAGGTCAGCGGGCCGCCGTCCCACAGGCCCTTGATCACTTCCAGGGCCTCGCGCAGCCGGTCGAGGCGCACGCCGGGCGGGTCGAGCCGCAGCCCGGCCCCTCCGTAGTCGTCGGCCATCCAGCCGGTGCCGAGGCCCAGCTCCAGGCGTCCGCCGGAGAGCAGGTCCAGGGTGGCGGCCTCCTTGGCCAGCACGGCCGGGTGCCGGAAGTCGTTGGCGAACACCAGCGTGCCGACGCGCAGCCGGGTGGTGGCGCAGGCCGCCGCCGTCAGCGCCGCGAGGGGCGCGAAGCGCGGGCCGACCAGGTGGTCGGGCACCAGCAGCACGTCGAAGCCGGACGCCTCCAGCCGCCTGGCCCGCTCGGCCCACTCCTTGCCGGACCGCGCCCCGCGCAGCACCGCACCGAACCTGAACCCTCGCACGGCATCCTCCTCGACCCGAATCTTACCAAGCGCTTGCTTGGAGTGGCACACTGGTGGCCATGGAGATCCCGGTACGCCAGGCGACCGACGACGAGGTGGCGTTCTTCGGCGAGCACGGCTGGGTCCGCCTGGACCGGCTGGTCGCCCCGGACACGGTCGGCGAGCTGCGCGAACGGGCCCGCGAGCGCCTGCGGTCGCGCGGCCGGGCCGCGGACACGCCGGTCGACCGGGCCTTCGGCCAGTCCCGCGACGTCGCCGCCGAGGACGAGCTGTTCGGCGCGCTGAGCACCAGCCCGGCCATGGGCCGCAACGCCGTCCGGCTGCTGGGCGGGGTGCGGGCCGTGCGCGTGCAGGTCACCAACCTGCTGGTCAAGGAGCCGGGCGAGCACGGCGCCACCGAGTTCCACCAGGACTTCCCGTGGATGCCCATGGACCGCTCGGCCATGCTGACGGTGTGGCTGGCGCTGGCCGACGTGCCCGCCGACATGGGGGCGCTGCGCTTCTACAGCGGCTCCCACCGCTACGGCCTGCTCGGGCGCAGCTTCACCCGCGCCGGGGACGACCAGCTCAGCCAGCATCCCTGGCTCGCGCAGCTGGAGCTGTCGCCGCCGCTCGACCTGCGGGCCGGGGACGCCACCGTGCACCACGCGCTCACCGTGCACGGCGCGCCCGCCAACCGCCGCGACGCCGCCCGCCTGTCGTTCACCGTCACCTACTTCGACGCCGACGCCCTCTACACCGGGCTGCCGTACCGGCAGACCGACGGGCTCGGCCTGGAGGTCAACCGGCCCTTCGAGCACGAGAGGTTCCCGTGCCTGAGACCGTGAGGGGGCCGGTCGCCGACCTCGGGGCGACGCTGATGCACGAGCACGTGTTCGGGCTCAGCCCGGAGATCCTGTGGAACTGGCCGGACGTCCCCGAGGGCTGGGACCTGGAGCGGCGGGCGCGGGAGGCGGCGGCCAAGCTCGACGCGCTCAAGGCCGAGGGGATCGACACGATCGTCGACCTGACCGTCGTCGGGCTCGGCCGGTACGTCCCGGCCGTCCAGCGGGTGGCCGAGCTGACGTCGGTGAACATCGTGGCCGCCACCGGGCTCTACACCTACGACGCGCTGCCGCCGTACTTCGGCAACCGGGGGCCGGGGTCGCTGTTCGGCGGCCCGGACCGGCTGGCCGAGTTCTTCGTCCGCGACCTCACCGAGGGGATCGGGCGGACCGGGGTGAAGGCGGCCATGCTGAAATGCGCCTCCGACCACCTCGGCATGACCAAGGGGTGCGAGCGGGTGTTCCGGGCCGTGGCCGAGGCCCATCTGGCCACCGGCGCGCCGATCACCACGCACTCGCACAGCGCCTCCAGGGGCGGGCTGGAGCAGCAGCGGCTGCTCGGCTCGCTCGGCGTGGACCTGGAACGGGTGGTGATCGGGCACGCGGGCGACTCGACGGACCTGGCGTACCTGGAGGAGCTGGTGGCCGGCGGCTCCTACCTGGGCATGGACCGGTTCGGCATCGAGACGATCAGCTCGTTCGAGGACCGGGTGGCGGTGGTGGCGGCGATGTGCGAACGCGGCCACGCCGGAAAAATGGTTCTAGGTCATGATTCGTACTGTTTCAATGACCGGTTCGATCCCGACGTCGTACGGCGTCGCCACCCGAACTACCACCTCCTGCACATCTCCCGCGACGTCGTGCCCGAACTGCGCAGCCGCGGCGTCACCGGCGACCAGCTCCACCAGATGCTCGTCGACAACCCCAGGAGGATCCTGCGATGACCTCTGCGACGACCCCCGCCTCGGCGCAGGACTTCGACGTCGCCGCCGACTGGCACGTCGCCGCGCCGTACGACTTCCTGCGCCGCCTGCGCTCCGGGCGGCCGGTGTTCCGCAGCGAGCACCTGGACGCGTACGTGCTGACCCGCCACGCCGACGTGCGCGCCGCGTACGGCGACCCGGCCCGCTTCTCCTCCGAGGGGTCGCTGACGATCTCCCGCAGCCTCACCCCGCAGACCCGCGCCAGGCTGGGCGAGCACGGCTCGTTCCTGTCCAGCTTCGTGGCCAACGTGGACCCGCCCGACCACACCCGCCTGCGCCGCTCGGTCTCCCGGGCCTTCACGCCGCGGGCCGTCGCCGCCATGGAGGAGCGCTTCCGGCGGCTGAACGAGGACGTCCTCGACCGGGTCGCGCCGAGGGGCCGGGCCGACTTCGTCGCCGAGATCGGGCACGAGCCGTCGGTCAAGCTGACCGCCCGCTTCATCGGCGTGCCCGCGGCCGACGAGGCGTTCGTGCAGGCGCACGTCAAGGACTGGTTCCTGCTGTTCCTGTCGCCGCAGCCGCCGGCCCGCCAGCTCGAGCTGGCCGACAGCTTCCTGGCCTACCTCGACTACGTCGACCGCCTGGTGGCCGCCCGCGCCAAGGAGCCGCGGGACGACTTCACGTCCCTGATGACCTCGCTGATCGGCGACGAGCTGAGCCATCGGGAGGTCGTCGAGCTGATCTCCACGATCCTGCTCGGGGGCAACGACACCGTCCCCAACCAGCTCGGCAACAGCGTGCTGCGGCTGCTGCGCGAGGACGCCTGGCCGGTGCCGCCCGCCCTGATCCCCGGGGCGGTCGAGGAGTGCATGCGGATCGACGGCGCCTCGCTGGGCTCCTTCCGGCACGCCGTCCAGGACGTCGTGCTGCACGGCGTGACGATCCCGGCGGGCTCGCTCGTCCTGCTGTCCACCGACTCGGCCGGGCACGACGAGACCGTCTTCCCCGACCCGGAGCGGTTCGTGATCGACCGTCCCAACGCCGCCGACCACCTGGTCTTCGGGTACGGCATCCACTTCTGCGTCGGGGCGGCGCTCGGCCGCCTGCAGCTGCGCACCGCGCTCGACGTCCTCGGGCGCCGCCTGCCCGGCCTGCGGCTCGCCCCTGACGCGCCCGTCGCCTACCGCAGGTCGCTGGTCGGGCGCGGGCTGAGCGCGCTGGAGGTGGAGTGGTGACCGCGGATCCCCCCGGCGCGGGGCCCGGCGGGCGGTCCGAGGGGCGGTTCGGCGGGCGGGTGGCGCTGGTGACGGGGGCGGGGTCCGGCATCGGCGCGGCGTGCGCGGCCCGGCTGGCCGCCGAGGGCGCCCGGGTGGGCGTGCTCGACCTGCGCGCCGCCCCCGCCCGGGCCACCGCCGCCGCCGTACGCGCCCGGGGCGGCGCCGCCATGGCGCTGACCTGCGACGTGTCGGACGAGAAGCAGGTGGAGGAGTCGGTGGCCGCGCTGGTGGCCGCCTTCGGCCGGGTGGACGTGCTGCACTCCAACGCCGCCTGCCTCGACCGCGACGTCTACGGCCGCGACCGCGACCTGACCGCCATGGACGCCGCCGTCTGGGACCGCACGATGGAGGTCAACCTGCGGGGCGCGATGCTGCTGGTCAAGCACGTCGTCCCGGTGATGCGCGACGGCGGCGCGATCGTCCTGACGTCCTCGGTGTCGGGCCTGACCGGCGACGTGGACCATGCCGCGTACGGCACCTCGAAGGCGGCCCTGGTCGGCTTCACCCGTTACGTCGCCACCATGTACGGCGCCCGCGGCATCCGCTGCAACGCCGTCGCCCCCGCCCTGGTCATGACCGCCGCCGCCGAGCGCGCCCTCACCCCGGAGCAGCTCGCCGACAAGGCCGCCGAACGCCTCCTGCCCTGGCCCTGCGCCCCCGAGGACGTGGCCGACCTGGTCGGCTTCCTGGCCTCGGCCGAGTCCCGCTGCATCACCGGCCAGACCATCGCCCTCGACGGCGGCACCCTCGTCCACCGCCCGGAACACGCCATCCACCGCTCCCGCGCCTGACCGGAGGGGCCGATGGACGGGAGACCGGACGGGGGATCTAAGGTCTGGAGAAAAGCGGACTTAGGGGGACGGATGGAGCCGGTCGCGGTCGGGTTGATCGGGGCAGGGCCCTGGGCTGAGATGGCGCACGCGCCGATGCTGGCCAAAGGCCCCCACACCCGGCTGGCCGGCGTCTGGGCCCGCCGCCCCGAGCAGGCCGCCAGGCTCGGCGCCCCCGTGTACGAGCGGGTCGAGGAGCTGTTCGACGCCTGCGAGGCCGTGGCGTTCTGCGTGCCGCCCGGCGTGCAGGCCGAGCTGGCCGTCCGCGCCGCCCACGCGGGCAAGGCGCTGCTGCTGGAGAAGCCGCTCGCCGACTCCGTCGAGGGGGCCATGCGGGTGGCCGAGGCCGTGGCGGAGACGGGCGTGCCCTCGCAGATGATGCTCACCATGCGCTACGCCACCCCGACCCGCACGTTCCTGGCCCGCTGCGCCGAGATCCAGCCGTTCGGCGGGCACGCCGCCAACATCTCCGGCGCGCTGCTCGGCGGCAACCCGTTCGCCACCCCGTGGAGGCTGGAGCGCGGCGCCCTGCTGGACGTCGGCCCGCACGTGATCGACCTGCTCGACGCCGCGCTCGGCCCGGTCGTCGGCGTGCGCGCGCACGGCAACCCGCTGGGCTGGACCGGCCTGCTGCTGGAGCACGAGGGCGGCGCGGTCAGCGAGGCGTCCCTGTGCATGGCGGCCGTCGGCGACCTGCCGCCCTCGACCTTCGAGGTGTACGGCAGGACCGGCAACGCCGTCCTGCTGCCCGGCGACGAGGACCCCTTCGAGGTTGTGGCCGAGGAGTTCGCCCAGACCGTCCGGCGCGGCGGCGGCCACCCGCTGGACGCGGCGCACGGCCTGCGCCTCCAGGAGATCATCGCCGTCGCGGAGGCGCAGCTCGCCGCCTGACCCGGGGCCTTCGCGCGTCTGCCCCCGAGACCCCTTGACGTCGAGGACGTCTGGGGCATTGATAACGTTTGTCCGACGCGCAGTGCTGCAGCGAAGTCCGGTGCGATTCCGGCGCTGTCCCGCAACTGTCATAGCCAGGTCGCCTGCCTCTGCGCCGACGTCATCAACCCTCGTGGAAAAGGGTGATCCGTCGCTCATCGCGGGTCTCTCGGTTCCGACAGTGTGAAAGGACTACTCGTGAGGCCCGTACGCACGGCCTTCGCGGGCGCGCTGCTGGGAACGCTCGTCCTGGCCGGATGTGGCCAGACCGGCGCCAACGTCGCCCCCTCGAACTCCCCCGACAGCCCCCCTCCCACCACCGCGGCTGCGGGCGCCGGGGACTTCCCGGTCACCGTCGAGGCGGGCAACGGCAAGGTCACCCTCGCCAAGAAGCCCGAACGTATCGTCTCGCTCTCGGCCACCCACACCGAGACGCTGTTCGCGGTCGGCGCCGGCCCCCAGGTCGTCGCGGTGGACGACCAGTCGAACTACCCGCCGGAGGCGCCCAAGAGCGACCTGTCCGGCTTCAAGCCGAACGTCGAGGCGATCATCGCCAAGAAGCCCGACCTGGTCATCCTCTCCAACGACCAGGACAAGATCGTCGCCGAGCTGGCCAAGGTGAACGTGCCCGTCCTGCTCGAACCGGCCGCGACCGGGCTGGAGGAGGCGTACGAGGAGATCACTGAGATCGGCGCGGCCACCGGCAACAAGGTTAAGGCCGACGAGGTCGTCTCCGGCATGAAGGCGGCCATGGCCAAGCTGGCCGCCGACGCCCCCAAGGACAAGAAGCTCACCTACTACCACGAGCTGGACCAGACGCCGTACGCGGCCACGTCCAAGACGTTCATCGGCCAGGTCTACGCCATGTTCGGGCTGACCAACATCGCCGACCAGGCCCCGGACGCGGCGGGCGGCTACCCCAAGCTGTCGGCCGAGTTCGTCGCCCAGGCCGACCCCGCGCTGATCTTCCTGGCCGACGTCAAGTGCTGCCAGCAGAGCAAGGAGACGCTGGTCAAGCGGCCCGGCTGGAAGAACCTGTCGGCCGTCAAGAACGACCAGGTGATCCAGCTCGACGACGACCTCGCCTCCCGCTGGGGCCCGCGCGTCGTGGACCTGGCCCAGGCGATCGGCGCGGCCGTGGCCAAGGCCGGCGGCGCGGGCTGAGCGTGACAGGCAAGGCGCAGCCGTCGAGGGCGCGTCCCGTCTGGGTGGCGGGCGCCCTCGCCGTGCTGGCCCTCACGATGGTCGCCGGGCTGCTCGGCGGCGCGGCGGACATCTCGCCGTGGCAGGTGGTCCTCCAGGTGGTGGACTGGTTGCCGTTCGTCGCGGCCGACTCGGGCCTCGCCCCGGTCGAGCAGGGCCTGCTGTACGAGCTGCGCCTGCCCAGGGTGCTCGTCGCCGCGGTCGTCGGCGGCCTGCTGGCCATGGCCGGCGCCGGGTACCAGGGCGTGTTCCGCAACCCGCTGGCCGACCCGTACCTGCTGGGGGCCGCCTCCGGCGCCGGGCTGGCCACGACGCTGGCCATCGTGCTGCTGCCCGGCTCGAGCGCGAGCATCCCCGTCGCCGCCTTCGCCGGGGCGGTGGGCGGGGTGTTCCTGGCGTACACGCTGGGCAACGCGGCCGGCCGCTCCGGCGGCGGCACCGGCGGCGGCACGGCGACCCTGGTGCTGGCCGGGGTGGCGGTCACGTCGTTCCTGACCGCGATCCAGACGTTCGTCCAGCAGCTCAAGGTCGAGGAGCTGGAGCGCATCTACTCCTGGATCCTCGGCGACGTCGGCGGCGGATGGGACCAGCTCCTGCTGGTGCTGCCGTACGCCGCGGTCTCCTCCGTCCTGCTCCTGCTGCACGGCCGGATGCTGGACGTGCTCAGCGTCGGCGACGAGGAGGCCGGCAGCCTCGGCGTACGGGCCGGCCGGGTGCGCCTGACCGTCCTCGTGGCCGCCTCCCTGGCCACCGCGTCGGCCGTCGCGGTCAGCGGGCTCATCGGGTTCGTCGGCGTGGTCGTGCCGCACGTCGTCCGGCGGCTGGCGGGCGGCTCGTACCGGATCGTGCTGCCGCTGTCGCTGATCGGCGGCGCGGCCTTCCTCGTGGCGGCCGACCTCATCGCCCGTACCGTGATCGCGCCGGCCGAGCTGCCCATCGGGGTCGTCACGATGTTCGTCGGGGCGCCGTTCTTCGTCGGCGTCCTGCGCATGACCAGGCGGGTGGCCACGTGATCGGCGTACGGGCCCTGTCGGTGCGCCTGGGCGAGCGCGACGTGCTGACCGGCGTCGACGCGCACGTGCGGCGCGGCGAGTGGCTGGCGATCATCGGGCCCAACGGCGCGGGCAAGTCCACGCTGCTCAAGACCGTCATGGGCGCGATCGTCCCGCACCAGGGGGAGGTCGTGCTCGACGAGCGCCCGCTCGCCGCGCTCAGGCCCCGCGAGCGCGCCCGGCTGCTGGCCTACGCCCCGCAGACGCCCGCCCTGCCGCCCGACATGACGGTCTTCGACTACGCCCTGCTGGGACGCACGCCGTACATCCCCTACCTGGGACGGGAGAGCCGGCACGACCGCGAGGTGACCGCCTCCGTGCTGGACCGGCTGGACCTGACCTCCTTCGCCGGACGCCGCGTCGGCGAGCTGTCCGGCGGCGAGCGCCAGCGCGTCGTGCTGGCCAGGGCGCTGGCCCAGCAGGCCCCCGTGCTGCTGCTCGACGAGCCCACCACCGCGCTCGACCTCGGCCACCAGCAGCAGGTGCTGGAACTGGTCGACCGCCTGCGCCGCGCCGACGGCCTGACCGTCGTCACCACCCTGCACGACCTGACCGTGGCCGGCCTGTACGCCGACAGCCTGATGTTGCTGGCCGACGGGCACGCCGCCGCCACGGGCCGCCCCGAACAGGTGCTCACCGAGGCGCTGATCGGCCGGCACTTCGACGCCCGTGTCAAGATCGAGCCGGGCCCCGACGGGCGGCCCGTGGTGCACCTGGTGCGAGGTGGGACGTGAAGCTGACCTATCGCGTGGAGGAGGGGACCCGGCTGGGCTCCCTGCTGTGGGAGTTCGGGCCCGGCTTCCGCATGATCTCCTCGGCCATGCTCGGCGGCGGCATCGGCCCCCGCGAATGGGTGCTGAACGCCCAGGTCGTGGCCGGTTACGCGCGGATGGACCCGGTGGACCACCTGGTCGAGCTGGGCCCGCCCGGCACCGGCGTCGGCATGCTGACCGCCGCCTCCGTCGACCGGTACGTGCGGGCCGCCGACGGGGGAGCGGAGGCCGTGGCCACCGTCGGGCTGCGCGTCCCCACCTGGGCCGCCGCCCCCGAGGGCGCCGCCGACCCCGAACTCGCCCCCATGCGGGCGGGCACCGTCAACATCGTGACCGTCCTGCCCGTCGCCATGACGGACGCCGCCCTGGTGAACCTGGTCATGACGGTCACGGAGGCCAAGACCCAGGCGCTGATCGAGGCCGGCTACCCCTGCACGGGCACCGCCTCGGACGCCGTCTGCGTGGTGGTGCCGCAGGACGGCCCGGAGCAGCTCTTCGGCGGGCCCCGCTCGGAGTGGGGCGCCCGCGCGGCCCGCGCCGTCCACACCGCCGTCCGCCGCGGCGCCGAGGCGTGGCGCCCCGGTGACTACAGGTGACTATCTTCGGGAAGTACGATGTCGACGAGGGCGTGACTCCCGATACTGAGTGGGTGACCGCATTGGCGATCGAACCGACAACGAGGCGCACCGTTCTTCCCGGCGCGCCGCCGTTCACAGTCGACGACCTGCTCAAGTTCCCCGACGACGGGAACCGTTATGAGCTCTTCAACGGGAGCCTAGTAGTGAGCCCTGCCCCCACCCCCCTGCACCAGCGAGTGATCTCTCGGCTACTGGTGATCCTCGACGACGCGGCCCCCCTCGGGCTGGAGGCGTTGACGACTGTCAACGTGCGTCCCGGCGAGAAGGACTTCTACATCCCCGACCTCGCCGTCGTGCCGGAGAAGGCGTGCGAGTCGGTGCCGCTCATGTTCGCCCCCAGCGACCTGCTGCTGGCAGTGGAGGTGGTCAGCCCCGGCACGCGGGCCTTCGACAGGACCACCAAGGCGGCGGCCTACGCGGCAGCCGGAATCCCCGTCTACTGGCGTGTGGAGCCCGACGAGGGGCCGACGCTCTACGTCCACGAGCTCGACGACGACTCCTACAAGGGGCCCGTCGCGTACGAGGCGGGCACCACGGTCAGTCTCTCGGCGCCCTATCCGGTGAGCTTCGATCCGGCCGTTCTGGTCGCCCCGCGGGGTTCGAAGCCGTAGTCGGTCGCGGCGCCTTCGGGGGTGATGTGGCCTGACTCCAGGTCGGCCAGGATCGCCGCCGGGTCCCTCTCCGACGGGGGGCCGAGGCCGCCGCCGCCCGTGGTCTCAACGACGAACGCCTCGCCCGCCACGAACCGCACGTTGTTGACCTTCGAGGCCAGGCGTTCCACCCGCCCGTCCAGGTGGCGCTTGTGGAAGCCGCCCACCCTGCCGGGCAGGCCGCCGTCGCGGCCCGGGGGCGGGAGGCGGAGGCGGTCGCCGCGGGTGGTGACGTGGCAGTCGGCCAGGAAGCGGTAGACGGTACGCGAGCCGAGCCCGCCCCGGAAGCGGCCGGGGCCGCCGGAGTCGGCGATCGTCCCGACCGACTCCACGATCAGCGGGCAGCGGCTCTCCACCGGCTCGGCCTGCGGCACCGAGTTGCGGCCGATGCCGAAGTGCACGCCCGTCGCGTCCGGCCCGTCCAGCCCCTGCCGGGCGCCCACCCCGCCGAAGTCGTAGGACAGGTGGATCCAGTACGGCGCCCCCACCGCGGCGATCGAGAACGGCTGGAGGATCCCGCTGGCCGCGATCGCGCGGTCCGGCATCGCGTCCGACATCGCCTGGAACACGGCTTCCATGGCGGCGTAGATGGGGACGTACCGGCCGCCGCACGGATACGGGGAACGGGCGTTCAGCAGGGAGCCCTCCGGCAGGACGACCTCGATCGCGCGCAGGCAGCCGTCGTTCATCGGGATCGTCGGGTCCAGGAAGCAGCGCACCGCGAAGACGGCCGCCGCCAGCGACTGCGACGCCGAGGCGTTGATCGCGGCGGGCACCTGCGGCCCCGTGCCGGTGAAGTCGAGGACGGCCGCGTCCCCGCCGAGCGTGACGGCGACCCGTACGTGGTGCGCCACCCCCGGCCGCACCCCGTCGTCGTCGATCGGGTACGACGCCTCGAACCGCCCCCGGGGCAGCTCCGCCAGCGCCGCGCGGGTCCTGGTCTCGGTGTGGTCCAGGTAGTCCTCGACGCCCGCGGCCAGGCCCGCCACGCCGTACTCGGCCATCAGGGCCGCCACGCGGGCCGCCGCGACCGCCGTCCCGGCCACCAGCGCCCGCACGTCGCCCATGACCTTGTCGGGCGTGCGGCTGTTGGCCCGCAGGACGGCCTCCACCGCCGGTTCGAGGCCGTCCCGGGTGGCCAGGCGGACCGGCGGGAGCTGGAGCCCTTCGAGGAAGATGTCGGTGGCCAGCGGCGCCATCCCGCCGGCCGACAGCCCGCCCAGGTCGGAGACGTGGATCATGGTGGCGGTGAAGTACGCGGGGACCCCGCCGGCGAACACCGGCCGGTAGACCAGCAGGTCGTTGGTGTGCACGCCGCCCCGGTAGGCGTCGTTGAGCGCGTACGCCTCGCCGGGCCGCATGGTGTGCGGCGGGACGTCCTTCAGCAGCTCAGGCAGCGCGGCCTTCAGGGCCATGCTGTTCATCAGCGTGGTCGCCATGGACTGCGCGACCAGGCGGCCCCCGGCGTCCAGGATCGCCGCCGAGGCGTCGGAGCCTTCCACGATGAACGTCGAGTACGCCGACCGCACCACCACGATGCTGGCCTCCTCGGCGGCCACGACCAGCGCGTTCCTCAGCACCTCGGCGGTGAGCGCGTCGTTCACGGCGCATCCTCCAGGGTCAGGCGCACGGCGCCCGACGGCTCCGCCGCGGCCCGCCAGCCGGGCGGGACGACGATCGTGGACTCGGCGTCCTCGACGATCGCCGGGCCGCGCACCCGGTCCAGCGTCCGCCGCGTGTGCACCGGGACGTCCAGCCACCCCCCGGCCTCGGGGAAGTACGCCCTCCTGCCCCCCTCCGCGCCGCCACCGGACGGCGCGGGCCGGGCGGGAGCGGGGCCGGGGCCGGGGGTGGGGGTGGGGGTGGGCGTGGCGGCGTCGGTGACGCGGACGCGGTAGCTGACCAGCTCGATCTCGCCCTGCTGGACAATCCCATACACCTGCGCATATTTCGCGAAGAATCGTGAGGCCAGTTCCTCCCGCGACTCCGCCCAGTCCACGGTCAGGTCGTGCGACTGGCCCTTGAACCGCACGTCCACCGACCGGGCCACCCGCACCCGGGCGACGCCCAGATCGGCGGCGGCGTCGGCGGCCAGCGCGGCGAAGACCTCCTCCGGGTCGGCCGCCTCCAGCCGCGACAACACCCGGTCCGTCGAGAGCGCCCCCGCCAGCAGCCCGGCCGCCGAGGCCACCCCGCAGTACGCGGGCACCACCACCGTCGCGATCCCGAACCGCCGCGCCACCCCGGCCGCGTGCATCGGCCCCGCGCCGCCGAACGCCACCAGCGCGAACCCCCGCGGGTCGATCCCGCGCTGGACCGTCACCACGTGCACGGCCGCGGCCATCGAGGCGTTGACGATCTCGTGCACGGCGTGCGCGGCCTCCTCCCGCGACACCCCGAGCGGCCCGGCCAGCCGGTCCACGGCCTTGGCCGCGAGCGGCGCCGACAGCGGCGTCGAGGCCGAGGAGAGGTAGCCGAGCACGAGGTCGGCGTCGGTCACCGTCGGCTCGCCGCCGCCGAGCCCGTAGCACGCGGGACCGGGGGAGGAGCCCGCCGACCGGGGCCCGACGCGCAGCGCGCCCGCCGGGTCCAGCCACGCGATGCTGCCGCCGCCCGCGCCGACCTCGGCCAGGTCGATGGCCGGGGTCTTGATCGGCACGCCGGTGCCCGCCCGCCGCCCGCCGAAGCTGCCCTTGCCGCCCACGTGGAACTCGTGGGTGATCTCCGGACGCCCCCCGCGCACCACGCACGCCTTGGCCGTCGTGCCGCCCATGTCGAACGAGATCACGTCCGGCAGCCCGGTCCCGGCCGCCGCCAGCACCCCCGCGGCCGGGCCCGACTCGATGGTGGACACCGCGCGCCGGGCCGCCAGCTCGGCCGAGACGACCCCGCCGCCGGACTCCATGACGTGCACGGGCGCGTCGATCCCGACCGCGGCCAGGCGCTCGCGCAGGCGCGACAGGTAGGAGGTCATCAGCGGGCCGATGTAGGCGGACATGACGGTGGTGGTGGCGCGCTCGTACTCGCGGATCTCGGGCCAGATCTCGCAGGAGGCCACCACGTGCGGCACGTGCTCGCGCAGGATCGCCGCGGCCCGCCGTTCGTGGGCGGGCTCGGCGTAGGAGTGCAGCAGGCAGACGGCCGCCGAGGTGATGCCGCGCCGGGCGATCTCCGCCGCGGCCCGCCGCACCGAGCCGGGGTCCAGGGGGGTCAGCACGGCGCCGCGGGCCGAGACGCGCTCGTCCACCTCGAAGCAGTCGCCGGGCGCGACCGGGGGAGGGGGCGGGGTGAAGCGCAGGTCGTACCGGTCCTCCTCCACGCGGGCGTAACGGCCGAGCGGGACGGCGGCGCGGAAGCCCCGGGTGGTCACGAACGCCACCCGCGCGCCGGTGCGTTCGAGCACCGCGTTGGTCGCCAGCGTGGTGGCGTGCACGACCCGGGTGACCCGGGCGGGGTCCACGGATCCGAGCGCGCGAGTAACGCCGGTGAGTATGCCCGCGATGGGGTCGTCGTGGGTGCTCAGACACTTGGCCACGGCGACGACCCCGCCGGGGCCGCTCAGGACCACGTCGGTGAAGGTGCCGCCGACGTCGACGCCGATCGCGAACCCCATCCCGGTACGGTAGATCCCCGAGCAAGCGCTTGTCTATGTATCGATCTATTGACTTACGGCATCTGATTGGGAACCTGGACCTATTCAGTGTTTGGAGCCAAGATGGCGCGCATCACAGCTCTGGCGGGCAGCGTGGCGGCGGCGCTCGTGCTGCTCGCGATCCCCGCGGCTCTTCCCGCCGCGGCCCACAACCATCCCAGCGGGATCACCGACCTGGTGACGCCGGCCGTGGTGCGGGTGGAGGCGGTGTCCCATGTGGAGATCACCCTGCTCGACCACATCGGCGAGCTGAAACACGTGGAGCGCTCCTACGACATCCCGTTCGCCTCGGGCACGGGGACGGTCGTCAACCCCGAGGGCGACGTCGTCACGCTCAGGCGCAACGCCGTCAACCCCGATGACGTCGCCGTCTACGCCGCCAACAAGATCTTCGCCGAGCACCACAAGGTCAAGATCCCGCTCGACTACCAGAAGCACAAGCTCAAGGACGACCTGCTCGACCACCACCTGCAGGAGTGCTACCCGCCCAAGACCAGCACCGCCACCTGCATCATCGACGTGACCACCGACATCACGGTGTTCACCAACGTCTCGCCGCCCGGCCAGGGCCTGAAGTACAAGTGCATCAAGGCCGGCAAGACCCCCGACACCCCCGCCGTGCTGGTCCCGCTCACGCCCGCCGCCGGCAGCGTCGGCATGCCGACCGCGCCGCTCGCCGACAAGGTGCCCGAGCAGGAGGGCTCGCCGACCAACGTGGCCGGCTTCCTCGGCCGGCCGGGGCCCGGCGTCCAGGAGACCGTGCAGATCGCCCACCTGGCCAAGGGCGGCCAGGCCGGGGTGTCCGGCAGGCCGTTCGCCGACCCGGAGAAGAAGGTGGACGAGCCGGTCAAGCTGGGCGCGCTGGCCGACCAGGGCCTGGCCGGCGCGCCGGTGATCGGCGACAAGGACGGGCACGTCATCGGCATGCTCATCGGCGGCGGCAAGTCGGCCACCATGCTGGGCGTCAGGGAGATCACCGCCACCCTGGCCGCGGCCAAGGTCGCGCCGCGCCGGGGCGCGATCGACACCGCCTTCGAGGCCGCGCTGACCCGCTACCACACCAGGTACTACACCGAGGCGGCGCCGGGCTTCCAGCGCGTGCTGGAGCTCTACCCCGGCAACGTGGTGGCCGCCACGCTGCTCAAGACGTCGCTGGCCAAGCGCGGCGGGCCCGAGGACCAGGGCACCAAGCAGGCGGCGGCGCCCCCGTCGCGCTCCACGCCGCTGTGGCCGTTCCTGGTGGCGGCCGGGCTGCTGCTCATCGCCGGGGCCGGCCTGGTGTTCCTGCTGTGGCGGCGGCGGGCCCCGGACAGACCGGTCGAGCTGCCGGAGCCCCTGCCGGCGCCCTCGCCCTTCGACGAGGGCGCGAGCCAGACCGTCGTCGTACGGCGCTCGCAGCCGTTCCTGGCGGTCCCGCAGCAGCAGCAGGTGATGACCGCCCCCGACTCGCCGCCGGTCAAGTACTGCACCTCGTGCGGCATGAGGCTCGGCCCGGCCCATCGATTCTGCGGCTACTGCGGCCATCCCATCGAGACGTGATGCAATTGAACGACAGATCGCTCATCGGCCAGGAGGTGGCCGGATACTACATCGAGGACATCGTCGGCAAGGGCGGCATGGCCGTCGTCTACCTGGCGCTCGACCCCCGGCTCAGCCGCCGCGTGGCGTTGAAGATCCTCAACCCGGTGCTCTCCGTGGACGACAGGTTCCGCCAGCGCTTCATCCTGGAGTCCAGGACGGTCGCCAGCATCGAGCACCCCAACATCATCCCCATCTACGAGGCCAACGCCGACGCCGACGGCGTGCTGTACATCGCCATGCGCTACGTGGACGGCCTCGACCTGCGCCGGCTCATCTACGACCGGGGCCCGCTGCCGCTCGCCCAGGCCAGCCAGATCTTCGCCCAGACGGCCGCCGCGCTCGACGCCGCGCACGCCCACGACCTGATCCACCGCGACGTGAAACCGGCCAACATCCTGCTGGCCGGCGACCACGTCTACCTGACCGACTTCGGCATCACCAAGCACCGCTCGTCGATCTCCGGCCTGACCCAGACCGACCAGTTCATCGGCACGCCCCGGTACATGTCGCCCGAGCAGATCAACAAGGAGCACATCGACGGCCGGTGCGACCAGTACGCGCTGGCCTGCGTGGTGTACGAGGCGCTGAGCGCGCGGCTGCCGTTCCAGCGGGAGAACGACATCGCGCTGTTGTGGGCGCACCTGGCCGAGCAGCCCGCGCCGCTGTCGCAGCTGCGTCCCGAGCTGCCGCCGCAGGTGGACGTCGTGATGGCGCGCGCGCTGGCCAAGGCGCCCGAGCAGCGTTACGCCACCTGCGCCGAGTTCGTGACCGCGCTGCGCGACGCGATCAGCGGCCAGGAGGCCGAGCCGGGCGGCCGGCACCCGTCGGGGCCGCATCTGGTCCCGCACGCCGTCCCGCGCACCGGCCCGCACGCGGCGCCGGTGCCGGGAGCGGCGGGCCCGCTGACGGGCCCTCGTACGGGGCCCCAGGCCGTCCCTCAGACCGGGCCGCAGCAGAGCCCGTACGCGGTGCCAGGGACGGGCCCGCACGGCCTGGGGCAGCCCTCGGGGCCGCACGAGGACCATTCCCGGCGCGCCGCCCCCACCCATCCCACGGCGCCGGCCAGACGGCCGGGGCGGCTGCCTATCGTGGTGGTCACGCTGGTGGCCGCCGTGGCCGCGCTGACGCTGGTCGCGATGATCATTTTCAACCACCGCGGCGACACCTGGTCGCGCTACGCCGCCAGCGCCGCCGCGCCGCTGGCCTTCGAGTACCCCGGCGACTGGACCGCGCGCACCCACCAGGACCTGTTCGCCGTGGCCTCGCCGCACGCCACCGAGTTCGAGTCGCTGTTCGTGGCCGGTCCCGGCGCCGACTGGTCGGCGATCTCCCAGATCGTCGCCGACGATCCCGACAGCGCCGTGGGCGTGTACGTCCAGGTCTCCGACACCCTCGACGCGGGCGGCGACTCCGAGCAGATGAAGAGCAAGATGGACAACCTGCTGCCCGGCCAGGTGGATCTGGGCAAGCCGGTCCAGGACCAGGCGGGCAGCAGCCCGGCCACCCGCTTCGACGGCGTGCTGCACGACCCGGCCGGCGGCACCCGGCTGGGATTCGTCAGCTACGTCATCGACCGTCAGCCCAAGACCATGCTCGTGATGTACTTCTGCGCCAAGAACACCTGCGACGACGCCGTCCAGACGCGCATCAGGCAGAGCGTGCGCCTTTCGTAGACTTGTAACTGACTTGTGCCCGGCTTGACCTGGGTGTCCAAGCCGGGCATCGGCCGTCTACCCTCCGCCTGTGGGCATACGAATCGTCATCGCCGACGACCAGGCGATGGTCAGGGCCGGGTTGCGCATGGTCGTCGAGAGCGACCCCGGCATGGAGGTCGTCGGCGAGGCCGGCGACGGACGCGAGGCCATCGCGGTGGCCCGCCGCACCAGACCCGACATCGTCCTGATGGACATCTCCATGCCGCGGCTCGACGGGCTCGCCGCGGCCAAGGAGCTGCTGGACACGCCCTCGCCGCCCAAGGTCATCACGCTGACGACGTTCGACACCGACGAGAACCTCTACGCCGCGCTGCGCGCCGGCACCAGCGGGTTCCTGCTCAAGGTGTCGCCGCCCGAGCAGCTGCTGGAGGCGATCAGGGTGGTGCACGCCGGCGACGCGCTGCTCGACCCGGCCGTGACCAGCCGGGTGATCGCCACGTTCGCCGGGCGCGCCGACCCCACGCCCTCGCCGATGCTGGCCGAGCTGACGCCGCGCGAGCTGGAGGTGCTGCGGCTGCTGGCCAGGGGGCTGACGAACGCCGAGATCGCCAGAGACCTGTACGTCGGCGAGGCCACGGTCAAGACGCACGTCGCCAGGGTGCTGATGAAGCTGTGCCTGCGGGACCGGGCCCAGGCGGTCGTCTTCGCCTACGAATCAGGGGTTGTGCGCCCTGGTGCGGCCTGAGGTTTGACGGACAGGGGGGTACGTATGTGTATATTTTCCGTGAGAAGGCGGTAGCAACAGGAGATATTTCATGCCATCGTTCCCCCGCGTGCTGTTCGACGAGGCCCACAGCGAGTCGTGGACCATCCGCCGCGACGTCGCCGAGACCATCAATCCCGCCCACCCCGACGACAACAGCTACGCGCGCGCGGCCGCCGCGCTGCGCCATCTGGGGCACGACGTGCTCGCCCACACCGAGGGCGCCCTCACGGCCGGGGCGCTGGCCGGCCAGGACGTCCTGGTGATCGCCCACCCGTCCGGCGACCGGTGGGAGCGCACCACCGGCCACGGCAGCCCCGTCTTCGCCCCCGCCGAGCTGGACGCCGTCGAGGCGTTCGTGGCCGAGGGCGGCGGGCTCGTGGTGCTGGCCGAGGAGGAGCAGGACAAGTACGGCAACAACGTCGCCGAGCTGCTCGCCCGCTTCGGCGTCGGCGTCGGTCACACGACCGTGCGCGACCCGAGGAACGCCCACCGCGAGGTCGCCACCTGGGTGCTGGCCGAGCGCGCCACGGGCGACGGCGTGCTGGCCGGCGTGCAGCGGGCCTGCTTCTACCGCTCGGGCGTGCTGACCGCCCCGCAGGAGGCGACGGTCCTGTTCGCCACCTCGGCCACCGCCGACCCGGCGGGCGCGCCGCTGGCCGTCGCCCTGCGGCACGGCAAGGGCCGGGTCGTCGTGTTCGCCGACTCCGACCTGTTCGGCGACGACTCGATCGAGGACTACGACCACCGCAGGCTCTGGGGCAACGTGATCACCTGGGCCGCCCGCGTCCCCGGCGGCGACGAGGCCGCCGGCTCCCGGGACGAGGCCAAGGCCGCGCTGTTCGCCCGGCTCAAGGAGGCCGTGGAGGAGCTGCGCCCGCTGCAGGTCAAGGACGGCTCGGTGCCGGAGGAGAAGGAGCGGGCCAAGGCGCTGGTCGCCGAGATCGGCCGCCGGGTGGGCGAAATTTCGCCTTATTTCCCCCATGACGCCGCGTACCTCCAAGCCGTCCAGGACGACCTGGCCGCCTGGGCCGAGCAGGACCTCGGCGTGCCCGACTTCCTGCGCGCCCTGGACCTCTTCCACCCCGACACCCAGCGCGTGGACGGCCTGGAGCACGTCGTGGTGTTCCCCATGTACACCCAGAACGGCAACCTCAACCGCAACCTCGAAGCCGTCTGGATCCGCACCATCTGGCCCGACTGGCTGGCCCGGCTGGAGGCGGGCGGCTACGACAACCCGATGTTCGTGCCGATCGCCTTCGAGGACTTCACCTCCGGCTACGACACCCACTCGGCCGTGCTGTTCCCCGAGACGGTCGCGGTGCGCCAGGCGCCGGCCCGCTTCACCTGGGGCGGCATCTTCGCCGACCGCGAGTCCGCCCGGTTCCGCCGGGTCTCGGCGGCGGCCGCCGCCACGCTCCGGCTCGACCTGCCGCCGGACGCCGCCCGCCTGCTGGACTCCCAGCAGCTCGCCCAGGACACGTTCGTGCTGTGGGACCTGATCCACGACCGCACGCACAGCCATGGCGACCTGCCGTTCGACCCGTTCATGATCAAGCAGCGGATGCCGTACTGGCTGTACTCGCTGGAGGAGCTGCGCTGCGACCTGACGGCGTTCGGCGAGGCCGTGGAGCTGGAGGGCAAGGGCGTGCCGCACGCCCGGTACGTGCAGCTCGCCATCCTGTTCGACCGGCTGTTCAGGTTCCCGGTCACCGGTGACCGGGTGCGCAACTACGACGGGCTGGGCGGCCAGCTGCTGTTCGCGTACCTGCACCGCAACGACGTCATCCGCTGGACCGACAACCGGCTCACGATCGACTGGGAGCGGGTCGCGGACGGCGTGGCCGACCTGCGGGGCGAGGTCGAGAAGTTGTACCGCGACAGCATCGACCGGTCCAAGCTGGCCCACTGGCTGGCCGCGCACGAGCTGGTCAGCGCGTACGTGCCGCCGGCCCCCGGCTCGGTGTGGGCCAAGGGCGTCCAGGCCCTGCCCGAGGAGCAGAAGGCCAAGGTGGACGCGGTGCTGCCGGACGAGTTCCCGCTCAGCATGTTCTACGAGGCCCTGCGCCGTAAGCTGACAGACGTGGTCGAGTCGACTAAGGGGATCCGCGCATGATCATCCTGGTGACGGGGGCCGGCGGCCCCACCGGGGAAGCCGTTTCCGAGCACTTCCGCAAGCAGGGGCACACCGTGATCGGGGTCGACAAGGACGACGTCGACCTGCTCGACCGCGCGGCCGTCCAGGACCTCGCGGCCCGGATCGACGCCGAGCACGGCCGGGTCGACGGCGTGGTCCACCTGGTCGGCGGCTGGCGCGGCTCGCGCACGTTCGCCGACACCCGCCTGGAGGACTGGGACGCCCTGCACGACCTGCTGATCCGCACGCTCCAGCACGTGTCGCTGGCCTTCGAGCCGCTGCTGCGCAAGAGCGACAACGGCCGGTTCGTGATCATCTCCGCCAAGGCCGCCCAGCGGCCCACGGCGGGCGGCGCGGCCTACGCGGCGGCCAAGGCGGCCTCGGAGGCCTGGACGCTCTCCCTGGCCGACGCGCTGTCCGACACGAACGCGGCAGCGGTCATACTGGTGGTGAAGGCCCTGGTCAACGACGCGATGAGGGCCGCGAAGCCGGAGGCGAAGTTCCCCGGCTTCACCGACGTCGGCGACCTGGCGGCGGCGATCGCCGGCCTCTACGACCGCCCCGCCGCAGACATCAACGGCACCCGATTGGACCTCACTTCTTGATCCCCCGGCACGACCCCCAGCTCAAGGCGTTCGCCAGCGACAACTACGCCGGCGTGCACCCGGAGATCCTCCAGGCCATCGTCCAGGCCAACGGCGGTCACCAGATCGCCTACGGCGACGACGTCTACACCGAGGCGCTGCAGCAGGTCTTCCAGCGGCACTTCGGCGACGGGGCGCGGGCCTGGCCGGTCTTCAACGGCACGGCGGCCAACGTGGTCTCGCTGCGCGCGATGACCGCCCACTGGGAGGCGGTCATCTGCGCCGAGAGCGCCCACATCCACACCGACGAGGGCGGCGCCCCCGAGGTGGCGGGCGGCATCAAGCTGCTCACCGTGCCCACGCCCGACGGCAAGCTCACCCCCGAGCTGATCGACCGCCAGGCGTGGGGCTTCGGCGACGTGCACCGGGCCCAGCCCAAGGTGGTGTCCATCTCCAACACCACCGAGTGGGGCACCGTCTACACGCCCGAGGAGATCGCCGCGATCTGCGCCCACGCGCACGAGCTCGGCCTGCTCGTCCACCTCGACGGCTCGCGGCTGACCAACGCCGCCGCCGCGCTCGACGTGCCGATGCGGGCCCTGACCACCGACGCGGGCGTGGACGTGCTCTCCTTCGGCGGCACCAAGATCGGCCTGCTGTACGGCGAGGCCGTCGTGGTGCTCAACCCGTCGGCGGCCACCGGCGTCGACTACATCCGCAAGACGTTCATGCAGCTGTCGTCCAAGATGCGGTTCGTCTCGGCGCAGTTCGAGGCGCTGCTCTCGGGCGACCTGTGGCTGCGCAACGCGCGGCAGGCCAACGCCATGGGGCGGCGGCTGGCCGAGGCCGTGGGGCGCATCCCGGGCGTCAGGCTGCCCCGGCCCGTGGAGGCCAACGCGGTCTTCGCGATCCTGCCGGCGGACGTCACCGAGCGGCTGCAGAAGCGCTTCCGCTTCTACACCTGGAACGAGGCGACCGGCGAGGTGCGCTGGATGTGCGCCTTCGACACCACCGAGGCGGACGTCGACGCGTTCGCGGCGGCGGTCGCCGAGGAGATGCGGGCCTGACCGGCGGTCAGGAGGCGTGCCGCTCCGCCTGCGTGGCCAGGCGGGCGGCCTGCCAGCCGCCCATCCCGTGCACGCCGGGCCCCGGCGGCGTCGAGGACGAGCAGAGGAACACCCCCGGCAGCGGGGTGCGCCACGGCGCGGCCGACCAGACCGGCCGCCGCACGAGCTGGACCAGGTCGTTGAGCCCGCCGCCGATGTCGCCGCCGACCAGGTTGGGGTTGCCCGCCTCCAGGGCGGCGGGGCCGGTGGCGTGCCTGGCCAGCACCCGGTCGCGGAAGCCGGGCGCGTACCGCTCGATCTGGTCCTCGACGGCGTCCGTCATGTCCACGGCCGAGCCGTTGGGGACGTGGCAGTAGGCCCACAGCGTGTGCCCGCCCCTGGTCGGATCGGCCGCGTACGGCTGCACGACCAGCACGTACGGGCGGGGCGAGTGCCGTCCGGCGGCGACCTCCGCCTCGGCGAGCGCGATCTCCTCCAGCGTCCCGCCCAGATGCACGGTCCCGGCCCGCGCGACCTCCGGGTCACGCCAGGGCACCGGGCCGTCGAGCGCCCAGTCCAGCTTGAAGACGCCGGGCCCGTACCGGTAGCGGCGCAGGCCGCGGCGGTAACCGGCGGGCAGGTCGGCCATCGCGAGGAACTGCCGGGGCGTCACGTCGAGCACCACCGTCCGGGCGTCGAGCTCGTCGAGCCGCTCGACCCGGTGGCCGGTCACCGCCTCGCCGCCCAGCGAACGCAGCTCGGCCACCAGCGCGTCGGCCAGCACCTGCGAGCCGCCGCGCACCACCGGCCAGCCCACCAGGTGGGCCAGCGCCCCGAGCACCAGCCCGTACCCGGCGCTGACGGGGGAGCGCAGGTCGAGCATGGAGTGCGCGGCCAGCCCGGCCAGCAGCGCCCGCCCCTCGACGGTGCGCAGCGCCCGCCGGCCGAACGTCGTGGCCGGCAGCACGGCCGCGGCCCCGAACCCGGCCGCCCGCGCGAACGTGCGGGGCCCGGCCCGCCACGGCCCGAGCGGGCTGAGCAGCACCTCCACCAGCGGGAACCCGGCCCGCGCCGCCGCGCCCGCGGTCGCCTGCCAGATCCGGCCGTCCCTGCCGAGCCCTTCAGCCGTACGGGCCGCGTCGCGGTGCAGCAGCACGGCCGGACGGTCGTCGAGCGGATGGGCCGCGGCCACCGGGGGATGGGCGAACTCGACCCCCTTGAGGTCGAGCGCCCGCAACGCCGGCGAGGCCAGCGCCATCGCCATCACGGTGGCGCCCAGGTCGTGCACCCGGCCGGGCAGCGTCAGCTCGCCGGAGCGCAGCCCGCCGCCGAACCGGTCGGCGGCCTCCAGCAGCAGCACCTCGCGCCCGGCGCGGGCCAGCATGACCGCGGCGATCAGCCCGTTGGGGCCCGACCCCACGACGACCGTCTCAGCCCTTGCGGTGATCATGGCGCCCGCCCTTCCGCGCTCCGGGCCTCCAGCCTCTCACGCCGCCCCGGGCGGGGTTCAGGAGGCCAGGATCGACGGGTACGGCTGCGCGCCCCGCTGCTTGAGCAGGTCGGTCATCAGCTTGATCTCACCGCTCTGCCCCTGGACGATCTTCTGGGCCATGCCGGCCACCTCGTCCCGCTTGGACAGCTTGAGCAGCCCTTCGGCCATCTCCACGCCGCCCTCGTGGTGGCGGATCATGAGCTGCAGGAACAGCACCTCGGCCTGGACGCCCTGCAGCTCCTTGAGCTTGGCCAGCTCCTGCGGCGAGGCCATGCCCGGCATCGTGCCGGGGGCGGTGCCGGGCGTCGCCGGCGTGGCGCCGTGGCCGTGGCCCGCCATCCAGGCCATCGGCCGCTGGTCGGTCGCCTGGTCGAGACCCCACTGCTGCAACCAGCCCTGGAACATGCCGCGCTGGTTGGACTGCGTGGTGATGATGTCGAAGGCGAGGTTCCTGATCTCCTTGGCCGGGTTCTTGTCCCGGATGACGAACGCCATCTCCACGGCCTGCGCGTGATGCGTGGCCATGTCGCGGGCGAACCCGGCTTCGGGCGAGGAGTCGCCGGGCGTGGAGTCGCGGCCGAACAGCAGGAACGCCGCGGCGAGGAGCACCAGCACGGCGCAGACGATCAGAACGGGTTTTCTGGCGGGCTTTTCCATGGCTCGTCCAGCGTACCCATGCCCGCGCAAGCTGTGATCCGACGCTTATGCGCCTCTTATTCTCCGCATACGCCGGTAGGGCATAGGGTGACCGGAGTCAGGTAGCCGTTGGAGGGACGATGACGAAGGAGAAGGCGCAGGCGAGGCGCGAGCATCTGCAGAAGATGCGGGCCGAGCAGCAGCGCAAACAACGCCGCGCCGCACTGCTCATGTGGGGGACGGGCGGTCTCATCGTCGTGCTCCTCGTCGGCGTGGTGGGCGTCTACCTGGTCAACCAGGCGCGCGCGACCTCGCTCGACGCGGTGGCCAACTACAAGTACGAGGCCGGCCAGCACGTCGCCAAGACGGTCACCTACAAAGAGACCCCGCCCGTCGGCGGCGAGCACAACAACTACTGGCAGCAGTGCGCGGTCTACGACAAGCCGATCCACAACGAGCACGCGGTGCACTCGCTGGAGCACGGCGCGGTCTGGATCACCTACCGCCCCGACCTGCCCAAGGCGCAGCTCGACGCGCTGAAGGAAGTGGCCACCTCCACCGGCCAGCAGGACTACATGCTGGTCAGCCCCTACCCGGGCCTGCCGGCGCCGATCGTCGCCTCGACGTGGGGCCACCAGCTCAAGCTCCAGGACCCGTCCGACCCGAAGCTCCCGGCCTTCATCAAGAAGTACCAGAACGGCCGTGACACCCCCGAGCCGGGCGCCATCTGCGGCGGCCAGGACGCCATCACCACCACGGCCGACCAGGCTCCGCTGCCGCCCGCGCCGACGGGCAACACCCCGATGGAGACGCTGGCGCCCTCGCCCAGCCAGTCCAAGTAACACCCCTTCGCGAGATGTCGAGGGCCCGGCTCCGGCCGGGCCCTCGACGTCTGTCCGGGGTTCCGCCGGAGGTCGCCGGCCAGCGGGCCGCGGCTCAGGCCAGCACCTCCTCCAGCGGCGTCCACTCCAGGCCGTGCGCCTCGGCCACCGGCCGGCTGGTCAGGCGTCCCTCGTGGGTGCTCACGCCCGCGGCCAGGGCGGCGTCCGTACGGACCGCCTCGCGCCACCCCTTGCCGGCGACGGCCAGCGCGTACGGCAGTGTCACGTTGGTCAGCGCGAACGTCGAGGTGTGCGGCACCGCGCCCGGCATGTTGGCCACGCAGTAGAAGACCGACTCGTGCACCCGGTACGTCGGCTCGGCGTGCGTGGTCGGCCGCGAGCCCTCGAAGCAGCCGCCCTGGTCGATCGAGATGTCCACCAGCACCGAGCCCGGCTTCATCCGGCTCACCAGGTCGTCGGTGACCAGCGTGGGCGCCTTGGCCCCCGGCACCAGCACCGCGCCGATGACCAGGTCGGCCTCCAGCACGGCCTTCTCGATCTCCAGGGTGTTCGACGCGACCGTCTGGCAGTGGCCCTGGTAGATCATGTCCGCCTGGCGGAGCTTGTCGATGTTGCGGTCGAGGAGCAGCACCTCGGCCTGCATGCCGAGCGCGATGGCGGCGGCGTTCATGCCGGACACCCCGGCGCCGATCACCACGACGTTCGCCGCCCGCACACCGGACACGCCGCCCATGAGCACGCCCCTGCCGCCCTGCGAGCGCATCAGGTGGTACGCGCCGACCTGCGGCGCCAGCCGTCCGGCCACCTCCGACATCGGGGCGAGCAGGGGCAGCGAGCCGTCCCTGTTCTGCACAGTCTCGTAGGCGATGGACGTGACGCCCGAGTCGAGCAGGGCCCTGGTCAGGGGGCCCGAGGCGGCCAGGTGGAGGTAGGTGAACAGGATCTGGCCCTTGCGCATCCGGTGGTACTCCTCGGCCACCGGCTCCTTCACCTTCATGATCAGGTCGCACGTGGCCCACACCTCGTCGGCGTGCGGCGCGATGACGGCGCCCGCCGCGGCGTAGTCCTCGTCCGGGATGGCCGAGCCGAGGCCCGCCTGCCGCTCGACGTGGACCTGGTGCCCGTGGCGTACCAGTTCGTGGACGCCCGCGGGGGTGAGTGCGACGCGGTACTCGCTGTTCTTGACCTCGCGGGGAACTCCGACCTTCATGGGGTCATCCCTCGTTCGCGTGGAAAGTTGTCGCCAACCTGCGTTCTCATTTCCATTTTTCCTCCGATCTCACAGATGGGTGAGGATTTTTCGGCTGATTACCCCGCTGCTGCCCGTCCTCGATAAGCTCACCGGCAGCCCGAACGTCAGGATGGGGTCGTCAACGATGGACAGACCGGTAGAGGCGCCTCCCGCGGAGCCGGAAGAGCCGGCCGAGCCGGAGGAGCCGAAGGCCAGCCGTCTCACCACCCTCGTGCTGACCGTCTCGCTGGTGCTGGTCGTCGTCGTGGCGGGCGTGCTCGGCACGGTCGCCGTCCTGATGACCAAGAGCCCCGACAGCCCGCTGCTCGGCGGCGCGCCGCCGCAGCGCCTGGCCACGCCCATCCACTTCGCGCCGGTCAAGGAGACCAAGACCGCGCCCTGCCCGGGTGAGCCGGCCGTGCTCGACGAGCAGCAGACCACCTGTTACCTCCTGGAGGACGGCGTCACGGTCGGCGCCGTGCAGCGGATCGAGGCCGTCCGGGGCACCGACAACTCCTACTCGGTGCGCATCGCGGTCGCGCCCGTCTTCAAGAGCCGGCTGGTGCGGCTCATCGACGAGCTCCAGCCCACGCAGCGGCAGGTCGCGATCGTGCTGGCGCCCGAAGGCGAGCAGACGCCGAAGACGGTCCTGGCCGCGCCGGTCGTCACCCAGAGCATGGACGGCGACAGCCTGAGCATCGCGGGCTTCACCAAGGAGGAGGCCGACGCGCTGGTGGTCCGGATACTCGGCGCGTCGCCGTCCCAGCCGTCCCAGCCGCAGCCGTCCCAGCCGGCCACCGACCAGCAGCCCCAGCAGCCCACCAACCAGCAACCGACGGACCAGCAGCAGCCCACGGACCAGCAGCCGCCGAACCAGCAGCCGCAGCAGCCCACGGACACCGGCCAGGGCACCGCGACCACCGGCACGACCGCCCCCGCGGGCGTCGCCCGCGTCCCCGACAAGCGGTACGCCAGCTGCAAGGAGGCCCAGGCCGCCGGCGACGGCCCCTACACGCGCGGGCGGCACGAGGAGTACTCCTGGTATCCCGACCTCGACCACAACGGCGTGGCCTGCAACAGCGCTGACATCCGCTAGCCGAACAGGGCCCGGAGGGCGTCGATGCCGAAGTAGGCCAGGAAGACCAGCGAGACGGCCCACAACAGCCACGGGATCTCCGCGAACCGGCCCCTGGCCGCCTTGATCAGCGTGTACGAGATCACCCCGGCCCCCACCCCGTTCGTGATCGAGTACGTGAACGGCATCAGCGCGATCGTCAGGAACGCCGGCACGGCCAGCTCGATGTCGGTCCAGGGCACGTTCTTGGACTGCGTCATCATCAGCGCCCCGACCAGCACCAGCGCGGGCGCCGCCGCGGCCGCCGGCACCACCGCGGCGATCGGCGTGAACAGCAGCGTCAGCCCGAGCAGCGCCCCGGTCACGACGCTGGCCAGACCGGTGCGCGCCCCCTCGCCCACACCGGCGGCCGACTCGACGAAGACGGTGTTGGCCGAGGCGCTGACCGAGCCGCCGATCATGCCCGCGACGCCGTCGACGGTCAGGATGCGGCCCAGCCGCGGCACCCGTCCGACCTGGTCCACGAGCCCGGCCTCGTCGCTGACGCCGATGATCGTGCCCATCGCGTCGAAGAAGCCCGACAACACCAGCGTGAACAGCACCACGGTCGCGGTCAGCGCGCCCGCCCTGGCGAACCCGCCGAACAGGTCGAACTGCCACACCAGCCCGAAACTCGGCGCCGCGACCAGGGACTCGGGCATGTGCGGCACGACCACCCCCCACTCCTTGGCGGGAACCGGCACCAGCGAGTTGACCACGACGGCCAGGACCGCGGTGACCGCGATGCTGACGAGGATGGCGGCCGGGGTCCTGCGCACGTACAGGACGATCATCAGCAGCAGGCCGAAGCAGAACAGCGTGACCGGCCAGCCCGTGAGGTGCCCGGTCGCGCCGAGCTGCACGGGGGTGCCGGTGCCCCGGGCGACGAAACCCGCGTCCACCAGGCCGATCAGGGCGATGAACAGGCCGATCCCGACGCTGATCGCGTGCTTGAGCGCCAGCGGGATCGCGTTCATGATCAGGGTGCGCAGGCCGGTGACGGCCAGGACGATGATGACCGCGCCCTCCAGCACGACCAGGCCCATCGCCTGCGGCCAGGTCATGTGCGGCGCGGCCTGGTAGGCGACCACCGCGTTCAGCCCGAGCCCGGCGGCCAGCGCGAACGGCGCGTTGCCGACGAACGCCATGAGCAGCGTGGAGATCGCGGCCGCCAGCGCGGTCGAGGTGGTCAGCTCGGCGATGGACAGCCGGGCGCCGGTGACGTCCGTCGCGCCGGCCAGGATGATCGGGTTGAGCAGGATGATGTAGGCCATCGCCATGAACGTGGTCAGGCCGCCGCGGACCTCGCGTCCGACGGTCGTCCCCCGCCCGGTCAGCTCGAAGAGTCTGTCGAGCACCACACGTCCCCCTCGTCATGATCGAGGGGAATGCGGGTCACCTACCCGGCGGGGGACATGATCACGCCTTCTCGTGCCGCCCGTGGCCGACCAGGCCGACGAACTCCTCCAGGCCGATCCGGCCGTCGCCGTCGGTGTCGGCCGCGTTGATGAACGCCTCGATCTCCTCCTCGGAGGCGCCGTGGACCCCCAGCGCCTCGTTGGCCTGCCTGATCTCGGCCGCGGTCAGCAGACCGTCGCCGTCGGTGTCGAAGCGACTGAACTCCGCCTCGGCGGCTTCACGACCGCTCGCCATCGGATACCTCCCCGTGATTGGACAAGGCGATATCTTCCGGCCTGATCGGAACGCGAGTCAACCGGAGCCCGGTCGCGGCGCGTACGGCGGCGGCCACGGCCGGGGTGGAGGAGAGCGTGGGCGGCTCGCCGGCGCCCCGGAGGCCGTACGGTGCCGACGGGTCCGGATTTTCCAGGATTTTCAGCTGCATGGGCGGCATGTCGAGCATGGTGGGGATCAGGTAGTCGGTGAACGACGGGTTCAGCACGCGGCCGTCGCGTATCTGGATCTCCTCCATGAGCGCCAGCCCGAGGCCCTGGGCCGTGCCGCCGTGGATCTGGCCCTCCAGCGCCTGCGGGTTCATGATCTTGCCCACGTCCTGCACCGCGGCCAGCTCCACCACCTTGACCAGCCCGAGCTCGACGTCCACGTCCACCACCGCGCGGTGCACGCACAGCGCGAGCTGCGTGTGCGAGTCGCCCTGCCCGGTCACCGGGTCCATCGGCTTCGTGGGCCGGTGCCGGTACTCCCGGGTCTCCTCGATCGGCCCGAACCTGGCCAGCGCCTCCCGCGGCGGCAGCCCCCCGAACCGCTCGCGCACCGCCTCGCAGGCCGCCTTGACCGCGCCGCCCGTCACGTAGGACTGCCGCGAGGCCGACGACGAGCCCGCCGAGCCCACGGCGGTGTCGGCGGTCGCCACCGTCACCTCCTCGATGCCCAGCTCGGTGCGCGCGATCTGGGCCTGGACCGTGACCAGGCCCTGGCCCACCTCGGCGGCGGCGGTGTGCACGGTGACCCGCGGCTCGCCGCCGACCAGCTCGGCCCGCACCCGGGCCGTGGAGTAGTCGTCGAAGCCCTCGGAGAAGCAGATGTTCTTGATGCCGACGCCGTAGCCGATCCCGCGCCGCACCGACTCGCCGTGCGTGGTCTGGGACACCCCGCCCGGCAGCGCCCGCAGGTCCGCCCCCGTGCGCGGCGCGGGCAGCGGCATGGCCTCCAGCTCGCGCAACATGCCGGCCAGCGGCGCGGGGGAGTCGATCACCTGGCCGGTCGCCAGCGCCGAGCCCTGGGAGACGGCGTTGCGCACCCGGATCTCGACCGGCGACAGGCCGCACGCCTCGGCCAGCCGGTCCATCTGCGACTCGTAGGCGTAACACGCCTGCACCGCGCCGAACCCGCGCATCGCCCCGCACGGCGGGTTGTTGGTGTAGACGCCCGCGGCGTCGATCCACACGTTCGGCACCTCGTACGGCCCGGCCCCCAGCGAGGCGGCGTTGCCGACCACGGCGGGGGAGGAGGAGCAGTACGCGCCGCCGTCCAGCAGGATGTCGGCCTTGACGTAGACGAGCCTGCCGTCGCGCGTCGCGCCGTGCTCGTAGCGCATCCGGGCCGGATGGCGGTGCACGTGGCCGAAGAACGACTCCTCGCGGCCGTAGACGATCTTGACAGGGCGGTTCAGGCGCAGGGCCAGCATGCACGCGTGCACCTGCATCGACAGGTCCTCGCGGGCGCCGAACGCGCCGCCGACGCCCGACAGCGTCAGCCGTACCTTCTCCGGCGGCAGGCCCAGGCAGGGGGCGAGCTGGTCGCGGTCCACGTGCAGCCATTGGGTGGCGATGTACAGGTCCACGCCGCCGTCCTCGGCCGGGACCGCGAGCCCCGACTCCGGGCCGAGGAACGCCTGGTCCTGCATGCCGACCTCGTACTCGCCGGTGACGACGACCTCGGCCTCGAACGTGTCGCCCTTGCGCACCGGCTGGCGCCTGACGTACTCGCGCGACTCGCGCGGATCGGTCACCGCCGGGCGCGGCTCGTAGTCGACCACGACGGCCCGCGCGGCCCTGCGCGCGGTCTCCGGATGGTCGGCGGCCACCAGCGCCACCGGCTCGCCCTGGTGGCGGACCTGGTCGATGGCCAGCACGGGCTGGTCCTTGTGGTCGAGCCCGTAGAACTTCTCGCCGGGCACGTCCTCGTGCGTCAGGACGGCCAGCACGCCCGGCATCCGCAGCGCCGGGCCCACGTCGATCGACCGGATCCAGGCCGACGGGTGCGGGCTGCGCAGCGTCACGCCCCACACCATGCCGTCGAGCCACAGGTCGGAGGCGTAGGCGAACTCGCCGGTCACCTTCAGCGTCGCGTCCGGCCGCCGGGCGCTCGTGCCGACCCCCTCGCCGACGCCTTCGGACCTGGTGGGGTGGACCGTCTCCGTCATCCTCCGAGTAGAGCACCGGCCCGGCCGGGCGTCCTATGCCCGTGACGTGAAATCCCGGTCATCGCTTGACAGAGCGGGCTTGTATATTCCTCCAAGTGCGCATCAGTGACCTGCTGGCGATCGACGAGCTGGGTCTCAGGCTGCTGGCCGGCGACCCGGAGCGCGAGTTCGGCACGGTCCACATCACCGACCTGCCCGAGCCGGGGCGCTACCTGTCCGGCGGCGAGCTGGTGCTGACCGGCCTGATGTGGCGCGACACCGCCGCCGACTCCGCCCGTTTCGTCACCGCCCTGGTGGAGTGCGGGGTGTCCGCGCTCGGCGCGGGCGCGGCCCGGCTCGGGCACGTGCCCGCCGACCTCGTCTCGGCCTGCGGGCAGGCCGGGCTGCCGCTGGTCGAGGTGCCGGTCGAGGTCTCCTTCCGCACGCTGGCCGAGCTGGTCGCGCCCCGGCTGTCCGGCGACGTGCGCGACGCGCTCGGGCGTCACCGCAGGCTCGTGGCGGCCCTGGCCGAGGGCGCCGACCTGCGCGGGCTGTTCGAGCTGACCGCCGCCGAGCTGGGCGTCACGGGCGCCGTCCTGTCCGCGTGCGGTGAGGTGGTCGTCGGTACGGCCGCCGATCCGGCGGGGCTGGCCAGGGCGTACCTGACCGCGCCCCGGCTGCCCGCGCTGGCCGGCGGCGCGACGCTCTTCGCCGTCGGACGCGGCCACCGGGCGGCCGGCTGGGTCCTGGCCTGCGACGGCGACCTGCTCGGCCGCGCCGACCTCGGCTACGAGCTGGCCGCCTGCGTGGCGCTCGAACGCGGCCGCCTGGAGGAGGGCCGCCGGGTCGAGCGCCGCCTGGCCGGGCAGCTCGTGGCGGCCGCCCTGGCCGAGTCCGACGCGGCCGACCTCAACGCCCGGCTGCGCACCTGCGGTATCGACGCGGACGAGCCGTACGCCGTGGTCAGCGCCACCGCCGCGCCCCCCGCCGCCATCGCCGCACCCCCCGGCGCCCCCGGCGCAGCCGATCCGGGCCCGACGACCCCGCCCGGCCCCGCTCCCGCCGTCCTCGGCGGCCGGATCCTGGAGGAACTGCTGGCCCGCGAGGTCGTCGCCGCCCCCGTCCCCGCCGAGCCGCCTCAGGGAAGTGGCGGCGGGGCGGTGGCGGTGGTCGCGTTGCGGGGGAGGAGCGCCGGGGAGCTGGCCGCGCGGTTGCGGGCCGGGGCCGCCGTGCTGGCCGCGCTGCCCGGCACCCGCCTGAGCGTCGGCCTGAGCGGCGCGCTGACCGGCGCCGCCGCGCTCAAGGGCGGCCTGGAGGAGGCCGGGCACGCCAGGCGGCTGGCGCAGGCCCGCGACGGCGGCGTGGTCACCAGCGACGAGATCTACACCCACGCGCTGCTCCTGGCCACCGTGCCCGGCGACGTGCGCCGCTCCTTCTCCGACCGGCTGCTGTCCCCGCTGCTCGCCTACGACCGCCGCCACCAGTCGGACCTCGTGCGCACGCTCGACGTCTTCCTCGACTGCTCGGGCTCGTGGAACGCCTGCGCCGAACGGCTCCACGTGCACGTCAACACGGTCCGGTACCGCGTCCGCAGGATCGAGGAGCTGACCGGCAGGAACCTGTCGGCGATGTCCGACCGCGTCGACTTCTTCCTCGCCCTCCGCGACACCACCCCACCCGCCTGACCTCACCTCTCCCGGTCCGCCGCGCCCGCCGCCCGCTCCTCGGCGACGCGCTCCAGCCAGGACGCGCTGTCCAGGGCCAGCGCCAGGGACTCCGCCTCGGCCAGGCGTTCCGCCGCCACCGTGCGCCGCCCCAGCAGCCGGTTGGCGCGGGCGAGCTGGATCAGGCACTGCACCTGCAGGAGCTTCGTACCGCCCGCCACAGCGAGGTCGAGCGCCCGTCCGAGCTGGGCGAGCCCGGCCTCCAGGTCACCGCGGTCGAGCTGGAGGCCGCCGAGCGCGTGGCGCATGTGCGCCTCCAGCGAGGCGTCGCCGGCCCGCCCGGCCATCGCCGCCGCCTCCTCCAGCGCGAGCGCCGCCTCCTCCAGACGGCCCAGGTGCCGGTAGGCGTTGCCGATCTGCAGGAGGGCGTACCGCTCGCCGACCTCCGAGGCGATCTCCCGGGCGATCTCGCGCTGGGCCAGCCCGTGTTCGAGGGCCAGGTCGTACCTCTGCGCCTTCACGTACGTGGCGGCCAGGTTGCCGTGGGCCCGTTGCTCGTCGAAGCGGTCGTTGAGCCGTCTGGCCAGGGTCAGGTGCCGGTCGAGGTGGTCCAGTGCGGCGGTGAGGTCGCCCTTGAAGTACTCGCCGGCCGCGGCCTGGCTGTGGGCGTGCATGGCGGTCTCGTCGTCGGCGAGGCGCTCGGCCACCGACAGCGCCTGGTTGCCGACGGAGATCAGATCGGCCACCCGGTAGGCCTTCTGCTGGGGCCACAACATGGCCAGGCCGATGGCGGCCCCCGTACGGGCGAGGTCATCGTCCGGGTCGGCCATGGCCTGGGCCGCGGCGGCCAGCAGGACGGCCTCCTCCTGCTCGATCCAGGCGTTCGCCTCGGCGGCGTCCCGGAAGGCGCGGCCCGGACCGGCCACCGCGAGGTGCGTCGGGTGGACCCGGTTCGGGTCCGCGGTACGGGCGGCCGACCGCAGGCTGACCGCGTAGTAGGCGAACACCCGCAGCAGCGGGGCCTTGCGGTCCTCGGCGGGGACCAGCTCGCCGGCGAACACCCGGACGAGGTCGTGCAACTGGAAGCGGTCCCGCGCGTCCCGTTCGATCAGGTGGGCGTCGCCGAGGCGGTCCAGCGCGCGCCCGGCCTCCCCCTCGGGCACGCCGGCCAGCCGGGCGGCCGCGTCCACCGAGAGGTCGGGGACGTGGAGCAGCCCGAGCAGGGCCAGCATCCGCGCGGCCGCCCGATCGACGGCGCGCTCGCTGTGCGTGAGATGGCTCCAGCTCGCCGCCAGCCCCGACCGGACCGCGAGGTCGCCCGCCTCCAGCTCCTGCAGCCGGGTGCGCTCGTCGGCCAGCCGGCCGGCCAGCTCGCCGACGGTCCAGTCCGGGCGGTCGGCCAGGCGCGCCCCGGCGATGCGCAGCGCCAGCGGCAGCCCGTCGCACAGGCGGATCAGCGACGCGGTGCCGGCGGGGTCGGCGCCGACCCGGCCCTCCCCGGCCAGCCTGGCCAGCATCGTTCCCGCCTCGGCGGACGAGAGCCGGCCGAGCCGGACCCGGACGAGATCGTCCTCCGCCCTGAACGAGTCCCTGCTGGTCACGAGGACGGAGACGCCGGCCGGCGGCGGCAGCAGCGGGCGGATCTGCTCCGGGTCGGCGGCGTCGTCCAGGAGCACGAGGAGCCTCTTGGACGCGGACCTGGCCTGCCACAGGGCCGCCGCCTCGTCCAGGCCGGGCGGCACCTCCTCGTTGCGGGTGCCGATCGCGCGCAGGAGCCGGGCGACGATCTCCTGCGGGTTCAGCCGCGGCACGTTCGGCGTCCCGCCGCGGAGGTTGACGAACACCTGCCCGTCCGGGAAGCGGTGCCGTACGGCGTGCGCGACGCGCACAGCCAGCGCGGACTTGCCGGAGCCCGGCGCCCCCGAGATCACGACCGGCGGACGTGGCCCGGTGTCGTCATCGGGGGCGAGCAGGCCCCGGAGGTGGGCGATCTCGCGCGGCCTGCCCACGAAGCCGAGGAGATCGCGCGGCAGCTGCCTGGGGGCCGGCACCGCCTCCCCGCCGGCTGTGGTTCGAGCGCTCACCAGGGCGTACGCCTGCCGCACGCCCGTCGCGGGCCCCACCCCCAGCCGGTCGCTGAGGACCCGCCGCGCCTCCGCGTACACGCGCAGCGCCTCCGGCCGCCGCTCGCAGGCGTCCAGCGCCAGGATGAGCAGTTCGTACGGGCGCTCGCGCAGCGGATGCCGGGCGATCAGGGACCTGAGCTCGGGGACGGCCTCGTGCGGCGCGCCGAGCAGGATCCTGGCCGCGGCCCGCCCCTCGACCGCGCCCGCGTGCAGGTCCTCCAGCCTGGCCCGCTCCGCCTCGGCGAAGGGCCCCGGCACGTCGCCGAGCGGGCGTCCGCGCCACAGCCCCAGCGCCCGGTCGTAGGCCCGCAGCGCCTCCGCCTGCGCGCCCGCCGCGGCCGACCTGTGCGCCGTCTCGGTGAGACGGGTGAAGGCGATCGCGTCCACGCGGTCCGGCTCGACCAGCAACCGGTACCCGCCCGCGGCGCTCACCACCAGGCCCGGCCGCTCACCCGGGTTCCGGTCCGGTTCCAGCGCGCGCCTGAGCCCCGCGACGTAGGTGTAGACGCTCTGCCGGGCGCTCGACGGCGGGCGATCGCCCCACAGCCCCTCGAACAGCCGCTCCTTGGTGACCACCCGCCCAGGGGCGGCCGCGAGCATCGCCAGGACCGCCTGCTGCCGCGGCGGCCCAGGATCGACCTCCATGCCGTCGACGGCGCACGAGACCGGCCCGAGGAAGCGCAGACCGAGACCGGGCGCGCTCATGAACGGCCCGCCGCGATGCTCATCGCCGCCCGGACGGCCGCCTGCTCGTCCCTGGCCCGTTTCTCCCAGGACAGGTAACCGAACCGCTCCGTGACGCGCACCGCGTCGTCGGCGTAGGACAGGGCCTCGTCGAGCCTGCCGAGCGCGCGCGACACCTGCGACAGCGAGATGAGGGCGTTCACGTTGAACCGGTGACCTGTCGAGCCGAGCAGGGACTGCGCCACCCGCAGGTGCTCCAGGGCGTGCTCGGGGTCGCCGAGCTGGATCAGGACATCGCCGAGCGCCAGGCGGACATGCGCCTCATGGGTGTCGTCGCCCGCCGCGAGGGCTCCGTCCAGGGCCTCGCAAAGCGGCTCGTACGCCTCGCGGGCACGTCCCAGGCCGAGCAGGCTCTTGCCGATCACGATGAGGGCGAAGCGGACACCGACCTGCGAGCCGGTCGCCCGTGCCACGTCCAGCTGGCGCTCGGCGTAGGGCAGCGCCTTCACGTAGCGCTGCGCCGTGACGTGGAGGTTGGCGAGGTTGCCGAGCGCGCGCAGTTCGCCGAAGGAGTCGCCGATCCTGGCCGCCAGCTCCAGCGCCGCCTCCAGGTGCGGCACCCCCTGTTCGGCCCGGCCCGTCAGGCGCAGGCCGTTGGCGATGTTGTCGTGCGCGACCAGGGCCAGGCGCTCGTCGCCGAGCCGCTCGCACACCCGCAGGGCCGGCACGTTGAGATCGATCATCTCCTGACCCGCGTGCTCGCGCTGCTGCTGCCAAAGGAGCGCGAAGGTCAGCGTCACGCCCAGCTCCGCCAGGTCGTCGTCCGGCGAGTCCAGAGCCTGGACGGCCGCCGCGTTGAGCACCTGCCGCTCCGCACGCAGCCAGGCCGCCGCCCGCCCGGCGTCCGCGTGCTCCCGGACGGGCCCCTCGACGTGCCGGGCGAGTTGCACCCGGTGCGGGTCGACGGTGACGCTCGCCGACCGCGCCGACGCGGCCAGATAGGACAAGGTTCGCAGCAGGGCCTCCTTCCAGTCCGCCGGGCGCAGCTCGCCGGCGAAGAGCCTGACCAGGTCGTGAAGCGCGTAACGCCGGTCATGGGCCCGTTCGAGGAGGTTCGCGTCGGCCAGCCGCTCCAGGGCCCGCTCCGCCTCCTCGACGGAGCTGCCGAGCAGCATCGCCGTCAGCTCGGCCGTCACGTCGGGCACGTGCAGCAGCCCCAGCAGCGGCAGGGCGCGGGCGGCCAGCCGATCGAGCGGGCGGGAACCGGTGGCCAGGCCGTGGTGACTGCTCGCGAGGCTGGAGCGCACGGCCAGGTCCCCGGCCGCCAGCTCGCGCAGGCGGCCTCGCTCGTCGGCGAGCCGGTCGGCGAGCGCGCCCAGGCTCCACCCGGGGTGGTCGGCGAGGCGGGCGCCGGCGATCCGGAGCGCCAGCGGGAGACCGTCGCACAGTCTCACCAGGGCGGCGGTCCGCTCGGCGTCGGCCCGCACCCTGTCGGCGCCGGCCAGCCCCGAGAGCATGACCGCGGCGTCGGACGAGGTGAGGCGGCCCAGCCGCAGCTGCACGCAGTCGTCCCCGGCGCTGAAGGACTCCCTGCTGGTCACGAGGAGGGTGACGCCCAGCGGGGTGCGCAGGAACGGCCTGACCTGCGCCAGACCGGCCGCGTCGTCCAGAAGCACCAGCAGCTTCCTGCCGTGCAGCTTGCTGCGCCACAGCGCGGCGGCCTCGTCCAGGTCGGCGGGGATCTCCTCGTTGGCCGCGCCGAGGCCGCGCAACAGCCGCCCCGCGATCTCATGGGGCGGCAGCGGGGAGACGCCCGGCGTGCCGCCGCGCAGCCCGACGGCGAGCTGCCCGTCGGTGAACCGGCCCTCGACCTGGTGTGCCACGTGGACGGCCAGCGCCGACTTGCCCACGCCGGGCGGCCCCGAGATCACCACGAACGGGTGCGGAGGGCCGTCCGCCGGCGACAGCAGAGATCTCAGCCAGGTCGTCTCCGCGGCCCGGCCGACGAACCCGATGAGATCGCGCGGCAACTGCCGGGGGACGGCGGGACGGGCCGGCTCGGGCTCCTCCTCGCCCCCGGACAGCAGCAGTTTGTGCGCCGCGCGCAGCCCTTCGCCGGGCAGGACGCCGAGCTCCGCGTCGAGGACGCGCCTGGCCTCCTCGAACGCCTGGAGCGCCTCCGCCTGGCGGCCGTCGCCGTCCAGGGCCAGGACGAGCAGCTCGTGCAGCCGTTCGCGCAGCGGGTGGCGGCCGGTCAGCTCGCGCAGCGGGGCGATGGCCTCGCGGGCCCGGCCGAGGCGGATGAGCAGCTCGGCGCGCCTCTCGGTGGCGCCGAGGAACAGCTCGTCCAGCCGCATGCGCTCGGTCTCGGCGAACGGGCCGGTCAGGCCGCTCAGAGCCACGCCCCGCCACAGCGCCAGCGCCCGGTCCAGTGTGCGCAGGGCGTCGTCGTCGTCCGGCCCGCGAACGTCGACCGTCTCCAGCAGCTCGGCGAAGACGCAGGAGTCCACCTGGCGCGGATCGACGAGCAGCCGGTATCCGCCCGCCTCGCCGACGAGCACCCTGGACCGCTGGCCCGGCCTGCGTCCGGGGTCGAGCGTGCGCCGCAGCCCGGCCACGTACGTGTAGATGCTCTGCCCGGCGCTGGCCGGCGGGTTCGCGCCCCACAGGCCCTCCACCAGCTGTCCCATGGTCACGACGCGGTCCGGGGGAGAGGCCAGCATGGCGACGACCGCCCGCTGGCGCGCGGCCCCCAGATCGATCTCCCGGCCGTCGAGCACGCCCGTCACCGGGCCGAGCAGGCGGATGGCCACGCCGTCGGTCACCGGTGCCTCGCGCGGGCCTCGTGCACGGCGGCCTGCTCTTCCCTGGCCTCCCTCTCCCACTCCGCCAGCCCGTCGGCCCCGGCCACCGCCTCGGTGACGTGCGCGAGCGCCAGGTCGAGCTCCCCCATGGCACGGTACGTGCGCGACAACCCGACCAGGTCGCGCACCCGTCCCACGCGGTAGCCGGCCCGTTCGATCAGCTCCAGGGCGATGAGGTAGTGGGGCAGGGCGTGCTCCGGCTCGCCCAGATCCAGATGCACCCGGCCGAGGACGGCGCGCAGCTGCGCCTGATGGGTCTTGTCGCCCACCTGTTCGGCCTCGGACAGGGCCGAGCTCAGGATCTCGCGAGCCTCCTCCGCCCGGCCGAGGGCCTGACGGGCCTCGCCGATGATGAGCATGGCGTACCGGGCGCCGACCCGCGCGCCGATGAGGTCGGCGATGGCGAGTTGCTGTTCGGCGCAGCCGATCGCCTGCTCGTAGTGGCCGCCGTTGAAGTACGCGTTGGCGAGGTTGCCCATCGCGCGCTGCTCGGAGAAGGCGTCGCCGAGCCGTCTGGCGAGGGCCAGCTCGGCCCGCAGGTGCTCGACGGCCTCCTCTATCCGCCCCTGCATGCGCAGGGCGTTGGCGAGCAGACCCCGCGCGTGCATCGTGCTCTCCGCGTCGCCGAGCCGTTCGCACACGGTCAGGGCCATGGAGCTGAGCTCGATCATCTCCAGCGTCCGGTAGCTGCGCTGGTAGGCCCATTCCAGGGCGAGCGTGAGCGCCACGCCCATCGCGGCGATGTCGTCGTCCTCGGCGGACAACGCCTGGCGGGCCGCGGCCGCGAGGACGGCCTCCTCCTCCAGCAGCCAGGCCGTCGCCTCCTCGCGCCCGGCCACCATGTGCGCGGCCGACTCCGGAGCGGTGCCGCGCCGGACGCGGTGCGGGTCCAGGACGCCGCTGGCCAGGTGCGTGGAGGCGGTGTAGTACGCGAGCGCGCGCAGGACCGGCTTCTTGGGGTCGGGTGGGCGCAGCTCGCCCGCGAACAGCCGGACGAGGTCGTGCAGCTGGTAGTGGCCCGGCCTGGGACGGTCGAGCAGGTGCGCGTCGGCCAGCCGTTCCAGGGCCAGGTCGGCGTCGGCGGGGTCGCAGTCGAGCAGCGTGGCGGCCGCCTCGGCGGTGATCTCGGGCACGTGCAGCAGGCCCAGCAGGGACAGCGTGCGGGCGGCCAGCCGGTCGAGGGGGCGGGGGCTGCGTTCCAGCGCGGTGTAGCCGGCCGCCAGGCTGGACCGTACGGCCAGGTCGCCGGCGACCAGCTCGTGCAGCCGCCGCCGTTCGTCGCCCAGGCGGCCGGCCATCGTCGCGATGCTCCAGTCGGGGCGGCTGGCCAGGCGGGCCCCCGCGATGCGCAGCGCCAGGGGCAGGCCCTCGCACAGCCGTACGAGCTCGGCGGTGTCGCCCGCGCCGGCCCGCACGCGCTCCTCCCCGGCCAGCCCGGCCAGCATCGCGGCCGACTCCGCGGGGGACATCCGGCCGAGTTCGAGCTGGTAGGAGTCCTCGCCCCAGGTCATGCTCTCGCGGCTGGTCACCAGCAGCGCGGTGCCGAAGGGGGTGGACAGCAGCGGGCGGATCTGCGCCAGGTCGGCGGCGTCGTCCAGCAGGACGAGGACCCGGCGGCCGTGCAGGAGGCTGCGCCACATCGCCGCCGCCTCGTCCAGGTCGGCCGGCACGGCGTCGGCCGCCACCCCCAGCCCCCGCAGGAACCGGCCGAGCAGGTCGAGCCCGGTCAGCGCGGGCAGTTCCGGGGTGGCGCCGCGGCAGTTGACGAAGAGCTGCCCGTCGGGGAAGCGCTCCTGGACCAGGTGGGCGACCTGGGCGGCCAGCGTGGACTTCCCGACGCCCGGCGGCCCGGAGACGATCACCAGCGGGGTCGGCGGACGCCCGCCGTCCGGGGCCAGCCGCCGCTCCAGCTCCTCCAGCTCGCGGGAGCGGCCCACGAACCCGGCCAGATGGCGCGGGAGCTGGTGCGGCACCCCGTCGCCGCGCCACGGTCCGGGCTCCCCGCGCAGCACCAGCTGGTGACACTTGCGTAACCCCTCGCCCGGCGTCAGGCCGAGCTCCTCCAGGAGCAGGACCCGGCCCTCCTCGTAGACCTCCAGCGCCTCCGCCTGGCGGCCCGACCGGTAGAGGGCCAGCATCAGCAGCTCGCGGACGCGCTCGCGCAGCGGGTGGCGGGCGGTCAGGTCGCGCAGGTCGTCGGTGAGCTCGTGGTGGCGGCCCAGGTGTAACAGGCTCTCGTACCGCTGCTCCAGCGCGGTCAGGCGTAACAGCTCCAGCCTGGCGCGCTCCCGCTCGGCGAACGGGCCGGTCAGGCCGCTCAGCGCGGTGCCGCGCCACATCGCCAGGGCCTCGTCCAGGATCCGCACGGCCTGGCGGTCGTCGCCTTCACGCCGGCAGCGCAGGGCGTCGTCGAGCCGCGCGGCGAAGCACACGGAGTCGACCTGCTGGGGAGCGATGTCGAAGACGTATCCGGCGCCGGTGCCCGGCAGCAGCCGCGACGGGGCGCGCCGCCCGCGGCCGGGCTCGAAGACGCGGCGCAGGCCCGCGACGTAGGTGTAGACGCTCTGCTCGGCGTTGCGCGGCGGCTCGTCGCCCCACATTCCCTGGACGAGCCGGTTCACCGAGACCGGCCGGGCGGCGGCCGAGGCGAGGATCGCGAGCGTGGCCCGCTGCCTGGCGGGACCGAGGTCGAGGGGCTGGAGGCCGCGTTCGGCGTGAACGGCGCCGAGCAGGCGGATGTAGATGTCGTCGCTCACGCGTCCTCCCCGGTTACGGCCCCGTGTCCGCTCACCAGGGCAGCGTAATCAGAATCCCGAGGAGGTGAAGCGGTCACACGACTGTAGATCGAATGTAGACGGCGTCAGGTACGCTCTCGGCCAGACGGAGGAAGAGGGGGCACATCGACGGGCTCGAGGACGTCGTCCTCATGGTGCGCTTTCACACCCTCGAAGGCTTGGTGCGGTGCAAGCCCCAGAGGTGCGCGACGCACCCCCTCATGGTGAGGTCAGCCGCTCAGCAGCAGTGCGCCAAGTCCTGGCCCGAATAGAGTGCAGACGTCTCGGCGTTCGCCGCCGTAACATTGCCTGCGACAGCCACCGCTGCGATGAGCACGGTGGCTAGCGCAGACAGGGCAATACGCATGCGCATGGGGGTTCTCCCTCGCCTATGTGGGGTTGCTCGGACTTCATCATCTCAGGGAGCAACGACTGTGACCACATCTGACCTGGTCGGCCTCCGTATTAAGACCGTTCGGCGACAGCGCGGCCTGTCACAGGCACAGCTGGCACACCCCGAGTTGTCGGACAGCTACGTCTCCTTGATCGAGAGTGGCAAGCGTACCCCTACCCCCGCCGTCCTGGAGTTGCTGGCACAGAAACTCGACTGTTCGCTGTCCTACCTGATCAACGGCGTGACCGCCGAGCAGATGGAGGACATCGAGCTGGCACTCGGCTACGCGCGTCTGGCGCTGGAGAACGGTGAGGTCGCCGAAGCGCGTACACGTTTCACCGAGTTGCTGGCGAACAACAACCTGACAGGGTTGACGGCCCTTCGTCAAGACACCGAATTCGGGCTCGCGCTCGCCACCCAGGCGGGCGGCGACCTCGACGGCGCCATCGCCATCCTGCTGCGCCTCCGGGAGGAGGAGCTGTCGGCCGAGCGCCGGATCGAGATCGCCATCAACCTGTGCCGCAGCTACCGGGAGAGCGAGCGGCTCACCGAGGCCGTCGAGGTCGCCGAGCGCATACTCAACGCCTCGGCGCGGCCCGCCTGGAACGATCTGCTCGTGGAGCTCGGCGGCAGCCTGCTGGCGGCGTACATGGAGCGCGGCGACCTGCTGCGCGCCCGGCAGTTCGCGGCCGAGCTGCTCAACGCGGCCGACGCCCTCGGCACCCCGCGCTCGCTGGTGGCGGCCAACTGGATGGCCTCCAACACGGCGGCCATCACCGGCCACACCGAGGAGGCGCTGGCCTTCGCCGAGCGGGCCATGGCCGTGCAACTGGAGCACGGTCAGCCCCGCAGCATCGCGATCATGCGGCTCGCGCTCGCCCAGAGGCGGCTGAAGGCCCGGCCGCACGAGGCCGCCGCCGCCCGCGACATGCTGCGCCAGGGCGTCGTCGAGCACGAGCAGACCTCCACCAGCCCCATCGAGCGGGCCCGCGTGCGCATCGAGCTGGGCGTCGCCGAGGCCATGACCGGAAACCTGGACGAGGCCGTCAAGCAGGCCAAGGCGGGTCAGGAACTGCTGCCGTATTCGGGCTCGGCGCTGGGCGCGGAGGCCGACCTGCTGCTGAGCCGGGTCTACGGCGGAGTCGGGCGGATGGAGGAGGCCCGCGCCCACGTGCTCCCGGTGCGCGACTGGCTGGCGCCGCTGCCCGACTCCCGCCGATCGGCGGCCACCTGGTACGCCACCGCCGAGACCATGGAGCAGCTGGGCGACTCCGACGGCGCCGTGGACGCCTACCAGCGGGCCCTCGCCTGCGCGGGGCTGTAGCGAGGTCAGGACCGGGCGGTGGCGTCGGTAGCCTTGGTGGTGCCATGAAGAGTTCCCCGCTCGCGGCACTCACCGCGATTCTCGCCGCCCTGTTCGTGCTCGGCACCGCCACCCCGGCGCTGGCCCACGACTCACTCAAGAGCAGCGACCCGGCCAAGGGCGCCGAGGTCGAGGCCCTCGACGAGGTCAGGCTGGAGTTCACCGCCAAGGTGCGCATGCCGTTCGTCATCGTCCGGGGCGCGGGCGAGGCCGTCTTCCAGGAGGGCAAGCCCGAGGTCGACGGCGCGGTGGTGCGGCAGGCGGTCAAGGGGCCGCTGCCGGGCGGGAAGTACACCCTCGCCTACCGGGTCGTCTCCTCCGACGGCCATCCCATCGAGGGCGAGATCCCCTTCACGGTCAAGGCGGCCCCGGCGGCCTCGCCGAGCGCGCCGGCCGCCGACGCGGCGTCGGCCGCGCCCTCCACCGCCGCCCCCGCTCCTTCCTCCGCCGCTCCGGTCGCCCCCGCGGCCGACCAGGCGGCGGCCACGCCGAAGGGCGGCTTCCCGACCTGGCTGGTCATCGTGATCGGCGCGCTGGTCGGCATCGGCATCGGGTTCCTGTTCAGCGCGCGGAAGAAGAAGCCATGAGCAGAACGGCGCGGCTCGCGCTCGCGGGTGCGGTGGCCGCGGTCGCCGCCCTGGTGATCGGCATGATCGCCGGCGGCAGGGCGTTCCCCAGGATCATCCCCGGGCTGCCCGACGCCGGCGCGGTGGTCAGGTGGGGCCTGCCGGTGTCCAAGCTGCTGATGGACGTCACCGGCGTGCTCACCGTCGGCCTGCTGCTCACGGCCGCCCTGCTGCTGCCCAACGACAAGGGCCTGCTCGGCAAGTCCGGCCTGCTCTACGTCAGGGCCTCGTCCTGGACGGCGCTCGGCTGGGCCGCCTCGGCGTTCCTGGCCATCGTGTTCACCACGGCCGACTCCTGGGGCCGTACTGTCCCGCAGATCCTCAACCGGGAATACCTGACCAGCACCGCCACCCAGACCACGCAGGGCGTGGCGCTCACGCTGGTGGTGCTGTTCGGGGTGGCCATCGCGCTGTTCTCGCGCGGCGCGATCACCGCCGGGTCCGCGGCCGGCCTGCTGGTCTTCGCGCTGGTGACGATGTTGCCGCCGCCGCTGACCGGCCACACCTCCTCCTCGCCCAACCACGACCTGGCCACCTCGGCCGTCTCACTGCACCTGCTCGCGCTCGCCCTGTGGGTGGGCGGCCTGGTCGTGCTGGCCGCGCACGCGATGCGCGGGCAGCCGCAGCTCACCGTGGCCGCCGCCCGGTTCTCCGCGCTGGCGCTGTGGTGCTTCGTCGCGGTCGGCCTGTCCGGCGTGTTCAGCCTGGTCGCCCGGCTCGGCGCGCTGTCCGACCTGTGGACCACCCAGTACGGCCTGCTGGCCCTGGCCAAGATCGTCGCCTTCGTGCTGCTCGGCTACGTCGGCTACTGGCACCGGCAGCGCACGCTCGTCGACCTGGAGGCGGGGCGGCCCAGGGCGTTCACCCGGCTGGCCGGCGGCGAGACGCTGCTCATGCTGGCCACCGTCGGGCTGGCCGTCGCGCTGTCGCGCACGCCGCCCCCCGAGTTCAGCGTGCCCGCCGACCGGGCCTTCGAGCTGCTCGGCTTCCCCGTCCCGCCGGAGATCACGATCGCGAACGTGTTCTCGCTGTGGTGGTTCGACCTGTTCTTCGCCGCGGTGGCCGCCGTGCTCGCCGGGCTCTACGGCGCCGGCGTCTACCGGCTGATGCGGCGCGGCGACTCCTGGCCGTGGGGGCGCACCGCCGCCTGGTTCATCGGCATCGCGCTGCTGGTGTTCGCCACCCAGAGCGGCCTGGCCCGCTACGCCAAGGTCCTGTTCGACGTGCACATGATCGAGCACATGACGCTGTCCATGATCGTGCCGATCTTCCTGGTCCTGGGCGGCCCCGTCACGCTGGCGCTGCGGGCGCTCAAGCCGGCGGCCCGGCGGGGCGACAGGGGCCCCCGGGAATGGATCACCACGATCCTGCACAGCCGGGTGGTCAAGGTCATGTCCCATCCGGTCGTGGCGACGGCCGTCTTCGTCGGCTCCACGTACGCCCTCTACTTCACGCCGCTGTTCGAGTCGGCCATGCAGGAGCACCTGGGGCACATCTGGATGACCCTGCACTTCCTGCTCAGCGGCTCGCTGTTCTTCTGGGTGATCATCGGCGTCGACCCGGGCCCGAGCCGGCTGCCGTACGTCGGCAGGCTGCTGATGCTCTTCGTCACCATGCCCTTCCACGCCTTCTTCGGCATCGCGCTGATGATGACCGGCTCGGTGATCGCCGCCGGCTGGTACGAGCCGCTCGGCCGTACGTGGGGCGACAACCTCCTGCAGACCCAGCAGGACGGCGGCGCCATCGCGTGGGGCTTCGGCGAGATCCCGACGCTGCTCGTGCTGCTGGCCATCGCGGCCCAGTGGTACCGCGACGACGAGCGGCAGGCCCGGCGCGGCGACCGCAAGGCCGACCGGGGCGGCGCCCGCGACACCGAACTCGACTCCTACAACGACTATCTCGCCCGTCTCAACCGCGCTGACAAGGGCGAGTAGCGGTTCGGCCATGGCACCCTATCCTCCGCCCACAGGTCTCAGGACCGCCGGGTAGCCTGTCTCACAGGGGAGAAGGGCATAACCTCATCAGCTAGCGCGCGCAGACCTTGAGGGGGGATTGCGCGACGCGTGCGGGGCGCCGGAGTGGGGACCGGCGCGGGCCCGGGGTGCCGAGGAAGGCGAGACCATTGGCGGAAGAGACACGCATGCGCGGGGGGCAGAGCCTGGCCGAGGCGCTCGAAGGCCTCCTGACGCAATGGTCGGAGCGGACGGGGATCGCCGTCGAGACCTGGGCGCTGCCCGGCACGGACGTGCCCTCACGGGTGTCGGGCGGCGTCATGGAGACGATGCGCGAGGCGCTGTCCAACGTCGAGCGCCACAGCCGGGCCCGTACGGTCGCGGTGGCGGTGACCACGGGCCCGAGCGGCCTGCGCCTGACGGTCAGCGACGACGGCCAGGGCTTCGCCGAGGGCGGCGCGGGGCGCGGGATCGCCCGGATGCGGGCCGCGTTCGCCGAGCTCGGCGGCACCCTGTCGGTCAACGGCGTGCCCGGCGAGGGCACGACGGTGAGCGGGGCGATCCCCAGGCGGCGCTGACGGCCAGGGCCGGTCAGGGGAGGGTCAGGATCTCGCTGCCCGACTCGGTGACCACGATGGTGTGCTCGAACTGGGCCGTGCGCTTGCGGTCCTTGGTCACCGCGGTCCACTTGTCGGGCCAGATGTCGTAGTCGATCGTGCCCAGCGTGAGCATCGGCTCGATGGTGAACGTCATGCCCGGCACCAGCTCCACCCGCAGCGACGGGTCGTCGTAGTGGGGGACCATGAGGCCGGAGTGGAAGCTCGTGCCGATGCCGTGGCCGGTGAAGTCGCGCACGACGCCGTAGCCGAAGCGCTTGGCGTACGCCTCGATGACGCGGCCGACCACGTTGAGCTGGCGGCCGGGGGCGACCGCCCTGATGGCCCGCATCATCGCCTCGCGGGTGCGCTCGACCAGCAGGCGCGACTCCTCGTCGACCTCGCCCACCAGGTAGGTGGCGTCGGTGTCGCCGTGGACGCCGCCGATGTAGGCGGTGATGTCGATGTTGACGATGTCGCCGTCGCGCAGCACGGTGTCGTCGGGGATGCCGTGGCAGATGACCTCGTTGATCGAGGTGCACAGCGACTTGGGATAACCCTTGTAGCCCAGCGTGCTGGGGTAGGCGCCGTGGTCGATCAGGAACTCGTGGCCGATGCGGTCGAGCTCGTCGGTGGTGACGCCCGGGGCGATGTGCCGGCCGACCTCCTCGAGCGCCTGCGCGGCGATGCGGCCCGCCACGCGCATGCGCTCGATGATCTCGGGGGTCTTCACGTCGGACTCGCCGGTCGTGGGGCGCTTCTTGCCGACGTACTCCGGCCGCTCGATGTGGGCGGGAACCTTCCGGACGGGCGAGACTCGCCCGGGCTGGAGCAGTGTCGTCATGAAACACGAGTCTACGGGGCAGAATTGACCATGTGAGCGAAGGCCAGTGGTGGTTCTGTCTCAAGCACATGCGGGTCGAGCCCGACCAGGGCTGCCCCAACAAGGACCGGATGGGTCCCTACGCCTCGGAGGAGGAGGCGGCGGGCGCGTTGCAGCGCGCCGCCGACCGCAACAAGGCGTGGGACGAGGCCGAGCAGGAGGACGAGTGACCCCCGCCTACGGCACCACGGCGTAGGCCCGTACGGGGAAGGTGCCCATGCCCGCGATCATCGGGGGCGCGGCATGGAACCTGAACCCCTCCGCGGGCAGCGCCGACAACCCCGTCAGGTGCTCGACGATCGGGATCCCCGCCTTCAGCAGGATCGTGTGGGCGGGGCGTTCGCCGTGCGGCGGGGTGTCGTCGATGTTGAGCGAGTCGATGCCGACCAGCGCCGCGCCCTGCTCGGCCAGCCACGCCGCCGACGCGGGCGCCAGGTACGGGTGGTCGCGGAAGTAGGCGCCGGTGCCGAAGTGGCGGTCGAAGCCGGTGTGGATCAGCACGGCCCGGCCGCGTACGTCGAGCGCGGTGTCGAGCACCACCTCACGGCCGTCCCCCGAGGCCGGTACGACCAGGCCGGGCAGGTCGGCCAGCCTGCTCAGCGGCACCTGCGCCAGGTCCTGGCCCCCGGCGTAGCGGTGGTGCGGGGTGTCCAGGTAGGTGCCGGTGTTGGCGGCCAGCGTGATCACGCCGATCTCGAACTCGGTGCCCGGGGCGTAGACCTCGCGCGAGTCCTCCCTGCTCAGGTGGGTGCCCAGCGTCGGCCCGGGGACGCCGGGGTAGGTGGTCATGCCTTCGGTGATGCGGTGGCTGAGTTCGACGATCATCTGGCGGCTCCCACCCGGACGAGTCTGACGAGGGCCACCGTGCCGATGGCGGCCCAGACGAGGTTCAGCCCGGTCGAGGGCCAGGCGGCGTTGTAGGCGCTGTTGACCATGAGCCCGAGTGCGCCGAGCAGGTTGACGACCTGGTACGTCGCGCCGTCGCCGGACAGCCGCGCGGACGAGACCAGGGCGTACCCGGCCAGCAGCAGGGCGGCTCCGGCCCAGCCGACGGCGTCGAGGAGGAGATCCATGGCCGATATTCTCTGGATTTTTGGCCTTAAAGCACAAATAAAGAAAGCTAAAGGTAGACGTAAGCTGACCTGCATGGATATTGATCCTCGACGCCTGCGTGTCCTGCACGAGGTCGCCCGCCGCGGCGGCGTGATGCGCGCGGCCGAGGCGCTGTTCCTCACCCCCTCCGCGGTCTCCCAGCAGCTCGCCCAGCTCGAACGCGAGGTCGGGCTGGCGCTCATCGACCGCTCGCAGCGCCGCGTCTCGCTCACCCCGGCGGGACGCGTGCTCGCCGGCTACGCCGAGCGGGTCGAGGAGGAGCTGAGCGAGGCCAGGAAGGAGCTGACCAGGTTCACCGAGCGCCTGGCCGGGCCGGTGCGCATCGCCGCCTTCCCCACGGCCATCAAGCACATGCTGGTGCCGGCGATGCGCGCCCTGGCCGAGCGCCACCCCCGCATCACGCCGGTCATCCACGAGGTCTACGGCCAGCCCGCCCTCCAGGAGCTGCGGCTGGGCGCCGTCGACCTGCTCATCACCGAGCAGGACATGAGCCTGCCGGTGCCGGCGCAGCCGTCGCTGAACGTCCGGCCGCTGCACGTGGACGAGTTCCGGGTCGTGCTGCCGCCCGACTGGCCCGAGCCGGAGTCGACGGCCGACCTGATGCGCCTGCCCTGGGTGGCCGCCGAGCCGGACCAGGCGTGCGGGCAGGCGCTCGACCGGCTCGCCGGGATCCACGGCGTCGAGCCGCGCAGGACGCACGTCGTCACCGACTTCTCGCCGGTGCTCGCGCTGGTGGCCGCCGGGCACGGGGTGGCGATCGTGCCCGCCCTCGCCCTGCTCGACGTGCCGGAGGGCGAGGTGCGGGTGAGCGAGGTGCGGGAGGTGGGGGCCCGCCGCCTGGACGCGGTCACCCGGGTGAGCAGGACGCGGTCGGGCGAGCCGGACCCGGTGCAGGCGGTGGTGATCGGCGCCATCGAGGAGGCCACCGAGAACCTGCGGACCGCCCTCGGCCCCCGCCTCGCCGCCCATCCCTGACCCGCGAGCCGCACTCGGCCCCCGTCGCGCGGCCCAGCCCCGACCCTGCGGCCGTGGCCTACTCCGACAGGCGGGGGCCGCTGACCTTCTCCAGCAGGCGGGCCAGCCGCTCGCGCAGCCCCGCCCGCCGCTCGACCTCGCCGGCCGCCGCGCTGACCAGGTGCTGGGCGCCGTCGAAGGTGATCAGCCCGGTCGGCGGGACGGCGATGGCGTCGTGGGCCAGCCCGCTCAGCTCGGAGTCGGCGCCCTCGATCGCCAGGATGGTCGCCCCTGTACGGCGGGCGTCGTCGACGCGTTCCAGCAGCGGGACGGGCGCGGCCTGCTCCGACAGCACGAACAGGGTCTCGCCGCGGCCCGCCTGCCGCAGGCGGTCGAGGCCGACGCGCAGGTGGGCGGGGGCGTCGGCGGGCGGCGACCAGCGGATCAGGGTGGGGGCGAGCTGCGGCAGGCCGGAGAATTTGGCCTCGTCGCTGAGGTGGGCCGTGACGTGCCAGGGCTCGTCGTCGGGGGGGCCGACGAGCAGCAGGCCGCCGGGCGAGCGGGTGGTCCGCAGGGCCAGGCCCAGCTCGCGGGTGCGTTCGAGCCAGCCCGTCGTGGCCAGGAGCTCGCGCAGGAATGCCACCGAACCTGAGTCCATGCCTCCATGGTGCACGAGGAGCGCGGCGCAGGTGGCCCGTTCGCGGCCGGGTGGCCGCCCCCGGACTGCGGCCCGCGCGGCCGGGGCTGGCATGATCGGAGTCATGACAGATGTGAACGGGCTCTCCGTCGCGATCCTCGGCGGCACCGGGGACCAGGGGAAGGGGTTGGCGCGGCGGTTCGCGCTGGCCGGGCACACGGTGCTGATCGGCTCGCGCAGCGCCGAGCGGGCCCAGGAGGCGGCCGCCTCGATCGGCTCGGGCGCGCGGGGCGGGGCCAACGCCGACGTCGCGGCCGAGGCCGACGTCGTGATCGTGGCGGTGCCGTACGAGGGGCACAAGGCGCTGCTGGAGTCGTTGCGCGCCGAGCTGGCCGGGAAGATCGTGGTCGACTGCGTCAACCCGCTCGGCTTCGACAAGCAGGGCGCCTACGCGCTGCCGGTGGAAGAGGGCAGCGCCGCCCAGCAGGCCGCCGCGGTGCTTCCCGACAGCCGGGTCGTGGCGGCCTTCCACCACGTGTCGGCCGTGCTGCTGATGGACCCGGCCGTGGAGAAGGTCGACCTCGACGTGCTGGTGCTCGGCGACGACCGCGAGGCCACCGACACCGTGCAGGCGCTGGCCGAGCTGATCCCGGGGGTGCGCGGCGTCTACGGCGGCCGGCTGCGCAACGCCCACCAGGTCGAGGCGCTGACCGCCAACCTCATCTCGATCAACCGCCGCTACAAGGCCCACGCCGGGCTGCGCGTCACCGACGTCTAGAGCCAGCCCGCGTCCTCGGCGACGCGGACGGCGTCGATCTTGTTGCGGGCGCCCGTCTTGGTGATCGCGGCCGTGAGGTAGTTGCGCACCGTGCCCGGCGACAGGTGCAGGCCGGCGGCGATCTCCTCGGCGGTCGCGCCCCTGGCGGCCTGCCGGAGCACGGTGGTCTCGCGGGGGGTGAGCGGGCTCTCGCCGTACTCCATGGCCGAGGAGACCAGCTCGCTCTCCAGTACGCGCAGGCCGGCCGCGGTGCGCCTGATGGCCTCGGCCAGGCGGTCGCCCGGCGCGTCTTTGACCAGGAACGCCTCGATGCCCGCGGCCAGCGCCCGGCGCAGGTGGCCGGGCTGCCCCATGGCCGTGAGCACCAGGATCCGGCAGGACGGCAGCCGTTCGCGCAGCTCCGCGGCGGCGGTGATGCCGTCGGTCACCGGCAGGTCGATGTCCACGACCGCCACGTCGGGCCGGACGTCGAGGGCCACCGGCACGATCTCGTCGCCGCGCACGACCTCCGCCACCACCTCGATGTCCGGCTCCAGCCGGAGCAGGGCGGTGAGCGCGGCGCGGATCATGTGCATGTCCTCGGCCAGCAGCACCCGGATCACGCCGGAACCTCCATGGTCAGCAGGAAGCCGCCGCCGTCCGTGGGGGCGGCGGCGCTCGTGCCGCCCGCCTGGGAGGCCCGTTCGGCGAGCCCGGTCAGGCCACCGCCGGGCTCGCGCGCCGGCGTGCCGGCCGCGCCGTCGTTGGCGACCTCCAGGCGGACCCGGCCGTCGCGCAGCGACGTGGTGATCGTGCAGGTGGTGGCCCTGCTGTGGCGCAGGACGTTGGTGACCGCCTCGCGCACCCCCCAAGCCAGCGCCTCCTCGGCCCGCCGGGGCAGCGTCACGGCGGCCAGGTGCGCCTGGCAGCTCACCCCCGACGACTCCAGCAGGGCGGCCGCGCGGTCGGTCTCGCCGCTCAGCGACATCGCGCGATAGCCGCGGGCCACGTGCCGGACGTCCTGCGCGGCCTCGCGGGCGACGCGTACCAGCTCGCCCACCTCGCCGCGGGCCGAGGCGGGGTCGCGGTCCATCAGGCGGGCGGCCAGGTCGCCCTTGAGCGCGATGGCGGTGAGGCTGCGGCCCAGGCCGTCGTGCAGGTCGCGGGAGATGCGCAGGCGTTCCTTGAGCACGGCGGCGTCGGCCAGCTCGGCCCTGGCCTCCTCCAGCTCGGCGGCGACGCGGACGAGCCGGACCAGGACGTAGATCATCGAGCCGGTGATGGGGACGGCGATCACGTAGAACAGGGTGACCACGGCGTAGTGGGGGCCGATCCACATGATGGCGCCCTCGTACGTCATCATGAGGACGACCAGCGGCACGGCCCAGCGCAGCCCCAGGAACACCAGCAGGGTCCCGGCCAGCAGCGGGGCGGCGATCGACGACCACCCGCTCGGCAGCAGGTAGTCGCCCGCGTAGGTGACGACGGCCTGGAGCACCAGCGTGGCCGGGAACAGCGGCGGGCGCCCGCCGCGCAGGGCGGCCCGCATGTTGACGTAGTGGGTGGAGACGACGGCGACCGTCACGGCCGCCGCGAGCAGCCCGATCGCCGGGCCGCCCATGAAGTAGAGCAGCCCGATGAGCGAATAGACGACCGAGACGCCGGTGATGAGCACGCGCGCGAGCCTCTGCGCCGAGGACGAGACCACCACAGCAGCGATTATGTCCGACTCAGGACCGGCGCGGTTCCCAGCGGAACCACAGCCGGATCGCCACCCCGCCCACCACCGCCCAACCGGCCAGGACCAGCGCCGGCACGAGCGCCTCCCCGGTCTTCACCGCGTGCACCACGGCCGAGGTGGGCAGCAGGTCCAGCACCGGGCTCAGCCACGAGGGCAGCGGGATCGGCCCCATCGCGCCCGCCGACACGGCGGCGACCAGGAACACCGGCATGGCGAACGCCCCGGCCAGCTCGCTCCGCGGGATCGCCGCCGTGTAGGCCGCCCCCAGCAGCGCCATGACGGCCGAGCCCGCGGCGGTCATGGCGGCGAACAGCAGCGGGTCGTCCGGCAGCGGCACCCCGGCGGCGAACCGCACGGCCACCGCGCACAGCACGATCACCAGGAAGGTCTGCGTGGCCGTGCTGGCCACCTGGCCGGCCAGGATCTGCGCGTCGGTCAGCAGCCCGGCCCGCAGCCGCTTGAGCACGAGCTGGTCGCGCCGGTTGGTCAGCGCGACCGCGATGTTCATGAACGCGGTGAGCGCCAGCACGATCGCCAGCGAGCTGTGGAACACCGCCGTCGCGAACGGCACGCCGCCGCCGGTGACGTGCCGCATCAGCGCCGGCATGCCGACGGTCAGCCCGACCGGGGTGATCACCGAGGCGGCCAGCATGGCCCGGTCGCGCCAGAACAGGCGGGTGCCGAGACGGTAGGTGGCGGTCAGGCTCATCGGGCGCTCCTGGGCAGGTCGAGGAAGAGGTCTTCGAGGGTGGCCGCGCGGACCTCCAGGCCGGTCAGCCGCAGCCCGCGGCCGGCCGCCCAGGTCAGCAGCGTCTGCGCGGCCAGGTCGGGGTCCTCGGCCCGGCAGACGGCGGTGCCGCCGTCCACCGTGACCGGCAGCGGCAGGTCGTCCGCGGCGACCCCGGCGGGCAGCCGGAAGGTCACCCGTCCGCCCCGCGCGGCCAGCGTCTCGGCCATCCCGCCGGCCGCGACGATCTCGCCCCTGTCCATGATCGCCATGGACGAGGCCAGCCGCTGGGCCTCCTCCAGGTAGTGGGTGGTGAGCAGGATCGTGGTGCCGCGCGCGGCCAGGCCGGAGACGACCTCCCAGGTGTTCGCGCGGGCCTCGGGGTCCATGCCGGTCGTGGGCTCGTCGAGGAACAGCACGTCAGGGCGGCCGAGCAGGGCGAGCGCCAGGTCGAGCCGGCGTTTCTCGCCGCCGGAGAGCTGGCGGACCCTGGTCCCGGCCTTGTCCGTCAGGCCGGCCAGGTCGAGCGCCTCCCCGGCCGGGCGCGGCGCGGGGGTGAAGTCGCGCCAGACCTCGACCGTTTGGGCGACCGTCAGGTCGGGGAAGAAGCCGGCCTCCTGGAGCATGATGCCGACGCGCTGCCGTACGGCCGCGCGGTCGGACCAGGGGTCGAGGCCGGCGACCCGGACGGCGCCGCCGTCCGGGCGCTGGAAGCCGGCCAGCACCTCGACCGTGGTGGTCTTGCCCGCGCCGTTCCGGCCGAGGAGGGCGAAGATCTCGCCCTCGCCCACCCGGAACGAGACGCCCCTGACCGCCGCGAATGTCCCGTGGTTCTTCCTGAGCTCGGTCACCTCGATCATGTGTCCGACTATGGCCGGACGGGTCAGGGGGCCGACAGTGAAGAATTCACGACTTCCTGGACAGCTTCAGCAGCGCGTCCGTGACCCCCTCGGGGTCGATCACCTGGTGCAGGTGGAGGCCGGGCAGCCGGGTCACCGGCCAGCCGCGCCCGGCCGCGTCGCGGGCCACCTCCTCGTACGGCGGCCCGAACCACAGGCACGAGCACCTGACCGCGTCCCAGCCCGCGGGCACCGGGACGGGCTGCGTGTAGTAGTCGAGGGGCAGCCGCGGCTGCTCGCCGGTGACCAGCAGCCGCTGGGCGGGGTCGGGGAGCATGGCCACGATGTCCTCCTCGTCCCACCAGTCGGTCCAGCGCGGCAGCACGCCGTCGGGGCCCGCCAGGCCGCGCAGGAACGGCAGGAAGCCCTCCTCGGCCGTCCTGACCAGCCCCTGGGACGGCGGCACGTGCGCGTCGGCGAACACGCACGCCACCACCCGGTCGCCCAGCCCCTCCTTGATCACCGGCACGAAGAACCCGGCGTTGCTGTGCGCCACCAGCACGAGCGGCCCGTCGGAGTGCACGGCCGCGCGCACCGCCGCGACCACGCGCGGCCAGTACGGCGCCCCGCCGGCGGACACGCCGGTCAGGTCGGGGACGACGGCCGCCCGGCCGCGCCGCGCCAGCGACTCGGCCACCGGAGCCCACGTCGAGGGCCCGACGGAAGGGCTGTGCACCAGCACGAAGGTCGTTTCCATGGCCCCCACCCTGTCAGACGACGAGGGCGTGCCGGGAGACGGGTTTCCCGGCGCCGTCGTAGGCCGCCCAGGCCGCCGCGAGGTCGCACACCGCCCGCGACAGCTCCTCCTCGGGGAACAGGAAGTGCAGGCGCAGGTGGCCGGCGTGGCCGCCCAGCGGGTCGAAGGAGCCGCCCGGCGGCACCGCGACGCCGTGCCGGAGCGCCACCTGGGCGAAGGAGCCGGCGTCGCCGCGCGGCAGGCGCACCCAGACGGTCTGGCCGCCCTGGGCCGGCTCGAACGTCCAGGACGGCAGGCGCGCCCGCAGCTCGGCGCACAGGTGGTCGTGCCGCCGGCGCAGGGCGCGTACGCGGGACTCGCGCACCTCGCTGAGGCGGCGCAGCAGCGCGACGGCGGCGAGCTGGCTGAAGACCTCGCCGCCGAGATCGTGCACGGCCCGCAGCCTGGCCAGCCGCGAGACCAGCGGGGCGGCCGCGCGGATCCAGCCCACCCGCAGCCCGCCCCACACCAGCTTGCTCAGCGAGCCGACGGTGACCACCCGCTCGCCCCCGCCGAAGGCCGCCACCGGCGCCGGCGTCCCGCCGGAGAAGCACAGTTCGGCGCAGACCTCGTCGTCGACCAGCGGCACGTCGTGCGCGGCGGCCAGGGCGGCCAGCCGCCTGCGGCCCGGGTCGTCCATGACCGCGCCGTCGGGGTTGCGCGCGGTGGGCACGCTGTAGACCAGCGCCGGCCGCTCGCGCATCGCGCGCAGCGTCTGGTCGCCGCCCGCGTCGCCCAGGTCGACGGGCTTGACGACGGCCGCCGCGTGCCGGAACACCTCCAGCGCCCCCGGGTACGTCGGCGCCTCGGTCAGCACGGTGTCGCCCGGCGCCACCAGCAGGCCGGCCAGCAGCGTGAGCGCCTGCTGCGCGCCCGTCGTCACCATGATCTGGTCGGCCGTGGTGGGCAGGCCGCGCGCGGCGTAGTAGCCCGCCAGCGCCTCCCGGAGCGCGGGGTCGCCCGCCGGGTGGTAGCCCAGATCGCGCCGGCCGGCCACCCGCGCCCCCGCCTCCTGGTACGCCTCGAACAGCGCCGGCGGCGGGTCGTCCGGCGCCGCGCAGGTCAGCAGCCGCACGCCGTCGGAGTCGTGCAGGAGGTTCAGCATCAGCGGGTTGGCCGCCACGCCGTCGGCGGTCCTGGTGGCCGGCGGGTCGCCCGGCGCGACGCGGGTGCCGCTGCCCTGGCGGCGCGTCACCCGGCCCTCCTGCTGGAGCAGCTCGTAGGCGGCGACCACCGTGCCGCGGCCGACCGCGAGCCGGTCGGCCAGCACCCGGTCGGGCGGCAGCCGTTCGCCGGGCGGCAGCACGCCGTCGTCGATCAGCGCCCGCAGCCGGGCGGCGAGCAGCAGGTAGAGCGGCCCGCGCCCGGAGGCCCACCGGCCCAGCAGATGGACGAGGTCATCGGGATTGGCCCTGTTCATGGACCAATTCTCCGGTATTGGCTCTGCACTCGCGCACCAATCCAGGGGATATTCGATGACATGAGTGATTTTCGCCCTGAGACGCGTGCCGTCCATCTGCCGCAGCCCCCGGTCGAGGGCAGCCGGCCGATCGGCATGCCCATCTACCAGAGCGCCGGGTTCGCCTTCGACGACCCCGAGCTGATGGGCGTGGCGATGACCCGCCCCGACGACGCCTTCGTCTACGGCCGCGACACCAACCCCACCGTGCGCGCCCTGGAGCTGGCGGTGTCCGGCCTGGAGGGCGGCGCCGCCGCGCTGGCCGCCGCCTCCGGCATGGGCGCGATCAACACCGTGCTGCTCGCCCTGCTCAAGCCGGGCGACCACCTGATCGCCCAGCGCTCCCTGTACGGCGGCACCGCCACCATGCTCAACGACCTGGCCGGCCGGTTCGGCATCGCCGTCACCCACGTCCCCGAGAACGACCCCGCCGCGCTGCGCGCCGCCGTCCGGCCCGAGACGCGGCTGGTCTACCTGGAGACCATCAGCAACCCGATGGGGCTGGTCGCCGACCTGCCCGCGATGTGCGCCACGGCCCGCGAGCTGGGCGTCCTGTCGGTGGTGGACAACACCTTCGCCACGCCGGTGCTCTGCCGTCCCCTTGAGCACGGCGCCGACGTCGTCGTGCACTCCGCCACCAAGTACCTGTCCGGGCACGGTGACGTGATCGGCGGCATCGCCGTCTTCGCCGACCCCGACCTGTACGGAAAGGTCTGGCACTTCGCCACCGAACTGGGGGCCGCGGCCGCGCCCTTCACGGCCTGGCTGACGCTGCGCGGGATCCAGACGCTGCCGCTGCGCATGGAACGCCACTGCGCCAACGCCGACCTCCTGGCCCGCCGGATCGCCGAGCACCCCGCCGTGACGGCCGTCCACTGGCCGGGGCTGCCCGCGCATCCGTCGTACGAACTGGCCGCCAAGCTGCTGCCGGCCTTCGGCGGCGTGTTCTCCTTCGAGCTGGCCGGCGGGCGGGCGGCGGGGGAGGCGTTCATGCGGTCCGTACGGCTGGCGCGCATCGCCCCCTCGCTCGGCGGCGTCGAGACCCGCGTCATGCAGCCCGCCACCACCTCACACCGTTTCCTCGGCCCCGAGGACCTGGCCAGGCACGGCGTGAGCGAGGGCATGGTGCGCGTGGCCGTGGGCGTCGAGCATCCCGAGGACCTGTGGGCGGACCTGGCCCAGGCGCTCGGATAACGTCGGCTCATACCCGCCCATTGCGGGCGCACGACCGAAGGAGAGCCGTGACCACCGTCACTCACCAGGACGTCCTCGACGCGGCCGGCCGGATCGAAGGGCACGTGCTGCGCACGCCCGTCCTGGAGATCTCGCCGGGCCTGTCACTGAAACTGGAGCTGCTGCAGCACTCGGGCTCCTTCAAGGTGCGGGGGGCGTTCAACCGCATCCTGTCGGCCGGCTCGCTGCCCGCCGCCGGGGTCATCGCGGCCAGCGGCGGCAACCACGGGCTGGCCGTTGCCTACGCCGCCAGGGCGCTGGGCGTGCGGGCCGAGATCTTCGTGCCGGAGGTGACGAACCCGGTCAAGGTGGCCGGGCTCAAGGCGCTCGGCGCGCACACCACCCAGATCGGGGCGATCTACTCCGAGGCCGCGGAGGCCGCCGCCAAGCGCGCCGCCGAGACCGGCGCGCTGGCCGTGCACGCCTACGACCAGGCCGAGGTGCTGGCCGGGCAGGGCACGACCGGGCTGGAGATCATGCAGCAGACCGGGGGCGTGGACACGGTGGTGGTGGCCGTGGGCGGCGGCGGGCTCGCCGGGGGGATCACCCTGGGCGCCCGCGCCGGGGGAGCCGCGCCGCGGATCGTGGCGGTGGAGCCGTACGCCATCCCCACGCTGCACGAGGCGCTGCGCGCGGGCCGTCCGGTGCCGGTGCCGGTGGGCGGCGTGGCGGCCGACGCGCTCGGCGCCACGCAGCTCGGCGGGCTGGCTTTCGAGGTGCTGTCGGGGGCCGGCGTGGACAGCGTCCTGGTGGACGACGACGCGATCGTCGCGGCCCGGCGGACGTTGTGGGAGCGGCACCGGCTGGTGGCCGAGCCCGCGGGCGCGGCGGCGTACGCGGCGCTGCTGTCGGGGGCCTACCGGCCCGCGGCGGGGGAGCGGGTGGCCGTCGTGGTGTGCGGCTCCAACACCGACCCCGCCACGCTCTACGGCGCGGCGGGGTGAGCGCGTCCCAGATGCGCGGGGCGCGGGACGGCACCCGGGGCTTCTTCGCGGTGCGGGACGGCGCGCGCGGTCAGCTGTAGGTGTGCTCGGGGGCCGGGAAGGCCCCCGAGGTCACCTCGTCGGCGAAGGCCCGCACCGCGCGGTCCATCTCCGAGGCCAGGTCGAAGTAGCGCTTGACGAACTTGGCCGGGCGCGGCGTCAGCCCCATCAGGTCCTGCCACACCAGGACCTGCGCGTCCGTGGACGGCCCCGCCCCGATGCCGACCGTCGGGACCGACAACGACGTGGTCACCCGGTGCGCCAGGTCGGCCGGCACGCACTCCAGCACCACCGCGAACGCCCCGGCCCGCTCCAGGTCCTTGGCGTCGGCCATCAGCTCGTCGCCCGACTGCCCGCGCCCCTGCACCCGGTAGCCGCCGAGCGCGTTGACCGACTGCGGCGTGAGCCCGAGGTGGGCCATGACCGGCACGCCCGCCGACACCAGCGCCTCGACCTGCGGCAGCACCCGCCGGCCGCCCTCCAGCTTGACCGCGTGCGCGCCCGCCTCCTTCATGAACCTGGCCGCCGACTCCAGCGCCTGCTGCGGCGACCCCTGGTACGACCCGAACGGCAGGTCGGCCACGACGAGCGCCCGCGACGACCCCCGCACCACGGCCGCGGTGAGCGGGACGAGGTGGTCGAGGGTGACCGGGAGGGTGGAGTCGAAGCCGTAGACGACCATGGCCGCGGAGTCGCCGACCAGCAGCACGGGCACGCCCGCCTGGTCGAACACCCGGGCCGTCATCGCGTCGTAGGCGGTGACCATGGGCCACCGCTCTCCGCGCTCCTTGGCCGCCGCGAGGTCGCGGACGGTGATCCGGCGCCCTGACGCGCCGCCGTACAGCGTGGTGGAAGACGTGGTGGAAGACATGGAACTCCCTCCAGAAACGTCTCGAGGCGTCCCAGTGACGTCCCCGGACTCCTTCGATGATGTCATGCGGGAAATCCGGTGGCGAAACTGTCGGTGCCTCTTGACACAATCGACGCGGAGGTAAACGACACACCATGGCTCTCGACCAATACCGCAGGCTCTTCCGGCTGCCCGGCGTCCGCACTCTGCTCCTGGTGGGGATGCTCGCGCGCGTCCCGGCCACCGCCATGGGAATGGCGCTCACCCTCCATGTGGTCTTCGGGCTGCGCCTGGGCTACGTCGAGGCCGGCGTGGTGACGATGGCCAGCACGGTCGGCATGGCCGTCGGCTCGCCGTTGTCGGGCCGGATGGTCGACCGCCACGGGGTGCGTCCCGTGCTCGTCGTCACCACCCTGGCCCAGGCGGTGTTCTGGTCGTGCGCGTGGGCGCTGCCGCTGCCCGCCCTCGCCGTCATGGCGGCCCTGGCGGGCCTGCTCAACCTGCCGGTGTTCAGCGTGACCAGGCAGTCGCTGGCCGCGCTGGTGCCGCCGGAGCAGCGGCGCACCGGGTTCACGCTCGACTCGATGCTGGTCGAGCTGTCGTACATGACCGGTCCCGCGCTCGCCGCGGCCGGCATCACCACGCTGGGCAGCACGACGACGCTGGTCCTCATCGGCGTCGGCATCACGGCCGCGGGCCTCGGCCTGATCGTGTTCAACCCGCCCACCCGGTCGGCCGTCGAGCTGGAGGAGCCGGTGGTGAAGGTGCCGCGGCGGCAGTGGCTCACGCCGGGCTTCGTCGCGCTGCTCGGTACCACGGCGGCGGCCACGTTCATCCTCACCGCGACCGAGCTCGGGCTGGTGGCCACCATCAACACCGCGGGCGAGACGCAGTGGGTCGGCCTCGCCGTGGCGATCTGGTGCCTCTACTCGCTGGTCGGGGGCTTCGTCTACGGCGGGCTGTCGCGCGGATTCTCGCCCCTGGTGCTCATCGCGGGCATGGGCCTGCTGACCATCCCCGTGGGCCTGGCCGGCGCCGACTGGCGGTGGCTGATCCTGGCGATGCTGCCCGCCGGTCTGCTGTGCGCCCCGGCGCTGTCCTCCACCGTCGACGTGCTCAGCCGCTGGGTGCCCGCCGCGGCCAGGGGCGAGGCGATGGGCCTGCACGGCACGGCCCTGCTCATCGGCGGGGCCGCGTCCTCGCCGATCGCCGGGGCGATCATCGACGGCAGCGGGCCGACGTGGGCGTTCGTGGTGGCGGGGCTGGTCGGGGTGGTCATGGTGGCGGTCGCGCTGCCGCTGTGGCGGCGGCGTCCGCCGGTCGCGGGCACACCGGTCGCGGGCACGCCGGTCGAGGCCGAGGAGCACGTCCAGCCTCCGGCGGCGGCCAAGAGCTGATCCGGGGGGTTCCAGCCTGCCGGCCGTCGGGCCGGCGGGTGTGTCAGCGGTGCCCGCAGGCTTCGTGACGGCCTGTGCGGGGGTGGTTGTGACGCCCTGCGCCGGGGTGAACGGGGTTTCCCCGTTGTTTCCCCGTGCGCACTCCGCCCGTCAGAGGAAAGTTACGAAACGGGACCGTTGCGTATCGGAATACCTTGCGATACGGTGTCGTTGCGAAACTTGGTCGTATCGAAATTAAGGACGTTCTCATGGATCAGAACGCGGGGCATCCACGCAGGTGGGGCATCCTGGGAGTGCTGGTGTTCAGCCTCCTGGCGGTCGTGCTGGACAACACGATTCTCAACGTGGCGATGAAGACCATCGCCGACCCCCATGCCGGCTTGGGCGCGACGCAGGGCCAGCTGGAGTGGGCGATCAACTCCTACACGCTGGTCTTCGCCGGGCTGCTGTTCACCTTCGGCGTGATCGGCGACCGCACGGGCCGCAAGCGCATGTTGTTCATCGGCATGGCGCTGTTCGGCCTGGCCTCGCTGGCCAGCGCCTACTCCCAGGACCCGATGCAGCTGATCCTCGCCAGGGCGGCGATGGGCATCGGCGGCGCGGCGATCATGCCGGCCACGCTGGCGATCATCTCCAACGTGTTCCCGCCCGGCGAGCGTGGCAAGGCGATCGGCGTCTGGGCCGGCGGCGTGGGGCTCGCGGTGGCGATCGGCCCGATCACCGGCGGCCTGCTCATCGAGCACTTCTGGTGGGGCTCGGTCTTCCTGATCAACGTGCCGATCGTGGTGATCAGCATGTTCCTCATCGCCGCCTTCGTGCCCGAGTCGCGTGACCCGAAGCCGTCCAAGCTCGACCCGGTGGGCGTGCTGCTGTCGATCATCGGTCTGGTCGCGCTGGTCTACGGCATCATCCGCGGCGGCGACCTGGGCACCCTGGCGAACGCCGAGGTGATCGTCCCGACGGTGGCCGGCCTGCTCGTGCTGGGCGTGTTCGTGTGGTGGGAGCGGCGCATCGACAACCCGGTGTTCGACGTGCGCAACTTCAGCAACGTACGGTTCAGCTCGGCCATCGGCATGATGGGCCTGGTCTTCTTCGCGATGATGGGCGGGATGTTCTTCCTGACCTTCTACCTGCAGATCGTGCTGGGCTTCAGCCCGATCCAGGCGGGGGCCCTGATGATCCCGTTCGCCGCCGCGCAGCTCATCTTCGCGCCGCTCAGCCAGCGGGTGAACCAGCTCTTCGGCGCCAAGCTGTCGGCCACGGTCAGCATGCTCGTGGTGACCGCGGCGCTGGGCAGCTACGCGCTGATGGACGTCGACACGCCCGTGGTGCTGATCGAGATCATCTTCTTCGTCCAGGGCGCGGCGATGGCGAACATCATGCCGCCCGCGACCACCGCCATCATGGAGGCGCTGCCCAGGGAGAAGGCCGGTGTGGGCTCGGCCATGAGCAACACCGTCCGCCAGGTCGCCGGCGCGCTCGGCGTGGCCGTGCTCGGCTCCGTCCTGTCCAGCAGCTACCGCGGCGAGATCGCCTCGGCGCTCCCCGCCGGCGCCCCGCACACCGCCGGTGAGTCGATCATGCAGACGCTGCAGTTCGCCGGAACGCTCGGCGAGCGCGGCCATGCGCTGATCAAGCCCGCCTTCACCGCCTTCGTCGACGGCATGCACGTCACGGCGATGGTGTCGGCCGTGATCGGCCTGGTGGGCGTCGCGGTGGTGGCCAAGTGGATGCCGGGCAAGGCGCGCCCGGTCCAGCAGGCGGAACAGAAGGAACCAGCGGTAGTGTGAGGCCGCGATGACGATCCAGGATTCAGGGACTGCCCGCCCGGCGGGCCGTCCGCGCAGCGAGAAGGCCGAGAAGGCGATCATCGACGCGACCCTCGACCTGATCGGTGAGGGCATGGGGGTGTCGGAGCTGTCGATCGAGGCCATCGCGTCGCGGGCGGGCGTCGGCAAGACCACGATCTACCGGCGCTGGTCCAACAAGGAGGACCTGGTCGTCGACGCCCTGTCCACGCTGAAGGCGCCGCTCCCGCCGCTGTCCGGCCTCTCCGTGCGCGACGACCTGATCGTCCTGCTGGACGCGATGCGCAGGGAGGCGGGCCAGGCCCGCACCCGGTGCGTGATGAACATCGCGATGAGCGAGGCCGATCGTTATCCCCGGCTGATGGAGCGCTTCGTGAAGCGGGCCGTCGAGCCGCGCAGGGAGGCGCTGCGCTCGGTGGTCGAGCGCGGCGTCGCCACCGGCGAGCTGCGGCCCGGCCTCGACGTCGACCTGGCGATGGCCCTGTTCTCCGGCACGATGATGTGGCAGTCGAAGTGGGGTCCGGCCGGCGACCTCCCGGCCGACCTGGCCGAACGGGTGGTCGACATGGTCCTGCTCGGGCTGGCCGGAGACCGCGCCGAGCCCTGAATCTCCCTCACCCCGCACGGAGGCGCGTCCCTCGGGACGGCCTCCGTTCGTCGTTCCGGGGTGGCCTGTGCCCTACTGTCGCGCCGTGCCCTGAGCCGTCTGAGCCGCCGGGCCGGGGGCGCCGGTCAGGGTGAAGGGCGCGGTGGCCGCCACGCGGCCGTTGACGATGACGTCGAGCTCGCGCGGGCCGGGCGGCTCGTTGCGGGTGGTGACCGGGCGGAAGGAATGGCTCTTGCGCAGCGTGAACTCCGCCCCCTCGGCGGTGGCCGACCGTTCGCCCAGGTGGAAGACGCGGCGCGAGCCCGCCCGGCGGACGGCGTACTTGACCACCAGCGGGCCTGGCGCGCCCGCCGTGACCGTGACGCTGAAGGTCAGGCTGTCGCCGACCGCGACCGTGTCGGACTCCAGGGTGAGCGCCCGCGCCGAGCCGCTGCCCGGCGTGGCGCCCAGCAGCACGAGCGCCTCGGGATGCCCCGACCGCAGCAGCCCGCGCACCGCGTGGCGGACGACCCGCTCGACGTGCGAGCCGCCACCCGCCCGCCAGCGGGCCAGCACGGCGAGCGCCGCGTCGGGGTGGTCCTTGGCCAGGTCGTTGACGTGGTTGGCGACCGAGCGGCGGACGTATTCGCTCGGGTCGTCGCGCAGCAGGTCGAGCAGGGGCAGGGTGGGGCCGGGCGCCATCAGCCAGCCGACCCGCGGAGCCCACGGCAGGCGCGGCCGGGAGCCTTCGGAGGCCAGGCGGCGCAGGTGCTCGTCGGGGGACTCGGCCCAGCCGTACATGATCTTGAGGGCGTCGTCGCGGTGGTGGTCGAGGTAGGGGCGCACGGCGAACTCGCCCGTCGAGTACGGCGTGAGCGCCGCCAGCGTGGCCATCGCCGCCTCCAGGTGGCCGAGCCCGTGGACGGCGGTGTGGTCGGTGAGCGGCCAGCCGCTCCACAGGTCGAGCTCCCCGCGCGCGGCGCAGGCCCGCACCAGCTCGGCGGCCCGCGGATAGGGCAGCGGCAGGGCGTCGTGGAGGGCCGTGGAGACGTGCCTGACGCGGCCCTTCAGCTCCAGCGGGCCGAGCCCGGCCAGGGCGCGTTCGGTGAACCGGGCGCGCGGGAACGACGGCCACACGGCGGCCATGCCGTCGGCCAGCACCGAGACGGACCGGGCGTTGATCAGGTCTTTGAGCGGTTGTGCCACGGCCCCACCCTGCCATCCACGACCGACAATCCGCCCGCCCCTCCGGAGCGGAGGGGCGGGCGGGCCTGCCGCTCTTCTTGCGGGTGGACGGGCGATGGGGTCAGGTCGTCGTCTCGCGCCACCGGTTGGTGATGGGCAGACGGCGGTCGCGCCCGAAGTTCTTCGGCGTGATCTTGGGCCCCGGCGGGTACTGGCGGCGCTTGTACTCCGCCAGGTCCACCAGCCTGATCACCCGCGTGACCAGCGCCGGGTCGTGCCCGGCCGCGATGAGCTCCTGCGAGCCCATGTCCTTCTCCACGTAGTCGTCCAGCAGCCGGTCCAGCACCTCGTACGGCGGCAGCGAGTCGGTGTCGCGCTGGTCGGGACGGAGCTCGGCGCTGGGCTCCTTGGTGATCGAGTTCTCCGGGATCGGCTGCTCGACGTCCATCAGGAAGCCCTCGCAGGTGTGCGCGTTGCGCCACTTGGACAGCTCCCACACCATCGTCTTCGGCACGTCCTTGATCGGGGCGAAGCCGCCGGCCGAGTCGCCGTAGAGGGTGGAGTAGCCGGTCGCCAGCTCGCTTTTGTTCCCGGTGGTCAGCACCAGGTGGCCGTGCTCGTTCGACAGGCCCATGAGGATCATGCCGCGCACCCTGGCCTGGAGGTTCTCCGCGGCCAGGCCGGACAGCTCGATCTCCTTCTCGAAGGCCGTGACGATCTCTGCGATCGGCGCGATCCTGGAGTTGATGCCCTGCCTGGCCACCAGGTCCTCGGCGTCGGCCAGCGAGTGGTCGGAGGAGTAGCGCGAGGGCATGAGCACGACGTGCACCCGCGACGGGCCGATCGCGTCGGAGGCGATGGCCGCCGTCAGGGCCGAGTCGATGCCGCCCGACAGGCCCAGGATGACCGACTGGAAGCCGTTCTTGGCCACGTAGTCGCGTACCGCGAGCACCAGGGCCGAGTACACCTCGGCGTGCAGGTCGAGCCGTTCGGCGACGGGGGCGGGCGCCGCCGGGTAGGGCGCCACGGGCTCCTGCGAGAGCACCCGGCGCTCCACGGTGATCGTGGTGCCGTCGAGGGCGTCGCAGGGGAACGTCCCGGGCTCGGCGTCGGAGACCGGCAGGTCGAGGTCCACGACCAGCAGCTCCTCGCGGAACTGGCCGGCCCGCGCGACCAGCTCGCCCGAGCCGTCGACGACGATCGAGTCGCCGTCGAAGACCAGCTCGTCCTGGCCGCCGACCTGGTTGACGTAGGCGAGCGCGCAGCCGGCCTCGCGCGCCCTGCGGGCGCACAGCTCCAGCCGTACGTCGTCCTTCTCCTTCTCGTACGGCGAGGCGTTCGGCACCACCAGCAGCCCGGCGCCCGCCTGGCCGACGACGGACACCGGCCCGCCCTCCTGCCAGAGGTCCTCGCAGACCGCGATCGCCACGTCCACGCCGTGCAACCGGAAGATCGGCAACCGGTCGCCGCGCACGAAGTAGCGGTACTCGTCGAACACGCCGTAGTTGGGCAGGTGGTGCTTGGCCGTGCGGGTGACGACCTCGCCCTTGTGCAGCAGCGCGGCCGCGTCCAGCGGCGCGCCCTTGGGCTGCCCCACGCGGGGGGCCAGGCCGGCGCGGTCGACGTAGCCGACGACCACGGGGAGGTCGCCCAGTCCCTCGCGGTCGAGCCTGCGCGCCACCTCCTCCAGGGTCCTGACGCTGGCGTCCACGAAGGACGTGCGCAGCACCAGGTCCTCGACGGGATAGCCGGTGAGGAACATCTCGGTGAAGACGACGAGGTGAGCGCCCCGCTCGGCGGCGTCACGGGTCCACGCGACCAGCCGCTCGGCGTTGGCGGCCAGGTCGCCGACGGTCGGATTCGTCTGTGCCAGGGCTATGCGCAGTTGTGCCACGTCATTAGCCTAGTACGACCCGATTTTTATCGTCAAAGCGACGAAAAGTGTCCCATGTCGCCAGGAGTGACCAATCCGGACTCGTAGGCCGCCATCACCAGCTGCGCCCGGTCGAACAGCCCCAGGTGGTCCAGCAGCGACTTCACCAGCGCCGCCACCTCCTCCTCGGGCAGTGCGAGCGTCTGGCCGATCTGCCGGTTCGTCAGCCCGCGCGCGACGAGTTTGAGCACGTCGAGCCGGGCGTCGGAGAGCCCGGCCAGCGCCGGCGGCGAGGCCGGGTCGGTGCGGCCGGCGAACGCCGAGATCAGCCGGGTGGTGACCGCCGGGTCGATGAGCGCGTCCCCGACGGCGGCCGCCCTGATGGCGGCCAGGAACTGCTCGGGGGCCGAGGTCTTCAGCACGAAGCCGCTCACGCCCGCGCGCAGCGCCGCGTACAGGTTCTCGTCGCTGCCGAACGTCGTCATCATGACGACCTTGGGCGGGCGTTCCCCGGCCAGGATCCGGCGGGCGGCGGCCAGGCCGTCCAGGTGCGGCATCTGGATGTCCAGCAGCACGACGTCCGGCCGGTGCGCGCGCACCCCCGCGATGGCCTCCTCACCGTTGGCGGCCTCGCCGGCCAGCACGACGCCGTCCTCGCTGTCGAGCATGGCGCGCAGCCCCGCCCGTACGAGCGCCTGGTCGTCGGCCACCAGCACGCGCAGCACCCGCTCGTCGGCGGCCGCGGCCGGCACGGGCGACGGCGCGGGAGACGGCACGGGAGACGGGGCGGACGGCACGGGCGGCGGCTCCTCCAGCCGCTGGGCCAGCATGTCGGCCTCCAGCCGGCGCAGCCCGGCCGACAGGTCGAGCCCCAGCTCGTCCCGCCACACCGCGCGGGCCCGGCGCAGCGCGGCCAGCGCGTCGCCCTGGCGGCCCATCCGGTACAGCGCGAGGGCCAGCAGCCGCCACGCCTCCTCGCGCAGCGGATGGGCCGAGGCGTGCGCCTCCAGGTCGGCCACCAGGGAGGTGGCCCGGCCGAGCGCGAGACCGGCGTCGGCGCGCCGCTCGACCGCGATCAGCCGCAGCTCCTCCAGCCGGCCCGCCTCGGTCGCCGCCCAGGTCAGCTCGGCGAACTCGGCCAGCGCCGGCCCGCGCCACAACCCGAGCGCGCTCTCCATGGCCGCCCACACCTGCGGCGGCGGCCCCTCGGTCTTCACCAGGCCCTCGAACCGCCACGAGTCCACCTGCTCGGGCGTGGCCCGCAGCGCGTAGCCGGGCGCGGCCGAGACCAGCACCTCGGCCTCCTCGCGCGGCGCGCGGCCGGGCTCCAGCGCGCGCCGCAACCGGGAGACGTAGCCCTGGATGGTGGACAGGGCCTGCGCGGGCGGATCGCCCGGCCACAGCTCGTCGATGAGGGTGTGCACGGGCACGGCCCGGCCGCCCGCCACGAGCAGACGGGCGAGCACCGCCCGCTGCCGCTGGCCGCCGAGGTCGAGGGGGACGCCGTCGCTCCAGGCGTGGAACGGTCCCAGTGCGGTGAATGTCAGCATGTCAGGGGTAAGCGTAGAGGGAGAACACGTCCGGGGATATGGCGAATTGTCACAGGGGAAGTTCGGCGTGGACAACCGTGCCACCTCCTGGTCCTGTTCGTACGGCGCAGGTGCCGCCGAGCTCGGCGGCCCGTTCGCGCATCGAGCCCAGCCCGACGCCGGGCCGCGCGTCCGGCGGCAGGCCGATCCCGTCGTCGCGGACCGTGACGCGCAGCCGGTCGTCGCGGCGCAGCGCCACCGTGATCCGCGAGGCACTGGCGTGCTTGCGGGCGTTGGTGAGCGCCTCCTGCACGATGCGGTAGGCCGCGACCTCGACCGCGGCGGGCAGGCCGGTCAGCTCGCCCGACGTCTCGATCGGCGTCCCGGCCAGCTCCTCGATCGCGCCGGCCAGGCCCAGCTCGTCCAGGGCGGGCGGGCGCAGGCCGTAGACGAGCTGGCGGATGTCGCCGGTCACGGCGTCCATGCCGGCGCGCAGCCCGGCCAGCAGCCGGTCGGCCTGCTCGGGGGCGCTGTGCATGGTCAGCCGGGCGGCGTTGATCGACATGGCCATGCCGGTCAGCGACTGGCCGAGCCCGTCGTGCAGGTCGCGGCGCAGCCGCCGCCGTTCCTCCTCCCGCGCGGTCAGGATGCGCTCGCGCGAGCGCTGCAACGCCGCCGTCAGCCGTACGGCGTGCGCGGCGTCGGCGATGTACGGCGTGATCGTGGCGATCACCCGCTCGTCGTGGGCCGCGGGGAACCTGCGCCGGTCCGTCGGCCCGATCAGCAGCAGCCCGACCGGCTCGCCGTGCCACACCAGCGGCACCGTCCTGGCCGCCGCGCCCACCACGCCGGACGTGGTGACCGCGCCGTCGGCCTCGACCGCCACGCCGGTCACCGACAGGCCATCGCGCAGCACGTCGAGCGTGGCCAGCAGGCCGTGCACCGGGTCGGTGTGCTGCAGCCGGTGCCGCAGCCGCCGGGCCAGCGTGCCGGGGACGCCGGTGCTGCCGTACAGCAGGCGGTCCACGCCGCGTTGCAGGCCGCGGCGCATCGGCTGGAAGAACGCCCCGGCGAACAGGGCCGCCGGGATCCCGGCGATCCGGTCCACCTCCGACAGGAACAGGCTGAGCGCCGCGCTGACCGCCACGTACACGAGGGTGATCACGATGGCCAGGCCGGTGCCCACCAGCGCCCTGCTGATCAGCGTGTCGATGCCGAACAGCCGGTAGCGCAGCACCGCCACGGCGATGGCCGCCGGGATCAGCGGGATGGCCAGCGAGGCCACCCACCAGACGTCCGCGCCGAGCATCCAGGGCACCAGCAGGCCCGGCAGGGCCACCAGCAGCCACAGGAGCTGCCGCCGCTCGACCGCGTCGCCGCGCCGGAAGCGCACGACCAGCGAGGCGAAGGCCAGCACCATGCTCGCCGAGAGCGTGCCGTGCCCGGCCTCGCGCAGCTCCGGCCGGCCGGTCAGCAACCCGGCCCAGTCCAGCGCCTGCCCGGCCACGGCCAGCGCGATCACCGCCCGCCAGCGCCGCGACAGCAGCCTGCCCACCGGGTACAGCAGGGGCAGCAGGACGCCGAGGGTCAGCTCGCAGACGTTCCAGGTCAGGTTGACGACCGGCCAGCGCGGCCCCGGCCGTCCGTCGAGCAGCTGGTAGAGGTTGGCCGACAGGATGTTGGCCGCCGCGCTCGCCCCGCCCAGGCACAGCAGCCAGCCGATGACCAGCCGCGGCCTGCTGTGCACGAGGATCGCGCCGAAGACCGGGAAGGCCGTGCCCGCCATGTCCTCCGGCGCGAACGGCAGCGGCGTGGACGGCGACGGCGGCAACTGGGCGGTCACCCAGATGTCGGCAAGCTCCAGCACGACGGCGAACGTGGCGATCCCGATCGCGACGCGGGGCGTGGCCAGCCTCGTCACCACCCGGCGCGCCCAGACTGCGTGGCGCATCCCACCATTTCCTTCCGTGATCGGCAGGAAATTATCGGGACGAAGCCAACATCCGATCAAAATTCTCTCAACGGCGGCGGATTCCGTTGAAACGCCGCCCAGAACCTCAGGCCGGCGTCAGCGCCGGCGGATCGCCGGGCCGAGGGCCAGCATGCCGGCCGCCGAGACCAGCGCGACGCCGCCCACGGCGAACCACAACGTCTTCGGCCCGGCCGCGAGCAGCGGGCCGCCCATCAGCGGCGCCAGCACCGAGGCCAGCGACCAGGCGAAGCCGAACAGCCCCGAGTACCGCCCCCGCAGGTGCTCGGGGGCCAGCGCGGCCACGATCGTCCCGGCGATGCCCGCGGTGATGATCTCGCCGACGGTCCACACCCCGATCGTGACGGCCAGCCAGAACGTCGTGGTGACGAAGGCCGTCAGCGCGAACCCGGCCCCCATGACCGCCAGCCCGAGCGCGAACGTGCGGGAGGGGTCCCTGCGCCCGAGCCAGCCGGACACCAGCGGCTGCACGACGACGATCAGCACCCCGTTCAGCGCCATGGCCAGGCCGAACTGCCCCGGCGTCAGCTTCACCACCGACGTCATCGCGACCGGCAGCATGGTCACGGTCTGCAGGTAGACCAGCGCGTTGCCGAGCACGACCAGCGTGAAGGCCACCATCAGCCGGTCGCGCAGCACGACGCCGAACCCCCCGGACGACTCGCGCGCCGGCGGCCGGGTCTCGGGCACCGCCCGCCACACCAGCGCGGCGAAGACCAGGCACGAGGCCGCGTCGATCCAGAACAACCAGGCGAACCCGACGCTGGCCAGCCACCCGCCGGCCGTCATGCCGACCGCGTAACCCAGGTTGATCGCCCAGAACAGCAGCCCGTACGCGCGGGCCCGCTCCGACGGCGACACCAGGTCGGCCACCAGGGCGCTGGACGCCGGCCGGTAGATGTCGATCACCAGCCCGAGCACGAACATGGAGGCGACGATCGCCGGCAGCGAGGTGCTGTAACCGAGCGCCAGCATGGTGGCGGCGGTGGCCAGCATGCCGCCCGCCAGCGTGACCCGGCGCCCGATCCGGTCGGTGAGCACGCCGGCGAGGATCTGCGACAGCAGCGAGCCCGCGCCGTAGACGCCCATGACCAGGCCCACGGCGGTCACCGACATGCCGCGGGAGTGAGTCAGGTACACGCCGGTGAACGGCATGACCAGGGTGCCCAGGCGGTTGACGAGGGTGCCGCTCCACAGGGCCCAGAAGGGCCGCGGCAGCCCGCCGATCTGGGAGCGGAGGAAGGAAGGCTTCTCAACAGCGGTGCTAGACACGGACCAAGGGTCAGGTCTGGGACGCCGAGGCGCCATCGATTTAGTGCACACTAAAACCATGGCCGTCACCTGGGACCTCAAGCCGGAGGACGTCGCGCGCATCCGGTTCGCGTTCTCGCCCATGTGGGAGCTGGTCGCGAGCCTGCGCACCCTCCAGGACCCCTCCAGGCAGTCGATCCACCTGCCCTGGATCAAGGCCGTGCGCCCCCGGCTGGCCGGGCTCGACCTCGACGAGCTGTTCGCGCTGGTGCCGCCGAGCGGCTACCTGGCCGACTTCATCACGCCGCCCCCGCGCACGCCGCTGCCCGACTTCGCCGCCGAGCTGGAGCAGGTCCGCAACACGCCGCCGGAACGCGCCCGCACCGAGGCCGCCACCATCGCGGGCACCATCGCGGGCACCGACCGGGCGCTGCTCGACCGGTTCATGGCCGACCCGGCGGCCGGCGTGGCGCGGGTGGCGGCGGCGCTGGAGACGTACTGGCGGGCCTGCTTCGAGGAGTTCTGGCCGCGCGTCTACGGGCTGCTCGAACGCGACGTGCTGCGCCGCTCCCGCCAGCTCGCCCAGGGCGGGGCCAGGGAGCTGTTCGCCGGGCTCGGCCCCGCCGTGGAGTGGACGGGGGAGCAACTGCTCATCGACCGGCCCTGGTGCCACGCGGGCGGCCTGCACGGCGACGGGCTGCTGCTGGTGCCGAGCGCGTTCTACTGGCCGTCGGTGGCCGTGATGTCGGCGCCGTACCAGTCGATGCTCGTCTATCCGGTGCTCGGCGTCGGCACGCTGTGGGAGCAGGGCCCGCCGCCCGCCCCCGGCGCGCTGGCCGCGCTCATCGGCCGCAGCCGGGCGCAGATCCTGCTCGCGCTGGCCGAGCCGAGCACCACCTCGGCGCTGGCCGCCCGGATGTCGCTCACCCCGGGCGCGGTCAGCCAGCACCTCGGGGTGCTCAGCGACGGCGGGCTGGCGGTGGGCCTGCGCCTCGGCAAGCAGGTCGTCTACCGCCGGACGGCGGCCGGCGACATGCTCGCCGGCGCCTCCGCCTGACCGGCCCCCTCCGGCCCCCTCCGGGCGGCTCAGGCGTACCGGGACGACTCCAGCAGCCAGTCCAGGTGGGCGCGCGGCGCGGCCAGGTAGGCGCAGGCGACCTTGCTGACGTCCCTGGCCGCCTTGGGCGGGAGGTCGTCGAGCGGCAGCCGCCTGGCCGCCCGGTTCATGTCCTGGCAGCGCCCGGCGATCCGGTCGAGCACCCAGGCCACGGCCTCGCGCTCGCCCAGCCCGAGCTGCCGGACCGCCAGCTCGACCAGGTTGTGCACGTCGCCGCGCTCCTTGGGCCGCGAGGCGACGTCGTTGCACCAGGCCGTGACGTCGCTGCAGGCGTCCACCAGCTCCCGCCACGGGTCGCACTGGACCACCCAGGCCGGCACCTCGACCCGCAGGCACGGCTCCACCAGGTCGTACAGGTAGGGGCCCACGGTGCCCCTGCGCAGGGCCGGGTACTCCTCCAGCGTCGGCATGCGCCCGGCGGCCCGGTTGTCGGCCTCGGTGCGGCACGCGTCGGCCTGGCGGCGCAGGTTGACCGCGAAGCGGGCCCGCCACTGGTCGCTCATGCGCGCGCTGGTCACCCGCCACAGGTCGGCGAAGGCCGCCTCCAGCGGGTGCCGGGCCGCGCCCTTGAGCATGCCGCCGAAGATGTCCAGCGGGCACGACCCCTCGTCCAGCTCGTCGTCGAGGTGGAACAGCCAGGTCAGCCACTGGGCGAACAGCGCCGCCGCGGCCGCGTCGAACTCGGCGAACGCGCGCCCGGCCATCCGGTGGAAGCCCACCCCGGCGTCGGCGCGCAGGCCCGTCCGCCTGGCCCAGTCGATGACCGCGGCCTCGATGGCGTACACGGCCGGGTGCATCCGGCAGGGCGCCGCCATCGCCGGCACCCGCTCGACGAGCGGCAGCAGCGCCAGCGCGGGCGAGCCGCCCTTGCGCGGCAGCGGCAACATCGGCTTCCAGTGCAGGACCGAGCGGAGCGCGGTGCGCACCGTGGCGAACACGGTGGTGCTCACGGCCGTGTTCACAGCGGACCGTAAAGCCAGTTGCCCGCGGCGTTCGGGTCTGAGCTGCGGTAGTAGTCCTCGGCCGCGTGGATCAGCTCCTCGACGGTGAGCGCGCCTCTGCCCTCCCGGTCGAGCCGGTCGAAGGCCTCGTCCACGTCGTCGTAGGCGGTGCCGAACGCGCTGAGCATCGTGCGGAACTCGCCCGGCCGGATCAGGCCGTCGCCGTCGCCGTCGCAGAGCTGGGCCACCGCCACCGTCGCCGGCCGGAACACCGGCTCGTACCGGTCGCCGGTGACGAACGCCGCCGTCATCCCGCCGCGGAAGTCCGTACGCGCGATGCCGGAGTCGCCGTCGCGGTCGAGCGCCTGCGACAACGTCGACCAGATGCCGTCGAAGCTGCCGACGAGCCGGTTGCCGGTGACCGAGGTGGGGGACTCCCCGAAACCCACCAGCAGGCGTGCGCCCAGCCCCAGCAGGTCCTCCCGCTCGACGACGCCGTTGCCGTTCGCGTCGATGTGGTCGAACGCCCGATCGAGCTTGTGATTGAGCAGGTCGATAGCCACCAATGCCTCCCCCGAGACTAACTGCGTGATCACAGTAGATCTGGGCGGCCCCTTTGTCAGTGAGGCTCGCACCGGCACCCCCCGTAACGTGTGCGAAACACGGGCACGGCATGCTGATGTCAAGACCCGCACCAGCTTCGACGAGGGGATGCCTTGGACCGCCAGCAGGAGTTCGTGCTCCGCACGCTAGAGGAACGCGACATCCGGTTCATCCGGCTCTGGTTCACCGACGTCCTCGGCTTCCTCAAGTCCGTCGCGATCGCGCCCGCCGAGCTGGAAGGCGCCTTCGCCGAGGGCATCGGCTTCGACGGCTCGGCGATCGAGGGCTTCGCCCGGGTCTACGAGTCCGACATGCTGGCCAAGCCCGACCCCTCGACGTTCCAGATCCTGCCCTGGCGCAGCGAGACGCCGGGCGCGGCGCGCATCTTCTGCGACATCCTGATGCCCGACGGCACCCCGTCGCACGCCGACCCGCGCTGGGTGCTCAAGCGCACGCTCGCCAAGTGCGCCGACATGGGCTTCACCTTCTACACCCACCCCGAGATCGAGTTCTTCCTGCTGAAGAACCGTCCCGAGGCCGGCCAGCGGCCCGAGCCGATCGACTCCGGCGGCTACTTCGACCACACGCCCCACAGCTCCGGCCACGACTTCCGGCGCCAGGCGATCATGATGCTGGAGTCGATGGGCATCTCCGTCGAGTTCAGCCACCACGAGGGCGCCCCCGGCCAGCAGGAGATCGACCTGCGCTACGCCGACGCGCTCACCACGGCCGACAACATCATGACGTTCCGGCTGATCATGAAGGAGGTCGCCCTGGAGCAGGGCATCTGGGCCTCGTTCATGCCCAAGCCGTTCACCGAGCACCCCGGCTCGGGCATGCACACGCACATGTCGCTGTTCGAGGGCGACCGCAACGCCTTCCACGAGGCGGGCACCGACTACCGGCTGTCGAAGATCGGCCGCTCGTTCATCGCGGGCCTGCTGCGGCACGCCGCCGAGATCACCGCCATCACCAACCAGTGGGTCAACTCCTACAAGCGGCTGTGGGGCGGCGCCGAGGCCATCGCGGGGCAGGGCGGCGAGGCGCCCTCCTACGTGTGCTGGGGGCACAACAACCGCTCGGCGCTGGTCCGGGTGCCCATGTACAAGCCGCACAAGGGCGGCTCGACCCGCGTCGAGTTCCGCTCCCTCGACTCGGCGTGCAACCCGTACCTGGCCTTCGCGCTGGTGCTGGCCGCCGGGCTCAAGGGCATCGAGGAGGGCTACGAGCTGCCGCCGGCCGCCGAGGACAACGTCTGGACCCTGACCAGCGCCGAGCGCCGGGCCCTGGGCATCCAGCCGCTGCCCGGCTCGCTCGACGAGGCCATCGCCGTCATGGAGCGCAGCGAGCTGGTGGCCGAGACGCTGGGCGAGCACGTCTTCGACTTCTTCCTGCGCAACAAGCGGGCCGAGTGGCGCGAGTACCGCCGTACGGTCACCGAGTTCGAGCTGGGCCGCTACCTGCCGGTGTTGTGAGGCCGGGCGGGACGCACCCGCCCGGTTCAGCCCTTGAACTCGCGCACCTCGACCGGCAGCACGCCCACGGCGCGGGCCAGCCGGCGCCCCCACTCCAGCGCGGCGTCCCGGTCGGGGGCCCGGATGACGGTGAACCCGCCGACGTGCTCCTTGCCCTCGGTGTAGGGGCCGTCGGTGGTGAACGTCTCGTCCGCGCGCATCCGGATCACCGACGCCTGCTCGGCCGGGGCCAGGCCCCCGGAGAAGACCCACACGCCGGCCGCGCGCATCTCCGCCTCGACCGCGCCGATGTCGCGCATGATCGGCTCCAGGACGGCGGGCTCGGGCGGCGGGCCGTCGGGCTCGAACAGGGTGAGCAGGTACTGCTTCATGGGTCCTCCCTCGTGCGTCCGCGTCCCCCGGACGCCGTCAGTCGGCGGGGGCGCGGTCGGCGCTGTCGAAGACGATGTGCTCCAGCAGGTCGGCCTCGGCCCGGGTGAGCACGTGCGCGCTGACGGCCGGGGCGGGGTCGCCGCCGGCCACCCGCGCCAGCAGGCTCTCCCAGCGGCGGCGGTGGCGGGCGAACGTGCGGGGCGCGACCACCCGGCCCCTGGCGTGCTGCCCGGCGACCGCCACCTCCGGCGGCGCGTCGAGAAGCAGCAGGTGGAAGCTCGCCCGCTGCCTGCGGGCCAGCCAGGCGAACCCCTTCAGCACGTACGTGGCGCAGCCCCGGTTGTGCGCGAGGACCGCCCGACCGCCGGCCAGCGCCCGGCTGATGCGGCTCAGGTGGGTGGCGAACACCACGGCGCGGCGCACCGGACGGGGGGCCCAGGGGATCCGGCCGTGCCAGCGCAGGCGGGACTGCCCCGAGTCGATCACCACGACCGCCTCGGCGGCGACGGGCGCGCTCTCGGCGCCGTGCAGGCCGTAGAGGCGGCGCAGCAGCGTGGTCTTGCCGGCGCCGGGCAGCCCGGTCAGCACGACCAGCGACCCGGGCGGAAAGCGTAACGTCGCCCGCTGCACAGACCCACCCCGCCCGATCGGATTCGCTTCGACCCCTGTGCGCGCCAGCATAGGGGGCGGGGGCGCGTGGCGGGCGGGCCCGGCCGCCGGAACGGTCCGACGGGATATACCGGGAACGGGTCCGGGGCGGGGAAATCACGGGATAAGGTACTGCCGACGCCTTGATCGGTCTCACCCCGGATACAGATACGGCTCCGGGTTGGGGCCGATTTTCGTTGTTCCTCACCCCCGAGTCACATCCGTGCCATGGACGGCGCCGACGCTGGGAGGGGACGGCCGGGGGCGGCCGGGGAAGTTTCGGCCACGCCTGTGGCGTTATGGCATGAGTCGGCCGTCGGTCAGGGACCCCCAGCATCGTGGTAATCCGGGAGTCCAGTAAAATCGGCCTACTCTTTACGATATTTCCGGACTTCTCGCCTTGTGGGGCGATATTGGAGGGTGTGGCATGACGACGGCTGCCCTGCAGACCGTGTTGACCGTTCCCGAGCGTTTCCGGGGCCCGGTGGGAGTCGCCAACGGCGGCTGGATCGCGGGCACCATGGCAGAGGCGCTGAACGGCGGCCGATCAGCGGTCGAGGTCACGCTGCACGCGCCCACGCCCCTGGAGACCGAGCTGCGCCTGGAGCACGTCGCCAACAGCGTCTCGCTGTCCGACGGCGACAAGGTCCTGGTCGAGGCCATCCCCGTCGCCGAGACCCTGGCCGGGCCCGGGTTCGTGCCGTTCACCGACGCCGCCCGCGCCGAGGCCGGGTTCGTCGGCCTGAAGGCTCACCCGTTCGCCGAGTGCTTCGCCTGCGGCCTGCGCGAGCCCGGCGACGGCCTGCGCATCTTCCCCGGCCCGGTGGAGGGCTCCGACCTGGTCGCCGCCGGATGGCGGGTGCCGTTCACGGTGAGCGGCGAGGACGGCGTGCCCGCCTCGATCGTGGGCGCGGTGCTCGACTGCATCACCGGCTGGGCGCACTTCGGCCCCGGCGAGTCGGCCCTGCTCGGCCGCCTGGTCGTGCAGATCAACGGCCCGGTGCTGCCGGGCGGCCGCTACTCCGTCGTGGCCCGTCCGACCGGCCGCGACGGCCGCAAGATGTACGGCGAGAGCGGCATCTACGAGGACGACGGCACCCTGGTGGCCGCCGCCCGCGCCACGTGGATCGCTCCACGCTGACCTGCGCATCAGGACGGCCCCCGAGCTCGGCTCGGGGGCCTTTCTCATGCCCCGGTGATGCGTTCCAGGACGGTCGTCACCGGCTGCTCGTCGAACAGGATCGTGTAGTGGTTGCAGTCGGGCACGACCTCGTCGCGCAGGCCGGGCACGCGGGCGGTCCAGGTGCGGGCGACCTCGTCGGGGAGCATGCCGGTGTCCTGGTTCAGCAGGCCGCGCGGGGCCCTGAGCAGATAGGCCGGCGCCTTGATCGCGGCCAGCGCGGCGCCGATCTCGTCGGTCTCGGTACGCATCCAGCGCCCGTCCGCCATCACGGCCTCACCCACCGCCCGCGAGCGCAGCGCGCCCTCGGGGCCGGCGAGGTCGTAGCGCACGTACGCCTCCACGTCGGGGCTCCAGTGGCCGGCGAAGGCCGGGTGGGCCCTGAAGAAGTCCACGTACTCCTCCGCGGAGGCGAACGTCCGGCGCAACCGGTCCAGCGCGGGGCCGAGCGTGGCCGCCAGCGCGGCGTCGGGGTCCGCGCCCTCGGGCAGGGGCAGCGGGAGGCCGCCGTCCACCAGGACGACCCGGTCGAAGTCGCGCCGGGCCCCGGCCAGCACGGCCACGTACGCGCCCATCGAATGGCCGGCCAGCACCGCGTCCGGGCCCGCGCCGACGTGCTCGGCGACGCGCAGGACGTCCTCGGCGTGCCGGGGCAGCCCGTACGGGCCGGGCAGGGAGGCGCTGTGACCGCGTCCGCGCAGGTCCATCGCGATCAGCGACCATTCCTCGGGCAGCCGTCGCCCGACCGCGCCCCAGGCCATCAGCGAGGCGCTGATGCCGTGGACCGCGATGACCTTGCGGGGGCCGGTGCCGAACGTGGCGACGCGGAGCCCGTCCACTTCGTCGAATCTCATAGCCGGATCCTAGGGAGGCCGTCCGGGGCCGGGAATCACCGCCCGTCGGCGCAGGCACGTCGCACGACGGGCGTAAGAGCGTTTTCACCGAAAAATGCGGATAAATTACCCGATATGCGCATCACCGTGATCGAGCACGAGGCCGGCGCCGGGCTCGGCTACCTGGCGGACTGGCTGGGCCTGACCTGCGACGTCGTCCGGCCGTACCGGGGCGAGCCGGTGCCGGAGCGGGCCGCCGACGGCCTGATCGTGCTCGGCGGCGCCGCGGCCGCCTGGGAGGACGAGCGCAGCCCCTGGCAACCCGCCACCCGCGCCCTGCTGCGCCGCGCCGTGGCCGAGGGCACGCCCACGCTCGGCATCTGCCTCGGCGCCCAGCTTCTCACCATGGCGCTCGGCGGCACGGTCGAGCGCGGCGGGAACGGCCTGGAGGTGGGGGCGTGCGAGGTGGTCGCGCTGCCCGCCGCCGCCTCCGACCGGCTGCTGGCCGGCGTCCCGGCCCGGGCCACCGCCGTCCAGTACCACCAGGACGCCATGACGCGGCTGCCGCAGGGCGCGGTGCCGCTGATGACCGGCGCCCAGTACCCGAACCAGGCCTACCGCATCGGCGAGCGCGCCTGGGCGGTGCAGTTCCACCCCGAGGCCACCCCGGAGATCTTCACCTCCTGGACGGCGGAGTCGGACCTGGAGGCGGCCGAGGACCTGAACGCCGCCGTCAAGGCCGCCGAGCCCGCCCTGGTCGCGACCTGGCGCCCGGTCGCGCAGGCCTTCGCCCAGGTGATCGAAGCCTCCCGCCCAGCCTGACGGCCCACCTCGGGAGGCGAGGTGCCGACGCGGGTCAGAACCAGCGGTCGCGGCCGAGGCCGTCCGTGGCCGATGACGCGGCCGGCGCGGACCCGGCGGACCGGTCGTGGCGGCGGGTGAGCAGATGGGCGGCCGCGTGCACGGCCCCCACCGTCAGCGGCAGCGCCGCGAGCCCGAACGCGGCCGACCGCCCCGGCGCCGCCACCACCCCCGCCCGCCGCAACCGCCGCCACGCCCACGCCGAGAACGGGATCACCACCAGCGGCGCCGTCGCCACCCCGGGCGTGTACCCCCGCGTGGCGGCCGCCTGCGCCAGGTGGACGACCCCGTGCAGCCCGAACCCGGCCAGCACCGCCTGGAACACCGGACTGCGCCCGCCGCTGCGCGCCCCCAGCGCCGAGGCCCCCGCCACCACGCCGCCCATCAGCCCGATCGCCACGTTCACCCGCGCCTGCGACACCTCCAGCCGCTCCCACGGCACCCCCGGGTACAGCCGCTCCAGCCGGGGACGGGCCCGCCGCGCCCATCCCGCCATGGTCGCCAGTTCCTCGGCGTCGTGCATGGCCCAGACCGCCAGCAGTCCCCAGGTCACCGCCGCGGGCATCCGGCTCATGTCGTCCCCTCCTGAAGCAAAACGCAACGCTACGTTGCGTTGTACTCTACGGCTTTCCCGAAGCCACCTGTCAAGATGGGCAGGTGCCCAGGATCGAATCGACCGCCGCACGCCTCGCCAAGCTCGGCTTCGCCGACGGGGCCAGAGCCGCGCAGCTGCTCGACCGCACCCCGGCCGACCTCGACGACCTCCTGGAGTTCCTGGTCGCCGTGGCCGATCCCGACCTGGCCCTGGTCTCGCTGACCCGCCTGGCCGAGCGCGAGCCGGCCGTCCTGACCGCCGTGCGCGAGGACGAGCGGCTCAGGACGCGCCTGTTCGCCGTGCTCGGCGTCAGCGCCGCGCTCGGCGAGCACCTGGTCCGCCACCCCGGGCAGACGGCCCTGCTGGCCGAGCCCCAGCTGGGCGAGGCGCGCGCCGCGCTGCTGCGCGCCGTCGGCGCCGAGCCCGGCGAGCCCGAGCCGCGCGCCGGCGCCCCCGACCCGCTGGTGGCGCTGCGGGTGGCCTACCGGGGCCGGCTCATGCACCTGGCCGCCCGCGACCTGACCGGGCAGGCCACGCTCACGGAGGTCATGGCCGAGCTGTCCGACCTGGCCGGTGCGGCGCTGGAGGCCGCCCTCGCGATCGCCCGCGCCGAGGTCGACGACTCCGAGGCACGCCTGGCGGTCATCGGCATGGGGAAGTGCGGCGCGCGCGAGCTCAACTACATCAGCGACGTAGATGTGATCTTCGTCGCCGAGCCGCGCGAGGGCGCCGACGAGACCAAGGCGCTGCGGTCGGCGACCCGGCTGGCCCAGGCCATGATGCGGGCCTGCACGGCGGCCACCCAGGAGGGCTCGCTGTGGGAGGTCGACGCCGGCCTGCGGCCGGAGGGGCGGTCCGGCCCGCTGGTCCGCACCCTGGCCAGCCACCTGGCCTACTACCGCCGCTGGGCCAAGACCTGGGAGTTCCAGGCGCTGCTCAAGGCCCGTCCGGTGGCGGGCGACCAAGAGCTCGGCGAGTCCTACGTCCAGGCGGTCAACGACCTGGTCTGGACGGCCGCCACCCGCGAGCACTTCGTGGAGGACGTGCAGGCCATGCGCCGCCGCGTCGAGTCGCACGTGCGCGCCGAGGGGGAGCGGCAGCTCAAGCTGGGGCCCGGCGGGCTGCGCGACATCGAGTTCGCCGTCCAGCTCCTGCAGCTCGTGCACGGCAGGCTCGACCCGCTGCTGCGCCGCCGGGCCACCCTCCCGGCCCTGGCCGCCCTCTCCCGCGGCGGCTACGTCGGCCGCGACGACTCGCGCGGGCTCGCCGAGGCGTATTCGTTCCTGCGCCAGGTCGAGCACCTGCTGCAGCTGCACCGGCTGCGGCGGACGCACCTGCTGCCCACCGACGAGGCCGACCTGCGCAGGCTCGGCCGCGCCCTCGGCATGCAGGCCGACCCGGTGGGGGAGTTCACCGCCCGGTGGCGGCGGCACGCCATGGAGGCGCGGCGGCTGCACGAGAAGCTGTTCTACCGGCCGCTGCTCCAGGCGGTGGCCCGGCTGCCGGAGTCGGAGGCGCGGCTGTCCACAGCCGCGGCGGCGGCCCGGCTGGAGGCGCTCGGCTACGTCGATCCCAACGGCGCCCTGCGGCACATCGCCGCGCTGTCCACGGGCGTGTCCAGGCGCGCGGCCATCCAGCGCACGCTGCTGCCCGTCATGCTCGGCTGGTTCGCCGACACGCCCGACCCCGACGCGGCGCTGCTCGGCTTCCGCCAGGTCAGCGACAAGCTCGGCAGCACCCCCTGGTACCTGCGGCTGCTGCGCGACGAGACGGCCGTGGCCGCCCGCATGGCCCGGGTGCTCGGCACCGGCCGCTACGCCACCGGCCTGCTCATGCACGCCCCCGACGCGGTCGCGATGCTCGGCTCCGACGCGGAGCTTGCCGTGCGCCCGCCCGAGTCGCTGCGCGGCGAGGCGTCGGCCGCGGTGTCCCGGCACGCCGGCGATCCGGAGACCGCGGTGGCGGCCGTGCGCGGGCTGCGCCGCAGGGAGCTGTTCCGCACGGCCGTCGCCGACATCTCGGGCCTCCTCGACATCGAGACCGTCGGCACGGCCCTGTCGTCGCTCACCGACGTGACCCTCCAGGCCGCGCTCGACGCCGCGCTGGCCAAGGCCCCCGACGTGACCAGGTTCGCGGTCATCGCCATGGGCCGGCTCGGCGGCATGGAGTGCTCGTACGCCAGCGACGCCGACGTGATGTTCGTGCACGCGCCGCTGCCCGGCGTCGAGGAGCGGGAGGCCACCGACGCCGCCTTCGCCGTGGCCAACGAGCTGCGCCGGCTGCTGTCGCTGCCCGCGCCCGACCCGCCGCTGCTCATCGACCCCGACCTGCGCCCCGAGGGCCGCCAGGGCCCGCTGGTGCGCACGCTGGCCTCCTACCGCGCCTACTACGCCCGCTGGTCGTCGCCGTGGGAGGCGCAGGCGCTGCTGCGCGCCCGCTTCTCGGCCGGTGACGCCGCGCTCGGCGACGCGTTCACCGCCGTCATCGACGAGCTGCGCTACCCGGCCGGCGGGCTGCGCGAGGACGCCGTCAGGGAGATCAGGCGGCTGAAGGCGCGCATGGAGGCCGAGCGGCTGCCGCGCGGCGCCGACCCCGCCCTGCACACCAAGCTCGGCCCCGGCGGCCTGTCGGACGTGGAGTGGGTGGCCCAGCTCCTCCAGCTCTGCCACGCGGGCGAGGTGCCGGCCCTGCGCACCACCCGTACCATCGGGGCGCTGCGCGCGGCGGCGGCCGAGGGGCTGCTCGACCCGGCCGACGAGCGCGTGCTGGCCGAGGCGTGGCGGTTCGCCTCCCGGGTCCGCGACGCGATCATGCTGGTCCGGGGCAGGCCCGGGGACAGCGTGCCGGCCGAGGCGGGGGAGCGCCGGCTCATCGCCCGCACGCTCGGCTACCCGCCGGACGGCTCGGAGGACTTCCTCGACGACTACCGCCGCGTCACCCGCCGCGCCCGCCAGGTCGTCGAGCGCGTCTTCTACGGGGGTTGATCCCGGTCCGCCGCCGGGTGTATCAAGGCGCAGGTGTTATCCGTTTACGTGGACCTGGCCCTCGGCCTGGTGGTGTCGTTCCTGCTGCTCTCACTGCTGGTGAGCGGGGTCAACGAGGCGTTCGTGCGCCTGCTCGCCATCCGCAGCAAGTTCCTGTGGGCCTACCTCAGGGACACCCTCGACGGCGCCGACGCGCAGGGCAGGTCATGGCTGCCCGCCAAGGTGCGCGACGTGTTCGCCGCGCTGCCGTTCTCCCGCGACCCCCGGCCCGTCCACAGCGACCAGCCCTCGCCCGCCGAGCCCGGCACGCTGCCGGCCGCCGAGCCCAAGGCGCAGGACGCCATGGTCAAGCTGCTGTACGAACGCGTCCAGGAGATCGACCACCCGACGAAGGGCCGGACGAGCATCGCGAACATCCCGCCGGGGCGCTTCGCCGTCGCCCTGATGGAGATGGCGGCCGCCGAGCCCGAGGGCGTCGAGGGCTTCCTGGCCAAGCTCAAGGAGATGGGCAGCCCCCTGTACGGCCACCTGCGCGGCGTCTGGGAGACCGCGCAGCGCGACCTCGACCGGTTCAGGCAGGGCGTCGAGACCTGGTTCGACGGCGAGATGGAACGCCTGTCGATGTTGTACAGGCGCTACGTCAAGTGGGTGGTGGCCGTCCTCGGCCTCCTGGTCACGCTGCTGTTCACCATGGACGGCCTGGAGTACGGCAAGACGCTGCTGCGCGACAACGCCTTCCGCGCCTCGGTGACCGCCGTGGCCGAGGCGGGCCCGGCGGCCTACGACGAGCTCAAGGCCCGATGCGGCCAGTCTGACCCGGTGCCGTGCATCACCGAGACGCTCAGCGAGCCCGCGATGGTCCAGATGCTCCAGCACGCGCTGGTCAGCATCGCCATCCCGGCCGAGGGCGACCCCACGCTGCACTGGAACGGCGCCACCTGGTGGAGCCGGCTCACCACCCCCAGCCACTGGCCCGGCTACCTGCTGACGTACGTGGCCCTGCTGTTCGGCGCCCCCTTCTGGTGGGACGTGTTCCGCCGCATCACCGGCATCAAGGCCCGGCGCAAGGACCAGTGAGCAGGCCGCCGGGTCAGGCGCTCATGGCGTACAGCACGTCCCGCAGCGATTCCTCGCGCCCGCGCAGCCAGACCAGGCGCAGGGCCAGCGCGGGCGCCCGGCAGTCGAGCGCGACCAGCGCGCCGGAGGCGAGGTCGGCGCCCAGCGCGAAGTCCGGCAGCAGGGCCTGCCCGAAGCCCTGCCTGGCCCACTCGCGGGCGGTGGCGATGCTGGTCAGCTCCCGGCGCGGCACGTCCGGGCCGAACGCCTGGTCGGCCGCGAGCCGGATCGAGCAGCCGGGCGGGCTCACCAGCAGCGGCTCCCGCTCGCCGTCCGGCGCGGCGACCAGCGACAGCGCGACCTCGCCGACGTCGAGGAAGTCCATGCCGGGCGGCGGGGTGAACCCGAGGCCGCCGATCCGCGGGCCGAGGTCGAGCAGGAGCGCCGCGTCCAGGTCGCCGGAGGCCACCTGGGCCAGCAGGTCCTGCCGCATCAGGGAGCGTACGTCCACGTCCAGGTCGGGACGGCGTTCGGACAGGCGGCGCAGCACGGCGGGCAGCCGGGCGGCGGCCAGCATCTCCAGCGCGCCGACGCGCACCCGGCGGCGCCGGCCGGTGACCGCGCGGCGCACCTCCTCGGCGTGGTCGAGCAGGCCCTGCGCGCGGCCGAGCAGCGCGGCGCCGGCCTCGGTCAGGCGCATGCCCTGGGGCGTGCGCTCGAACAGCGGCACGCCGAGGCTGCCTTCCAGCCTGCGCACCTGCTCCGACACCGACGCCGGGGCCAGGCCGAGCGCGTTCGCCGCGCCGGTGACGGTGCCCGCCCCCGCGACGGCGACGAAGCCCCTCAACTGCCGCAAGTCCATATAAAGCAGCATAAGGTTTTCCCGAATGCCCCGTACGGCGGCGCCTGTTGAGGGGAAAAGCGGCGTTTCAGCAGGCTGTGGGCATGCGAATGTTCGGTTTCTCCCTCGCCTACTTCCTGGTGATCCTCGACACGACCGTGCTGACGATCGCGCTGCCGGACCTGCGCGCCTCCCTCGGCGGCTCGCTGGCCGGGCAGCAGTGGGCGGTCAACGCCTACACCGTCGCCTTCGCCGCGTCGCTGCTCACCGCCGGCGCCGTGGCCGACCGGTTCGGCGCGGCCCGCGTCTTCAAGGCCGGGGTGGCGTTGTTCGGCGCGCTGTCGCTGCTCAGCGCGGCGGCGCCGGACCTCGGGGTGCTGGTCGTGTTGCGCGCGCTGCTCGGCGTGGCCGCGGCGCTGTGCACCGGCGGCTCGCTCGGGCTGCTCGCCGAGCTGTTCCCGGCGCCCGCCGCCCGCGCCCGCGCCACCGGCCTGTGGGCGGCGCTCACCGGCTCGGCGCTCGCCGCCGGCCCCCTGCTCGGCGGCGTCCTGGTCGGGCTGTCCGGCTGGCGCGCGGTGTTCCTGGTCAACGTGCCCTTCGCCGTGGCCAGCCTGCTGATCATGCGGACCGTCGTCTCGCCGCGCGGGTCCCGCCGCATCGACTGGCAGGTCCAGGCCCTGGCCTGCGTGCTGCTCGGCCTGGTCGCCGAGGCCCTCATCGACTCCTCCGCGCCCGCCGCCGGGCTGGCCGTGGCCGTCCTGGTGGCGCTGGTGCTGGTGGAGCGCCGCAGCCATGCCCCCGCCCTGCCCGGCGGCCTGCTCGCCGCCACCTGGCCGGAGCTGCTGGCCGGGACGGTCGCCAACTTCGCCTTCTCCGGCGCGCTGTTCGTGCTCACCCTCCTCCTCCAGGACACCCGCCACCTGACCCCGGTCGCCGCCGGGCTCGCCTTCCTGCCGCTCACCCTGCCCATGACGGTGAACCCGCTGCTCACCGGCCGTCTGGTGGCCCGCTACGGCCCCCGTCCGCCGATCCTGGGCGGTCTCGCCCTCCTCGCGACCGGCCTGGCGGGGGTGGCCTTCACCGACGTGCTCGCGCCCTGGCTGGTGGTCATGGGGTTCGGGTTGTCGTTCGTGTTCCCGGCGCTGATGGCGGGCATGGTGAACGCCGCCCCCGCGGGCACGGCGGGCACCGCGGGCGGCGTGCTGAACGCCTCCCGCCAGGTCGGCGCCACCCTCGGCGTCGCGGTGCTGGGCGTCGTCGGGCGGCCCCTGGTCGCGGCGGCCGTCCTTACGGCGGCGACGTTCGGCTGCTACGCCCTGGCCGCCGCCCGCGCCCGGCACGCCGCGCGGGGACGCCGGGAGCCCGCCGCAGTATCGTGAGGCGCACGAGTCAGACGACCGGCGAGGTGACAGTGCGTTTCCAGCATTCCGCGGACATCTGGCGGGACTTCCCCGACCTGGTGCCCTTCGCGCTCCACGTGACGGGCGTCGACGCCGCCGCCCGCGTCGACGACCAGGTGGCCCGCTACTGCGACCTGGCCGCCCGGCGGGCCGCCCCCGAGAGCGAGCTGCCCGAGATCCAGGCGTGGCGGCGGGCGTTCACGCGGATGGGGCTCAAGCCGACGCAGTACCGGTGCGCGTCGGAGTCGTTGCTGCGCCGCTTCAGGAAGGAGGGCGCGCTGCCGCGCCTGCATCCCCTGATCGACCTGTGCAACGCGGTCTCGATCGCCTTCGCCGTGCCGGTGGCGGTGTTCGACGTCTCCCGCGTCTCCGGCTTCGTCGAGGTGCGGTACGCCTCGGGCGCGGAGACGTACCTGACCTTCTCCGGCGAGACGGAGCACCCGGCCGCCGGAGAAGTGATCTTCGCCGACGCCGGCGACCAGGCGCACGCGCGCCGCTGGACCAACCGGCAGAGCGGCCTGTCGGCGGTCCGCGACACCACCACCGACGTGCTCATCCTGGCCGAGGCCCTGCACGAGACGGCCCGCGCCGACGTCGAACGCCTGGCCACGGCCCTCTACGACGAGCTGACCGCCCTGTGGCCGGTGTCGCCGAAGTCGGAGATCCTCACCGCGTCGTCGCCCCGCTTCGACTTCTGACCACGGGGCGGTCCTCGCTCACGGCTCAGCAGGGCGTGAAGTAGACCTTCTGGGTGCCCGACAGGACGCCCCACTCGCCGGCGGGCTGGCCGCAGCCGAACCAGCGCTGGCCGACGAGCTGGTCGCCGTTGAAGTAGGCGAAGACGATGAGGAGGTCGCCGCCGGGCGGCGGCGGGGGGATGGCGTGAGCCGGAGTCGAGACGAGACACAGAGCGCCCGCGGTCAGTACCGCGGCTAACACCCCTCGCCTGAGCTTCATGAAGGTCCTCCAGATCCCTCGGGCGCGATCGGCGGGACGCCGGCCGCGCGATCTGGGATCACCGTAACCGCGTTCCGCCCCACCCGCCAGATCATTCCTCTGGTGCTTCACGACCCCATCCGCGTCCGGCGAGAACGCCTGACGGCGCGGCAGGCCCGGCTCACTTCCTGGTCCAGCCGCCCATGATCTTGCCCACGGCCGCCACGACCATTCCTGCGGCGAGAACCGCGAATCCCTGCATGGCCATCGGCGGCGGCCATCCTTTGGCGGCCAGTTCGGTGATGGTCATCTCCCCGCTCGACAGGGGAAAGGCGGGGGAGACGAACAGATAGATGCCGATGAAGCAGATGACCACTCCCGCTATCTCCACCAGCTTCGACAGCCCTCCGGCGAAGGACCCGCCGGATCCGCGGGCGGGCCCGGTCCGGCGGGCGGCGGCGCTGCCGCCGCCGTTTCTCCGCCGCGCGCGGTCGCGGCGTTTCTCGGACTCCTTGACGAGCTGGCCGACCACCGTGACGATCGCGCCGACGAAAAGCCCGATGAACGCGTTGGGAAAGACGTCATGGGACGAACGGCCGCCGCCGAGGGCGCTATTGATCATGCTGAATCCGACGCTGCCGACGCCGATCAGCAAGCCGGCGCCGTAGATGAAGCCGCCGACGCTGCGCAGCGAGCCACGGGGGATGTCCTCGTCGTGCTCGTCCAGCAGGTCCCGTACGACGTCGCCGATGGCGTCGGCGTCCGCGCCGCGGACCACCGTCGAGTTGATGACCACCTCCCCGCCCTGCTCCAGGTACACGGTGGTGTCTCCGAAGAGGACGACGTTCCTGTCGGACGAGCGCATCGACTTCTTCAAATAGTCGATGTCCCGGTCGTCGTGGGTCCCGTCGGCGATCTTGCGGAGAATGGCAACAATGACATCGTCGCTATGTGACACAGATCCTCGCAGCGAACTCCATCGTCTTTCGCGTCGTTCCTGATTACTTCTTGTAGTTCTCGATGTGAATCCGGGACGGCGCTTCGTTGTAGATGTTGTTCGGGCCGTTCAGGTTCACCGTGCGATTCCCGGGCGAGGAGCGTTCCTTCGTTTTCCCGGCAGGCGGGGGCGGGTCGAGTTCGCCGGGAGGCGCCGAATCCCGGCGCATTTCCAGAAGGCCCGGAACGGCCAGCGCCAGGCCGGCCAGGGCGATGAACAGCGCCAGCACAGTGGCGATCTTCTCGGCCCGCTCAAGGCCGACCACGGCGAAGTAGACGGCCAGAGCGGCCATCGCGCCGACGGTGACGACGCCCCCCGCCCACATAAGCTTCCGTCGTGACATGGCGACAGTATCCAGGCATCGCATGATCATTGATAGGCGGGAGGGGAAAGGTAGCATTTGTCTCCCGCCCGAGCGGCCCGACTTTGTCAGGAAATGTCGTGAGGTGAGCATTTTGCGTTTATCGCCGCGCGAAACGCGGACGGCCCCTTCGCCTTAGGGCCGCCGCAGCGCTTCTGCGGCACGGAGAAGCGCTGCGGATACGCCGTGTGGCAGTCGTCACCGGGCGCGGGTCGGGCAGGGGTGGGGGACGTGGCGGTTGGGGCAGCAGATCATGCCGACCGTGGCGAACCGGCCGCCGTGCAGCCATTCGCCCCACTGCACGTCCACCCCTCGGGAGATGGCGTCGCGGGCGGTGCCGAGCCGGTCGTCCAGCGGGACGCGATCGGGGTGGAGGAGCAGGCCGGAGACGACGTGGTACTGGTCGGCCAGCCATTTGACGGCGGCGGTGACGTCGTCGAACGTGCCCGCGACGCGAGCGGACGGCTTGGCCAGCCAGTCGCCGGTGCGCATGGGCGGCAGCGGCGAGGTGGGGAAATCGGGGGAGGAGGGCCGCCGCCCGGCCTCGTCGCCGCGTTCGACCCCAGAGCCGGTCCACTGGTAGGCGTGCCAATGCATGCTGCTCCGTAGAGTGGTCTTCAGGGGGTGGCCCCTGCTTGTTTCGGTCAGGCAGGGACCACCCCTGTCATCGGATGGTTCAGATGGTGGTCATGCCGGCGGCGTGAAGCTCGTTCCGGGTGAAGCGGAGCGTCCCGGCGTTCGGGTTCTTCGAGTCACGCAGGGCGAACACGTCCTCGACGCCCGGGATCGGGGCGATCTCGACGCACGACTCACCGTCCTCGTTCTGCTGGTTGCCGCCGCACCGGCGGCTGAACTCCAGCTCGCCGAGCGGGAGCGCGTACAAATCCATGTGTGTTTCTCCTTTCGGCCCCGGCAGGTACCGGGGCGTCGGTGGCCCGTGCGCCGGTTCGGCGCTACGGTCACCCGGCCCGCCGCTCGATCGACGGCCGGCCGGGCTGCTCGGGGACTTCCAGGAGAGGGCCGGGTTCGGCGGGCTCTCCTCTCCGCCCGTGGGGGTGGCGGTGTTCGGTCACGAGCTCGATGTAGGCCGCCAGGGCGTGAGCGTGGACGCCGCGCGCGGTCTCCTCGTAGCCACCGCGGCCGTCCTGACGGAGCACGAAGTATTGGCCCCCGAGGCTGGCCAATTCGTAGGCGCCACAGCATGACGTGTGCCAGATACGGACCGTTCCGCCTCCGGCGGCCCGCTGCGGTTCCCACACCCGGGACGAAGCGATATGTTTACTCGGCCGTGGCGCTCGGCCGATTCGTTCCGTCACCTGCTCTCTCCCCGCGACCGTTCACCGGAGCGGGCCGAGCAGGATCAGGACGGTGTGCGGGGCCGGCAGGGACGTGGAAACGCTGGTCCATCTGGACGTGAGCAAGCACGCGTCCTGTGTCGATCGGATGCGACCTTTGCCCGAGCAGGCCGCAGTGGGACCTCGATGGGCTCGCGGCCTGCCGGCCGCGAGTGGACGTGCCTGCGTTCGCGGATGACGACGTGCGCAGGGCGGCGGATGCCGGCGCGTTGCCCGCGCTGGTCCGGCCATATCTCGTCTGGTCACCGGAACCTGTTGAAGGCAGCCGAGCGGGTGGGGGCGCCGGGAGGGCCTCGGCCACCGCCACCGGACGGCTCTACGCTTCCGCATGGGGCAGAACCTCTATTCCTGATCAAGGCCCTGGAACTTCCGCCGGAGTTCGCGAGCGGTGGGCCGGGGCCGCCTTTTGTCGTGAGGGCGCTGGTAGAAGCAGCTCACAGGAGTAGCGTTGTCAGGACCGTCAGTAATGGCTAGGGGTTGCTTGTCCGCCGGGTGTCCGGAGCAGTTCCGGACACCCGGCGGACACTCGGCGATGCGATGGGGAGCACCTCATGGACGCAGAACTGTTCGACGGGGCACTTCGGCGTCTACGCCTGGACGCGGGCATGTCCGTCCGTGATCTTGCCCGGCTGTCCAACTGCAGCAAGAGCTACATCTCCGATCTCGAACACGGACGGAGCACACCCAGCCTGGCGGTCGCCACCGCACTGGACAAAGCACTCGCGGCAGGCGGCGAACTGGTGGCCCTCGCACCGCCCGCCGCGATGTGGCGCCTGCCCCAGGGCGCGACTGACGACCAGGAGCGCTTCGTACTGACCGCCCACCTCCCCGCTCGCCTCGACCTGGTCGCTGTGGCCCACCTACGGCTCCAGGTCCACCAGCTCGATGACCGGTACGTCTGCGAACCATCGACCGCGCTCTTGGCCGATGCTGGGCAGTACCTCGCCCAGGTTCGCTTCCTGAGCGCGCACAGCCTCAATGGGCGCGTCCGGCGCGAACTGTCCGTCGTGGAAGCTGAAGCCGCCACTCTCATGGGCCAACTCGTCTGGGACGCCTCTCAGCGACGTGACCATGCGACGGCCCACCTATACCTCGACCAGGCGCTGCGAGCCGCACGTCAGTGCTGTGATCCGGTAGCAGAAGGGCTCGCCTTGCTGCGCAAGACGATCGTGGTCCTGTACGGCGAGCAAAGCCCGCGTACCGCGCTCACTCTTGCCCAGCAGACTGCGGAGATCACCATGCACGCCAGTGAGGTACTGCGCGGCTTGGCCCTGCTGCATTTGGCTGAGGCACATGCCATGTTGAGCGCACGAGCCGCATGTGAAGCGGCGCTCGCCGAAGCCGATACCTGCTTCGGCCGGGTAGATGACGCCGATGCTGCGATCGACCTCTTCTCGTCCAGTCAGTTCAGTCGAATGGCCGGCTCGTGCTATCTGTTCTTGAAGGATCACCGGCGTGCACGGTCATTGCTCGAACGTACGGCGCTGGCATTGGATGACCAGTCCAAGGCGCGCGCGATTGTGCTGGGCAATCTGGCGTTGGCCGCGATTCGGCAAGGCGACCTGGATGTTGCGGCGGCAAGGTTGCACCAAGCCATAGACGTGATCGAGGTCAATTGGGGCGGCGGTGGCCTGAACATCGTTTTCAGGGCCAGTCGCGATTTGCGTTCCTGGCCGGACGTTCCAGCGGTGCAGGACGTGCAGGACAGGCTCTTGAGTCTCATGACCATGGGGTAGGGACGACGTGGCTGGCATTGACCAGGCGAAGCAGGCTGTACGCGAACGGGTGTGGGCGCTCCTTGAGCAGTATGGAGCGGCCGGGGCTGGAGCACGCGGCTACATCCCGAACTTCAGGGGTGCTGACGAGGCCGCCGAGCGGTTGACGGCGCTTTCGTCATGGCAGCGTGGCCGGGTTGTGAAGGCTGTACCAGACCGAGCGCAGCTTCCCGTGAGGGTGCGTGCCCTCAAAGCAGGCAAGATCGTTTACATGGCTGTGCCGAGACTGGCCACGGTGCCGCCGTTCTACCTCCTCGACCCGCACGATCTATCCATGCCGGCCGAGGAGGCCGCTGACCGAGCTGTCGCAGCCCGTGTAGCCCGAAAGGTCGGTGTGGAGGAGATGAGACCAGTCGACCTCGTGGTGTGCGGCAGCGTGGCCGTGAACCGGGCCGGAGTACGCCTGGGTAAGGGTGCGGGTTACTCCGATATCGAGGTCGCATTGCTGGCCGAGGCGGGCCTGCTGACGAGCAAGACCACCATCGTGACCACTGTTCACGAGCTCCAAGTGCTCGAAGAGGACTTGCCTGAGGATGAGCATGATTTTCGTGCGGATTTCATCGTCACGCCTGAGCGGGTCATCGAATGCGGCTCACCGAAGCGACCAACGGGCCTGTCATGGGAACGCTTGAGCCCTGAGAAGATCGCCGCTATTCCTTTTTTGGCGGAGCGAGTGTGGCGTCGTAATGGCTAGGGGTTAGCGGGACGGTCGCGGAACCCTTGGTCGCAGCTGATCGACCGTACATCGTGTGCCGTGATTCTCGCGGCACATCGGGAACGGCCCGGCATCGTCACTCGATGCCGGGCCGTTCCCGTTCGGTCTCGCGTAAGGACGAGAACGTTTTCCCCCGGGTCAACGCCCGTCCTCAGAAAGATTGTCGAGGCCGGAGAAACCCGTCTTTAGACGTCGTAATACAACTCGAACTCGTGCGGGTGCGGCCGCAGGCGGATCGGGTCTACCTCGTTCTCCCGCTTGTACGACACCCACGTCTCGATCAGGTCGGGCGTGAACACGCCGCCTTCGAGCAGGTAGTCGTGGTCGGCCTCCAGCGCGTCGAGCACCTCGGGCAGCGAGCCGGGCACCTGCGGCACCTGGCGGGCCTCCTCCGGCGGCAGCTCGTAGAGGTCCTTGTCGACCGGCTCCGGCGGCTCGATCTTGTTGCGGATGCCGTCGATCCCCGCCATCAGCATCGCCGAGAAGGCGAAGTACGGGTTGCACGACGGGTCGGGCACGCGGAACTCGATGCGCTTGGCCTTCGGGTTGGACCCCGTGATCGGGATGCGCACGCAGGCCGAGCGGTTGCGCTGCGAGTAGACCAGGTTGACCGGGGCCTCGTAGCCCGGGACCAGGCGGTGGTAGGAGTTGACCGTCGGGTTGGTGAAGGCCAGCAGCGACGGCGCGTGCCGCAGCAGGCCGCCGATGTAGTAGCGGGCGGTGTCGGACAGGCCCGCGTAGCCGACCTCGTCGTAGAACAGCGGCGAGCCGTCCTTCCACAACGACTGGTGGCAGTGCATGCCGGAGCCGTTGTCACCGAAGATCGGCTTGGGCATGAACGTGACGGTGTGGCCGTACTCCAGAGCGGTGCTCTTGATGACGTACTTGTAGAGCATCAGGTTGTCGGCCGTCTTGAGCAGCGTGCCGAACCTGAAGTCGATCTCCGCCTGGCCCGCCGTGCCGACCTCGTGGTGCTGCATCTCGACGTCGATGCCGCACTCGATGAGATTGCGCACCATCTCCGAGCGCAGGTCGGTGAAGTGGTCCATCGGCGGGACCGGGAAGTAGCCGCCCTTGTAGCGCGGCTTGTAGCCCAGGTTGCCGCCCTCGGCCCGCTTGCCGGTGTTCCAGGCGCCCTCGATGGAGTCGATGTAGTAGTAGCCGGCGTTGGCCTTCGTCTCGAAGCGCACGTCGTCGAAGATGTAGAACTCGGCCTCGGGGCCGAAGTAGGCCGTGTCGGCGATGCCGGTGCCCTTGAGGTACTCCTCGGCCTTGCGCGCCACGTTGCGCGGGTCGCGGCTGTAGGCCTCGCCGGTCAGCGGGTCGTGCACGAAGAAGTTCAGGTTGAGCGTCTTGTGCTGGCGGAACGGGTCGAGCACCGCGCTGGACGGGTCGGGCAGCAGCAGCATGTCCGACTCGTGGATCGCCTGGAAGCCGCGGATGGACGAGCCGTCGAACATGAGCCCGTCGGTGAAGACGTTCGCGCCGAAGTTCTCGACCGGGAAGGTGAAGTGGTGCGTCGTCCCCGGCAGGTCGGTGAACCTGACATCGACGAACTGCACCCCTTCGTCACTGATGAACTTCAGGACGTCGTCGGCGGAGTTGAACACTCTCGAACCTCCCTGAGGGACTGGCCATCGTGCCGACGCTAAGTCGCGGCCGTTTCCGTACGGTGTCTCGATTGTTTCGCATGTGTTACGCAGGGTCACGTCCCTTGGGACGTGTCGCAGCCTCCGTCGAAATCCGGCCGGACGTCCAGGTCGTAGGGGTCGGTGGCCGGGCCCGTCGGCGCGACGGAACCGGGCGGGTCGTCCTCGTAGACGGGGTGGACGAACCCGTCGTCGATGTCGCAGTCGGCCGGGGTGCTGCTCATGCCCCAGTCCACGTACACGGCGGGCTTGCCGTCCGAGCGGTAGAGCTGCACCTCGCCGGTGAGCTGCGAGACCAGCCGCATGGTGGTGGCCGGCACGCCGGGGCGGCGCACGGCGTAGACGGCCAGGTAGTTCACCTCGACCTTGACGCCGTGCAGCCCGTCCTCCCGGAAGGTGCCGAGGCGGGCGGTGCCGTTGATCTTGACCACGTCGGTGGCGAGCTCGGCGCTGCCGGGGGCGAAGCTGTTGACCATCTGGCGGCTGTCGTACTTCTTGCCGCCCAGCTCTTTGTAGAACTCCTCGCGCTGGTCGGCGTCGAGCAGCCCGGCGAACGCCTTGGGCCTGCCGCCCAGCAGCGTCTCGCGGTCGAGCAGGGCCGCCGCCAGCAGGGCGCGGGTGCGCTCCAGGCCCTTGGCCACCTCCGCCTTCGACAGGCCGCCCAGCGCCTTCGCCGCCGGCATCACGAGGCCCGCGGCGCCGTCGGCGTAGTGCTCGGCGGGCGAGCCGGCGAAGGGGTCGTCCGCGTCGACGCGATTCGCGGGCAGGGACAGGGCCTCCAGGCCGGGGTTCCCGCCGAGCAGGTCGGGGCGGTAGGTGACCACGACCCCGGCGGCGCCCACGATCGCGCACAGCGCGATCAGCGCCACCGACATGCGCCCGAGCCGGCGCGAGCCGCGCTCGGCCGGCACGTGGCCGGCGGGTAAGCGGTCCCGCCGCGGCGGGCGAGGCGCGCGTTGCCGCGTGACGCCTTCCCTGGCCCCCTTGGCGGCGGACGAGCGCATCCTGCGGCGCTCGCCCTCGTCGAACTGCGCGATCACCTCGTTGAAGCGCGCGTCAAGGTCATCCCCGTGTGGCATGGCGACCATGATGGCGACGGCAGAGCGCGGTTGGGTCACGATGCCGACCGCCCAGGGGGCCGGATACCGTTGACGGCATGAGCAGCAACGAGCCTCGGTGGACGCAGACCTGGCTGGGCGGCATCCGGTCGGCCGGGATCGACCTCGGATACCCGGGTGAGCGTCTCGGGCTGCCCGAGGAGGGCAGCGGATCGGTCGCCGGGTGGGGGCGCAGGATCGCCGCGCTCGTGATCGACTGGATGATCTGCACCTGGGTCGTCGTGCAGCTGCTGCTCAGGATGAACCCGGCCGAGTCCCCGTGGGCGCCGGTGCTGGTGTTCGCGCTCCAGTACCTGCTGCTCGTCGGCTTCATGGGCCAGACGTTCGGCCACCGGCTGGCCGGCGTCCGCGTCGCCGCCATGGACGGCGGCGCCCCGCGCCTGCTGCCCGTGCTGGTGCGCACCGTCCTGCTCGGCCTGGCCCTGCCGGCCCTGATCTGGGACCGTGACCACCGCGGGGTGCACGACCGGGTGTCCAACACCGTGGTCGTCCGGATGTGACGACCGGCCGGGCCGGGGCGGGCCGGTGGTTCGGCCCGCTCATGGTGGCGGCGGTGTGCGTGCAGGCGGCGACGTTCGCGGCCCGTCCTATGGTCAGCTACCGGGCCATCGAGATCGGCGCGGGCAACCTCGGCATCGGGCTCATCACCGCCGGGTTCTCGGTGCTCCCGCTCTTCGCGGCCGTCTCCGTGGGCCGCTGGGTGGACGCCTCCGGCGAGCGCGGCGCGGCTCTGCTGGGCGCCGCGCTGATCACCGGCAGCGCCCTGGCCCTGGCCGTGGCCCGCTCGTTGTGGGCGCTGGTGCTGCTCAACGCGCTGTTCGGGCTCGGGCATCTGCTGTCCGTCGTCGCCCAGCAGGCCGTCATCGCCAACCGGGTGGCCGCCGGGGGCCACGACCGGGCCTACGCGCGCTTCACCGTGTTCACCTCGCTCGGCCAGCTCGCCGGGCCGTCCGCCGCGGCCCTCGTCGCGGGCGGCACGATCGCCGCCGGCGGCGGCCCCGGCAGTGCGACCGGCGTCGGGCCCGCCCTCGTCGTGGCGGCCGGGTTCGGGCTGGTGGCGGGGCTGGCGAGCCTGTGGGCCGACGGGCCGGGCCCGGCGCGCGAGCGGGCCGCCGTCCGGCGTTTTCCGCTGCGCGGCACGCTCGGCCAGGAGGGCATGTGGCAGGCCCTCGTCACCAGCCTGGCCACCGTGTCCACGATCGACCTGGTGCTGGCGTACCTGCCGGCCTGGGGGCAGAGCCGCGGCGCAGGGGTGGTCGCGGTCGGCGCGCTGCTGGCGCTGCGGGCCGCCACCACCATGGCGAGCAGGCTCGCCATGGAACGCCTGGTCCTGCGGTACGGCCGCCGCGCCGTCCTGGTGACCAGCACCGTCGCCGCCGCGGTCACCGTCGCCGCGCTGCCGCTGTGCGGGACGGCCGCCGCGGTGCCGGTCGTCGCGCTGATGGGGTTCGCGCTGGGGCTGGGCCAGCCGCTGACGCTGTCCTGGGTGGCCGGTCGCGCGCGGGCCGGCGAGCGCGGCACGGCGCTCGCGCTGCGCCTGACCGGCAACCGGCTGGGTCAGGTGCTGGTGCCGGCCCTGGCGGGCGTGGTGGCGGGCGCGACCGGCGTGCTCGGCGTCTTCGCGCTCAGCGCCGCCATGCTGGCCGCCACCGCCGGCCTGGCGGCCCGCGCGCCGATGAGCACTGCGGAGTAAAGAAACCGTACCGGGTTTGAATTCTTACCCGGTACGGTTATCGTTGAGCCATGATGGCGGGGCTCAGGGAGCGCAAGAAGGAGCAGACGCGGCGGCGCATCGCGGAGACGGCTCTGCGGTTGTTCGCCGAGCGCGGCTTCGACGCGGTGACGGTCAACGAGATCGCCGAGGCGGCCGGGGTCGCCAAGGTCACGCTGTTCGCGTACTTCCCCAGCAAGGAGTGCCTGGCTCTCGACGGCGTCACGGAGGACACGGCCGCGATCGTGGCGGGCCGGGCGCCGGGCCGCTCGCCGCTCGGCGCGCTGCGCGAGCACTACCGGACGATGGCCGCCCAGGGCGCGCGGGAGGTGGACGTGGAGGGGCTGCTGACCCGCGTCCGGGTGATCGCGGCCACCCCGGCGCTGCTGGCGGCCGTCCAGCAGACCCACGCGGGGGAGCGGCACGCGCTGGCCGCGGCGCTGGCCGAGGACCTGGGCGCGCCCGCGGGCGACCTGACCGCCCAGCTCATGGCGGCCCAGATCACCGCCGCGGTCACCACGCTGCAGGAGACGTTCTTCCACCGGCTCGCCTCGGGGGCCGCGCTGGAGGAGGCGGGCCGGCTGCTGGCGGACGACGTCGAGACGGCCTTCGATCTCCTCGAAAACGGCTTTTCATCCATAAAAGGGGAAAAGAGTGAAAAAAGGGATTAACTACGACACGGGGTTTCTGAACGGCCCTCAGCTCAGCCGCCGGACCTTCGATCCCGACGTCGTCGCCCGCGAGATGCGGGTGATCGCCGACGAGCTCCACTGCACGGCCGTCCGCGTCTCCGGCGGCGATCCCGACCGGCTCTCCGTCGCGGCCGAGCGGGCCGCCGCGGCCGGTCTGGAGGTGTGGTTCGCGCCCTTCCCCGTGGACGCCACCCCCGAGCAGGCCGTCGCCCTCTACGCCGACTGCGCCGCCCGCGCCGAGTCCCTGCGCCGCACCGGCGCCGAGGTGGTGCTGGTCGCCGGGTGCGAGACCAGCGCGTTCTGCCACGGCTTCATCCCCGGCGCCAGCTACGGCGAGCGCCTGGCGGCCATGACGACGGCCGACCTCGCCTGGTGGCAGACGACGGCCGCCGACGTCGCGCCCCGCTTCAACGCCTTCCTGGCCGAGGCCGCCGCGGCGGTCCGGACCCGGTTCGGCGGACGGCTCACGTACGCGTCGGGCCCCTGGGAGTTCGTCGACTGGACGCCCTTCGACATCGTCGGCGTCGACGCCTACCGCGCCGCCTACAACGCCGCGGACTTCCCGGCGGAGCTGCGCGCCCACTTCGCCCACGGCAAGCCGGTGGCCGCCACCGAGTTCGGCACCTGCGCCTACAAGGGCGCGGGGGAGCGGGGCGGCTCGGCGTACCTGGTGCCCGAGGGGGCCGTGCCCGACGAGGGGGAGCAGGTCCGCTACTTCGAGGAGCTGCTCGACGTCTTCGAGGCCGAGGGCCTGGCGGCCGCGTTCTGGTTCACCTTCGCCGCCTACAACCGGCGCGGCGCCGACGACCTCGGCTCCTACGGCGTGGTCAGGATGCTCGACGAGACCCGCTGGGAGCCCAAGGAGGTCTTCGCCGCGCTGGCGGCTAGGTATTCGCGCAGGTGAAGATGGCCGTGCCGGGGATGTGCCGGCCGCGCAGCGGGCTCCAGCCGCCCCAGGCCCGCTCGTGCCCCCGCGGCCACTCCGGCTCCAGCAGGCCGGTGAGGGTCAGCCCGGAGGCGGCCAGCAGGCCGATCCAGTCGCCCATCGTGCGGTGGTGCTCGACGTAGGTGGGGGTGCCGTCGTCGTCCCGCTCGACGTAGGGCGAGCGGTCGAAGTAGGAGCGGTCGGAGGTGAGCCCGCGCGGGCCGGGATCGTCGGGGAAGGCCCACCGGATCGGGTGGCTCACCGAGAACACGAACCGGCCGCCCGGCCGCAGCACCCTGCGCACCTCGCGGAAGACCGCCAGCGGGTCGGCCACGAACGGCAGCGCCCCGTACGCCGAGCACGCCAGGTCGAAGGCGCCGGAGGCGAACGGCAGCGACTCGGCGTCGGCCTGCGCCACGGGCACGCGCAGGCCGGTGTCGAGGTCGATGCGCTGGGAGTGGCGCAACTGCCGGTGGGAGATGTCGAAGGCGGCCACCCGCGCCCCCTGCGTCACCAGCCACCGCGCGCACTGCGCCGCGCCGCAGCCGATCTCCAGCACGCGCCGGCCGCGCACCTCGCCCAGCAGGTGCGCCTCGGCCTCGTCGACGCCCTCAGGGCACCAGACGAAACCGGTGTCCCCCAGGAAGCCGCCGTGCTCGACCTGGTAGTCGTCGGCGTTGCCGTCCCACCAGTGGCGGTTGGCCCGCGAGGAGACCGACAGCACTAGCGCATCTTCGGGCCGCGCGGCATGCGGGCCCCCTTGGGCATCGGGCCCTTCGGCATCGGCAGGTTCTTCGGCAGCGAGCGCAGCCGGTCCTTGACCTCGTTGACCGAGGGCTTCTTCAGGTTGCGCGGCAGCTTCATGATGTGCCGCTGCAGCTTGGCGATCGGCACCTGGCCCTCGCCGTCGCCGCACTGGATGTCGTAGATCTCGACGCCCAGCACCACGCGCGCGACCCGCTTCTTCTCGGCGGCGAGCATCTTGGCCACCCGGTTGCCCGGCCCCTCCGAGACCAGCACGACCCCCGGGAAGCCGACGACGAGGTGGACCAGGTCCTGGTCACGGTTGACGGCGATGGCCGGGGTGACCTGCCAGTTGCCCCGCATGCCCTGCAGGACCGCGGCGGCGGCGCCGGTCTGGCCGTGCAGGATCGAGTACTGGGCCTTCTGGGCGAGCTGGCCGAAGACGACCAGCCCGACGGTGAGCGCGGCCAGGACGCCGATGAACACCGAATACCACAGGTAGTCCGTGACCAGGCCGATCACGACGACCACAGCCAGCGTGCCCACCGCCGAGAGGAAGACGATCGGCATCCCCTTGGGGTTGGCCTGCTTGATGATCTGCGCGATCATGCGGAGCTGCTTGATGCGCCCCGGCTTCTCTGGATCCTCGGACTTTGCCATGCTCAGAAGGATACAAACCAACTGGTGCACTATGGAAAACGCGACCGGCCTTTGTCGCTAGATCTTCACCGTGATCGACAGCCTCGGGTCCGCGACGTGGTGCGACGCCTGGAGCGTGTACTCGCCCTCGACCGTGCGCCAGCCGTCCTCCCACACCTGGAAGGCGCTGTCGGGCAGGAAGACGGTCGTGATCACGGTCTCGCCCGGCCCGGCCTCGACCACGTCGAACCCGGCCAGGCGGCGGTCGGCGCCCCGGCAGAGGTAGATCTGCACGACCTCGCGGCCGAAGCGGTCGCCGGTGTTGGTCAGCGCGACGGTCACGGTGGAGCCCTCGGCGGCGATGGAGTCGTAGCTCCACGTCGTGTAGCCGAGGCCGTGGCCGAACCAGAAGGCCGGAACCCGCCCCGACCGCTCCCAGGCCCGGTACCCGATGTACGGGCCCTCGTCGTAGGCCACAGCGCCGTCCACGGGGGTGACGTCCGTGACGGGGGCGTCCGCGAGCGTGGCGGGCCAGGTGGTGGGCAGGCGGCCGCCCGGCTCGGCGCGGCCCGACAGCACGTCGGCCAGCGCGGCCCCGGCCTCCTGCCCGGGGAACCAGGTCAGCAGCACGGCCGCGACCTCGTCCGCCCACGGCATCTCCACCGGCGAGCCCGCGTTGACCACCACCACCGTGCGCGGGTTGGCGGCGGCCACGGCGCGGATCAGCTCGTCCTGGCGGCCGGGGAGCGCGAGGGTCTCGCGGTCGAAGCCCTCGCTCTCCACCTCCGGCGTGGTCGAGGCCACGACCACCGCCACGTCGCTGTCCGCGGCCACCCGCACGGCCTCGGCGATCAGCTCGTCCGGCGCCGGCGCCGGGTCGGCGTGGCCCAGCGTGTACGCCACGAACGCCATGCCCCCGAAGGCCCCCGCCGGATGCGTCACGCTCAGCTCGTACGGCTCGCCCGCGGTCATCTCGACGGCGAAGCGCCGCTCCGGCGGCGACAGGAACGCGGCCGCCGGATCGCCCCCTTCCGGCTCGATCGCCGCGTCGAGCACGGTCTCGCCGTTCACCGTGACGGTGAAGGCGCCCACGCCCGCCACCGACAGCTCGTGCCGTCCCGACGTGGCCGGCGTGTACGCCGCCCGCAGCCGCACGGCCCCGAGCCGCTCGCCGTCCACGTCCGGCGGCAACTGGCCGACCCAGCGCGCCTCGGCCGCCGCCAGCGGGTGCTCGGCCAGCAGGCCGCCCGCCGCGTCGAGGAACTGCGCCACGACCGGGCAGGCCAGCGGCGCCAGGCGGATCCGCGGGTCGGTCCCGACGGCGTGCCGGACCTCGACGCCCTCCAGCGCGCCCAGCCCGGCCAGCGGCGAGACGATCCGGTCGGGGAAGACCTGGGCGCTGCCGCCGCCCATGACCCGGGCCTCGCTGGCGGCCGAGCCGATGAGCGCGAGCGTGCGCACGTCCCGCAGCGGCAGCACGCCGTCGTTGGTGAGCAGGGTGAACCCGCGCGCGGCCACCTCGCGGGCCAGCGCGGGTCCGTCGATGGGGCCGTCGACGACGCCGGGTGAGGGCCGGTCGCCGCCGCCCAGCGCGCCCGTACGCCGGGCCAGCCGCAGGACGCGCCGGACCTTGTCGTCGATCACCGACTCGGGCACCCGCCCCTCCCGGACGGCGGCCTCCAGCCTGTCCCCCCACGGGCCGAACGGGCCGGGCATGGCCACGTCGGTGCCGCCGAGGGCGGCGGCCTCGGTGCTGCGCACGGCCGTCCAGTCGGACACGACGAGCCCGTCGAACCCCCACTCGTCCTTCAGCACGCCGTTGACCAGGGCGGAGTGCTCGGTCATGGTCGTGCCGTTCACCGAGTTGTAGGCCGTCATCAGCCCCCACGCGCCGGCCCGCACCACCCGCTCGAACGGCCGCAGGTACACCTCGCGCAGCGTCTTCTCGTCGACCCGCACGTCCACGGTGAAGCGGTCGGTCTCGAAGTCGTTGGCCACGAAGTGCTTGGGCGTGGTGGCCACGCCGCCCTCCTGCACGCCCTCGACGTAGGCCGCGCCGATCTCGCCGGTCAGGTACGGGTCCTCCGAGAAGCACTCGAAGTGCCGGCCGCCGAGCGGGGAGCGGTGCAGGTTGATCGTGGGCGCGAGCAGCACGTGCACGCCCTTGCGCCGGGCCTCCTGGGCCAGCAGCGCGCCGGCCCGCCGGACGAGCTCCACGTCCCAGGTGGCCGCGAGCGCGGTCGGGCTGGGCAGCGCGATCGACGGGTCGGCGGAGGTCCACTGCTCGCCGCGGACGCCGATCGGGCCGTCGCTCATCACGAGCCGGTCGAGCCCGATCTCGGGGATCGGCGGAAGGGACCACATGCCGGCCCCGGTGAGCAGGCGGATCTTGGTGGCGAGGTCGAGCCGGGCGATCAGTTCGTCGAGTTCCACGGCATCAGTGTTCACCAGAAAACCGAGCACTCGATAGGTTTGTGACCTTTACGTTACGCAAAGCCTCTCACCGGGCGAAGAACTCCAGCAACTCGGGCACCAGCGCCTCCGGCGTCACGGCGTGGGACTGCTCCTCCAGCACCCGGTGCCGCGCCCCCGGCACGCCCGCCGCGACCGCCCGCGCCGCGCCCGCCATCCACCGGGGGCTCCGCTCCCCGCTCAGCACCAGCAGCGGCTGTGCGATCGCGGCCAGCGTGGCGGCCGGCAGCCGGTTGCCCGGCCCGAGGACGGCGGCCTCGTAGGCCAGCGTGCGGGCCACGCCCTTCAGGTGCGCCCACGACGCGTCGGCCCGCATCGCGGCCACGGCCTCGGCCGGCACCTCGGCCGCCTCCACCATGAACCGCTCGACCGCCTCCTCCCAGCGGCCGGCGTCGACCAGCGCGTCGAGCTGCGCGGCGAAGTCGTCCGGCAGCGGGGGAGCGTCGGCGTCCACGTGGTACGGCGGCTCCCACACCGCCACCCTGGTGATGCCGAGGCCCCGGGCGGCGGCCTCCAGCACGAGCGCCGCGCCGGACGAGCCCCCGAACACCATGGCCGTCCCGCCCGCCGCCCCGATCACCGCCGCCAGGTCCTCGATCTCCCGTTCGACCGCGTACGGCCGGGTGTCGCCGCTGCCGCCCCGGCCCCTTCGGTCGTAGTTGACGACCGTGAACCAGGGCGCCAGCCCGGCGGCCACACCCGCCGGCGTGGGGTGCGCCCGGTCGCCGAACGCGCCGTTGACCAGCACGACCGCCGGCCCGTCGCCGTAGCTGTCGTAGGCCAGCACGGTGCCGTCCGCCGAGGTCACGGTGCCGTCCGCCGAGGTGGCGTGGCCGTTCACGCGGGCTGGACCAGGCAGAGGGCCTCCCAGTGGTGCCCGTCGAGGTCGGCGAAGCCGCGCTGGTAGCGGACGCCGGCCTCCTGCGGCACGCCGGCCGGGGTGGCGCCGAGCGCGAGCGCCTTGTCCACCAGCTCGTCCACCTGGGCCGGGTTCTCCATGCCGAGCACCAGGATGGCCTCGGTGCTGGTGGTGGCGTCGGCGATCTCCTTGGTGACGTAGGCGGAGAACGTCGGCTCGGTGAGCAGCATGACCTGGGTCTGCTCGTTGACGAGCATCGAGGCCATGCCCTCGGCCATGCCGTACATGGTGAAGCCGAGCTCGGTGAAGAACTTCTGCGACCGGTCCAGGTCCTTGACCGGGAGGTTCAGGAAGAGCTGCATGTCGTGCTCCTAGGCATCTGAGGTGTTCTGTGACACCTTCAGTCTGCTCACCACGACCCCGCGCGTCTTGGATCCCCGTGCCAGGACGGTTGACGATCAGCGCACGGGGTTGGCGCGCCGGAACTCGGCCGGCGGCAACCCGTACGCCCGCTTGAACAGCCTGCTGAAGTGCGCCGAGTCGGGCAGCCCCCACCGCGCCCCGACCTCGCCGACCGGCAGGTGGCGGGCGCCCAGCAGGTCGGCGCGGCAGCGCTCCAGCCGCCGGTGCCTGATCCAGGCGGCCACCGTCGTGTTCTCGGACTCGAACAGCCGGTGCAGGTAACGCACCGAGACGTGGTGCGCCTCGGCCACCATCGCCGGGTCGAGGTCGGCCCAGCCCAGCCGCTGGTCGATGAAGGCGCGCACGCGCAGCAGCAGGGCGCGGCGGCGGGCGTCCTCGGGCACCGCGGCGGCCTGCTCGGCCCGTTCGGCCAGGGCCGTGGTGACCAGGTCCATCACCACCGTCGCCAGCCTGGCCGCGCTGGCCGGGGTGTAGTCGTCGTAGTCCTGGGTGACCCGGCGCAGCAGCGGCACGGCCAGCGCGCCGGTGCCCTCGCGCGCCGAGACGGGCACCGCGGTCAGCCTGGCCACGTCGTCGTAGGGCAGCGGCAGCAGCTCGTGCGGGAAGCTGAACACCGCCAGCTGCACGGCCGAGTCGTAGGCCAACTCGTAGGGGCGGGTGAAGTCGTAGATGGCGAACTCGCCCTTGTCCAGGCGGATCTCGCGGCCGTCCTGGCGCAGCACCGGGTTGCCCGAGACGGCCAGCACGGCCCGGTAGAGCTCGGGGTTGTCGCGGTGGATCAACTTCGCCGTGCGGTGGACGCTGTGCGGCGTGGACGTGCGCACCCGGCCCACGCCCACGGGGCCTAATTGCCCCAGCTCGATCTCGCCCCGCAGCGGCGCGCCGGAATCGATGCGCAGGTCGAGCGGCCCGAGCGTGTCGCAGACGATGCCGCGCCAGGCCTCGTGACGACTGCGCGCGGGCAGGTCGCTGGTGCGGATCACGGTCGCCATGGCCTCGCCCCTCCCTCGGCCCTGCCATGCTAGGGACGCGAAAAGCCCCGGGCAAACGGCCCGGGGCTCCGCTCAAGCGGGATCAAGCGGGATCAATCGGGATCAGCTGGGACCAGCCTGGATCAGGTGGTCTGGCGGGCCGCGATGGCCTGCTGGTAGAGCCTGCCCGCGCGGTAGGACGAGCGCACCAGCGGCCCGGACAGCACCCCGGCGAACCCGATCGCCTCGGCCTCGGCCTGCAGCTCGACGAACTCCTCCGGCTTGACCCAGCGCTCCACCGGGTGATGGCGCGGCGTCGGCCGCAGGTACTGGGTGATCGTCAGCAGGTCGGTGCCGGCGGCGTGCAGGTCGCGCATCGCCTCGACGACCTCTTCGCGGGTCTCGCCCATGCCCAGGATCAGGTTGGACTTGGTGACCAGCCCGGCCTCGCGGGCCGTCGTGATCACCCCGAGCGAACGCTCGTAGCGGAAGGCCGGACGGATGCGCTTGAAGATGCGCGGCACCGTCTCGACGTTGTGGGCGAACACCTCGGGTTTGCTGGAGAAGACCTCCTCCAGCTGGTCGCGGTTGCCGTTGAAGTCGGGCACCAGCAGCTCGACGCCGCAGCCGGGCAGCAGCGAGTGGATCTGCCGGGCGGTCTCGGCGTAGAGCCAGGCGCCGCCGTCGGGCAGGTCGTCGCGGGCCACGCCGGTCACGGTCGCGTAGCGCAGGCCCATCTGCTGGACGGACTCGGCGACCCGGCGCGGCTCGTCGCGGTCGTATTCCTTGGGCTTGCCCGTGTCGATCTGGCAGAAGTCGCACCGGCGGGTGCACTGGTCGCCGCCGATGAGGAAGGTCGCCTCGCGGTCTTCCCAGCACTCGTAGATGTTGGGACAGCCCGCCTCTTCACAGACCGTGTGCAGGCCCTCCCGGCGCACGAGCGATTTCAGCTCGGTGTATTCGGGGCCCGTCTTCAGCTTGGTCTTGATCCACGGGGGCTTGCGCTCGATAGGGGTCTCGGCGTTGCGCACCTCCAGGCGGAGGAGCTTTCGGCCATCAGGAGCAACGGTCACCCGTCCAGCTTACGTCCGCCGTCGAACCGGACCGGTCGAGGGTCAGGTGATGAGCCCGAAGCCGCGGATCGCCCTGGTGTAGTGGCGCAGCAGCTCCTCGTCGATCAGCGCGGACCCGGCGGTGTCCAGCAGCTCCGAGTGCGGCGCCGAGGTCAGCACGCCGTCGTCGGTGAGCCGGTGGCGGGCCAGCGCGCCCTGCCTGATGGCCGTGACGCTCTCGCCGCGCAGGGCCGCGGCCTGGATGGGCGCCAGGTAGCCGCCGGCGGCCAGGTCGCGCAGCTCGTCCAGCTCGGCCTCGGACACCACCCGCCGGGCGATCGCCGCCCGCCGTTCCTCGGTACGAGGCCGCCCGGCGCGGGCCAGCGCCGTCAGCGCGTACTCCGCCAGCAGCACCGGGCCGCCCAGCACTTGCCCGATCAGCCGGCCGAAGAACCCCGCCGCCTCGTACGTCGTGCCGGGCTGGTCGATCGCGCCCAGCGACGAAGCGGCGATCTTGGCCTGGGCCTCCTCCCTGATCTTCAGCGGAGCGCTCGACCCGAGCAGCGCGTCGTGCCAGGAGGCCAGCGTGAACAGGGCGCCGTCCACGATCAGCTCCTCGGCGGCGGGGGTGCGCGCGTACGCGGTGGCCAGCAGCGCCACCCGCTGCCGCGGCGTCAGGGCCAGCCACAACGGCAGCCCGATGACCAGCACCGGCGTGCGCGGCACGCCCACATGGTCATAGACGGTCTCGGTGGCCAGATCCCGGACCGCGACCTTGCGCGGCCTCTTGACGCGGGCCCGGTCGGCCACCCGGTCGGCCAGCGCGTACAGCTCGCCGGCCGCGGCGCGGTCGAGCACCTCTGCGTCGGCCGGCAGGCGGGGAAGGCGGGGCCGCAGCGCCCAGCCCACGGCCAGGCTCACGCCGCCGGCCAGCCACGCGACGAGGGAGCCGAGGTGCGCCAGCACGGCCCACGCGCCCAGCGCGAGGAAGGCCAGCGTGAGCAGGTGGACCAGGAGCGCAAGGACGAGAGCGGCGGAACGCTTCACACGGCGATGTTAAGCCGGAAAGATCCGGATTCAACCGCTGTTCGATGCCGGTTCGGTCACCTGCGCAGCAGATCCTCCTCGTGCAGGTCGAACGGCTCCCTGCCGAGCGCCTCGGCCAGCCGCTTCTCGGCGATCGGGATGACCTCCTCGACCACGATCCGGCGGCCGGTCTCGGCCGAGAGCGAGGAGACCCCCGCATCGGGCAGCCCGCACGGCGCGATCCGGTTGAACCACCGCGGGTCGTTGGCGCAGTTGAGCGCGAAGCCGTGCATCGTCACGCCGCGCGCGACGCGGATGCCGACCGCGCCGAGCTGCCGGTCGGGCAGCCCCAGCGCGACGTCGCCGGCCGCCCACACGCCCGGACGCCCCGGCACCCGCCGGCCGGTGACGCCGAAGTCGGCGCACACCTGGATCATCGTCTCCTCAAGGGCGCAGACGTAACGGGTGACGTCGGCGACGGCGACGATGGGGTAGGCGACGAGCTGGCCGGGGCCGTGCCAGGTGACCCGGCCGCCCCGGTCGGCGTCGACGACGGGGGTGCCGTCGGCGGGACGGTCGCCGGGCAGGGTGCGCCTGCCCGCGGTGTAGACGGGGGCGTGCTCCAGGATCAGGACCGCGTCGCCCAGCTCGCCGGCGACCCGCTTGCCGTGCATCCAGCGCTGCAACGACCAGGCTTGCTCGTAGGGGACGTCCACACCGAGGCGGACGACGGCCAGCGCGTGGGGATCGTCCCCGTGGGTGGGGCGCATGAGCCTATTGTGCCGTTCCCTCACCCTGTCCGGGTAATCAGGGGGTCAACAGGCGTGGCTCGATCCTGAACTCCTTGACGCCGTTGGCGCCGTCGTACTCCAGCCGGTAGGCGTACGCCCGCGGGTCGACGGTGACCGCCTGGATGAACTCGGTGCCCACGTAGTGCAGGGCGACGCCCTCGTCGGCGGCGTACCCGCCGGGCAGCTCGCCGGAGGCGACCGACTCCTGCAGCAGCGGGCGGCGCTGCGGCTCGGCGTTGTAGTGCACCCCGCACGAGTACGGCAGCAGCGCCATCCCGTCGGCCCACGGGCGCAGCGCCGGGCCGAAGGAGTCGGTGTTGCCGCCCACGTGCCAGCACAGGGCGCCCGCGCTCTGCCCGGACAGCACCACGCCGGCCCGCCAGGCCTCCTCGAAGACCTCGTCGAGGCCGTGCAGCCGCCACAACGCCATCAGGTTGGCCACGCTGCCGCCGCTGACGTAGATCATGTCCTGTTCGAGCGCCCAGGCCCGCGCGTCCTCGACGTTGGGCATGGGGAAGACCGTCAGGTGGCTCAGCTCGACGTCCCAGCCGGAGAAGGCGCCGTACATCTTCAGCAGCCAGTCGGCGGAGTCGCCGAGGGCGGTGGCGACCAGACCGAGCTTGGGGCGGTCCTGGCCGGTCAGGTCGAGGCCGTACCGCAGCAACCCGCTCGCCTCGATGAAGTTGTGGCGCTCGCTCGGGCGGAACGACCCGCCCCCGATGGCCAGAATGTGCGACTGCCCGGACCTGCTCATGTCGGATCTCCCGCGTGCTGAAGGACGAACGGCACCCTACAGTACGGCGCGCAGCGCCTCGTCGAGACGGGTATGCGTGAAGCCGTAGCCGCTGTCAAGCAGTTTCCGCGGGATCATGCGATGGCTCGGCAGCAGCCCCGCGCGGGCGAATTCGCCCACCCCGATGGACAGGGCGAACGCCGGTACCGGCATGGGCACTGTGCCTTTACGCAGGCATTTACCCAGAGTCCGGGTGAATTCTTCGTTGGTGACCGGAGAAGGGGACCCGAGATTGACCGGACCTTCGATTTCCCGATTTTTCAGGATATGTAGTGCGGCGGCCACCCAATCGTCCAAGGAGATCCACGACCAGTACTGCCGGCCCGTCCCCAGCGGCGCGCCCAGCCCCATGCGGAAGATCGGCAACATGCGCCCGAGCGCCCCGCCGTGCCGGCTCAGCACCATCGCCGTGCGCAGCCGCGCGACCCGGCACCCGGCCTCGGCGGCCCGCTCGGCCTCCCGCTCCCAGCGCTCGCACAGCTCGGCCAGGAACCCCCGGCCCTTGCCCTGGCTCTCGTCGATCTCCCGGCTGCCCGTGTCGCCGTAGAAGTCGACCCCGGAGGCCGACAGCAGCACCTCGGGCGGCCTGCCGAGCGCGCGCAGGGCGTCGACCAGCAGCCGGGTGCCCTCGACGCGGCTGCGCACCAGCTCGCGCTTGTAGCCAGTGGTCCAGCGCCGGTCGCCGACCGAGGCCCCGGCCAGGTGCACCACGGCCTCGGCCCCTTCGAGCGCGGCCCGGTCGAGCACGCCCGCCGAGGGGTCCCAGAAGGCCTCTCCCGGCCCCGCGGGCTCCCGCCGGACCAGGCGGACGACCTCCCGCCCCTCGTCGCGCAGCGCCCCGACCAGCGCCGTACCGATCAGGCCCGACGCCCCGGTCACGATGATCGCCATGGCCCCCACAGTACGCCAGAGGCCGGGCGGCCCCCCGAAGGAGCCACCCGGCCTCAAGAGCGATGACTACGCGAGCCCGAGCTGGGCCTCGAAGCGGCCCTCCTCCAGGCGACGCTTGATCGTCGTCAGGAAGCGGGCGGCGTCGGCGCCGTCGACCAGGCGGTGGTCGTAGGTCAGCGCCAGGTAGACCATCGACCGCACCGCGATGACCTCGCCCTCGGGCGTGTCGAGCACGACGGGCCGCTTGACGACCGCGCCGGTGCCGAGCATGCCCACCTGCGGCTGGTTGAGGATCGGCGTGTCGAACAGCGCGCCGCGGCTGCCGGTGTTGGTCAGCGTGAACGTGCCGCCGGTGACCTCGTCGGGCGTCACCTGGTTGTTGCGGGTGCGCTCGGCCAGGTCGGTGACCTTGCGGGCCAGGCCGGCCAGGTTGAGGTCGCCGGCGTTCTTGACGACCGCCGCGAGCAGGCCGCGCTCGGTGTCGACCGCGACGCCCAGGTTCTCCACGTCGAAGTACGTGACCTCGTTGGTCTCGTTGTTGATCGTGGCGTTGAGCTTCGGGTGCTGCTTGAGCGCCTCGACGGTGGCCATCGCGAAGAACGGGGTGAAGGTCAGCTTCACGCCCTCGCGGCGGAAGAAGTCGTCCTTCGCCCGCGCCCGGAGCTGGGCGATCTTCGTGACGTCGACCTCGACGACCGACGTGAGCTGCGCCGCGGTCTGCAGCGACTCGACCATGCGCTTGGCGATGGTCTGACGCAGCCGCGTCATCTTCTCCGTACGGCCGCGCAGCGTGGTGTCGACCTCGACCGGCTCGGGCGCCGCGGCGACCGGGGCCTGGGCGGCGGCGGGGGCCGGCGCGGCGGCGGCCGGCTGGGCCGCCGGAGCCGCGGCCGGGGCGGCGGCCTGCTCGCGCTGGGACTTGGCGGCCTCCAGCACGTCCTGCTTGCGGATGCGGCCGCCGACGCCGGTGCCGTTGATCGAGTCGAGGTCGACGCCGTGCTCGTTGGCGAGCTTGCGCACCAGCGGCGTCACGTAGGGGCTGTCGCCCGCGGGTGCCGGCGCGGCCGGCTCGGCGGCGGGCTGCTGCTGCGGAGCCGGAGCCTGCGGGGCCGGAGCCGGAGCCGGAGCGGCCTGCTGCGGGGTCGGGGCCTGCGGGGCCGGAGCCGGGGCGGCCTGCTGGGGAGCGGGCTGGGCCGGGGCCGGCTGCGGGATGGAGGAGGCCGGGGGAGCCGGGGCGGGCTCGGGCTCCGGCTCGGGCTCGGGAGCGGCCTGCGGGGCCGGGGCGGCGGCGCCCGGCTGGGCGTTCTCGTCGATGATGGCGAGCTCGGCGCCGACCTCGACCGTCTCGTCCTCAGCCACGACGATCTTGGTCAGGACACCCGCGGAAGGCGACGGGATCTCGGTGTCGACCTTGTCGGTCGAGACCTCGAGGAGCGGCTCGTCGGCCTCGACGCGCTCGCCCTCCTTCTTCAGCCAACGGGTTACCGTGCCCTCGGTCACGCTCTCGCCGAGCTGGGGCATCTGTACGGAGACCGGCATCGTTATTCTTCTCTCGCGTTCTGATCTCGAGGGCTGGACTAGTTGTGTACGTGCAACGGCTTGCCGGCCAGGGCCAGCATCGCCTCACCGACTGCCTCGGACTGGGTCGGATGTGCGTGGATGAGCTGGGCGACCTCTGCGGGCAGCGCCTCCCAGTTGTAGATCAGCTGGCCTTCCGTGACGAGCTCGCCGATGCGCCGGCCCACCATGTGGACGCCGACGACCGGGCCGTCCTTCTGGGCGATGACCTTCACCGCTCCGGAGGTGCCGAGGATCTGGCTCTTGGGGTTGCCGGCCAGGTCGTAGACCTGCTCGACGATCTCGATGCCGCGCTCGGCGGCCTGCGCCGACGTGATGCCGACCGAGGCGACCTCGGGGTCGGAGTAGGTGATGCGGGGCACGCCGGCGTAGTCGATCGGCGGCGGGTTGAGGCCGGCGATGTGCTCGGCCACCATGATGCCCTCGGCGAACCCGGCGTGCGCCAGCTGCAGCGTGGGGATCAGGTCGCCGATGGCGTAGACGCCGGGGACCGAGGTCTGGCAGTGCTCGTCGACCACGACGGCGCCGCGCTCGACCGTGACGCCCTGCTCCTCGAAGCCCATGCCGGACGACACCGCGCCGCGGCCGACCGCGACGAGCAGGATCTCGGCGTCGAGGGTCTTGCCGTTGGCCAGGGTGACGACGACGCCCGTCTCGGTGGTCTTGGCCGAGTCGAAGAAGACGCCCAGCTCGTACTTGATGCCGCGGCGGCGGAAGGCCCGCTCCAGCAGCTTGGAGCTGGACTCCTCCTCGGTGGGCAGCAGGTGCGGCAGCGCCTCGACGATCGTGACCTCGGCGCCGAAGGAGCGGTAGACGCTGGCCAGCTCGACGCCGATCACGCCGCCGCCCAGGACGATCACCGACGACGGCACGCGGTCCATCTTCAGGGTGTGCTCGCTGGTGATGACCCGCTCGCCGTCGATCTCCAGGCCGGGCAGCGTGCGGGGGGCCGAGCCGGTGGCCAGCACGAGGTTGGCGCCCTCGTAGACCTCCGAGCCCACCTGCACGCTGCGCGGGCCCACCAGCCGGCCCTCGCCCTCGACGACCGTCACGCCCGCGCCCTTGAGCAGGCCCTGGACGCCCTTCCAGGCCCGCGTGACGATCTTGTCCTTGAACGCGTGCACGCCCTGGACGTCGATGCCCTCGAAGCTCGCCTTGACGCCGAAGGACGCGCTCTCGCGGGTCTCGTCGGCGACCTCGGCCGAGTGCAGCAGGGCCTTCGTGGGGATGCATCCCCTGTGGAGGCAGGTGCCGCCGATCTTGTCCTTTTCGATGAGGACGACCGACTTGCCCAGCTCGGCCGCCCGGAGCGCGCAGGCGTAACCGCCGCTGCCGCCACCTAGGACGACGATGTCATAGGCCACAGGAAGGCTCCTTGTCGGGGTGTTCGTGATGCCGTCATCTTTTCATTTGTTTCAGATGCTCGCGTGCCGCTCTGCGAGTCCGATGAGGGTGCGGGTGATGGCGCCGGTGCCGCCCTTGGGGGTGTAGCCGTACGGCTCGCCCTTGTTGTAGGCCGGTCCGGCCATGTCGATGTGCGCCCAGCGCACCCCGTCGGGGACGAACTCCTTGAGGAAGATGGCGGCGGTGAGCATGCCGCCGAAGCGCTCGGGGTGGAGGTTGGCGATGTCGGCGACCGGCGAGTCGAGGCCCTTGCGCAGTTCCTCCGGCAGCGGCATGCCCCAGGCGCCCTCGCCCGCGGCGGTGGCGGCCTCGACGACCAGCTCGCGGACGGCGTCGTCGTTGGCCATGACGCCCGCGGTGCGCCAGCCGAGCGCGACGATCTGCGCGCCGGTCAGCGTGGCGATGTCGACGATCAGGTCGGGGTCGTCCTCGGCGGCGCGCGCGATGCCGTCCATGAGCACCAGGCGGCCCTCGGCGTCGGTGTCGAGCACCTCGACGGTCTTGCCGCTGTAGCTGTGGATGACGTCGGAGGGGCGCTGGGCGGTGCCGCTCGGCAGGTTCTCGGCCAGGCAGAGGTAGCCCACGACGTTGACCGGCAGGCCGAGCCGGGCGATGCCGACCAGCGCGCCGAGCACGGCGCCCGCGCCGCCCATGTCGGACTTCATCCAGTCCATGGCGGCCGACGGCTTGAGCGACAGGCCGCCGGAGTCGAACGTGATGCCCTTGCCCACGAACGCCAGCGTCTTGCCCGCCTCGGGGTGGCTGTAGGCGAGGCGGACCAGGCGCGGCGGGTTGACCGAGCCCTGGCCGACGCCGACCAGGCCGCCGTAGCCGCCGTCCTTGAGCTGCTTCTCGTCGAGGACCTCGACGGTGAGCCCGTGCTTGGCGCCCTCCTGCTCGGCGATCTCGGCGAACTTGGCCGGCCACAGGTCGGACGGTGGCGTGTTGACCAGGTCGCGGACGAGCGAGACCGACTCGGCCAGCACGCCGGCCCGCTCGGCGGCGGACTCGCCCCGGCCGGACAGGACGGTGATCTCGGAGACGGGCGCCTTCGGCGGCTCGCCCGTGCGGTAGCGGTCGAAGCCGTACGCGCCGAGCAGCGCGCCCAGGGCGACGGCCTCGGCCTGGGCGTCGTCGTCGGCAGGCAGGGCCAGCGCGGCGCGCGCGGTGCCGGCCAGCGACCGCACGGCGGCGCCGGCGGCGCGGCGAAGGGACTCGTGGTCGGAGGAGTCGCCCAGGCCGACGGCGACGAGCACCGGGGCCTGGACGGCGCCGAACGTGGGCAGCTTGGCCAGCTCTCCGGGTTTGCCGGAGAAGCCGAGCGAGCTGAGGGAGGTGGCGAGGTTGCCGCCGAAAGCCGCGTCGAGGGACTCAGCGCCCGTGGCCGGGCGGGGGCCGTCCTGGCCGGGCCGGAAGCCGACGATCAGGGCGTCGGTGTCGACAGAGACTGGGTCTGCTGAGTTCAGCCGCACAGTGGTCACGTAAACCGATGCTATCCACGGTTTCTGCGTACTCACAAACAGGGGTTCATCCTACAAATGCTGGTCGGGCGCATTCCGTTTCATGGTGCTAGTGTCATTAGCATCATGTTGCTAGCGCTCGATCTCAACGACGCACGGCCCCTCCATGAACAGGTGGCCGGCGCCATCCGCCGCGCCATCGGCGAGGGCTCCTACGCGCCCGGCGACCGCCTTCCACCGGCCCGCGACCTCGCCAGGGCGCTCGGCATCAACCCCAACACCGTGCTGCGCGCGCTGCGCGACCTGCGCGACGAAGGGCTGCTGGAGTTCAGGCGGGGCCGCGGGGTCAGCGTCGCGGGCCAGGCCGACGGGCGCGCGCTGCTCGTGCAGCGCGCCCGGGAGCTGCTGGAGGAGGCCAAGAGGCACGGCTACCGCCGTGAGGACCTCATCACCATCCTGGAGGATCTGCCATGAACCCCCGAATCCCGGCGGCCGCGTGGGGCGCGGCCGTCACGGCGGCCCTGGTCCTGGCCCCCTTGGGGCTGCGCGACCGGCTGCCCGACCCGCTGGCCACCCACTGGGGCGCATCGGGCGTCGACGGCTCGGCCTCCTTCCAGGCCCACGTGCTGACCGTGGCGGCGGTGTGGACCGTGGTGTGGATCGCGTTCCTGGCCGTCGCCGCGCGGGGCTGGGCGCTGCGGCACCGCAACGGGCGGGCGCTGTGGTGGGGCGGGCTGTTCGGCGGCGGCGTCCTGGTGCTCGGCACGCAGGCCGCCACGCTGGCGGCCAACCTCGACGTGCCCGACTGGACGGCCGCGAGCCTTCCCGGCTGGCACGTCCCGCTGGTCGTCGTCGGCTCGCTCGGCGTGGGCGTGCTCGCCGGGTCCCTCGGCAGGGGCGGGCCCGACCCGGTCGAGGGCGTCGCGCCGCCCCCGGCCATGAAGCTGCGGCCCGGCCGCCGTACGGTCTGGGTCAGCCGGCTGGTCAACCCCTGGCTGGTCGCGCTGACGCTGGTGGCCGCGGCGGCGGTCGTCGTGCTCTGCGGGCTGCGCCTGGCCGGCGTCCTGTCGCCGGCGACCTTGGCCTCCGCCCTGCCCGGGGCGGTGATCGTGCTGGTCGCGGGGCTGGCGACGGCGTCGCTGTCCGTACGGGTCGGCGACGACGCGCTCGTCATCGGCTTCGGGCCGTTCGGCGTCCCGGCGCGCAGGATCCCGCTGTCGCGGATCGACCGGGCCTGGACCGAGGACCGCAGGCCGAGCGAGGTCGGCGGCTGGGGCTTCCGCGGCCTGCCCGGCGCGGCCACCATCATGCTGCGCGGCGGCGAGTGCCTGGTCGTCGGCTACCGCTCCGGGGGGCGGCTGGCGATCAGCATCGACGACGCCGAGCGCGGCGCCTCCCTCATCAACGCCCTCGTCTCGGAGCGTGCACGGTCATGAGAAAACAGCTTCCCGTCTTCCTCGCCCTCGCCTTCGGGCTGTCCTGGCTGGTGGCGCTGCCCATCTGGCTCGGCGCGGGGCTGGGCTCGCCGGCGGCCAAGGGGCTGGCCGCGGTCATGATGTTCACGCCGACCGCCGGGGTGCTCGGGGTGTGGGCGCTGTCGCGCGCGCCCTGGCGGCGCTGGGCCGCCGAGACCGGCCTGACCCTGGGCGACAGCAAGGGCCGCACCGGCCGGTACGTGCTGGCCGCCTGGCTGGGCGTGCCGCTGCTGATCGCCGTCTGCGCCGGGCTCAGCACCGCCGTCGGGCTGTTCCCGCTCGACCTCGACCGGTTCAGCCTGTTCCGGGCCCAGCTCGCGGCCGCGGGCGTGCAGCCGCCGGCCGACCCGGGCCCGGCGCTCTACCTGCAGATCGCCATCGGCGTGCTGGCGGGCCCGGTGCTGAACGCGGTCCCGGCGCTGGGCGAGGAGTGGGGCTGGCGCGGCTGGCTGCTGCCCAGGCTGTCCGCCACCTACGGCCCGATCGGCGGCCTGGCGCTGTCCGGGGCGATCTGGGGGCTGTGGCACGCCCCGCTCACCCTGCTCGGCTACAACTACCCGAGCCTCGGGTCGTGGGCGGCGCTGCAGTTCACCGGCTTCTGCGTGCTGGCCGGCATCGCGATCGGCTGGCTGCGGCTGCGTACGGGCAGCGTGTGGCCCTGCGTGGTCGCGCACGGCTCGCTGAACGCGGTGTTGCCCGCCGTGTTGCTGCTCGGGGACGCCGCGGCTCCGCCCGACACGGCGGTGTCCGGGCTCACCGGGCTGGTCGGCTGGGTCCCGCTCGCCCTGCTCTGCGTGGTGCTCCTGCGCCGCCTGCGCGCCCGCGCCCCGCAGCCGGCCGCCTGACCCCGCCTGCGCCGGTCCGCCGGTCTGGCGGTCTGGCGGTCTGGCGGTCAGGCGGTCAGGCGGTCAGGCCAGGATCGCGTACACCACCAGCGCGGCCGCCGTCCCGGTCTCCACCAGCGCGCCGAACACGTCACCCGTGACGCCGCCGAGCCGCCGCCGGGCGTGCCGGAGCAGCAGCAGCGCCGCCCCGAGCCCGGCCGCCAGGGCGACCGGCGGCGCCCACGTCCCGGCCGCCAGCCCCAGCCCGCCGGTCACGGCCAGGGCGGCGACCGTGGCCAGCCACGCCGCCGGATCGCCGACGGTGCCCGCCACCATCGCCCCGAGCCCGCCGGGCCGCGCGGCGGGCACGCTCGCCCGGCACGCCCAGGTGAGCGCCAGCCGCCCGGCCACGCAGGCGGTCACCAGGGCGGGGTAACCGGCCCCGGTCAGCGCCGCCGCCTGGACGAGCAGTGTGAGGACCAGCGTCATCACCCCGAACGGCCCGATGTCCGACTTTTTCATGATGTCGAGGGCGTCTTTGGCGGGCCGGCCGCTGCCCAGGCCGTCGGCCAGGTCGGCCAGCCCGTCCAGGTGCAGCCCCCGGGTGAGCGCGGCCAGCAGCCCGAGCGCGAGCGCCGCGCCCAGCAGCGGCGGCCCCGGCAGCAGCAGCGCCAGGCCGGCGACCGCGCCGAGCCCCAGCCCGACCGCGGGGGCGGCCACCATGGCCGGCCCGGCGACCTCCCGATCGATCCTGTCGACCGGCACGGGAACGGCGCTGAGCATGCCGATGGCGAAGCGCAGCCCATGGGTCAGCTCAGCAAGCGGCATAACGACCGATCCTAGGGCCGACTAATGTGGCGGGAATGCACGTGCTTGAACTCGAAGGTGTAGCTGTCCGGGTTGTCGGCAAAACGCTGCTCGACGGCATCGACTGGCAGGTGGCGTACGGCGACCACTGGGTGATCCTCGGCCCCAACGGCGCGGGCAAGACCACTCTGCTCTCACTGGCCGGGGCGGTGCGCCACCCGAGCGAGGGCGCGGTCAGCGTGCTCGGCCACCGGCTCGGCCGGGTCGACCTGCGAGAGCTGCGCCGCCACATCGGCCTGGTCGCGGCCAGCCAGCGGCTGATCGACGAAGACCTGCTGGAGGAGGAGGGCGCCACCGCCCACACGGTGGTCCTGACCGGCCACACCGGCACGAGCGTCCCGCTGTGGGACAAGTACGGCGACAACGAGCGCGAGCGCGCCACCCGACTGCTGGCCGACCTGGGCTGCAAGGACCTGGTCGAGCGCCCGTTCCGGGTGTGCTCGCAAGGGGAGCGGGCCCGGGTCAGGGTGGCCAGGGCGCTCATGGCCGAGCCCGCCGTGCTGCTGCTCGACGAGCCGTTCGCCGGGCTCGACCTGCCGGCCCGCGAGGACCTCATCACCGCCGTCGAGCAGCTGGCCGCCACCCGTCCGGTGCTGACCACGGTCACCGTGACCCACCACCTGGAGGAGGTGCCCGCGACCACCACGCACGCGCTGCTCATGCGCGACTCGCGGCTGCTGGCCGCCGGGCCGGTGTCGGAGGTGCTCACCCCCGGCCTGCTGTCCGAGTGCTTCGGCCGCCCGCTGCACGTCGACCGCCTCGACGGCCGCTGGTACGCCAGAGCCGTACGCCCGTAGCCCCTGCTCCGGGGGCCCGGGGTCACAGTTCCAGAAGGCGTCCCGCGACCACCAGGGCGACGTACTCGGACTCGGCGGCGAGCCGTTCGTTGAGCTTGCCGAGCGCGTCCCTGAAGGCCCGGCCGGCGGACGTGGCGGGCACCACGCCCATTCCCACCTCGTCCGAGACCGCCACGAGCGGCACCGGCGTGCCGCGCCACGCCTCGACCAGCTCCGCGCAGCGCCGGGCGACCGGCGTGCGGTCGCCGTCCCATGCCCCGTGCTCGTCGAACACCGCCGCCAGCCACGTGCCCAGCCCGTCGATCAGCAGGGGCGTGCGCGCCGCCGCGATGACCGCCACCAGGTCCGTCGTCTCGGCCGTGTCCCAGTGAGCGGGCCGCCGTTCCCGGTGCGCCCGTACCCGCGCCGCCCATTCGCCGTCCGCCGCGCCGTCGCCGCCGGTGGCGACATAGGTGACGTACGGCTCGGCCGCCAGCCGCAGCTCGGCCTCGGCCGACTTGCCCGACCTGGACCCGCCGAGCAGCAGCGCCCGCCGCGGCGGCGTCTCGCGTACCGTTCCGCCGCACTCCAGGACCGTCCCGTCCGGCACGGCCACCGCCCCCCACAACCGCAGCCGCCTGGCCAGCTCCTCCTCCGACCTGATCCGGTGGTCCAGCCACGCGGCCACCACCGTGGTCCGCTCGTCGGCCAGCCCCGCGCGGCGCAGCTCGCCGAGCCGCTCCGGGCGGTCCAGCAGGTCCAGCACGACGATGTCGTAGCGGGCGGGACCGTCGGAGGGGGCCTCCCGGCCCGGCGGCAGGCACAACACCGCCGCGCCGTCGGCCGCCACCAGGCCGAGCCCGCCGCCGAACGCGCCGCCGCCGGTGAAGGGGAACCGCGCCGCGTCGTCCACGACCAGCTCGAAGGGGCGGCGACGGCCTTGGGGGAGCCGGGCGCACGAGGCGCACGAGCACCCGTCCACGGGCCAGCCCGCCGCACCCCCGGTCCCGGAGAGAAGAAGCTTCACCGCCCAGAGGCTACCGACCGGCCCGACCCGCCCGACCGGGGCGGCGGCGGGCGGCCAGGGCCGTGCCCGCGCCGACCAGCAACAGCACCCCGGCGGCGGCCGCGATCAGCGGCGCCGGAATGCCGCCGGGCGCGCTGGCGGGCTCGGCGGCCCGCTCGGCGACGTCCGGCTCCCCGGACGGAGCGCTCTCCGCACTCCCGGACGGGACGGTCCCCGCGCCCCGGGACGGGTAGCCGCTGACCGACACGACCTCGCCGCGCCCGTTCACGCCGACCCTGGCCGCGGCGGCCAGGAGCTGGGCGGCGGTCGCGTCCTCGGCGCCGGTCACGCAGCGCAGCAGCGGGTGCGCCGGCGGCCGGTCACCGGGCGGGACGTCGCCCTCCCCGTCCCCGAAGTCCACCGCGACCACCACCCGCTTGTGCCCCGAACCGGCCGCGTCCTGGACGCACACCGCCGGGAACGACGGCAGCTCACCCCCCGGCGGCTCGCCCACCGCCCCGTCGGCCGAGACCGCGAAGCGCCACCCCACGACCGAGCCGTCCGCCGGCTCGTACGCGGCCGTGGACGCCAGCCACGCCGTGCCGTCGCTGCGCCAGACCCCCCACAGCCGCACGACCTCCGGGGCGGGACCAGCGGGCCGCGAGGAGGGTGAGCCGAGCGCGGAGGAGGGGAGAAGGAGTACGGCGGCCGCCCCCAGGACGACCGCCGCGGCAACACGGCCCGCGCGCAGCATCGATGGACCTCCGAGCTCGGGAGTAGGGTTCCAGTGCCGTCGGAGGGAAGGCGCCGGCGAACCCGCGGAGAAGGAGCGTATGGCATGACATGGCGGTGGCGTTATGAAAATGCAAATGGTGGTGAGGTGACGGACCGCCCTTTGCCGCGAGAGGTTTTCCCGAGTCAGGCCGATGCGGAGTCCTGGCTCGGGGAGAATTGGCGTGAGCTGCTCGAATCCGGCGTCGAGCAGGTGGCGCTGCTCGACGAGGACCGCGTCGAATACACGGGATTGTCATTGCGTCCGGAGTGATCCGCGAAAAAACGGAAACCCCTTGAGCGCATTGTGGCTCAAGGGGTTTTCCGTTTTCCGGGTCACGGACGGGTGGCGGGGCTCACCGTCTTGGCCGGGTCGCGCTCCACGACCGTGCCGAGCACGTCGTCGATGCGCTTGAGCACGTCGTCCTCCAGCTTGACGCCGGCCGCCTTGACGTTGTCGCGCACCTGCTCGGGGCGGGTGGCGCCGACGATGGCGCTGGAGACGTTCGGGTTCTGCAGCACCCAGGCCACGGCGAGCTGGGCCATGGTCAGGCCGAGGTCGTCGGCGATCGGCCGCAGCTCCTGCACGCGGGTGAGCACGTCGTCGTTCATGTACCGCGCGATCATGGCGCTGCCGCTCGCGTCGGTCGCCCGCGAGCCCTGCGGAGGCTGCTGACCGGGCAGGTACTTGCCGGTGAGCACGCCCTGCGCGATCGGCGACCAGACGATCTGGCCGATGCCCTCGCGCTCGCTCAGCGGCACGACCTCAGCCTCGATGACCCGCCACAACATCGAGTACTGCGGCTGGTTCGACACGATCCGGTCGAAGCCCATCTCGTCGGCGATCTTCAGCGCGCGGCCGATCTGCTCGGCCGTCCACTCGCTGACGCCGACGTAGAGCACCTTGCCCTGGCGCACGAGGTCGTCGAACGTCTTGAGGGTCTCCTCGAGGGGGGTCTCGTTGTCGAAGCGGTGGGCCTGGTACAGGTCGACGTAGTCGGTCTGGAGGCGGCGCAGCGAGGCGTGGATCGACTCGGTGATGTGCTTGCGGGACAGCCCGCGGTCGTTCTTGCCGGGGCCCGTGGGCCAGTAGACCTTGGTGAAGATCTCCAGCGACTCCCTGCGGACGCCCTTGAGCGCCCGGCCGAGCACCTCCTCGGCTTTCGTCCCCGCGTAGACGTCGGCGGTGTCGAAGGTGGTGATGCCCTCGTCGAGCGCCGCCTGCACGCACAGCTTGGCGGCGTCCTCCTCGACCTGGGAGCCGTGGGTGAGCCAGTTGCCGTAGCTGATCTCGCTGACCAGGAGACCGCTGCGGCCGAGGTGTCGGAATTCCATACGTTCGACCTTAGAGCGTCACATGAGCCGATTCGATTCGGGATAGGGTGCGCGACGTGCTCAAGCTCGTCCGCCAGGCTCTCACCGCGGCCGTCCTGATCGCCCTCGCGGTGCGGTTGCGCCGCCGGGCCCGCCTGCCGCGGGCCGAGCCGCCGCCGTCCGTCCCGGCTCCCGCGCCGCGGCGCCGAGGTGCGGGGACGGTCCTGTCGTGGCTGGTCATCGGGGTCGTCGTGACCCTGACGCTGGGGTTCGCCCTGATGGGGACGTCGGTGCAGCGCGGCGCCCTGGCCCTCGTGCGCGCCGTCACCGAGCAGGAGGAACCGCCCCCGGCGGGCCGCGAGGCCCTGACACCCGTGACGCCCCTGACGCCCGTGGAGCCGCCGGCCGACCCCGCGGCGACTGCGCAGCCCACGCCCGCCGCCTCCGCCGCCCAGGCGCCCAACTGCGCGCCCCGGCGCCGCCCGATCGACCCCCGCAGGGTCGCGCCCGACGTCAAGCGGGCCGTGGACGCCCAGTGGCGGCGCATCGAACGCTGGCTCAGGAGCAACGCCCCCCGCACCTACCGCACGCTCGGCGGCCCGGTCAGGGCGCGCACGATCGCCGTGGCGGAGTCGCAGATGGGCGTGGACTTCCCCGACGCCCTGCGCGCCTCCCTGCTGCGCCACAACGGCGCGCGCGGCGCCGGGATCCTCGGCTTCCGCCCCGGGGCGGGTGACCACCTCACCGTCCGCGGCATCAGGGACGCCTGGCGCGAGATGTGCGCCCGCCGCCCGGCCGGCTCCTGGGACGGCCTGCTGATCCCGATCCTGTCCTACACGACCGCCGACGGCGCCACGGCGTACGCCACCGTGAGCTCGGCCGACGGGACGGTGGCCGGGGTCACGGCCAGGCGGCTGCGGTCGTCGTACACGCTGCTGCGGACCGTCGCCGACGCCCTCGAACGGGGCGGCACGATCGACGGACGCCGCCCCGTGGTCACCGGCGGCCTCCTGCGCTGGAAACCCGCCCGCTGAGCGGGCGGGACGCGGGGAGGCGGGAAGCACGAGTGCCCACCACCGGACGGTGATGGGCACGCGGGCGTCGCCGATAAGCCGTTTTCCCGAAAAATCGGGAAAACGGGGCTACTTCTTGGGCGGCGCGGGCCTCCCGCCCGGCAGCACCGTGGGCGGCGGGAAGCGCAGCTTGCGGATCTGCAAAGCGCGCATCGCCGCGTAGAAGCCGACGCCCTTCACGCTCTCGTTGGGGAGCTTGGCCGCGACCTCCTTCTTCACCTTCCACGCCACGTAGAGGGAGGTGGCCAGGACGCCGACCATCATGATCGGCCAGCCGACCGCGATCACGATGTTGAGCACCTTGGCGCGGATCTCGATCGGCCACGGGATCCAGGTGGCCAGCAGGATCAGTAGCGAGAACGGCAGGAAGTACTGGCTGGGCAGGCGTCGCGAGTCGACCCAGTCGCGCGCGAACTTGCGCGCCGGGCCCTTGTCGCGAACCGGAAGATAACGCTCGTCACCTGCGAGCATGCCCTTGCGGGCCCGGTCGCGCTCGGCGGCCTGCTTGGCGCGCATCTGCCGATAGGCCTCCTTGCGGTCCTTCGGCGCGGAGACCGGCTGGCGTCGTCTGCCCTCGGCATCCCGGCGCTTGGGTGTGGGACGACCTTTACCCTGGGGCTTAGGATCGTCAACGGGGACGGGGGTGTCGTCCACGGAGGTTTGGGATCGGCGTCGCAACACACGTCAACCCTACCTGGACTGCAACTTAGTGACGCCCCCGTGCGTTATGCGTAGGGTAATCCCAAGGCGGCTGCGCTGCATTGGGTGAACACCAGCACGACCTAGAAGGGGACGGCCGACGCGCATGAGCGTGATGAAGAGACTTTCGATGATCTTCAAGTCCAAGGCCAACAAGGCCCTGGACAAGATGGAGGATCCGCGCGAGACGCTTGACTACTCCTATCAGCGGCAGCTCGAGTTGCTGCAGAAGGTGCGTCGAGGGGTGGCCGACGTGGCCACCTCGCGCAAGCGGGTAGAACTGCAGATCAACGGCCTGGAGGCGCAGGCCAGGCGCTACGAGGACCAGGGCCGCAAGGCGCTGTCCGTCGGGCGCGAGGACCTCGCCCGCGAGGCCCTGCAGCGGCGGTCCAATCTGCAGGGGCAGATGGCCGACCTCAAGGTCCAGCACGACAACCTGCAGGCCGAGGAGGAGAAGCTGACCACGGCTTCCCAGCGGCTGCAGGCCAAGGTCGACTCCTTCCGCACGAAGAAGGAGACGATCAAGGCGACCTACACCGCCGCCGAGGCCCAGACGCGCATCAACGAGGCGTTCTCCGGCATCTCCGAGGAGATGGGCGACGTCGGCCTGGCGATCCAGCGCGCCGAGGACAAGACGGCGCAGATGCAGGCCCGCGCCGGCGCGATCGACGAGCTGCTGGCCAGTGGCGCGCTCGACGACTTCAGCGGCACCCGCGGCGACGACATCCAGGCCGAGCTCGACCGCATGGGCGGCGGCATGGACGTCGAGCTGGAGCTGGCCCGGATGAAGGCCGAGCTGGGCCAGGGCCCGGCGCCCAAGAGCGCCATCGAGCAGGGCCAGCCGCAGCAGCAGGCCCAGCCGCAGCAGGGTCACACCCAGCAGCTGCGTCAGCCCGGGGAGAACGCATGATCGTCAGAATCATGGGCGAGGGCCAGGTCGAGATCTCGCCGGACGACATCGCGGTGCTCAACGAGCTCGACAGCGAGCTGGAGGCCGCCATCGAGACCGGTGACGAAGGGGCCTTCCGCGTCAAGCTGCACGCGTTGCTCGACAAGGTGCGCCATGTGGGCAAGGCGCTTCCCGACGACAGCCTTGAGCCGTCAGAGCTGATCCTTCCCCCCGCGGACGCCTCGATCGAGGAGGTCCGGGAGATGCTGGGCGACCAAGGCCTCATCCCGGGCTGAGCCCCGTGGGCACGCGGTTCGCGTCCGACAGCGGCCTGACCCGCCGCATGGTCGTGACGATGTTCCTGCTGGGGCTGCTCTACGTGGCGTTCGTCGGCGTGCTGATCGCCCTCGGCGTGCGCGCGCTGACCGTGCTGGTGCTCGCCGGGGGGCTGCTGCTGGTGCAGTACTTCCTGTCCGACCGCATCGCCCTGTTCGCGATGCACGGACGGGAGGTCTCCCCACAGGAGGCCCCCGAGCTCCACGGCCTCATCGACCGGCTGTGCGCGCTGGCGGACATGCCCAAGCCGCGGGTGGCGATCGCCGACTCCGACGTCCCCAACGCCTTCGCCACCGGCCGTAACCAGAAGCGGGCCGTCGTCTGCGTGACGACGGGCATCCTGCGCCGCCTGAAGCCTCAGGAGCTCGAAGGCGTGCTGGCGCACGAGTTGTCGCACGTCGCCCATCGCGACGTCGCCGTCATGACGATCGCCTCGTTCCTCGGCATCGTCGCCGGGCTGATGACGAGGTTCGCCCTGTACGCCGGCTTCGGCGGGCGCCGGGACAACGGCCAGGGCGGCGTGCCGGTCGGGCTGATCATCATGTTCGTCTCGCTGGTCGTGTACGCCGTCAGCTTCCTGCTCACCAGAGCCCTGTCGCGTTACCGCGAGCTGGCCGCCGACCGGGCCGGAGCGCTGCTCACGCAGCGTCCGTCGGCCCTGGCCAGCGCGCTGACCAAGGTCACCGGCGACATGGCCCGGATCCCGACCACCGACCTGCGCGAGGCGGCGCCGTTCAACGCCTTCTACTTCGCGCCCGCCCTGGCCAGGGGGGAGACGCTGGCGAACCTGTTCTCCACGCATCCGCCGCTGGAGCGCCGGCTCGAACTGCTCGCGTCCATCTCCAAGCAGCTCGGAAGGGGCTGAGGCCGTATGGGCTGGCTCGACTCGCTGCTGGGCCGGTCCAAGCCGGTCAAGCCCAACCTCGACGCGCTGTTCGCGCTGCCGTCCGCCGCCGTGACGCTCCAGGCCGCGACCGGTCTCGTCCCCACCGGTCTCGGCTCGGTGTCGTTCAGGGCCGCGGAGGGCGGCGCGTTCGCCACGCTGGAGAGCGACGTCAAGGCGCTGCTCGGCGGGCGCGTCGAGGAGTCCGACGACGGCTACGGCTACACCTGGCTGCTGGTCCGCCGCGCGCCGGACGACGTCAGCGACCTGGTCACCGAGCTGCACGCGGTCAACTCCTCGCTGGAGTCGGCCGGGTTCGGGCCCTCGCTGCTGTGCTCGCTGGTGTCGTTCGCCGATCCGGCGGGCAGACGGCTGGCGGTCGTGTACCTGTACAAGCGCGGCACGTTCTACCCGTTCGCGCCGCTGCCCGGGAACAGGCGCGACAACGCCCTCGAACTGCAGGCCAGAGGCGTCCTGGACGGCGAGCTGCCGCTGGAGGCCGACCTCGGCCGATGGTTCCCGGTATGGGGTGCCCCGGGCCTTTGACCACGGATGGTGTTCTAATCATCACGTGGAGCGAAGGTTGTTCGTCGCCGCGGCCGCGGCGCTCATCGTGGCGGCCGTGCTGTACAGCGCCTGGATCACCGGCCAGTTCACCACGCCCGCCGTGGACAGGACCGACGGCTACGTGAGCGAGCTGGCCGCCCGCGACCAGCCGTGGACGCGCCTGTTCCGGGTCAGCGACGTGCTGGCCGGGCTGGCCTGCCTGGCCGCCGTCGCGACGCTGCCCAGGGTGGCGCGCGAGTGGGCCGGCTGGCTGGCGCTGGCCGCCTTCGGGCTGCTGACGGTCGTCTCCGGCCTGGTCCCGCTCGACTGCGCCGCGCTGAGCGACCCCACCTGCCGCGGCGTGGGGGTCTCGCACCGGCTCCACATGGTGGCCGGCGCGCTGGCCACGACGGCCGTGCTGACCGCCATGGCGGTGCTCTCCGCGCGCTGGCGCTCGTGGGTGTCGTGGTTGTTCACCGGCCTGAACGTGGGCGCCACCGCTCTCATGCTGGCCGCCCTGGCCGCCGGACGGCTGGCCGGCGTCGCCCACCGGATCCAGCTCACCATGGTCGCCGTCTGGGTCGTGTACGTGGCGCTGCGGCTGCTCGTCCACGACGACGACGAGGCCCCCGCCGGGCCTCCGCACGTCCTCGACCAGGGCGCGGGCCCCGGCGTGCTCATCACGGCCGGTCTCGGCGGCGCCTGGTTCCACTGGGACGCCGTGGCCGCCGGACTGGCCGCCTGCCACCGGGTCGTCCGCTTCGACCGTCCGGGGCTCGGCCTCAGCCCGCCCGCGACCGACCGGCCCACCCTGTACGGCGAGGTGGCCCGGCTGGCCGCGCTGGCGCCCGCGCAGCCGTCCCAGGTGACCCTGGTCGCGCACGGCCTGTCCTGCTGGCACGCCGAGGCGTTCGCCCGGTTGCACCCGCTCTGCGTGGCCAAGCTCGTCCTGGTGGACCCCAGCCCGCCGCCCGTGGGCCGGCCGCTCGCGCTCGCCGCCGCCCTGGGGGCGTGGCTGCCCGCGCTCGGCGGCACGTGGGGCGCGAACGTGCTGGCCCGCCTGACCGGGCCGCCGGCGCATCGCCTGGTCACCGGCATGGGCGACCCCTTCGGGGTGTACCGGATGGGCAAGGTGCCCGCGGCCGTGGCGGGGGAGTGGCTGGCCCGCCGCGACATGGCCGCCGACCTCCGCGACATCCGCGCCGGCCATCCCTTTCCCGACATCCCGGTCACCGTGCTCGGCGCGGGCGGCCGGGACGCCCGCAGGCAGAGCCTGGCGGCCCGCCTCGACGCCAAGCTGGTGCTGCTGCCCCGCTCGGGGCACCAGGTCGAGCTGGACGATCCGGACGCGATCGTCGACGCCGTGTGAACCGCCCGCGGGTGGGGGCAGGCTCGTAGGATCGAGGCGTACCCAGTCGAGGGGGGCAGGCGTGGACATCTCCGTCGTCGGTGAGGGCAGCGTGCAGGCCGCGCCCGACGTCCTGCGGTTGACGGCGGGCGTCGAGGTGCGCAGGGCGTCGGCGTCCGAGGCGTTCACGGCCGTCAGGGCCGCCGCGGCCCGGCTGGCCGACGCGCTGGCCGGGGCCGGGGTCGCGGCCCACGACGTGCGCACGGTCGAGCTCTCGCTCGGCCCCGAGTACGAGGTCTACCCGAAGGTCTCGGCCTACCGGGCGGCCCAGGGCGTCGAGGTGGTCGTCAGGGACCTGTCGCGGGCCGACGCCGTCATCGACACGGTCGCCGGCGTGGGCGAGGAGGCCCGGCTCAACGGCGTGGCCTTCGAGCTGTCCGACCCGGCGTCGGTGCTCGGCGAGGCCAGGACGAGGGCGTTCAGGGACGCCGCGGCCAAGGCTGCCCACTACGCCGAGCTGGCCGGCCGCCCGCTCGGCCCGGTGGTGTCGATCTCCGAGGACGTCAGGGGCGGCCCCCAGCCGCTGGTCACGATGGCCGCGGCGGCCGACAGCGCGTCCTCGGTCAGCCCCGGCCGCCAGACGCTGACGGTCGGCGTCCGCGTCGGCTACGACTTCGCCTGAAGCCGGGACCCGCGCCGCGACCGAGCCGGGACCCGCGTCGGGCCCGTCCGGAACGCGGCCGGGCCCGTGGCGAGGGCGGGCGCTCCTCGCCACGGGCCCGGCCCGCCGGGGGAGGGCGTTACGGGAGCGCCAGCATGCGGTCCAGCGCGACCCTGGCCCAGTGGGCGGTGTCCTCGTCCACCGTGATCCGGTTGACGACGTCGCCCAGCACGAGCGACTCCAGCGCCCACACCAGGTGCGGCAGGTCGATCCGGTTCATCGTGGAGCAGTAGCAGACCGTCCGGTCCAGGAACGACACGTTCTTGTCGGGGAACATCGCGGCCAGCCGCTTGACCAGGTTCAGCTCCGTGCCGACGGCCCAGCTCGACCCGGCGGGCGCGGCCTGCAGGGTCTTGATGATGTGCTCGGTCGAGCCCACGTGGTCGGCCTTGAGCACCACCTCGTGCCGGCACTCGGGGTGCACCAGCACGTTCACGCCGGGGATGCGCGCGCGCACGTCGTCGACGGACTCGGCCGTGAAGCGGCCGTGCACCGAGCAGTGGCCCTTCCACAGGATCATCCGCGCCCGGTCGAGCTGCTCGCGGGTCAGCCCGCCGTCGGGCCGGTGCGGGTTCCAGACCACGCAGTCCTCCAGCGACATGCCCATCTCCAGCACCGCCGTGTTGCGCCCGAGGTGCTGGTCGGGCAGGAACAGCACCTTGCGGCCCTGCTCGAAGGCCCAGTCGAGCGCCCTCCTGGCGTTGGAGGAGGTGCACACCACGCCGCCGTTGCGCCCGCAGAACGCCTTGATGTCGGCGCTGGAGTTCATGTACGTGACGGGGACCACCTCGCCGGCCAGACCGGCGTCCTCAAGGGCCTCCCAGCACTCCTCCACCTGGTCGAACGTGGCCATGTCGGCCATGGAGCACCCGGCGGCGAGGTCGGGCAGCACCACCTTCTGGGCCTCGCCGGTGAGGATGTCGGCGGACTCGGCCATGAAGTGCACGCCGCAGAAGACGACGAACTCCGCCTCGGGCCGCGCGGCGGCCTGCTGGGCGAGCTTGAAGGAGTCGCCGGTCACGTCGGCGAACTGGATGACCTCGTCGCGCTGGTAGTGGTGGCCCAGCACGAACAGGCGGTCGCCCAGCGCCTCCTTGGCCTTGCGGGCGCGTTCGACCAGGTCAGGGTCGGACGCGGGCGGCAGCTCGCCGGGGCAGTCGACGCCCTTCTCGCTGTGCGGATCGGCGCCCTGCCCGAGGACGAAGAGCGGCAGCCCAGTCTGGGTGGCCATCGCCATACCCCCTTATCGTCGTTTTGACGATACTCACTATGACACATGGACGAACGTGGTTATTCCGGGGGTAGGGGACCCGGGAATGTGTGGCATGGGCGAGGTGTTGGTAGCGTCATCAGTAGGACGTCGGAAACAGACAGCCGGGTTAGGGAGTCAGCAGATGACGGTTGAGAGCAGCGAGACCACGACGCAGGGCCTGATCCTGACTGACGCGGCCGCCGCGAAGGTCAAGAGCCTGCTGGAGCAGCAGGGTGAGGAAGGTCTGCAGCTGAGGGTCGCCGTGCAGCCGGGTGGTTGCTCCGGCCTGCGCTACCAGCTCTTCTTCGACGACCGTTCCATGGACGGTGACGTGGTGACGGACTTCGGCGGGGTCAGCGTGGTCACCGACCGCATGAGCGCCCCCTACCTGATGGGCGCCAGCATCGACTTCGTCGACACGATCGAGAAGCAGGGCTTCACCATCGACAACCCCAACGCCACCGGCTCCTGCGCCTGTGGCGACTCGTTCAACTAAGGGGTCACGGCTTCGGCCTGTGGGGTCCCGCCCGCCTTTGTGCGAGCGGGACCTTCGCGTATTCTCGTGGGGCTCATTGGCCTGCTGACAACGAGGAAGAAGAATCCCGTGCGCATCGCCGTAACCGGCTCCATCGCGACAGACCACCTGATGACGTTCCCAGGAAGCTTCGGCGATCAGCTCATCGCCGAGCAGCTCGACCGGGTGTCGCTCTCGTTCCTGGTCGACGACCTTCAGATCCGTCGCGGCGGCTGCGCGGCCAACATCGCCTTCGGCATGGGCTGTCTCGGCCTCAAGCCGATCCTGGTGGGCGCCGTCGGCAACGACTTCGCCGACTACCGCTCCTGGCTGGAGCGCCACGGCGTCGACTGCGAGTCCGTGCACATCTCCGAGACGCAGCACACCGCGCGCTTCCTGTGCACCACCGACGAGCACCACAACCAGATCGCCTCCTTCTACACCGGGGCGATGGCCGAGGCGCGGCTGATCGAGCTGCAGCCGGTCGCCACCCGGCTCGGCGGGCTCGACCTGGTGCTGATCAGCCCCAACGACCCCGACGCGATGCTGCGGCACACCGACGAGTGCCGCCAGCGCGGCATCCCCTTCGCCGCCGACATCTCCCAGCAGCTCGCCCGCATGGCCGACGAGCAGATCAGGCAGCTCGTCGACGGCGCCGCCTACCTGTTCTCCAACGACTACGAGAAGGGGCTCATCGAGCAGAAGACCGGCTGGTCCGACGAGGAGATCCTCGACCGGGTCGGCGTCCGCGTCACCACGCTCGGCCCCAAGGGCGCCGTCATCGACCGCAAGGGCGAGCCGTCCATCCAGGTCGCCCCGGCCCCCGAGCGCGGCAAGGCCGACCCCACGGGCGTCGGCGACGCCTTCCGCGCCGGCTTCCTGTCCGGCCTGGCCTGGGGGCTGCCGCTGGAGCGCTGCGGCCAGATCGGCAACCTGACGGCCACGCACGTGCTGGAGCGCGTCGGCGGCCAGGAGTACGAGCTGGGCCAGAAGGTCTTCCTGGAGCGCTTCACGGCCGCCTACGGCGCCGAGGCCGCGGCCGACATCGCCGGCCACGTGCGCTGCTACCACCCCTGACACGCGTACGCCCCGCCCGCCGCAGGCGTGGCGGGGCGGTCCCCGTACGGGTGTCAGCGCTTGGCGTACACCCGGTGCACGAACTCGGCGAGCTGGTCGTCCGGCAGGCACCGGGCCAGGTCGGCCTCGCTGATCATGCCGACGATGCGGTCGTTCTCCAGCACCGGCAGCCGCTTGATCTGGTTCTGCTCCATGCGCGACAGCGCCTCCTGCACGGTGGCGTCCGCCGTCACCCAGACCAGGCCGGTCGCCAGCTCGCCCGCCGTCACCTGCGCGGGGTCGTGACCGGCCGCGACGCACTTGATCACGATGTCGCGGTCGGTGATGATGCCGGTCACCCGGTCGTCGGGGCCGCACACGGGCAGCGCGCCCACGTCGTTGTTGCGCATCATCTGAGCCGCCCGGTCGAGCGTCTCGTGCGCGGCGATGCACTCCGCGCCCGTGCTCATCACGTCGCGGGCGGTCTCGTTCCCCTTGGCCATGGTCTCCCCCGAATGGTCGATGTGCCGTCAGGGGAGGGCCCTACCCACAAACCGTCAGTAGTTGCGCATCACGTGGATGGCCCAGCCGCCCTGGGGCAGCTCGTACGAGGCCACGTGGCGGTGGGACTTCAGCCGGCACCACGCCGGCACGTCGGTGTAGGCCGCCGGATCGTCGGCCAGCACCGCCACCACGGCGTTGAGCGGCACGTGGTTGATCTGCTCGGCGAGCATGATGATCGGGATCGGGCACTTCTTCCCGAGCGCGTCGATCGTCAATGACGGCTGAGTTACCTCGGTCATGCGACTCCTGCGTCGTGCCGGATGCGGCGCACCAGATCGGGCAGCACGGCCAGGAACCGGTCGACCTCGGCCGCGGACGTGCCCCTGGGCAGCGACACCCGGACATTCCCATGCGTCAGCACGCCCATCGCTTCGAGGACGTGCGATGGACGAAGCGTACTAGCGGTGCACGAACTTCCGGACGATACGGCGAATCCCGCCTTGTCCAGCTCGGTGAGCAGCGCCTCGCCGTCGACGTAGAGACACGAGAAGGTCACGATGTGGGGCGCCCGGCCGACCGGGTCGCCGATCACCTCGACGTCCGGCACGACCTTCGGCACGGTCTCCCTGATCCGGGCCACGAGCGTGGACAGCCGCGCCTGCTCCTGCGCCGCCTCGGCGCTCATCGCGCGCAGCGCCGCCGCCGCGGCCACGATGCCCGGCACGTTCTCGAAGCCGGGGACGCGCCGCCGCTCGCGTTCGTCCTCGGGCAGGAACGAGCGGAACCGGGTGCCCTTGCGCACCGCCAGCACGCCCACCCCGGCCGGGCCGCCCCACTTGTGCGCGCTCGCGGTCAGCACCGACCAGCCGGGCGGTATCGGCATGCGGCCGGCCGTCTGGGCGGCGTCGACCAGCAGCGGCACCCCGTTGGCCCGGCACGCGGCGGCGGCCTCGGCGACCGGCTGCACCGTGCCCACCTCGTGGTTGGCCGTCTGCAGGCAGGCCAGCGCCGTGCCCGGACGCGCGACCGCCTCGGCGAACGCGTCGAGGTCGACCCGCCCCTCCAGGCTCACGCCGACGGTCTCGACCGTGCCGCCGTCGCGTTCGTGCACGCCGGCCGCGTGCAGCACGCTGGAGTGCTCGACCGCGCTGGTGACCAGATGACGCCCGACCCTGCGCCTGCCGTGTAGGGTGCCGAGCACGCCGAGATGCGCGGCCTGCGTGCCGGACGAGGTGAACGACACCTCGTCGGGGCGCGCGCCGAGCGCCTCGGCCACCTCCGTGCGGGCCTGCTCCAGCAGCAGGTGAGCGCGGCGGGCCTGGGTGTACAGTCTCGCGGGGTCGGCCCAGCCGACGTCGATCGCCGCCAGCAGCGCCTCGCGTGCCTGAGGGTGGAGCGGCTCGCTCGAGGCCGCGTCGAAATACGCCACGAGACTCATCGTCCCACTTGCGGCACCATCGAGGGGTCGCGCGGTAGGGCGGGACACCTGCACGCTAATGTGTCTGCAATCAGCTGTGCATTTGGAAATACGAGCACCCAAGGGAAAGACTCTTGGGCTTCATCTGTGGGGTAGGCGATCCGTGAGTCCGACTCGCCGTACGACGCGGCGTTCGTTGGCCCGGCGCAGGGTGCCGCGCGCCGCCGCTTTGGCGTTGCTGCTGGCCACTGCTACGGCGTGTGCTAATGACGTTCCCAAGTTCGACTGGTCCAACGGCCTGCTGCCCGAGGGCGTGACCGAGCAGGCCGAGGTCGTTCAGCATCTGTGGAACGGGGCCTGGATCGCCGCACTCGCCACGGGCGCCGTCGTCATCGTCCTGATCGTCTGGGCCGCGATCTTCCACCGCAAGCGCAGGGGGAAGGCCGAACTGCCGCCCCAGGTGCGCTACAACCTGCCGATCGAGATCCTCTACACGGTGGTCCCGCTCGTCATGGTCTCGGTGTTCTTCTTCTTCACCGCCCGCGACAGCAAGGCCCTCACGGACGTCGCGGGCGACGCGCCCGTCAAGGTCAAGGTCGAGGCGTACCAGTGGAGCTGGCGCTTCACCACGACCTACAACGGCAAGACGACGAAGCCCGTGTCCGGCATGCCGGTGCACGACTACCACCAGGGCCCTCAGCTGGTCCTGCCGACGAACACCAAGGTCGAGTTCGACCTCTCGACCGACGACGTGATCCACTCGTTCTGGGTGCCCGAGTTCCTGTTCAAGCGGGACATCATCCCCGGCATCCCGGAGGGCAACCCGGGGCGCAAGTTCGAGATCAAGACGCTCGGCGACAACCGCGTGGGCGTCTACGCCGGCCGGTGCGCCGAGCTGTGCGGCGTCGACCACAGCCGGATGCTGTTCTCGGTGAAGCTCGTCAAGCAGGCTGAGTTCGACCAGTACATCGCGACCCAGGCTGGGAGTGCCCAGTGACCGCCATCCAAGAACCGCTTCGGGCGCCGGTCCGGCCCGTCACCAAGGGCCAGATCATCGCCAAGTGGATGTCCTCGACTGATCACAAGATCATCGGGCACATGTACCTGATCACGTCGTTCGCCTTCTTCCTGATCGGCGGCGTCATGGCGCTGATCATGCGGGCCGAGCTGGCGCAGCCGGGGCTGCAGATCACCAGCAACGAGCAGTTCAACCAGCTGTTCACCATGCACGGCACGATCATGCTGCTGATGTTCGCGACGCCGCTGTTCGCCGGTTTCGCCAACGAGCTGATGCCGCTCCAGATCGGCGCCCCCGACGTGGCGTTCCCGCGCCTGAACATGGTCAGCTACTGGCTCTACCTGTTCGGCAGCATCATCGCCGTGTCCGGCTTCCTCACCCCGGGCGGCGCCGCCTCCTTCGGCTGGTTCGCCTACACGCCGCTGTCGAACGCGATCCACTCGCCCGGCATCGGCGGCGACCTGTGGATCATGGGCCTGGCCCTGTCGGGCCTCGGCACGATCCTCGGCGCGGTGAACTTCATCACCACGATCATCTGCATGCGCGCCCCCGGCATGACCATGTTCCGCATGCCGATCTTCACCTGGAACGTCCTGCTGACCAGCATGCTCGTGCTGATGGCCTTCCCCGTGCTGGCCGCCGCGCTGCTGGCTCTGGAGGCCGACCGCAAGCTCGGCACCCACATCTTCGACCCGGCCAACGGCGGGCCGATCCTGTGGCAGCACCTGTTCTGGTTCTTCGGCCATCCCGAGGTGTACATCATCGCGTTGCCGTTCTTCGGCATCGTGACCGAGATCCTGCCGGTCTTCAGCCGTAAGCCGATCTTCGGCTACATCGGCCTGGTCGGCGCCACCATCGCGATCGCCGGTCTGTCCATCACGGTCTGGGCGCACCACATGTTCCCGACCGGGCAGGTCCTGCTGCCGTTCTTCTCGTTCATGACGTTCCTCATCGCGGTGCCGACGGGCGTGAAGTTCTTCAACTGGATCGGCACGATGTGGCGGGGTCACCTGTCGTTCGAGTCGCCGATGTTGTTCTCCGTCGGATTCCTGATCACCTTCCTGCTCGGTGGCCTGACCGGCGTCATCCTGGCCTCGCCGCCGCTGGACTTCCAGATCAGCGACACCTACTTCGTCGTCGCCCACTTCCACTACGTGGTCTTCGGCACGGTCGTGTTCGCCATGTTCGCCGGCTTCTACTTCTGGTGGCCCAAGTTCACCGGCAAGATGCTCGACGACAAGCTGGGCAAGGTGCACTTCTGGCTGCTGTTCATCGGCTTCCACACCACCTTCCTCGTCCAGCACTGGCTGGGCATGGTCGGCTTCCCCCGCCGGTACGCCGACTACAGCGCGGCCGACGGCTTCACCGACCTGAACATGATCTCGTCGGTCGGCGCGTTCATCCTGGGCGCCTCGACGCTGCCGTTCTTCTACAACGTCTGGAAGACCTGGCGTTCCGGGACCAAGGTCACCGTCGACGACCCCTGGGGCTACGGCGGCTCGCTCGAATGGGCGACCTCCTGCCCGCCGCCGCGGCACAACTTCACCTCGCTGCCGCGCATCCGGTCCGAGCGCCCGGCGTTCGACCTGCACTACCCGCACATGTCCGCCAAGTCCGCCCAGGAGGTTGAGGCCTGATGAAGGTCCAGGGTTGGCTGTTCCTGCTGTGCGGCCTGTTCTTCGCCGGTGTCGACGTCGGCTACTGGTTCTGGACCAAGGCCGCGACCGGTCACGGTGAGCCCGTGGGCACCACCGCCATGGCGATCTCGGTCGGGTTCGCGTTCATGGTCGGCTACTACCTGATGTTCACCGCGCGGCGCATCGGCGCCCAGCCGGAGGACAACAAGCAGGCCGACATCAGCGACGGCGCCGGCGAGATCGGCTTCTTCAGCCCGAGCAGCTGGTGGCCGCTGTTCCTGTGCCTGGCGGCGGCCTTCGCCTTCGCCGGGTTCGTGATCGGCTTCTGGATGTTCCTGATCGGCGTGTTCCTGATCATCATGGCCATGATCGGGTTCGTGTTCCAGTACTACCGGGGCAACTTCTCGCACTGACAAGCGGCTCGAAGCGGGCGTCCTTCCCATAGGGGAGGACGCCCGCTTTTTCGTGTTCTTTACCAGGTCACGGATGTCGTGAATAGATCACTCAGGGTAATAAGGGAGGAGAAGGTTGGATCTTGGGCGAGGGGGTCACTCGTGAGACGCGTGGCGAATGGATCGGCCGGCCTGCTGGCCCTGGCGCTGCTCACGGCGTGCTCGCTGAGCGGCGCGGCGAACGAGACGAAGGAGCTGACCGCGGTCGCCCGGCAGCCCGCGGTGGGCGTCACGCCGCAGGACAAGGCCGTGAACGTGGCCACCGACCAGCCCGTGGTGGTGTCCGCGCACGGCGGCACGATCAAGAGCGTCCGGGTGGACGGCGGCAAGGCGGGCCGGCTGAGGGGCGTCCTGAGCGGCGACGGCACCCGCTGGCGCAGCACGACCACCGCCCGGCCGAGCACCGGCTACACGGTCACCGTCGTCAGCGTGGACGCCTCGGGCAAGCAGAGCGAGACCTCCAGCACGTTCAGCACGGTCAAGGGCGACAAGACATTCGACATCCAGACGATCACTCCCAACAAGGACGACACCGGGCTGACGGTGGGCATCGGCATGCCCGTCATGATCGCCTTCGACAAGCCGGTGAGCGACCGGGTGGCCGTCGAGCGCAACCTGACCATCCGCAGCTCCAAGCCGGTGGAGGGGGCCTGGCACTGGTTCGACGACAGCCATGTGGACTTCCGGCCGCAGGACTACTGGCCGGCGTACACGAAGGTGCGGCTGGAGGCGAAGCTGGCCGGCGTGCGCGGCGGCCCCGGCCTGTACGGCAAGCGCGACGTCACCCTCGACTTCAAGATCGGCCGCTCCCAGATCACCCGGGGCAGCACCGACGAGCACGTGCTGACGGTCCGCCGGGACGGCAAGCGCATCCGCACCATGCCGATGAGCGCCGGGCAGGGCGGCCAGTGGAAGTACTACACCACCTCGGGCGTGCACCTGGCGATGTCACGGGAGCCGGTGACCGTCATGACCTCGCCCGGCATCGGCCCGGGACAGTCGGGCTACTACCAGCTCACCGTCTACAACACCGTGCGCATCTCCAACAGCGGCGAGTACGTGCACAGCGCGCCCTGGTCGGTGGGCTCCCAGGGCAACTCCAACGTCAGCCACGGCTGCGTGAACGTCAGCCCGGAGAACGCGGCCTGGTTCATCAAGAACACCCTGATCGGGGACCCGATCATCATCACCGGCTCGCCGCGCAAGCTGGAGCCCACCAACGGGTGGGGCCACTGGCAGGAGAACTGGAAGGACTGGCTCAAGTGGAGCACGCTCAAGGACGGTCCGAGCATCACCTTCTGAGCGACTGACCGCCATCCGGCCCTGAGCAGGCCCTGGAGGCTCTGCCGGAGCCCTCGGGCACACGTGCCGCCGAAGGACGTGAGCGCGCCTCAGGGGCGCGCTCACGGTCACGACGGGCGGTAGGAGCTGCTGACCTCGACCCAGCGGCGCAGCGTGTCGGCGGCCAGGCCGGAGTCGACCGCCTGCGTGGCGCGCTCGTAGCCCTTGATCATCGCCGTGTCGAGGTCGTCGCCGGCGCCCTCGTGGGCGACCAGCGCGGCCGCGGTGTTGAGCAGGACGGCGTCGCGCACCGGCCCCTTCTTGCCGCCCAGCACGTCGTGCACGGCCTGGGCGTTGAACTGCACGTCGCCACCGCGCAGCGCGCCAGCGTCGGCCCGGGGGATGCCCAGGATCGCGGGGTCGAACCTGGCCTCGGTGGCCGTGCCGTCGCGCACCACCCACACCGTGGAGGTGCCGGTGATGGTCAGCTCGTCGAGCCCGTCGTCGCCGCGGAAGACCAGGGCCGACACGCCGCGCTCGGCGAAGACGCCGGCGATGACGGGCAGCATGCGGGCGTCGTAGACGCCGATGGCCTGGGCGCTGGGCCGGGCCGGGTTGGTCAGCGGGCCCAGGAAGTTGAAGACCGTCGGGACGCCGATCTCCTTGCGCGCCGGGCCGGCGAAACGCAGCGCCGGGTGGTAGACGGGCGCGAAGCAGAAGGCGATGCCCGCCTCGCGCGCCACCCGCGCGGTCTGCTCGGGCGTCAGGTCGAGCCTGATGCCCATGTGCTCCAGGACGTCGGCGGCCCCGCACAGCGAGGAGGCCGAGCGATTGCCGTGCTTGACGACCCTGGCCCCCGCCGCGGCGGCCACGATGGCGGCCATGGTGGAGACGTTGACGGTGTGGGCGCGGTCGCCGCCCGTGCCGACGACGTCGAGGACGGGCCCCTCGACGTTCAGCGGCGTGGAGAACTCCAGCATCGTCCGGGCCAGGCCCACCACCTCGGCCACCGTCTCGCCCTTGGCCCGCAGGGCCAGCGCGAAGCCCGCGATCTGGGCGGAGGTGGCGTTGCCCGAGAAGATCTCCCGCATCGCCCAGGCCGTCTCGTCGGCCGACAGGTGCTCGCCGGAAAGGAGCGCGGAGAACAGGGCAGGCCAGGTCGTCCGGGAGTCCATGGGCACCTACTTCGCGTTGAGTCGGGTGGCGGATCGGCGGCGCATCAGGTCGGCGACGGTGTCGGCCAGGACCATGGGCTCGATGGGCTGCGGGACGACGGCGTCGGCCTTGGACCACTCGGCCAGCCAGCGGTCGTCGCGCCTGGCGATGATCAGGCAGACGGGCGGGCAGTCGTAGACCTCGTCCTTGGCCTGACGGGAGACGCCCATGCCGCCGGCGGGCTGGGTCTCGCCGTCGAGGACCGCCACGTCGATCTCGCCGGAGCCGAGCCACTGGTGGACCTTGGGCTCGGTGGCGCACTCGATGATCTCGACGAAGGGCACGTCGGCCGCCGGCCGCCGGCCGATCGCCTGCCGGACCTCGGCCCGGGTGGTGGCGTCGTCGCTGTAGACGAGGACCTTCATCGTGTCGTCGGTGCTCCCAGAGGACGTCACTGTCGCGCTCACTATCGGTCGAAGCTGTATGGTCACCTGGATCGTACCGTTGCGCCGGGATGCAATCCCAGGCCACCGGGCCTGACAGGCGTTTTGTCCCAATTATCCCAGGTTGATGGCCGGTTTGTTCCTCCTAACGGGGGGTCGTTGGCCGGACCGAACACCGGAGCCGCAATAATGCTGCCCGTGGCGACAGCATCCGCAATAACTTCGACGACGACAGCACAGTCGTACCGGCGGCCGAACCTGGTCAGTGTCGGGACGATCGTCTGGCTGTCCTCTGAGCTCATGTTCTTCGCGGCGCTGTTCGCGATGTACTTCACCATCCGGTCGGTGAGCGAGGGGAAGGGCATCGAGTGGGGCCCTGCCTTCCTTCCTGCAGGCGTTGAGGCAGAAGGCGCTCACCTGAACATCCCGTTCGCGACGGTCAACACGATCATCCTGGTCCTGTCGAGTGTGACGTGCCAGCTGGGCGTGTGGGCCGCGGAGAAGGGGCAGGTCGGCAAGCTCCGCTTCTGGTACATCGTCAGCTTCCTGATGGGCGCGATCTTCGTCGCCGGTCAGCTGTACGAGTACGGCGAGCTGGCGTCAGAGGGCGCGACCCTGTCCGCCAACGCTTACACCTCGGTGTTCTACCTGACGACGGGCTTCCACGGCCTGCACGTGACCGGTGGCCTGATCGCGTTCCTGTTCATGCTGGGACGCACGTACGCCGCGAAGCGCTTTACGCATGAGCAGGCCACCAGCGCGATCGTCGTGTCCTACTACTGGCACTTCGTAGACGTCGTCTGGATCGGTCTTTTCGCGACCATCTACATCATTCGTTAAGGAACGGGATCTCTGTGACTAGGATCACCGCTTGGCGGCGGCATCCCCTCGCGAGATACGCCGTCCTGATTTTGGCGTTGGCGCTGGTCGGGATGGTATACGCCGCCTTTGTCCAGGCGGGTAAGCCTGCCGACGCGGCGCTGGCGGCAGGCAAGGTCGACGACGTGGCCGAGGGCAAGAGCCTGTTCGTGGCCCACTGCTCGAGCTGCCACGGCATGAACGCGGAGGGCACCAATACCGCCCCCACGCTCGTCGGCGTCGGCGCCGCGGCGGTCGACTTCCAGATGAGCACCGGCCGCATGCCCGCCGGCAACCCCGGCCCGCAGGCGCCGCGCAAGCCCCTGGCCCACTGGGTCAACGAGGACACGACCCGTCAGGTCGCCGCGTACGTGCAGTCGCTCGGCGGCGGTCCGCAGGTCCCCGGCAAGGAGCAGGTCGACCCGAAGCTCGGTGACGCCGGCAAGGGCGGCGAGCTGTTCCGGGCCAACTGCATCCAGTGCCACAACTGGGCGGGCGCCGGCGGTGCCCTGACGCAGGGCAAGTACGCGCCCAACCTCAACGAGTCCTCACCGACGCAGATCTACGAGGCGATGGTCACCGGCCCCCAGGCGATGCCGGTCTTCAACGACTCGACGATCACGCCTGAGGAGAAGCGCAGCATGATCGCGTACATCACCCAGGTCCGTGAGCAGAAGGACCCCGGAGGGTTCGGCCTCGGGCGCATCGGCCCGGTCACCGAAGGTCTCGTAGCGTTCGTGGTAGGCATCGCCGCCCTAGCCCTCGCCGCCATCTGGATCACCGCGAAGAAGCGACAGAAGTCATGACAGACAACGAGCACGAGATCGAGCAGCCGGACGAACGCGTGCCCAAGCGCGTCATCGGCACTCCCGCGCCGGGCACGTCGATGCTGGGCGCCGCGGAGAAGGAAGCGGACGCCGCCGACCGCGACGTCCCCGGCGTGACGCTGCAGGACGAGAGCAAGGCCCGCAAGGCCGAGAAGATCGTGGCGCTCTGCTTCGCGATCACCTTCCTGGCCGGCATCGCCTTCCTCATCTCCTACGTGGTGTTCCAGGTCGGCAGCCCCGAGGCGACGGGGGTCTCCAACCTCGCCCTCGGCGGCACGCTGACCCTGGCCGTCCTCGGCCTCGCGGTCGGCATCGTGGTCTGGGTCCGCCAGATCATGCCGAAGTACGCGCTGGTCCAGGAGCGCCACACGATGGCCTCCGACGAGGACGACCGCGAGGTCGTCTCCGAGACCTTCCTGCAGGGCGCCAACGAGAGCGGCTTCGTCAAGCGCAAGCTGATGCGCCGCACGCTGCTGCTGGCCGCCGCGCCGCTCGGCCTGGTGCCGCTGGTGCTGCTGCGCGACCTCGACAACTCCAAGATGCCCGGCGCGAAGTTCAACAAGCTGCTGCGCCACACGGTCTGGGGTGAGAAGACCAAGGAGGGCAAGCCGCTGCGCCTGGTCGTCGAGGGCACCGGCCAGCCGATCCGCGCGGCCGACTTCAACTCGCCCGGCGGCATCCTGTCGGTGGTGCCCGAGGGGTACGAGCACGACCTCAACGCGCTCGCCAAGGCCACGCTGATCCTGATCAAGTTCCGTCCGGAGGAGCTCAAGAGCGGCGTCAAGCAGAACTGGACGCACGACGGCATCGTCGCCTACTCCAAGATCTGCACGCACGTCGGCTGCCCGGCGGCGCTCTACGAGCAGACCACCCACCACATCCTGTGCCCGTGCCACCAGTCGACCTTCGACGCGGCCGACGGCGCCAAGGTCATCTTCGGCCCGGCCGCCCGGCCGCTGCCGCAGCTGCCCATCACCGTCGACAGCGAGGGCTATCTGATCGCCCAGGGTGACTTCAACGTGCCCGTCGGCCCCAGCTACTGGGAGCGCGGCGACGCCGAGGCCGAGGCCAGGGAGAAGGGAGGCCAGGCATGAGCGACCTGAACGCCGTACCGAAGGCCATCGCCGGGCCGTCGACCTTCCTGGACGACCGTCTGGGCGGGGCGAACTTCCTCAAGCGCAACCTGCGCAAGATCTTCCCTGACCACTGGTCGTTCCTGCTGGGTGAGATCGCGCTCTACTCGTTCATCATCCTGCTGCTCACCGGCACGTTCCTGACGCTGTGGTTCAAGCCGAGCATGGGTGAGATCGCCTACGACGGCTCGTACGCGCCGCTCAAGGGCGTCATGATGTCGGAGGCCTACGCGTCGTCGCTGGAGATCAGCTTCGACGTCCGGGGTGGTCTGCTGATGAGGCAGATGCACCACTGGGCGGCCCTCCTCTTCGTGGCCGGCATGACGGTGCACATGCTGCGGGTGTTCTTCACCGGCGCCTACCGCAAGCCGCGCGAGCTCAACTGGATCATCGGCGTGCTGCTGCTGACCCTGGCGCTGGCCGAGGGCCTGACCGGCTACTCCCTCCCCGACGACCTGCTCTCCGGCGCCGGTCTGCGGATCACCGAGGGTGTGGCGATCTCGCTGCCGCTGGTGGGCACGTATGTCACGTTCTTCCTGTTCGGCGGGGAGTATCCGGGCGAGGACGTCATCTCCCGGTTCTACTCGCTGCACATCCTGCTCATCCCGGGCATCCTGCTGGCGCTGGTCTCGGCTCACATGGTGCTCATGTGGGTGCAGAAGCACACGCAGATGCCGGGCAAGGGGCGCAACAACCAGAACGTGGTGGGCGCGCCGTTCTACCCGGCCTTCATGGCCAAGGCGGGCGCCTACTTCCTGTTCACGCTCGCCGTGGTGTCGGGACTGGCGACGTTCGCCCAGATCAACCCGATCTGGCTGTTCGGGCCGTACACGCCGGCGGACATCTCCGCCGGTTCGCAGCCCGACTGGTACATGGGCTTCCTCGAAGGCTCGCTGCGGCTCATGCCGCCGTGGGAGTGGAACCTGTTCGGCACGGCCCACGCGGGCACGTTGCCGATGAGCGTGATCATCCCGGCGCTGGTGCCGATGGGCATCATCATGACCGGTCTCGCGCTCTACCCGTTCATCGAACGGTGGGTCACCGGGGACAACCGGGAGCACCACGTCGCCGACCGCCCGCGCAACAACCCCCACCGCACCTCGATCGGCATCGCGGCGATGACGTTCTACGGTGTGCTGTGGCTGCTCGGCGCCAACGACGAGATCTCGGCGAACTTCCACGTCAGCCTCAACTGGACGACGTACATCGGCCGGGTGCTGGTCTTCGTCGCGCCGGCGCTGGCCTACCTGATCACCTACCGCATGTGCCTCGGCCTGCAGCGCAGCGACGCCGCGGTCATCGGGCACGGCGTGGAGTCGGGTGTCATCAAGCGCCTGCCGCACGGTGAGTTCATCGAGGTGCACACGCCGGCGTCCGACGACCTCGAGGCCCACATGCGGGGCAAGGAGGCGGTGCCGGCCCTGCCCGTGGAGGAGGACGCCGCCGGCATCCCGCCCAAGGGCATGCGCGGCCCGCTCGGCAAGCTCCGCGGCCGGATGTCCAAGGCGTACGGCGGGGAGAAGATCCCGCTCGACGACGGGCACCACGGCGAGCACGGGGAGCACGGCGAGCACGCCGCGATCGGTTCCGGCGACGACCGGAGCCTCACCCACTAGGGTTTCGCCTGATCGAGATCGGCCCGGACGGGGTTCCCCGTCCGGGCCGTTCCGCGTTCCGGGCCCGCCAGCCTGCGGTTGGCCTGTAGAGGATGGTTCGTCGGGACGGTTCGGGCCCGGAAACGCGTCAGGCCCGGCCGGAGAACGGCCGGGCCCGGAATCGCACGCGAAAAGCGAACGCAGAGCCGGACCCGGAGGAGTGCAGGAGCGGCGCGGGCGCGGATGCGGGAACCAGCGCGGGTGCGTTGTGGGCGCAGGGGCTTACGCGGGGACTTGCCAGGGGCTTACGCGGGGACTTGCGTCAGGGCCGCGGGGGAGGGGATCAGTCGGATTCGGGGAAGCCGATCGAGAAGGCCGCGTCGAGGTCGTGCCGGGAGTAGGTGCGGAAGGCGATGTGCGTCTCGGTGTGCTCGACGCCGTCGACCTTGTTGACCCGCCCGGGGATGACCTCGGCCACCTCCTCGTAGCGGGCGACCCGGACCATGGCGAGCAGATCCCATTCGCCGGTGATGGAGTAGACCTCGCTGACCCCGTCGATCTCGGCGATCGTCTGGGCGACCTCCGGGATCCGGTCTACCTCGGCCTTGATGTGGACGATTGCCGTGACCATGTATTAACTGTATCCGGTCATCGCAAAGGACGTCCCTCTCGGTCGCGTCGCTGATCAAGCCCGCGGTAGGCCAGGTCGATGCGGGCCTTGTGGCGGGCGGCGCCCCGGGCGGGCATCGACCACACGCCGTCGACCTCGACCAGCCGCACGCCCGGCGACTCCAGCCAGCGCAGGATGCACTCGGTCTCCTCGGCGCTGGCCGCGTGGACCGGGCCGGGGCCCGGGATGACGGCCTCGGCCATGGCCTTGAGCGAGGCGACGAACGGCGTGGGGTGGGCGCCCTTGGGCATCACGCCCGCCGCGGCCAGCCGGCCGTAGCGGACGACGTGGATGTCCCAGCCGCCGTCGAAGGCCGGGCTGGCGGCCACGAGCTCGGGGATGCGGGTGATGGCGCTCAGGCGCTGCATGCGGGCCGCCGCCCGGACGAACGCGGCCAGCCGGTCGCGGTCGACGGACGCCTCCTCGTAGCGCTGCTCGACCGACAGGCGTTCCATGCGGGCCGAGACGGCGGTGTAGACGAGCGAGGCGTCGGAGGTCATGGCCCGGCGGGCGCTCGCGACGTGCGCGGCGTACTCCTCCGGGCTCTCCTTGCCCGCGCAGGGCGCGCCGCAGCGGCCCATCTCGTGCAGGACGCAGGCCGCCCGGCGGGTGCGCAGGCTGATCGGCTGGGTGCACTGGCGCAGCGGCACGGCCTCGTGCAGGGCGATGCGGGCCTCGTCGGCCAGGCGGGAGCTGCTGAACGGGCCGAGGTAGGTGGCGTCGTCGTCCTTCAGCTCGCGCACGATCGACAGGCGGGGGAAGGGGCCGGTGGTGAGCTTGAGCCAGACCACCTTCTCCGGGAAGCGGGAGCGGCGGTTGTAGCGCGGCTTGGCGCCGCCGATCAGCCGCAGCTCCCTGACCTCGGCCTCCAGCCCGGTGGCGCAGACGACGTGGCGCACGCGCTCGGCGATGCCGATCATCTCGCGGATGCGCGGACGGGTCTCGGCGGCCGTGAAGTAGGAGCGCACGCGGTTGCGCAGGTTGGTGCTCTTGCCGATGTAGAGCACCTCGCCGCGGTCGTCCTCGAAGAAGTAGACGCCCGGGGCGTGCGGGACGGACTCGGCCAGGTGGCGCTTGCGCTGCTGCTCCGGCGTGGGCGCGCGGACGAACGACTTCAGCTCCTCCAGCGTGTGGACCTGGAAGGAGCCGGCCCGCTCGATCAGCCCGTGGAGCACGTGGACGGTGGCCCTGGCGTCCTGCAGGGCGCGGTGGCACGGATCGGTGGGGCTGCGGAAGAACCGGGCGAGCGTGGACAGCTTGGCGTTGGGCGTCTCGTCGCGGGTCAGCACCCGCCGGGCCAGGTCGACGGTGTCGACGACCGGGTTGGCGGGCGGGGGATAGCCGTGGGCGGCGCAGGCGGCCTTGACGAAGCGGGTGTCGAAGCCCGCGTTGTGGGCCACCAGCGTGGCGCCCCTGATGAACTCCAGGAAGCTCGGCAGCACCGCCTCGATGCGCGGGGCGGCCACCACCATGGCGTCGGTGATGCCGGTCAGCACCGAGATGAACGGCGGGATCGGCCCGCCGGGGTCGACCAGGGTGGAGAACTCGCCCAGCACCTCACCCGCCCGCACCTTGACCGCGCCGATCTCGGTGATCGAGTCTTCGGCCGGCGAGCCGCCGGTGGTCTCCAGGTCGAACACGACGAACGTGACGTCGCTCAGCGGGGTGCCGAGCTCGTCGAGGGTGCCTTGAACCGCGTCCACGTTCCAAGACCATAGAGAGGGGGACCGACAGTTACTCCGCCGGACCACGCCGGAGCGCGCGGAAGGGGGGCCGGGACGGCATAAGGGGATGAACGGGAAACGTGCTCGAATAACCATCCTTCTTGATCCTTAGTTACCCTTCCCTCTATGTCCGCGGGAAGACTTGCCGGCCGCTACGCCCTGCTGCGCCCACTCGGCGCCGGCGGCATGGGGAAGGTATGGCTGGCCAAGGACGAGATGCTCGACCGCGAGGTGGCGGTCAAGGAGCTCACCCTGCCCGAGGGCATGCCGGCCAAGGATCGCGCCGACGCGGTCACCAGGGCCGTGCGCGAGGCGCAGGTCACCGCCCGGCTGCGCCATCCCGGCATCGTGGCGCTGCACGACGTCATCGTCGAGCACGAGCGGCCGTGGCTGGTCATGGAGCTGCTGCGGGGCCGTACGCTGGCCGACACCGTGCGCGAGTTCGGTCCCATGCCCCCCGAGTACGCCGCCCGCGTCGGCGCCGACGTGCTGGAGGCGTTGCAGGCCGCCCACGCCCAGGGGCTGCAGCACCGCGACGTCAAGCCGGGCAACGTGTTCCTGACCGACAACGGCAGGGTGGTGCTGACCGACTTCGGCATCGCCCGGCAGGAGGGGCAGGCCGCGCTCACCGAGCAGGGGCTCATGATCGGCTCGCCCGGGTTCATCGCGCCCGAGCGGCTGGAGGGCGAGCCCGGCGGCCCGTCCAGCGACCTGTGGTCGCTCGGCGCGACCCTGTTCGTCGCCGTGACCGGCGCGAACGCCTACCAGGGCTCGATCGCCGAGCGGGTCAGGGCGACCGTGACGCAGCCGGTGCCGCTCGCGCCGGGGCAGCTCGGGCCGCTGCTGGCCGCCATGATGGCGCGCCGTCCCGACGCCCGTCCCGATCCGCGCCACGTCGTGCACGCGCTCAGGCAGGTGGCCGCGGGCGGCCCGCCGCCGGTCCTGGCGGCCGGCGAGCAGGCGACCGCGCCCCGCCGGGTGCGGCGGCGCGGGCGGCCGCTGCTGCTGTGGGGGGCGGTCGGGGCCGTGCTCGTGGTCGCCGCCGGGGCCACCGGCTTCGTCGTGCTGCGCGAGGACGACGGGCCGCCGGCCGCGTTCACCGTGCCGATGGACGTGTGCACCCTGCTCACCCCGCAGGACGTCGGCGGCCTGCTGCGCACCCAGAGCCCGCCCAAGGCCCAGCCGGACAGCGACGAGGTGGGCCCCGAATGCGGCTGGCCGGTCGCCGGCACCGGCATCGGGCTGCAGGTGCAGAAGGACTCCGACACCGTCGATCCCTGGTCGATGACCGCCGCCACGGCCCGCACCCTGTTCCAGAACCAGAAGCGCTACTGGGCCAAGTACGACCAGATCGACTGGACCTGGCCCGAGATCGGCGTCAAGTCCGACATGCGCTCCACGCGCACCCCCGTGCACGACCTGGCGGGCCTCGGCGAGGAGGCGTTCGGGTTCGAGCTGAAGGGCAGGACCGGGCGCGTCCACTCGGCCCACGTCTACTACCGGATCGCCAACCTGGTGGTGGCCGTCGAGTACGCCACCCTGGCCGACAAGCCGACCGACGAGGACGTCCGGCAGGCGGCGATCAAGGCGGCCCGGGCGAGCGAGCAGGCGTTGCGCCGTGCGAAGTGACCACTACCTGCTGGCCGGCCGCTACCGGCTGGTCGAGCGGCTCGGGCAGGGCGGCGCGGGCACGGTGTGGCGGGCGCTGGACGAGACGCTCGACCGCGAGGTCGCCGTCAAGCAGGTGCGGGTGCCGCCGGGGCTGAGCCCCCACCAGCGGGCCGAGTTCGCCGGCCGCGCCATCCACGAGGCCAGGTCGGCCGGACGCCTGCGCGACCCGGCCATCGTGCTCGTGCACGACGTGGTGCTCGACGGCGACCAGCCGTGGATCATCATGGACCTGGTCACCGGCCGGTCCCTGGACAAGGTGATCAGGGAGAACGGGCCGCTGCCGCCCCCGTACGCGGCGCGCATCGGGCTGCAGGTGCTGTCGGCGCTGGAGGTCGCGCACTCCCACGGCATCCTCCACCACGACGTCAAGCCGGCCAACATCCTGCTCGACGCCGACGGCTCGGCCATGCTGACCGACTTCGGCATCGCCGTCCCCATGGGCGGTCAGGGCGATGGCGGCAGCGGCGGCTCGCCTGGCTACATGGCGCCCGAGCGGCTCAACGAGCAGGCGCCGGGCCCGGCGTCCGACCTGTGGTCGCTGGGCGCGAGCCTGTACACCGCCGTGGAGGGGCGGGCGCCGTTCGAGCGGCAGCTTCCCGCGGCGGTCGCGGCGGCGGTGCTGCTGCACGACCCGCCCTTCCCCGCGCGGGCGGGCCGGGAGTTCGGCGGGCTGCTCATGGCGATGCTGGCCAAGGACCCCGCCGCCCGTCCCACGGCGGCCCAGGTCCGCCAGGTGCTCAGCGGCGCGCCGGTGCGCTCGGGGCCGGTCCCCGGGCGTCGCCGGCGGTGGTTGCTGCCGGTGGCCGTCGCGTGCGGCGTCGCGGTGCTCGGCGCCGGCTGGTACGCCGTGGACGCTCTGGCCGGTCAGCCGGAGACCGGCCGGTACGCCGCCGCCCCCGACCCCTGCCGCCTGCTGACCGACGCCCAGGCCGCCGAGCTGGTCAAGGGCGCCGTCCGGCGCAGCGCCACGCGGGACGGCGAGTGCCAGTGGGTCGCGGGGCTGGAGGAGCGGCGGGCCCGGCGGATCACCGTACGGACCTGGATCGAGAAGCCCGACGGCGACCTCGGCGGGCCGCAGGTGGCCGCGCGCCGGTTCGCCAGCGAGAAGGGCACCAGGAACGCGGCGCAGGGCACCCGGGCGCGGATGGCCGCCGGCGAGGTCGTGGACGTCGCGGGGGTGGGGGAGGCGGCGTTCGTGCAGAACCGGTTCGAGCTGTTGATGTCCTCCAGCACGGTCGGCCGGTCCGACAGCGTCGTGCTCTTCCGGTCCAGCAACCTGCTCGGCGAGGTGGTCTGGCACCGGGACGAGGTGTCGGTCAAGACGCCGGTCGACAAGGAGACGGCCCTGCGGATCGCCCGGCTGGTGTCCGGGGCGCTGCCGGGATGACCGTCATGCGTGCAAGGGGCGTTTCGCCATGTCTCACCGCAAGTCACGGCAATCTCAGGAGTCGCAGTGAACCCCGGTAGCGAGTACGAGCCGCCGACCACCCCTCATCCGGTGCCGGGCAGGCGGTTCGAGCCGCAGGGAAGGCCGCCGACGCCGCCCCCCGGCCCGCCCCTCGCGCCGCAACCGGGCCCCCCGCCTCGCCCGCAGTGGGGGCCGCCGTCGTTGCCGCCCACGGGGCCGATGGGCGGGCCGCCGGGGCCGCCCGCCGGTCGGCCCGGACGCCGCCCGGCGTGGTTGTTGCCCACCCTCGCCGCGGCCCTCGTGGTGGCCGTGGCCGGCGGCGGCGTGGGGGCCTACCTGCTGCTGTCCGGCAAGGGCGGCGCCGGGACGGCCGCCGGGCCGTCGTCGTCGGCGGCGCGGTCCGTGGCGCCGGCCGCCGCCGCGCCCGGCCCGGACGCCTGCTCGATGCTGCCCGCGGACGAGGCCGAACGGCTGGCGCCCGGCGCGACGGTGACCAAGTCCTCCAGGGACTCCGACTACACCGTCGCCTTCACCTGCAACTGGCAGAACCAGCGCATCTCGTTCGGCGAGTTCTGGCGCAGCAGGGAGATCGACGTCAGGATCGAGCAGCACAAGGGCGACGGCGCCAAGACCGGCCGCTCGATGGCCCAGAACTCCTACGAGATGGAGTACCGCGGCGCCAACTACGGCGCCACCGCCAAGCCCTCGCTCGACCCCGACGAGAAGGAGTACGTCTCGCCGGTCAAGGACGTCCCCGGCGTCGGCGAGGGGGCGTTCGCCCAGTACACCTGGCGGCGCGACGGCAAGCTGCTGTGGTACTCCTTCGGCCAGGCCCACGCCCGGGTCGGGGACATGACGATCCGGGTCAAGTTCCAGGCCGGGCAGCAGCGCAAGGACGCGCAGATCCTGTCCAACGAGAGCACCAGGTCCATCACCGAGGAGAACGCGATCCGCGAGGTCGGCGGCCTGATCGCGTACTTCGCCAAGGGCGTGGCCGCCTGGCAGGCGCAACATCCCGGCGTGCTGGCCAAGCCCGACCAGGCCACGGCCACCCAGAGCCCGGCCGCCCGCCCGACGCCCTCGCCCACGGAGCTGGCCGCCTTCCCGCCCGCCTGCCAGGCCGTCACGGAGGCCGCCACCCGTCTGGTGCCGAAGCCCGCCACCAGGGCGCGCGCCACCGAGTCGGGCAACGACGACGAGACCGAGTGCCGCTGGCTCAACCTCGACCTGCCGGGCACGGCCGGGAACGTCAGGATCCGCAGCGTGCTGATCACCACCCACCGCTTCACCAACCGGGCGGGCGCGATCGACCCGGGCGCCGCCAAGGCGTACTACGCCGGCGAGTACGGCGGCGACAAGAACACCGCCGGATCGTCCATCGGCGGCATCACGTGGGGCGAGCTGGGCGACATCGAGGGGCTCGGCGAGCAGGCCTACGGTCAGTACGTGCAGACCAGGCAGGGCGAGGTGTCGGCCGCCAGCGGCACGGTGATCGCGCGTACCGGCGCGCTGGTGGTCAGGGTCGACTACTCCGGCGCCGAGCGGCCGAAGGGCGAGCCGGCGAACTCGCCCAAGGCCCGGCTCATGCCGCGCAAGGAGGCCCAGGACGGCGCGCTCGCCCTGGCCAGGGCGTACCTGGCCGAGCTGGCCAAGCAGCCGTCGGGAAGCTGAGCCCGCGCGGTTCCTCCGCGGGCGGCAGGCGACGCCGGTCCCGGCATCGCGCAGGGCTCATCCTCTCGGCGGGCGATTGACGCCAACGGTTAACAAGGCTGCAACTCCGTTGCAAGCGCGACAAATAGCGTAGTGACCAGCAAGCCGCCGGGCCGCGCGATCACGCTTGTCCACTACAGGGGCATGGGCAACCGTGGTGGATCACGCGGCCGGCCGCCCGCCGCCCTGTCCGCCGCTCTGTCCGCCGGTCAGGAACGGCTCCAGCAGCCCCGGCACCGCCCGTGCCGCCAGGTCGAGCCCGTCGCCGCGGCCCACGTCCAGCACCTCGTAGTGGCCGCCGCCCGCCGCCGTGCAGGCCGAGACGGTCAGCAGGCCCGAGCGCCGCTGGAAGAACGACTGCCGGAACGTCCAGCCGGTGATGCCGGCCCGGTCCAGCGCCACCGTCCGGCGGACGAGCGCGCCGCGGCGCATGACCAGGTGCCGGGGGCCCAGCGCGTGCCCGAGAGCGCGCCGGCTCTCGGCGGCCAGCCACAACCCCGCCGGGAGCGCCAGGACGGGCGCCGCCCACACCCACGCGCGCGGCCACGACGCGGGCAGCAGCCACCAGGCGAGCCCAGCGCCCGCCGCCAGCACGACCGTGACCGCCAGCGCCCGCACGACCCGCCGCCGCCCGGCCGCCGCCGGATGTCCGCTCAACGACACGCCCCCCGCGCCGTCGCCCAGGCCGGCTCCGGCGCCCGCTGTCGTGTCGGCGATCGCGGCGGCGACGCGGGCGGCCTCGGCTCGGGGGAGCGGCGGGGTGAGGGCGGCCACGTCCTCGGTCTCGTCGTCCGACTTGGCCAGGCCGGTGGCGACGGCCTTGACCCGGGCGCCGCCGCCCAGCCGCAGCAGCAGCGGCTCGCTGATCTCGACGCCGCGCAGCCGCCGTTCCTCCAGAGTCAGCGAACGGGTGGTCAGCAGCCCGCGGCGCAGCCTGAGCCGGCCGGGCTCGCGTTCCAGGCGGTAGCGCCCCCAGGACTCGGCGTACAGCAGGAACGCGCCGAGCGCTCCGACGGCCGCGTTGAGCGCCAGCACCAGCGGGACCGCGAGCCACGGCTGCGCGCTCACCCAGCCCCACAGGCCGCTCGCCGCCCGGTCGGTGAAGTCCTTGAGCCCGACGGCGCCGAGCCCCTTGTAGGCCGCGCCCAGGACCACCGCCGCCCCGGTGAACGTCCAGACCGACAGGGGCGCGTACCGGATCCACGACCAGCGCAGCTCGGCGAGGGGGCCGTCCTCGGGGACGGGCGCGTCCTGACGCAGCAGCGTGCGGCGCAGCATCTCGGCCGAGTGCCGGTCGAGGGCGTCCAGCACCAGCTCCGAGCCCTCGGCCGCGCGTTCGCCCGTGCCGACCTTGACCACGGTCAGGCCGAACGCCCGGCGCACCGGGTCGGCGCGCAGGTCCACGCTGCGCACGCGGTCCAGCGGGACCGCGCGGTGCTGCCGGACGGTCACGCCCGAACGCAGTTCGAGCCGGTCGGCGGTGAGCCGCCAGGCGGTCGTGCGCAGCCGGGTCTCCTCGTAGGCCACCGCCCCCGCCACGATCAGCACGGCGGCCCCCGCGCACGCGGCGACCACGCCGCCCGTCTCCCAGTCCTGGCCCACCAGGAAGCGCGCCAGCGCGGCCACGGCCCCGGCCGCGAACGCCAGCGACCTGGCGGCCGCGTTCCACCGCCCCCGGCCCGACAGCCGCTGCCACCCCGTCACGTCGCGTCCCCGGGCGTGGCCTGGGTGCGCGCGGTGAGCCGCTCGGCCAGGTCCGCGGCGAGCCGGTGGTCCAGCGCCGTGATCTTGACGGCCCCCGCGGACGAGGCGGTGGTCACGGTGACGTCGGCCAGCCCGAACAGCCGCTGCACCGGCCCCCGCTCGGTGTCGACCCGCTGGATCCGCGACATCGGCGCCACCTTCCACGTGTGCGTCAGCCACCCCTGGCGGACGTAGACGGCCTCCTCGGTGACCTCCCACCGCTGCACCCGGTAGGCCGCCCGCGGCTCGGCCAGCGCCACCAGCAGGCAGGCCGCCGCGAACGCACCCGCCGCCACCCCGAGCCCCGGCGTACGCGGCGTGAACACCAGGTACGCGCCCACGGCCGCCACCGCCACGGGGACCATGAGGACGAGCCACTGCACCGTCCACCACGCCACCGCCCGGCGGTCGGGCCGGTGTCGCGGCGGACGCAGCGCCGTCCCGCTCATCGGCCCTCCTCCGCCCCGCCGGCCCTCCGCCCGGCCGCGTCCGCCACCGCGAGCAGCGCGAAGCCGAGCACGCCGATCACGACGGCCGCGAAGACCTCGTAACCGTCGAGGAAGGACAGCACGTTGACCACGAGCAGGCCGTGCGCCCACGCCCACCAGCCGAACAGCGTGTTGAGCAGCCCGCCGGCCCCTTGCAGGACCAGCAGCCAGCCGAACGCCTCCACCACCGCTTTCATGCCCTCCACACTCGCCGCCGCGGCGGCCCGCCCGCCTCGGCCATCGGTCTGCGGCGACACCGACTTTGGTCGCTGTCGCCGGCTCCCGCGCAGGGCATAACCTCGACGAATGTGAGGGAACTGCGGGGGGAGGGCGATCCGGCCCTGGAATACCGGTGGGCGTTGCCGTCCACGCTGCTCGGCGACGGGCGCGGCGGCCGGGTGCGGCGCTCGACCCTCGACTGGGTCTCCGACATCGCGCTGTTCCTGCTGGCCTGCGGCGTGACGTTCATCGGCCTGGAGGAGATCAGGCACGAGCCGGAGCCGCTTTTGGCCGTCGAGCAGATCGTGGGGGCGCTGGCGTGCGCGGGGGTGTGGCTGCGGCGCCGCTGGCCGGTGGGCTTCGCGCTGGTGACGATCCTGCTGTCGTCCTACCTGGAGCTGGTCGGCGGGGCCTCGCTGGTGGCGCTGTTCACCGTGGCGGTGCACCGGCCGTTCAAGGTGTCGGGGCCGGTCACGCTGCTGGCGCTGGTCACCCTGGCCCCGTACGTGCTGCTGCGGCCCCAGCCGGACCTGACGCCGCTGTGGGGCGCGGCGTTCGGGGTGACGATCGTGCTGACCGTCTACGCCTGGGGCATCGTCATCCGGGCCAGGCGGCAGCTCGTCTGGTCGCTCAGGCAACGGGCCGAGACCGCCGCCGAGGACGCCAAGCGGCTCGAACGCGAGCGCATCGCCCGCGAGATGCACGACGTGCTGGCCCACCGCATCTCGATGCTCAGCCTGCACGCCGGGGCGCTGGAGTTCCGTCCCGACGCGCCCGCCGAGGACGTCGCCAGGGCCGCCGGGGCGATCAGGAGCAACGCCCACCTGGCGCTCCAGGACCTGCGCGAGGTGATCGGCGTGCTCCGCCACACCCCGCCGGGGGCCGCCGACCCGGTGCCCGACCGGCCGCAGCCGACCCTCGCCGACCTGCCCGCACTGGTCGAGGAGTGCCGCCAGGCCGGCATGGACGTACGCCTCGACCTGGGCGCCGCCGACGGCGTCCCGGCCGGGGTGGGCCGCAACGTCTACCGCATCGTGCAGGAGGCGCTCACCAACGCGCGCAAGCACGCGGGCGGCGCGCCGGTGGCCGTCGCCGTGGCGGGCGAGCCGGGCGACGGCGTCTCGGCCGAGGTGCGCAACCCGGTGTGGTCGCGGCACGGGCCGCGCATGCCGGGGGCGGGCGCCGGGCTCATCGGGCTGACCGAACGCGCCGAGCTGGCCGGCGGCCGGCTGGAGCACGGCGTGACCGGCGGCGAGTTCCGGGTGCGCGCCTGGCTGCCGTGGCCGCCGGAGAAGGACGAGGACGGACGTTGACCGACGGAGGGCCGATGGACGCGCCGATCAGGGTGCTGATCGTGGACGACGACGCGATGGTGCGGGCCGGGCTGTCGATGATCCTCGGCGGGGCCGCGGACATCGAGATCGTGGGCGAGGCGGCCGACGGGGCCGAGGTGCCGTCGCGGGTGGCCGAGCACCGGCCGCACATCGTCCTGATGGACATCCGCATGCCGGGCGTCGACGGGCTCACCGCGACCGAGGCGCTGCGCCGCACCGCCGCGCCGCCCGAGGTCGTGGTGCTGACCACGTTCCACGCCGACGCCCAGGTCGTGCGGGCGCTGCGCGCGGGGGCGGCCGGGTTCCTGCTGAAGGACATCCCGCCCGGCGACCTGGTCGACGCCGTCAGGCGGGTGGCCGCGGGGGAGCCGATCCTGTCGCCCGCGGTGACCCGGCAGCTCATCTCGCACGTGTCCGACGGCGGCGGCCGCGACCGCACCGAGCGGGCGCGGGGGCTGCTCGGCCGGCTGAGCGAGCGGGAGCGCGAGGTCGCGCTGGCCGTGGGGCAGGGCAGGTCGAACGCCGAGATCGGGCGGGAGCTGTTCATGAGCGTGCCCACGGTCAAGGCGCACGTCTCGCGCATCCTGACCAAGCTCGACCTGAACAACCGGGTGCAGATCGCGCTGCTGGTGTACGACGCTAGCGGGTGAGCAGCTCCTCGATGGCGGCCCGGTGGAGCACCAGGTCGTCGGGGTCGTCCGGCATGGGCTGCTCGCCGAAGTGGATCCTGCGCTGCCACACCCGGGCCATGATGATGCCGTGGCGGAGGGCGGCGTACATCTCGTAGAAGTCGAGGTCGCGGGGCTCGTAGCCAGTCATTTCGCGATATTTCTGGCATACGTCGTCGCGGCGCATGAAGTCCGGCATGCCGGGCAGGCCCATCGCCACCGCGAGGTCCTGGAAGAAGCGGTGCAGGAAGATCATCCAGGAGACGTCCAGCTCGCGCGGGCCCACGGCGGCCATCTCCCAGTCCAGCACCGCCACCGGCGTGAAGTCGCGGTACATCACGTTGCCGATCCTGGCGTCGCCCCAGGTCAGGACGTCGGGGCCGGGGTCGTCCGGCCAGTGTGAGCCGAGCCAGTCGAAGGCCCGCTCCAGCACGGGGATCGGCCGTGCGCCGTGCGCCCACCGGTAGTAGGCGCGCTGGGCCTCGACGTGCGCGCGCAGGCCGTCCGTGCCGCCGGGGGCGAGCGGGCCGAGCACCGCGACGTCCGGTCCGGTGTACGGCGTCCCGTGCAGCGCCGCCATCAGCCCGACGCTCGCGTCCTGCAGCCGCCGCCGGTCGCCGGGGGAGGCGTCGTGCAGCCAGCCCCCGAACGTGTACGGCATGACGTCCGGCGGCACGTCGCCCTCGGCCCGCTCCATGACGAAGAACGGCGTCCCGAGCGGCGCGGGGTCGGGCTCGAACCAGAGCGGCCTGGGCGCTGGGATCCCAGCTTTCTCCCTGGCCAGCCGCATGACCTCGAACTGGGCCCGCAGATCGTAGGAGGGGAACACCGGGACGGCTTCCGCCGCAGGTGCGAGCCTGGCCACGCACCGCCGGGTCCCGGCGGCCCAGGTGGCGGTGAAGAACAGCGTCTCGCTCGACATGCCGTTGCCGGAGGGCCGCGACAGCTCCGACACCGTGGCGTCCCCGCCGACCCGGCCGCGCAGCCAGCGGGACGCCCGCTCGCGCAGTTCCTCCAGGTCACGCGTGGACGTGCGCATCTGTTCCGTCACCGCTCACCTCCGCGCCGGACCGCTGCCCCGGCTCAGTCGTATACCCCCTACCAAGCGCTTGTCTAGGTTCAAGGGACCGTTACGGTCAGGTACGCAAGAGCCGTACCCTTGTCTGAAAGGGCATGTCACGAAGGGACAAGTGGGATGAGTTCAGCGGGTGAAGGCCTGTCTCGCCCGCTTCCCGAGCAGGTGCGCCTCAACGTCGTCGACCTGGCCGCGCAGGTCCTCGGCACGATGCCCGCCGTCTCCGTGCCGCCGCCGCTGCGCGGCATCGCCAAGTTCGACCCGCGCAAGCGCGCCAAGCTGGGCAGCGCGCCGATCGCCGCGCAGCTGGAGAACGACAAGAAGTTCCGCGAACTGGTCGCCGAGTCCGTCGCCGCCGGGTGGCCCGAGCTGGTCGCCGCGCTGGCCGAGGGCAGTGTGCCGCCCGCCGCCGACCCCGTGCTGGTGGCTGCCGCAGCCTATCTCACCAGACCGCCCGGCTGGGCGGAGATGATCGAAACCGCCCGCGCCGACCTGGAGCAGTCCGCCGTGGCGGCCGAGGGGTCCGAGCGCGAGGAGGCCGTGACGCGGCTGCGCGAGCAGCTCGCCGCCCAGAAGAGCGCCGCCAAGGAGGAGGCCGACCGGCTGCGCGAGCAGATCAAGGCGGCCCGCGCCGAGAACTCCGACCTGCGGCGCAAGCTCCACGACGCCCGCGAGCGGGCCAAGGCCGCCACCCGCAGGGCCGAGGAGATGGAACAGGCCGCCGACGACGCCCGGCACGCCGCCTCCACCGCCGGCAACGCGGGCGAGGCCGAGCTGCGCCGCCTGCGCGAGCGCCTGGCCGACGTGGAGAGGCAGCTCGAAGCCTCCCGCCGGGCCGCCCGCGAGGGCCGCAGCATCGAGGACGCCCGCATCAGGGTGCTGCTCGACGCCCTCCAGGACGCCTCGGCCGGGCTGCGCAGGGAGCTGGCGCTGCCCACCACGATCAGCAGGCCCGCCGACTCGGTCGCGGCCAGCACCGGCGAGCGTCCCGGGGTGCGCGGCGTGCCCGCGCGGGCCCTGGCCGACGACGACCCGCAGCTCCTCGACCAGCTCCTGGCGCTGCCGCAGGTGCACCTGATCATCGACGGCTACAACGTCACGAAGACCGGCTACGGCACGCTCACCCTCGCCGACCAGCGCAACCGGCTGATGACCGGCCTCGGCGGGCTGGTCGCCCAGACCCGCGTCGAGGTGACGGTGGTCTTCGACGGCGCCGAGCTCAACGCGCCGGTGCAGGTGGTGGCGCCGCGCGGGGTGCGGGTGCTCTTCAGCGCGCCGGGGGAGATCGCCGACGACCTCATCCGCCAGCTCGTCCGGGCCGAGCCGCCCGGCCGGGCCATCGCCGTCGTCTCCTCCGACCGCGAGGTGGCCGAGTCCGTACGCCGGATGGGTGCCAGACCGGTTCCGTCCGGTCTGCTGCTGCGCCGGTTGGGCCGCGCATAAGTTACGAATTAGCACTATTGGCGAGACGCCACCCGCCACTTCTGTACTATTTCGCCCCAGGTGTAATCCCTGGGAGGCGACGCTGTGAGGTTTGGCCGGGTGGCGGTGGCCGCGGGTCTCGCGATCGGACTGATGACGGTTCCGATGGGTGCGGCGCTCGCTGATCCCAAGCCCACTCTCAAACAGGCCAAGGCCAAGCTGGACAAGCTCAACGACAAGGCCGACAAGGTCGTCGACCGGTACAACACGGCGACCGAGAACTACAAGAAGGCCAAGGACGCCTACACCAGGCTGAACGACCGCTACAAGCAGAAGCTGCAGACGGTCGCCGACCTCCGCGCCGAGATCATCAAGGTGGCGGTGGACTCGTACAAGCTGGGCGGGGACGTCACCTCCCTGCCCGGCATGGTCGGCGTCAACGACCCCGAGAACCTGCTGGCCGGGCTGGCCATGGCCGGGCAGCTCTCGCGCGAGCGGCTGGAGAAGCTGGCCGCGTTCGACCGGGAGAACAAGGGTCTCAAGGCCGAGCGCGACAACGCCGAGACCGCGCTGGCCGACGCCGACAAGGAGCGGGACGCCGTCCAGAAGGAGCGGGCCGAGGTGCTGAAGCTGGTCGGCCAGCAGAAGAAGCTCCTGGACAAGCTGGGGGCCTACAACCCGGGCAACCCCAACAGCACCGGCATCAAGTACACCGGTCCCGCCTCGGGCAGCGCGGCCGCCGTACTCAACTTCGCCTTCGCCCAGGTCGGCAAGCCGTACATCTTCGGCGGCACGGGCCCGCGCGGCTACGACTGCTCAGGGCTGACCCAGGCCGCCTGGCGCGCCGCCGGCGTCTCGCTGCCGCGTACGACCTGGCAGCAGTGGGCCTGGGGCGCCAGCCGCAAGGTGGACCTCAAAGACCTCCAGCCGGGGGACCTGATCTTCAGCGAGGGGCTCGGGCACGTCAGCATCTACGCGGGCGGCGGCAAGATCGTCCACGCGCCGCAGACGGGTGACGTCGTCAAGGTCGTCCGCCTCGCCGACTACGGCCGCCCCCTCGTCGGAGCCATCCGCCCCTGACTCGGCCCCGCCCGACCGGTGTGCGTGACCCCTGGGGCGAATGGGACAAAGGGGGCGAAAGCGCCCTGACAATCAGGTGTGCCGGGAAGTGTGAGAAGGGTCACAAAACTGTAACGGAACCCTCGGTTCCAGCAGCGGTTTCACCCTTGACTCCCACCCTTATCTGATCTTTACAGGCTGTGTCTCCCTTTGCCAAATCTTGACCCCTCGGCGTAGTTTCTGGCGTCGCGGTCAGCAAGCCATGCGCACCGCGGATCGACATCGGAACCCCCGATGCGGACCAGAGAGAAATCCAGCGGTCGCCGCCGATATCCCCGTTCAGGCACAACATCGGGTGGCGACCTGCCGAGTCCGTGCAGCCAGGAGGCACGGAGCCGGGGACCCAAAGATCCCGTAATCCCCCGGGATCAGGGGTGAATCGGCGCGCCATCGCGCCGTAGGGCGACTTCCAGGCCCGAATCCGTCAGCTAACCCGGTAGGCGTTCGTGGAAGACACAAGGAGAAATCCTGTCTACCTCCCTGCATAACCCCCGTCTGTCCCGTCTCGCCCTGAGGGGCGTCGCACTCACGATGACCGTGACGGCCGGAGGTGCGGTTCTCCATGCCGTACCGGCCGGGGCGCAGACGGTGAGCGAATCGGCCGTCAGGCTCACCGCGGTGTCCAGCACCGCCAAGGCGGCCACTGCGAAGTCGGCCAAGTCGGCGAAGACCGTCAGGTCCGCGAAGTCGGCGAAGGCCGCGCGGCAGGCGTCGAGGGCCCGCAGGGCCGTCGCCGTCGCCAAGCATCAGGTCGGCGACCCGTACCGGTACGGGGCCACGGGCCCTGGTGCGTTCGACTGCTCCGGACTCGTCCAGTACGCCTGGAAGAAGGCCGGAGTACGACTCCCGCGCGTGACGAACAGCCAGTTCGCCCGCATCAAGCGGAAGGTCTCCTGGCGCAATCTCAAGCCGGGTGACCTGATGTTCTTCAACGGGCTGGGCCACGTCGGCATGTACGTCGGCCACGGCAAGATGGTCCATTCGCCGCGGACCGGCGAACGGGTGCGCATCGACAAACTGGGCGGATGGCGGAAGTCGTCGTTCGTCGGCGCGGTGCGTCCCGGCGCGTGACAACGGGCCCCGCCCGGACCCTCCCCGGTCCGGGCCGGGGCCTGTCGCATGCCCGGGCCCGTGAAGGGCTGGTCTCGTAAGGGGCCGGTCTCGTGAAGGGGCCGGGAGGGGCGTGGGCCTACTAGCATCGGGCCGTGTCCTCGCAGGTGCGTCCGTCCCTCCGCGGTCCGCGCCTGCTCCTCTCGGTCCTGCTGCTGGCGGCGGTTCTCGTGGTCGCCGACGCGCCGCCCGCCGCCGTCCTGCCCGCCGGGGCGCGCGGTCTGTGGAGCGACGGCGGTCAGGTGGCCCGCGGCGCACGGTCCGTGGTGGTGGGGCATCGCGCCGACCCCGGCGTGCTCGCCGATCTGGCCCGCCGCGCGGACCTCGCCGGAGCGCGGGTGTCCGCGGTGCTCGGCCGGCCGGTACGCGCGCTGGTCGTCGTGCCGGACTCCGACGCGGAGGCGGCCGGGCTGGCGGGCACGGGCCCGCTGGACGGGCTGGCCGCGGTGGCCGACGGCGCCAGGGTGATCGTCGTGCCCGGCTCCTTCGCCCGGCTCACCCCCACGGGACGCGACGTCGTCCTCACCCATGAGCTCACCCACGTCGCCGCGGGCACCGACCGGCTGCCCGTCTGGCTCTACGAGGGGTTCGCCGACTACGTGGCCTACCGCGACGCCGGGCTACCCGTCGGGACGGCCGCCGCCGAACTGGCCGCCGACGTACGGGCCGGCCGGCTGCCGAGCGAGTTGCCCGGACCTGCGACTTTCGCCCCCACGGCGGCCGACCCCGGACGGCTCGCGCGGGCGTACCAGGAGGCCTGGATGGCGTGTCGCTTCCTCGCAGACCGGTTCGGTGACGGGACCCTGGTACGGCTCTACCGTGATGCCCGCGTGGCCGGCGTCGATCAGGCGCTCGCCTCCGTGGGGCTCACCGCCGAGACGCTGGCGGCACGGTGGCGCGAGTACGTACGAGAGCAGCTCGCGTGAAGGGGAGGCAGATGAGCGAGCGGAACGACCCGCCCCGGGAAGGGGACGAGCCCGCCGGAGCGGTCGCCGGAGTGGCCGACGAGCCCGGCACGGCGGCGCACGGCGGAGGTGTGGCCATCAGGGACGACGGCGGAGACCGGCCCGGCGACGGTGCGCCGCAGGAGCCGTCCGGCACCAACGAGCCCCCCGAATCCCCGGGACACCCCGACGACCCGGACGATCCGGACGCCCGCCCGGACGCCCGCCCCGACGCGGACGCCGACCCCGACACCGAGGACCCCCGTCACCCCCAGCCCCCCACCCCCGACGACCGCCCCCACGCGACCCGCGCCGGCGCCCCCGCCGCCGACGCCTCGGCCCCCGCGCAGGCCGCCGAGGGCACGGACGACCCCGCCGTCCCCCTCACCGAGGACGCCGACCCCCGTCCGGGAACCGGCAAGCTGACGGGAACGGCGGAGCACCTGATCGCCCGCGAACGCCAACGCGCGGAATCCCGCTCCAGGCGCGCGGCCGGCGCCGCCCTGGTCCTGGTCGGCGGCGTGATCCTGGCGGTGGCCGCGTTCACCACCCCCTGGCGGGTCCTGGCGGCGGGCGCGCCCGCCGTCGCCCCCGACCCCGCCCGCGACTTCAGCGCCGCCCAGATCGCCAGGGCGCAGGCGTTCGACGCGGCCACGACCCTGCCCGGCTACATCTCGCTCGGCCTCACGGTCCTGTTCGCCGGGCTGCTGGTCCTGACACCGTTCGCGGCCAAGGTGCTCGGCGTGCTCAGGGGCCCGTGGTGGGTGCGGGTGCTCCTCGGTGTGGTGGTGCTCACCGCGATCACCGAGGTGCTGAGGTGGCCGCTCGGCATGTGGTTCGAGACGATCCTGCGCGACTACGGCCTGTCCACCCAGGACTGGGCGGGCTGGACCGCCGACCGGCTCAAGAACACCGGCGTCAGCGTGCTGCTGACGGCCGTCATGCTGCTGGCCCTCGTGGCGCTGGCGCGCAGGGTGCGCCGCTGGTGGATCCCGGCCGCCGTGGGCGCCTTCGCGCTCACCCTGGGCGTGTCGTACGTCTATCCGGTGGTGTTCGAGCCGCTGTTCAACGACTTCACCTCCATGCCGCAGGGCTCGTTGCGGTCGGAGCTGCTGGCCATGGCCGAGCGGGACGGCGTCCCGGTCGAGGACGTGCTGGTCGCCGACGCCTCGCGGCGCACCACGGCGCTCAACGCGTACGTGTCGGGCTTCGGGGCCACCCGCCGGATCGTCGTGTACGACACGCTGCTCAAGGCGCCGGAGTCGGAGGTCGAGCTGGTGGTCGCGCACGAGCTGGGCCACGCCAAGCACGCCGACGTGCTCGGCGGCACGCTGCTCGGCGGCCTGCTGGCCGCCTTCGGCGCGATCGGCCTGTTCCTGCTGGTCGGGCCGCTGCGGCGGCGTACGGGGATCGCCTCGGTGGCCGACCCGCGCGCCATCGGCGTGCTCATGGGGCTGATGACGCTGGCCTCGCTGGTCTCCGACCCGGCCCAGAACCTGATCACGCGGCACGTGGAGGCGCGGGCCGACGTGCACGCCCTCGACCTCACCAGGGATCCGGCCACGTTCGTCGCGATGCAGAAACGCCTCGCCATAACCAACATTTCCGACTTGTCGCCGGATGCGGTGGAATATGTGCTCTATGCCTCCCATCCCTCCAGCCCCGAGCGCATCGCCCTGGCCCGCTCGTGGGCGAGACTGAACGGCGTCCCCGAACCGTGACCGACGTGGTCTTCGTGACGAACGACTTCCCGCCCAGGCCGGGCGGCATCCAGTCGTTCGTGCACGGACTCGCGCTCCGCACGCCGGGCGTGGCCGTCTACGCCCCCGCCTGGCCGGGATGCGAGGAGTTCGACCGGCGTCAGCCGTACCGGGTCGTCCGGCACCCGACGCGGCTGATGCTGCCCACTCCGGCCGTCGCGCGCAGGGCGGCCGGGCTGGTGGCCGAGCACCGCGCCGAGACCGTCGTCTTCGGCGCGGCCGCGCCGCTCGGCCTGCTCGCCCCCCGCCTGCGCGCGGCGGGCGCGCGGCGGGTGGTGATGCTCACCCACGGCCACGAGGCGTCGTGGGCGGGCGCGCCGGGCTTCCGCTCGGTGCTGCGCAGGATCGGCGCGCACGCCGACGTGGTGACCTACCTGGGCGACTACACGCGGCAGCGCCTGGCCGCGGCGATCCCCCCGCACAAGCTCGTACGCCTCGCGCCCGGCGTGGACGTCGAGCAGTTCCACCCGGGGGCCGCCAAGGCGGAGCTGGGCCTCGACGGCCGGTCGGTGGTGGCCTGCGTGTCCCGGCTGGTCCCGCGCAAGGGCCAGGACCAGCTCATCCGGGCCTGGCCCAGGGTGCTGCGCGCGGTGCCGGACGCGGTGCTGCTGCTGGTGGGCGGCGGCCCGTACCGGTCGCGGCTGGAGCGCCTGGCGGGCGGGCACGAGTCGATCAGGTTCACCGGCACGGTCCCCGCCGCGAGCCTGCCCGGCTACTACGCGGCGGCCGACGTCTTCGCGATGCCCTGCCGCACCCGCTTCAACGGCGTGGACGTCGAGGGCCTCGGGATCGTCTTCCTGGAGGCTTCGGCGACCGGCCTGCCGGTGGTCGCGGGCGACTCCGGCGGCGCGCCGGACGCCGTCCGGCCCGGGGAGACGGGCCTGGTCGTGGACGGCTCGGACGTCGCGGACGTCGCCCAGGCCGTCGTCGACCTGCTCTCCGACCCCGCGCGGGCGCGCAAGATGGGCGCCCGCGGCCGCGACTGGATCACCCGCGAGTGGACGTGGGAGCAGGTCGCCACCCGCTTCCACGCCCTGCTCCGCCCCTCCTGATCGACCTCATGGGACCAGAACACCTAGCCCTTGGTCGAGCCCAGCGTGAGCCCGGCGACGAACTGCTTGTGCAGGAGCTGGAAGACGACCAGCGTGGGCAGCGCCACCAGCAGGGACCCGGCCGCCAGCAGGTTGTAGTCGGTGAAGAACTGGCCGCGCAGGTTGTTCAGCGCCGAGGTCACCGGCAGTTTGTCGCCCGAGGACATCAGCACCAGCGCCCACAGGAAGTCGTTGTACATCCAGGTGAACTCCAGGGTGGCCAGCGCCGCCAGCACCGGCCTGCACAGCGGCAGGGTGAGCCGCCAGTAGCGCTTCCACACGCTCGCGCCGTCCACGAGCGCCGCCTCGGTGATCTCCTCCGGGATCGTCCGCATGAAGTTCGCGATGACGAAGACGCAGAAGCCGAACTGGAACGCCACGTGGATGAGGATCAGCCCGAGGTAGGAGTCGTAGAGCGACTGGGAGTCCGACAGCCAGGCGGGCAGCGGCACCAGCGTGTAGAGGGTGTAGAGCGGGGTGATGAGCACCTGCGGCGGCATCAGGTTCCCGGCGGTGAACACGATCAGCAGCGCCTTGCGCCCCGGGACGCGCACCCGCGCGACGGCGAACGCCGTGAACGAGGCCAGCAACAGCGTGACCAGCACCCCGGGGACGACGATGATCAGCGTGTTCAGGTAGTAGCGGGGCAGCTCGGCCTGGCTCCACGCCTCGGCGTAGTAGCCGAGCGTGAGGTGCTCGGGCACCGACAGGTAGCCCAGCCGGGCCGTCTCCTCGTACGGCCGCAGCGAGGCGTAGACCGACAGGGCCAGCGGCAGCACCCAGCCCAGCGCGACCAGCGCGAGGAAGGCGTGCAGCAGGACGCGCAGCGGCCGCACGGGCCGGCGCGCGGGCGGCCGCCGGCCTTGCGCCGGGGGAGCGGCGGCGGGCGCGGTGAGCGTCATCGCTCCTCCTTGAACAACTGCGACAGGTACGTGACGATGAACCCCAGCGAGATGACCAGCAGGATCACGGCGATGGCCGAGCCGAAGCCGATGCGGCCGGCCTCGCCCACGATGTTCTCGGTGACCAGCACCGACAGCAGCTCCAGGCCGTTCCTGCCCTTGTTGACGGCGTAGACGACGTCGAACGCGCGCAGCGCCTCGATCACGGTGATGACCAGCACGATCACGTTGACCGGCCGCAGCGTCGGGAACACCACGCGGAAGAAGGCCTGCGCCTCGGTGGCGCCGTCGATGGCGGCGGCCTCCTTCAGCGCCGGGTCCACGGCCTTGAGCCCGGCCAGGTAGATGATCATGACGTAGCCGACGTGCCGCCAGCCGGCCGCGACCATCACGACCCAGATGTTGATCGACCGGTCGCCCAGCCAGTCCACGGTCAGGCCGGTGACCGCGTTCAGCACGCCGTAGTCGGAGGAGTAGACGAGCTGGGCGATGAAGCCCACCACGGCCAGCGACAACACGACCGGCAGGTAGAGCGCGCTCTGGTAGACCCGCGACCAGCGCAGCCGCCGGTCCAGCAGCACCGCGCAGAACAGCCCGAACGGCGTCGCGACCAGCCCCAGGAAGCCCAGCCACAACACGTTGTTGCGCACCGCCGACCAGAACGGCGGGTACGCGGTGGCCAGGTCGTGGTAGTTGCGCCCGCCCACCCACTCGATCGGCCCGATGCCGTTCCAGTCGGTGCCGGACAGCGCGACGGAGGCCAGCGCGGGCCCCCAGATGAGGCCCACGTTGACGATGACGGCCATCCCCAGCCCGATGACCAGCACGGTCACGTCCCGGGCGGAGTAGCGACGGGTTTTGACGGTCATCAGCGGAAGATGTTGGCCTTCTGCTTCTCGATGCCCGCCAGCAGGGAGTCGATCTCGTCCGGCGCGCCGACGAACGCCTGCAGGGACGGGATCATCACGGTGGAGGCGAAGTCCGGCCGGGTGTCGCGGTCGAGGAACTGCGCCAGGTGGGTGGCCTGGGAGACCAGTTCGGCGCCGCGCTTCTGCAGGGCGCTGTAGCCGCTGGTGTCGGCCTTGGAGCTGGAGGCCAGCGTGCCCGGGTCCAGCCTGGTCGCCTCGTTCTGGGACGAGCCCTTGGCCAGGTGCTTCAGCAGCGCCTTGGCGCCGTCCACGTTCCTGGCCTTGGCCGAGATCATGTAGCCGTCGATGGGGGCGTCGATCGAGTCGGTGCCGTGGGCGGGGTCGATCTCGGGGAAGGTGAAGAAGTCGAGGTCGTCGCGGTCGGCCTCGGGGAACTGCTGGGCGACGAACATGCCGAGCAGGATCATGCCGGTCTTCTTCTGCGCGAGCGACTGCCCGGCCTCCTGCCAGGTACGCCCGAGCGCGGCCGGCTGGTGGTACTCCATCAGCCCCCGCCAGGTGTCGAAGACCTGCCTGACCCTGGGGTCGGTCCACGACTCCTTGCCGGCCATGAGCGAGATGTGGAAGTCGTAGCCGTTCGTGCGCATGTTCAGGATGTCGAACGTGCCCATCGCCGGCCAGCCGTCCTTGTCGGCGAACGCGATCGGGACCAGCCCGTCGGCCTTCATCCTCCTGGCCAGGGCGGTGAACTCGTCCAGGGTCCGCGGGGGCTCGTACCCCTTGGCCCGCCACAGGCTCTTGCGGTAGAAGACGGCCCACGGGTAGTAGGTGAACGGCACGAAGTACTGCTTGCCGTCGGTGCCGGTCGACTGGTCCTTGAACGCCTGCGTGTAGTCGCCGCCGATCTCCCGCCACACGTCCGAGATGTCGGTCGCCAGGCCCTGCTCGGCGAAGAAGCGCATCCGGTAACCGGCGAACCAGGTGAACACGTCGTCGGGCGTGCCCTTGAGATAGCGGTTGATGTTCTCCTGGAACGTGTTGTGGTCGACCGTGTTGACCTTCGGGACGGCCTGGGTGAAGCCCTTGAGCACGGTCTCCAGGGCCTTCTTGGGGACCTCGTCGGAGGCGTTCGAGCCGATCGTGACCGTGCCCGTCCCAGCGCCGGACGACCTGCCGGGCCCGGTGGAGGGGCTGCCGGATCCGCACCCGACGAGGACGGCGGGCACGCCGAACGCGGCGGCTCCGAGCAGTAGACGGCGGCGGGAGATCGGCATGTGTCGGTCCATGGTGGTTCCTCCTTGCCGGACCCTTCAGATTCCCCCGAGTTCGCTCACACCCATTCATCGAAAGACGAAGCCCTACCGCTGTCAACGCACTGTTTCATGACGTTTTCGACGCATTCACCAGGTCGGTGTCATGTCATGATGCGGACGGGATGTGTCGGAACCTGTTGGGATCTGGTGATGCGATGCTCGCCCCGCAGCGTCAGCAGGCGATCCTGGACCTCGTCCGGCAGAACGGCGGCGTCCGGGTCGTGGACCTGGTGCGCACGTTCGGCGTCTCCGACATCACGATCCGGCGTGACCTGGAGCTGCTGGCCGAGCGCGGCCTGCTGGCCAAGGTGCACGGCGGCGCGACCACGATCGGCGCCACGAACGAGCCCGGCTTCGCCGCCAAGTCCGTGCAGCAGGAGGCGGAGAAGCAGGCCATCGCCGGGCACGCCGTCGCGCTCGTCCGCCCCGGCACGGCCGTGGCCCTGTCGGCCGGCACGACGACCTGGACGCTCGCCCACCACCTGGGCCAGGTCCCCGGCCTGACCGTCGTGACGAACTCCGTCCGCGTCGCCGACGTCTTCCAGCACGCCGGCCGCCCCGACCAGACGGTCGTGCTCACCGGCGGCGTGCGCACCCCCTCCGACGCCCTGGTCGGCCCGGTCGCGGTCGCCGCGATCCGCCGGCTCAACGTGGACCTGCTCTTCCTCGGCGTGCACGGCATGACCGCGCGGACGGGCTTCACCACCCCCAACATGATGGAGGCCGAGACCGACCGCGCGCTGGTCGAGGCGGCCTCCCGGCTCGTCGTGCTGGCCGACCACACCAAGTGGGGGACCGTCGGCATCAGCACGATCGCCGAGCTCGGCGAGGCCGACGTGGTCGTCTCCGACACCGGCCTGCCGGAGGCGGCCAGGCAGGCGCTGTCGGAACGGGCGGGCCGGCTCGTCCTGGCGGAGGCACGGCCCGTCCCGAGATGAGGCCCGTCACCGGTCGAGGGGCCGCGCCGCGCCCCCGCTCGCGGGCGGCGGCCTCAAGCGACCGCCGCCGACAGCCGGTCGTACTGCTCGTCGGAGAGCTCGACCGACAACGCCGCCACGTTCTCCTCCAGGTGCCCGATCGAGGAGGTGCCCGGGATCGGGATCACCGCGGGGGAGCGGCGCAGCAGCCAGGCCAGCGACGCCTGGGCCGGGGTGACGCCGATCTCGGCCGCCACCGCCGCCAGCGGCGTGCCGGGCCCGGCGTGCGAGCCCGCCGCGATCGGGAAGAAGGGCAGGAACGCGATGCCGTGCGCGGCGGCGTGGTCCACGACGTCCTCGTGCTGCCGGGTGGCCAGGTTGTACATGTTCTGCACGGCCGCGATCGGCGTGATCTCCGCCGCCCGGCGCAGCTCCTCGACGCTCACCTCCGACAGGCCGATGTGCCGGACCTTGCCCTCGTCCCTGAGCTGCTTGAGCGCGCCGATCTGGTCGGCGAGCGGGTAGGCCGGGTCCAGGCGGTGCAGCTGGAGCAGGTCGATGCGCTCCACCCGCAGCCGGCGCAGGCTCAGCTCGGCCTGCTGGCGCAGGTAGGCCGGATGGCCGAGCGGCACCCACTCGGCGGGGGAGGGCCGCAGCACGCCGATCTTGGTGGCCACCGCCACGCCGTCCCCGTACGGGTGCAGCGCCTCGGCGATCAGCTCCTCGTTGGCGCCGAGCGCGTAGGAGTCGGCGGTGTCGAAGAGGTTCACGCCCAGCTCGGCCGCCCGGCGCAACACGGCCACGGCGCCCGCCCGGTCCGCCGGCGCCTCCCAGATGGGCGCTTCCATCGCTGGGCGCGCGGGGTCGGGGGCGTCGGCCAGCCGCATCGACCCGTAGCCGATCCGGCGCACCTCCAGGTCTCCGCCAATGGTGAACGTCTGTACAGTTTCGCGAGGAATTTCTCTCATGGACGTCACGCTAGAAGCTCACATCGATGTGAGATGCAAGCGGGTGTGAGGAGCATCACGTGAAGATCGGCGCGCTCTCCGCGGAGACCGGGGTCAGCCCCCGGCTGCTGCGCTACTACGAGGAGCAGGGGCTGCTGACGTCGTACCGGGCCGACGGCGGTCACCGGCGCTACGGAACGGACGCGCCCGTCGTGGTCCGGCGCATCCGCACGCTGCTCGCCGCGGGCCTGCCGACCAAAGTGATCAAGGACGTGCTCCCGTGCGCCTCCGGCTCCGGCGAGGTGCTGGACGCGTGCACCCTCGACGCCCTCCGCGGCCGGCTCACCGGCCTGGACGAGCAGCTGGCCGAGCTCCAGGCCACCCGCCAGGCCCTGGCCGCGATCCTGGTTGCGACCGAGCGGGCCGGCGACCCGGCCGATGAGCCGGCCGGTGAGCTGGTGGGGGCCGCCTGACGGCTAGTGGCGGTAGAGCTCGTCGATCTCCTTGGCGTAGTCGCGCATCACCAGGTTGCGCTTGACCTTCAGCGTCGGCGTCAGGTGGCCGCTCTCCTCGGTGAGGTCGGCGTCGAGGATCGTGAACTTCTTGATCTGCTCGGCCTTCGACACCATGCCGTTGGCCCGGTCGACGGCCTCCTGGACCTGCGCCAGGATCGCCGGGTCGGTGCGCAGCTCGGCCGCGCCGCGCCCGGCGGGCGTCGCCTCGGGGTCGAGCGTGACCAGCGCGGCGACGAACGGGCGGCCTTCGCCGACGATCATCGCCTGGGACACCAGCGGGTGGGCGCGCAGCGCGTCCTCCAGCGGGCCAGGGGCGACGTTCTTGCCCGCGGCCGTCACCAGGATCTCCTTCTTGCGGCCGGTGATGCGCAGGTAGCCGTCGGCGTCGAGCTCGCCCACGTCGCCCGTGTGGTACCAGCCGTCGGCGTCGACCGCCTCGGCGGTGGCGGCGTCGTTCTTCCAGTAGCCGTGGAAGACGTTGCGGCCCTTGGCCAGGATCTCGCCGTCGTCGCCGATGCGGACCGCGACGCCGGGCAGCGGCTTGCCGACCGTGCCGATCTTGTTGGCGCCCGGCATGTTGACCGAGATGGGGGCGGAGGTCTCGGTCAGGCCGTAGCCCTCGAAGACCTCGATGCCGACGCCCCGGAAGAAGTGGCCGAGCCGGTCGCCGAGCGCCGAGCCGCCGGAGACGGCGGCCGACAGCCGGCCGCCGGTGGCCGCCCGCAGCTTGGCGTAGACCAGCCGGTCGAACAGCAGGTGGCGCAGCCGCAGGCCGAGCGGCGCGCCGCCGGACGCCTCGGCCTTGCTCCAGGCCACCGCCACGTCGACGGCGCGGGCGAAGATCTTGCCCTTGCCGCCCGCGGCGGCCTTCTGCTCGGCGCCGTTGTAGACCTTCTCGAACACGCGCGGCACGCCCAGCAGGAACGTCGGCTTGAAGTCCTGGAGATCGGGGGCGACGTTCTTCATGTTCGGGGTGTGTGCCATGATCGCGCCGGCCTCGACCAGCACCACCTGGATCATCCGCGCGAAGATGTGCGCGAGCGGCAGGAACAGCAGCGCCGCCGGGGCGTTCGAGCTGAACAGCGGGTCGAGCGGCCCGCGCAGCACGTTGAGCGCGGTGAACAGCAGGTTGTCGTGGGTGATCCGGCAGCCCTTGGGACGGCCGGTGGTGCCCGAGGTGTAGACGATCGTGGCCAGGTCGGCGGCGACGACCTTCTTCCTGCGCTCCTCGACGGCCGAGTCGGGCACGCCCTCCGCGTCGAGCCGCCCCTCGACCCGCCACACGGCCTTGAGCTCGGGCGCGGCCTCGCGCACGGTCTCCTCGTGCGCGTCGAGCTCGACGAAGGCCGCCTTGGCCTCGCTGTCGGCCAGGATCCACCGGACCTGCTCCACCGACGACGTCTCGTAGATCGGGACGGTGACCGCGCCGACGGACCACAGGGCGTAGTCGACCAGCGTCCACTCGTAACGCGTGCGCGACATCAGCGCGACCCGGTCGCCGTGCTCGATCCCGGCCGCGATGAGCCCCCTGGCCACCTCGACCACCTGGTCGCGGAACTCGCCCGCGGTCACGACGGGCCAGCCGTCCTCGGTCTTGCGGCGCATGATCACGGTGCCGGGCTCCCGCTCGGCCCGGTCGAAGACCGTGTCGGGCAGGCTTGCTGAGGCAGGCACATCGACCAGGACGGGGACGCTGTACTCGCGCACGAACTTTCAACTCCTCTACGGGGACCGCCTGGACGTTACCGCCTTAAGTTACGCGCCGGTAGCATCGTCATGGGAGCGTTATGAAGGGCGTTCATCACGCTAGCAGCCGTCCCACCTAGGATTTCCCCATGAGGGTCCACGTGGTGAGTGACGTGCACGGCAGGGCCGACGCGCTGGCCCGCGCGGGCGAGGGCGCCGACGCGCTGGTGTGCCTGGGCGACCTGATCCTCTTCATCGACTACGACGACCACGCCAACGGCATCTTCGCCGACCTGTTCGGCGCGGAGCGGGCCGCCGAGTTCATCGCCCTGCGCACGGCCAAGCGCTTCGACGAGGCCAGGGCCATGTCGGCGCGCCTGTGGGCCACCCTCGACGGCGACCCGCGCGAGCACATCGAGCGCAACGTGCGCGCCCAGTACGCCACCCTCTTCGCGGCCATGCCCACCCCCGCCTACCTCACCTACGGCAACGTGGACATTCCCCGCCTGTGGCCCGACTACCTCAAACCGGGCCATCAGGTGCTCGACGGCGAGGTGGTGGAGATCGGCGGCCTGCGCTTCGGCTTCGTCGGCGGCGGCCTCAAGACCCCCTACCGCACCCCGTACGAGATCGGCGACGAGGAGTACGCCGCCAAGGTGGAGGCGATCGGCGAGGTCGACGTGCTGTGCTGCCACATCCCGCCCGCCCTGCCCGAGCTGCTCTACGACGTCGTGGCCAGGCGCTTCGAGCGCGGCAGCGAGGCCACGCTGGCCGCCATCCGGCGCACCCAGCCGCGTTACGCCCTGTTCGGCCACGTCCACCAGCCCCTCCACCGCCGCGCCCGCGTGGGCCGCACCGAGTGCGTGAACGTCGGCCACTTCCGCGGGAGAGGAGAGCCGTTCGTCCTGGAATGGTGAGCCGGGCGGCCCGTGACCGGCGCTCCGCCGCAACGGGCGGATTCTGCATTACGGTGGTCGCATGGCTGATCGCACCACTTCGAGCACCACCATCGGCGCCGGCCGCGCAGAGGTCATGGCGGTCATCGCCGACTTCCCCGCCTATCCCGAATGGGCCGGATCGATCAAGCGCGCCGAGGTCGTCAGCACGGGCGCCGACGGGCGGCCCGAGCAGGTGCGGTTCGTCCTCGACGCGGGCGTGATCAACGACACCTACACCCTGGCCTACGCCTGGGACGGCGACGACGGCGTGCGCTGGCAGGTGGTCGAGCCGGGCAAGATGGTCGGCGACCTGCGCGGAAGTTACCAGCTCACCGAGACGGGCAGTGGCACCGACGTGACGTACGAGCTCACCGTCGACCTCACGGTGCCCATGATCGGGATGATCAAGCGCAAGGCCGAGAAGGTGATCGTGGACACCGCGCTCAAGGGCCTGAAGAAGCGCGTCGAGGGCCGTACCCGGTGAGCCCCCGCGTCCTGCTCTTCACCGGCAAGGGCGGCGTGGGCAAGACCACCGCCGCCGCCGCGACCGCCACGCTGGCCGCCGAGCGCGGGCTCAAGACGCTCATCGTCTCCACCGACACCGCGCACTCGCTGGCCGACGCGCTCGCCGTCGAGCCCGGCGAGATCGCGCCCGGCCTCCACCTGCACCAGGTCGACACGCAGAAGACCCTGGAGCGCCACTGGGGCGACCTGCAGCACTACGCCAGGGGCGTGCTCACCGAGCTGGGCCTCGACGAGATCACCTCCGAGGAGATCACCGTGCTGCCCGGCGCCGAGGAGGTCATCGCCCTGCTCGAACTGCGCGAGCACGCCCGCCAGGGCGCCTGGGACGTCATCGTCATCGACTGCGCACCCACCGCCGAGACGCTGCGGCTGCTGGCGCTGCCCGAGGCGCTCGACTGGCACGTCACCAGGCTCATGCCGGTCGGCCGCAAGCTCGTCAAGGTCGTCTCGCCGTTCATGCGCAGCGTGGCCCGGATCAGCGCGCCGGACGACGACGTCATGAACGCCGCCGAGCGGTTCCACCGCGGGCTGATGGAGGTGCGCGAGCTGCTCACCGGCGACAGCGCGTCCGTGCGGCTGGTGCTCACCCCCGAGGCCGTGGTGCTCGCCGAGGCCAGGCGCACCCTCACCTCGCTCAACCTGTACGGCTACCGCGTCGACGCCGTCATCGCCAACCGGGTCTTCCCGGCCGGCGGCGCCGACGAGTGGCGGGCCAACTGGGTGAGCGCCCAGGCCAGGTTGCTGGCCGAGGCCGAGGAGTCGTTCGCGCCGCTGCCCGTCCACACCGTGCCGTACCTGCCGGCCGAGCCGGTCGGCCGGCGCGCGCTGGCCGAGGTGGGCGCCTCCGTCTACGGGGACACCGACCCGTTCGCCGCGCCCGCCGTCGAGCCGCCGCTGCGGCTCAGCGCCGACGAGCTGACGCTCGCCCTGCCCGGCGCCGACCACGACGACGTCGACCTGGCCCGCAAGGGCGACGAGCTCATCATCACCGCCGGCCCGTACCGCCGGATCCTCGCGCTGCCCGCGGCGCTGGCCCGCAGGAAGATCGGCTCCGCCGTGCTCCGCGACGGCGCGCTGAGAATACGGTTCAGTGTGGGGAGCGAATCCGGCTCCGAATGAGTTGAGCAGGATGAGCGAACCATACGCAGGGAGGGCCAGATGACCGACAACAACGACAGAGACCCCATCGGCACCGTGGCCGACGAGGCGCGCAAGCTGTTCGAGACGATCCAGGGGCGCGCCACGCGCCAGGTCGGCAGGACCGTCTACAACTCCTTCACGGGCGGCGGCGCCCGCAAGGAGCGGGACGTGTGGAGCGAGGCGGTGTCCGAGCCCCACGACGAGTACATCTGCCGCGCCTGCCCGGTGTGCCGGGCGATCGCGGCGCAGCGGGAGTCGGGCTCCGACGTGACCGGTCACCTGGTGGCCGCGGGCGGCGAGCTGTTCGCCGCGGTGCGCGGCGCCTTCGACGCGCTGAGCAGGCCCGCCCCCCGCGGGCCGCGCGACACCCGTGACCGCGACCGCGGCGACGTGGAACACATAGATCTGGGATAGGGAGACACGCGGCATGCTCACGATCGGTGTCGACATCGGCGGTACCAAGGTCGCCGCGGGCGTGGTCGACGACAACGGCGAGATCGTCGAACACACGCTCAGGCCGACCGCGGCCGACCGGCCCGACGTGGTCGCCGACACGGTCGCGGACGTCGTCCGCGAGCTGTCGCAGGGCAGGGACGTCGAGGCGGTCGGCGTCGGCGCGGCCGGGTTCGTCGACGAGACCCGCTCGATCGTGCGCTTCGCCCCCAACCTCGCCTGGCGCGAGGAGCCGCTGCAGAAGAAGATCAGCGACCTGGTCGGCCTGCCCGTCGTGATCGAGAACGACGCCAACGCCATGGCCTGGGGCGAGACCAGGTTCGGCGCCGGGCGCGGCCAGTCCCACGTCGTCTGCCTGACGCTCGGCACCGGCATCGGCGGCGGCATCGTCATCGACGGCGCCCTCTACCGCGGCCGCTGGGGCATGGGCGCCGAGCTCGGCCACATGCAGGTCGTGCCCGACGGACGGGTGTGCGGCTGCGGCAACATCGGCTGCTGGGAGCAGTACGCCAGCGGCCAGGCCCTGGTCAAGGAGGCCAGGGAGATCGCCGCCCGGCAGCCCGACCGCGCCGAGATCCTGCTCGGCCTGGCCGGCGGCCGGATCGAGGGCGAAGAGGTGACCGAGGCCGCCCGGCTGGGCGACAAGGCCGCGCTGGCCGCCTTCCGCAGCCTGGCCGACTGGCTCGGGCAGGGCATGGCCGACCTGGCCGCCGTGCTCGACCCCGGCTGCTTCATCGTCGGCGGCGGCGTCTCCCGGGCCGCCGACCTGTTCCTCGACGAGGCCCGCGAGGTGTTCGCCAGGCAGCTCACCGGCCACGGCCACCGGCCGCTCGCCGAGATCCGGCTGGCCGAGCTGGGCGCGTCCGCCGGGGTGGTCGGGGCCGCCGACCTGGCCAGGCGGCGCTAGCGCGTGCCGGCCGTGGCTCCCTCGTCCGGCACGCCGGGCATGCGCGACGGCGTGCTGGTCAGGGTCGCCTCGTACAACGTGCGCAGCATGCGCGACGACGTGCCCGCGCTGCGCCGGGTGCTCGCCGCCATGCGGGCCGACCTGGTGTGCGTCCAGGAGGCGCCGAGGTTCGCCCGGTGGCGGGCCAGGCGCCGGGCCCTGGCCGAGGCCGGCGGGCTGCGGGTGGCCACGCCCGGACGCGCCGGTGGCGTGTGCGTGCTGGCCGGTCCGCGGGCCCGGGTGCTGGAGGCGCGGCTGCACCGGCTCAAGGCGTTCCCCGGCCTGGAACGCCGGGTGCTGGCCGTCGCCGTCGTCGAGATCGGCGGCGCGCGGCTGGCCGTCGGCTCGCTCCACCTCGACCTGCACCTCGCCGCCCGGCTGCGGCACGCGGGCGAGGCCATGTCCCTCATGGAACGGGCGGCCGCCGCGCACGACGCCGCCGTCGTGGTCGGCGCCGACGTCAACGAGCGGGGACACCAGCCGGCCTGGCGTTTCCTGGCCGCCCGGCTGTCCGACTGCCACGCCGTCGCGCCCGCGGGCGACGGGCTGACCTTCCCCGCCGCACGGCCCGCCGAGCGCATCGACGCGGTGTTCGCCGCGCGCGAGGCACGCGTCCTGTCCTGCGGGGGAGTGGCGGCCGGGAACGCCGATCTGGCCGGGGCCAGCGACCATCTGCCGGTGCTCGCCGAGTTGCAGGTTGGACTCTGACGGGCGAGCCGCCCGGGCCAGCCCGTAGCATTTGTTCATGACCCGTCGCTCTCAGCGGCGTGCGCTCTCCGTCCTTCTGGCGACGTCCGTGGCCTTGCCGCAGGTCACGCCCGCCGCGCATGCCGAGCCCCGCCCCGCCGCCGAGGCGTGGCAGAAGTCGACGAGCGCGCGCCTCGACGCGGACGGCTCGCTCTCCGACGTGCTCGCCGTCTCGCCGGGCGACGTGTGGGCGGTCGGCCAGCAGGAGATCTGGGACGTCTGGAAGAACCGCGGCACGATCCGCCACTGGAACGGCGCCTCCTGGAACGAGGTGGCCGTGCGCGACGCCACCGCCGCGGGCAACCTGCGCGGCCTGGCCGCCGCCGGGGCCTCCGACGTGTGGGCGGTCGGCGACGGCCACGACGGCCTGCCCTACCTGGCCCACGGCGACGTCACGGGCTTCGACCGGGTCCGGCCGCAGGGGCTGCACGCCGGCGACTGGCTGGGCGGCATCGACGCCAAGGCGGGCCGGGTGGTCGCGGTCGGCAGCCGGGAGAAGTACGGGCTCATCCTCACCGGCCAGGGCAACACCTGGACCGTCCAGGAGACCAAGGAGAAGGGCGCGCTCTACGCGGTCGCCTCGGGCTTCGCCGTCGGCGACACCGGCGGCGCGCCGCTGATCATGCACTACACGTCGGGGGCCTGGAAGTCGATGTCCGTGCCCGCCGTCCCCGGCGGTTACCTGCGTGACATCCAGGTCGACAGCTCCAAGCGGGCGGTGGCCGTCGGCGGGATCTACCACGGTCCCGGCGAGATCTCGCCGCTCGTGCTCACCTGGAACGGCAAGCGCTGGCAGCGCCTGGCGATCCCGGCCACCGGCGCCCGCCTCTACGGCGTCACCGGCGACGGCAAGGGCCGCTACTGGATGACCGGCTACGACCCGGAGCAGGCGGCCCAGCCGTTCGTGATGCGCTGCGAGAAGGACGCCTGCCAGATCATCCGCGGCGCCGCCGAGAAGGGCCGCAGCAGCGTACGCCTCCAGGCGGTGGCCTACCTGGCCGGCAAGGGGGCGCTGTGGGCGGTCGGCCACGCCGTCGACGCGGCCGACCGCTACACCGACGTGGTGGAGTCCTTCGCCCCCCGCACCACCACGGCCAAGTCGTAGCGGGCCGGCCTACAGCACGGCGCCGTCGTCCCAGCCCGAGTCGTTGGGCGGCCCGTCGCCCATGCGCACGACCAACGCCACGAACCCGCCGATGAACGCCGCCACCGCGGTGAACAGCGCCCACCCCTCCATCTGCCAGCTGGCCATCGCCGCCACCAGCAGGTAGGCGGGCCCGCCGAACAGCGCCACCCAGGCGAGCTTGGTGGGCAGGTCGAGCTTGGGCAGCGGCGGCGGGGGAGGCGGCTCGAAGTGCCCCTCGTCCTCGTCGTCGCGGGCGGGTTCGTCGCGGTCGTCGCGGTCGTCGCGGTCGGGCGCGGACTGGCCGAGCTCGGGCTCCTCGGACGGTTTGACCACCCTGCGGGTGGGCTCGGCGGGCACGTTCTCGCTGTCCGGCCATGGCTGGTCGGCCGAGTCGCGCTCGGCTGTGTCGTTGAAGGACGCGACGATCTGCCGCCAGACCTCGTCCTCGTCACTCTGGGGCGTCACCTAGATGGGCCTCTCCGCAGCGATCGCGACTTCCCCCTGGGTGCGATCAGTCCCTCTGCAAGGGTACCGAGGCATGTGTCCGGATGAAGTCGAGGCTACCGGCAAAGATCCTGTCGGCATCGTTGTCAAGCGTCGCAACATGGTAGCTGTCCGTGAGCTCCTCGATCGTGGCCTGCGGGACCTTCTGGCGAATGATCGCCACACTCGTCGGTTTCACCACGTGGTCGTCACGGCTGTGGAAGACCAGCAGCGGCTGGGTGACCTTCGCCAGGTCGGCCTGCACCAGCGACCACAGCCCCGGCAGCGACGCGGCCGCCTTGACCGGCGTACGGGCGTAGGCCAGCTCGGTCACGCCGGGCTTCTTGACGTCGTTGGCGACGCCGGGCACCGACGGCAGGAACCACTTCAGCAGCGGCGCCAGCCTCAGCAGCGGCACGTCACTGGCGATGGACGGGTTGACCACCACCACGCCCCTGATCGCGTCCCCGTGCACCTCGGCCAGCCGCAGCGCCAGGCAGCCGCCCAGTGACAGGCCCGCCACGAACATCTCCGAGCAGCGCCCCTGGAGGTCGGCGAACGCCTTCTCCACCTCGGCGTACCAGTCTTCCCAGCGGGTGCGGTTCATCTCCTGCCACGTGGTGCCGTGCCCCGGCTGGCGGGGCAGCGAGACGCTGACCCCATGGCCCGCCAGGTACTCGGCCCAGGGCCGCAGCGACTGCGGCGTGCCGGTGAACCCGTGGCACAGCAGCACACCGACCTGACCCGCTCGGTGGTGGTAGGGCTCCGCGCCTGGCATGAGCGGCATAACAGCTCCTTGACGCAATTTCATCCCGGAACTGCCCGATCGTCGCACGTTCAGGGGTGATTGTGCGAGAGCTGGTGTAGTTGCATCTCGCCAGGGATGGGAAGATGACTCTGCTCAATCACGATGTCCTGGGGAAGAGGTGGCCGGGTGTTCTACTGGGTGGTCAAGGCCATCTTGAAGCCGATCCTCATGCTCTTCCGCCCGTGGACGGAGGGCGGCGACAACGTACCCAAGCAGGGGCCCGCGATCCTGGCCGGAAACCACCTCTCCTTCGCCGACCACTTCTTCGGCCCGCTGCAGATCCGCCGCAAGGTGATCTCGCTCGGCAAGGCCGACTACTTCACCGGCACCGGCATCAAGGGCTTCTTCACCCGGCTGTTCTTCAGCGGCGTCGGCACCGTGCCGATCGACCGCTCCGGCGGCAAGGCCAGCGAGGCCGCGCTCCGCACCGGCCTGCGCATCCTGCGCGAGGGCAACGTCCTCGGCATCTACCCCGAGGGCACCCGTTCGCCCGACGGCCGCCTCTACAAGGGCAAGACCGGCGTGGCCCGGCTGGCGCTGGAGTCGCGGGCGCCGGTCATCCCGTGGGCGATGGTCAACACGTACGAGATGATGCCGCCCGGGCGGCTGTTCCCCAAGCTCGGCATCCGGCCGGGCGTCCGGTTCGGCAAGCCGCTCGACTTCTCCCGCTACTACGGCATGGAGGACGACCGGCTGGTCCTGCGCGCGGTCACCGACGAGATCATGTACGCGCTGATGGAGCTGTCCGGCCAGGAGTACGTCGACAAGTACGCCGCCAGCGCCCGCGTCGAGATGGAACGCGCCCGCCGCGCCGCCGCCAAGGCTAGCTCCTGAGAGCTTGTTCGCTCTTCGTCATCGCGCTGGTCAGTGAGGTCAGCTCGGCGCGGCTGAGCCGGTCGATCAGGTAGTCCCGCACGACCGCCACGTGCCCGGGAGCGACGCGTTCCAGGCAGCGCTCGCCCGCGTCCGTGAGCACCGCCAGCACCCCGCGCTCGTCGGACGGGCACGTGGCGCGCTCCACCAGCCCCGCCTTCTCCAACTGGGTGATCTGGTACGTCAGCGCGCTCTTCGACACCACCACGCCCCGGGCCAGCTCGGTCATGCGCATCCGGCGCTCCGGAGCGGCCGACAACCGCACCAGGATCTCGTACTGCGGGTGCGTCAGCCCGGCCGCGGCCTTGAGCTGCTCCTCGATGCGTCGTTCGAGCAGGTGGGAGGCCGACAGGAAGGCGCGCCAGGCGGCCATCTCCGTCTCGTCGAGCCAGCGGGTGTCCGTCACGTCCCAAGTGTACTTGTTGTTCAGATTTGAACTACCGGTAGAGTGGTTGTTCAAATCTGAACGACTCCCTTGGAGGGTCCATGATCGACCGGGCGCGTCCCATCGCCCTGCTGCTGGCCAGGATCGCCGTCGGCGTGATCTTCCTGGTGCACGGCTACCAGAAGTTCGCCGACATGGGCATCGCGGGCACCACGAAGTTCTTCGAGTCCGCGGGCATCCCCCTGGCCGGGGTGGCCGCACCGGCCGTGGCGGTGCTGGAGGTGGCCGGCGGGATCGCGCTGATCCTCGGCGCCGCCCTGCCGATCGCGGGCACGCTGCTGGCCCTCGACATGATCGGGGCCATCGTGTTCGTCCACGGCTCCAGCGGCTTCGGGGCCGGTGAAGGGGGCTACGAGTTCGTCCTCGCGCTGGCGGCGGCGAGCCTGGCGGTGGGATTCACCGGCGGCGGCGCCCTGGCGCTCGACGCCTTCCTCGGCCGCCGTCGCACCACGGCTCCGGCGACCGCCTAGCGGCCCGCCCGTACCGGCCGCTCGCGACCCTCGCGCGCGCCCACGCCCGTGGCGCGGCGTGCGCGGGGGGCGTGGGGGCGGGGCTCCGTCCGTACGGCGTGCGCGGGCGGACGGCCAGGGCTTCATCCGTACGGTGTGCGGGGGAGTCCTGCGGCCGGGGGTTCCGGGGTGATGGTGACGTCTCGGCGGGCCGGGCGTCAGGTCAGGTGGGCGCGGATCTGCCTGATGTGCTCAGGGGTCGTACGGCAGCAGCCGCCGATCAGCGACGCCCCCGCGCGCTCCCACTCCTTGGCGGCCAGGCCGTACTCCACCGGGTCGGACAGGCCCAGCCACCGGCGCTGCTCGGCGTCCCACGTCTCGCCCGAGTTCGGGTAGACCACGACCGGCAGGCCGCCGGACAGGCGGGCGACCAGCCCGGGGATGTGCCGCGGCGCCGTGCAGTTGACGCCTACCGCCACCACCTGCGGGTTCCCGGAGAACAGCGCGGCGGCCCGGTCGATCGGGGTGCCGTCGTTGATGCGCTCGGCGTCGCGGCAGGAGAAGCTCACCCACGCCTTGACCCCCGGCGTGGAGGCCAGCAGCGCGGCCAGCGCCCGCGCCTCGGCGTAGGACGGGATGGTCTCGCAGGCCAGCAGGTCGGCCCCGGCGGCGGCCAGGATCTCCCAGCGCGGACGGTGCCAGGCCAGCAGGCCGTCTTCGTCGAGGTCGTAGTCGCCGGTGTACTCGGCGCCGTTGGCCAGATAGGCGCCGTAGGGGCCGACCGAGGCCGCCACCAGGCCGCGGCCGGCCTCGTCGCGGGCCTGCCCGGCCAGCTCGACCGACAACCTGATCAGCCGCTCGGCCTCGGACCGGTCGAGCCCGCGGCGCTGGAAGCCGGGGATGGTGGCCTGGTAGCTCGCCGTGGTGGCCACGTCGGCGCCCGCCGCGTAGTAGTCGGCGTGCACCCGCCTGATCAGCTCGGGCTGCTCCAGCAGCAGGCGTGCCGACCAGAGCTCGTCGCGCAGATCCGCGCCGAGCGACTCCAGATGCGTGGACAGGCCGCCGTCCAGGACGAGTGTGCTCACCCGTCCAGAATAGGAGGCCGCGGGGGATGGTGGCACATGAGAATGGCACGCCTTTTCCCGGGGACGCCTGAATATCGCGGCCGGGATATGACCGGGCGTGGAATTCATAATGGGTGCTCGCGCGTGCCGGGGATTTCCGTGCGCCGGTACGCGGATGTGCCGGGTCGTCCCCGGCGCCGGGGCTTGTCGGGTGGTCCCGCAGTCCCACGGACGCCCGCCATCGGCCCATTGCGCCGGGCCCGCAGCTCGTCGAGTTGATTAGGCGGTGAAATCGGCAAAGAATCCAGAATTCCCGCATTTGGCGGAAGCGGCGGTTCTGGAAACGGCGCCACCGCCGACCCCTGACACCCGGCAGCGCGGCGGGGTGGCGCGGCGCTGCCGGGGGTCAGGTGAGCGTCAGCCGCGTTTCCAGAAGGGGCGGTGGCGCTTGCCGGGCTCGGGGTCGCCCGGGGCGAGCGGGCCGTCCCCGGGGAGCGGGTCGCCGGGGGCGACGGGGTCCTCCGGGCGGGTGGGGTCGGCCGGGGCGCGGTCGGCGGGGGCACCGGTGAGGGCGGTTAGCGTTGCGACGGCGTGGTCGTGCAGGGCGCGGAGGTCCGTGCCGGGACGTTCGGCCGCCTCCAGGTCGCGGGCCAGCGTCGCCAGCGCCTCGTTCCCGCCCAGGTACGCCGCCAGCGCCGCGAGACGCGAGCCCAGGTCGGCCAGGTACGGCGCGTCCGGCACGCGCATCGCCCTGAGCCGGTCCAGCTCGGCCTTCAGCTGCGGCCGGACCGACTCCAGCCGGAGCGCCGGACGCGGCGACGACGGAGGCGCGAACTTCGGCGAGGCCCCGGGCCCAGGGCCGCCACCGGAACCGGGCGCGGACGGCGCCCCACCGCCGGGCGCGGACGGCGAAGGACCCACGGGGCCGCCCGCCAGGGGCGGGGCCGGGAAGGGGGCGTCGGCCGGGGCGGGGCCGCCGAGCGTAGGCGGCGCGCCGAAGCTCCGGTCGAAGCCCTGTTCGAAGCCCTGGTCGAGAGACGCCGGGGCCGGCGGCATCATCCGCGGAGCGCTCGCGGGACGCGCCATCGTCATCGCCTGCGCCACGAACCGCCCGCCCATGGACGGGTTCGGCGGCAGCTCCCACCCGCTGGGCGGCTCGACCGGCTGGATGACCCGGTGCTCGGGCGCGCCCTCCGCGACCTGCCGCGTGTCGATCGCCACGTACGCCGTGAACCTGCACAGCACGCCGTTCTCCAGCGAGACCTCGACGATCCGCGGCTCCAGGCCGTGCTCGCCCATGGCGTACCGGTCCTCCAGCTCACGCAGGTGGGCGCGGGCCCAGACGGCGCGCAGGGCGGGACTGTCGGCGGTCACCCCCGTGACCCGCTCCTCCCACGGCCCCCCGGCCGACGTGCCGCGCACGGTGACGGCCTCGGCGCCCTCGCGGCACCGTCCGTACACACGGAGCGGGACCCCCGGGAAGATCGAGCCGAGGTGGGTCACCGAGCCGGGCTCGGTCTCCAGCCCCTTCAGGGACAGGTCCGTCACCAGCGGCGCGCCGATCCTGCGGTGGATCTGCTCCATCGCCGCGTCGAGCCGGTCCTCGGACTCGACCAGCTCGCACCGGCCGGCGCCCAGCCCGGCGAGCCGGCCGAGGAAGCCGGCGTTCACCGCGCGGTCGATGCCGACCGTGTGCACCCGCATCGCCGACAGCGCGCCGCCGGCCTGCTCCAGGATCTGGTCCTCGTTGCCCACCTGGCCGTCGGTGACCAGCACCACCACCCGCTCCCTGTCGCCGGGCGCGCCGAGGAGGGCGACGGCGCGGCGCAGCGGTTCGAGCAGCTCGGTGCCGCCGCGCGCGTCGACCCGCGCCAGGTGCTCGACCGCGCGGTACCGGTTGCGGTCGGACGCCTCCACCAGCCCCTCGAACGCCGCCTCGACCACCGAGTCGAACGTCAGCACGTTGAAACGGTCGTGCGCGGTCAGCGTGTCGACGATGCGCGCCGCCGCCCGCCGCGCCGCGACCATCTTCCAGCCGCCCATGCTGCCCGAACGGTCGAGCACCAGCACCACGTCCCGCGGCGCGCGGGCGGCCTGCAGGGCGGGCGGGACGACGGTGAGCGCGAACGTCCCCCGCCCGTCGAACTGCAGGGACGTGGACGCCTCGAACGACAGCCGCAGGATGAAGTCACGGTCGAGGCGCTCGCCCGGACGCAGGCGCACGGTGTGGCCGTCCTCCTCGACCACGTGCAGGCTGGAGGCCAGCTCCCGCAGATCGAGCCCGGAGGCGTCGACGCGGGCGGTGAGCGAGAGCCGCACGGGGCTGGGGAAGCCGGGCAGCAGCACCGGCGGCGTGATCCTCGACGCGTCGGGCACGGCGTCGGTGTCCGGCGCCACCCCGGAGCCCGCCGGGTCGCCGTCGAGCGGGGTGCCCGGGACGTACCGGGGGGCTACGACGAGCGGGAACCGGAAGGTCGCCGCGCCGTCCTCGTAGGGGAGGGGCTGGCTCATGGTCAGCCGGACCGAGACGCGTTCGCCGGGCAGGATGTTGCCCACCCGGATGGTGAAGACGTCGGGCCGGTCCTCCTCGGCGATGGCCGCCCGCCTGCCCTCGCGCAGCGCCTGGTCGTAGTCGGCCCTGGCCTGGCCGCGCTCCTTCAGCACGCCCTCCACGACCCGGTCGTCGGCCTCCATCCGGAACCCCGTCACCGCCGCCCGGTCGGGCAGCGGGAAGACGTAGGTCGCCTCCAGCGTGACGTCGAACGGGTTGCGGAACCCCTGCTCGACCTCGACCCCGGCGACGAGCCCGGCGATGTCGGCGCGGACGTCCACGCTGTCCAGCGGCAGGTTGCCGCGTTCGGTCAGCAGCGCGCCGAACCCGGCGTCCGGCACCGGCAGGCACCGTGCGGGCTCCAGCGAAGTGATCTTCACAGCAGTCTCCTCTCTACGAGCACCGCGAGCAGCGGCCCAGCCGCCGCCAGCACCGCCTGAACGTCGTCCTCGGACGGAGGCCGCCCCCCGTCCCACACCACCCGCACCCCGTCCGCGAGCACGACCCCGGCGACCGGGCCGCCCCCGGCATGCGCCGCTTCCGCGTCGGCGGGGCGTTCGCTCCCGGCCTGGGCGGGGCGGACCGGCCGTTCGGCCCAGAACCTCTCACGGCCTGCCTCGCCGCCGGGCGTCCCGTTCGCCGTCGTGGCGATGACGGACGCGGGCCCCGCGAAGCGCGGGCCGTCCGGCGGGGAACCGGGGACCGCCCGCCCCTCGGCCGTGGACGGCACGTCGGCGAGACCGGCGGCCGCCGCCAGCGTGGCGTTCGTCGCGCCGGCCAGCGCCGTCTGGATCTCGGCGATCGAGCGCCCCGCCGCCTGCATGCGCTTGACCGCCACCAGTTGCAGCAGGTGCCGCCGGCCGTAGCGGGCGATCCTGCCGCGCCGGGTCAGGGGCGGGTCCACGAGGCCGATGGTGGTGTACCACCTGATCAGGCGTTCCCCGGGCACGTCGCGGACCCGGCCGTTGACCGGCTGCGCCTCGGCGCGCAGCGCCCGCGCCGCGTGCTCGGCCAGCTCGCCGATGGTCCAGGTGTCGCTCATACCTCCACAGTGACACTGTCACTATTACACTGTCAACAAGGGAAAGATCGGAAGAATCCAGCTCCGGATGACGTTCTAAATAGGCGAAAGCACCACTGAAGGGGAGGAAATACGACATGGCTACGATCACCGGTCCGCTCTCGGGCGAAGCCAAGAACGCCGTCGCCGAAGCCCTGCAGGGCGCCCTGGTCGATCTGATCGATCTGTCGCTGATCGCCAAGCAGGCGCACTGGAACCTCGTCGGCGCCCATTTCCGCCCGATTCACCTCCAGCTCGACGAGCTGACCGACCTGGCCCGTACCCACATGGACACCATCGCCGAGCGCGCGGTCGCCCTCGGCGTGAACCCCGACGGGCGTTCGGCGACCGTCGCCAGGTCGACCCAGCTCCAGCAGCCCGAGCGCGGCTGGCTGGAGGACGGCAAGGTGGTGGCGACGATCACCGACATCCTCGACGGCATCAGCAAGCGCATGTACGACCGCATCCGCGCCACCGACGAGGCCGACCCCGTCAGCCAGGACCTGCTCATCGCCGTGACGCAGGACATCGACAAGCAGCACTGGATGTTCCAGGCCCAGCGCTGACCGCGCGCGGCCGCCGGCCGCACCACCCGAAGAGCCCGGGCACGACCACCGTGCCCGGGCTTTCGCGTGTCCGCCTCCGAGGTGGGCGATCTTCCGCCCAGTGGGTACGGACTGTCCCGCATCGTCCAGGGGCCCGCGGCGATCTCACGCCACGACGGAGCGCGGGGTTTGCGCAGAGTTTGATGTCACGAGTCCTTGCCATTCATGTCGGTGCGGTCGACTAGCGTGGCACCTAGAGGGAGGCCCCACGATGTCCCACAAGACTCTCCTCCGCACGGGCCCGCTCTTGCAGGGCGGCATCAGCCCGTACGGGCCGCTCACGCCGGCGTCCGCCGACGGGCTCGCGCTGCCGCCGGGCTTCACCGGCCGGGTGGTGGCCCGGTCGGGCGACAAGGTGGCCGGGCTCACCTGGCACGCCGCGCCCGACGGCGGCGCCTGTTTCCCCGACGGCGCCGGCTGGATCTACGTCTCCAACTCCGAGCTGCCCCTGCTCGGCGGCGCCTCCGCGCTGCGCTTCCACGCCGACGGCTCGGTCGCCGACGCCTACCGCATCCTGTCCGGCACCGACCTCAACTGCGCGGGCGGCGCCACGCCGTGGCACACCTGGCTGTCGTGCGAGCTCGGCGACCGCGGCCGCGTCTTCGAGTGCGATCCCTACGGCGCCCGCGCGGCCCGCCCCCGCCTGGCCATGGGCCGCTTCCGGCACGAGGCCGCCGCCTGCGACCCCGAGCGGCGCGTCGTCTACATGACCGAGGACGAGCACGACGGCTGCTTCTACCGCTTCCGCCCCGGCGACTGGGGCGACCTGACGGAGGGCACGCTGGAGGTGTTGTGCGCGTCGGGCGGCTGGCGGCCGGTGCCGTCCCCGGCCGCGCTGCTCACCGCAGCCCGCCACCAGGTCGAGGACGCCCGCCACTTCGACGGCGGCGACGGCTGCCACTACGCGGGCGGCGTCTGCTACTTCACCACCAAGGGCGACACCGGCCTGTGGGCCTACGACGCGCAGACCTCCACCCTCGACCGGCTGTGCGAGGGCGTGCGCGCGATCACCGCCGCCCCCTCGGGCGACCTCTACGTGGCGAGGGAGACCACGGAGATCGACGTCATCGCGCCCGACCGGGCCGTCACGCCGTTCCTGCGGCTCACCGGGCACGAGGGGGCCGAGCTCACGGGGCTGGCCTTCTCGCCGAGGGGCGACCGGCTCTACTTCTCGGCCAGGCGCGGCCGCACCGAGGGCCACACCTTCGAGGTCAGCGGCCCCTTCCGCCCCTGATCGCGGGCTCAGGTCAGGTAGCGGCCCCTTCCGCCCCTGATCGTGGGCTCAGGTCAGGTAACGGACCAGCATGAGCTTGAGCTCGGCCACGAGCTCCGCGCCGCGCTCGGGCGTCGCCGGCCCCAGCATGGGCAGCACCGCCTTCACCATGGCCAGCGCCATCGTCGCGTTGAGCAGCGCCCGCTCCTGCGGCAGCTCGGGCGAACGCCGTCGCAGCAGCGCCGCGATCCGCTCCGCCAGCGAGGCGTGCATGCGCTGGGAGGCCGCCGCGAGCCGGTCGCCGGTGGCCGACCCGTACAGCAGCGACCAGTACGCCGGTGAGTCGGCCTTGAACGCCACGCTCTCGTCCACGAGCTGCCCCGCCAGTGTCTCCAGCGGGACGTCCGGGGTGATCGCCGCCAGCCGGGCCGCCCAGAACTCGTCCCGGTCGTCGGTGTAGCGGGACACCAGGCCGTCCAGGATCTCCTCCTTGTTCCGGAAGAACTGGTACAGCGACCCGGGGGAGAGCCCCGCCCGCGCGGCGACCCGGTTCGTCGTCATGTCCGGGTAGCCGACCTCGGCGATCACCGACTCCGCCGCGTCGAGGATCTCGGCCATCCGCTTCAGGCCGCGCGCCTGCCTGCGGACCGTGCGTTCAGGCATGGGTCACCTCGTTGACAAATGCGAGCATTTACTTGTATTTCTGGGTTCGACGGCGAAACACGAGCAGTTTACCGAGTTTTCGGGAGATCCCATGCGAACCTGCCCATCCGGCCCGGCGCGGGCGGTGCCCGCATGGCCGTGAACGTCGCCACCCGGGGCCCGCGCGCCGCCGCCGAGCCGCCGCTGCGCAGGCTGGGCCACCTCCTCGTCCGCCGCCGCCGGCTCGTGCTGGCCCTGTCCGCGCTCGTGCTCGTCGTCGCGGGCGTCCTGGCCGCCGGTACGGTCTCCCGCCTCTCCCTGGCCCGCTTCGAGGCGCCGGGCTCGGAGTCCGACCGCGCCCAGGCCGAGCTCGCCCGCCGGTTCGGCGCCGGCAGCCCCGACCTGGTCTTCCTGGTCACCCCCAGGTCGGGCACCGTCGACGACCCCGCGGCCGAGGCGGCGGGCTGCGCCCTCACCGACCGGATCGGCCGCTCGGACGGCGTCGCGGAGTCCTCCTCGTACTGGACCAGGGGCAGGCCCGCCACCCTGCGCAGCCGGGACGGCCGGCACGCGCTGATCGTGGTGCGCGTCCCCGGCGACGCCGACCACGTGCGGGCGCGGGTGCTGCCCGCGCTGGTGCCGCGGATCGTCGGCGAGCAGGGCCCCCTCCAGGTCCGGGCCGGTGGAGGGGAAGAGGTGTTCCGCGAGACCGTGCCGCTGGCCAGACAGGACTTCGTCCGGGCTGAGCTGGTCATCTTCCCGCTGGCGTTCGTGCTGCTCTGGCTCTACCAGCGGCGCGTGACGGCCGCCCTGGCGCCGATCCTGGCGGGGGTGCTGGCCATGGTGGTCGGCCTGGCGCTGCTGCGCGGCGTCCTGCTGTTCGCGGAGGTCTCCACCTTCGCACTCAACCTCACCCTCGCCATGGGCCTCGGGCTCGGCATCGACTACTGCCTGTTCGTCGTCCAGCGTTTCCGCGAGGAGGTGAGCGCCGGACGCGACCGCGCGGCGGCCGTCGCCGGAGCCGTCGAGCACGCCGGGCGGACTGTGCTGTTCAGCGGACTCACGGTGGCCGCCTCGCTGACCGTGCTGTTCGCGCTGCCCTTCGACTTCCTGCGCTCCTTCGCCTACGCGGGCATCGCGGTCGTGGCCGGCGGCCTGTTCGCCGCGGTGATCGTGCTGCCCGCGGTGCTGGCCGCGGCCGGCGGCGCGATGGTGCCCAGGCCCGGGCGTCCCGGGCGCGGCGGAACGGAGGCCCGGGGCGCCGGGTTCTGGCACGGCCTGGCCGTCCGGGTCATGCGCCGGCCGGTGGTGTTCGGCGGCCTGGCGGCGGCGCTGCTGCTGGTGCTCGCCTCGCCGTCCCTCGGCCTGCGCTTCGGCACGGCCGACGACCGCATCCTGCCGCCGGAGGCGTCCTCGCGGCAGACCCAGGAGGTCATCCGGCAGACCTTCCCGGCGGAGGAGACCGACGCCGTCCAGATCGTCTCGACGGGCGCGGCGCGGGCCGCCGACGTCTCGGCGTACGCGATGCGGCTCTCTCAGGTTCCCGGGGTCGCCCAGGTCGACTCCGCCGCCGGCGCCCACGCGGCCGGGCGGCGCGTCGGCGACGGCGACCCGGCCCGCTTCCGCGGGCCGGGCGCGTGGTTGTCGGTGGTGCCCTCCGCCGAGGCGCTGGCCGGTGACCCCGTCCGGCTGGTGGAGTCGGTACGGGCCGTGCCGCCGCCCTTCGAGGTCCTGGTCGGCGGCTATCCCGCCGAGCTGGCCGACTACCGCGCCTCGGTCGTCGACCGCCTGCCGCTGGTGCTGGCGCTCATGCTGGGCCTCACGTTCGCCGTGCTGTACCTGATGACCGGCAGCCTGGTGCTCCCGCTCAAGGCGACCTTGCTGAACGTCCTCAGCCTCGGCGTCATGTTCGGCGCCGTCGTCTGGGTCTTCCAGGAGGGCCACCTGGCGGGCCTGCTCGGCTTCACCCCGACCGGCACGCTCGACCCGAGCATCCCGATCCTCATGCTCTGCGTCGCCTACGGCCTGTCGATGGACTACGAGGTCTTCCTGCTGTCCAGGATCAAGGAGGAGTACGACAGGACGGGCGACACCGGGCAGGCCGTCGCCACCGGCATGCAGGGCGGCGCGCCCCTGATCACCGCGGCGGGCGGCATCCTGGCGCTCACGTTCGCCGCCTACGCGACCGCGCGGGTGGCGTTCGTGCAGATGCTCGGGGTGGGCATGGCCGTCGCGGTGCTGGCGGACGCCACCGTGATCAGGGCGGTGCTGGTGCCGAGCCTGATGCGCCTGGCCGGGCCGCTCAACTGGTGGCCGCGAGGTCGAGCGACCACATCTCCTCGGTGACCTCGGCGCCGTTCTCCACGCCCCGCTCCGCCGACTCCAGCTCGAACCCGGCCGCCTGGTAGATGCGCCGCGCGCTCACCAGGCAGTCGCGCGTCCACAGCTCGATCCGCCGGTAGCCCCGGTCCCTGGCGTGGCGCAGGCACTCGGCCACCAGCCGCCGCCCGATCCCGAGGCCCCGCGCCGACGGCTCGACCAGCAGCATGCGCAGCTTGGCCGTCGTGTCGTCCTGGTGCACGCAGAACACGCACCCGGCGCGCTCGCCGTCGACCTCGGCGATCCAGCCGGCGTCGCGGGCGGGGTCGTAGGCGCCCACGATCCTGGCCACGAGCTGCTCGAACTCGGTGCCCCAGCCGTACTCCTCGCTGTAGAGGGCGCCGTGCCGGTAGGCGACCCAGCCCAGGTCGCCCGTGCGCGGGGGCCTGATCACGTACGAGCGGGCGGCGGGCTCGCCGAGCAGCCGCCTGATCGTCGCCATGCTGCCGACCAGCAGCGCCCGGTCCGCCTCGGGCAGGCCGCCGAGCAGCCGTTCGATCTCCTCGGCCGAGCGGCGGTCGAGCCCGGCGAACGTGGCCGCGCCCGCCTCGGTCAGCCGGACGAGCTGCTTGCGGGCGTCGGCGGCCGACCGCTCGCGGGCGACCAGCCCGTCGCCCTCGAACCGGGCCAGGATCCGGCTCAGGTAGCCCGCGTCGAGGTCGAGCAGGCCGCGCAGCTCGCCGGTCTCCATGCTCCCGGCGTGCGCGAGCTCGAACAGCACCCTGACTTCCGTCAGCGAGTAGGGCGAGTCGAGCATGCCTGCCTGGAGGACGCCGATCACTTTCGTATAGAACCGGTTGAAGGCTCTGACCTCAGAAACCCTTGCCTCCGTCAACGAATTCATTGCCCCAGTCAACCATACGAAGGATCCCGTTGTGAACCTCTACATAGGCGGCTACGGCCCCGGCATCGTCACGGTGGGCGGCGAGCTGACCCGCGTGGCCTCGCCGTCGTTCCTGGCCGCGCACCCCACCCTGCCGGTGCTGTACGCGGCCGGCGAGCTGCAGCGCGGCTGGCTCACCGCCTTCACCACCGAGGGCGGCCTGTCCCCGCTGGACGAACGCTCCAGCGACGGCGACAGCCCCTGCCACGTCGCCGTCCACCCCTCGGGCAGCCTGCTGGCCGTGGCCAACTACGGCGACGGCACCGCCGGCCTGCACCACCTGGACGAGCGGGGCGCCTTCACCGGCGACCCCGTCGTCCTGCGGCACGAGGGCTCGGGCCCCGACCCCGACCGCCAGGCCGGGTCGCACGCCCACATGTGCGTCTTCCACGACGACGTCCTGCACGTCTCCGACCTCGGCACCGACGAGATCCGCCGCTACCGCCTGGACGGCTCCCCGCTCGACCCGATCACCCTGGCCCCCGGCACCGGCCCCCGCCACTTCGCCTTCGCCGGCGACCGCCTGTACGTGGCCGGCGAGCTGGACGGCACCGTGACCCTCGTCGAGGGCGAGCGCCGCACCGTCGTGCCCGCCTCGCGCGCCGGGGGCGACAACGCGCCCAGCCACCTGCAGCTCGACGGCGACCTGGTCTACGTCGCCAACCGCGGGCCCGACACGGTCTCGGTGCTGCGCGCCGCCGACCTGTCCCCGGTGGCCGAGGTGCCCTCGGGCGGCGCCTGGCCCCGGCACTTCGCCATCGCCGGCGACCGCCTGTACGTCGCCAACCAGAACTCCGGCGAGGTGACCGTGTTCACGCTGGCGGACGGGGTGCCCGAGCCGGCCGGCCAGGCGTACGAGGTGCCCAGCCCGTCCTGCGTGCTGCCCGTGTAGGAACACCGGGCGGGAAGCGGCCCGGTGTAAGGATCTGGCCAAGTCGTGGCCCGGCCCGGGGGCGGGCCGCGACGATGGCCGGGTGCGCAAGCTCCTGCTGCTCCTCGCCCTGCTGATCGCCGTCCTGCCGGCCGCCGGATGCGGCGGCGGTCCCGTGCGGCCGGCGCCGTCCGCGTCGCCGGCGCCGCCCGTCCCGCAGCCGTCGGAGCCGGACCGCCCGTCGCCGCCGCCGGTGAACGCGGGGGAGTCCTGGCGGATCACCACCCGCGGGGCCGACCACGAGATCGAGGGCTACGCCGACCACGTGAGCGTCTTGCCCGGCCAGTCCTTCGCCCTGCACGTCTCCACCACCGCCCCGCGCTTCACCGCAGGCGCGTTCAGGATGGGCGCGCACCCGGCCAAGGTGTGGGAGTCCCCGCAGGTGAAGGGCGTGCGCCAGCCTCCGGCCAGGACCGTGGACGGCACGGTGACCGCCGCCCGCTGGAAGCCCTCGCTCACCGTGGACACCCGCGGCTGGACGGAGGGCGCCTACCTGATCAGGCTCGACGCCTCGACCGGCGCCCAGCGGTACGTGCCGATCACCGTCCGCTCGGCCTCCACCCGGGGCCGGGTGGTGATGGTGAACGCGGTCACCACCTGGCAGGCGTACAACCTGTGGGGCGGCCGCAGCCTGTACCTGGGGCCCGGCGGGTTCGCCGGCCGCTCGCGCGAGGTCACCTTCGACCGCCCGTACGACGGCGGCGGCGCCCGCCTGTTCCTCGACTTCGAGCAGCCGGCCCTGGCCGTGGCCGAGCGCAGCGGCGTGCCCCTGGCCTACCTCACCAGCCTCGACCTCGGCCCCGGCGTGCTGGACGGCGCCCGGGCCGTGGTCTCGCTCGGCCACGACGAGTACTGGTCGCCCGCCATGCGCACGGCCGTCACGAAGGCCAGGGACAGCGGGACGAACCTCGCCTTCCTCGGCGCGAACGCCGTCTACTGGCGCATCGCGATCAAGGGCAGGACGGTCGCCTGCGACAAGGAACGGCTTTGCCCCCTGTGGCGGGACTCCCGCCCGGAGAGCGCCCTGGTGGGCCAGATGTACGACTGCTTCCCCGCCCAGGGCGCCTACACGGTCCGCAGGCCGGGCCACTGGATCTTCGCGGGCACCCATGGGCGGCGCTTCCCCGGCATGGTCGGCCCGGAGACCGACAAGGTCTCCCGCGGCTCGCCGAAGGGCGTGGAGGTGCTGGCCGACTCGCCGTTCTCGTGCGGGGGACGCGGGACGACGTCGCAGAGCACGTACTACACGGCGCCGAGCGGGGCCGGGGTGTTCGCCTCCGGCACGATGCGCTGGGTGTGCGCGATGCGCGGCAGGCGCTGCGGCCACGGCGTCCCGGAGTCCGCGGCCGCCTTCACCCGCCGCGCCACGGCGAACGTGCTGACCCGGTTCGCCGCCGGCCCCGCCGGGCTCTCCGGTCACCCCGCCCACCCTCCTCAGGGCCGCGCGGGCCCGCCGCGGACCGCCGCTATGAGCGGCGCTCGCGCAGGATCGCCGCCAGCCGCTCCCTGATCTCCCGCTCGGCCGCCTCCTTGCGCACGCCGAGCTCGGCGAGGGCCGCCACCACCGGGCCCTCCTCCAGGGAGAGCACGCCGAGCAGCAGGTGCTCGGTGCCGACGTAGTTGTGCCCGAGCCGCAGCGCCTCCCGCAGCGTCAGCTCCAGCGCCTTGGCGCTCTGCGCGGAGAACGGCAGGGTGACGGGCGACTGCCCGCCGCCGGGCCCCATGGCCGCCGTGACGGCCTCCCTGACCGCCTCGGGGGAGGCCCCGAGCGTGGCCATGGTCGAGGCGGCCAGCGCCTCGGGCACGTGCAGCAGCCCGAGCACCAGGTGCCCGACCTCGATGTGGTCGTGCCCCGACAGGCGCGCCTCCTCCTGGGACTTGACCACCGCGACCCGGGCCTTGTCGGTGTAGCGGGCGTAGTTGCGCAGGTCGTCGGCGAGCGAGCCGCTCTCCTTGACCACGAACCGCTTCTGCGCGGCCTGCTTGGTCACGCCCATGCTGCGGCCGATGTCGGTCCAGGAGGCGCCGGAGTGGCGGGCCTTGTCCACGAAGTGGCCGATCAGGTGGTCGGCCACCTCTCCGAGGTGCTCGCCCAGCGTGACGGCGTCGGAGAGCTGGCCGAGCGGGTCGTCGTCGGGATGACGGCTCTTGATGGCGGCGATGAGGTCGTCGAGACGTACGGTTTCATCCATGCGTCAACCATAGGTTGACGCTCCTGGATCGTCAACCCTGGGTTGACGATTGCGCCGTCCAGGAAATGATCGACGGCCGGGCGTTTGGTCTAGACCACTGAGCGTCGCGGCAGGCACAATGCGAGCTGTCACCGAGCAATGGTTCGTGAACCCCATCGGGAGGAACCCGCCATGCGTATTGGAGTGCTCACCGGAGGCGGAGACTGTCCAGGTCTCAACGCCGTCATCAGGGCCGTGGTGCGTAAGGGGGTGAGCACGTACGGCCACGAGTTCGTGGGGTTCCGCGACGGCTGGCGCGGGCCCCTGGAAGGCGACACGATGCCGCTCGACATCCAGGCCGTGCGAGGCATCCTGCCGCGGGGCGGCACCATTCTCGGATCCTCCCGCACCAACCCGATCAAGATCGAGGGCGGCGTCGACCGCATCAAGGAGAACCTGGCCGCCACCGGCGTCGACGCCCTGATCGCCATCGGCGGCGAGGACACGCTCGGCGTGGCCAAGCAGCTCTACGACCGCGACGTCAAGGTCGTGGGCGTGCCCAAGACCATCGACAACGACCTGTCCGGCACCGACTACACCTTCGGCTTCGACACCGCGGTCAACATCGCGATGGAGGCCATCGACCGGCTGCACACCACCGCCGAGTCCCACCACCGCGCGCTGATCTGCGAGGTCATGGGCCGCCACGCGGGCTGGATCGCGCTGCACGCGGGCATGGCCGGCGGCGCGAACGTGATCCTCATCCCCGAGAAGCCGTTCGACATCGACCGGGTCTGCGAGTACGTCGAGTCCCGCTTCCGCACCCGCTACTCGCCGATCATCGTCGTGGCCGAGGGCGCCCACCCGATCGAGGGCCAGATGGAGTTGCAGACCGGCACCCTCGACGCGTTCGGGCACGTCCGGCTCGGCGGCATCGGCGAGGTGCTGGCCAAGGAGATCGAGAAGCGCACCGGCAAGGAGGCCCGCACCACCGTGCTCGGCCACATCCAGCGCGGCGGCACCCCGACGGCCTACGACCGGGTGCTGGCCACCAGGTTCGGGCTGCAGGCGATCGACGCCGCGCACGAGGGCGACTACGGCACGATGGTCGCGCTGCGCGGCACCGACATCGTCCGGGTCGGGCTCGACGAGGCGACGGCCGAGCTGAAGACCGTGCCGGCCTCCCGGTACTCCGAGGCGGAGGTGTTCTTCGGCTGAGACGCCGGCCGGCTGAGGCTTTCTACGGCTGGCTGAAAGCGGCTTGCAAGCGCCGGGCCGTACCTTCTGGGCAGCGGGGTTACCGCTTACAACCCCCCTCGGGGTACGGCTTGGGGCGCAGCGAGTCGGCGGCCCACTTTGCGCCGCAAGCCGTACCCAGGAGATAGCTCGACCGCGGGGCGCGCCGAGGTGATCCACCTCCGGCGCGCCCTCGCCGCGTCCGGCCCCGTCCGGACGCCCGGCGCCGACTGCTACCTGCGGCGGGTGCGCATCATCTGCGGCTGTTGCGGGCGGGGGGCGGCCGGCGGCGCGGGGTAGGCCAGGCGCTGCTGCTGGGCGGCGCGCCGGCGCAGCTCCAGGCGGGCGACCATCTCGGCGTCCTCGTGCAGTTCCTCCTCCGAGGGCGCGAGGATCACCATGAGCAGCATGGTCAGCGTGATCAGGCTGATCACGGTCATGAGGGGGACGAGGAAGTCGAGGGCGTCCGCGCCGGTGACCATGCCGGGCTCGGCGTCGACGGAGACCCGCATGGCGTACATGCCGGTGTAGTGCATGCCCGAGACGGCCACGCCCATGACCAGCGCCGCGCCGGTGATCCAGACCGGCTTCTTGACCCGCAGCGTGAACCAGAGCGCGGCGGTCGCGGCCACGACGGCGATCACCACGGACCCGGCCACGATCGTGCGGTCGTAGGAGACGTGGGCGCTCATGTTCATGGCGTACATGCCGAGGTAGTGCATGCTGGCCACGCCGAGCCCGGTGAGCAGGCCGCCGCCGAGCAGCGCCAGCGCCCGGCCGCGGCCGTAGGAGACCAGGAACAGCCCGGTGCCGACCACCACGACGGCCACGGCGGCCGAGGCGACGGTGAGCGGGACGTCGTACTTGATCTGCGTGCCCTCCACCGCGAAGCCCATCATCGCGACGAAGTGCATGACCCAGATGCCGGTGCCGCCGATGGAGATGGCCGCGCCGATCAGCCAGCGCACCCGCGACGCGCCGCGGCTGGCGTGCGCCTGTGCGGTGAGCCGCAGTCCGAGCATCGAACCCAGGCACGACATCAGGTACGCCAGCAGCGGTGTGAGCGGTCCGTGGGTGAAATGATTAACAGCGGTCATATATCGACATTCCTTGTGATTAGGGGTTGACGGATTGTGTCATCCGAAACGTCCCTTCCGCATGGATATCGCAACTATCGGTCAACCGGCGTGTCGGAAACGTGAGAGGGTCTCATGACCATCGAGGGCCCCTTCTGGCGCGCGATCGCGGTCTTCCGCGCCGCGTCGTTGCTGTACGCCGCCGTGCTGATGGCCCAGTACCGCGGGTACGAGCAGCCCGTCGCCGGCTGGCTGGTGATCGCCCTGATGGCGTTGTGGACGGCCGCGGCCACGTACGCGTACGCGTCCGAAAAGCTGCGCGGACGACCGCTGCTGGCCGTGGACCTGCTGGTGGCGCTGGCCTGCCTGCTGACGTCCCCGTACGTGGAGGGCGTCCGTCAGGGCGTGGCGGGCACCATGCCCGTCCCGGCCACCTGGGTCGCCGCGCCCGTCCTGGCCTGGGCCGTGTACGGCGGCAGGCGCGCGGGCGCGGTGGCGGCGGCCCTGGTCGCCGCCGCGGACCTGTGGCTGCGCGTGCGCGCCCCGGAGGCGCCCGTGATGATCAACGGCGCGGTCCTGCTGTTCCTGTCAGGAGTGGTTGTCGGACACGTGGCCCGGCTGGCCAAGGAGGCCGAGGAACGCATGCAGCGCGCGGCCGAGATGGAGGCCGCCCAGCGCGAACGCGACCGGCTGGCCCGCGACCTGCACGACTCCGTCCTGCAGGTGCTGGCCCTGGTCCAGCGGCGCGGCCGGCAGATCGGCGGCGAGGCGGCCGAGCTGGGCCGCCTGGCCGGCGAGCAGGAGGCCGCGCTGCGCGAGCTCATCGCCGCCCGTCCCGCCCCGACCGGCGCCACGGACCTGCGCTCCCTGCTCATGCGGCACGGCTCGCCGCTGGTGACGGTCTCCACCCCGGCCACGCCGCTCGTCCTGCCCACGCCGGCGGCCGAGGGCGTGGCGGCCGCGGTCGGGGCCGCCCTGGACAACGTGCGCGAGCACTGCGGCGTGGGCGCGCGGGCCTGGGTGTTCGCCGAGTCCTGCGACGACGTGGTCATGGTGACCGTGCGCGACGAGGGCCCCGGCATCCCGGCGGGACGCCTGGAGCGGGCCGCCGCCGAGGGCCGTCTGGGCGTCGCGCAGTCCATCCGCGGGCGCGTGGCCGACCTGGGCGGGACGGTCGCCGTCGCCTCCACGCCGTCCGGGACCGAGATCGAGATCAGTCTTCCCTGCCGATAGGCGGGGAGCGGCCCGGTTAGAGTGACGTCATGGTGCGGGTCATGGTGGTGGACGACCATCCCATGTGGCGCGACGGCGTGGCCAGGGATCTGTCCGAGGCGGGCTACGAGGTCGTGGCCGTGGTGGGGGAGGGGCGGCAGGCGATCAGGGCGGCCGCGGCCGTACGCCCCCAGGTCGTCGTGCTGGATCTGCGCCTGCCCGACATGTCCGGCGCGGAGGTGGCCGCCGGGCTGGCCGGGGCCGAGCCGGCGCCCAAGGTCCTGGTGTTGTCGGCCAGCGCCGAGCAGGACGACGTGCTGGCGGCCGTCAAGGCGGGCGCGTCCGGATACCTGGTGAAGTCGGCGAGCCGGGAGGAGTTCCTCGACGCCGTCCGCCGCACCGCCGAGGGCGACGCCGTCTTCACGCCGGGCCTGGCCGGGCTGGTGCTCGGGGAGTACCGGCGGCTGGCCGCGCGTCCCGCCGCCGGACGCGCCGACGACGACGGCCCCAGGCTGACCGAGCGCGAGACGGAGGTGCTCAGGCTGGTCGCCAAGGGCCTGACCTACCGGCAGGTCGCCGACCGCCTGGTGCTCTCGCACCGCACGGTCCAGAACCACGTGCAGAACACGCTGAGCAAGCTCCAGTTGCACAACCGGGTGGAACTGGTCCGATATGCGATCGAGCAGGGCCTCGACGCGGACTAAACTCGACAGGTCGCGGCGTTGCCTTCCTAGCGGCCGCGCTTTCCCCGTCTTCCCCGGAGGTTCCACCATGACGATGTCCGCCCTGGGCGAGCCATGCGTTCTGCTCAAGCTGGGCGAGATCGTTCTCAAGGGCAAGAACCGTGAGCTGTTCGAGCGTCGCCTGATCGACAACATCCGCTTCGCGCTGCAGGATCTCGGCCTCAAGACCGACGTGCGCCGGCGTCACGGCGTCGTCGCGATCTTCCTGCCCGAGGGATCGGACGTCGAGCAGGCCGACGCGGTGGCCCGGCGGGTCGCCGACGTGCCCGGCCTGGTGTGGATCCACCGCGCCTGGCGGGTGGCCAAGGACCCCGACACCGTGCTCAAGGCCGGCCTGGAGCTGATCCGCGACCGCGAGGAGGTCGCCCGCGGGGCCCGCTTCGCGGTGCGCTCGCGCCGCCGCGACAAGCGTTTCCCGCTGCGCTCCAACGAGCTCGACCGGCTGGTCGGCGGCGCGATCAACGACGAGTACCACCTGCCCGTCGACCTGAAGAACCCCGAGCTGACCGTCTTCATCGAGGTCGACCGGGACGAGGTGTTCGTCTTCACCGACGGCATCCCCGGCCAGGGCGGCCTGCCGGTCGGCAGCAGCGGCCGGGCGCTGGTGCTCATGTCGGGCGGCATCGACTCGCCGGTGGCGGCCTACCGGATGATGAAGCGCGGCCTGCACGTCGACTTCCTGCACTTCTCCGGCATCCCGTTCACCACCTCCGAGTCGATCTACAAGGCGTACGCGCTGGTCAGGAAGCTCGACCGGTTCCAGGGCAGGTCGCGGCTGTGGGTGGTGCCGTTCGGCAAGGCGCAGCAGTCGATCCGCAACTCGGGCCAGGACCGCCTGGCCGTGATCGCCCAGCGGCGGCTCATGCTGAAGACGGCCGAGGAGGTCGCCCACCGCATCCGCGCCGGCGCGCTGATCACCGGCGACGCGCTCGGCCAGGTCTCCTCCCAGACGCTGGCCAACATCACCGCCCAGGACAACGCGGTCGACCTGCCGATCCTGCGCCCGCTCGTGGGCTGGGACAAGACCGAGATCATGGCCGAGGCCCGGCGCATCGGCACGCTGGAGATCTCGGAGCTGCCCGACGAGGACTGCTGCTCCCTGCTGGCTCCCAAGCGCGCCGAGACGCGGGCCAAGATCGACGACCTCAAGCAGATCGAGAAGCGGCTCGACGCCGAGGAGCTGTGCGTGCAGCTCGCCGACTCGATCCAGGAGTACACGCTGTAGCTCAGGCCGCGTCGACCTTGAACGGGTCGTGCTCGGCCAGCAGCTTGTCCAGCCTGGCCTGGTCCACGCGGTTGGTGACCTCGGCCAGCTCCTGCCGGTCGCGGACGACCTTGCACAGGTTGACCGTGGAGGTGACCACGTACAGCAGGCCGAGCGCGAGGAACGCCCTGATCCAGCCGGAGGCCGGCAGGTAGATCAGAGCGATCACCACGGACGACACGGAGACGGCGAACGACAGGACCGCCTGGACGTAGAACGCGGCGGTCTGCGTGGGACGGATGGGCTTGCTCATGAGTTCATGGTGATCTCGCAGGCCAGACCGTCGCATGGGCTTTCGTACTCAAGTTACTCCTGAGTACGAAAGGCCCGGCCGCAGCCCCGGACGCGGGGCGCGGGCGCGGCGATGGCAGGATGGCCCAAGACGCGAGATCGGTGAGGGGAGTGATCGTGGAGGAGTCGCGCCTGCCTCCAGGCCAGTACGTCCCGCGCGGCCGCCCCGTGATCCACTATGGCAGGGTGCCCGCGTTCAAGCCGGACAGCTGGGACTTCCGCGTGTTCGGCGCCACGGCCTCCGGCGAGGAGCACTGCCTGACGTGGGCGGACTTCGAGCTGCTGCCCCGGGCCACGCGCGTCGCCGACTTCCACTGCGTCACCAAGTTCTCCCTCATGGCCAACGAGTGGCGGGGCGTCACCCCGGCCACGATCATGGAGCTCGCGCCGCCCGACCCCGGCGTGCGCCACGTCATGATCTGGGCCGAGTACGGCTACAGCGCCAACCTCCGCATGTCCGACTTCGCCGCCCCCGACACCCTGTTCGCCACCGAACTGGACGAGAAGCCGCTCAGCCCCGACCGCGGTTTCCCCGTGCGCATCGTGGTCCCCCACCTGTACGCGTGGAAGAGCGTCAAGTGGGTGCGCGCCGTCGAATACCTCCTGGAGGACCGGCGCGGCTTCTGGGAGGAGCGCGGATACCACAACCTGGCCGATCCCTGGCGTGAACAGCGCTACTCCTACCAGGAGGAACCCGGCGAGGGCCCCCCGTAGACTTCGCTGCGGGTTTCCACCCGAACACGACCGGTTATTGGCTACGGTTTTGCGCATGCAGACCACCGCATGCGTGGCGCTCTCCCTCCTGCTCTTCCTCCTCGGCTACGCCTGCGCCAGGACGCGCCGCCCCGCGCTCCCCGAAGGCGGCAAACACGAGGCCACCTTCACCGCGCTGCACGTCGCGGGGCTGGCCGCACCCGCCCTGCGCGGCGGGCTCGACCGCGACTCGGCGCGCAAGGCCGTACGCCACCTGCACGCGCTGCTCGGCACCCGGGCCGTCGCGATCACCTCCACCGACGCCGCGCTGGCCTGGAACGGCCCGTGCACCGACGACGTGCTCACCTACGCCCGCACCACGCTGGCCGCCGGGCGGGCGCAGGTGTTCGCCGGGCGGCCGCACGGGGCCGTGGTCGTGCCGCTGACGGTGGACGACACGGTCGTGGGCACGCTGGCGGCCTTCGACGAGGAGGTCAGCGCGGCGCTCGTGCGCGCCGTGACCGAGCTGGGCCGCTGGGTGTCGGGGCAGCTGGAGCTGGCCGACCTCGACGCCTCCCGGCGGCGGGCGCTGGAGGCCGAGATGCGCGCGCTGCGCGCCCAGATCTCGCCGCACTTCGTCTACAACGCGCTGACCACGATCGCCTCGTTCGTCCGGACGAACCCCAAGCGCGCCCGCGAGCTGTTGCTCGACTTCGCCGACTTCTCCCGTTACGCCCTGCGCCGGGCCCACGACTTCACCACCCTGGCCGACGAGCTGACCTGCGTCGACCGGTACCTGCTGCTGGAGCGCGCCCGCTTCGGCGACAAGCTGCGCTTCAGCCTGCAGGTCGCGCCCGAGGTGCTGCCGGTGCCGGTGCCGTTCCTGTGCCTGCAGCCGCTGGTGGAGAACGCCATCAAGCACGGCATGCGCGGCCGGCGCGGCGGCGGCGAGGTGCGGGTCGTGGTCCGCGACGCCGGCCCCGAGGCCCACATCACCGTCGAGGACGACGGCGCCGGCATGGACCCCGAGTGCGCCAGGCGCATGCTCGACGGCGATCCGGCCCGCGAGGGCGGCGGCATCGGCCTGGCCAACGTGGACCTGCGCATGCGCCAGATCTACGGCGACGGCTACGGCCTCGTGGTGGAGACCGCCCTCGGCGCCGGCACCCGGGTACGGCTGCGCGTCCCGAAGACGCAATTCACCTCACTGTAGTCAATTCCTTACCCAGAGCTGGCGTGTCGCTTGTGACCTTTGCTTTGATACGGCAGCGTGGAGGCCATGCTGAGGGTCCTGGCAGTCGACGACGAGGTGCCCGCTCTTGAGGAGCTCGCCTACCTGCTGCGCCAGGACACGAGAATCGAACACGTCGCCACCGCGGCCGACGGCGTCACCGCGCTGCAGGACATGGTGCAGATGATCGGCGGCGGCGAGCGGCTCGACGCGATCTTCCTCGACATCCGGATGCCGGGCCTCGACGGCCTCGACCTCGCCCGGCTGGTCGGCGGCTTCCCGAGCCCGCCCAAGCTGGTGTTCGTCACGGCGCACGAGGAGTGCGCGGTGCAGGCGTTCGAGCTGGAGGCCGTCGACTACCTGCTCAAACCGGTCCGGGCCGAGCGCCTGGCGGAGGCGGTCAGGCGGCTGGAGGCGGCCTCCGCGCCGCTCGCCGAGCCGAGCCAGGACGACGTGATCCCGGTCGAGCTGGGCGGGCGCACCAGGTTCGTGCCGCAGCAGGCCATCTGGTTCGCCGAGGCCAAGGGCGACTACGTGCGGCTGCACACCGGCGACGGCAGCTACCTCGTCCGCATGTCGCTGGCCGCGCTCGAACGCCGCTGGTCGGAGGCGGGGTTCATCCGCGTTCACCGCAGCACCCTGGTCTCGGCCCGGCACGTCAGGGAACTGCGTTTCGAGGGCGGCCGGGTCACGCTCACCGTCGGCACCGAGACACTGCAGGTCAGCCGGCGGCACAGCCGTCAGGTGCGCGAACAGCTCGTCCGCCAGCATCGCGGCGTCTTCTCCTGACCGCCGGCCCGCGCGTCCCCGCGGGCTGGTGCCGATGGGTGGGCGTGAAGCTGGGCGTGTCCGGCGGGCGCCGGGCCCCCGGCCGCCGGGTCGTCTGCCGGCGCGATGGTAAAAGATTTCCCAGGTCACGTCGGGGGCGGGCCCTTGGCGGCGGTTCCCGCGATGCCCTTCAGGTGCCCGCCGGCCGCTGGGAGGACCCATGAATCTGCCGTTCGTCGCTCGCCGGTGACCGCTCGCCGCCCGGCCACCCTCCGTATGTCGATGACTACAGACCGCTCAGCGAGCTGACCGTAAACAGGGTTTCGCCCACAAGATCGCGACCGTAGTGTTTCGGCATCGAAGCCACCCGGCGCATCGGGGGGGACGGGCCGCAAGGCCCAAGCAAGGGCCTGATGCGTCGGCTTCACCGGTGACCAGCCAGGTCACCACGGCTGTCGGGCCTTTGACCGGGGGGTAGGGCCCGCCTGCCGATCAGGTGAAGGGGCGCCTGCGGAGGCCACGGACCCCGGCCCCGCGATCCGGCCTTCGGGGGCGGCCGGATCGTGCGAGCAGGCGCCCCTATCACGATTGATGACCAGGAGGGGCTTTCATCCCCGTTGCCGGGGATCGCCCCGGGTCAGCCCTCGTCGCGGAGCTTCTTCAGCAGCTCGATGTCCTCACGGTGCTTGTCGGCCTTGCCGGGCGTCTCGATGCAGATCGGCACGCCCGCCACCGCCGGATGCCGCATGATCTCGGCGAACGGCTGCGCGCCGATGTGGCCCGCGCCGATGTTCTCGTGCCGGTCCTTCTTGGCCCCGCACACGTCCTTGCTGTCGTTGGCGTGGATGAGCTTGAGCCGGCCGGGCGCGATGGCGTGCAGGGCGTCGAACGTCTCCCGCACCCCGCCCTCGGCGGCCAGGTCGTGGCCGGCGGCGAAGGCGTGGCAGGTGTCGAGGCAGACGCAGGCCCGCGGGTGCCAGTCGAGCGCGGCGAGATAGGGCTCCAGGTCCTGGACGGTCGCGCAGAGCATCGCGCCCTGGCCCGCCATGGGCTCCAGCAGCAGGTCGGGGCCGCCCTCGGGGATCTCGTCGAGCAGCGGCAGCAGGGTCTCGCGGATCTGCCGCAGCGCGTCGTCGCGGGACTGCGTGACGGCCGAACCGGTGTGGACGACGACGCCCTTGGCGCCGGTCTCCACCCCGCGCCGCAGCCCGTGGCGGACGACGGCGATGGAGTTGGCCAGCGTCTCGGGGTTGGGCGAGCCGAAGTTCACCAGGTACGGGACGTGGATGAAGGCGGTGACGCCGGACTCGGCGAGCTTGGCGTCCTCGGCGGGCTTGCCGTCGTTGAGCGCCCAGCCGCGCGGGTTGGTGACGAACACCTGGACCATCTCGGCGCCGATCTCGGCCATGTACTTCAGGCCGCCGGTCGCCAGGCCGCCGGTGACGGACACGTGCCCGCCGATCAGGGATGTCAAGGTCATGATGGCTCCCAGTGTAGGCGCAGCTCAGGGGCGTCCCGGCCGGGGCCGGGTTGGAGCATGACACGAAAAGTCCTGGCCATCCCGTTGCGTACTTGGGAGTTCTCACGGATGGACCGGGAACCGGGCCCGTGTGTGTACTGCTGACATGTGCAACTCCCTGGCCGCGTTCAACCGGCGGCCGCGCGCGGAGGCGGAGGCGGAGCTGCTGGCCTGCTGCGCCTCCCGCGCGTTCGCGGCGGCGGTGGCCGCCCGCAGGCCCTACGCCGCCCCGGAACGGCTCGCCGAGGCCGCCGAGGCGGCGGTGCGCGAGCTGGAGTGGCCCGACGTGCTGGAGGCGCTGGCGGCCCACCCGCGCATCGGGGAACGCCCCTCCGGGGACGGCCGGGAGTCGCGCTGGTCGCGCCAGGAGCAGGCGGGCGCGCACGCGGACGCGCCGGGGGCCGGGGAACTCCGGGCCGCGCTGGCCGCGGGCAACCGCGCGTACGAGGAGCGGTTCGGGTACGTCTACCTGGTCTGCGCCGCCGGCCTGAGCGGAGCCGAGCTGCTGGCCCGGCTACGCGCCCGGCTGGACAACGACGAGGAGACCGAGCGCGGGGTCGTCCGCGACGAACTGGTCAAGATCACCCGGCTCCGGCTGGGGAGGCTCATGGAAGGGGAGGGGAGATGAGCTTCTCGACGCACGTCCTGGACGCGGTCTCGGGCCGCCCGGCCGCCGGGGTGCGCGTCCGGCTGGAGCACGAGGGCCGCGTGCTGGCCCGGGGCAGCACCGACGACGACGGCCGGATCAAGGGCTGGGACACCGGGGAGGGCGTGCACCGCGTCGTCTTCGACACCGGCGCCTACCTGGCCGACACCTTCTACCCCGAGGTCGTCATCGCCTTCACCGTCACCGACCCCGGAGCCCACCACCACGTGCCGCTGCTGCTCAGCCCGTACGCCTACTCCACCTACCGAGGGAGCTAGATGACCGTCAAGCTCGGCCCCAACCGTTACGGCAAGGCGGAGACCAGGCTGGTCCACGTGGTCAGGGACGGGGCCGTCCACCACCTCAAGGACATCAACGTCAGCACCTCGCTGTCGGGCGACATGGAGGAGGTGCACAGGAACGGCAGCAACGCCGCCGTCCTGCCCACCGACACGCAGAAGAACACCGCCTACGCCTTCGCCAGGAAGCACGGCGTCGGCGAGATCGAGGACTTCGCCCTCTTACTGGCCCGCCACTACGTCCGCGCGCACCCGTCCATCCACCACGCCCGGGTGGAGATCGAGGAGTACGCCTGGAACCGCATCCCCGGCCCGTCGCGGCACTCCTTCGTGCGCGACGGCGGCGAGGTGCGCACCTGCGTCGTCCACCACGACAGGGACGGCCGCACCACCGTCGTGTCCGGCCTGACGGACCTGGTCGTGCTGAACTCGACCGGCTCGGAGTTCCACGGCTACCTCGTGGACGAGTACACCACCCTCCAGCCGACGACCGACCGCGTCCTGGCCACCGCGGTCACCGCCCGCTGGCGGCACATCGGGACGGGCGGGCGCCCGCCGTACGCGCAGGTGCGCGCCTGCCTGCTGGACGCCTTCGCGCAGACGCACAGCCTGTCGTTGCAGCAGACCCTCTACGCGATGGGCGAGCGGGTGCTGACGACCTGCCCGCAGGTCTGCGAGGTCCGGCTCACGCTGCCCAACAAGCACCACTTCCTGGTCGACCTGTCGCCGTTCGGCCTGGACAACGAGAACGAGGTCTTCTACGCCGCCGACCGTCCCTACGGGCTGATCGAGGGCAGTGTGCTGCGTGAGGACGCACCCGACGCGGGATTCGCCTGGGAGTGAGGACGATGGACTTTCTGCGGCCCACCACGTGGGCTGAGGCGCTGGCCGCCAAGGCGGACCGGCCCGGAGCGCTGCCCGTCCAGGGCGGCACCGACGTGATGGTCGAGATCAACTTCGACGTGCGCAGGCCGGAGGCGCTGCTCGACCTCAACCAGGTGGCCGAGCTGCGCGAATGGCACATGACCGACGGCATCTGCCGGATCGGGGCGGGGGTCACGTACGCCACGGTCGTGGACGAGCTGGGCGGCGTGCTGCCGGGGCTCGCGCAGGCCGCGCGCACGGTCGGCTCGCCGCAGATCCGCAACCGCGGCACGGTCGCCGGCAACCTCGGCGCGGCCTCGCCCGCGGGCGACAGCCATCCGCCGCTGCTGGCGGCGGGCGCGGTCGTCGAGGCCGAGTCGCGCGAGCGCGGCACCCGGCTGATCCCCGCGGCCGAGTTCTACCTCGGGGTCAAGCGCACCGCCCTGGAGCCGGACGAGCTGATCAGGGCCGTGCGCGTCGAACCCGCCCAGGGGCCCCAGTACTTCTCCAAGGTCGGCACGCGCAACGCCATGGTGATCGCGGTGTGCTCGTTCGCGGTCGCGCTGCACCCCGGCCAGCGGCGGGTCGGCACCGGGATCGGCTCGGCCGCGCCCACGCCGCGCCGCGCCCTGGAGGCGGAGGACCTGCTGGCCAGGGAGCTGGACTGGCACGCCCCGCTCGACCCCGCGCTGCTGGCCCGCTTCGGCGAGCTGTGCGCGCGGGCCGCCGCGCCGATCGACGACGTGCGCGGCACCGCCGCCTACCGGGTGCACGCGCTCGGCGTGATGGCCCGGCGCACGCTCACCTGGGCCTGGACCGACCACCTCGCGAGGAGGGCCGCCTGATGCGCCTGAACGTCACCGTCAACGGCCGCGCCCACAGCGTGGACGACGTCTGGGAGGGGGAGAGCCTGCTGTACGTGCTGCGCGAGCGGATCGGGCTCCCCGGCTCCAAGAACGCCTGCGAGCAGGGCGAATGCGGCTCGTGCACGGTCCGTCTCGACGGGCTGCCGGTCTGCTCGTGCCTGGTCGCCGCCGGGCAGGCCGAGGGACGGCAGGTGCGCACGGTCGAGGGGCTGGCCGCCGGCGACCGGCTCGACCCGGTGCAGGAGGCGTTCGTCGAGTGCGGGGCCGTGCAGTGCGGGTTCTGCACCCCCGGGCTCGTCGTACAGGCCCATGACCTGCTCGAACGCGTGCCCCGGCCGTCCGACGCGGAGATCCGCGAGGCGCTGGCGGGCAACCTGTGCCGCTGCACCGGCTACGAGAAGATCCTCGACGCGGTCCGGCTGGCCGCCGCGCGGAAGGCGTCCCGATGACCCTGCTGATCGAGAACGTGCACATCGCGCCCGTCGCCGGCCCCGAGATCCCCTCGGGCCACCTCGTCGTCGAGGGCGACCGGATCGCCGCGCTCGGCCCCGGCCCCGCGCCCGCCACCCCCGGCGCCCGGCGCGTGGACGGCTCCGGCTGCCTGGCCACCCCCGGCCTGGTCAACACCCACCACCACCTCTACCAGTGGGCCTCCCAGGGGCTGGCCCAGGACGCCACCCTGTTCGAGTGGCTGGTGGCGCTCTACGACGTCTGGGCCGCCATGGACGCCGAGGTCGTCAGGGGCGCGGCCACGGCCGGGCTCGGCTGGCTGGCGCTGTCCGGCTGCACCACCTCCAGCGACCACCACTACGTCTTCCCCAAGGGCCGCGGCGACCTGCTCGCGGCCGAGGTCGAGGCGGCGCGGGAGATCGGCCTGCGCTTCCACCCGGCGCGCGGCTCGATGGACCTGGGCCGCTCGCAGGGCGGGCTGCCGCCGGACGAGGTGGTCGAGCAGCTCGACGACGTGCTGGCCGCGACGGCCGAGGCGGTGGACGCCCACCACGACCCGTCGCCGTCCTCGATGGTGCGGGTCGCGGTCGCGCCGTGCTCGCCCTTCTCGGCCAGCGCCGAGCTGATGACGGAGTCGGCGGCCCTGGCCAGGGCCAAGGGCGTCCGCCTGCACACCCATCTGGCCGAGACGCTCGACGAGGACGAGCACTGCGCCGAGCGGTTCGGCCTGCGTCCGGTCGACTACCTGGACAAGCTCGGCTGGCTGGGGCCCGACGTGTGGCTCGCGCACGCCGTGCACCTCAGCGACGCCGACATCGCCAAGCTCGCCCGCACCGGCACGGGCGCGGCCCACTGCCCCTCCTCCAACGGCCGCCTGGGCAGCGGGATCGCCCGTGTGTCGGAGATGCTGCGCATGGGGGTGAACGTCGGCCTCGGCGTGGACGGCAGCGCCTCCTCCGAGCTGACCTCGCTGGCCGGGGAGATGCGGCAGGCCCTGCTGTTCCAGCGGGCCCGGTACGGCCCCCGCGCGCTGTCGGCCCGCCAGGCGCTGGAGCTGGCCACCCTGGGCGGGGCGCGCAACCTGGGCCGTGAGGCCGAGCTCGGCTCGCTGGAGCCGGGCAAGCTGGCCGACGTCGTCCTGTGGCGGACCGGCGGGCCCTTCACCGCCGCCGTGGCCGACCCGGTGTGCGCGCTGGTGTTCGGGCCCCCGCCGCCGGTGGCCCGCGTCCTGGTCGGCGGCCGGACCGTGGTCGAGGACGGCGAGCTGCGCACGACGTCCCACGACGCGGCCGGACGGGCGGGCGCCGAGGCCCACCGCAGGCTGATGCGGCTGGCGGCCGAGCGCGGGCACTCGGCGGGCAGGGAGATCCAGCACTAGGGTGGTGAACGTCCGGAACGTGATATTCGGTACCGAAAGGCGGTCCCGTGTCGGCAGAACTCCCCGCTGAGCGGCTGGCGCAGCTCAAGAGCACCTTCGCCGAGATCGACACCGACGGCGACGGCTTCGTCAGCGAGGCCGAGCTGAAGCGGCACTTCCCCGACCTGCCCGCCGAGGCCCTCGGGGCGCTGAGCCAGGAGGCCGACAGCGACCAGGACGGGCGTTACTCGCTGGAGGAGTTCATCCGCGTGGTCTCCTGACGCCCTACTCCGCCGGCGCGCGTTCCAGGGGCGTGCGCTGACGCCCTACTCCGCCAGCGCGCGCTCCAGGGGCGTGCGGAAGCGCGGGGTGATCCGCACGCCGCCGAGCCAGGAAGCCAGGCCGGCGATCTCGGCCTCCACGGCCGCCACGGCCTCGGAGCCCAGGTCGGTGAGCGCCCGCCAGACGATCTCGCCGCCGGGCCGCTGCCCCCAGCCGCCGACGACCCGCCCGTCCCACCACACGGTCGGGCCGACGTTGCCGCTGCGGTCGAACAGCTCGGCCCGGTGCTCCTTCGGCAGGTACCAGTCGCGGCCCTGCCAGCCCATCGGCGTCGGGTCCAGGGCGGGCAGCAGCGCCGCCCACGGCTCGGGCTCGGGCGTCTCGTCCAGATCGCCGGGCAGGACGTAGCCCGCGCCCTCGTCCAGCTCGACCTCCACCGCGCCGACGGCCGCCAGCGCGGCCCGCACCTCGCGCAGCGTCCAGCCGGTCCACCACTTGACGTCGGCCTCCGTGCCGGGGCCGAACGCGGCCAGCCAGCGGCGCACCAGCTCCGCCTGGGCCTGCGGGACCGTGGACTCCTCCATGGGCGGGGCGACGGCCCACAGGTGCTGCGTGCTCGTCCACGAGCCGGACGGGCGGCCCTGGCGGACGAGCCGGCCCTCCATGCCCATCAGCGTGATCAGCCGCTGCCCGACGCTGTGCACCGCCTCGTACGGCTTGCCCACGGCCACCCGGAACTGCTCGCGCAGCCGCGGCTCCAGCAGGCCCAGCCGTGCCGCCGTCGCCGTGCCCTCCTCGGCCAGGACGCGCAGCACCGACGACTCCACGTCGGCCAGCCATGTCTCGTCCCAGCCGCCGGCCGCGGTGAGCTCCTTGACCAGCGCCCTGCGCACCTTCGTGGCGACCGCGAGCGTGGAGGAGTGGTGCACGACGGGCACCAGCGCGGCCGGGACCACGAACACCGTGCGGCGCATCCCGTGCATGCGCACCAGCGTGCGGTCCTCGTACAGGGCCCGCTCGACCGGCTCGATCCCGGGCGCGGTGAGCCGGGCGCCCGCCGACAGGAACACGGTCGCCGGGTCGGTGGCGTGCAGCACCACCACGGAGGCCGTCGCCTCCTCCGGCGTCGCCGCCTTGGCCGCCAGGCTGTGGCGCACGCCCAGCCGGCGCCGCCTCTCCCGCTCAGATATGCGCATGAAACGCCTCCTTACGGGATGTGAGCCTAATTGGAGGATCACACACCTCAGAACCCGCCAAAGCCGCTCAGATTCGTGCTCGCGGCCCATGGGCGGCGGGCGCGGCCGCCTGTTTCACTGAGGGCGCCTACCCTCGGCCGCCGCCGGCCGGGGGGCTGATGTGATGATGAGTCACGCCTTCCTGCCCGCTCGCACCGGGCAGGAAGGCGTGTCCGGCCATTGTTCAGCATCTTGTGGGAGTTCGTAGTGGTAAAGCAGGTTCTGGTGGCACCCGACAAGTTCAAGGGCTCCCTCACGGCCGCCGAGGTCGCGGCGCGGGTGTCGGCGGGGCTCGGGGTGCCCACGGTCGAGCTGCCGGTCGCCGACGGCGGCGACGGCACCGTCGAGGCGGCCGTGGCCTGCGGGTTCGACCGCGTCACCGTGGAGGTCACCGGGCCCACCGGCGAACGCGTGAGCGCGGCGTACGCCTGGCGGGCGGCCGGCGGCACGGCGACGGCTGTGATCGAGCTGGCCGAGGCGTCCGGGCTGCGGCGGCTGTCCGCCGGCCCCGCCCCCTTGACCGCCACCTCCTACGGCACCGGAGAGCTGATTGCCGACGCCCTGCGCAGGGGTGCCCGGCGGGTCGTCCTCGGGCTCGGCGGCAGCGCCTGCACCGACGGGGGAGCGGGCCTGGTCCGGGCGCTCGGCGCGCGCCTGCTCGACGACGACGGCGCCGAGCTGCCCGACGGCGGCGCCGCGCTGCGCGGGCTGGCCCGCATCGACCTGTCCGGGTTCGCCGACGTCTCCGGGGTGGAGTTCGTGGTGGCGAGCGACGTCGACAACCCGCTGCTCGGCCCGCACGGAGCCGCCGCCGTCTACGGGCCGCAGAAGGGCGCGACCCCTGAGGACGTCAAGGTGCTGGAGGCGGGCCTGTCCCGGCTGGCCGCCGTCGCCACCCAGACCCACGGCCTGGTCGGCGCCGTCGAGCACGACGACACCCCGCGCGCCATGGGCGTCGCCGGAGCCCCCGGGGCGGGCGCGGCGGGCGGCGTCGGGTTCGCGGCGCTGGCCTTCCTCCACGCCGAGCTGCGGCCCGGCATCGAATACCTGCTCGACCTGCTCGGCTTCGGCGCGCTCGTCCAGGACGCCCGACTGGTGATCACCGGCGAGGGCTCGCTCGACGAGCAGTCCCTGCGCGGCAAGGCGCCGATCGGCGTGGCCCAGGCGGCGGCCAGGGCGGGCGTGCCGGTGATCGCGGTCTGCGGCCGGCGCACCCTCGGCGACACCGAGCTCAAGGACGCCGGCATCGAGGCCGCCTACGCCCTGACCGACCTGGAGCCCGACCCGGCCCGCTGCATGGCCGAGGCCGGGCCGCTGCTGGAACGCCTGGCCGCCCGCGTGGCCGCCGAGCACTTGGAGGGCAGATGACCGTCCACGACCTCGTCGTCCGCTCCCGCAGGGTGGTCACGCCCGAGGGGGAGCGGGCCGCGGCCGTGGCCGTACGGGGCGAACGCGTCGAGGCCCTGTACGACTACGCCGAGCCCCTCGACGCCGCCGAGGACATCGACCTGCGCGACCTGCCCCTGCTCCCCGGTCTGGTGGACACGCACGTGCACGTCAACGAGCCGGGCCGCACCCACTGGGAGGGCTTCGCCTCGGCCACCAGGGCGGCCGCCGCGGGCGGCGTCACCACGATCGTGGACATGCCGCTCAACTCCCTGCCGCCGACCGTCAGCGTGGAGGCCCTGGAGGCCAAGCTGCGGGCCGCCCGCGGGCAGTGCCACGTGGACGTGGCGTTCTGGGGCGGCGCGGTCCCCGGCAACCTCAAGGAGCTGCGGCCGCTGCACGAGCGCGGCGTCCGGGGCTTCAAGTGCTTCATGTCCCCGTCGGGCGTCGAGGAGTTCCCGCCGCTCGCCACGGCCGAGCTGCGGGCGTTGCTGAGCGAGGTCGCCGGGTTCGGCGGGCTCGTCGTCGTGCACGCCGAGGACCCCGAGCTGCTGGCCGAGCCGGGCGGGCCGACGTACCGGGAGTTCCTGGAGTCGCGGCCGGGAGCCGCCGAGCGCAGCGCGGTCGCCAAGGTCGTCGCGCTGGCCGCCGAGACCGGCGCGCGCGTGCACGTCCTGCACGTCTCCAGCGCCGAATGCCTCGACGTGCTGGCGCGGGCCCAGGCCGACGGGGTGGCGGTCACGGCCGAGACCTGCCCCCACTACCTGACGCTGGAGGCCGAGCAGGTGCCCGAGGGGCGCACGGCGTACAAGTGCTGCCCGCCCATCCGCTCGCGCGCCAACCGCGAGCTGCTGTGGGACGGCCTGGCCCGCGGCGTGCTGAGCAGCGTCGTCTCCGACCACTCGCCCTCGCCCGCCGACCTGAAGGTGCCCGACTTCGCCGCCGCCTGGGGCGGTGTCGCCTCCCTCCAGCTCGGCCTGTCCGCGGTCTGGACGGAGGCCGCCCGGCGCGGCCACACCCTCGCCGACGTCGTGCGCTGGATGTCGGCCGCGCCCGCCGAGACGGCCCGGCTCCCCGGCAAGGGCGCGATCCGCCCCGGCGGCGACGCCGACCTGGTCGCCTTCGACCCCGACGCCGACAACCCGGTGGACGCCGCCCGCCTGCACCACCGCAACCCCGTCACCCCCTACCACGGCCGCCTGCTCAAGGGCGCGGTGCTGACCACCTGGCTGCGCGGCCGTCCCGTGGACGGCGAGCCGCACGGCCGCCTCATCCTGGGGGAGCAGTAGATGCCCGGCTTCACCGCCCTGCCCGACCTGGCGCTGCGCACCCTCGGCGGCGCGGTCGTGGCGGCCAGCGACGAGTCCTTCGCCGAGAAGGAGAGCCTGATCAGGCCGGGCCGCCCCGGCTTCCGCGCCGAGACGTTCGGCAACAAGGGGCAGGTCTACGACGGCTGGGAGACCCGCCGCCGCCGCACGCCCGGCCACGACTGGGCGCTGGTGCGGCTGGGCCTGCCGGGCGCGATCCGCGGCGTGGTGATCGACACGGCCTGGTTCAAGGGCAACTACCCGCCGTACGCCTCGGTCGAGGCCGCCGCCGTGCCCGGCCATCCCTCGCCCGCCGAGGTGGCCGCCGCCGACTGGACGGAGATCGTCCCGAGGACCGCGCTCAGGGGCGACGCCGAGCACCACGTCGAGGTCACCGGCGACGACACCCGCTACACCCACGTCCGCCTGAACATCTACCCCGACGGCGGCATCGCCCGCCTGCGGGTGCACGGCGAGGTACGCCCCGACCTGTCCGTCTACGACGGGCTGAGCCTCGACCTGGCCGCCCTCCAGAACGGCGGCCTGGTCACCGCCTGCTCCGACGAGTTCTACTCCGCGCCGAACAACGTCATCGCCCCCGGCCTGGCCCGCCACCAGGCAGAGGGCTGGGAGACCGCGCGCCGCCGCGAGCCGGGCAACGACTGGCTGCTCATCCGCCTGGCCGCGCCGGGCCTGCTGCGTCTGGCCGAGATCGACACCACGAACCTGATCTTCAACGCCCCCGGCCACGTCGCGCTCACCGGGCTGTCCGGCGGTCTGTCCGGCGGTCTGTCCGGCGGGCGCGAGGTCACGCTGCTGCCGAAGACCCGGCTGCAGCCCGACGCGCCCCACCGCTTCCGGCTAGGCCACCCCGAACCGGTCACCCACGTACGGGTCGACATCTACCCCGACGGCGGGCTGGCCAGGGTGCGCCTGCACGGGCACCTGGCCTGACCCGGCGCGCTACTGCCAGAGGAAGACGGTCGCGCCGGGCGGCCGCTCACTGTTCGGTAACGGCCGCTGGTACTGCACGACGCCGCCGTTGGCCAGCCGCTGGACCCGCACGCGGAAACCCAGCGACTCCAGCTCCGACTTGGCGTCCTTGACGTTCTTGCCGATGACCGCGGGCACCAGGCGGAACTCCTGGTCGTCGCGGGCCTCGTTGTCGCCCTTGAACCAGTCCCAGAAGTCGGTCTGGCAGCGCGCCACCGTGATCATCGCGGGGGTGCCCTTGTCGACCTCGGACTTGGCCTTCGGCGCCTGGGCGATGACCGTGCACGGCTCGGCGTCGTCGTCGACCTCGTTGACCTGCACCTGGAAGCCCTGGCCCCCGAGGTAGGCGGCGGCCTCGTCCTTCGGCATGCCGGTGACGTCGGGCATCACCATGCCGGCGCTCACGAAGATGCCGACCTTCGCGCCCTCCTTGACCTTCTCGCCGGCCTCGGGAGAGCTGCGGATCACCTTGTTCCGCTCGACCTCGCCGTTGGGCAGGCGCTTGACGCTGCCCACGGTGAGCCCGGCCTCGGCGATCTTGATGCGGGCCTCGTCGCTGGTCAGGCCCCTGACGCTGGGGACGATCACCCGCTTGGGGCCGAGCGAGGGCACCAGCGTGATCGTGCTGCCGCTCTCCAGCTCGGTCTTGCCCTCGGGGTCGGTACGCAGCACCAGCCCCTCGGGGGTGTCCTCGTCGTACTCGCCGGCGACCTTGTTGACCTTGAAGCCCTTGCCCGTGGCGGTGCGCTCGGCGACCACCATGTTCTGGCCGACCAGGTCGGGCACCTGCACGTACTTGGTCTGGGAGAAGTACCAGCCGGTCAGCGCCACCGCGACGACCATGACCGCGGCGAGCGCGACCAGGAACCAGTTGGGCCGGAACGAACGTCCGGACGGCGGCGGCGGCGACACCGGCGGCGTCACCTCGGCGCGCGGCTGGATCAGCGTGTGGGCGGGCGCGGCCAGCGGCATCGACGGGGCGCCCGCGCCGCTCGGCCGCGGCGGCATCGACTGGTTGAACACCGCCGTCATGGCCGGCGGGGTGCTCAGCCGGGGCAACATCCGGTGGGCGTCGACCGCCTCCACCAGCATCGCCGTGGCGTCGGCCGGGCGGTCGTGGGGCTCGCGGGCCGTGGCGTGCCCGACCAGCGTGTCGATCAGCGGCGGCACCTCGGGCACCAGCGACGACGGCGGCGGCACCGTGTCGTGCACGTGCCGGTAGGCCACCGACATCGGCGTCTCGCCGTCGTAGGGCTGCTGCCCGGTCACCAGCTCGAACAGCATGATGCCCGCGGCGTAGACGTCGCTGCGCACGTCGGCGCCGCCGGTGGTGACCTGCTCGGGCGACATGTAGCCGATCGTGCCGATCATCACGCCGGTACGGGTCTGGTTGGTCGCCTCGATCGCCCTGGCCAGCCCGAAGTCGACGACCTTGACCCGGCCGTCGTCGGTCATCAGCACGTTCTCGGGCTTCACGTCGCGGTGGACCATCCCGGCCTGGTGGGCCGCGCCCAGGGCGGCCAGCACCGGGATCATGATCTCCAGCGCCTCGCGGGCGGGCAGCCTGCCGCGCTCGCGCAGGATGTCGCGCAGCGTGCGGCCCGGCACGTACTCCATCGACAGGTAGACGACGTCGGTGTCGGTGCCCTGGTCGAAGACGTGCACCACGTTGGGGTGGGACAGGCTGGCCACCGACTTGGCCTCGCCGATGAACCTGCGGACGAAGGCCGGGTCCTCGGCGAGCGAGCGGTGCATGACCTTCAACGCGACAGTGCGATCCAGCCGGACGTCGAGCGCCAGGTAGACGGTCGCCATACCGCCCCGGGCGATCCGGCTCTCGATGCGGTAACGCCCATCGAGGAGCCGCCCGACCAGGGGGTCCGCAGTCGTCTTATCCACCACCCCCCTGAGTTTACGGGCGTTTTGCCACCGGCAGGGCCCGCGCGCCCGAAACCGATGCGGAGACGTTCCCGCGGAAGCGGCCCCGACCGGCGGGAGGGCCGGCGCGAGCCGGCCCGCCGGGGGCCAGGGGTGTCTCCCGGGCGTCGCTAGGGGGTCGTCGGCGAGGACGCCTCGGCGTAGCGCCGGCGCGGGATCCGGCCCGCCTGCCGCGCCTGGCGTCCGGCCGCCACGGCCGCCCTCATCGCCGAGGCCATGAGCTCGGGCCGCTGTGCCCGGGTGACCGCCGTGGCCAGCAGCACCGCGTCGCAGCCCAGCTCCATGGCCAGGGCGGCGTCGCTGGCCGTGCCGATGCCGGCGTCGAGGATCACCGGCACCCCGGCGGCCTCCACGATCAGCTCGATGTTGTGCGGGTTCCTGATCCCGAGCCCCGAGCCGATCGGCGCGCCCAGCGGCATCACCGCCGCGCAGCCGGCCTGCTCCAGCCGCCGCGCCAGCGCCGGGTCGTCGCCGATGTACGGCAGCACCACGAACCCGTCGGCCACCAGCCGCTCGGCCGCGTCGAAGGTCTCGATCGGGTCGGGCAGCAGCGTGCGCTCGTCGGAGATGACCTCGAGCTTGACCCAGTTCGTCCCCAGCGCCTCGCGGGCCAGCCGGGCCGTCAGCACGGCGTCGCCCGCGGTGAAGCAGCCCGCGGTGTTCGGCAGCACCTTGATGTCGCGGCGGCGCAGCACGTCGAGGACCGAGCCGCGGGCGCCGGGGTCGAGCCGCCGCATGGCCACCGTGGTCAGCTCGGTTCCCGAGGCGACCAGGGCCTGGTCGAGCACGTCCAGAGAGGGCGCGCCGCCGGTGCCCATGATGAGCCGGGAGGCGAACTTCTCCCCGGCGATGATCAGCTCATCCACCCTGCACCGCCGTCAGCACCTCGACGCGGTCGCGGTCGCCGAGCGCCGTCGTCTCCCACGAGCTCCGCGTGACCACCTCGTCGTTCACGGCCACGGCCACGCCGGTGGTGGCCGTGGTCAGCGTCCGTACGGCCTGGGCCACGGTGGTGCCGTCGGCCACCTCGTGCGCGGCGCCGTTGATCGTCACAATCATGAAATATCCCGAAATCTCGCGGGCGAGCACAGCGCGGCCAGCTCGCCCTCCTCACCCGTCAGAATCCCCGCGCCCGCCGAAAGCCCCGCGCCCGTCGAGAGCCCCGCCGTCTGGGCCGCAGTCCGGGCCGCCGTCTGTGTGCCTGTCCGGGCCGTTGCCGGGGGCGCCGTCGTCGCGGGCGGGGGCGTCGCGGGCGGTGTCAGCACCGCCGCCGTGACCAGGGCGGCCGTGAGGGGGGCCAGCAGCACCCCGCCCCGATGGTGGCCGGTCGCCAGCACCAGCCCCGGCGCCTCGCCCGCCCCGATGATCGGCAGGTTGTCGGGGGTGCCCGGACGCAGCCCGGCGACCACGTCGGCGACCTCCAGCTCGGTGACGCCCGGCACCAGCTCCCTGGCGTCGCGCAGCAGCTCGTAGAGCCCGCCCGCGGTCACCCGGGTGTCGAACCCCAGCTCCTCCTGGGTCGCCCCGAGCACCAGCTCGCCGTCGCCCCTGGGGACGAGGTAGACGGGCGTGCCGTGCACCGTCCCGCGTACGCACCGCCCGAGCAGCGGCTGCGCCGAGCGCAACCGCATGATCTGCCCCTTGACCGGCCGGACGGGCACGTCGGCCAGCTCCCCGCTCCACGCCCCGGCGGCCAGCACCACCCGCTCGGCCGCGATCTCCCGCACCGCCGGCTCAGGCTGACCGGGCACGGGCTCAAGCCGCACCCCCGTCACAGCGCCGCCGGTCCCGGAACTGCTCCAAGGGCTGGTCCCAGCGCCTGCCACGGCGTCTGGAACGGCGTCGCCGTCGCGCAGCAGTCCGGTCACCCGCGCCCGCACCACGGGCACGCCCAGCCGGTCGAGCGCGCCCAGCAGCGCCGCCGTGACCCGGCGCGGATCGACCCAGGCGTCACCGGGGGCCAGCAGCCCCCCGCGCACCGAAGGGGCCAGCATGGGCTCCAGACGGCGGCACTCGCGCCCGGTCAGCCGCTCGACCCGCAGCCCCAGCTTGTCCATGAACGCCGCCAGGTCGTCGAGCGCCGCGAGGTCGTCGGCCCCGAAGGCGACGTCGAGCGTGCCGTCGGCGCGCAGGTCGAGCGCCCGGCCGCCAGCCCCCTCCGGCCCGATCATCCCGAACGCGCCCCCGAACGCCTCCCCGGCCCTCGCCCCGGCCCCGCCACCGGGACCGCCGCTCAGCCCCGTGCCGAGACCTGCCCCAGAACCCGCACCGAAGTCCGGGCCGAGACCAGCGTCGGCGGCCAGCTCGGCGGCGAAGGACGGCCACCGCCGGAGCGAGGCGGCCCCCAGCCGCAGCAGCGGCTCCTCGGTGTAGGCGACCTCGCTGACGGGCGCCAGCATCCCGGCCGCCGCGTAGGACGCCCCGCGCCCCGGGGCCGGGTCGACCACCGTGACGGGCAGCCCCTCGCGGGCCAGCCGCCAGGCGATCGACAACCCGACGACCCCGCCGCCCACGATCACATTCATCCGCGCTCCCTTCGCCGGCATGATCCGGATCAGGTGTCTTGCGGTCGAAGGCCCGCTCAAGCCTTCCTCTCAGCCCGGTGACGGCCGGACTCCCGCGCGTCTTGCGCCTCCAGCCTACGGCCTCGGCGCGACGTGCCGGCACCGCCCCCGTTATGGTCATGAACGTGAACCATGTCGTAGTGGTGGGAGCGGGCCTGGCCGGGCTGCGCAGCGCGGAGGCGCTGCGCGGGCGCGGCTTCACCGGACGGATCACGCTGATCGGCCAGGAGCGCCATCGGCCCTACGACCGTCCGCCGTTGTCCAAGGCCGTCCTGTCCGGCGCGGCCGACTCCAGCTTCCTGGAGGCCGACCTCGACGCGCTGGAGGTCGACTTCTGGCCGGGCGTCACCGCCAAGGCGCTGCGCGAGGGCGTCGTGGAGACGACCGAGGGCGAGCTCGGCTACGACGGCCTGGTGATCGCCACCGGCACCGAGCCGATCACCGTGCCCGGCGACGGCCCCCAGCACGTCCTGCGCACTCTCGACGACGCCCACGAGCTGCGCGCCGGCCTGGTGGCCGGGGCCCACGTGGCGATCATCGGCGCCGGCTGGATCGGCGCCGAGGTCGCCACCGCCGCGCGCAAGGCCGGCTGCTCGGTGACCGTGATCGAGGCCGGCCCCGCCCCGCTGGCCAACGCCGTGGGCCCGGAGATCGGCGCCCGCACCCGACACTGGTACGACGGCATCGACCTGCGCCTGAACACCATGGTCGACGAGGTGGACGAGGGCGGCGTGCGGCTGGTGGGCGGCGAGTTCGTCCAGGCGCACGTGGTCGTCACGGGCATCGGCGTGCGCCCGGCCGTCGAATGGCTGGCCGGCTCCGACATCGACCTGCACAACGGCGTCGTCACCGACGAGCACCTGCGCACGTCCATGCCGAACGTGGTCGCCGCCGGAGACTGCGCGGCCTGGTGGTCGCGCCGCTACGGCGTCCGCCTGCGCGTCGAGCACTGGGACACCGCGCTCGGCTCGCCCGAGGTCGCCGCCGCGACCCTGCTGGGGGAGGAGGCCGTCTACGACCCGGCGCCCTACTTCTGGTCCGAGCAGTTCGGCCACATGGTCCAGTACATCGGCCACCACCCCTCCGGCGACCGCCTGCTCTACCGGGGCGAGCCCGAGGGCAAGTGGTCGGCCGTCTGGCTGACCTCCGGCGACACCCTCGCCGCCGTGCTCGCCGTCGACCGGCCCCGGGACTACGTGCAGGGCCGTAGGATCATCGAAGGCGGGCACCGCCTCGACACAGAACGCCTGGTAGATCCAGAGGTCCCCCTACGGGATTGTGTTGTTTGAGCAAGGACGGCATGTGGTAGTTGTGGTTTCGTGACGCTTTCTGTTGCACAGATCGACCGGGAGACCGACCAGCTCGTCGACGAGTGGCTCACTCTCCCCGAAGTGGCCTCACGCCTCGAGCTCTCGATCGGGCGGGCCAAGCAACTCCTCAAGGACCACAAGCTGCTCGGCGTGCGCCGCGGCGGCGGCGGGCCACAGGTTCCCGCGGTGTTCCTCGACGGTAAGGACGTGATGAAGGGCCTGCCCGGCACACTGACCGTGTTGCAGGACGCCGGCTACGACGACGTCGAGTCGCTGCGCTGGCTCTTCACCCCAGACGAGTCCCTGCCGGGGTCGCCCATCGAGGCGATCAAGGCCGGCCGTCACACGGAGGTCAAGCGGCGTGCCCAGGCCCTCGGTTTCTGAGGCCCGCCTCTATCTCTGCACCGACGGCCGCCGCGACCGCGGCGACCTGGCAGAGTTCCTCGACTCGGTGCTGGCCGGCGGCGTGGACATCATCCAGCTGCGGGAGAAGGGCCTGGAGGCACGCGAAGAACTCGCGCTCCTGGAAGTCTTCCGCGACGCCTGCGACCGGCACGGCAAGCTGCTGGCCGTCAACGACCGGGCGGACATCGCCTTCGCCGCCCGGCCCGACGTGCTCCACCTGGGGCAGGACGACCTTCCCGTGACGGTCGCGCGAGAGATACTCGGCGACGACATCGTCATCGGCCGGTCCACCCACTCCGTCGCCGAGGCGTCCGCCGCGGCCGTGGAGGAGGGCGTCGACTACTTCTGCTGCGGCCCGATCTGGCCCACGCCGACCAAGCCGGGCCGCCACGCGCCCGGCCCGGCGCTGCTGCGGCACGCGGCCTCGCTCGGACCGGCCCCCGGGTCGGCCGCGCCGCGGCCGTGGTTCGGAATCGGCGGCATCGACCTCACCAACCTCGACGAGGTCATGTCGTACGGCGTGAGCCGCGTGGTGGTCGTACGCGCGATCACCGACGCGGAGGACCCGGGGGCGGCGGCGGCCGAGTTCGCCAAACGCCTGACCGCGCCGAGTTCGCCGAACGCCTGACCGCGCCGAGTTCGCCGAACGCCTGACCCCTGACACACGACCGGGCGCCCGTCCACGACGGGCGCCCGCCGCTCCGCGCCGAGCCCGCCCGCCGAAGCGGGTCGCCCAGACCGACGCCGCCCGCCGAAGCGGGTCGCCCAGGCCGGTGCCGCGCGGGCCGGCCGCCGGCACCAGGGGCCCGGGGTCAGGTCTTGCGGGACGTCGCGGCGATGGCCAGCTCGGTCAGCGCCGTGCGCGACTCGGCGGTGACCGGCGCCTCGTCGAGCGCGGCCAGCGCGTCGGCGAGATAGCCGGCGATCAGGTCCTCGCACTCCCGCAGCGCGCCGCTGTCGGTGATGATCTCGCGCAGGGCGCGCACCCCGTCCTCGTCGAGCGCGGGGTCGCCGAGCAGCCTGCGCACCGTCGCGGCCGCCTGCGGAGGCGCCCCGGCCAGGGTGCGGGCCACCAGCATCGTGCGCTTGCCCTCCCGCAGGTCGTCGCCGGCCGGCTTGCCGGTCTGGGCCGGGTCGCCGAACACGCCGAGGATGTCGTCCCTGAGCTGGAAGGCGATGCCGACGCGGCGGCCGTAGCCGGTGCACAGCTCGTCCATCCACGGCTCCAGCGCGCCGGCCGCGAGCACCAGGCCGAGCCTGAGCGGCTGCTCCACCGAGTACTTGCCGCTCTTGAACAGCGCCACCCGCAGGGCCGACTCGAAGGTGTTCTCGCCGTGGGCCTGCTCCAGCAGGTCGAGGTACTGGCCGCACATCAGCTCGGTGCGCATGTGGTCGTGGACGGGCTGGGCGGCGGCCAGCGACGCCGGCGGCAGGCCGCTGGTGCGCCACATCTCGCCCGACCACACCAGCAGCAGGTTGCCCAGCAGGATGGCGGCCCCCTCGCCGAACTGCTCGGCCGAGCCGTGCCAGCCCTCCTTCTCGTGCAGGGACTGGAAGCGGCGGTGGGCGGCCGGCATGCCCCTGCGCAGGTCGCTCTTGTCCATCACGTCGTCGTGCACGAGCGCGCTGGCCTGCAACAGCTCCAGCGACGCGGCGGCGGTGAAGATCTCGGGCACGTCGGTGCCGCCCGCGCCGCGCCAGCCCCAGTAGCAGAACGCGGGACGCAGGCGCTTGCCGCCGGCCAGCAGGTCGCCCGCGGCGGCGCGCAGCGGTTCGAGCTCGGCGTCGCCCGAGGCGGGCAGCTGCCGTTCGACGAACTCCCCGAGGGCGCGCTCCACCTGGGTGCGCAGGGCGTCCATGCTCGCGGCGTCAGTGGTCATGCCTTGAGACTAGTGGGCGCGGACTCGGGGTCGGGTCCCCGGTCTAGGGGCGGCCGATCCGGACACCGGCCTGTACGCTTGGGCCATGGCGCTTGGTCGACCCTCCATCCTGCCCGATCGTGTCCCCACCGTCCGTGAGCTGCTCGCCACCGGTGGCCGGTCGTTCTCCTTCGAGTTCTTCCCGCCGAAGACCGACGAGGGCGAGCGGCAGCTGTGGAAGGCGATCAGAGAGCTGGAGTCCCTGCGCCCCACGTTCGTCTCGGTCACCTACGGGGCCGGCGGCTCGACCCGCGACCGCACGGTCGACATCGTCGAGCGCCTGGCCCACGACACCACGCTCACCCCTGTGGCGCACTTCACGGCGGTCAACCACTCCGTGCGCGAGCTGCGCCACCTGGTCGGCCGCTTCGCCGACGCGGGGGTGCGCAACATCCTGGCCGTGCGCGGCGACCCGCCCGGCGACCCGACCGCCGAGTGGGTGCGGCATCCCGAGGGCGTGCTCTACGCCGAGGAGCTGGTGCGGCTCATCCGGCAGGCGGGCGAGTTCTGCGTCGGGGTGGCGGCGTTCCCGTACAAGCATCCGCGCTCGCCGTCGATCGAGTCCGACACCGAATACTTCGTGCGCAAGTGCCGGGCGGGGGCCGACTACGCGATCACCCAGATGTTCTTCCAGGCCGACGACTACCTGCGGCTGCGCGACCGGGTGGCGGCCCAGGGCTGCGACACGCCGATCATTCCGTGCATCATGCCGGTCACCCAGATGAGCACGATCGCGCGGTCGGAGCAGCTGTCAGGGGCGCCGTTCCCGGCCGAGGTGGCGGCCCGTTTCGAGGCGGTCGCCGACGACCCGGCCGCGGTGCGGGCGCTGGGCATCGAGCACGGCGCGGAGCTGTGCCAGCGGCTGCTCGACGAGGGCGCGCCCGGCATCCACTTCATCACGTTCAACCGGTCCAGCGCCTCGCGCGAGGTGTTCCAGCGCCTGACGCCGGTCGCCGCCACCGCCTGACCCCACCGCCTGACCCGCCGCCCCGTCCCCTTACGCGCGGTTGCCCGTCACCCGCCCGCAGGGGGACCGGGCGGGTGACGGGCAGGGGGTGGTATCCAATCGGTAACGTGTCCGTCACTTTCTGTCATGAAGATGCCCTCGGGCATGACCAGGCAAACCCTGCGAGTACGGGCTTTACCTGCGGTGATGTGCGACGCCCTCAGTCGAGGGGGAGCGGGCGGCCGACGATCGCGTACTCCTCGTGGCCGCCGGGGAAGACGAAGCGGGTCAGCAGGTCGGTGAAGCCCATGCTCGCGTAGAGGTGGCGGGCGGCCGTGGGGCGGTCGTGGGTGGACAACACGGCCGAGCGCTCGGCGCGGCCGGCGCACAGAGTCCGGATCATGGCCCGGCCGATGCCCGCGCCCTGGTGGTCGGGGTGCACGTGGATCTCGGCCAGCTCGAACGCGTGGCCCATCCAGGCGCGCGCGGCCTCATCGCCCGCCTCGTCGGCCAGCGCCCGGCTCACCACGTCGTGCCACCACTGTCCGGTCGCGCCGCGGAAGCCGTATGCGAAGCCGACGGTCTGGGGGCGTGCCACGCCGGTCGGGTCGCGCAATTCTGCGAAATAGCACTGGAAATGGGGATATGTGCCGTGGTTGCGCATGATGGTCTTGCGACCGGCGATCTGCTCGGGGGGCGGGTTCATCGCCGCCGTATAGATGTCGATCACCGTGTCCAGGCGTTCGGTGAACTCGGCCGGGCCCGCCCCGCGAAACTCGATCACTCGTCGCACATTACTCGACGTCACTCGACGTCGACGGGAGTGCCTCCGGTGATCGCCACCAACTCCTCGAACGTCGTCGGGAACACCGTCAGCGGGTGGCCGCCGGCCGCCCACACCACCTCGTGCTTGCTCAGCCAGTTGTCCACCAGGGTGCGGACCGGGGCCGGATGGCCGACCGGGGCCACCCCGCCGATCGGCTGACCGGTCGCGGCCCTGACGAACTCCGGCGTGGCCCGCCGCACCTCGGCGACGCCGGCCGTACGGGCGACGAGCTCGACGTCCACCCGGTGGGCGCCGCTGGTCAGGACCAGCAGCGGCGCGCCGTCGGCGTCGAAGATCAGGCTGTTGGCGATCGCCCCCACCTCGCAGCCGAGCTGGGCGGCAGCGGTCGCCGCGGTAGGGGCCTTCTCGGGCAGGACGACGATCTCTCCGGTGGCGCCCGCCGCGCGCAGGGCGGCCTCCACGACGACGGCGTTAGCCGGCAACTTCTCGGACATGAGGACACTCTAAACAGGTTGACCGGCTTATTACCTGTTCATGGCGGGTGGTGTAGGGTCCATCGATCCGGATAGTTCGTGATATGAGAGGTGGTAACCGGTGGGGGCTCGACGGCTGCCCGGAATGGCTGCTCTGCTGACGGCTGGGGCCGTCGTACTCACGGGCTGCGGCGCGCAGGCGCACACCTCAGCCGCGACGACCGGCGTCACCGGCATCACCGGCGCGCCGAGCACGGCCGGCACCTCCGGCGCGGCGGGGGCCAAGGCGGGCCCGGAGACAGCACCTGCCGCAGCGCCCGTCACGGCGCCCGTCACGGCGCCCGTCACGGCGCCGCGCAAGACGCTGAAGCTGGGCGCGAAGGGCACGTCCGTCACCTGGTTGCAGCGGCGCCTGGCGGCTCTGGGCTACCTGCCCGGCAAGGCCGACGGCCGCTACGGCGGCGCCACCCTCGCCGCCGTCTGGGCCTTCCAGAAGGTCAACGGCATCACGCCGACCAGCACGATCGCCCGCAGGACGTGGGAGGCGCTGGAACGGCCGAGGACCCCCAAGGTGCTGGTGGGCAACGGCAAGCCGACCCGCGCCGAGGTCGACCTGACCAAGCAGGTCATGGTCCTGTACGTCGACGGCCAGGTGCGGCTCATCACCCACATCTCCTCCGGCAGCGGCGTCCCGTACTGCGAGACGACCACCTGGCAGGGCAAGGAGCAGCGCTTCTGCGGCTCGGCCCGCACGCCGACCGGCGACTTCCGCACGACGTGGCGGGCCAGCGGCTGGCACAAGTCGTACCTGGGGCAGCTCTACAACCCGATCTTCTTCAACGGCGGCATCGCCTTCCACGGCGCGCTGTCGGTGCCGCTCTCCCCGGCCTCGCACGGCTGCGTGCGCATGCCGATGAACGTCGCCGAGGTGCTGCCCGGCCTGCTCGGCAAGGGCGTGCCGGTGCATGTGAGAGGCGCGTTCAGGCGCGCATAACGTCCGCGTAACCGGATCCGGTGACGGCCGGGTTATCCGCTTCTTGCTGGACTTCCCCCGACTTGAGGGGGAATTCCATGACGACGACGTTCGCAGCTCGTGTTCCGGCTCCTGCCCCGTACGTGCGGCGCGGGGGCCGGTCGCGTTCGTGGTGGTTGCTGGCGATCGGGTGGGTGGCGCAGGTCGCGCTGCGGCTGTGGTTGTTCCGGCAGCACGCCGGGCCGGTGGCCAACCCGGACGAGACCGGATACCTGATCGCCGCCCGGTGGCTGGCCGGCGGGCCCGGGGCGGATCTGACCGGCTTCACCTTCTACCAGGGCGGCTACCCGCTGCTGCTGACGCCGGTGTTCTGGTTCACGCAGGACCCGGTGGCGGCCTACCGGCTGGTCGTCGTGGTGGGGTCGATGGTGGCGGCGGGGGCGTTCCCGCTGGCGTACCTGCTGCTGCGGCGGCTGGGGACGGGGCCGCGGGCGGCGATGGCGGCGGCGTTCGCGGGCGGGTTGTCGCCGTCGCTGCTGCTGTTCTCGGGGCTGGCGCTGGCCGACGCGGTCCTGCCCACCCTTGTCCTGGCCTGGCTGGTCGCGCTGCACGACCTCGTGGCCAGGGGGTCGGCCAGGGCGGGGGTGCTGGCGGGCGGGCTGGCGGGGTTCGCGACGGCGGTGCACCTGCGCGGGACCGTCGTCCTGGCGGTGACCCTCCTGGCGATGGCGGGGATGCTCGTCGCGCGCCGCAGGGACGCGGCGGAGAGGTTCTTCGCGCGCCGCAGGGACGCGGCGGGGAGGTTCTTCGCGCGCCGCAGGGGCGCGGCGGCCGGGCTGGTGGCCGCCGTGGTGACGGCGGGAGCCGCGACGGCGCTCAACCGGGTGTTGTCCGCGGCGCTGTACCCGGGCGGGGCGCGTGACCTGTCCGGCCTCCTGACCGAGCGGGTGAGCGGGCTCGACGGGCAGGCTTGGGCGCTGGCGGGGGCGGCCGGGCAGCTCTGGTACCTGATCGCCGGGACCTGGGGGCTGGCCGGGGTCGGGCTCGCGAGCGCCGTCGCCGTCGTGGCCAGGCGGTCGGCGCCGGGGCCGCGGCGCGTGCTGGCGGCCGTCCTGCTGGCCACGACCCTGGGCATCGCCTACGCCTCCTCGGCCGCGCTCCCCGACGAGCACCGGATCGGCAACTACGCGTATGGCCGCTACCTGGCCTGCGTGGCGCTCGCCTGGACCCTGGCCGGGCTGCTCGTGCTGGCCAGGGCCGGCCGCGGGGCCGTCGTGCGGCACGCGCTCGCGGCGGCCGGGCTGCTCGCGGCGACCGGCGGCGTGGTGGTCTGGTACGCGGGGGACCGGCTCCAGCGGTACGCGTTCATCGCCTTCGACTTCCCCGAGGTGATCTTCCTCAGCCGGGTGCGGGACTCCTTCGACCTGGTCACCGCCTCCCTCGCGGCGCTCGCCCTGCTGGCGGGGCTGGCGGGCGCGGCCCTGCTGACGGCCCGCCGCGGGTGGCCGGGGGTGCTGGCCGTGCTGGCGGCGGTCAACCTGGTCTTCGCCGCCGACCTGGCGCCGAAGTCCGCGCCCGCCGCAGGGCCCGACTGGCTGCCCGTGCTCACGGGCCCGGGACGGGTGGCCGTGGACCGGCGGGTGATGTGGAACATCCGGGCCGTCCTGGCCTACCGCGTCTCCTGGACCGAGGCCGAGCTCTACGACGGTAGGCCGCCGGCCGGCGCCTGCACCGCCGTCGTCCCGCCCGGCTCGGGGCCGGCGCCCGCGGGGTGGGCCGCGACCGGCGCGGGCGGCGCCCGCCAGGGCTGGACCACCTGGGTCAGCGACCGCTGCGCCGGCGGGTCAGCGCGGTGACGCCGTCCGGGCCGCGGTGTACGCACGGACCATGCCGACGGCCTGGGCCAGGGCCGCCACCAGCAGGAGCACGGCCGAGAAGTACTGGTACGGCGGGAGCGCGTCGGCGAAGGCCTGATGGTCGTAGAAACCGGCCAGCCCCGGCACGGGGTTGTAGACGGCCGCCGCGAGCCCGAGCGCGTACGGCAGGATGAGCACGCCCGACGACACCAGCAGGGCACCGCGACCCCGGGCCGCGCGGCGCAGCAGCAGGCCCACCACGGCGATCCCCGCGGCCGCGACGCCCGCCACCAGCGCGATGCCCCTGACGATCCACCACAGGTCCGAGCCCAGCGACGTCAGGCCGCCGGAGGTCATCGGGTCTGCCGGGTCGGGGCCCCGCGTCCCCGACGCCGTGCGCAGGGCCGCGTAGTTGACGGCCGCGTACGCCGCCGCCAGGACCGGCCCCGACAGCAGCAGGATGAGAGTGCCCGTCCGTCCCCGCACCGATCCCCCTCACCCGACCGTTCCCGTACGACCGGCCCGTCCGCTGTCCGCCGCCCGCGCGATTCCCGTACGACCGGCCCGTCCGCTGCCCGCCGCCCGCGCCGGTTCACGAGAGGCCGGTCCGGCGGCTGTCCGCCACCGGCGCCGACAGCCTGTCAGACGCGCGCCGTCACGCGCCACCCGCGGCGACCCCGGCAGAGCGGTCGGCGGGGGCGGGGCGGCGGGGGAGGCCGTGGAGGCCGTGCAGGGCGATGTCGGCGGCCCGGCGGGCGGCGTCGCGGGCCTGCTCCACCGGGAGGCCGTCGTTGAGGGTGGCCATCACGGCCAGCTTCACCGCGCCGATCAGCGACCCCACGGCCGCCGCCGCCTCGACCCGGCCGAGCCGGCCGGGGTAGGCCGCCGACAGCGCCTCCGCCAGCCGGAGCTGGCTGTCGAACAGCAGGTGCAGGGCCCGCGCCTGGAGGGGCGGCTCGCGCATGATGAGCTCAAGGCGCAGCGCCGTCTGCTCCGACCAGGTGTCCTGGCCGTCGTCCGTGGTCGAGAACGCGTCCTCGATGAAGGCGCGCAGCAGGTCGGCGGGCGCCTGGCCGGGGGCGGGCGCGGACAGGAACGTCAGCGCGCGCTCGATCTGGTGCTCGGAGTCGTAGAAGAGCACGTCCTCCTTGCTGGCGAAGTAGCTGAAGAAGGTGCGGGTGGAGACCTCGGCGGCGGCGGCGATCTCCGCCAGCGTGGTCTCCTCGTAGCCCTTCTCGCCGAACAGCCGGAGCGCTCCCTCGATCAGCGCCCGGCGCGTGCGCTGCTTCTTGCGCTCCCGCAGTCCTACCATGACGGAACTCTACACCGATACACGAATTTCATGCATTGAAGTTTTGCATCGGTTGAGGTTTTCTAGGGAGTGAGCTCGGAAAGGAGCCAGCATGTCCGACCTGACCTTTCCCGTGACCCGCCGGCGGCCGTTCGATCCGCCCGAGGAAGCCACGGCCCTGCGACAACAGGGCGTCATGCACCGCCTCACCTTCGCCGACGGCCACCTCGGCTGGCTGGTCACCGGCTACTCGGCCGCCCGCGCGATCCTGGCCGACCCCCGCTTCAGCAACCGTCCGGAGCGGCTGCACCCCCTCGTGCCCACCCGGGCGCAGCTCGTGCAGGAACTGCCGCCCGGGTTCTTCCTGCGGATGGACGCGCCCGAGCACACGCGCTACCGCAAGCTGCTCATGGGGCAGTTCACCGTGCGGCGGATGAAGGCGCTCGAACCCAGGATCGAGGAGATCACCCACTCCTGCCTCGACGCCATGCAGGCCGCCGGACCGCCCGCCGACCTGGTGCAGTCCTTCGCGCTGCCGATCCCGTCGCTGGTGATCTGCGAGCTGCTCGGGGTGCCGTACGAGGACCGCGCGGTGTTCCAGGAGGAGACCAAGATCCTGGTCAACCTGGAGACCAAGGCCGACGACGCCCTGGCCGCGTTCACCAGGATCGGGGCGTACCTGTCGGAGCTGATCGGTCGCAAGCGGGCCGAACCGGCCGACGACCTGCTCAGCGGGCTCGTCGAGGAGCTCAACCACGAGGAGCTGACCGGGGTCGCGTTCCTGCTCCTGCTGGCCGGGCACGAGACGACCGCCAACATGCTGGGGCTGGGCACGTACGCGCTGCTCACCAACCCCGGCCAGCTCGCCGCCATGCGCGACGACCCCTCGGTGGTGGACAACGGCGTGGAGGAGCTGCTGCGCTACCTCACGATCATCCACCTCGGCCCGGTGCGCAGCGCCCTGGAGGACGTCGAGATCGAGGGCCACCTGGTCAGGGCGGGCGAGTCGGTCGCCTTCCACCTGCCCGCCGTGAACCGCGACCCCTCCCGCTTCCAGGACGCCGACCGCCTCGACGTCCGCCGGCCGGTCGGCGGGCATCTGACGTTCGGCCACGGCATCCACCAGTGCCTCGGGCAGCAGCTCGCCCGGGCCGAGATGCGCATCGCGTACCCGGCGCTGCTGCGGCGCCTGCCTGGCCTACGCTTGGCCGTAACGCCTGAGGAGGTGCCGATGCGCTCGGACATGAGCGTCTATGGAGTGCACCGCCTCCCTGTCACTTGGTAGGTCACGATGAAGATCACAGCGGATACGACGGTGTGCATCGGGGCGGGCATGTGCGCCCTGACGGTGCCGGAGGTGTTCGACCAGAGTGAGGACGAGGGCACGGTGGTGCTGCTGCGCGAGGTGCCCGAGGACGGGCAGGAGGAGGCCGTGCGGCGCGCGGTGTCCCTGTGCCCGTCGGGGGCCATCTCCGTCTCCTGAGCCGCCGTCCCGTCCGATCCGGCCGTCCCGCCGCCGCCACCGCCCCCGGTGGCGGCGGCTTCGTGCTCTCCGGGCGCCCTCGCGGGTGGCGATCCTCATGCCCGAACGGAGGGACGTCACGGGACGGATCGATCGTTTCGCCCTATGGTCATCGAACCTGTGTTCGTGGAACAGGTTGACACCGAGCGTGATCGAAATTATGTTCGACCTAGTGGCGGTGAGGCTCGCGGCTCAACGTCACCCAAGGGCCTGGCCGCGGCCGTTCGCTTCCCCAAGCGATTTCCGCGGCCAGGCTCCACGGGCGAAGGGCGCGTCCTCGTCGTCGGCGGAGACGAGTGGGCGTGTCCTGGCCGGACGGGGAGAGGGGAAGCTCCTCGTCCGGCCGGCCCGGCGGAAATGTCGGTGGCGTCTGAGAGTGTTGGCCTCACCGGCGGAGACGCCGGCCGCCGCCCACGACTCCAAGGAGGCGCGCAAGATGGCACCACGGCCTAGAGAAACGCCCGGGCCCCGGCTGTCGCCTGCGGTTCGGGCACACTTGACCGATTCACGTTCCTGCCTGGCGGAGGCGACCGCCGCCCGCACCCCGGCATCCCGATACGTGGCCGCCCACCTGGCGGCTCTTCGTGCGGCCGCGGCGATCCTGGCCGCCCGTCCCCGTCCCATGGAAGGTCGCCGGCGGCGGCTGCGCAGCGCGTGGGAGCTGTTGCCCGAGGCCGAGCCGCACCTGGCCGAGTGGGCGGCCTACTTCTCCGTGAGCGCCGCCAAGCGCGCGGCCGCGGAGGCCGGCGTGGTCCGCGGCATCAGCGCGGCCGACGCCAGTGAGATCCTGGCCGAGGCCGAGACGTTCGTCTCGACGGTGGAAGACCTGCTCGGCGTTCCCGCCCAGCCCCAGCTTCCGGTGGACGTGCCGCTGGCGGGCTGACCCCGCCGCCCGGCTCTCCAGGCGACGCCGCCGCGCGGAAGAGCGCGGGTGGCGGGGTCCAACAAAGCCGATGAACGTGAGCAAGGCGGCTGTTGCTGACACGCGTGCCCGAAGGAGGCCGGTCAGCCCTCGGTGGTCCCCGCTGTCCCTCTGATAAGCCGGAGGGTCTTCTCTCGTCCACGCCCGGCCTCTCGGGGCGCGTGAGGGCCTCACGAATCGGTTTTTGTGGATTCGGGGCCCTTTGTCGCGTTCGCCGAATAATTGAAAGTTCATTTTCGTGGCGGTACGACGGAGGGCCCGCCAGGGGAATTGGCGGGCCCTTCGGGGTGAAGCGGTGGGTGCTAGAAGGACTCGACGGCCCGGCGCGCCTCGGCGTCGAGCACGCCCCAGCTGATGAGCTCCTCGGTCAACTCGCTCGGCGACTTGTCATAGATCACAGCCAACGAACGCAGGTCCTCCTGGCGGATCGACAGGACCTTGCCGTTGTAGTCGCCACGCTGGCTCTGAATGGTGGCGGCGTAACGGGCAAGCGCTCCGGCCTTCTCCTTCGGCAGTGTCGCCAGGCGCTCCAGGTCGATCACAAGCTTGGGAGTGGGCCCGAGCGGGCTCGGCGCGGCGCCTCCGGGCAGCAGCTCGGAGACGGGCACCCCGTAGAAGTCGGCAAGCTCGGCAAGTTTCTGCACCGTGACAGCTCGGTCGCCACGCTCGTAAGAGCCCACGACCACGGCTTTCCACCTGCCGCGCGACTTCTCTTCGACTCCATGCAGGGACAGCCCCTGCTGGGTGCGGATGGCGCGAAGTCGTGCACCCAGCGACTTTGCGTACTCAGACGGCATCGTGTGGCCCCCCGGCTCTCGTATGTATCGCTCTTAGTAGATTGTGCTCCCTTGCGGCATATGCCCCAGCCACCGGGGGGTACGGTGCCAGGCTCGGCACCATCGGTAGCCGTGGCCCTGGGTTTACCCCAGAACGCCGCGCGGTGTGGTTACGCACAGTGACGGTAAAGGGGTGGGAGCCTAAGGTCAAGCTGATTGGAAAAAAGATGCCGAATCCGGTCCGGGAGGGAACGCAACAAACGCCCCTCTTGTACCGGTGGCAACACTACTTCGTCATAGTTTGACGAGTGAAATCGAGCGTCAGGTCTCGCGGGTCAGAATCATGACCGGGCAGGTCGCGGCCTGGACGATCTTGATGGACGTGTCGCCCAGGAAGACCCGGCGCAGCGGCCCGGCGTCGCTGGAGGCGCACACGAGCAGCTCGCCCGGCAGCCACGTGGTCGTCCCGAGCGCCTGGGCCACGTTCCGGCCCTCCAGGAGCTCCACCTCGACCTGAAGCCGGCGCCGCTGCCCCCGCGCCGCCGCGCGCAGGTCCGCGGCGGCCTGGTCGCGCAGCCGTACGAGCATGTCCTCCTCGACCTGGACGCGGCGGCCGGTCCTGACCACCAGGGTGACCAGCCGCAGCGGGATGTCCAGGGTGACCGCGGCCTTGGCCGCGCCCCGGACGGCGGCGTCGGCGCCGGGCCCGCGGCGGTAGGCGACGGTGATGCGCTCGAACGCGGCCGGCGGGTCGTCGCCGTAGCCGCGCGGGGCCAGCAGCACGGGCACCGGTGAGGAGTGCAGGAGCTGGTCGGCGGTGCTGCCGACGGTGATGCGGGACCGGGTGCCGCCCGGCGCCGAGCCGATGACCACGACGTCGGCGCCGCGCCTGCGGGCCACCTCCACCAGGCCGCGCCCGCTGCCCTTGTTGGTGTGGCGCACGTACTCGGCCGCCTGGTCGCCGGCCAGCTCGCGGGCCTGCGCGAGGGCGGCCTCGGCCTGCTCGCGCAGGTAGGAGCGCCAGGCGCCCTCGTCGGCGCGGGCGGGGCCCGGCGTGGTCGTCACGGGCGGCTGGACGGTCGCGACCGTCAGGCTGCCCCCGGTCTGCCGGGTCAGCACGACGGCCAGCGCGAGCCCGTCCGCGCCGCGCGGCTCGGCGATGTACCCGGCCAGCACCTTGTCGAACTTCATGTCACCGCACCTCGGCATTCAGCCGTGAATGCCCGTAGCCGTACAGGAAATAGCAGATCAGGCCGACCAGCATCCACAGGCCGAAGGCGGCCCACGTGACGCCGGCCAGCCCGGCCATCACGATGACGCAGAAGATCGCGCCGAGCGCCGGGGTGAGGGGGAAGAGCGGCGTACGGAAGCTGCGCGGCAGCTCCGGGCTGCGGTAGCGCAGGACCAGCACGCCGAGGTTGACGATGAGGAAGGCGAACAGCGTGCCGATGCTGGTGGCCTCGGCGAGCTGGCCGAGCGGCACCAGCCCGGCCAGGACCGAGATGAACAGGGCCACGATCAGCGTGTTGGCGACCGGCACCTGGTGGCGCGGGTTCACCCGCTGGAAGATGCGGGGGATGAGCCCGTCGCGGGACATCGCGAACAGGATGCGGGTCTGGCCGTAGATGACCGTGAGCACGACGCTGGCGATGGCGATCACCGCGCCGAAGGAGACGATCACGCCCGGCCAGGTGGCGCCGGTGGCCTGGTCGACGATCTGCGACAGGCTCGCCTCGGTGCTCTCCGGGTCGAACTCGGTCCACGGCTTGGCCCCGATGGCGGCCACGGCGACCAGGACGTACACGGCGGTGACGATGAGCAGGGACAGCAGGATGGCCAGGGGCAGGTCGCGCTTGGGGTTCCTGGCCTCCTCGCCCGCGGTGGAGGCGGCGTCGAAGCCGATGTAGGAGAAGAACACCTGCGAGGCGGCCGCCGTGATCCCGGCCACCCCGAGCGGCGCGAACGGGGTGAAGTTCCCCGACTGGAACGCCGTGAACGCCACCACGCAGAAGAACACCAGCACCGCGATCTTGATCAGCACGAACACCGCGTTGGCCGTGGCCGACTCCGAGGCCCCGTAGAGCAGCAGCCAGGTGGCCAGGAGCACGATGAGGATCGCGGTGACGTTGACCACGCCGCCGTCCTGGCCGGGGGAGCGGGTGATCGCCTCGGGCAGCGTCCAGCCGAACAGGCTGCGCAGGAAGGCGTTGAGGTACTCGCCCCAGCCCACGGCCACGGCCGCGACGGACACGGCGTACTCCAGCATGAGGCACCAGCCGCACACCCACGCCACCAGCTCGCCCAGCGTCGCGTACGCGTAGGAGTAGGACGACCCGGACACCGGGATCGTCCCGGCCAGCTCGGCGTACGACAGGGCCGAGAACAGCGCCGTGACCGCCGCCAGCACGAACGCCAGCACCACCGCCGGACCCGCCTTGGGCACCGCCTGGCCCAGGATGACGAAGATGCCGGTGCCCAGCGTGGCGCCCACGCTGAACAGCGTGAGCTGCCACAACGTCATCGTGCGCCGCAGCTCGCCGCCTTCGCCCTGCCCGCCCTCGGCCACGATGCGCTCGGTCGGCTTGGTGCGCAGCAGCCGTGCGGCCAGTGTCACGTCGGTCTCCTAGAGGGTGCTCGTCAACGGCCACATCCCGTTGGGCGTGACAATCGTGCCCGCGGAACCGGCGAGTATGTCCTGCGCCTCGTCCAGCCTGCCGATGGCGGCCATGTCGCCGGTCGTCTCGACGAACCGGCACACCGCCTCAACCTTCGGTCCCATCGACCCGGCCGGGAAGCGCAGGCCGCGCAGCTCGTGCGGGGTGGTGCAGGCGATCTCGCTCTGGTCGGGGGTGCCGAAGCCGCGGTACACCCGCGGGACGTCGGTCAGGATGAGGAAGGCGTCGCACTCCAGCGCCTCGGCCAGCATCGAGGCGGTCAGGTCCTTGTCGATGACGGCCTCGACGCCCGCCAGCCGGCCGCGGGCGTCCCGCACGACCGGGATGCCGCCGCCGCCCGCGCAGACCACCACGACGCCCTCGCGGACCATCCTGCGGATCAGCCGGGTCTCCACGATGCGCTGCGGGGTGGGGGAGGGGACGACGCGGCGCCAGTGGTCGCCGTCCTGCTTGACCGTCCAGCCGTACTCGGCGGCCAGTTTGCGGGCCTCGTCCTCCTCGTAGATCTGGCCGACGAACTTGGTGGGGTCGTCGAAGGCCGGGTCGACGGCGCTGACCAGGGTCTGGGTGACCATGGCGAGCACCTGCCGGCCGGGCAGGGCGTTCTGCAGCGCCTGCTGCATCCAGTAGCCGAGCATGCCCTGGGTCTGCGCGCCGAGCGTGTCGAAGGGGTAGGGCCGGCTCAGGTTCGGGTCCGCGGCGCTCTCCAGCGCCAGCATGCCGACCTGGGGGCCGTTCCCGTGGGTGATGACCAGCTCGTGCTCGCCGGCCAGCTGCGCCAGCGTCCTGACGGCGGTGGCGATGTTGTCCCTCTGCACGTCGGCGTCCGGCTTCTGGCCGCGCTTGAGCACCGCGTTGCCGCCGAGTGCGACGATGACCCGCATTCAGTCCCCCAGGGTTGCGACCATGACCGCTTTGATGGTGTGCAGCCGGTTCTCGGCCTCGTCGAAGACGATGGAGCGCGGCGACTCGAAGACCTCGTCGGTCACCTCCAGGGCCTCCAGGCCGGTCCTGGCGTGGATGTCGGCGCCGACGCCGGTCTCCCGGTTGTGGAAGGCCGGCAGGCAGTGCATGAACTTCACGTCCGGATTGCCGGTGGCCCGGACGACGCCGTCGTTCACCTGGTACGGCAGCAGCAGCTCGATCCGCTCGTCCCACACCTCCTTCGGCTCGCCCATCGAGACCCACACGTCGGTGTAGAGGAAGTCGGCGCCCCTGACGCCCTCGGCCACGTCCTCGGTGATGGTGATCCGGGCGCCGGTGGACCTGGCCAGCTCCTCGGCGGGCCGCACCGCGAGGTCCCGGTCGGGCCGCAGCGCCGCCGGGGTGACCAGCCGGATGTCCAGGCCGAGCAGCGCGCCGGTGACCAGCAGCGAATGGCCGGTGTTGTTGCGCGCGTCCCCCAGGTAGGCGAGGGACACCTCGCGCAGCGGCTTGTCGCTGTGCTCCTGGACGGTGAGCATGTCGGCCAGCATCTGCGTGGGGTGCCACTCGTCGGTCAGGCCGTTCCACACCGGCACGCCGGACAGCGCCGCCAGGTCCTCGACGTAGGACTGCTTGCTGCCCCGGTACTCGATGCCGTCGAACATGCGGCCCAGCACCCGCGCGGTGTCCCTGACCGACTCCTTGTGCCCGATGTGCGAGCCGGCCGGGTCCAGGTAGGTGACGTGCGCGCCCTGGTCGTGGGCGGCCACCTCGAACGCGCAGCGGGTGCGGGTGGAGGTCTTCTCGAAGATGAGCGCGATGTTCTTGCCCTTGAGCCGCTGCCGTTCGATCCCGGCGTACTTGGCGGCCTTCAGCTCCGCCGACAGGTGCAGCAGGAAGCCGAACTCCTCCGGCGTGAAGTCCAGTTCCTTGAGGAAACTGCGGTTGCGCAGGTTGAACGCCATGTCGCCCCTTCCCTGAAGCCGCCCGGGCGCCGTCCGGGTGCCGGCCGGATGTCCGCTAGATGCCGTCGCGCTCCAGCGGGCAGCTCATGCACCGCGGGCCGCCGCGCCCTCTGCCGAGCTCGCTGCCCCGGATGGTGATGACCTCGATGCCGTTGTCGCGCAGGTGGTTGTTCGTGGTGGTGTTGCGCTCGTAGGCGATGACGACGCCGGGCTCGACGGCCAGGCCGTTGCAGCCGTCGTCCCACTGCTCGCGTTCGGCGGCGTACACGTCCTGGTGGGGGGTCAGGACGGTGATGTCGTCCATGTCGAGGGCGCGGGCGATGGCCTTGTGCATGTCCTGGGGCGGGTGGTCGGTGACCCGCAGCTCCTTGGAGGTCTCGCCCGGCTCGATGGTGTACGCCGGCAACATCCCGAGCCCGGCGTACTTGGTGAACACCCCGACGTCGAGCATGGTCATGACCGTGTCGAGATGCATGAACGCGCGCGCCTTCGGCATGTCCAGCGCCACGATCCGGGTCGCGGACCCGGCCGCGAACAGCCGCTGGGCCAGCATCTCGACCGCCTGCGGCTGGGTGCGCTCGCTCATCCCGACCAGCACCGCGCCGCGCCCGATGACCAGCACGTCGCCGCCCTCCAGGGTCGCCGGGGCCATCGCGTGGCCGGGCAGCCAGCAGTGGAAGCCGCCGTCGTAGGGCCGGTCGAAGCCGGCGGCGAACATCGGGTGGAACCGGTAGACGGCCTCCAGGTTGACCGTCTCGCGCATGCGGGCCTTCTTGCGCATCGCGTTGATCGACACGCCGTCGTAGATCCAGCAGGAGGTGTCGCGGGTGAACAGGTGGTTGGGCAGCGGCGGCAGGACGAAGTCGTCGTCGGCGGTGGTGTGGAAGGCCACCGACTTGGGGTCGCAGCCCATCGCGACCAGCTCGCGCTTGGTGATGCCGCCGGTCAGGTGCATCTGCAGGGTGCCGGCGTCCATGCCGTCGAGGGTGTTGCGGATGTCGTCGATGGCGGTCGGGCCGAGCCAGCGTTCGTCGATGACCGCGTCCAGGATGTGCTTGCGGGCCTCGGGGATGTCCACCACGTCGCGCAGGAGGTCGGCCAGCATGTGGACGACGATGCCGCGCCCGCGCAGCACCCGCTCGAACTCCTCGTGCTCCTCCACCGCGCGCTGCACCCACAGCACGTCGTCGAACAGGAAGGCGTCCTTGTTGCTGGGCGTCAGCCGCTTGAGGGCCAGCTCCGGCTTGTGCAGCAGGACCTGGCGCAGTCGGCCGACCTCTGAATCGACATGAAAGGTCATTTTTCAGATATCCCCTCAGGGCGCCGGACATCACGCGGGCCGTACTCGCCGTGTCTGGCCTTCAGCCAGACGTAGACGGGCACGCCGACCAGCATCATCAGCGTCCCGCCGAGCACGGCGGGGGGCCCGGAGCCGTACGCCATCCAGAACGAGAACAGCAGCGCGAGCACCGCGACGGCCAGGTCGCGGGCCAGCCGGCCGCGGTCGATCCGCCGCTCCCGGGTGACCAGCCAGAACAGCTGCGCGGCGGCCGAGAAGAAGTACGGGATGACCGTGGTGAAGGAGGCCAGCAGCACGATCGTGTCGAAGGCGTTGGCGGAGGCGTAGCCCACCAGCAGCATGAGCGAGGTCAGGACGGTCCCGGCCAGGATGCCCGTCAGGGGCGCGCCGCGGCGGGTGACCACGGAGAAGGCGGGCGGGAACATGCCGTCCTTGGCGGCGGCCAGCGGCATCTCGGCGACCAGCAGGGTCCACCCGTTCAGCGCGCCGATGCCCGAGACGACGGCGCAGGCCGCCATGAGCAGCCCGCCGCCGGTGCCGCCGAACATGTGGTCCAGCGCCGCGGCGAAGGGCGCGGTGGACCCGACGAGCTCGTCCTGCGGCACGGTGCCCATCACGGCGACCGTGCTGAGGATGTACATGACGGCGCACGCCAGCACGCCGATGACGCTGGCCCGGCCGATCGTGCGGACCGGGTCCCTGACCCGGTCGGCCGCGATGGCGGCGCTCTCCACGCCCGAGTAGATGAACAGCGTGACCGCCCCCGCCAGGGAGACGGCCGAGACCCAGCCGCCGCCGCTGGCGTTGAACTGCGGGTAGTTGTCCTGGTGCACGAAGAACAGGCCCACGATGGCCACGAACAGCAGCGGCGCGAACTTCAGGACCGTGGTGACCACCTGGAAGGCGGCCGCGTTGCGCACCCCGGCCAGGTTCACCACGGCCGGGATCCACAGCCCGGTCAGGCCGATGAGGATCGCGCCGAGCGTGCTGCCCCAGTTGAGCCCGAACAGGCCCTGGGCCAGGTACTGGACGTAGCCCACCCACGCCACGGCGATGGCCGCGTTGCCGATCCACGCGGTCAGCCAGAACGACCAGGCGATCCAGAACCCGGCGAACTCCCCGAACGCCTCGCGGGCGTAGGCGTAGGGGCCGCCCGCCGCCGGGGTGCGCCCGCCCAGGCGGCCGAAGACGATCGCCATCGCGATGGCGCCCGCGGTGACCAGGACCATGGAGACCAGGCTCACCGTGCCGAACGCGGCCAGCGAGGCCGGCAGCAGGAAGATGCCGGTGCCCACGACGTTCCCCATGACCAGCGCGACGGCCGCGCCGAGGCCGAGACCGCCGGCGGCCGCCGGGCGCCTCCCGCGCGCCGCCGTGGTCACGCCTTCCGAGGGCGGACGTGGTTCCCCCATGCGTGCCCCCCGCGCGAGTCCCCAGGAAGAGCCGCCGCCGAGCGCGTACGGCCCTCGGGGACGTGCCCTACGCGAAGGACGCCGACACGGGAGGTTGCGGGGGTTTTACCTGATCACGGCGTGCGGCAGGGGGTCGGGTGAACCGGTCAGCAGCAGCACGACGGCGAACACCGCCAGGCACAGCGCCATCAGCGCCAGCGGCCAGGCCAGCGACGCCGGAGCGCCGTGCCGGGACATGGCCGCGTACAGCTCGGGGTCCTCGTCCCTGACCTGCCGGGCGATGGCCTTGAGCACCGACCGCTCGCGTGCCGACAGCGCCATGTGAAACCTCCCCCGAGAAGACTTAGAGCAGGTTTTATACCGGTATGTCGGTAATTGCCAAATTCGCCCGGCTGACCGGGCCGAACGGCCGGCCGGGACGCCCGCCACACCCGGACGGCAGGGCGGGGCGCTCACGTTGTACCAGGTAGCCCCTGGTACTGTGTGTCCCGACCAACACCCTTTTAAGACCCGTCCCGTGAGGCGGGAAAGGTGGTGAGATCCCTCCATGTCCGATTCCAGGGCCGTGCTCGAAGGCCCGGACATCCACCGGGCGCTGACCCGAATCGCGCACGAGATCCTCGAACGCACCAAGGGCGCCGGTGACGTCGTCCTCCTCGGCATCCCGACCCGCGGCGCCACGCTCGCCCGCCGGCTCGGCGACCGCGTCGAGCAGTTCGAAGGGCTCAAGATCCCCGTCGGCTCGATCGACATCACCATGTACCGCGACGACCTGCGCCGCGGCCCCGTCCGCCCGCTGGGGCGCACCGAGCTGCCGCCCGACGGCATCGACGGCAAGGTGGTCGTCCTCGTCGACGACGTGCTCTACTCCGGCCGCACCGTCCGCGCCGCGCTCGACGCGCTCAACGACCTCGGCCGCCCGACCGCCGTGCAGCTCGCCACGCTGGTCGACCGCGGCCACCGCGAGCTGCCCATCCGCGCCGACTACGTGGGCAAGAACCTGCCCACCGCCAAGAGCGAGAAGGTCAAGGTCTACCTCTCCGAGATCGACGGCCGCGACGCCGTCCTGCTCATGAAGGAGGACGACAGGTGAACCGGCACCTCATCTCGGCGGGCGACCTCACCAAGGACGACGCGCTGCTCATCCTCGACACCGCCGAGGAGCTGGCCAGGGTCTCGGAACGATCCATCAAGAAGCTGCCCACGCTGCGCGGCCGCACGGTGGTCAACCTGTTCTTCGAGGACTCCACCCGCACCAGGATCTCCTTCGAGGCGGCGGCCAAGCGGCTGTCGGCCGACGTCATCAACTTCTCGGCCAAGGGGTCGAGCGTCTCCAAGGGCGAGTCGCTCAAGGACACCGCGCTCACCCTGGAGGCCATGGGCGCCGACGCCGTCGTCATCCGCCACGGCTCCTCCGGCGCGCCGCACCGGCTGGCCGGCTGGGTGCGCGGCAGCGTCGTCAACGCCGGCGACGGCACCCACGAGCACCCCACGCAGGCGCTGCTCGACGCCTTCTCGATGCGCCGCCGCCTCGGCGGGCTCGAAGGCCGCCGGGTCACCATCGTCGGCGACGTGCTGCACAGCCGGGTCGCCCGCTCCAACGTGCTGCTGCTCAACACGCTCGGCGCCGAGGTCACCCTGGTCGCGCCGCCCACGCTGCTGCCCGTCTCGGTCGGCACCTGGCCGTGCGAGGTGTCCTACGACTTCGACGCCGTGCTGCCCAAGTCCGACGCGGTCATGATGCTGCGGGTGCAGAAGGAGCGGATGAACGCCGCCTACTTCCCCAGCGAGCGCGAGTACTCCCGCCGCTACGGCCTCGACCGCGACCGCTTCGCCAAGATGCCGGACGAGGCCATCGTCATGCACCCCGGGCCGATGAACCGGGGCATGGAGATCGCCGCCGAGGTGGCCGACTCGCCGCGCTCCACCATCGTGGAGCAGGTCGCCAACGGCGTGACCATCCGCATGGCCGTCCTGTACCTGCTGCTCGGGGGAGAGATCCAGTGAGTGAGCGGAGCGAACGAACCAGTAGGCACAGCATCATGATGATCGTCGTGCCGACGAAGGAGGCACGATGATCATCAAGAACGTGCGGATCCTCGGCGGGGAGCCGGTGGACCTGCGGATCGCCGACGGGCGCATCGCCGAGATCGGCGCCGGCCTCGACGTCGGCCCCGGCGGCGAGACCGTCGACGGCGGCGGCGCGATCGCGCTGCCCGGCCTGGTCGACCTGCACACCCACCTGCGCGAGCCCGGCCGCGAGGACGCCGAGACCGTCCAGACCGGCACCCAGTCCGCGGCCCGCGGCGGCTACACCGCCGTGCACGCCATGGCCAACACCTCGCCCGTCGCCGACACCGCCGGCGTGGTGGAGCAGGTGTGGCGGCTCGGCCGCGAGTTCGGCCACTGCGACGTGCAGCCGGTCGGCGCGGTGACCGTCGGCCTGGAGGGCAGGCAGCTCGCCGAGCTCGGCGCGATGGCCGACTCGGCGGCCCGGGTCCGGGTCTTCTCCGACGACGGCAAGTGCGTCAGCGACGCCGTGCTGATGCGCCGCGCCCTGGAGTACGTCAAGGCGTTCGACGGCGTCGTCGCCCAGCACGCCCAGGAGCCCAGGCTCACCGAGGGAGCCCAGATGAACGAGGGCGTCGTCTCCGGCAGGCTCGGCCTGACCGGCTGGCCGGCCGTGGCCGAGGAGGCGGTCATCGCCCGCGACTGCCTGCTGGCCGCGCACGTCGGCTCCCGCCTGCACGTCTGCCACGTCTCCACCGCCGGCTCGGTCGAGATCATCCGCTGGGCCAAGTCCAAGGGCTGGAACATCACCGCCGAGGTCACCCCTCACCACCTGCTCCTCACCGACGACCTCGTCGAGGAGTCCCCGGTCGGCGCCTACAACCCGATCTACAAGGTCAACCCGCCGCTGCGCACGCACGCCGACGTCCAGGCGCTGCGCGCCGCGCTGGCCGACGGCACGATCGACGTCGTCGCCACCGACCACGCCCCGCACCCGGTCGAGGACAAGGAGACCGAGTGGCCGGCCGCGGCCATGGGCATGATCGGCCTGGAGACCGCGCTGAGCGTCGTCCAGGAGGCCATGGTCGAGACCGGGCTGCTCGACTGGGCCGGGGTCGCCGAGCGCATGTCGATCACCCCCGCCCGCATCGGCCGCCTGTCCGGCCACGGCCGTCCGCTGGAGCCGGGCGCGCCGGCCAACATCACGCTGTACGACCCGTCGGCCCGCACCGAGGTGGATCCCTCCGCCTACGCCTCCAAGAGCAGGAACACCCCGTACGAGGGGATGACGTTGCCCGGCCGGGTGGTGGCCACGTTCCTGCGCGGCACGCCGACCGTTCTCGAAGGGAAGCTGGTTTGAACACCGCGGTGCTCGTCCTGGAAGACGGCCGCGTCTTCCACGGAACTCCTTACGGCGCCGAAGGCGAGACGTTCGGCGAGATGGTCTTCAACACCGGCATGACCGGCTACCAGGAGACCCTCACCGACCCCTCCTACCACCGGCAGATCGTCGCCATGACGGCCCCGCACATCGGCAACACCGGCGTCAACGACGAAGACCCCGAGTCGGGCCGCGTCTGGGTCGCCGGGTACGTCGTGCGCGAGCCGTCCAGGATCGTCTCCAACTGGCGGGCCGACCGCTCGCTCGACGACTACCTCAAGCAGCAGGGCGTCGTCGGCATCGCCATCACCGGCACCCGCGCCCTGACCCGCCACCTGCGCGAGCGCGGCGCGATGCGGGCCGGCATCTTCTCGGCCCCCTCCGCGACGGTCGAGGAGCTCGTCGAGCGGGTGCGGCGCGCGCCCGCCATGGAGGGCGCCGACCTGGCCGCCGAGGTGGCCACGGCCGAGCCCTACGTCGTGCCCGCCGTCGGCGGGAGGCGCTTCACGGTCGCCGCCGTCGACCTCGGCATCAAGGGCATGACCCCGCAGCGCATGGCCGAGCGCGGCTGCGAGGTGCACGTGCTGCCCGCCACGGCCACGTACGAGCAGATCATGGCGGTCGGGCCCGACGGCGTGTTCTTCTCCAACGGCCCCGGCGACCCCGCCACCGCCGACGTGTCGGCGCTGCGGAGCGTCCTCGAGGCCGGGGTGCCGTTCTTCGGCATCTGCTTCGGCAACCAGCTGTTCGGCCGGGCGCTCGGGCTGTCCACGTACAAGCTGCGCTACGGCCACCGCGGCGTCAACCAGCCGGTCCAGGACGTGCGCACCGGCAAGGTCGAGATCTCGGCCCACAACCACGGGTTCGCCGTCGAGGCGCCGATCGGCGAGCCGTTCGAGACCCCCTACGGCCCGGCCGAGGTCAGCCACGTCAACCTCAACGACCGGTGCGTGGAGGGCCTGCGCCTGCTCGACGGGCGCGCCTTCAGCGTCCAGTACCACCCCGAGGCCGCCGCGGGTCCGCACGACGCCGCTTATCTCTTCGACGAGTTCTGTGAGGTCATGAGCCGTGCCCAAGCGTGAGGACATCCGGTCGGTCCTGGTGATCGGCTCCGGCCCGATCGTGATCGGCCAGGCGTGCGAGTTCGACTACTCCGGCACGCAGGCCTGCCGCGTGCTGCGGGCCGAGGGCTTCCGCGTCATCCTGGTCAACAGCAACCCGGCCACGATCATGACGGACCCCGAGTTCGCCGACGCCACGTACGTCGAGCCGATCACCCCCGAGTACGTCGAGAAGATCATCGCCAAGGAGCGCCCCGACGCGCTGCTGCCCACCCTGGGCGGCCAGACCGCGCTGAACACCGCGGTCGCGCTGCACGAGTCGGGCGTGCTGGAGAAGTACGAGGTCGAGCTGATCGGCGCCGACTTCGACGCGATCCAGGCGGGCGAGAACCGCGAGAAGTTCAAGGAGATCGTCGCCAAGGTCGCCCGCGAGCACGGGCTCAACGCCGAGTCGGCCAAGTCGGTCATCTGCCACACGATGGAGGACTGCCTGGCCGCCGCCGGCGAGCTGGGCTACCCGCTGGTCGTACGGCCCAGCTTCACCATGGGCGGCGTCGGCTCCGGCTTCGCCTACGGCGAGGACGACCTGCGCCGCATCGCCGGCGCCGGCCTCGACGCCTCGCCGACCACCGAGGTGCTCCTGGAGGAGTCGATCCTCGGCTGGAAGGAGTACGAGCTGGAGGTCATGCGCGACAAGGCGGACAACGTCGTCATCGTGTGCTCCATCGAGAACATCGACCCGATGGGCGTGCACACCGGCGACAGCGTCACCGTCGCGCCCGCGCTGACCCTGACCGACCGCGAGTACCAGAACATGCGCGACGTGGCCATCGCGGTCATCCGCGAGGTCGGCGTGGACACCGGCGGCTGCAACATCCAGTTCGCCGTCGACCCGCGCACCGGGCGCATGATCGTCATCGAGATGAACCCGCGCGTCTCCCGCTCCAGCGCCCTGGCCTCCAAGGCCACCGGCTTCCCGATCGCCAAGATCGCCGCCAAGCTGGCCATCGGCTACACCCTCGACGAGATCCCCAACGACATCACCAAGGAGACCCCGGCCTCCTTCGAGCCGACCCTCGACTACATCGTGGTCAAGGTGCCGCGCTTCGCCTTCGAGAAGTTCCGCGGCGCCGACCGCACGCTGACCACGCACATGAAGTCGGTCGGCGAGGCCATGGCCATCGGCCGTTCCTTCACCGAGGCGCTGCAGAAGGCGCTGCGCTCGCTGGAGAAGAAGGACTCCGCCTTCACCTGGGCGGGGCCCGTCCAGGACAAGGACGAGCTGCTGGCGGCCTGCCGCACCCCGCACGACGGGCGGCTGCGCACGATGCAGCAGGCCGTGCGCGCGGGCGCGACCGCGGCCGAGCTGTTCGAGGCCACCAGCGTCGACCCCTGGTTCCTCGACCAGCTCCTGCTGCTGGAGGAGGAGGCCCAGGAGATCGCCGCCGCGCCCGAGCTCACCGCCGCCGCGCTGACCCGCGCCAAGCACCACGGCTTCTCCGACGCGCAGATCGCCGAGATCCGCGGCGTCGAGGAGGCCCACGTGCGCGGCCTGCGCCACGCGCTCGGCGTGCGGCCGGTCTACAACACCGTCGACACCTGCGCCGCCGAGTTCGCCGCCAGGACGCCGTACCTGTACTCCACCTACGACGAGGAGACCGAGGTCCCCTCCGGCGAGCGGGAGAAGGTCATCATCCTCGGCTCCGGCCCCAACCGCATCGGGCAGGGCATCGAGTTCGACTACGCGTGCGTGCACGCCTCCTTCGAGCTGTCGCGGGCCGGGTTCGAGACCGTCATGGTCAACTGCAACCCCGAGACCGTCTCGACCGACTACGACACCTCCGACCGGCTCTACTTCGAGCCGCTCACCCTGGAGGACGTCCTGGAGGTCGTGCACGCCGAGCAGCAGACCGGCCCGGTCGTGGGCGTGATCGTGCAGCTCGGCGGCCAGACGCCGCTCGGCCTGGCGCAGGCGCTGAAGGACGCGGGCGTGCCCGTGGTCGGCACCTCGCCCGAGTCGATCCACCTGGCCGAGGAGCGCGGCGCGTTCGGGCGGGTGCTGGCCGAGGCCGGGCTGCCCGCGCCCAAGCACGGCACCGCGCTGACGGTGCCCGAGGCGCTGGAGATCGCCGGGGAGATCGGCTACCCGGTGCTCGTCCGGCCCTCGTACGTGCTCGGCGGGGCAGGCATGGCCATCGTCTACGACGACGAGACGCTGACGACGTACATGGCGGCCCAGGAGGGCGGCCACCCGGTCCTGGTGGACAAGTTCCTCGACGAGGCCATCGAGATCGACGTCGACGCGCTCTACGACGGCCAGGAGCTGTTCCTCGGCGGCGTCATGGAGCACATCGAGGAGGCCGGCATCCACTCCGGCGACTCGGCCTGCGCGCTGCCGCCGCTCACGCTCGGCAGCCACGACGTCAAGCGCATCCGCGCCGCCACCGAGGCCATCGCCGCCGGGGTGGGCGTGCGCGGGCTGCTGAACGTCCAGTACGCCATGTCGGCCGGCGTCCTGTACGTCCTGGAGGCCAACCCGCGGGCCAGCCGTACCGTGCCGTTCGTGTCCAAGGCGACGGCCACGCCGCTGGCCAAGGCGGCGGCCCGGGTGATGCTCGGCTCCTCGATCGCCTCGCTGCGCGCGGAGGGCATGCTGCCGGCCACCGGCGACGGCGGCACGCTGCCGCTGGAGGCGTCCATCGCGGTCAAGGAGGCCGTGCTGCCCTTCAACCGCTTCCGGGGCGTCGACACCGTGCTCGGGCCCGAGATGCGCTCCACGGGCGAGGTCATGGGCATCGACGCGTTCTTCGGCGTGGCGTTCGCCAAGTCCCAGGCCGGGGCCTACGGCGAACTTCCGACCAAGGGACGCGCGTTCGTGTCCGTGGCCAACAGGGACAAGCGTGCGATGATCTTCCCTGTGAAGGCACTGGCCGACCTCGGCTTCGAGATCCTCGCCACCGAGGGCACGGCCGAGGTGCTGCGCCGCAACGGTGTCCATGCCAAGATCGTGCGAAAGCACAGCGAGGGGACCGGGCCCGGAGGTGAGCCTACGAGCGTGCAGGCGATTCTCGACGGCGAGGTGGACCTGATCGTCAACACGCCGTTCGGCAGCCCCGGTCAGTCCGGGCCGCGCCTGGACGGCTACGAGATCCGCACCGCGGCGGTGCTGCGCGGCATCCCGTGCATCACCACCGTCGCGGGGCTGGCCGCGGCGGCGGCCGGGATCCAGGCGATCGTCCGCGGCGACGTCGGCGTGCGGTCACTCCAGGAGCACGCACAGGCACTACGCGGCTGACCCGCGCGGGAGGTGAAGACGACTGGCCGGCACACCTGTGCAGGTGACGGGCACGGTGCTGACGACGCGCCGGGTCGACGCCTACCATGCGCTGACGGTGGTGGCGCCCGGCATCGCCGAGCGTTACCGTCCCGGCCACTTCGTCTCCGTGGCGGTCGGCGGGGCCCACACGTCGATGGTGACGCGCCGCGCGCTGTCCATCCATGACGTCAAGTCCGACTACGGCGGCACGGTCGAGCTCGTCTTCACCGCCGCCGGGCCGGGCACGTCCTGGCTGGCCGAGCGGCGCGCCCGCGACACGCTCGACCTGGTCGGGCCGCTCGGCCGGCCCTTCCCGCTGCCGCGCGACCCGGTCAACTGCGTGCTGGTCGGCGCCGAGTACGGCTCTGCCGTGCTGTTCCCGCTGGCCGACGCGCTGCTGGCGCGCGGCTGCCGGGTCGACTTCGTGCTCGGCGGCGCCGGGGCCGACCGCGTCTTCGGCGCCATGCGGGCCCGCCGCATCGCCGAGACCACGACCCTGACCACCGAGGACGGCTCGCTCGGCCTGCGCGGCAAGGTCACCGACGCGCTGCCCTCGGTGATCGCCGACACCCGGGCCGACGCCGTCTACGCCTGCGCGCCCATGCCGGCGCTGCGGGCGGTGACGGCGGTGGCGATGGAGTTCGACATCCCGGTGCAGGTGGCCGTCGAGGAGCAGATGGCCTGCGGCATCGGGGTGTGCATGACGTGCGTCATCCCCGTCATCGGCGACGACGGCGCGACCAGGATGGTCCGCGCGTGCGCGGAGGGACCGGTGTTCCGGGGGGAGCGGGTGCGCTTCGAGGACGTGGGAACGATCCCGTTCGACGCGCTCGGCGCCCCCGGAGGCGGTGCACGACATGTCAGTTGATATGCGTACGTTTCTGGCGCACGTCGAGCTGGCGAACCCCGTCACCACGGCCGCCGGCTGCGCGGGCTCCGGACGCGAGCTCGCCCAGTTCTTCGACCTCCACCGGCTCGGCGCGCTGACCACCCGGTCCATCACCATGGCGCCCAGGGCGGGCCGGCCGACCCCGCGCATGGCCGAGACGCCCTCCGGCATGCTCAACGCCGTCGGGCTCCAGGGGCCGGGCATCGAGGCGTTCCTGGAGCGCGAGCTGCCCTGGCTGGCCCAGCGCGGCATCAAGACCATCGTCTCGATCGGCGGCGGCACCGTCGCCGAGTACTCCGAGCTGGCCCGCAGGCTCGCCGACGCGCCCGGGGTGACCGCGCTGGAGGTCAACCTTTCTTGCCCGAACATGGAGGACAGAGGGCGTGTCTTCGCGCGCGAGGGCAGCGCCGCGGCCGAGGTGATCGCCTCGGTGCGCTCCATCATGCGCTACGACGTCCCCGTGGTGGCCAAGCTCGCGCCCGACGTGGCCGACATCGTCTCGGTCGCCCGAGCCTGCGTGGACGCCGGCGCGGACGCCCTGTCCATGATCAACAATCCGCTCGGCATGGCCATCGACACCGAGGCGCTGCGCCCGTCGCTGGCCGCCGTCACCGGAGGGCTGTCGGGGCCCGCCATCCTGCCCCTGGCCGTCCGGTGCGTGTGGCAGGTGCACGCGGCCCTGCCCGGGGTGCCGCTGATCGGCATGGGCGGCGTGATGACCGGCAGGGACGCCTTCCAGCTCATCCTGGCGGGCGCCTGCCTGGTCGGGGTGGGCACCGCGCTGTTCCACGACCCCTACGCGTGCCTGCGCATCGAGCGCGAGCTGGAGGACCTGCTGCGGGCACGCGGCTTCCAACGCCTCGCCGACGCCGTCGGCCTGGCCCACCGGCCGCCGGGGAGCGCTCCCCGGCACCTTCCAGTCGACTCCGAGGAGATCTCCCCTTGACGCCCGCACCCATCGCCGTCGCCCTCGACGCCCCCGACCTGGAGACCGCCGCCAGGTGGGCGAGCCTGGTGACGCCGCACGTCAGCACCATCAAGGTGGGCCTGGAGCTGTACCTGCGCTACGGCCCCGACGTGATCGCCTCCGTGCGCGGCGCCAGCGGCGTCCAGATCTTCCTCGACCTCAAGCTGCACGACATCCCCAACACCGTCGCGGGCGCCGCCAAGGCCGTCGCCCGCCTGCGTCCGGCCATCCTGACCGTGCACGCGGCCGGCGGCGCGGCGATGATCCGGGCCGCGGTCGAGTCCGCCCCGCAGACCAAGATCGCCGCTGTGACGATCCTCACCTCGCTGGACGAGTCCGACCTTGACCGCATGGGCCTGGCCGGACCGGCCGACGAGGCCGTGCGCCGCCTGGCGGCCCTGTCGGTCGAGGCCGGGGCCACGGCGCTGGTGTGCTCGCCCAACGAGGTCGCGGCGGTGCGGGCCGAGGTGGGGCCCGGCATCACCCTCATCACGCCGGGCGTGCGCCCTCAGGGGGCCGACGTCCAGGACCAGGTGCGCGTGGCGACGCCCGAGCAGGCGCTGGCCGACGGCGCCGACCTGCTGGTCATCGGGCGTCCGATCACGGGCGCGGCGGACCCGGGAGCGGCCGCCGCCGCCATCGCCGCCTCACTGCGCCGCACGACCGCCTCCTGAACCCAGGCCCGGGGCCGCGGCCCCGGGCGCCCGCCCGCGGCCCGCCGCGCGCGGGTCTCCGTGCGGGCGGAGGCGCGCTTCCAGACGTGCCGCGAGGTGTGCTCGTCCCCGGGGCGGGGGCACGAGCTTCGCGTGCGCGGAGGGGGTCTTCTCCGTGCGGGCGCGGGGCATGGCGGCAGGTGTCGCCGGACCGTTCGCGCAGCCCCCGCTTCACAAGATCGTAATGCATCCGCGCGGCGTTCGCGCACCCTTCCCGATTCTGGTTTCGGTCCTGGTCCGGCCCTGGTTTCGGACATCGTCCGGTGCCGCGCGGGCGATCTTCGCCCAGTTCCGGGACGCCCTCCGGAGCGGACGCGCGAAGCGGGAAGTGAGGGCGATTTGATCAGCAGTGTGTAATTTTACGCTCACGGACAGTGATGAAGTGGATTTTGTGAGGAGAGAAACCGCTCTTGACGTTGCTTAGGGGGCGATGACCAGCTAGTTTCCCTTCCCGTCCGAGTACATCGACAGAAATTCGAGGTGACCCGGCGTGGCTCTTCCTCCCCTGACCCCTGAGCAGCGCGCCGCAGCCCTTGAGAAGGCTGCCAAGGCCCGTAAAGAGCGTGCCGAGGTCAAGAACCGGCTCAAGCATGGCGCGGTTTCTCTGGCTGAGGTGCTCAAGGATGGGCAGACCGACGACGTCATCGGCAAGATGAAGGTGTCGGCCCTGTTGGAATCGCTCCCCGGCGTGGGCAAGGTCCGCGCCAAGCAGCTCATGGAGCGGCTTGCCATCGCCGAGTCCCGCCGCGTGCGGGGTCTCGGCGCGAACCAGAGGGCTTCCCTCGAGCGCGAGTTCGGTGGCAACGAGAGCTAATCTCTGTTCCACAAGAAAGCGCAGGTTCAACGGGGGGTAGGAAGTGACCGACAGGTCCTGGTCCGGCGAAGCAAGGGCCCACGAGGCAGTCGGATCGGGAGCGAAGGTCGGCTTCCTCCCCCTGAGCAGGAGGCGTCTGACGGTCCTGTCAGGGCCGTCGGGCGTCGGCAAGTCCACGGTCGTCGCCGAGCTCCGGCGGGCACACCCCGAGGTGTGGCTGTCGGTCTCGGTGACCACCAGGAGGCCCCGTCCCGGCGAGGTCAACGGGGTCCACTACTTCTTCGTCGACGGCGCGGAGTTCGACCGGCTCGTCGAGGCCGGCGAGCTGCTGGAGTGGGCCGAGTTCGCGGGCAACCGCTACGGCACCCCGCGTGAGCCGGTGCTGGACAAGCTCGCCCAGGGCGTGCCGACCGTCCTGGAGATCGACCTGGAAGGCGCCAGGCAGGTGCGCACCACCATGCCCGACGCCCTGCTGGTCTTCCTGGCCCCCCCGACGTGGGAGGAGCTGGAGAAGCGGCTGCGCGGCCGCGGCACCGAGCCGGAGGACGTCATCGAGCGCCGGCTCCAGGCCGGGCGGGTCGAGATGGCGGCCGAGTCGGAGTTCGACCTCACGCTGGTGAACACGAGTGTCCAAGAAGTGTGCCACCGGCTGATAGCCTTGATGACTGACCCTCAGGGGGTCACCACCACCATCAACCGAGAGGTCTGACAATCGTGGCAGGCACCACCCCGGCCGCGGAGGGCATCACCAACCCGCCGATCGACGCGCTGCTCGACATCGTCGACAGCAAGTACTCCCTGGTGATCATGGGTGCCAAGCGCGCCCGCCAGATCAACGCCTACTACTCCCAGCTCGGCGAGGGCCTGCTGGAATACGTCGGGCCGCTGGTCGAGACGCATGCTCAGGAGAAGCCGCTGTCCATCGCGCTGCGCGAGGTCTCCGAAGGCCTGCTCAACGCCGAGCCCATCGAAGGCGCGGTCTGACCCCTTCGATGAAGGTCGTCCTCGGCGTCAGCGGCGGCATCGCCGCGTACAAGGCATGTGAGCTGCTGCGGCTGTTCACCGAGTCAGGTCACGAGGTGCGGGTCGTCCCGACCCGCGAGGTCCTGCGTTTCGTGGGCGAGCCCACGTGGGCCGCCCTGTCGGGCAACCCCGTGTCCGCCGACGTCTGGGACGACGTTCACGAGGTGCCCCACGTCCGCATCGGCCAGCGCGCCGATCTCGTCGTGGTGGCGCCGGCGACCGCCAACACCCTGGCCAAGGCGGCCCACGGGCTCGCCGACGACCTGCTGACCAACACGCTGCTGACGGCGCGCTGCCCGGTCGTGTTCGCCCCGGCCATGCACACCGAGATGTGGCAACATCCGGCCACTCGCGCCAACGTCGCGACCCTGCGCGAACGCGGGGCCGTCGTCATCGACCCGGCCGTGGGGCGCCTCACCGGCGCCGACACCGGCCCCGGCCGCCTGCCCGACCCCGCCGAGATCTTCCAGGTCTGCCTGCGCGTGCTGCGCGGCAGGCCGCGCGACCTGGCCGGGCGCAAGGTGGTGATCTCCGCCGGGGGCACCCGCGAGGCGATCGACCCGGTCCGCTACATCGGCAACCGTTCGTCCGGCCTGCAGGGGTACGCCCTGGCCCGCACGGCGGTCGCGCGCGGCGCCGAGGTGACCCTCGTGGCGGCCAACGTCGCCCTCCCCGATCCCGCGGGGGCCGCGGTGGTGCGGGTGGGGTCCACGGCCGAGCTACGTGAAGCGGTGCTGGCCGCCACCGAGAAGGCTGACGCCGTCGTCATGGCCGCCGCGGTGGCCGACTTCCGCCCGGCGTCCCGGCACGACACCAAGATCAAGAAGACCGACGGCGAGCCCGACCCCATCCACCTGACGAAGAACCCCGACATCCTGGCCGAGCTGGGCCGGCTGCGGCGCGAGGGCGCCGCCGCTCCCCGGGTGATCGTCGGGTTCGCGGCCGAGACCGACGACGTGCTCGCCAACGGGCAGGCCAAGCTGGCCAGGAAGGGCTGCGACCTGCTGGTCGTCAACCAGGTGGGGGAGGGGCTGGCGTTCGGCACGCCCGACAACGCCGCCACCGTCCTCGTCGCCGGCGGCGCGCCGGTCGAGGTGCCGCGCGGCCCCAAGGACGACGTCGCCGACGCCGTCTGGGACCTGGTCGCCCCCCGTCTGTCCTGACGCGCGTTCTTCGCGCAAGAACGATTACCTGATCGCCAGTTGCGGCACCCCGGACACCTACCGATACTTGGGGGCAAAGGGGGACGGAATGCCGGTGGGTTCCGCTGTCAGGGATCGTTGCAGGAGATTGCTGGAAGACCAGGGAGGTATCCGTTACGTCTTCCCCGCGTTGTCCGTGGGGCCGACGGGAACGGGCCACTTCCTCATCGTCGTCACCGATTCGTCCGTCTCGGTGCTCACCACCAGGACCCTCAGGAGCGACCGGCCGGTGGCGGTGTTCGCCACGTACCCGCGGCACACCAGGCTCGGCCCGATCCTGCCCGGCCCGTTCATCGAGCTCGGCAACACCGTGTTCGAGTTCGACGAGGAGTACGCGGCGGTGGTGTCCGCCGCCGACGCCGAGGTCTTCGCGCCGGAGACGCTGCCGCCGGATCCCCTTCCCGACCTGTGACCGGACACATGCCGGACCTGTGCGCCGACACGTGACCGGACACGGACACGGGACGGTTTCGCGACCGGACGCCGGGTGGGGCTAGACTTCGGCGAGGCCCTGGCGTGTTCTTCCGTCCCGGGCCCCACATCCGTCAGCAGCCGCTGCATGAGGAGCCACTGAGTTGTCACGTCGCCTGTTCACCTCCGAGTCGGTCACCGAAGGCCACCCGGACAAGATCGCCGACCAGATCAGTGACGCGATTCTCGACGCCATGCTCAAGGACGACCCCAAGAGCCGGGTCGCCGTCGAGACGCTGATCACTACCGGCCAGGTCCATGTCGCAGGCGAGGTCACGACCGAGACCTACGTCGACATCCCCGGCGTCATCCGGGAGAAGATCCTGGAGATCGGCTACGACGCTTCCCACAAGGGCTTCGACGGCGCCTCCTGCGGCGTGTCGGTGTCCATCGGCGCGCAGTCGCCCGACATCGCCCAGGGTGTCGACGACGCCTACGAGCACCGCGTGGGCGGCGACGCCGACGAGCTCGACCGTCAGGGCGCCGGCGACCAGGGCCTGATGTTCGGCTACGCCTGCCGCGAGACGCCGGAGCTGATGCCGCTGCCGATCACGCTCGCGCACCGGCTCGCCCAGCGCCTGTCCGAGGTCCGCAAGACCGGCAAGGTTCCCTACCTGCGCCCCGACGGCAAGACCCAGGTCACCATCGAGTACGACGGCGACAAGCCCGTCCGCCTCGACACCGTGGTCGTCTCCACCCAGCACGCGGCCGAGATCGACCTCAAGGAGATGCTCGCCCCCGACATCAAGGAGCACGTGGTCGACCCCGTGCTCGACGGCCTGGAGATCGAGACCGAGGGCTACCGGCTGCTGGTCAACCCGACCGGCCGCTTCGAGATCGGCGGCCCGATGGGCGACGCCGGCCTGACCGGCCGCAAGATCATCATCGACACCTACGGCGGCATGGCCCGCCACGGCGGCGGCGCGTTCTCGGGCAAGGACCCGTCCAAGGTCGACCGTTCGGCGGCCTACGCGATGCGCTGGGTGGCCAAGAACGTCGTCGCGGCCGGGCTGGCCGACCGGTGCGAGGTGCAGGTCGCGTACGCGATCGGCAAGGCGCAGCCGGTGGGCCTGTTCGTGGAGTGCTTCGGCACCGAGAAGCTGCCGGTGGAGCAGATCCAGGCCGCCGTGCTGCGCGTCTTCGACCTGCGTCCGGCCGCGATCATCCGCGACCTCGACCTGCTGCGCCCGATCTACTCCGAGACCGCCGCGTACGGGCACTTCGGCCGTGAGGGCTTCTCCTGGGAGTCCACCGACCGCGCCGAGGCGCTTCGGACGGCTGCCGGTCTCTGACCTACCCGGTCTCTGGTTTCTGCGCAGGTGCCGCATCCGGCCCTTTTGAGGGTGGGGTGCGGCACTTGTCGTCGGCCGGGGTGGTTCGGTGCGGGCGTTCGCTTGGTCTCTTGAGGGCGTCGGGCTCGCCGGTGACTGCTGATCTCTTGGGGCTGCCGGCCCGCTGGTGACTGCTGGACTGATGCTCTGCCGCGCCTGCGGCCCAGTGACGATCTCGGTTTGGTTGCTCGGGCGTCGGCGGTGGGCGTGGTTCTGCGTGCTTGTCGTGTCCTGTGTGCTTCTCTTGCGCTGTTCGGGCTGGTGGGGGAGCGGGTGGTCGGCGGGGGCGGTGCGGGGGGTGCGCCGGTGGTGTGGGGATGGCGGGGCGCGGGGTCTGGTAGACGTTAGTGCGTGACCCACTCCGACGACGCCCTCCTGCCGCTCGACGCCGTGCGGCCTCCTGCGTCGTCCAAGGACACCAAGGGGGCGGTGGTCGCGGCGCCCGAGCGGCCCGTGGCGCGGGTGGTCGTGGACAGCCCGCTGCCGCACCTCGACCGGCCCTTCGACTACCTGGTGCCCGCCGCCATGCACGAGGCGGCCCGGCCGGGGGTGCGGGTGCGGGTGCGGTTCGCGGGCAAGCTGATCGACGCGTTCCTGCTGGAGCGGGTCGACGAGAGCGACCATGAGGGCAGGCTGACGCCGCTCGAACGGGTGGTCTCGCCCGAGCAGGTGCTCACGCCGGAGATCGCCGGCCTGGCCCGCGCGGTGGCCGACCGTTACGCGGGCACCCTCACCGACGTTCTGCGCCTGGCCGTTCCGCCGCGCCACGCCAAGGCCGAGGCCGAGGTCCCGCCCCCCGCCACTTCGGCCCCCGCCAACCCAACCCCCGCCGCCCTGGCCCCGGTCGGCCCCGCCGAGCTGTCCGCCGCCGACTCGGGCCCGGTGCCCGCGCCCTCCGGCGAGGCGGTGCAGGGTGCTTCCCGTACCGTGACCCAGGCTGCCGGGAGCGCGTCTCTCGTCGCGGCACAGGCGGCCGGTAGCGGGGTTCCCGGCATCGTCCGAACCGCTGGGAGCGGAGCTGTCGCGGTCGAGCAGATCGCTTCGGGGGCGCCCGTCGCCTCCGGTGCGCCTGCGGAGGCCGGGCGAGCGCGAGGCGCGGAGGGCACGTCCTTCTCGGGACGGGGACTGGAACCGGCGGCCGGCACCCGGCGCGTGAACGGGACGGACGCCCCCGAGCGGCCGGCAGACGGTCGCAAGAGCGCCTGGGACGCCTACCCGACCGGCCCCTCCTTCCTGGACGCGCTGCGCCACGGCCGCGCCCCCCGGGCCGTGTGGTCGGCGCTGCCCGGCGCCACGGGATGGGCCGCGGCCATGGCGGAGGCGGTGCTCGCCACCCTCGACGGCGGCCGGGGAGCGGTCCTCGTGGTGCCCGACGGCAAGGACGTCGCGCTCGCGGACGCCGAGTTCGAGCGGCTGCTCGGCCCCGGCAGGCATGTGGCGCTCACGGCCGACCTCGGGCCCGCCGAGCGGTACAGGCGATGGCTGAAGGTCCTCAGAGGCCAGGTGCGCGCCGTCGTGGGCACCCGGGCCGCCATGTTCGCCCCCGTCGCCGAGCTCGGCCTGGTGGCCATCTGGGACGACGGCGACGACCTGCACGCCGAACGCCTGGCCCCCTACCCCCACGCCAGGGAGGTCCTCGGCCTGCGCGCCCACCGGACGGGCGCGGCCATGCTGATCGGCGGCTACGCGCGTACGGCCGAGGCCACCCAGCTCATCGCCGCGCGCTGGGCCAGGCCGATCGTGGCCGCCCGCACGACGATCAGGAGCCTGGCCCCGCGGGTGCGTCCCGCCGGCGAGGACGCCGAGCTGGCCAAGGACCAGGCGGCCCGGCAGGCGAGGCTGCCCAGCCTGGCCTGGCGGGCGCTGCGCCAGGGGCTGGAGAGCGGGCCGGTGCTGGTGCAGGTGCCCAGGCGCGGTTACCTGCCGGCGCTGGCCTGCCGCCACTGCCGCGCCCCGGCGCGCTGCGTCCTGCCGCCGACCAGGATCGCCCCGCACCTGGCCGCGCCGGTCGCCGGCGGCCGGCAGACCGCGGCTCTCGGCGAGGCCGAGCCGGACGCCGCAGTTCTGACCACCGCCACGGACGCGACGGGCGGGACGCCGGAAGGTCTCGGGAGCGGCGAGTCGCTGTGTCACGGGCCGCTCGCGCTCAGGGCCGGGCACGCCGCCCCCTACTGCCGCTGGTGCGGCCGGGTCGACGCGGACTGGCGGTGCCCGTCCTGCGGCAGCCCCCGGCTGCGGGCGGTCGTGACCGGCGCCCGCCGCACCGCCGAAGAGCTGGGGCGGGCCTTCCCGTCGGTGCCGGTGCGCACCTCGGGCCGCGACGGGGTGCTGGCCAGTGTGCCCGCCGCGCGCGCCCTGGTGGTCGCCACGCCCGGCGCCGAGCCGGTGGCCGAGGGCGGCTACGCGGCGGCCGTGCTGCTCGACGGGTGGGCGCTGCTCGGCCGGGCCGACCTGCGGGCGGGGGAGGAGACGCTGCGCCGGTGGATGAACGCCGCCGCGCTGCTGCGGCCGTCCGCCGAGCTGGTGGTGCTCGGGGACGCCGGGCTGCCGTCCGTGCAGGCGCTGCTGCGGTGGGATCCGATCACGCACGCCGAGCGCGAACTGGGTGACCGGGCCGAGCTGGGGTTCCCGCCCGCCGTGCGGATGGCGACGCTGACGGGTTCGGCGAGCGCGGTCCGGCAGATGCTCGACGAGGTGCGCCTCCCGCCGGACGCCGAGGTGCTCGGTCCCGTGCCGGTGGACGAGTCGGGGCTGGAACGGGCCATGATCCGGGTACGGCGCGGCGGCGGGGCGGCGTTGTCGGCCGCGCTCAAGGGGGCCAGTGGGGTGCGTGCGGCGCGTAAGACACCAGATGTCGTGAGGGTGAGTGTCGACCCACTCGACCTGATTTAGACCGTTTCCCCGATTCGCTCATCTGTTGGTCAGCCGTTAGCGTGCCCCTGTGTCGATCGAATGGGTGAACCAGGCCATCGACGACCTGCGCGCATGGGGGCGCGCGCGGGAAGTCGAGGTGGACGCGGACGAGGTCCGCCTGCTCTGCGACTACGCCAGCGACTATCTCAACGTCAACGAACTGCGCGACTTCACGCCGGAGACCTTCGACGAGCTGCTGCTGTCCATCTACCCGCGCAAGGTGATCGCGCCGCCCGAGAGCGCGCCCGAGACCGTGGCGGCCGCCCGCACGCTGGTGGACTACCTCGGCGAGGCCGGTCACGCCAGCCCGGCCACCGTGGCCGGCATGCGCGCGCGGCTCGACGACATCGGCCCCCGCATGCCCGAGGCGCTGGCCGACCCGGCCAACTTCGGCATGGCCAAGAGCCTGTTCAGCTCGATCGGGCCGGAATCGCTCGAACAGGCGGTGCCGATCCCGTCTGGGGAGCTGCCCGACCTGGGCGAGGCGCCGTGCGACTGTCCGGGCTGCACGCCGCTGCCCGCCGTCCGGCTGGCCTCGGAGGCGGAGCTGGTCGAGGCGCTGCGGACCGTTCCGAAGCTGGCCGGCGGCCCCCCGCCGGGCGACGGCGAGCCGCTGCGCGCCTGGGCCGACACCGTGGCCCGCCTGCTGGAGGACGACACCGGCGGCGAGATCACCGGCCACGCCGAGCTCGACGACGGCCTCTACGACCTGTTCGACATGCTCTACCGCCTCCAGGCGCCGGTGCCGCTCCAGGTCGTCGCCGACTACCTGGAGGAGGTCTCCGGCGAGGGCGGCATCGACGTGGCCGGGGCGCTCGACCGGCTGGCCGGATGGGGCATGGTCCGACTCGACGGCGAGGCGGCCCAGCTGACGCCCCTGGCGGTCTGGGGGCTGCGCGAACACTACCTCTCGCTCGGCCTCGACGCCCCGATCGCCCCCGACCTGGGCGAGGCCGACGCGCGCGGTCTCATCGAGGGGCTGCTCGAAGGGCTGCCCGCCGAGCTGGCCGAGCAGGACATCTCCCGCTGGTTGTCCGGCCGCGCGCCGGGCGAGGCCGCGGCCGAGCTGCTGAGCGCCGCCTCCGGCGCGCCCGCCGTGGCCCGCGGCATCGCGATCACCATCGTCGACCGGCTGGGCGCCGAGGCCGAGCCGCAGGTGCGCGACCACCTCGACGACCAGGAGTTGCGCCCGCACGTCATACACTGGCTGGCCGCACGTGGTCTCGGCGCGCCGCCGCTCACCCAGGACGAACTGCTCTGGGTCAGCGTCGACATGCTCGCCCTGGCGATGCCCGCCGCGCGGGAGGATCCGGAGATCTTCGCCGAGAACATGGCGGCGTCCGGTCCGCCGGCCCATCTGATCGAGGAGATGTGGCGGGTCGACCACCCCGACGTCGTCGAGGTTCTGGAGCTGCTCGGACGCTCCATCCCCGACGACACGGTGGCCAAGGCGGCGCGCAAGGCGGCGTTCAAGGCGCGCTCCCGGGCCATCCGTTGAGTACGCCCTTGTGACTGCTGTGCAGTAAGTTTCCTGGGTGGCAAACAATGTCTTCGACCTCGCCGAGCTGCGCAAGCTGATCGATGAGCAGGCCGCCGTGCCTCCACGGCCACCTGAGGAGACCTCCGTGGAGCACGAGGCGCTGACCTTCCCGCCCGTCCTGCTGGCGAGCGACGCCGAGCTGGCCCGCGCGGTGCCCGCGGTGCCGCTCGTCGCCGACGCCATCCGGCTGACCGCCTGGACGGGCAGCCGCGAGGTGGGCGCCGACGGCATGCTCAGCGAGTCCGACGCCAGGGCCGCCGCCGAAGAGCTGGGGCTTCAGGAGTCCCGGCTGCGGCTGATCTGGATCGTCGCGGTCAACACCGGCCTGCTGCGCATCCTGGGCGGCCGGGCCTCGCGCGGCCCGCTGTCGATGCAGCTCACGGTCGAGGCCACGCTGGAGTTCTGGGACGGCGTGGTGATGGACGTCCTCGACCGCGCCGACGAGGGCCTGACCGGCTCCTCCGTGGTCGACGACCACCTGGCCGAGATGCTGGCCACCATCTACTCGGTGCGCTCCGGCGTCGCCGTGGGCAACCTGGCCAGGGGCATCCTGCAGTCGCACGAGGTCGCCTGCGCGCCTGGTCCGGTCGAGATGCGCAGGCTGGCCGCCGCGCTGCCGGCCGAGCTGCTGGAGGCGCTCTCGCTGCTGACGTACTGCGGGCTGGTGGAGCAGACCGAGGCCGGGCGCACGGCGCTCACCCCGCTCGGGGTCTGGGCCGTCCGGCGCGACCTGCTGCGCGAGGGCCACGACGCGCCCACCGCCGCCGAGGTGCAGGTCTTCGCCGACCTGTCGGCCGCCGAGCTGGTCGAGGCGCTGGTGAAGGGCACCGCCACGCAGAGCGCCGTGGCGGGCTGGCTGGAGCGGCGGCCCCCCGAGGCGGCCGCCCGCGAGCTGATCGAGATCGCCGCCTCCGGCACCGCCGGGCAGCGCGGCGCGGTCGGCGCGATCCTGGAGGAGCTGGGCCCCGAGGCCGAGCAGCCCGTCCGGCAGGCGCTCGACCACCCGCTCATGCGCCGCTACGCCGCCTCCTGGCTGCACATCCGCGACCTGGAGGCCCCGCCGCTCAGCCCCGAGGACCACACCTGGATCGCGGTGGACAACCTCGCCGCGCTCATGCACCTGTCCGGCCCGGCCGCGGGCCGCCTCGACATGCCCGAGCCGGGCGAAGACCTGATCAAGCTCGTCGGCGAGATGCCCGCGGTCGGCCACCCCGACACGCTGGCCGTGCTCGACATGCTCGCCGGCTCCCACGACGACCGGGCGGTGGCCAAGGCGGCGCGCAAGGCCGCGATGAAGGCCCGCTCCCTGCGCCACGACCGGCCGCCGGCCCATCGCCGGTAAACTGGGCTGATCCACGTTCGAGAACAGGAGTGAGCCCCTTGGCGATCCAGTCGATCCGGCTGTTCGGAGATCCGGTGCTGCGCACCGCGGCGGCCCCGGTCGTCGACTTCGACAAGGAGCTCCGCAAGCTGGTCAAGGACCTCACCGACACGATGATGGACGCCCCGGGCGCGGGCCTGGCGGCTCCGCAGATCGGCGTCGGCCTGCGGGTGTTCACCTACTACGTCGACGACCAGCTCGGCCACCTCGTCAACCCCGACCTCGACCTGTCCGCCGACCTCGACGAGGACGGCGAGGAGGGCTGCCTGTCCTTCCCCGGCCTGTCCTACCCGACGCCGCGCGCCGTCCGCGCCGTGGCCAAGGGCTTCGACATGCACGGCGAGCCGGTCACGCTGGAGGGCACCGACCTGATGGCCCGCTGCTTCCAGCACGAGACCGACCACCTCGACGGCATCCTGTTCATCGACCGCATGGACCCCAAGCAGCGCAAGCTGGCCATGAAGGCGATCCGCGAGGCCGAGTGGAGCGGCCTGTCCGCCCCCGTGATCAAGATGTCGCCGCACGCCACCGGCGGAAGGGCGCTCTGACGATGCGGCTGGTCTTCGCGGGCACACCCCAGACGGCGCTGCCGTCGCTGCGCATGCTGATCGACTCGCCCCGGCACGAGGTCGTGGCCGTCATCACCCGTCCCGACGCCCAGTCAGGGCGGGGGCGCAAGGTCCACCCCTCGCCGGTGGCCGAGCTCGCGGAGGAGGCCGGCATCGAGGTGCTGCGCCCGGCCAAGGTCGGCGACCCCGCCTTCCTCGACACGCTGCGCGCGCTGGAGCCCGACTGCTGCCCGGTGGTGGCCTACGGCGCGCTGTTGCCGCAGTCGGCCCTCGACGTGCCCCGCCACGGCTGGATCAACCTGCACTTCTCGGTCCTGCCCGCCTGGCGCGGCGCGGCGCCCGTCCAGCACGCGGTGCTGCACGGCGACGAGATCACCGGCGCGACGACGTTCCAGATCGTCAAGGAGCTCGACGCGGGCCCGGTCTACGGGGTCGTCACCGAGGAGATCCTGACCCACGACACCAGCGGCTCCCTGCTCGAACGCCTGTCGGTCTCCGGCGCCGGCCTGCTGGCCGCCACGCTCGACGGCGTCGAGGACGGCGCGCTGGAGGCCCGTCCCCAGCCGCTCGACGGCGTGACGATGGCACCCAAGATCAACGTCGCCGACGCGCGGGTCGACTGGTCCAAGCCCGCCATGCGGGTCGACCGCCTGATCCGCGCCTGCACCCCCGGCCCGGGGGCGTGGAGCGAGTTCAGGGGCCAGCGGGTGAAGCTCGGGCCGGCCAAGGTCGCCGTCCAGGCCGACCGGCTCGCGCCCGGCCGGATCCTGGCCACGAAGAGCCACGTGCTCGTCGGCACCGCCACCGACCCGGTCGAGCTGGGCGAGGTGCAGCCGCAGGGCAAGCGGGCGATGGGCGCGGTCGAGTGGGCGCGCGGCGTCCGGCTTGCGGGTGACGATGCCTTCGCGTGAGCCCCGCCGGTCGGCGGGCGGCCCCACGGGCACCAAGCCCCGTCCGCGCCGCCCTGCCCGCGACCACGCCCGCAACGCCGCCTTCGACCTCCTGCGGGCCGTCGACGAGCGCGACGCCTACGCCAACCTGCTCCTGCCGCGGCTGCTGCGCGAGCGCGACATCCGGGGGCGCGACGCGGCGCTGGCCACCGAGCTGGCCTACGGCACGCTGCGCGGCCTCGGCACCTACGACGCGATCATCGAGATGTGCAGCGACCGCGCGCCCGACCCGGCCGTGCGCGACGCCCTGCGGCTGGGGGCCCACCAGCTCCTGCGCATGCGCGTCCCGCCGCACGCCGCCGTCGGCACCACCGTCGATCTCGTACGGCTGCGCGTCGGCCAGGGGGCGGCCAAGTTCGTCAACGCGGTGCTGCGCAAGATCGGCTCGCGCGAGCTGGAGGACTGGATCCCCATCGTCGCGCCCGACTCCGACCACGACCCGGTCGGCCATCTGGCCGTCGCCTACGGGCATCCCCGGTGGATCGTCTCGGCCTTCCGCGACGCGCTGGGCGGCGGCGGGGAGCTGGCCGACCTGCTCGACGCCGACAACGTCCGGCCGCTGGTGACGCTGGTCGCCCGGCCGGGGCGCAGTTCGGTGGCCGAGCTGGCCGAGTCCGGCGCCGCGCCCGGCCGCTACTCGCCGTACGCGGCCTACCTGCGCGAGGGCGACCCCGGGCAGATCGAAGCCGTGGCCGAGACCCGCGCGGCCGTCCAGGACGAAGCCAGCCAGCTCGTGGCGCTGGCCCTGACCCGCGTGCCGCTCGACGGCGAGGACGAGCTCTGGCTCGACATGTGCGCCGGGCCGGGCGGCAAGGCGGGCCTGCTCGACGCCGTCGCCACGTATGGCGACCTGGCGGGGCTCGACGGCGAGCGCCGTCCGGGCGACGGTGAGCGCCGTCCGGGCGACGGCGGTGCGGCGGCCGACGGCGCCGCGGTGAGCGTCGGCGGTGCGGCGGGCGGCGGTCCCGTGGCGTTCCCCGGTGGGGCGCGCGTGCTGGCCGCCGACGTGCAGTACCACCGGGCGCGGCTGGTCTGGCAGACCACCAGGACCGCCTCGGTCGTCACCGCCGACGGCACCGAACCCGCCTGGCGGCCCGGGGTGTTCGACCGGGTCATGCTCGACGCCCCCTGCACGGGGCTGGGCGCGCTGCGGCGGCGTCCGGAGGCCCGGTGGCGGCGCGACCCGGCCAGCATCGCCGAACTGGGCGCGTTGCAGCGGCGGCTGCTCGGCACGGCCCTCGACGCCGTGCGCCCGGGTGGGGTGGTGGCGTACGTGACCTGCTCGCCGCACCTGGCCGAGACGCGCGTCGTGGTCGGCGACGTCCTGGGGCGCAGGGGCGACGTGGAGCAGCTCGACGCGCGCGACTACCTGCCGGAGGTCGACGGGCTCGGCGACGGGCCGCACGCGCAGTTCTGGCCCCACCGCCACGGCACGGACGCCATGTTCCTGGCCCTCCTCCGCAAACGCCCCTGACCCCGCCCGCCCTCGCCCACGTGCCGGGCACACCCGCCCCTCGCCCGCGTGCCGGGCGCCTGCGTCCCGGGCGCACCCGGCCCTCATACGCGTGCGGGGCGTCCGTGTGCCGGGCGCCCGCCCGCTCTCGCCCGTGTGCCCGCGTGGTGGCGGGGTTGGGGTGGTGGGAGGGGGTGTCGAGGCGGGAGCGGGCGGTTCAATAGACTGGCGCATCATGGCCGTACAGATCTCGCCCAGCATCCTCGCCGCCGACTTCGCGCGGCTGGCCGACGAGGCCGCCGCCGTGCCGAACGCCGACTGGCTGCACGTGGATGTCATGGACTACCACTTCGTGCCCAATCTCACCCTTGGGCTGCCCGTGGTGGAGTCCCTGCGCAAAGCCACCCAGACACCCCTCGACTGCCACCTCATGATCGCCGACCCCGACCGCTGGGCCCCCCAGTACGCCGAGGCCGGGGCGGGCAGTGTGACCATCCACGCGGAGGCGTCCAAGGCGCCGGTGCGGACGTTGCGCGAGATCCGGTCGCTCGGCGCCAGGGCGGGGCTCGCGCTCAACCCGGCCACGGCGGTGGAGCCGTTCGAGGGGCTGTTCGGTGAGATCGACATGCTGCTGCTGATGACGGTCGAGCCCGGGTTCGGGGGGCAGAAGTTCCTGGACATGGTGCTGCCGAAGGTGCGGGCGGCGCGGGCTCTGATCGAGCGGCACGGCGGGTCGATCTGGCTGCAGGTCGACGGCGGTGTGACGGCCGAGACGATCGAGCGCTGCGCGGAGGCGGGCGCCGACGTGTTCGTGGCCGGCAGCGCCGTCTACGGGGCCGCCGACCCGGTGGCTGCCATCGACGCCCTCCGCGCCGCCGCCACCCGCTGACCCTTCCCCGTTCACCGCTGCCCTTGCCCGCCGCCACGGGCGTGCCCCGCGCGCTCCCGTGGCCCCTCCACCCCTCCGTGAGGCGTGCTCCGCGCAGGTCCGTGGCTCCTTCGCCTCTCCAGGAGGCGTACGCCGCCCCTGGGCCGGAACCCTCGCCAGGTGTCCCAGGCAATCCCACGGGCTTTCCGCAAGGAGCGCACCACACTCCTGCCGTCGCGCCTCGGGCCGCTGGGGTGCGGCCAACTCGGAGGCGTAGGCCCACTGGGAGGCGCGGGCTCACCGAAGGTGCGGGCCCAGAGGAGTCGCATGCCCCAGGGGCGTGCAAACCCGCTCGGGGTGCGGGCCCAGCCGCTGGCGGTGCGCGGGGGGCGCTGAGGGGGGCTGCAGGGAGTGTGAGGACCGCTGGGGCGCGGGGGCGGGGGCAGGGCCGGTCTTGAGCCGAGGGTCCGGCGGGGCTGGGGTGGTGAGCGGAGCGTGAGCGTGGGGGGAGCGTCCCGGGGACGTCTTCGGGGCGGGCGGCAGCGTGCCCGCGGACCGGCCCGTCCCGGCCACCCGCCTGAGATCAAAAGCCGCGACGTCGCAAAATACGAATCCTCAGTCTATTGATCAGTATGACCTGCGTCACTTAGAGATTGGGTTATTTTTTGTCAGGATTCTGTGACATACGCTGATCCGATAGCGCCGGTTACCGATCTTGGTAACGCACGTTTCCCCAGCTCAACCCCCCTGTAGAGCCATGATCGACGGCAGGCCGCCACCATGCTTAGTGACCTTACCGTTATGTCGAACTATTGCTGACTGTGATGTTTGGCTAGATATCCTGCGTTTTGATCGCCGTTCCGCGTCATGACTTTTCGCGGCGTAAGACGGTCTTTTTCCATTGCGGGGGTCTTCTCCTACCGGGGTTTCCGGGCCCTCGTTCAGTGCGAACGGAGGGTAATGGGCAAGTACCTGCTCCGCAGGTTGGCGATCAATCTGATCTTGGTCGCGATCGCGGCCAGCTTGGCTTACATGCTCGCCGCGACGACCATGAACCCTCGCGGCGCGTATGAAGGCCGCCAGCCTCCTGTCGCCGAGGAAGTCATCGACGCCACCCTCGACAGCTACAACCTCAACGACAAGACGCCCGTCCTGGAGCGCTACGCGACCTGGGCCAAGGGCGTCGTCACGGGTGACTTCGGCAAGACCTGGAACGGCGGTTCGGTCAACGACGAGATGGGCCGGCGGATCTTCGTCAGCCTCCGGCTGCTGCTGGTGGGCACGATCCTGGGGTTCGTCCTCGGAGTGGCGCTCGGCGCCCTGTCGGCGGTCAAGCAGTATCGGATATCCGACCGGGCGATCGGGGTCGGCTCGTTCGTGATCATGGCGGTGCCGGTGTTCGTGCTGGCCACGCTGCTCGCGATCGCCGCCTACAACCTCAACCGCGGGCTCGGCTTCTCGCTGATCGAGTTCACCGGCGAGTACAACCCCAAGCTGTCCGGCTGGGAGCAGTTCACCAACCGGCTGAACCACCTGATCCTGCCGACCATCTCGCTCAGCCTGGGCTCGATCGCCTTCTACAGCCGCATCCAGCGCAACATGATGCTGGACGTGCTCGGCCAGGACTTCGTCCGCACCGCGATGGCCAAGGGCCTGCGGCGCAGGACGGCCCTGGTCAAGCACGCGCTGCGCACCGCGCTGATCCCCGCGGCCACGTACTTCGCCTTCGCCTTCGGCACGATGCTCACCGGCGCCACCTTCACCGAGAAGATCTTCGCCTGGAACGGCATGGGCGCCTGGCTGGTCGACTCGATCAACCAGAACGACGTGAACTCGGTGGCCGCGGTCAGCATGTTCGCCTCCGTCTGCGTCCTGTTCGCCGGCTTCCTGTCGGACCTGCTGGTGGCGGCCCTCGACCCTCGAGTGCGGGTGAGCTAAGTGCGTTCCAAGGTTGTTCTCGGGCGGATGCTGCGCAACCGGCAGGCCCGCTACGGCTTCATCGCCCTCGTGCTGCTGGTGGCGCTGGCCTACCTCGGCCCCTACTTCGGGGCCTACGACTGGAAGGACAAGGACTTCCTCGCCTTCCTGTCGGCTCCCTCGTCCGACCACTGGTGGGGCACCACCTCGATCGGCCAGGACATGTACGCCGTCACCCTGCGCGGCATGCAGAAGTCGATCATCATCGGCCTGCTCGTGGCGCTCATCTCGACCGGCCTGGCCGCGATGGTCGGCGCCTTCGCCGGGTACTTCGGCGGCTGGGTGGACCGCGTCCTCATGTGGGGCGTGGACCTGCTCCTCGTCCTGCCCAGCTTCCTGATCATCGCGATCGCCTCGCCGCGCCTGCGCGGCGCCTCCTGGCTCTGGTTCGTGGTCCTGCTGGCGGCGTTCGCCTGGATGATCACCTCCAGGGTGGTGCGCAGCATGACGCTCTCGCTCCGTGAGCGCGAGTACGTGCAGGCGGCCGTCTACATGGGCATCCCCCGCTGGAAGATCATTTTCCGGCACATCGTGCCGAACCTGTCCTCCTTGCTGATCATCGACGCCACCCTCAACGTGAGTGGCGCGGTCATCGGCGAGGCCGCGCTGTCCTTCTTCGGCTTCGGCATCCAGCCGCCCGACGTCTCGCTCGGCACGCTGATCGCCGAGGGCTCCCGCAACGCCACCGGCTACCCCTGGCTGTTCGCCTTCCCCGCCGGGCTCCTGGTGCTGCTGGTCCTGAGCATCAACCTCATCGGAGACGGCCTGCGCGACGCACTCGACCCGGGGAGCAACTCATGAGCATCCTGGAGGTTCAAGACCTCACCGTGACGTTCCCCGGCGGCATCGAGGCCGTGCGCGGCGTCAGCTACGAGGTCGCCCGCGGCGAGGTCCTGGGCATCGTGGGCGAGTCCGGTTCGGGCAAGTCCGTGACGTCCCTGGCGATCATGGGCCTGCTGCCGCGCAACGCCCAGATCAGCGGCTCGGTCAAGCTCCACGGCCAGGAGCTGATCGGGATGAAGGAAGACGACCTGGTCAAGGTCCGCGGCAAGTCGATGAGCATGATCTTCCAGGATCCGCTGTCGGCCTTCACGCCCGTCTACACGATCGGCGACCAGATCTCCGAGGCGCTGCGCGTCCACCAGAAGCTGGGCAAGGACAAGGCCGCCAAGCGCGCCGTCGAACTGCTCGACCTGGTCGGCATCCCGCACCCGGACGTGCGGGCCAAGGCGTTCCCGCACGAGTTCTCCGGCGGCATGCGCCAGCGCGCGATGATCGCGATGGCCATCGCCAACGACCCCGACCTGCTGATCTGCGACGAGCCCACCACCGCGCTCGACGTGACCATCCAGGCCCAGGTGCTGGAGGTGCTCAAGACCGCCCAGCGCGAGACGGGCGCCGGCATCGTCATGATCACGCACGACCTGGGCGTCGTCGCGGGCATGGCCGACCGGGTGCTGGTCATGTACGCCGGCAAGCCGGTCGAGCAGGGCAACGTCGACGACATCTACTACCGGCCGCGGATGCCGTACACGATGGGACTGCTCGCCTCGATCCCCAGGATCGACGGCGAGGAGGGGCCGCTGGTGCCGATCGAGGGCAACCCGCCCTCCCCGGCGGCGCTGCCGCCGGGCTGCCCGTTCGCGCCGCGCTGCCCGATGAAGATCGACTCGTGCGACGACGAGGAGCCCCCGCTCACCGACGTCGGCGGCGGCAGGCACGTCGCCTGCATCCGCTCCCGCGAGATCGAGTACAAGGGCCTGACCGGCACGGACGTGTTCCCGGTCCCGGTCATCCCGGTCAGCGAGGTGGTCCGCGTGCCGCGCGAGCAGCGCGCGACCGTGCTGGAGCTGGACAACCTCATCCGGCACTACCCGCTGATGAAGGGCGCGGTGTTCAAGCGCCGCGTCGGCACCGTGCACGCCGTGGACGGCATCAGCTTCGACATCGCCGAGGGCGAGACGCTGGCCCTGGTCGGCGAGTCGGGCTGCGGCAAGACCACGACCCTGCAGCAGATCATGCAGCTCGCCCCGCCGCAGAGCGGCCGGATCGTCGTGCTCGGCCAGGACAGCGCCAAGCTCGGCCCGTCCGGGCGCAAGGCGCTCAGGGGCGACCTGCAGATCGTCTTCCAGGACCCGATGGCGGCGCTCGACCCGCGCATGCCGGTCGGCGACATCATCGCCGAGCCGCTGCGCGCCCACGGGCGCAAGAACGTCAAGCAGCGGGTCGCCGAGCTGCTCGAACTGGTGGGGCTGGCGCCCGAGTACGCCGAGCGCTACCCGCAGAGCTTCTCCGGCGGCCAGCGCCAGCGCATCGGCATCGCCCGCGCCCTGGCCCTGGAGCCCAAGCTGCTCGTCCTGGACGAGCCGGTCTCGGCACTGGACGTGTCCATCCAGGCCGGCGTGATCAACCTGCTGGACGAGCTGAAGAACACCCTGGGGCTGTCGTACCTGTTCGTGGCGCACGACCTGGCCGTGGTCCGGCATCTGGCCGACCGCGTCGCGGTCATGTACCTCGGCAGGATCGCCGAGATCGGCACGGTCGAGGAGGTCTACGACCGCCCCGCGCACCCCTACACGCAGGCGCTGCTGTCAGCGATCCCGCTGCCCGACCCCGAGATGGAGCGCACGCGCAAGCGGATCCTGCTCGAAGGCGACCTGCCCAGCCCGGCCGACCCGCCATCGGGTTGCCGGTTCCGCACGCGCTGCCCCAAGTTCGCCCTCCTCACCGAGGCCGAACGCCGGCGCTGCGTGGACGAAGAGCCCTCGGTTGCCCGGCTCGCGACCGCCGTGGACCACGGCGCCGCCTGCCACTACGCGGAGGAAGTCGAGGTCATCACGGCCTCGGACGATCAGGAGGAAAAGTGAAGGTTCGTTACCGGGCGGCGGCGGGAATCGCCGTCCTCGCCATGGCCGCGGCGGCTTGTGGCGGTGGTGGCGGCGAGGCCAAGAAGCCGAGCGCCGAGCAGTCGCAGCAGGCTCAGAAGCAGATGTCGGAGCTGCCGGGCATCTCGATCAACCCCGTCCCGTACGAGCAGGTCAAGGACGGCGGCACGCTCACCCTGGCGGTCGGCCAGTGGCCGAGCCAGTGGAACGGCAACCACGTCGACGGCAACCAGCTGGACACGGCGGACATGCTGGACTCCCTGATGCCGATGTTGATGGTCGCCGACTCCCAGGCCAACTTCAAGGCGAACCCCGACTACCTCACCGACGTCAAGATGGACCTGTCGTCGGGCAAGCAGGTCGTCACCTACACGCTGAACGAGAAGGCCCAGTGGTCGGACGGCACGCCGATCACCTGGAAGGACCTCGAGGCGGCGTGGAAGGCCAACAACGGCAAGAACAAGAAGTTCAAGCCGGCCTCCACCGACGGCTGGGACCGCATCGAGTCGATCACCAAGGGTGACTCCGACAAGGTCGCCATCGTGACCTACGGCAAGAACTACCCCGAGTGGCAGGGCCAGTTCTCCCGTTCGCCGCACCTCTACCCGGCCTCCCACATGGAGACCCCGGAGAAGTACGAGAAGGACTACCTGCAGAAGATCCCGGTCACCGCCGGGCCCTTCAAGGTCGAGAGCATCAACGAGGGCACCAAGACCCTCACCGTGGTGCGCGACGACAAGTGGTGGGGCCGTAAGCCCAAGCTCGACAAGGTCATCTACCGGACCATCGAGACGCCCGCCGCGCAGGTGAACGCCTTCGCCAACGACGAGCTGGACGCGGTGGAGATCCCGCCGGGCAGCCCGGCCGACCTCAAGCGGGCCAAGGAAGTCCCGAACGTGGACATCCGCAAGTCGCTCAGCCCGAACTGGCGGCACATCACCGTCAACAACCAGAGCGAGTTCCTGAAGGACAAGTCGGTCCGCCAGGCCGTCGCGTACGCGATCAACCGTGACGTGATCACGCAGTCCGACCTCAAGGACATGGACTGGCCGCTGCAGACGCTGGGCAACCACGTCTTCATGAACAACCACAAGGCGTACGTCGACAACTCCGGCGAGCTGGGCAAGTACAACCTGCCCAAGGCCAAGGAGCTGCTCGACGCGGCCGGCTGGAAGCAGGAGGGCGACGTCCGCAAGAAGGACGGCAAGGAGTTCTCGCTGAACTTCGTCGTCCCGGCGGGCGTGCCGTACGCCAAGACGGAGGGCGAGCTCACCCAGGCCATGCTCAAGGAGGCCGGGATCAAGCTGACGATCCGCCCGGTCCCCGATGACAAGTTCTTCACCGACTACATCATCAAGGGCGACTTCGACCTGGTGCCGTTCTCCTGGATCGGCACGCCGCTGCCCCTCGGCGGCCTGCCGCAGATCTACAAGACCGGCTCCGAGTCGAACTTCCCCAAGGGCAGCGACCCGGCGCTGGACGCCGCGATCGACGCCGCTGTCGGTGAGATGGACCAGACCAAGGCCTACCAGCTGGCCAACGCCGCCGACAAGCTGATCTGGGACCAGGTGCACACCATCCCGCTGTACCAGCGTCCGGCCATCCAGGCGACCAAGAAGACGCTGGCCAACTTCGGCACCTTCGGGTACCAGGCCCGTGACTACACGGCGATCGGCTTCACCGGCTGATCTCCGTAGCCTCGACGAAAGCCCCCGGCCGGTTCCCGGCCGGGGGTTTTCTGCATGCTTCACCACCTATCGGGGTAACTGTTCACTTATGGACGACGACTATGGGATCTTCGGCCCCGAGTCGGTGACCTGGCGGGTGATGGGGGAGCCGATCCAGCTCGTCGGCGGCTTCCGCGCGCTGCTGATGCAGGGGCTGCACCCCCGGGCGATGCGCGGCGTGCTGCAGAACTCGGCGCTGCTCGACCCGGCCGAGGCGTGGTCGCGCTTCCTGCGGACCAGCGAGTTCGTCCGGGTGCGCACGTACGGCACGCGCGCGGAGGTGGAGCGGGCCGGCCGCCGGGTGCGCAGGATCCACGCCACGCTGACCGCCCGCGACCCCGACACCGGCGAGACCTACCACCTCGACGACCCCGAGGCGCTGCGCTGGGTGCACGTCGGCGAGGTCGACTCCTACCTGACGGTGGCCCGCCGCGCCGGCGTGCGGCTGTCCGACGCCGACGCCGACCGGTTCGTCGCCGAGTGGCGGCGCGCCGCCGAGGTCGTGGGCCTGGACGGGGACGACGTGCCGGGCTCGGTGGCCGAGCTGCGCGCCTACATCGACGGCCGGCGTCCGGGGCTGCGGCTCGTGCCCGAGGCGGCCCACCCGCTGCGGCTGTCGCTGCACACGCCGCTGCCCGGCGCGCTGTCCGCGCTGCGGCCCGCCGTGCCCGCGCTGACCGTGCTGGCCCTGGCCACGCTGCCGCGCTGGGCCCGCCGCCTGTACGGCCTTCCCGCCACGCCCGTCGGCGACCTGTGGGCCTCGGCCACGCTGCGCGCCCTGCACACCGGCATCGGCCTGGTCCCCGAGCAGGTCCGCTACGCGCCCTCGGCCCGGCGGGCGCGCAAGTTGATGGCTGCCTGAGCGAGCGCTTGTTCAAATAGCACGGGGGCGGTCGCGCTTTCCGTAATCGGCATGGCAAACTGGTACAAGAAGAGAGCTAGCGTGCTCCGGGGTCGGTGAAAGTCCGAACCGGCGGTTACAGTCCGCGACCCGGCCGATGCCATCGGCCGGTTGACCCGGTGAAATTCCGGGACCGACGGTTAAAGTCCGGATGGGAGGAAGCGCGCGAGGTGTCCGGCGTCCCAGCCGGGCGCCTGACGTGGTGCCGTGCCGGCACCCGAAAACCCCCCGGGGCCCGCCGTGGCTTGAAGCTACTGGCGAGTAGGAGACCCGGGTGGACATCTCAGCCGCCGACGCCGCGCACATGGCGCGCGCCGTCGAGCTGGCCGCGCGCGGACACGGCGGCACCAGCCCCAACCCCGTCGTCGGCTGCGTCGTGCTGTCGGCCGCCGGGCAGGTCGTCGGCGAGGGCTTCCACGCCTACGCGGGCGGGCCGCACGCCGAGGTCGTGGCGCTGGCGCAGGCGGGCGAGCAGGCGCGGGGCGGCACGGCGTACGTGACGCTGGAGCCCTGCGACCACACCGGCCGCACCGGGCCGTGCAGCCGGGCGCTGCTGGCCGCGGGCGTGGCCCGCGTGGTCGTCGCCGTGGCCGACCCCAACCCGAAGGCCGCCGGCGGCGCGGCGCGGCTGCGCGCGGCCGGGGTGAGCGTGACGCAGGGCGTGCTGGCCGGGGCGGCCGAGCGGGTCAACGAGGAATGGCTCACCTACGCCCGGCTCGGCAGGCCGCACGTGACCTGGAAGTTCGCCGCGACCCTCGACGGCAGGTCGGCCGCCGCCGACGGCACCAGCCAGTGGATCACCTCGCCGCAGGCGCGGGCCGACGTGCACCGGCTGCGCGCCGCCTCCGACGCGATCGTGGCCGGGATCGGCACCGTGCTGGCCGACGACCCCCACCTCACCGTCCGCCTCCCGGAGAACGCCGGGGCGGACACGCGGGAGGGCGACGCGGGGGCGCTGCTGGCCGGCAGCCCGCCGCTGGCCGGCCGGCCCCTGGGCGCCCGCCCGCCGCTGCGGGTCGTCGTGGACACCGAGGGCAGGACGCCGCCCGCGGCCCGCGTCCTCGACGACGAGGCCCCCACGCTGGTCGCCGTCGCCGACGACGCCGTGACGGAACTCAAGGCCGGCCTGCTGCGCCTGCCCCGGCACCCGGAGGGCGGCCTCGACCTGCACGCCCTCCTGCGCGAGCTGGCCGCCCGCGAGGTGGTCGGCGTGTTCCTGGAAGGCGGCCCCACCCTCGCCGGCGCGTTCCTGCGGCAGGGCCTCATCGACCGAGTGATCGCCTACCTCGCCCCCGCCCTCCTCGGCGAGGGCAGGGCCGCGCTCGGCCCCGCGGGCGTCGGCACGATCAGCGGCGCCCACCGCCTCACCTTCGACGAGTTTTCCCCCATCGGGCCGGATCTGCGGCTGACCGCGCGGCCCGCTCCGCATCAAGGCAGGGAGAAGTGATGTTCACCGGAATCATCGAGGAGAAGGGCGAAGTCGTCGCCATCGAGCCGGCCGGCGGGGGCGCTCTGCTGTCCGTACGCGGCCCGCTCGTCACCTCCGACGCCGCCCACGGGGACTCGATCGCCGTCAACGGCGTCTGCCTGACGGTCGTCGAGGTCGAGGACGACGTGTTCACCGTCGACGTCATCAGGGAGTCGCTGGACCGCAGCTCGCTCGGCGGCCTCACGGCGGGCTCGGCGGTCAACCTCGAACGGTCCGTACGCGCCGACCAGCGCCTCGGCGGCCACATCGTCCAGGGCCACGTCGACGGCACCGCCCGCCTGCTGTCCCGCGCCCCCGGCGAGAACTGGGACGACCTGCGCTTCTCCCTGCCCGGCCCGCTCAGCCGGTACGTGGCCGAGAAGGGCTCGATCGCCATCGACGGAATCAGCCTGACCGTCACGACGGTTGACGACGACAGCTTCGGCGTGAGCCTCATCCCGACCACGCTGAAGCTGACCACCATGGGCGACCGCCAGGTCGGCGACGTGGTGAACCTTGAGGTCGACGTGATCGCCAAGTATGTGGAGAGGCTGGTGGGCGCCCGATGAGCTGGGTGGACGCATCGATTGACATCTTCGGTCTGCCGGTGAAGTGGACCGACCTGGCCGGCAACGTGTTCGCCCTGGCCACGGTGGCGTTCGCGATGCGCAAGTCCATGTGGACCTGGCCGGTGCAGTTCACCGGTTCGGTGCTGCTGTTCCTCGCCTCGATCAGCGCGCACGTCACCGGCAACGCGCTCAAGCAGGCCCTGTTCGCCGTGCTGGCGGTCTACGGGTGGTGGAAGTGGCGGCAGGGCACCCAGGAGCACGCCCTGTCCGTCCGGCCGGCCACGGGCGGCGAGCGGTGGCGGATGCTGGCGGCGCTGGCCGTGGGCACCGCGGTGGTGACGGTCCTGTTCAAGGCGTTCGACCTGTCGTGGTACCCGGGCGCGCCGGTGGCCGTCGTGGCCTCCGACGCCTACATCTTCGTCGGCGGCGCGGTCGCCACCTGGGCGCAGGGCCGGGCGCTGGTCGACTTCTGGATCGTCTGGGTGCTGGTCGACCTGGTGGGCGTGCCGGTGGCGTTCAACTCCGGCCTCTACGTCTCCGGCGCCGTCTACGCCGTGTTCTTCGTCATGGTCCTCACGGGCTTCGCCAAGTGGCTGCGCGAGTACCGCGCCGCCCGTCCGGAAGTGGTGGCAGTGGCATGAGCGAGTTCAAGCTCGACCCGATCGAACGGGCCATCGAGGACATCCGCAACGGCCGTCCCGTCGTGGTCGTCGACGACGAGAACCGCGAGAACGAGGGCGACCTGATCTTCGCCGCCCAGAAGGCCACGCCGGAGCTGTGCACGTTCCTGATCCGGCACACCAGCGGCATGATCTGCGTGGCCATGGACGGCAAGGAGCTCGACCGGCTCGGGCTGCCGCTCATGGTGTCCCAGAACCGCGAGCGCATGCGCACGGCGTACACGATCACCGTGGACGCCCGGGACGGCGTCACCACCGGCATCTCCGCCGCCGACCGCGCCAGGACCATCCGCACCCTCGCCGACTCGGCCACCGAGCCCAACGAGCTGGTCCGGCCCGGCCACATCTTCCCGCTGCGCTACCGCGAGGGCGGCGTGCTGGCCCGGCGCGGCCACACCGAGGCGGCCGTCGACCTGGCCAGGCTCGCCGGGCTGTCGGCCGCCGGCGCGCTGGCCGAGGTGGTCAACGACGACGGCACCATGGCCAGGCTGCCCGAGCTGCGCCGCTTCGCCGACGAGCACGACCTGGCGCTGGTCTCCATCGAGCAGCTCGTCGACCATCGCCGCCGCGCCGAGAGCATGGTCACCAGGGTCGCCGAGACCCGCCTGCCCAACGCGTACGGCATGTGGCGGGCCTACGGCTACTCCAGCGCCCTCGACGGCGGCGAGCACGTCGCGCTCGTCTACGGCGACCTCGGCGGCGGCGAGAACATCCTGGTCAGGGCCCATTCCGAGTGCCTGACCGGCGACGTGTTCGGCTCGCTGCGCTGCGACTGCGGCGTGCAGCTCGACCACGCCATGGGCGCCATCGCGCAGGAGGGCCGCGGCGTCGTCGTCTACCTGCGCGGCCACGAGGGCCGGGGCATCGGCCTGCTGGCCAAGCTCAAGGCCTACAGCCTCCAGGACAACGGCAGCGACACCGTCGACGCCAACGTCGAGCTGGGGCTGCCGGTGGACGCCCGCGAGTTCTCCAACGCCGGGCAGATCCTGGCCGACCTCGGCGTGCGCTCGGTGCGGCTGCTCACCAACAACCCGGCCAAGCTCAGGGGCATGGACGGCTACGGCATCAAGGTGCTCGGCCGCGAACCCATGCCCGTGGCCCTGAACCCGCACAACGAGCGGTACCTGGAGGCCAAGCGCGACCGGCTCGGCCACGACATCTCCTCCAGCGTCCCGCACGAGATCTCGGAGGCGTCATGAGTGGCGAAGGCCGTCCCGGAGTGGCCGTGGTGGACGCGGCGGGCCTGGTCGTGGGCGTGGTGGCGGCGAGCTGGCACGCCAAGATCACCGACCAGCTCGTGGCGCGGGCCGTGCAGGCGTGCGACGACAGCGGCGCCACCGCGACCGTGGTCCGCGTGCCCGGCTCGCTGGAGATCCCCGTCGTGGCCCAGGCCCTGGCCCGGCGTTGTGACGCGGTGGTCGCCCTCGGCGCGGTCATCAAGGGCGAGACCGCCCATTTCGATTACGTCTGCGACTCGGTCACCAGCGGGCTGACCCGCGTCTCGCTCGACGAGGAGACGCCCGTCGGCAACGGCGTGCTCACCTGCGAGACGATGGACCAGGCGCTCGACCGCTCCGGGCTGCCCGGCAGCAAGGAGGACAAGGGCTACGAGTCGGCCCTGGCCGCCCTGGAGACCGCCCTCCTCCTGAGGGACCTCCACTGACCTGCGGTAGGTTTCCCTCGTGCCCGAGCCCGTGACCCCGCCGCCCCTGCCCGTGACCTGGCGTCCCCGCCGGGGCCGGGTCGTGCCCTACGCCTTCGCCCTGGTGGTGGTGGCGGGGGCGGTCCTCATGGCGATCTTCATCGCCGACCCGTTCAAGCTGCCCGACCGGGTGGCGATCGTGGGCTTCGGCCTGGCGGTGGCGTACGTGCTCCACCTGCTGGGCCGGGTCCGGGTGGAGGCCGACGAGCAGGGCCTGACCGTCGTCAACGCCCTGCGCGTCCACCGCTACACCTGGCCCGAGGTCATCGACGTGACCCTCCTGGTGGGCGACCCGTGGCCGAAGATCGACTTCTCCGACGGCCGGACGATCGGCGCCATGGGCATCCAGGGCTCGGAGAAGGCCCGCGCCCGCCGGGCCACGGCCGAGCTGGCCGCGCTGATCCGCGAACGCGGCGAGGCGGCCGAGTCCGGCGACTGAAGCCCGAGGAAGTCCGGCGACTGAAACCCGATGATGAGGGCGAGCCGATATCGCCGGGCCGGGGTTGCGACGTAGCCTGAAGGCGTGCTGCGGCGGACAATCAGGGCAATGGACATCGAGTCGCCGGACAAGCTCACCGAGCTGCTCGACCGGCACGACTACCTGGCCGACCGGGGGCTGGCCACGGCCGCCTTCCTGGCGCTGCGGATGGGGCGGCCGCTGTTCCTGGAGGGGGAGGCAGGCGTCGGCAAGACCGAGCTGGCCAAGACCCTCGCGACGATGCTCAGGGCCCCGCTGATCCGGCTGCAGTGCTACGAGGGCCTCGACGCGTCCCAGGCCCTGTACGACTGGGACTTCGCCCGCCAGCTCCTCCACCTCAAGGCCGCCGAGGCCGCCGGGATCACCGACGCCGCCCGGCTGGAGGGGGAGATCTACGACCGCCGCTTCCTGATCGCCCGTCCCCTGCTGAAGGCCGTGGAGACCCAGCCGAGCGTGCTGCTGGTGGACGAGATCGACCGGGCCGACGACGAGTTCGAGGCGTTCCTGCTCGAAGTGCTCTCCGACTTCACCGTCTCCATCCCCGAGCTGGGCACGATCAGGGCCGCGACGCCGCCGGTCGTCGTGGTGACCTCCAACCGCACCCGCGAGGTGCACGACGCGCTCAAGCGGCGCTGCCTCTACCACTGGCTGGAGCACCCGAGCTTCGACCGCGAGGTCGCGATCCTGCTGCGCCGCCTGCCCGGCTGCACCGAGGAGCTGGCCCTGCAGGTGGCGCGGGCGGCCGGACGGCTGCGGCAGGCGGACCTGGTCAAGCCGCCGGGCGTGGCCGAGACGCTCGACTGGACCGAGGCGCTGCTGACGCTCGGGGCCAGGGAGCTGGACCCCGACCTGGCCGCGGCCACGCTGGGCGCCGCGCTGAAGTACCGCGAGGACGTCGCCGCCGTCCTGGCCGACGGGCTGCTGTCCGGTGGATGAGCTGGTCCGGACCGTGACGGGCTTCGTCAGGACGTTGCGCGCGGCGGGCGTGGACGCCGACCACGAGCGGACGCGGAGCCTGCTGCAGGCCCTCGGCCACCTCGACGCCGGGGACCGGGAGGCGTTCTACTGGGCCGGCCGGCTCACCCTGTGCGCCACCCCCGACGACCTGCCCCGCTACGACCGCTGCTTCGCCGCCTACTTCGGCGGACGGCGGGCGGCGGCGGCCCGTACCGCGACGACCAGCGTCACCCGGCACCTGGCGGCCGGCGACGGCGACGAGGCGGGCGCGGGCGAGGACGCCGCCGCCCCGGCCACGGCCAGCCGCGCCGAGGTGCTGCGGCACCGGGACGTCGCCCGGCTCACCGAGGCGGAACGCGCCGAGGTGCACCGCATGCTGGCCCTGCTCGGCCGCGGCCGGGCCGCGCGCCGCTCGCGCCGTTTCGAGCGGGCCCACCGGGGCAGGCTGGACCAGCGCCGCACCGTGCGCGAGGCGCTGCGCAACGGCGAGGTGGCCCGGCTCCGGCGCCGCCGGCACACGACCAGGCCCCGGCAGGTGGTGCTGTTCGTGGACGTCAGCGGGTCGATGGCCCCCTACGCCGAGACCCTGTTGCGCTTCGCCCACGCGCTGGTCAGGACCGAGCCGCGGGCCACGAGGGTCTACTCGGTCGGCACCCGGCTCACCGAGGTCACCGCCGAGCTGCGCCACCGCGACCCCGGCACGGCGCTGAACGCGGCGTCGGCGGTCATCCCCGACTGGAGCGGCGGCACCCGGCTCGGAGAGGAGTTCAAGGAGTACCTGATCCGTCACAGCGCCCGGGGGGCGATCGTGGTCATCGCCTCCGACGGCTGGGAACGCGGTGACCCCGCGCTCCTGGGCGCCCAGCTCGCCAGGCTGGCCCGGCAGGCGTACCGGCTCATCTGGGTCAATCCGCACAAGGGATATGAGGGTTACCAGCCGCTGACCGGAGGCATGCGGGCCGCCCTGCCGCATCTGGACGACCTGGTGGCCGGGCACAGCCTGGCCGCCTACGAGGAACTCAGCGAAAGGCTCGCCCATGCGTGACGTGCTCCCGGAGATCATGCGGTGGTGGAGGTCGGGGCTCAGGTTCGGGCTGGCGACCGTGGTGAGCACGTTCAGCAGCGCGCCACGCCCGCCGGGCGCGGCGATGGCGGTGCGCGGCGACGAGGTGGTGGGCAGCGTCTCGGGCGGGTGCGTCGAGGGGGCGGTCTTCGAGCTGGCCTCCGAGGCCGACGCCCCCGTCCTGCAGCGGTACGGCGTCAGCGACGACGACGCCTTCGCCGTCGGGCTGACCTGCGGCGGCATCATCGACATCCTGGTCGAGCCGGTCTCCATCGAGACCTTCCCCGAGCTGGGCGAGATCTTCGCCGCGGTCGAGGCGCACCAGCCGGTCGCGGTCGCCACCATCGTCGCCGGCCCCGGCCCGATCGGCGCCCGCCGGATCGTCTGGCCCGGCCGCTCGTCGGGCACCCTTGGCCTGGACCGCCTCGACGAGGCCGTGGACGACGACGCCCGCGGCATGCTCGCCCAGGGCCTGACCGGCATCAGGCACTACGGCGGGCACGGCGAGCGGCGCCTGGACGACCTGTCGGTGTTCGTCCAGTCGTTCGCGCCGCCGCCGCGCATGCTGGTCTTCGGCGCGATCGACTTCGCCGCGGCCGTCGCCAAGGTGGGCAAGTTCCTCGGCTACCACGTCACCGTCTGCGACGCCCGGCCGGTCTTCGCCACCGCCAAGCGGTTCCCCGAGGCCGACGAGGTGGTGGTCAAGTGGCCGCACGACTACCTGGCCTCGGTCCAGGTGGACGAGCGCACGGTGATCTGCGTGCTGACCCACGACCCCAAGTTCGACGTGCCGCTGCTGGAGGTGGCGCTGCGGACCGAGGCGGGCTACATCGGGGCCATGGGCTCGCGCCGTACGCACGAGGACCGGCTGGCCCGCCTGCGCGAGTCCGGGCTCACCGAGGCCGAGCTGGCCCGGCTGAGATCGCCCATCGGCCTCGACCTGGGCGCCCGCACGCCGGAGGAGACCGCCGTGTCGATCGCCGCCGAGCTGATCCAGCTCCGGTGGGGCGGCTCGGGCCGGCCCCTGTCGCAGACGGGCGGACGCATCCACGGGGAGCCGGCGTGATCGCCGGGCTGCTGCTCGCCGCGGGGGAGGGCGCCCGGCTGGGCACCCCCAAGGCGCTCGTGGAGTTCGGCGGCGAACGGCTGGTCGACCGCGGGGTGCGGCTGCTGGAGGAGGGCGGCTGCCATCCGGTGGTGGTCGTGCTCGGCGCGGCGACCGTGCAGGTGCGCGGGGCGGTCAGCGTGCGCAACCCGGACTGGCGCACCGGCATGGGCTCCTCGCTGCGTGCCGGGCTGGCCGCGCTGCCGCCGGAGGCGACGGCCGTGGTGGTCGCGCTGGTGGACCAGCCGCTCGTCCGGGCGGGCGCGGTGCGGGCGCTGGCCGGCTCGGGGGCCGGGCTGGCGGTGGCCACCTACGGCGGACGGCGGGCGAACCCGGTGCTGATCGCGCGCGAGCACTTCGCGGGGGTGGCGGAGCTGGCGGTGGGCGACGTGGGGGCGCGGGCGTTCATGAAGGCGCATCCCGGGCTGGTCACCGAGGTCGCCTGTGACGAGCACGGCGACCCGGCCGACATCGACACGCCGCAGGACCTGCAGCTGCTGGAAGGCCGCTAAACCCGCACCGGGAACTGCTGGAAGGCCGCTGGAAGGCGGTTGGAAGCGGTTAGAAGCGCAGGGAGGCGATCGCCGCGCGGTGGTCGCTGCCGGTCGCCGGGGCCACCCCCGCCTTGGTCGCCGTCATGCCCCTGAACAGGATGTGGTCGGGCCGGGTGATCGGGAACTCGGCCGGCCAGGTGAAGCCGAACCCGTCGCCGGCCACGCTCTGGGCGTCGGTCAGCGGCGGGGTCAGGCCGCGCATGCCGCGGTCGGTGGTGGCGGTGTTGAGGTCGCCGAGCAGCAGGACGCGCTTGCTGGGGTCGGCGTCGACGAGCCGGCGGGCGTGGGCCAGGGAGGCGTCGCGGGAGGCGGTGTGGCCGGGCCTGGCCGAGGCCAGGTGCATGACGTAGACGGTGACCTTGCCCTTGGGGGTGCTCACCACCGCGCGCAGCGCCCGCGGCCAGCCCATGCCGACGTCGAGCGGGCGGGTCTCGCTGATCGGGTAGCGGCTCCACAGGCCGACCGTGCTGACCGGGTAGTGGTAGCGGAACAGCTTGTTGAGCTGCTTGGCCGCGGGCCCGCCCGGGGTCAGCTCCTGGGCGGCCAGCAGGTCGAGCCCTTCGGCGATGGCCTTGACCGCCTCGCCGGAGGCGCTGTTGCGCACGCCGACGTTGACCGTGCCGACGGCCAGGTCGCTGGGGCCGCCGGGCGGCGCGGCCAGCAGCGTGGAGCCGAACATCGCCGCCCACACCAGGCCGGGCGCCAGCGCCGCGAGCGCGGCCGCCCTGGAGCGCGCCAGCAGGGCGAGGAGCAGCAGCAGCGGCACCGCCAGCCCCATCCAGGGCAGCAGGCTCTCCAGGACGGGCGTGAATCCGCCGAGCGACGGGATGAGCGAATGACCCGCCAGGGCCAGGGCGACCACTGCGGAGGCGATGACGACGACCCGGCTCAGCACCCGAACCAGGCTAGTGCTTCGCCGCGCGACACGCCGACACGCTAACCTGTTGACGTCGCAACGGAACAACATTCGGTTCATCGGGAGCCCGGCATGCGCATCGGTATGGCACTCAACTACTCGGGCGGTTTCAAGGAGACGGTCGCCGAGCTGGCCGACTACGAGAAGGCGGGCCTCGACATCGTCTTCGTGGCCGAGGCGTACAGCTTCGACGCCGTCAGCCAGATGGGGTACATCGCGGCGAAGACCGAGCGGGTGCAGATCGCCTCGGGCATCCTGCCGATCTACTCCCGTACGCCGACGTTGCTGGCCATGACCGCCGCGGGCATGGACTTCGTCTCCGACGGGCGCTTCACGCTGGGCATCGGGACGTCGGGGCCGCAGGTCATCGAGGGCTTCCACGGGGTGCCGTACACCGCGCCGATCGGGCGTACCCGGGAGGTCATCGAGATCTGCCGCAAGGTGTGGCGGCGCGAGCGGCTGGAGCACGCGGGCCGCAACTACCAGGTGCCGCTGCCCGCCGGTGAGGGCACCGGCCTGGGCAAGCCGCTGAAGATCATCAATCACCCGGTGCGCCCGCGCATCCCGATCGTGGTCGCCGCCATCGGCCCCAAGAACGTGGAGATGACCGCCGAGCTGGCCGAGGGCTGGGAGCCGATCTTCTACTACCCGGAGAAGGCCGCCGACGTGTGGGGCCCGGCGCTGGCCGCCGGCCGGGCGAAGCGCGACCCCGAGCTGGGGGAGCTCGACGTGATCGCCCAGGCGGCGCTGGCCATCGGCGACGACGTGGCCGGGCTGCGCGACTTCGGCCGGGCGATGGCCGCCCTGTACATCGGCGGCATGGGCGCCAAGGGCAAGAACTTCTACAACGACCTGGCCCGGCGCTACGGCTACGAGAAGGAGGCCGAGCAGATCCAGGACCTCTACCTGGAGGGCAAGAAGGACGAGGCCGCCGCGCTGGTGCCCGCCGAGCTGCTGGAGAACATGTCGCTGATCGGCAGCGAGGGCTTCGTCCGCGACCGGATCGCGGCGCTGAAGGAGTCGGGGGTCACGACGCTCAACGTCGCGCCGCTCGGCCGTACCCACGAGGAGCGCGTCCGCCTGCTGGAGAAGGTCAAGGAGCTGGCCGCCTGATCGGGCGGGCTTCGGAAGGGGTGTGACGCACGTCACAATGCCGAGCGGGAATATGCCCCGTTTGGGATGGTGTTGTACGTCCTCGTGAGGTTCTCTGTGGTCATCGTGCGGCTCGTCGAGCGTCTGCACGTGGATCTGTGCCGTCTGCACGGATCCCTCTGTCGCTGATCGGCGCGTCCCCCAGACTCCCCCCTTCCTCACCCGCATGCCCCCTTCGCCGCGGCATGCCTGACTTCCGGAGCCTTCCTCCCGTGAAGAGATTCACCTTCTCCCTTCAGCTGCTGCTCGGCCTGGCCGTCGGCGTCGCCCTGGGGTTCGTCGCCAAGATCTGGGACGTGGCCTGGCTGGCCGAGACGCTGACCCAGGTCGGCAAGATCTTCGTCCAGCTCCTCAAGCTCGCCGTGCCGCCGCTGGTGTTCACCGCCGTGCTGGTCAGCGTGGCCAACCTGCGCAACGTCAACGGCGCCGCCCGCCTGGCCTCCAAGACCCTGCTGTGGTTCCTGATCACCGCGTTCGTCTCGGTGGCCTTCGCGATCGCGCTCGGCCTGATCATCAACCCCGGCCAGGGCGTCACCCTCGACACCGGCGCGGCCAAGGCCGTCGACACCGAGGGCGCCGGCACCTGGCTCGACTTCGTCACCGGCATCCTGCCCACCAACATCGTCACGGCCTTCACCGAGGTGAACGTCCTCCAGATCGTCTTCCTGGGTGTCGTCCTCGGCGCGGCGGCCCTGGCGGTGGGCGAGAAGGCCGAGCCGTTCCTCAACCTCAGCCGTTCGGTGCTCGAACTGGTGCAGAAGGCCCTGTGGTGGGTCATCCGCCTGGCCCCGATCGGCACCGCCGGCCTCATCGGCAAGGCCGTCTCCACGTACGGCTGGGACCTGCTCGCCCCGCTGGCCAAGTTCAGCGTCGGCGTGTACGTCGGCTGCTTCATCGTCCTGCTGGCCGTCTACCCGACGCTGCTCGCGGTCTGGGGCAAGGTCAACCCGATCACGTTCTTCCGCAACGCCTGGCCCGCCATCGAGCTGGCCTTCGTCTCCCGTTCCTCGGTCGGCACGCTGCCCCTGACCCAGCGCGTCACCGTCGAGCGCAACGGCGTCGACCGTGACTACGCCTCCTTCGCGGTGCCCTTCGGCGCCACCACCAAGATGGACGGCTGCGCCTCGGTCTACCCGGCGCTGGCCGCGATCTTCGTGGCCCAGGTGTTCGGCGTGCACCTCGGGGTGGGGGACTACCTGCTGATCGCGTTCGTCTCGGTCGTGGGCTCGGCCGCCACCGCCGGTCTGACCGGCGCGATCGTCATGCTGACGCTCACGCTGAGCACGCTGGGCCTGCCGCTCGAAGGCGTCGGCCTGCTGCTGGCGATCGACCCGATCCTCGACATGATCCGCACCGCGACCAACGTGGCCGGCCAGATGGTCGTCCCGGTCCTGGTGGCCCGCTCGGAGGGCCGCCTGGACGAGGCGGTCTTCAACGCGCCGCCGCAGCCGCTCGACGACGCCCCGGCCTCGGCCGCCCGCACGCCGCGCGCGCCGGAGCCCGCGACGGCCTGACCGGAGTTCTCCTGAGGGCGGGTGGCCGTACGGCCACCCGCCCTCAGTCGTAGGTGAGCAGGTCGCCGGGCTGACAGCCCAGGGCCTCGCACAGCCGGGTCAGCGTGGAGAAGCGGATGGCCTTGGCGTGGCCGTTCTTGAGTATCGACAGGTTCACGACGGTGATCTCGACCTTGTGCGACAGCTCGGTGAGCGTCATGCCGCGCTGGGCGAGCAGTTCGTCCAGGCGTACCCGGATGGTGCCTGCGGGCATCAGATCGTGGCCTCGACCTCGTCGAGCAGGGCCACGCCCCGGCGGACGATCTCCGACACCCCGAGCGCGCACAGCCCCGCCACGAGGCCCGCGAGCGGCACGCCCGGCGCCGGGACGAACGCCGGACCGGTCGTCAGCAGCATGCCGGACAGTATGGCCTGCGCCGCCGTGCCGAGCGCGGCCGACACGAGCGAACCGGCGATCAGGATCCAGCCCAGCCGCCGCAGGTGCCCGGCCGTGACGGCGGAGAACAGCGCCCGGTCGCCCGACCGCGCCCTGCGCAACGCGCGGACCACGGTGTACAGCGCGAGCAGTCCGGTCGCCGTGGGCGGCGCCCACAGCAGGAGGTAGAGCAGCGCCGCCGCGGGCGAGGGCCCCACGGGGCGGAGTGTCACGTCGGCCGTGGCGCCGACGATCTCCACCCCCGGGGCGGGGGTCACGGGCGGCGTCACGCCGGAGACGTGCAGCGGCACGCCGATGCCGTTGGCCGTGCCGAACACGGCGATCAGGACGGTGGCGCCCAGGGCGGTGAGCGCGCCGAGGCAGCCGAGGACGAGGCCGATGCTCAACAGGACCTCGAGCCGGTTGATCCACTTCATGGGCATAACGATAATCGTAAATAACGAAAGTCGTTATGTCGAGGGGCGGCAGGCGCAGTGTGGCGGGGGGTGCGAAGTGTGGATCATGGGGCGGGGAGGGGCTGGAGGGCCCTATGGTGGGTCGGAAATAGCCCACTTTTCGAGTTTTTGGCGGGGATATGTCCGACGCTACGCCTTCGATGGTCGCCGACCGGTACCGGCTTGACGAGCTCATCGGCAGCGGTCCGATGGGTGAGGTGTGGCGGGCCTACGACACCCGCGCCGACTGGGTCGTGGCCGTGAAGATCCTGGGCGCGGGCGCGGCCGGCGAGGCCGCGCGGGAGGCGCTGAAGCAGCATGCGCAGGCGGTGGCCAGGGTGATCCACCCCAACGTGGCCATGGTCCTCGACGTGGGCGACCAGGAGGGCGCCCCCTTCCTGGTGACCGAGTTCCTCACCGGGACCAGCGTGGGGGAGGACCTGGCGGCCGAGGGGCCCATGCCGATCGTCGAGGTGTGCGACCTGGTCGGGCAGGCGGCCGCGGGGCTGGACGCCGCGCACCGCGCCGGGGTGTTCCACGGGCAGATCGACTCCGGCAGTTTCCGGCGGGCGGCCAGCGGCGTGCTGAAGGTCGTCGGGTTCGGGCTGCCGGACGAGGAGCCGTCCCAGGCCGAACGCCGCTACCTGGCCCCTGAGCGGGCCTCCGGCCGTCCTGCCACGGCCGCCGCCGACCTGTACGCCCTCGGCGCCGTCTGCTACGAGCTCCTGTGCGGCCGCCCGCCCGCCGCCACCCCTGACCTGCCGGTGACCGGCATGCGCGCCACCCCGCCGTCCCCGCCCGCCGCCCCCGGAACCGCGGCCCCCGGAACCGCGGCCCCCGGAACCGCGGCCCCCGGAACCGCGGCCCCCGGAACTCCGGCCCAGGGGAGTCCGGCCCAGGGAAGTCCGGCCCCCGGAACCCCGGCATCCGGAACCGAGGCCCCCGGGGGTGCCGGGCAGGGGATCGTCCCGCCCAGTGCGATCCGGCCCGAGATCCCCGCCGAGCTGGACCGGCTCGTCCTCGCGATGCTCGCGCCCGACCCCGCCAGGCGGCCCTCGGGCGGCGAGCCCGTCCGCCGGGCCCTGGCCGCCATCGCCCGGCCCGGCGCGGCCCCGGGAGCGGCCCCGAACACCGGCGCGAACAGTGGTGCGAACACCGGCGCGAACACCGCCCCGAACCTCGCCGGAGCCGCGGCGGGCCGGCCGGGCGACACCCGGGTCTACGACTTCAACGGCGTCCCGCGGGCCGGCGACACCGCCGTCTACGAGTCCGCCGGGCTGGACCAGGCGCCGCCGCGTACCGGCAACAAGCTGCTGGTCCAGATGGGGATCGCCGTCGCCGTCATCGCCGTGGTGGCCGTCGCCATGGTGGTGTGGGCGGGCTCGCGCAAGGAGACGCCGGTGGCCGAGCCGAGCGCGAGCGCGCCCCCCACGCCCGTCCTGTCGCCGGACGTCACGCTGACCGCCGGCCCGACCTCCGAGCCGCCCGAGGCCAGTCCCACCGACCTCACCCCGGGCGACACCGCCACCAGCCTGGTCCAGACCGTCGGCCCCAAGGCGACCCTCGGCCCCCGGCAGACCCCGGCGGGGGGCTGGGACCACTGGCTGGTGAAGTTCGACGAGGCGGTGACGGCCCAGGAGGACATCGGCGACATCAACCCCCACGTCGCCGAGAAGGTCCACGACAAGCTCAGGAAGGCCGCCAAGAAGCTCCAGGACGGCCACTTCGAGCCCGCCCGCGGCCAGATCGCCGGCGTCTACCGTGACCTGCGCAAGGCCCAGGTGAAGGGCGACGTCCCCCTGTCGGGCCCGCTCGCCTCCTTCCTGGACGACTTCGCCCTCTCCTGACCGTGACGGGACGGTTTCCCCTCTCCTGACCGTGACGGACGGGAGGCCAGTGCTTTCCCCCGATCCTGACCGGGTGGGGGAGGGCCGGGGCACGCGTACATTGGCGGGATGACCATCGACCACGCGGCGCGCCGGGCACGCCTGGCCGCGGCGCTGCCCGCCCACGAGGTCCCCGCGCTCCTCGTCACCTCCCCCGTCAACGTCCGCTACCTCACCGGGCTGGTCAGCTCGAACGCGGCCGTCCTGGTCAGGGCGGACGGCTCGGCGCTGCTGGCGACCGACAACCGCTACATCGACAAGACGCGCGCCCTCGACGTGCCCGCGGTCGAGGCGCCCGACGTGGCCGGCCGGCTGGCCGCGCCGGGCGTGGCCATCGAGGCCGCCGCCATGACCGTGGCGACCTTCCGCCGCCTGGAGGCGGGCCTGAAGGAGGGCGACGGCAAGGGCGGGGGCCTGGTGCCGCTCGGCCCGCTGGTCGAGGAGCTGCGCGCGGTCAAGGACGAGGCGGAGCTGGAGCTCATCCGCACCGCCTGCGCCCTGACCGACCAGGCCTTCGCCGACGTGCTCCCGATGATCGCGCCGGGCCTCACCGAGCGCGCCCTGGCCCGCCTTCTCGACAACCGCATGACCGAGCTGGGCGCCGACAAGCCGGCGTTCGACACGATCGTCGCCGCCGGCGAGCACGGCGCGATCCCGCACCACGCCCCCACCGACCGCGAGCTGCGCGCCGGCGACCTGGTCACGATGGACTTCGGCGCCCGCTACCACGGCTACCACGCCGACATGACCAGGACGGTCTGCCTGGGCGCGCCCGCCGCCTGGCAGCGCGAGCTGTACGACCTGGTCAGGCGCGCCCAGCGAGCCGGCCGGCACGCCCTGACCCCGGGAGCCCTGGCCAAGGACGTCGACGCGGCCGCCCGCGGCCTGATCGAGGCGGCGGGCCACGGCGAGCACTTCCGGCACGGCCTGGGCCACGGCGTCGGCCTGGAGATCCACGAGGACCCGTTCCTGGGCCCCTCCAGGACCGGTAGACTAGAGGATCGAGTTCCGATCACCGTCGAGCCTGGGATCTACCTCCCCGAGCGGGGCGGGGTTCGCATCGAGGACACCCTCGTGACCCGTGAGGGCGGGCCGGAACTTTTCACCAAGACCACCAAGGAGCTGCTCGTCCTTTAGAGCGGCCACACGCGGGAGAGAACGAGTGGCGACGACCAACGACCTCAAGAACGGCATGGTGCTGAAGCTCGAGGGCGGTGAGCTCTGGAGCGTTGTCGAGTTCCAGCACGTCAAGCCGGGCAAGGGCGGCGCGTTCGTGCGCACCAAGCTCAAGAACGTCCTCTCCGGCAAGGTCGTCGACAAGACCTTCAACGCCGGCGTGAAGGTCGACGTGGCCAACGTCGACAAGCGCGAGATGCAGTACTCCTACAAGGACGGCGACGACTTCGTCTTCATGGACACCGAGACCTACGACATGGTCAACGTGCCCGCACGCACCGTCGGCACCGCCGCCAACTACATGCTGGAGAACACCCTCGCCACGATCGCCTTCAACGAGGGTTCGGCGCTCTACGTCGACCTGCCCGCCGCCGTCGAGCTGCTGATCTCCAACACCGAGCCCGGCCTGCAGGGCGACCGCTCCACCGGCGGCACCAAGCCGGCCACGCTGGAGACCGGCGCCGAGATCAAGGTGCCGCTGTTCATCACCACCGGCGAGAAGGTCAAGGTCGACACCCGTAGCGGCGAATACCTCGGCCGGGCCTGAGGTGTCTGCACGCGGCAAAGCACGCAGGCGCGCCCTTGACATCCTCTTCGAGGCCGAGCTGCGCTCGGAGGATCCGCTGAAGATCCTCGCCGAGCGCGTCGAGCGGCAGGAGCCGCCGGTCAACGAGTACACCTCGGCCATCGTCGAGGGCGTCGCCCGCCACCATGCCCGCATCGACGACCTGATCACCACCTACTCCGAGGGCTGGACGCTCGACCGCATGCCCGCGGTCGACCGCAACCTGCTGCGCGGGGGCACGTACGAGCTGCTGTGGATGCCCGACGTGCCGGAGGGCGTGGTCATCAGCGAGTGGGTGCACCTGGCGGGCGAGCTGTCGACCGACGAGTCGCCCCAGTTCATCAACGGCCTGCTGGCCCGGTTCAAGCAACTCAAGCCAAGCCTCACCCTTTAGACAAAGGCCGCGAAGGCCGTTTCGGGGTACGTTCCACTCAGACGGTCCGTACGGCTCGCGAAGAGGCGGCGGAAGGCGCGCCGGCGCGCGGCCTTCCGGTGCGGTCCCCGGCCTGCCGCGGGGCCGTGAGCCGGTCCGGGGAAGTGGCGCGTCACCAGCCGCGACGCGCCCTTTTCCGGCCTTGTCCGGCTTTCCCGGGGTGAGCATCGGTCCCATCGTGACCGCAGCCCCCGAGACCGCTGAGAATCCCGCGTACGGCGCCCTCGCCTGCCACCGTGCGCGGCAGGTGGTTCGCCCGGCTCACGCACAAGGACGGCGTGCCGGCCGACGCCTGGCAGCTGCGAGCGCCCAAGAGGATCGCGGCGGCCTTCGACGGTCAGGGTCCGGCCTGCGGGCGACGGCGCGTACCGCGTAGGCTGGGCCCGTCCGCACAGGGCGAGGGCCGCCCGCGGAGGAGAGAGAGGCGAGCCGACGTTGCGAGCAGAAGGCGTCACCACGAAGACCCCGGCGGTGCGCACCGCCGTCGTGTGGGGCGCGTTGCGGTCGGTGCTGGCCGAGCGTGCCGAGGCCGTCGGCCGGGCCAGGCTCGACATCGTCGACGCCGGCGGGGGCACCGGCGGGTTCGCCGTGCCGCTGGCCGAGCTCGGCCACACCGTCACCGTCGTCGACCCCAGCCCCGACTCGCTGGCCGCGCTGGAGCGCCGGGCCAAGGAGAAGGGCGTGAGCGTGCGCGGCCTGCAGGGCGACACCGCCGACCTCGGCGACCTGCTCGACCGCGACAGCGCCGACCTGGTCCTGTGCCACAGCGTCCTGGAGTACGTCGACGACCCCACCGGCGCGCTGGCCGCCGTCGCCGGGCTGCTGCGCCCGGGTGGCGCCGTCAGCGTGCTGGCCGCCAACCCCGTGGCCAGCGCGATCCACCGGGCGCTGGCCGGGCAGTTCGACGAGGCCAGGGCCGTGCTGGCCGACCCGCGCGGCACGTGGGGCGACCGCGACCCCACGCCGCGGCGGTTCACCGCCGAGACCCTGGCGCAGCTGCTGACCGCCACGGGCTTCACCGTCGGCGCGGTCCACGGCGTGCGCGTCTTCGCCGACCTGGTGCCCAGCCGGCTCGTCGACGGCGAGCCCGGCGCGGCCGAGGCGCTGGCGGCGCTGGAGCAGGCCGCCGCCGTCCATCCCGTGCTGCGGGACGTCGCCACCCAGGTGCACGTGCTCGGCCACCGCCCCTAGTCTGGAACGTCTGTTCGGATAGACTCGCAGGCGTGTCCCGCAAGCAGATCACAGGCATCGGCCCCGCGCCGCGGACCGGGGTCGATGACAGCGGCTGCCCGATTCTCCACGTCGACATGGACGCCTTCTTCGCCAGCGTCGAGCTGCTGGAGCGGCCGGAGCTGCGGGGCCGCCCGGTGATCGTCGGCTCGCCGGCCGGGCGCGGCGTCGTGCTCAGCGCCACCTACGAGGCCAGGGCGTTCGGCGTGCACTCGGCGATGCCGATGAGCAGGGCGCGCCGGTTGTGCCCGCAGGCCACGATCATCCCGCCCAGCCACGGCAAGTACTCCGAGGTCTCCAGGGGCGTCATGGAGATCTTCCACTCGATCACCCCGCTGGTCGAGCCGATCGCCTCCGACGAGGCGTTCCTCGATGTCGGCGGCGCCCGGCGGCGGCTCGGCCCGCCCGCGGCGATCGCCGCCATGATCAGGGAGCAGGTGCTCGACCGCTACGGCATCACCTGCTCGGTGGGGGTGGCCTCCAGCAAATTCGTGGCAAAGCTGGCCTCCAAGCAGTGCAAGCCCGACGGGCTGCTGGTGGTGCCCGAAGGGCAGGTGGTCGACTTCCTGCACCCGCTGCCGGTCTCGGCGTTGTGGGGCGTGGGGGAGCGCACCGAGCAGTCCCTCGTCCGGCTCGGCATCCGCACCGTCGGCGACCTGGCCAGGGTGCCCCTGGGCACGCTCCAGCGCGAGCTCGGGCAGGCCGTCGGCGGCCACCTGGCGACGCTGGCCTGGGGGCGCGACGAGCGTCCGGTGACCGCGCACGTGCCCGACAAGAGCATCGGCAACGAGGAGACCTTCGCCACCGACGTCGAGGATCCCGAGGTGATCCGGCGCGAGCTGCTGCGCCTGGCCGAGCGCGTGGCGGCCCGGATGCGTAAGGGCGGACACGTGGGCAGAACGGTAAGTGTGAAGCTGCGCCGGGCCGATTTCACCACGATCACCCGCTCGCGCACCCTGCGGGAGCCGACCGACGTCGCCCAGGTGATCTACGCCACCGCCTGCGAGCTGTTCGAGGCCGCCGGTCTCCAACGGGTGCGCCTGCGCCTGGTCGGGGTCCGGATGGAGAACCTCCGCCCGGCCGGCGAGGCCACCCACCAGCTCGGTCTGGGCGAGCGGGAGACCGGCTGGCGCGAGGCCGAACAGGCGATGGACAAGGCGATCCGGAGATTTGGCCCCGATGCGGTGCTCCCAGCGTCGCTGGTACGTGGCAAGCTTGATGAAATAGAGACATGACGCCCATGTCCTACTTGATCGGTCAGTCGGGTAGGAGAAGGATGTCGCGATTTTGGGGGAAGGGGTGCGAGATGGTCCACAATGGAGCCATGACGTCACCTCCGGTTTGGTCTGCGTTGGACGTTTGCTTTCGCCTACGTCTACAGCCTCGTATTCTGGGGATAACCGACCGCGAGGTTCGGACACCCCGTGTCGTCCGTTGCCGTCTTCCCCGTCCTGGGGCTGTCCTTGGGAGGCGCCGTGCCGCTCTCTGAGCACGAGCAGCGCTTGCTCGACCAGATCGAGCAGGCCCTCTACGCCGAGGACCCGAAGTGGGCCAACACCGTAAGGATCAGTGACCCGCGCAGCCATTACAAGCGTCGCCTGATCAAAGCCTCCATCGGCTTTGCGCTCGGCGTCGTGATCATGATGGTCGGCGTGGTCATGAGTCAGATCCCGCTCGGCGTCGGCGGTTTCGTGGTCATGCTCGCCGCGTGTCTGTGGGGTCTGTCCAGCTGGAAGCGCATGAACGGGTTCGGCGACTCGCCGCCGGCCCCGGGCGCGGGCGGCGCGGGCAGGCAGCCCCGGCGCGCCGGCCGGGGCACCTTCATGGAGCGCATGGAGGAGCGCTGGCGCCGTCGTCACGACGAGCGCTGACCTCCTCGCCGCTGCTCACCGGCTCCGAACCTCCGCCATACGCGAACGTGCGGCCGTTCCCCTTCCGGGGAGCGACCGCACGCTCGGTCCTGGACCGGCGGTTCAGGCGCCCTTGTGGGCCGCCGTCCGCCGCAGCCTGATGTTCTCCAGCAGGTCGAAGCCGTCCAGCAGGCGCTCGCCCAGCGCCCGCAGCCGCCGCAGCGTCGAGGGCGGCAGCAGCACCGCCCGCATCCGCCTTCCCCGCGACACCGTCGCCGCCAGGGCCTGCCGCACCTTGCGCAGGTCCTTTCTCATGGGCCCGATCGTGCCCGGGTCCCTGGCGAACAGCACCCGCTCGACCGTCGTCGCGATGGCCGTCATGGCGGCCGCCGACTCGGCGTCGAACTCGTACTGCTGGCTCAGCCGCCGGGCCAGCGCCCGCGGGGTCTCGCTGGCGCCGCGGGTCATGCCGTAGTCGCACAGCACGTCGTCCAGCTCGGCCCACACGGCCGCGATCGACGGGTGGTGGGCGGTCGCGATCCTGGCCGTCAGGTCGTCGGCCGGTTGCGAGACCTTCCAGCCCAGCGCGCGCACCCGCCGGTTCCTGGTGAGCAGCCGCAGCGCCGCCGGGACCAGCAGGAGCAGCAGCAGAGCGCCCGCGCCGATGCCGATCTTGCCGATCAGCGGCATCGAGTCGTCCGGCGGCAGGCCGCCCGTGGCGATCAGGCCCTCACGGTCGAGCTCGCGCGGGTTGCGCCGGGTGGAGGGGTTGATCGGGTCGTCGGCGCCGGACTCGGTCGCGCCGCTGCTCGGGGAGGTGGACGGCGTCGTCGAAGGCGCCGGCGGGACCGTGTAGTCCGGCACCCGCGCGCTGCCCTGCCCCAGCGACCCGGACGGCGTCGGCTCGAACGGCAGCCAGCCCACGCCCTCGAAGTACAGCTCGGGCCAGGAGTGCGAGTCGCCGGTCGTGACCGTCCAGTTGTCGCCGGCCTTCGTGCCGCCGGTGTAGCCGATCGCCACCCGCGACGGGATGCCGACGATCCTGGCCAGCACCGCCATCGAGGCCGCGAACTGCTCGCAGTAGCCCGTGCGGTCACGCAGCAGGAAGTCCCGCAGCGCGGAGTTGCCGTGGCCCTGCGTGCGCAGGTCGTAGCGGAAGTCGCCGTCCTTGGTGAAGAACTGCTGGAGCTTCACCGCCGCCTCGTAGTTGGAGTTGGTCTGCGCCGTCAGCGAACGCGCCAGCCGGACGATCTCCGGCGGCAGGTTGTCCGGCAGCTTCAGGTACCGCCGGTCCACGCTCGGCTGGACGCCCTCCAGCGACTCCAGCAGCTCCGGCGTGGCGGCCGGCTCACTGGTGGCCACCTCGTACTCCAGGCCGGCCGCCTCGTCGGGGATGGAGAAGACCATCAGCGTGCCCACGTCGGCGCGCCAGTCGCCGTCCACCCGGATCTGCCGCGGCGGGTACGGCAGCGGCAGGAACTGCAGCCGCTCGATCTCGTCGCTCATCCGGATCCTGGTGACGACGTTGCTGACCTTCGTGCTCGCGCTCAGGCCGGGAGGCGGCGGCAGCGGGCCGTTGTCCGTCCTGTTGTCCGGCGAGCCCTTCGGCTCGGTCATGCCGAACTGCTGGCCGTCGAAGGTGTCCAGTGCGTAGATCCGCAGGTACCTGGGCTTGTTGTCGTTGTTGTTGTAGGTGAGCACCACGCGCCGCTCGGGCAGTTCGAGCTGCCCCCGCAGGCTGGCGATCGGGCTCGCGATGCTGATCGAGTTGCCCTTGCCGCCGCCCCGGCCGCCGACGCCGAACTGGAAGAAGGAGACCGGCTCCATCACCGGCAGCGCGGCCGGCAGCAGCACGGCCAGCGCGATGGCGGCGAACCCGATGCGCTTGCCCGACAGCCGCAGGCCGCTGGTGTCGGCCCTGGCCCCGCCGGTGTCCGGACGCGGCCCGGTCGCCGCCCTGGTCCGGCGGACGAGCACCGCCCGTCCCCAGTGGCCCACCCGCTCGCGCCCGTCGGCGATCAGCAGGCTGACGAAGCCGAGCGCGGCGATGATGAAGGCGGGCCAGCTGATCGGCTCGGCCAGGATCGTCGCCGGGACGGTGGCCAGCGCCAGCAGCGGCAGCCCGGCCAGCGCCGCCCGCCGCAGCCGCGCGGCGAGCAGGTCCACGGCGATCGCGATGACGCCCACGCCGCCCGCGGTCAGCAGCGTGATGCCGTCCGTGGGCGGCACGGGCGCGGCGTAGCGCTGGATGTCGGCCCAGCCGGCCCCGAGCAGCCGGCCCAGCTCCCACACCGACTCCTTGGTCGGGATCACCAGCGCCCACGCCTTGCCGGAGGCGAAGACCACGGTCAGGAAGATCCATAACGCGGCCAGCCCGGCCGGCGGCGCGGCCCAGGCGGGCAGCGACAGGCGCGAGCTGATCAGCCCGGCGGCCATCACGGCCAGCACCGCGCCGAGCGACGTCCAGAACCAGGCGCCGCCCTGGAAGAGCGGATAGAGCAGGATCGCCGCGGCGAACGCGGCCACACCCGAGGCGGCCGTCAGCCTCATGCCGCACCTCCCGTGGGGTTGAGCGCGTACCTGCCGCGGTTGGCGGCGTCCGGCCAGACCGAGGCGATGGAGGTGCCGGCGGGCAGGCGGACGATCCGCCAGCCGTAACCGGCCAGGACGCCCTGCACGGCGTCGAAGTTCTCGTGCGAGCCCCGGCCGGCGCCCTCCCAGGTGCCGGCGTCGAGCAGGACCGCGACACCGGTGACGCCGCTGTGCCGCAGCCTGGCCAGCTCCCTGGCCTCCTCGGGGTCGAGCGCGCCGAGCACGGCCACGATCAGGCCGTCGCCGCCGCCCTGGCGCAGGGCGGAGATGCCCATCTCCAGGGAGCGGGCCGAGCTGTGCCGCACCACGGCCAGCGTGTCCAGCAGCGAGTAGCTGAGCCCCTGGTCGGTCAGGTGCTCGGCGCCCTGGTCGGTGACCAGCCGCAGGCCCAGGCCCTCGTGGGCGAGGTGCACGCCGATCGAGGCCGCAGCCGAGACCGCCACCTCGAAGGAGGAGCGCGGACCCTCGCCGCGGTGGGCGTGCCTGCGGGTGTCCAGCAGGAGCGCGCCGCGGCTCTGCCACTGCTGCTCCTCGCGGCGCACCATCAGCTCGCCGTGCCGGGCGGTCGAGCGCCAGTGCACCCGGCGCAGGTCGTCGCCCTGCCGGTACTCGCGCGGCGCCACGTCGTCGTCGCCGGCCGCGGCCACGCTCCGGGTGCGGCTGTCGCCGCCGCCCGTCCACTCGCCCGACAGCCGTACGTGCGGCAACGCCACCACCTGCGGCGTCACCACGAGCGTGTCGCTGATCGTGAACGCCCGCGTCAGCTCCACCAGCCCGAACGGGTCGGCGATGCGCACCGACAGCGGCCCGATCGTGTACCTGCCCCGCAGGTCGGACCGGACCCGGTAGTCGATCTCCCGCACCCCCTTGGACTCCACCCGGTCGAGCACGAACCGCGGCCGCACGCCCAGCGCGTACGGCACGGTGTCCTCGATCAGCAGCAGCCCGGTCGGCAGCCTGGTCACATTCTCCAGGCGCAACGTCACCGTGGCCTCCCCGCCCACCTCCGCCCTGGGCGGGTCCAGCCTCCGCGCGCAGCTCAGCCGGTACCTGGTGCGCGCCACCACCAGCGCGGCCAGCAGTGGCAGCGCCGTGACCAGCACGCCGATCCTGAACAGGTCGTTCTCGCCCAGGATCAGCGCCATCAGCAGCGCCGCGATCCCCGAGGCCAGGAACGACCTGCCGCGGGAGGTCAGCGCCCGCAGTCCGGCCCTCACGACGCTCGCGTCTCCGGCACCGGCACCCGCCTGACGAGGTCGGTCACCACCTGCTCGGGCAGACGGCGCTGGCCCTGGGCCTCGACGCTGGGCAGCAGCCGGTGCGCCAGCACGGGCACGGCTAGGTCCTGCAGGTCGTCGGGGATGACGTAGTCGCGCCCGGCCAGCGCCGCGTGCGCCCTGGCCGCGCGGACGAGCTGGAGCGTGGACCGGGGGGAGGCGCCCAGCCGCAGGTCGGGGGAGTGGCGGGTGGCCACGACGAGGTCGATGGCGTACTTCTTGACCGGCTGCGAGACGTACACGCCGCGCACGGCCTCGATCAGGGCGCGCACCTCGGCGGTCGTGGCGACCGGCTCCAGCTTGTCCAGCGGCGAGGTGCTGCCGTGCACGTCGAGCATCTCCAGCTCGGCGGTCGGCTCGGGGTAGCCCATGGCGACCCGGGCGGTGAACCGGTCGCGCTGGGCCTCGGGGAGGGGATAGGTGCCCTCCATCTCGATGGGGTTCTGGGTGGCGATCACCATGAAGGGGGCGTCCAGCGGGTACGTCACGCCGTCCACGGTGACCTGGTGCTCCTCCATGCACTCCAGCAACGCCGACTGCGTCTTGGGGGAGGCGCGGTTGATCTCGTCGCCCACGACGATGTTGGCGAACACCGGCCCGGGCTTGAACTCGAACTCACGCGTCTGCTGGTTGTAGGCGCTGACCCCGGTGATGTCACTGGGCAACAGGTCGGGCGTGAACTGCACGCGGCGCACCGGGCAGTCGATGGACCGCGCCAGCGCCTTGGCGAGCATCGTCTTGCCGACGCCCGGCACGTCCTCGATCAAAAGGTGGCCCTCGGCGAGCAGGACGGTCAGCGTGAGACGGACGGCGTCGCTCTTTCCCTCGATCACCGACTCGATGGCCTGCCGGATTCGGTGGGCGGTGGAGACCAGCTCGTCAAGCTGGGGAGGGACGTCATGGGTTAGTGCCACCAGGCCTCCATAGTGCGACGGCTGTCCCGCACGGTGCCATTACGGGAGCCATGCCATTCCTTTTCCATTGTCTGTACGACCCTACGACGCTGCGGGTTCTTGAGCGACATTTGTGGATATTCCAGGGAACCCCGCTGATGTTCCTGTTCTTGTCGCATAGCAGTGCGAATCCCGTGACACTGACCCCCTTGGCCGCCCCACTTTCCTCCACCCCCGCCTTCGCGCCCGCCGCGAGCCCCTATACCGCCGGTCTTTCGAACCCTCGACACGCCCATGAGGGTTGGCCCGCCCCCCGGCGCCCCCCACCCCCGCTCCACCGCCCTGACCTGCGGTAACGCAACGGAAACTGATGATGAAGACGGTTCGAATCAGTTGACGGTGGGGAGAAGTGGAGTATGGTGGTGCGCAGTGGAGGGCCCGGTGCACCAGTGCTGAGCGCTTCACTGAGGCACGGGAGGTGGCGCCGATGTTCCTCGGCACCCATCAACCGCGTCTTGACGACAAGGGACGGCTGTTCCTGCCGGCTAAGTACCGTGAGGAGCTGGCGGAGGGTCTTGTGATCACCAAAGGCCAGGAGCGATGCCTCTACGTCTTTCCAGTAGAGGAGTTCCAGCGCATAACCGAGGCTCTCAGCACCGCCCCGGTCACCGCCAAGGCGGTGCGTGACTACAGCCGCGTCTTCTTCGCCAGCGCGTCCGACGAGAAACCAGACAAGCAGGGACGCGTCACGATCCCGCAGAGCCTGCGCCAGTACGCCGGCCTGGAACGTGACTGCGTCGTCATCGGGGCCAACACCCGGCTGGAGATCTGGGACTCCCAGGCTTGGGACACCTATCTCAACGCGCAGGAGCAGGCGTTCGCCGATCTGTCGGAGGAGGTGCTGCCAGGGATCTTGTAGTGACCACGGTCGATCCGTCGGTGATGTCGTTCGGCGAGGTCTCCACCCGCAACCACTGCCTGCCAACTGATGCACCTTCCCCGGTGTCAGAGGGCGGGCGTCCACGAAGAGGGTGCGGATGGGGACCTGGCCGGGCGGCGCCGGGTGGGGACCCAGGAATGACTGACGATTGACCGATACGCGTTCATCCGCGAGCAGGACGCGAGAGGGGGGGTTGGAGATGGACGACAACGCAGGCACGGGCGGTCACGTTCCGGTGATGCTCGAGCGCGTACTGGAGCTGCTGGGCCCGGCGCTGTCGGGGCCGGAGCCTGTCGTCGTCGACGCCAATCTCGGGCTCGGCGGCCACTCCGAGGCCCTGCTCGCCGCCTTCCCCTCCCTTCGTCTCATCGGGATCGACCGCGACCCGTTCGCGATCGACTTCTCCACCCTCAGGCTCGCCCCCTACGCCGGCCGCACCACCCTGGTCCACGCCTCCTCGGGCGACCTGGCCCAGGTCATCGCCGAGGCCGGGCATCCCACGGTCAACGGCGTGCTGTTCGACCTCGGCGTCTCCTCGCCGCAGCTCGACGAGGCCGAACGCGGCTTCGCCTACTCCTACGACGCCCCGCTCGACATGCGCATGGACACCGAGCAGGAGCTGACGGCCGAGCGGGTGGTCAACACCTATCCGGCCGCCGACCTGGCACGAATCCTGCGCGACTACGGCGAGGAACGTTTCGCGCCGAGGGTCGCGGGGCTTATCGTCAAGGAACGCGCCAAGGAGCCCATCACCTCCACCAAGAGACTCGCCGACATCGTGCGCGACGCGATCCCCGCGGCGACCAGGCGCACCGGCGGCAACCCCGCCAAGAGGACTTTCCAGGCGCTGCGCATCGAGGTCAACGCGGAGCTGTCCGCCCTGGAGGCGGCGCTGCCCGCGGCGCTCGACGCGCTGGCGCTAGGTGGGCGGGTCGTCGTGCTCGCCTACCACTCCCTTGAGGACCGGCTCACCAAGCAGGCCCTCACGGCGCGAACCAAGGACACCAGCCCGCCAGGGCTGCCCGTCCCGCTACCGGCACACCAGCCGAGGTTCCGCCTGCTGACGAGGGGAGCCGAGCTCCCCAGCGATGAAGAGCTCGCCCGTAACCCGCGGGCGGCCTCGGCCCGGCTACGGGCGGCAGAGAGGATCCGCGTTGACGATTGAGCAGGAGACCGGCCGGGTCGCGCCCGTCCGCCGCGCCATGCCCAAGCCGGGCACGCGCAGGCCGGGCGTCTCGCACCAGACCAAGCCGCGGCCCCGTCCTGACACCGCCGGCCGGCGGCCGGCGGCCGCGCGTCCCGGCGAGAGCGCCGCGCCCGCGCGCCGTCCCGCCGCGCGGCGAACCTCGACCAAGCGGCAGCGGGCGCCGTTCGTGCTGCTCGTCGTCGGGTTGATGTGCGGTGGGCTGGTGAGCCTGCTGCTGCTCAACATCATGCTCAACCGCGACGCCATCACCGACGCCAAGCTGCGCGAGGAGATCGCGGTGGCCCAGCAGGAGAAGGAAGCGCTCCGGCTGGAGTACGAGCGCAAGATGCAGCCCCAGAACATCGCCGACCGCGCCGAGGCGCAGGGCTACCACCTGGACAAGAACCTGCGGCCCTGGGACAAGGGCGAGCCGAGTACCCAGGCGGTCCCGGAGCGGTGAGGGATTCAGGCGGCAGGGGACAGGGTCCCGGCCGCGGCGCTGGCGGCGCCGGCTCTCCCGGAGGGCCCGGCGCCGCTCGTCGTACGCCGGGGGGTCCGGGGCGGTCAGGGCGAGGGGGCTCTGCCCGTTCCGACGGGGCCGGCCGCCCGGCGGCGCCGGACGATTCGCCGCGCAAGCGTCCTCCCGACCCGTTCGACCTGCCGTTCGACGACGACCTGAGGGGCCGCCGGCCCCACGACCCCGGCGACGACGCGCGCGGCAGCGCCCGCCGCGACTCCGCGGGCGGCTCCCGCGGCCGGCAGCGCCGCGACGACGGCGACCGCGCCCGGCCTCGCGACGACGACGAGGGCGCCCGCTCGCGCCGCGACCCGGGCGACGGCCCACGCCGCCGCCCGCGCGACGACTCCCGCGACGACTCCCGCAACCGCGCCGCCCAGGGGCGCGACGACGACCGCCCGCGCGGGCGGTCCCCGCAGAGCCGCGACGGCGAAGACCGTTCGCGTGGCCGTGCCGCCCGGGACGAGGGCGACCGGGCGCGCGGGCGCGCCGCCCAGGGGCGCGACGACGGCGCCCGGGACCGGGCGCCGCAGGAGGGGCCGCGCCGCCGCGGCGACGGTCCCGGCCCCGACCAGGCCCGCGGCTCGAGATCCGACCAGTCCCGTGGCTCCCGGCCCGACCCGGCGCGCGGCTCGCGATCCGACCAGGGGCGCGGCTCGCGGTCCGACCCGGCGCGCGGCTCGCGGTCCGAATCGGCGCGGCCGGGCTCGGGGCCGGCCCAGAGCCGCGGATCCCGGCCCGAGCAGGGGCGCGGCGGCAGGCCCGACCAGACCCGCGGTCCCAGGGCCGGTCAGGCGCGCGGCCCGGCGTCCGGCCAGGTGCGCGCCTCAGGGCTGGACCAGGCACGCGGGCGTGAGCGCGGCCTGCTGCGCCGCGGCGCGGACGTGCCGCCCCCCAGGGGCCCGCGCCGCCCGCCCGCCCCGCCGCGCCCGCCCAGGCCCCCGCTGGTGCTGCGCCTGGGCAGCCCGCGCCGGCGCATCAACATCGGCCTGATCGGCATGACCTTCATCCTGTCGATCTTCGCCGGCCGGCTGATCCAGATGCAGGGCCTCGACTCCAAGGTCTACGAGGCCGCCGCCGTCGGCCAGCGCCAGCACGTCGAGGAGATCCCCGCCAAGCGCGGCACGATCACCGACGTCAACGGCAACGCCCTGGCCCGTACGTCGGAGGCCCGCGAGGTGTCCATCGACCCCTCCAAGGTCCCCGCGGCCGCCCGCGCGAACGTGGCCGCGATCCTGGCCAGGCAGCTCGGCAAGACCGTGGAGGAGATGACCGCCAAGCTGTCCAGGACCGGCAGCCGCTACCAGCTCCTGGCCCGGGACGTCGACCCGGTCGTGGCCACCCGCCTGCTGCAGGCCCGCGTGCCCGCGCTCAGCGCGAAGAAGACCTACCGCCGCGACTACCCGGCCGGCGACCTGGCCGGCAGCCTCATCGGCTTCGTCGGCGACGAGGGCAACGGCCTGGGCGGCATGGAGCAGGCCAAGAACACGATCCTGGCCGGCCGCGACGGCAAGCAGCGGGTCGAGACCGGCCGCGACGGCCTGCGCATCCCCATGACCAGCAGCGAGCGCACCGCGCCCGTCAACGGCCAGGACGTCCGGCTCACCATCGACCGCGACATCCAGTGGGCCGCCCAGAAGGCGGTCGCCGAGCAGGTGCGCGAGTCGGGCGCGAGCAGCGGCGCGGTCATCGTCATGGACGTGAGGACCGCCCAGATCATCGCCATGGCCAACGCGCCCGAGCTCGACCTGGGCAACTGGCGCCGGGCCCCCGCCTCCTCCTACGTCAACAAGGCCGCCGCGGACGTGTTCGAGCCCGGCAGCACCAACAAGGTGATCACCGCCGCCGCCGCGCTGGAGGCCAAGGAGGTCACCCCCGACACGGTGTTCCAGGTGCCCGACAACATCAGGTGCGCCGACCGGGTGCTGCGCGACGCCCACGCCCACAAGCCCGAGGCGATGACCTTCCGGCAGGCCATGGCCCAGTCCAGCAACGTCGCCACGATCATGGCCGCCCGCAAGGTCGGCAGCGAGCGCCTGTACGCGATGCTCAGGGCGTTCGGGTTCGGCACCACCCCGGCGGGCGGCGTGCCCAACGCAGAGGCGGGCCTGCTGCCCAACTACAAGAACTGGTCGGGCAGCCAGAGCTGCACGGTCGCCTACGGCCAGGGCGTGTCGGTGACCGCCCTGCAGACGGCCAGCGTCTACCAGACCATCGCCAACGGCGGCGTCCGCGTCGATCCGCAGATCGTGGCGGGCACCACCGACGCGTCCGGCAGGTTCGTCCCGGCTCCCGCGGGCAGGCAGACCAGAGTGGTGAGCGAGACGACGGCCAAGGAGATCACGACGATGCTGGAGACCGCGGTGAGCGCCGAGGGCACCGGCGCGCTGGCCGCCATCCCCGGCTACCGGGTGGCGGGCAAGACCGGCACGGCCGACCGCTACGACGCCGAGCTGGGCCGCTACGACGGCTACACGGCCTCCTTCGTCGGGTTCGCGCCCGCCGACGCGCCCCGGCTGGTGGTGCTCTCGGTGCTCCAGAACCCCAAGAACGGCCATTTCGGCGGCCAGCTCGCGGCCCCCGTGTTCAAGGATGTGATGACGTTCGCCATCAAGAGCAGGAAGATTCCTCCCACAGGCTCGGACGCGCCGCCGGTGCGTACGCGCGCGGGACAGTGAGCAGGGAAGGTACGCTCTCGCCGTGCGTCCCCCGTCGTCTATGCGTCCCAAGACCAGCCCGCCCCGTCCGCTGACCGGGCTCGCGACCATGCTCGACGCCGATTCCGGCACGTCGAGGTCGCCTCATGCCGCCCTGACCGGCGTCACCATCGATTCCCGCGCCGTGCAGCGCGGCGATCTCTACGTGGCGCTGCCGGGCAACCGCGTGCACGGCGCGACCTTCGCCGCCGAGGCGATGGCGCGCGGAGCCGTGGCCGTCCTCACCGACCCGGCCGGGCGGGAGGCCGCCGTGGCCACCGGCCTGCCGGTGCTGATCGTGCCCGACCCGCGCGCGCTGCTCGGGCAGGTCTCCTCCTGGGTCTACGGCCAGCCGGCCCACGACGTCCAGGTCATCGGGGTGACAGGCACCAGCGGCAAGTCCACCACCACCTTCATGGTGGAGGCCGGCCTGCGGGCGGCCGGCCACACGACGGGCCTGGTCGGCGGCGTCGAGATCGCCGCCGGAGACCTCCGCTTCGAGCCCACGCTGACCACGCCGGAGGCCCCGCAGCTGCACGCCCTGTTCGCGCTGATGCGCGAGCAGGGGGTCACCGCGGCCACCATGGAGGTCTCCAGTCACGCGCTGGCGCTCGGCCGGGTCGACGGCATCTTCTACGACGTCGCGCTGTTCACCAACCTCTCCCAGGACCACCTCGACTTCCACAAGGACTTCGAGGACTACTTCGCCACCAAGGCCAGGCTGTTCCAGCCCGAGCTGAGCCGCGTCGGCGTGACCAACATCGACGACCCGCACGGCCGGGAGCTGCTGCACCGGGCCAAGGTGCCGATGACGACGTTCTCGGCGCTCGGCGACCCGGAGGCGGAGTGGCGGGCCCTGGAGGTCCGGCTCGGCGCCGACGGCAGCGCGTTCCGGGTGGCCGGTCCTGGCGGGGTCGAGGCCGACGCGCAGATCTCGCTGCCCGGCCCCTTCAACGTCGCCAACGCGCTCGGCGCGATCGTCTGCCTGGTGGAGTCGGGGGTGCCGCTCCAGACCGCCGTGCACGGCGTGGGCAGCCTCACCGGGGTGCCTGGGCGCATGCAGCGCATCACCTCCGCCGAGGAGGAGTTCCAGGCGCTCGTGGACTACTCCCACAAGCCGGGCGCCGTGGAGTCGGTGCTGCGCTCGCTGCGGGAGGTGACCGCGGGCACGCTGACGATCGTGCTGGGCTGCGGCGGCGACCGCGACACCGGCAAACGCCCGCTCATGGGCGAGATCGCCGCCCGGCTGGCCGATGTGGCGATTTTCACCAACGACAACCCGCGCTCGGAGGATCCGCTCGCCATCCTGGCCGCGATGATGGAGGGAGCGCTCGGCGTTCCGCCCCGCGACCGCGCCCATGTGATCATTGAGCCCGACCGTGCGGCCGCGATCGACCTGGCCGTCGGCCGGGCCGGCCGCGGTGACGTGATCGTCGTCGCGGGCAAGGGTCACGAGCAGGGCCAGTACGTCTCAGGCGAAGTGATCCCGTTCGACGACCGCGAAGTGGTCGCCGAAGCGATCGACGCACGCAAGGAAAGCAGGAAGCACCGATGATCCCGTTGCCGCTGGCCAGGATCGCCGAGATAACCTCGGGCGCCCTGTCGGGCATGGCAGACCCCCGCGCCGTGGTGCGCGGGCCCGTAGTGATCGACTCACGCGCGGTGGAGCCGGGATCGCTGTTCGTCGCCCTCGCCGGCGAGCGGGTCGACGGCCACGACTACGCCGCGCAGGCGATCCGGGCCGGAGCGGTCGCCGTCCTGGCCTCCAGGCCGGTCGACGCGCCGGCGGTGATCGTCCCCGACGCCGCGGTCGCGCTGGCCGCGCTGGCCGCCGCCCAGGCCGCCGCGCTGCCGCAGGCCACCGTGATCGGCGTGACCGGCTCGGCGGGCAAGACCAGCACCAAAGACCTGCTGGCCAGGCTGGCCGGCCGGATGGGCCCGACCATCGCGCCCGTCGGCAGCTTCAACAACGAGCTCGGCCACCCGCTGACCGTGCTGCGCGCCGACGTCGACACCCGGTTCATGGTGCTCGAACTGGCCGCCCGCAACATCGGCCACATCGCGGACCTCACCCGCATCGCGCCGCCGACGATCGGCGTGGTGCTCAACGTCGGCACCGCCCACCTCGGCGTGTTCGGCGGCAAGGAGGCCATCGCCAAGGCCAAGGGCGAGCTGGTGGAGGCGCTGCCGCGCACCGGGGTGGCGGTGCTCAACGCCGACGACCCGCTGGTGTCGCAGATGGCCGCGCGCACCGACGCGCGCGTCACGTACTTCGGGCGCGGCGAGGGCGCGGCCATCAGGGCCGAGCAGGAGACGGTCGACGGGCGCGGGCGCGCCTCGTTCACGTTGCGCACCCCGTCCGGGGCCGCGCCGGTCACGCTCCAGCTCTACGGCGCCCACGCGGTGGAGAACGCCCTGGCCGCCGCCGCCGCGGCCTACGAGCTGGGCCTGCCGGTCGCCACGATCGCCGAGGAGCTGTCGGAGGCCACGCCGCGCAGCCGCTGGCGCATGGAGGTCACCGACCGGCCCGACGGCGTCACGGTGGTCAACGACGCCTACAACGCCAACCCCGACTCGATGCGGGCCGCGTTCGACATGTTCGGCGTGATGGGGCAGCAGCGGCGGCGGTTCGCGGTCATCGCGGCGCTGCGCGAGCTGGGCGAGGAGAGCGCGGCGCTCAACGCCGAACTGGGGCGGCTGGCGGGCGGTTCGGGCCTGACGGGCCTGGTCGTCGTCGGTCCCGACGCGGGCCCGGTGCTGGAGGGCGCGAACGAGGCGGCCTCGGCCGCCGCGGGACCGCCAGGTGGCGAAGGGCCATATGCTCCCCAGATGACCCGGATCGTACACGTCCCTGATGCCGAGGCAGCGGCGGCCGCACTGGCCGGCCTGCTGCGCCCCGGCGACGCGGTGCTCGTCAAGGGCCCCCGCGCGATGGGCCTGGAACGCACGGCGGAGCTCCTTCTCGGAGGTGCCGCTCAGTGATCAACATCGTCATCGCCGGCGCGGTGGGCCTGGTCCTGTCGATGCTGGGGACCCCCTTGGCGATCAGGCTGTTCTCGCGGCGCGGCTACGGCCAGGAGATCCGCGAGGAGGGAGTGCAGGCCCACCTGGGCAAACGCGGCACCCCGACCATGGGCGGCATCGTCTTCGTGCTGGCCGCGCTGCTGGCCTACGGCGGCTCCCACCTGGCCACGCTGTCGCCGCCGACGGTGTCGGGCATGCTCGTGCTGTTCCTGATGACCGGCCTCGGCGCGGTCGGCTTCCTCGACGACTTCATCAAGATCTACAAGCAGCGCAGCCTGGGCCTGCGCAGCGGCGCCAAGGCCCTGGGCCAGCTCGTCGTCGGCGCCGTGTTCGCCGTGCTGATCACCCGCCAGCCCAACGTCTACGGCATCACCCCCGCCGAGACCCGGCTGTCGTTCCTGCGCGACATCGGCCCCTCGATCGGCATCGTCGGCTTCACCATCTGGGTGCTGTTCATGATCGTCGGGTTCTCCAACGCCGTGAACCTCACCGACGGCCTCGACGGCCTGGCCAGCGGCGCGACCGGCGTCGTGCTCGGCGCGTACGTGCTGATCGGCAACTGGCAGCTCCGCAACAACTGCATCGACCAGCTCGGGCCCAACTGCTACTGGGTGCGCGACCCGCTCGACCTGTCGGTGGTGGCCGCGGCCGTGCTGGGGGCGCTGGTCGGGTTCCTGTGGTGGAACGCCCCGCCGGCGAAGATCTTCATGGGCGACACCGGCTCGCTGGCCCTGGGCGGCGTGCTGGCCGGCCTGGCCATCGCCACCCGTACGCAGCTCCTGCTGATCATCCTGGCCGGGCTGTGCGTGATCATCACGGCGTCCGTCATCATCCAGGTCGGGTTCTTCAAGATGACCGGGAAACGGGTGTTCAGGATGGCGCCGCTGCAACACCACTTCGAGCTGAAGGGCTGGGCCGAGACCACGATCGTGGTGCGGTTCTGGCTGATCGCCGGGCTCTGCGCGGCGCTCGGGCTCGGGCTGTTCTACGTCGAGTGGATGCCCAAGCCATGACGTTGACGTGCGTGGCCGGGCTCGGCGTCTCCGGCACCGCGGTGGCCGGGGCGCTGGCCGCGCGCGGCGAGCGGGTCGTGGTCGTGGAGGCCGTGGAGGGTGAGCGGCAGCTGGCCGCCGCGGCCGAGCTGGCCCGCGCCGGGGTCGAGACCAGGTTCGGCGAGATGGTGCTGCCCGAGGGCACGACCAGGCTCGTCACCACCGGCTGGGCCCCGCACCACCCGCTGGTGGCCGCCGCGCTGGCGGCCGGCGTCGAGGTCGTCGGCGAGGTGGAGCTGGCCTGGCGGCTGCGCCCCTCGCACGCCGCCCCCTGGCTCGCGCTGACCGGCACCAACGGCAAGACCACGGCCGTGCGCATGCTCACCTCGATCCTCCAGGCCGCCGGGCTCGACGCCCTGGCCGTGGGGAACGTGGGCGTCCCGGTCGTCCAAGCCGTCGCCGAGCCGTACGACGCCCTGGCCGTCGAGCTGTCGAGTTTCCAGCTCCACTGGTCCAGCAGCCTGGCCCCGCACGCCGCGGCGATCCTGAACATCGCCCCCGACCACCTCGACTGGCACGGCTCCATGGCCGAGTACGCCGCCGCCAAGGGCCGCATCTACGAACGCGCCGGCACCGTGATCTACAACGCCGACGACCCCGAGTGCGCCCGCCTGGCCGAGCCGTACGAGGGCGCCGTCGGCTTCACGCTGCGGGCGCCGCGCAGCGGCCAGCTCGGCGTGGTCGAGGACCTGCTGGTCGACCGGGCGTTCGTGGAGGACCCGGTCGAGGCGGCCGAAGAGCTGGCCACCTTCGCCGACATCCGGCCCCTGGCTCCCCACAACGTGGCCAACGCCCTGGCCGCCGCCGCCCTGGCCCGCTCGCTCGGCGTCCCGTCCGAGGCCGTGCGGCTGGGCCTGCGCGCCTTCAAGCCCGACCCCCACCGCCTGGCCCACGTCGACCGGGTCGGCGACGTCGACTACGTCGACGACTCCAAGGCCACCAACCCGCACGCCGCCGCGGCCGCGCTGAGCGCCTACCCCTCGATCGTGTGGGTGGCGGGCGGTCAGCTCAAGGGCGCCGACGTCGACGACCTGGTCCGGCGGGCGGCGTCCCGGCTGCGCGGCGCGGTGCTGCTGGGCGCCGACCGCGCGGCGATCGCCGAAGCACTCGCGCGACACGCGCCGAATGTCCCCGTCGTGGACATCCCGGGCCAAGACACTGGTGTGATGGACACCGTCGTCACCGAAGCCGCGCGCCTGGCCTCCCCCGGGGACACCGTGCTGCTCTCCCCAGCGGGCGCCTCGCTCGACATGTTCCCCGGCTACCCGGCACGAGGGGAGGCCTTCGCCCGTGCCGTCCACGAGCTGAGGCGGCGGCGTGAGCAGTAGCACCGGCACCGCCGGCGCCCGTCCGGCCGCCGGCGAGCCCGCCCGGTCCAAGGCCCAGGAGGGCCCGGCCAGCTGGGTCCGCGAGCAGCGCGCCGTGCTGAAGGAACTGCTCGACAAGCCGCTGACGACCTACTACCTGATCATCATGTGCAGCGCGCTGCTGCTCGCGCTCGGGCTCATGATGGTGTTGTCGGCCTCCGCGATCGAGGCCCAGCAGAAGACCGGCAACCCGTTCTCGTGGTTCATCAAGCAGTCGTTGTCGGCCGGCGTCGGCGTGCCCGTGATGTACGCCTGCTCGCGCCTGCCGCCGAAGTTCTTCCGCTGGGCGGGCTACCCGCTCATGGCGCTGGCGGTGCTGGCGCTGGTCATGGTGCTGTTCATCGGCGAGTCCGAGCTGGGCGCGCAGCGGTGGATCTACCTCGGCCCGTTCACCCTCCAGCCGTCGGAGCCGGCCAAGCTGGCGCTCGTGCTGTGGGGGGCCGACCTGCTGGCCAGGCGGGCCAGGCAGGGCCGGATCGAGTGGCGGCAGATGCTGATCCCGCTCATGCCCGGCACCGCGATCCTGGTCGTCATGGTCCTGCTCGGCCGCGACCTGGGCACCACCCTCGTGCTCTTCATGATCTTCCTGGCGCTGCTGTGGGTGGTGGGGGCGCCGGTCAAGCTGTTCGGCGGCATCCTCGCGCTGGCGGTGCTGGCCGCGGTCATCATGATCAAGGTGGAGCCGTACCGGATGGCGCGCATCGGGGCCTTCCTCGACCCGTGGGCCGACGCCCAGGGCGCCGGCTACCAGGCCGTGCAGGGGCAGATCGCGATGGGCTCGGGCGGCTGGTTCGGGCTCGGCCTGGGCAGCAGCCGCCAGAAGTGGAGCTGGCTGCCCCACGGCGAGAGCGACTTCATCTTCGCCATCCTCGGCGAGGAGCTGGGCCTGATGGGCACGCTGATCGTGGTGGCGCTGTTCGGCCTGCTCGGCTACGCGGGGCTGCGGGTCGCGGTCCGGGTCAACGACGGCTTCGTCCGCCTGGCCGCGGCCGCCATGGTGGCCTGGATCGTCGGGCAGGCGACCGTCAACATGGGCGCCGTGCTCGGCGTGCTGCCCATCACCGGCATCCCGCTGCCGCTGGTCTCCTACGGCGGATCGTCCCTGCTCCCCACGCTCGCCGCACTGGGCATCCTGCTGTCGTTCGCCAAACGCGAGCCCGGCGCGCGCGAAGCCTTGGCCGCGCGTGGCCCCGGACCCGCCGCACGGGGCCTAAGCTGGCTGGGCCTGGGGGGTACGTCCAGAGGCCGAGTGAGACGTTAGGGAGTGACCGAGATGAGGGTGGTCCTCGCCGGTGGGGGGACGGCCGGGCACATCGAGCCCGCGCTCGCCCTTGCGGACGCGCTGCGCCATCTTGACCGGAGCGTCGGCATCACCTGCGTGGGCACCGAGCGCGGCCTGGAGACGCGGCTCGTGCCCGCCAGGGGCTACGATCTCGAACTGGTGCCGGCCGTGCCGCTGCCCAGGGCGATCACCCCGAGCCTGCTGACCGTGCCGGGCCGGCTGGCCGGGGCGATCAACGCCGTGTCGGGCGTGCTCGACCGGGTCGGCGCCGACATCCTGGTCGGGTTCGGCGGCTACGTCGCCACGCCCGCCTACCTGGCGGCCAAGCGCAAGGGCCTGCCGATCGTCGTCCACGAGGCCAATCCCCGTCCCGGTCTGGCCAACCGGCTGGGCGCCCGGCTGACCGACCACGTCTTCACCGGCTTCCCCGACGCCGCGCTGCCCAAGGCCGAGTTCATCGGCACCCCGCTGCGCCGCGAGATCGTCACCCTCGACCGGCTGTCCACCGGCGACAAGGCGCGCTCCTGGTTCGGGCTGGAGAACGACCGGCCCACGCTGCTGGTGTTCGGCGGCTCGCAGGGCGCCAGGTCGCTCAACGAGGCCGCGCTGGCCGCCGCGCCGGTGCTGCGCGGGGCCGGCATCCAGGTGCTCCACGTGCTCGGCCTGAACAACACCGTCGAGCACGAGCCGCCGCCCGGCGACCCCCAGTACGTGCTGCTGCCCTACGTCGACCGCATGGACCTCGCCTACGCCGCCGCCGACGTCGCGCTGTGCCGCAGCGGGGCCCTGACCTGCGCCGAGCTGACAGCCGTGGGGCTGCCGGCCGCGTACGTGCCGCTGCCGCACGGCAACGGCGAGCAGACCGTCAACGCCGAGCGCGTCGTGCGCGGCGGCGGCGGCCTGATGGTCGGCGACGCCGACCTGTCACCCGATTGGATCATCCAGAACGTGCTGCCCATGCTCCACGACCCCGAACGGGTCGCCGTCATGTCGGAGGCCGCCTCCCGGCTGGGGCGCAAGGACGCCGATATCATGCTTGCCAGGAAAGTGTTGGAGATAGCCCGATGAGTCTCGTCAAGCTGGTCGATCCCGTAGCCGTCGAAGACCTCGGCCGCGTGCACTTCATCGGCATCGGCGGCGCGGGCATGTCGGGCATCGCCCGCATCCTGCTCAAGCGCGGCGTCCGCGTCACCGGAAGCGACGCGCGCAGCTCCGAGCTGGTGACCGAGCTGCGCGAGCTGGGCGCGACCGTGCACATCGGGCACGCCGCCTCGCACATCCGGGACGTCGACACCGTGGTCGTCTCCACCGCCATCCGCGACTCCAACCCCGAGCTGGGCGAGGCGCTCAGGCAGGGCCTGCGGATCATCCCGCGGGCCGCCGCGCTGGCCTCGGTGATGGGCGGCCGCACCGGCGTGGCCATCGCCGGCACCCACGGCAAGACCACCACCACCTCCATGCTGACCGTGGCGCTGCAGAAGTGCGGCGCCGAGCCGTCCTACTGCGTGGGCGGCCAGCTCGTCACCACCGGGCTGGGCGCCGACGAGGGCGCGGGCCGGGTGTTCGTGGCCGAGGCCGACGAGAGCGACGGCTCCTTCCTCATGCTGGCCCCCGACATCGCCGTGGTGACCAACGTCGAGGCCGACCACCTCGACAACTACGGCGACCCGCGCGCGGTGCACGACAGCTTCGCCCGCTTCGCCGACCGGGTGGGCTCGCTGCTCATCGTCTGCGCCGACGACCCGGGCGCCGCCGAGCTGGCCGGGCGGGCGCGCGAGCGCGGGCTGCGGGTCAGGACCTACGGCGAGCGGGGCGAGGACTACCGGGTGACCGGCGTGCGCCCCGACGGCTTCGGCACGGTCTTCTCCATCGAGGGCAGGGGAGACGTGCGGCTGGCCGTCCCCGGGGCGCACAACGCCCTCAACGCCACCGCCGCCATCGCCGTGGCCGACGAGCTGGGGCTGGCGTTCGAGGACATCAGAGACGGCCTGGCGGCCTTCACGGGGGCCAAGCGGCGCTTCGAGGCCAAGGGCGAGGCGGGCGGCGTCGCGGTGTTCGACAGCTACGCCCACCACCCGACCGAGCTGGCCGCCGACCTGCGGGCCGCGCGCGACGTCGTGGCCTCCTACTCGGGCACCGGCCGGGTCATCGCGATCTTCCAGCCCCACCTGTACTCGCGCACCCGGTTCTTCGCCGACGAGTTCGGCGCCGCGCTCGGGCTGGCCGACGAGGTCATCGTGCTCGACGTCTACGGCGCGCGGGAGGACCCCGAGCCCGGCGTGTCCGGCGCGATGGTGGCCGGGCGCGTGCCGCTGCCCGCCGAGCGGGTGGCCTACGCCCCCGACCGGGCGGCGGTGCCCGACCTGGTGGCCGGGCGGGCGCGTCCGGGTGACATCGTGCTCACGATGGGGGCGGGCGACGTGACCGAGCTCGGGCCGCAGCTCGTGGCGCGCCTGTCCTGAGCCGTGCGGGCGTGGCGGGCGGGCGCCGGGCGGTCCGGCGGCGTACGTTCGAAGCCGGCGTGCGAGGAGGGCGATGAAGGCGCGTAACGCGTTCCTGGTGCTGTTGACGGCGGGGGTGGTCGGCTCGGCCGCCTGGCTGGTGTTCTTCTCGCCGGTGCTGGGCGTGCGGTCGATCGAGATCGTGGGAAATCTCACAGTCACCAGCGAGCGCATCAAGCAGCAGGCCGCCGTGCCCGACCTGCACCCGCTGGCCACGGTCGACCTGGCCGACGTCCAGGCGCGCGTGCTCGGCATCCGGCAGCTCGCGACGGCGAAGGTCGACCGGGTGTGGCCGGGCACGCTCAGGATCGAGGTGGTCGAGCGCGAGCCGGTCGCGGTGATCCCCGCGGGCGGCCGGTTCGCGGTGGTCGACAAGCAGGGCGTGGTGATCGAGGTCAAGGACACGTCGCCGTTCATGCTGCCGTTGCTCAAGGTCGACCGGCCGGCCGCCGGTGACCCGGCGACCATGGCGGCGCTCCAGGTCGTCCAGGCGTTGCCGCCCGTGGTGGCGGGCAAGGTCCGTCAGGTGCGCGCCGCCTCGGCCGAGGGCGTGACGCTGGAGCTGTCCGACGGCCGTACCGTCCTGTGGGGCGGGGCCGACAGGCCGCAGGAGAAAGGCCGCATCCTGGTCTCGCTCCTGAGCCGCAAGGCCACCCTGTACGACGTCAGCTCTCCCGACGTCGTCACCTTGAAGTGATCACGAGTGTCAGGGTCTGGCAACTCCGTGGCAAGGGCATCGCGTGCCTGTGCGAGGTGGGGGTCGCGGCGTGAGAGCCTGTAGATCGGAGCTTCGGCACAGGAAGGCCCCGACCAGGCGCGACTCCGGAGCGAATCGGACAGCCCGCGACACGCCGGACGTGCTTGCGGCGCGGTTAGTTGACCCGCCTGGTAGGGGCCTCCTACTGTCCGTATCAATCCTCAGGTTGACATAAATCTAAATCTCAACCTGAGGTTGAGAGTTACGAAAACTGAGAAAAAGCGGAGACGATCCGCACCGAAATGGCAAGTCAACGAGCGGAAAGGCCCCTCGTCGTGGCAGCACCGCAGAACTACCTCGCGGTCATCAAGGTCGTCGGCATCGGCGGCGGCGGAGTGAACGCCGTCAACCGGATGATCGAAGAGGGACTCAAGGGCGTCGAGTTCATCGCCATAAACACCGACGCCCAGGCGCTGCTGATGAGTGACGCCGATGTGAAACTCGACGTGGGCCGCGAGCTCACGCGCGGACTGGGCGCCGGAGCCAACCCCGACGTGGGGCGCAAGGCGGCCGAAGACCACCGTGAGGAGATCGAGGAGGTCCTCAAGGGGGCCGACATGGTCTTCGTCACGGCCGGCGAGGGCGGCGGCACGGGCACCGGCGGCGCGCCGGTCGTGGCCAACATCGCCCGCTCGCTCGGCGCGCTGACGATCGGCGTGGTGACCCGGCCCTTCAGCTTCGAGGGACGGCGTCGCGCCTCGCAGGCCGAGGCCGGCATCGAGACACTGCGCGACGAGGTCGACACCCTCATCGTGATCCCCAACGACCGGCTGCTGTCGATCTCCGACCGCCAGGTGAGCGTGCTCGACGCGTTCAAGGCGGCCGACCAGGTGCTGCTGTCCGGTGTCCAGGGCATCACCGACCTGATCACCACGCCCGGCCTGATCAACCTCGACTTCGCCGACGTCAAGTCGGTCATGTCGGGTGCGGGCTCGGCGCTCATGGGCATCGGCCACGCGCGCGGCGACGACCGGTCGGTCGCCGCCGCCGAGATGGCGGTCTCCAGCCCGCTGCTGGAGGCGAGCATCGACGGCGCCCACGGCGTGCTGCTGTCGATCGCGGGCGGCTCCGACCTCGGCCTGTTCGAGATCAACGAGGCGGCCCAGCTCGTCTCGATGGCCGCCGCGCCCGACGCCAACATCATCTTCGGCACGGTCATCGACGACGCGCTCGGCGACGAGGTGCGGGTCACCGTGATCGCGGCGGGCTTCGACGACGTGCCGCCGCCGGTCGAGAAGCCGCTGCCCAGGCCCGCGGCCCGGCCGGCCGCGCAGCCCGCGGCGCCGGTGTCGTCCTCGGCACTGCGGCCCGGGGTCCCGGCTTCGCCCAGCGTGAAGTCCGAGCCGCCCGCGCCGCGCCCTGAGCCGAGGCCGGAGCCGCGTCCTGAGCCGCGTGCCGAGCTGCGGCCGGAGCCGCGCCAGGAGTTCAGGCCCGAGCCGCGCCAGGAGTTCAGGGCGGAGCCCCGGCAGGAGTTCAGGCCCGAGCCGCGCCCCGAGCCGCGTCCGGAGCCGCGCGAGTTCAGGCCGGAGCCGCGTCCCGAGTCCCGCCCGGAGCCGCGTCCGGAGCCGGTGCGCCCGGTGGAGTCGGTCCAGCCCGCCGAGCCCGTCGCCGCACTCGGCGACGACGAGCCGCAGGCCCCGGTCTCCATCCCGAGGCCCACGCCCGAACCGGCCAACCCGCCCACGCCCATCACCTCCCGCATGTCGGAGCCTCCCAAACGTCCTCGGGTGATCTTCGAGGAGCAGGAGGAGGAGCTCGACGTCCCCGACTTCCTCAAGTAGCTCACCACCCACCGCCGCTCCCCGCAGGCATCCGGGAGCGGCGCCGTCGTGTGTGCCGGGATCCGACCCGCGGCACGGAAAGGGGGCCATCGTGGCGTACGGCGTGCAGGCCGAACTGCGAGGCGATGGAGGCAGGGAGAGGGAGGCAGGCGTGCGGAGGGACGAGATCGCGGCCGGTCTCACCGAGATCGAGGCCCGCATCGGCGCGGCCTGCCACGCGGTGGGCCGCGACCGCGGCGAGGTCACCCTGATCGCGGTCACCAAGACCAGACCGGCCGAAGACGTGCGCATCCTGTGCGAGCTGGGTGTGCGCGACGTCGGCGAGAACCGCGACCAGGAGGCCGCGCCCAAGGCGCACGAGCTGGCCGGCCTGCCGCTGACCTGGCACTTCGTCGGCCAGCTGCAGACCAACAAGGTGCGGTCCGTCGTCGGGTACGCCGACGTGATCCACTCGCTCGACCGCCTCCGGCTGCTGGAGGCGATCAGCAAGGAGGCCGTGCGGCAGGGTCGCAAGGTCGGCTGCCTGATCCAGGTGGCGCTCGACGACGACCCCTCCAGGGGCGGCGCCCGGCCCGCCGACGTGCTCGCGCTGGCCGACGAGGTGGCGCTGGCCGACGGGGTGTGGCTGGGCGGCGTCATGGCGGTCGCCCCGCTGGGGGTGGAGCCCGGCCGCGCGTTCGCCGTGCTGCGCGAGGTCGCGACCCGCGTCCAGGAGCAGCATCCGCGGGCCACGATGGTCTCCGCGGGCATGAGCCAGGACCTCGACGAGGCGGTCGCGTACGGTGCGACACACGTGCGGATCGGTACGGCGTTGCTCGGCCGTCGCAAGCCCTTCGTCAGGTAATGTCCCCTCAAGTGGGTCTTCAGGCCCATGATCAAGTAGAGGTCGATCCGCGGTGAGCTCCAAGGGGGTACGGCTGCCGCCTCGGCCCCGGCGACGGGTCCGAGCCAGTGCGACCATGAGCAGGAGGACGACGTAGCGATGGCCGGCGCGATGCGCAAGATGGCGGTCTACCTCGGTCTCGTGGAGGACGACCGCTACGAGAGGTACGAGACCTACACCGACGAGTACGCCTACGACGACGATGTCCAGCGGACCGGCGAGGAACGGCCCGTGGCGGTCCAGGACCGCGACGAGGAGGCCGACTCCGGGGTCCCCGCGCCCAGGCCCGCCACGACGATCCTGGAGCGCCGTACGACCGACCTGGCGCGCATCACGACCCTCCATCCCCGGACCTACAACGAGGCCCGAACCATCGGAGAGCACTTCCGCGACGGCACCCCGGTCATCATGAATCTGACCGAAATGGTTGACAGCGACGCGAAGCGGCTCGTGGATTTCGCGGCAGGTCTGGTCTTCGGCCTACATGGAAGCATTGAACGTGTTACCAACAAGGTGTTCCTGTTGTCCCCTGCCAATGTCGAGGTGACCGCCGAGGACAAGGCCCGAATCGCGGAACGCGGGTTCTTCAACCAGAGTTAGAGTCTCTGTATGTCCATCGCACCCAACCGGGTCCACGCGCGGCCGGGAGGGCACACCAGAAGTGGAGGCGCGGCCGGGCCGTGGAGATCGTGAGTGGGATCTTGGTCGTAGTCCTGTCTCTGTATTTGGTACTGCTCATCGGCAGGATGATCTTTGAGACGGTGCAGGCGTTCGCCCGGCAGTGGCGGCCTTCCGGGGTCGTGCTGGTGCTGGCGGAGGCCACGTACACCGCGACAGACCCACCTCTCAAATTCCTCCGCCGTTTCATTCCTCCGCTCCGGTTGGGTACGGTGGCCTTTGACCTAAGCTTCACTGTCCTGTTCATCGTCGTTCTGATCTTGATCCAGATCGCTGGGTCACTGGGCGGCCGGTGAGGCGGGCTGGTGGGGTGGCCGGTCGTGATCCAACTCGTGTCCGCGCTGAAGTGATTCGGGTTCACCGTCCCTCCGGACAGACTCCAAGCGCGCCAAGGAGACCAAAAAATGCCGCTGACGCCCGCTGATGTGCGGAACAAGCAGTTCAGTACCACCCGGCTGCGGCCGGGCTACGACGAGGAGGAGGTCGATGCCTTCCTCGACGAGGTGGAGGCTGAGCTCGACCGCCTGATCCAAGAGAACGAGGAGCTACGCGCCAAACTGGCCGAGTGCCTGCGTGGGAAGGTGCCGGGCGGCATGGGCATGCCCATGGCCTCCGCGCCCGTCCAGGAGCAGCCGAAGCCGGAGATGATGGCGCCGCCGCAGCCGGAGCCCATGCGGGCCCCCGAGCCGCAGCCGATGCGCGCCCCCGAGCCGCAGCCCGTGGCCATGAGCATGCCTCCCGCCGAGGACAACATGGACACCGCGGCCCGCGTGCTGGCCCTCGCCCAGCAGACCGCCGACCAGGCGATCGCCGACGCCCGCCGGGAGGCGGACGAGACGGTGACCCGCGCCCGCCGTGAGGCCGACGAGATCCTCACCAAGGCCCGCCGCCAGGCCGAGCAGGTCATCGGCGACGCCCGTGCCCGCGCCGAGACGCTCGAGCGCGACGCGCAGGAGCGCCACCGCCAGGCGATGGGCTCGCTGGTCCAGACCCGCGACGAGCTCGAGCGCAAGGTCGAGGAGCTGCGCAGCTTCGAGCGCGAATACCGCAGCCGCCTCAAGCTCTACCTGGAGAACCAGCTCGCCGAGCTCAACGTCTCCGCGGAGGGCAGCGGCGGGTTCCCGGTCATGTCCGGTCCGCAGGGTCAGGCTCCCGCCATGTCGCACGCGGTTCCCCAGGGTGGTCAGCAGCCTCTTCCCGGTGGCCCCAACCCGTTCGGCGGCGAGGCTCCGCAGGGCGCCTTCCCCGGCGGCGACGGTCCGCACAACGACCGCCGGTAAAGTAACGGGTCACTAGGACCTGTCACTCGAAAGAGCCCCCTGTGATCCTTATCAGTGCTGGTTTGGTGCTCGCGGCGGTCGTGCTGCTGATCGCGGGCTTCGTACTGGCTAAGCCGTTCCTGATCATGTGGTCCATCGTGGTCAGCGTGCTGTCCGCGCTGTTCCTGGTGATCGGGGCGTTGCTGCGGCGTCACGAGCTGTTTCCCGGTGGTGGGCGGGCCGCTGCGCCGGCCACCCCTCCGGCCCCGCTCCCGCCGCCCGGCCTGCCGTACAACCAGACCGGTCCTGCCGGGCCCCAGCCGCACCCGCGGCCACAACCCCACCCGCATCCGCACCCGCAGACGCTTCAGCGGACCGCCGTTCCGGCCTCCGCGCCTCGCCGCCCCGCGGCGAGCGGCATCTCGCCGGACGCGATCGTGCTGGTGATCCCGGGCCGCAAGAGATACCACGTGCCGGGCTGCCGCCAGCTGGCCGGACGGGATCACGAGGAGCTCACCCACGAGGAGGCACGCGAGGAGGGCTTCACGCCCTGCACCACGTGCCTTCCGGACGCCGCGCTCGGCGGACGGCAGTTGCCGCCTGCCGCCGACCCCGAGCCCGTCGTCGCCCCCGGCCCCGGTGCCACCCCCTCCGCCGTGGCGGAGAGCCGGGCCGAGACCTCCGCGGAGACCCGGGACCTGCGCCCGCCGGTCGTACCGCCGAAGCCCGACACGAAGGCTTCCACCCCCACCCCGGAGCCCGCCGCCCCCCGCGAGGAGGGCGCCACCGGGTGGTTCGGCCGTCCGGCCGCCGCCGCGCAGGCGAGCGACCCGGCCAAGTCCCCCTCCTCCGCCGCCGCGCCCGATTCCGAGGCCGGTCCGGACGACGAGCAGGGGGAGATCCAGACTTCCTACTTCCGGCCGCCGTCGGAGCGCGAGCGGCCCGCGCGTCCCTCTTCGCCTTCGCCGGACGACGCCAAGGGCCCGTCGGCCGCCCCTTCGAGCCCTGCTGCGGCCTCCACGACTGCGGCCTCCACGAGTTCGCCGGCCCCTGGCCCGTCCAAGAGCGCGCCCAAGAGCCCGTCCGAGAAGCCGTCGGCTGTTGGGGCGGTTGAGGGTGAGGCTCCGGCTTCGTCGGCCAAGGGCGCGGCTCCCGCCAAGCCCGGTGCGGGTGCGGCGGCTTCAGGGCAGACGGGCGGTGAGGCGGCTGTTTCCGGCAAGCCGGCGGTTGAGAGCAAGCCGGGCAAGCCGTCCTCGGCCGCCCGGCCGTCGCCCACCGACCGGCCCGCCGACCGGCCAGCGCCGGCTGCTGACCGGCCCGCCGACCGGCCCGCGCCGACTGCTGACCGCCCCATCGACCGGCCCGCGCCGGCTGCTGAGCGGCCCGGACGGCCCGCCGAAGCGTCCGCCGACGACGGCGACGACATGTCCGATCCCGACACGGCGCCGCAGCCTCGCGTGACGGCCTCCGGGCTGCCTGTGCAGCCGGAATCCTCGGGTGGGGCTGCCGGGGCGTCCGAGCGGCCTTCTGGGGCTGCGCCGGCCCCTTCCGCCCGTCCGGCGGGAACGGCCGCCCCGGCGCCGAAGGCCGAGGGCAAGGACGCCAAGCCCGGCACGGCCGCCGGCAAGGAGAGCGCGGCGAAGGGCGAGACGTCCGGCGGCAAGCCCGGCAACACGGGCGAGGGCTCGAAGGGCGAGACCGGCGGCACGTCCGGGCCCGGCGGGAGCTCAAGGACGGTCAAGGTCATCACCGGCACCCGTCGCTACCACAGCGCCACCTGCCCACTGATCAGGGGCGCGGGGGAGACGGGCGTGGAGACCATGACGATCCCCGAGGCCGAGGACGCCGGCCTGACCAGCTGCCCGGTGTGCCAGCACGACCGCGACCCGGCCGAGTAACACCCGCCCACCCCGGCCCCGCTGCGCATCCGCCGGCGGGCCGGGCTCAGGGACGTCCACGTCCATCTGGCCATTTGTCCGCCCTTCTCTGGACGAGGTACCGCCGGGAAGGCCCGAACGCCCCCGCGACCGGGCGGAGCTCACCGCGCTCTCCACGCGGCCGCCGTCCGGCTGGTGGACTTGGCTGTGACGGGACCGGCCTGGGGGGCGGGCCACACCTGGATCAGGTACTCCTCGACGGGGGCGTCGTCGTCCCGGGGGTCGCCGTCGTCGCGGTTGCGTCCGTGGACGCGCAGCCGGTAGTCGCCGGGGCCGGGCAGTTCCAGCTGTGCGGCCGGGTTCTCCCCGCCGCCCGTCGTCGCGAAGTCCATGAACGCGGAGCGCCAGGCCACCGACACCTCGGCGACGTCCTGCCAGTCGTCGGCGGCCAACGGCGGGGCGGCGTCCCACAGTTCGGCGGTGACGCCGATGTCGCCGATCTCCTGGCCGCACACGACGCGCGCGCCGTCACCGCCAGGATCGGCCTGGACGAGGCCCGTCGCGGTCATGTCCCACTCGAACTCCGCCACGAGCTCCTCGCCGGTCAGATCGACGGTGGACGCGTCGACGAACACCTGAGCGGAAGCACGGCGGATCAGACTCGGCACGGGACCGGATCCCTTCGTCACGCGGCAGGAGGCGGCCACACGCGTCGGGGACGCCACCGAGGTGATCGGTGGCGCCCCGCGCGGTGGCCGGTCGGACCGTGCCCGCCACGCCGTCGACCGGTCCGGGAGCGAGGGCTCCGCGGGCCGGTCCGGGAGCGAGGGCTCCGCGCAGGCCGGGGTCAGGCGCGGCGGAGGTGGAACGTCAGGCCCAGGTCCTCGTCGCGGTGGGCCGGGAGGTCCTCCTGGGCGCCCTCGGTGAGGGACGCGGCCAGGACCTCCTCGGCGACCGTGCCGCCGCCGGAGCGCAGCGCGGCGGCCAGGTCGGGCGAGGAGGCCGTCCACCACAGGTCGATGCGGTCGGTGATCGACAGGCCGGAGGACTTGCGGGCCTCCTGGACCAGGCGGATCACCTCGCGCAGCAGGCCCGCGCGGCGCAGCTCGTCGGACAGCTCCAGGTCGAGGGCGACGGTCTCGCCGGTGCCGGTGCCGATGGCGCCGGTCTCCACGGCCCAGCCCGCGCGCGGCTGCTCGGTGACGATCACCTCGTCGGGGCCGAGCATGATCTCGCCCAGCTCGTCCGCCTCGATCATGACGGGGGTGCCGCCACGCAGCGTGCGGGCCACGCGGGTGGCGTCGGCGGCGGTCACCGCGGCGGCCACCAGCTTGGTACGCGACCCGAACCGCTTCCCGAGCGCCCGGAAGTTCGGCTTCACCGTGTACGACACGAGATCGGCGTCGAATCCGGACATGTCCTCAAGGGCCTGGACGTTCAGCTCGTCCGCCACCAGCCCCCGCAGCTCGGCGGGCAGCGACGGCCAGCCGTGCGCGCCCACCAGCGCCCGGCGCAGCGGCTGCCGCGTCTTCACGCCGGAGGAGGCGCGCGCCGAGCGGCCCAGCTCGACCAGCCGGCGCACCAGGGCCATCTGGTCCGACAGCGCCGGGTCGAGCAGGTCCTCGCGCACCTGCGGCCAGCTGGTCAGGTGGACCGAGGAGGGCGCGCCGGGCGCGCGCAGCACGTCCCAGAGGTAGTCGGTGACGAACGGCGTGATCGGCGCCATCAGCCGGGTGACCGTCTCCAGGCACTCGTACAGGGTGGCGAACGCCTCGCGCGAACCCTGCCAGAAGCGGCGGCGGGAGCGGCGGACGTACCAGTTGGACAGGTCGTCGAGGAAGTCGGCCAGGCGGCGGCCGGCGCGCTGGGTGTCGTACTCGTCCAGGGACGCGGTGACCTCGGCGACCGTCCGGTGCAGCTCGGCCAGCACCCAGCGGTCCAGCAGCGGACGCTCGGCGGCCGGGGGAGCGGGCTCGGACGGGCTCCAGGACTCGGCGTTGGCGTACAGGGTGAAGAAGGAGGAGGTGTTCCACAGGGTCAGCAGGACCTTGCGGACGATCTCCTCCAGCGCGTTGTGCCCCACCCGGCGGGCCGCCCACGGCGATCCGGAGCAGGCCATGAACCAGCGCAGCGCGTCGGCGCCGTGCTGGTCCATCAGCGGGATCGGCTCCAGGATGTTGCCCAGGTGCTTGCTCATTTTGCGGCCGTCCTCGGCCAGGATGAGGCCGAGGCAGAGCACGTTCTCGTAGGAGGACTGGCCGAAGACCAGCGTGCCGACCGCCATCAGCGAGTAGAACCAGCCGCGGGTCTGGTCGGTGGCCTCGCAGATGAACTGCGCGGGGTAGACGCCCTCCGGCTTGCCGTGCTCGCCCCACTGCGCGAACGGCATCGAGCCCGAGTCGTACCAGGCGTCGATGACGTCGGGCACGCGGGTGGCGAGCGCGCCGCAGAAGGGACAGTCGAAGGTCACGTCGTCGACGTAGGGGCGGTGCGGGTCGAGCGCGGAGACGTCCTGGCCGGCCAGCGTGCCCAGCTCGGCCAGCGAGCCGACACAGGTGACGTGGCTCTCGTCGGCCGAGCACACCCACAGCGGCAGCGGCGTGCCCCAGTAGCGCGAGCGCGACAGCGACCAGTCGACGTTGTTGCGCAGCCACTCGCCGAACCGGCCCCACTTGATGGTCTCGGGGAACCAGTTGGTGTTGGCGTTCTCCGACAACATCTGGTCCTTGACCGCGGTGGTGCGGATGTACCAGGACGGGAGCGCGTAGTACAGCAGCGCGGTGTGGCAGCGCCAGCAGTGGGGGTAGGCGTGCTCGAAGTGCGTGCCCCGGTACAGCAGGCCGCGCCGGCGCAGGTCCTCGGTGAGCTCCTCGTCGGCGTCCTTGAAGAAGCGGCCGCCGACCATGGGGACGTCGTCGAGGAAGCGGCCGTCGGGGCCGATCGGGTTGACGATCGGCATGTCGTACCGCTTGATGACGGCCATGTCGTCGGCGCCGAAGGCGGGGGCCTGGTGGACCAGGCCGGTGCCGTCCTCGACGGTGACGTAGTCGCCCAGCACGACGTAGTGGGCGCCGGGGATGTCGACCAGGTCGAAGGGGCGGCTGTAGCGGGTGCGCTCCAGCTCGCGGCCCGTGCAGCGGGCCACCTCGGTGACGTCCTCGCCGAGGACGGACAGCAGCGGCTCGGCCACCACCAGCACCTCGCCGTCCGCGGTCCTGGCCGCGACGTAGGTGACGTCGGGGTGCACGGCGACGGCCGTGTTGGACACCAGCGTCCAGGGCGTGGTGGTCCAGATCAGCAGCGCCGCGCCCAGCTCGGCCAGCGGCCCGGACGTCACGGGCATGCGCACGTAGACCGACGGGCTGGAGACGTTCTCGTAGCCGCCCGGCTGGCCCAGCTCGTGGTCGGACAGGCCGGTGCCGCAGCGCGGGCAGTACGGCGTGATGCGGAAGTCGCGGAACAGCAGCCCCTTGTCGAAGACGACCTTCAGCGACCACCAGACCGACTCGATGTAGGACGGGTCCATCGTCCGGTACGCCTGGGACAGGTCGATCCAGTAGCCCATGCGCTCGGTCATCTGCTCGAACGCGTCGACGTGCCGCAGCACCGACTCGCGGCACTTGGCGTTGAACTCGGCGATGCCGTAGTCCTCGATGTCCTTCTTGCCGGTCAGGCCCAGCTCACGCTCGATGCCGACCTCGACGGGCAGGCCGTGGCAGTCCCAGCCGGCCTTGCGCGGGACGCTGAAGCCGCGCATCGACTTGTAGCGCGGGAACAGGTCCTTGAACACCCTGGCCTCGACGTGGTGCACGCCGGGCAGGCCGTTGGCGGTGGGCGGGCCCTCGTAGAACACCCAGGCGGGGTTGCCGGCGTTCTGCTCGACGGACCGCTCGAAGATCTTCCCGTCCCGCCAGCGGTCGAGGACCTCGCGCTCGAGCGCGGGCAGGTCGACCTGCGCGGGAAGAGAGCGGAATGATGGGGAAGACATGTCGGGCGGGACCTCCACGCGTCGTCGGCCGGTTGTGGCGTGCGCGAAGGGACGAAGCCTCGCGGCTCCGCGGTACCACCCTTCTTGGCCTCCGGAGGAGGCCCTCTTCATTCGCTTGCTGCCGGGTCTAGTGAGCTCTGCCGAGCCGTTCTTCCGGCGGCTCCGGGGTGATATCCCTCACAGCGGGGCCCCATCAACGCCTTGCAGTCTCAAACCATAACGCAGAGTGGAGCCGAAGACTTCCAGGTTTCCTCCCGCAGGCGGCGGCGTTGGTAGGCAAGGAGGAAATTTGTGGGAATGGACGTCCCCGGGGAGGAGTTGAACGGGCGAGGCGGGATAGTACGGGTGAGGTAAACCATCCGGCGGGTCGTTTGCCGTTCCGTTATGAGGATCCTAAGCTGCCCGCACCATTCACGGCCTTGATCAGCATGGAGGCAGCCATGGCGGCAGTCACGCAGACCGCTACACCGTCGATGTGGTCGGAAGAGGAGCTGGCCGAGGTACGCGGCCGGCTGCGGACCGAGATCGACGAGCTCGAGGCCGACATCCTCCGCCACGAGTCGGAGATAGCCTCTGGTGACGTGACCCAGGGCGCGGGCGACGACCAGGCGGACGCCGGCGCCAAGACGTACGAGCGCGAACGCGAGATCGCCCTTACCCTGAATGCGCGCGATCTGGTCGCGCAGAACGAACGTGCGATCGCCAGGATCGACGCAGGGACCTATGGAGTGTGCGAATCGTGCCACAAGCCGATCGGCAAGGAACGTCTTCAGGCGTTCCCGAGGGCGACGCTGTGCGTGGCCTGCAAGCAGAAGGAGGAACGCCGCTAGGCAGGCCACGCGGACGTCTCCTCGCGATCCTCACCTCGCTGGCGGTCGTCGTCTACGCGGCTGACCTGATCAGCAAGACGATCGTGCTGCGAACGCTCGAAGGCAAGGCGCCGCTCGTCGTCCTCCAGGACGTCCTGCAGTTCCGGGTGATCTTCAACTCGGGCGCGGCGTTCAGCATCGGCACGGGGATGACGTTCGTGTTCACGTTCATCGCGGCGGGCGTGGTGGTGGCGATCGTGCGCACCGCGCGCAAGCTCCACAGCCTGCCGTGGGCGATCACCCTCGGGCTGCTCCTCGGCGGGGCGCTCGGCAACCTGACCGACAGGCTGCTGCGCTACCCGTCGGGGTTCGGCCGCTCGACGCAGCTCCAGGGGCACGTCGTGGACTTCATCGAGGTGCTGCCCGGGCACTTCCCGGTGATCGACTACTTCCCGGTGTTCAACGTCGCCGACTCGGCGATCGTCTGCGGCGGCATCCTGGCGGTGCTGCTGGCCTGGCGCAACGTGCAGATCGACGGCACCAGGGAGACCGACACCACCGCGGGGACCGGGAAGGAGCCCCAGGATGGCTGAGCGGCGGAGTCTGCCCGTCCCCGACGGGCTGGAGGGCGAGCGCGTCGACGCGGCGATCTCGCGGCTGTTCGGCTTCTCGCGCACCCGCGCGGCCGAGCTGATCGCCGCCGGCGAGGTGCAGGTCGACGGCGGGCAGCCGGCCAAGTCCGACCGCGTGCACGCCGGCGCCTGGCTGGAGGTGACGCTGCCGCCCCCGGTCAGCACGCCGATGCCGGTGGCCGAGCCGGTGCCCGGCATGACGATCGTCTACGAGGACGACGACATCATCGTGGTCAACAAGCCGATCGGGGTGGCCGCCCATCCCACCGTCGGCTGGACCGGCCCGACCGTGATCGGCGGCCTGCTCGGCGCCGGCCACACGATCGCCACCAGCGGCGCGGCCGAGCGGCAGGGCATCGTCCACCGGCTCGACGCCAACACCACGGGCGCGATGGCCGTGGCCAAGAGCGAGCACGCGTACTCGGCGCTGAAGCGGGCCTTCAAGGAACGCACGGTCGACAAGCGCTACCACGCGCTGGTCCAGGGCCACCCCGACCCGTTCAGGGGCACCGTCGACGCGCCCATCGACCGCCACCCCTCGGGCGAGGGCAAGTTCGCCGTGGTCGCGGGCGGCAAGCCGTCGGTCACCCACTACGACACGATCGAGGCGTTCCGGGCGGCCTCGCTGCTCGACATCAAGCTGGAGACCGGCCGTACGCACCAGATCCGCGTGCACATGTCGGCCCTGCGCCACCCCTGCGTCGGCGACATGCTCTACGGCGCCGACCCCACGCTCGCGGCCCGGCTGGGCGTCACCCGGCAGTGGTTGCACGCGGTCTCGCTCGGCTTCGAGCACCCGGCCACCGGCGAGTGGATGTCCTTCAGCACCGACTACCCCGAGGACCTGCAGAAGGCGCTCGACGCCGTCGCCGCCGACACCTGAGCCGGCCGCTACTCCTCGCCGTCCTGCGACGGGTCGACCTGGCCGGGGGTCCTGGAGGGGGCGTCGTCCTTCTTGTCCTCCTGCTCGTCCCGCTGGGCCGCCGACCTGGTCGGCGTCGGCTTCTTCGCCGGGGACTTCGCGGGGGTGCTGGTCCGTTCACCGCTGGTGGGCGAGGGGGCGCTGCGCCGGGGCGCGGCGGACCGCGAGGGAGGCGAGGTCGCGGGGGCGGGCTCGGAGTCGGTGACGGCGGTCTTCGGCGCGTCCGTCGGGGCGTCGGTCGGGGCGTCGCTGCCGGGCGGGGTGACGACCGCCGGGATCGTCGGGGCGCGGCCCTGCACCGGCTGGTCCGACTGCTTCGTCCACCAGGCCGCGCCGCCGGTGACCAGGCCCACGAGCAGCGCGCCCGCCGCGATGGCCAGGATCGGCGTCCTGCGCGGACGGCGTACGGCCATGGGGGGCACCGGCACCGGGCCGGTCTGCTCCAGCGGCCCGCCGGTCAGGACCAGTCTCAGCCGCTGCTCGGCCTCCTCCAGCGACATGCGCTGCGCGGGGTTCTTGCGCAGCAGCCCGAGCAGCACGGGGGCGAGCACGCCCGCGCGGGCCAGCGGTTCCGGCTCGGCGTGCATGACCGCGCCGAGCGTGGCCAGGGCGTTGTCCCGGTGGAAGGGGGAGTGGCCCTCGACCGCCATGTACAGCGTCACGCCCAGCGACCACAGGTCGGAGGCGGGCCTGGCCTGGCCGCCGGCCGCCCGTTCCGGGGCCATGAAGGCGGGGGTGCCGATGAGGATGCCGGTCCTGGTGACGGGGGCCTCGTCCTCGGTGGTGGCGATGCCGAAGTCGGTGAGCACCGCCCGGCCGTCCTCGGTCAGCAGCACGTTGTCGGGCTTGACGTCACGGTGCAGCACGCCCGCCGCGTGCGCGGCGCGCAGCGCCTCCAGCAGTTGCAACCCGATGGCGGCGACCTTGGCCGGCGGCAGCGGGCCGTCGGCGCGGATGGTCTCGCCCAAGGTACGGGAGTGCACGAGCTGCATGACGATCCACGGATGCCCGCCCTCCTCCAGCACGTCGTAGACGGCCGCCACCCCCGGATGCGCCACCCGGCCGGCCGCCCGCGCCTCGCGGAACGTGCGCACGGCGAACACCTCGCGCTCAGGGCCGCTCAGGTCCGGCGGCGGCAGCACCTCCTTGACGGCCACGTCACGGCCGAGCACCTCGTCGTGCGCCTGCCACACGGTTCCCATACCGCCCTGGCCGATCGTCCTGAGCAGCCGGTAGCGGCCACCGACCATCCCCGCAGAATCGGACATGCACGGCGACTACCCAAGAAACATCCGGGCAAGCGCGGTGACGACGGCCGCCGCCGCCAGGATCACCAGGAACGGCGCCCGCAGCACCAGGGCGACCACGGCCGCCACCAGCCCCGCCGTACGCGCCGGGTCGAACGCGAGCCTGCCCTGCTCGGTGAACATCTGCACCGCGATCAGCGCCGACAGCAGCGCCACGGGCACCAGCTCGGCGAACCTGCGCACCGCCGGATGGTCCAGCACCCGGCGCGGCGCGGCCAGCCCGGCCAGCTTGAGCGCGTAGCAGCCGAGGCAGACCGCGACGATCGCCCACCACACCGTCATCGCACCATCACCGCCAGCACCGCGACCGCCGACAGCAGCACCGGCACGCCCGGCGGGAAGAACGGGCTGGCCGCCAGCGCGACCGCCGCCCCGGCCACCGCCAGCACCCGCAGCCGCCCGCTGCCGGCCAGCCGCGGCCACAGGATGGCCAGGAAGGTGGCCGGGCCCACGGCGTCGAGCCCGAGCACCCGCGGGTCGCCCAGGAAGGACGTGCCGACCGCGCCGGCCAGGGTGGTGAGGTTCCAGGTGACGTACAGGCTGGCGAAGGTGGTGAGGAAGCCGGTGCGCGCCGACGGCTCGTCCGGCTGGGCCAGCGTGACGGCCGTGGTCTCGTCGATCACGCCGTGGGCGGCCAGCAGCCGGCGCGGGCCGCGGACGTTCAGCAGGTCGGCCAGGCGCAGGCCGTAAAGGGTGTTGCGGCCGCCGAGCAGCAGCGCGCCCGCGGCCGCGGCCGTCAGGTCGCCGCCCGCGCCGATCGCCCCGGCCAGCGCGAACTGCGAGGCGCCGGTGAAGGCCAGCAGGCTCAGCACGCACGCCTGGGGCACGCTGAGCCCGGCGGTGATCGCCGCCGCGCCGAACGCGAGACCGGACAACCCCACGGCCAGACCCACACCGAGGCCGTCACGCACCGCGGCGGAACGGCGAGTTGTCGTTTCCATGGGAAACAGCTTATGAACTGGGCAAATATCCGGTCTTGTACGTTCCTGCGGCCTTTTGGTAGGCGGCGGGTGGCACGCCCACGACGCGCTTGAAGTGCCGGTTCAGGTGGGCCTGGTCGGTGAAGCCCACGTCCGCCGCCACCTGCGCCGGACGTACCCCCTCAAGGAGCAGCCGGCGGGCCTGCCGCACACGCAGCGAGGTGAGATAGGCGTGCGGCGGCAGGCCCGTCACGGCCTTGAACGCGCGCAGCAGCGGGAACGGCCGCACCCCCACCGCCGCCGCCAGCGCCTCCAGCGTCGGCGGGTCGAGCAGGCTCTCGTGCAGCAGCGCCATCGCCTCGCGCACCGCCCGCCGGCCCGCGCCCGGCGGGCTCGCGTCCGGCCTGGGCGCGGCGTGCCTGCTCAGCAGCCGGGCGAACAGCGTGCGCGACAACGTGGAGGCGGCCAGCGCGTCGCCGCGCTCGGCCGCCTGGTGCGCCCGCCCGAGCAGCGCCGCCACCTCCGGGTCGCGCACCACCTGCTGAGGGAAGTACGGGGTGGCCAGGGGCGCGTCGAGCTCGGCCGCGATCCCGGCCAGCGCCTCGACCGACGGATACAACATCCGGTACGCCCACCCGCCCGGCGTGCCCGCCTGGCCGGTGTGCACCGAGTCCGGGTTGACCAGCACCAGCTCGCCCGCGCCCGCCCGGTGCAGGGTGCCGCGGTAGTCGAACTCCTCCACGCCCGCCACGATCAGCCCGATGGCGTACCCGTCGTGGACGTGCCGGGAGAAGCGGTGGGTGACGTAGCGGGCCTTGAGCAGGTCGGTCTCGGGGACCGCCGGATGCCGCCAGAACCGGGCCCGCTCGCGCTCGCCGTCGTGCTCCGGCGTCATTCCGGGCGGAAGGTCTTGACGAAGGTGTCGAACCAGTGCCGGTCGGCGGCCCAGCGGGAGTCGAGGGTCTCCCAGTACAGGGCGTACGGGCGGCCGGCCGCGGTGTGGAAGCCGCGGTTGATGACGTGGATGAGCTGCCCCTTGCGCATCTGGGTGAACTCCCAGTCGGAGGCGCGCAGGCCGAGGTATTCGGTGGGGGTGATGCCGATCCTGGTGTAGTGGTCGAACTCGCCCTTGGCCTTGATCTCCTTCTCCAGGCCGAGCCAGTGCTGTTGCGGGTCCTTCCACGGGATGTCGGGGACGGTCCACTCGACGATCATCGCGCCGGGGGTGCCGGGGCCGGACAGGCGGATGCTGTCCCTGGTGGGGTTCTTGGCGGCGGTCCAGGTCTTGGGGATGGCCATGGAGAAGTGGCCGGCGGCGCTGGTGAAGGGCCGCCAGCCGGCGGGCACCGCCGGGGCCGTGGCGGTCGGCTCGCCGGTGGGTTCGCCGGTGGGTTCCTCGGTCGGCTGCGGGCTCGGCTCGGGCGTCGGGGACTTCGACGGGGACTTCGACGGCGGTGTCGAGGGGGCGGGGACCGGTTCGCCGGTGGCGGGCGGCTGGGCGCCGGCCGTCGGGGTGGGCGTGGCGGACCCTGACAACCGGTCGTAGAGCAGCACGCCGCCGCCGCCCAGGAGCGCCAGGGCGGCCACCGTGGCGGGCACCGCGATCCACATCGTCCGGCCGCGCCGCCGCGGGTCTCCCGGGACCGTCCGGTGCGGCGGCCGCGCGTCGCCGGTGACGGGCTGCGCTCCCTGCGGCGGCGGGTAAGGGCCGCTGGGGGCGGCGGGCGGGCCGTGCGGGGGTCGGCCTTGGGGGTACGGGCCGGGGGCGGCGGGAGTCGGGGCGGGGGCCGGGAAGGGGGCCGACCACATGGGGGTCTGGTCGGCCAGCAGCGGCTGGCCGGTCGCCACCTGGTGGAGCAGCCGCGCCGCCTCGCCGGCCGGCATCCTGGCCGCCGGGTCGCGCCGCAGCAGCCCCATGACGACCGGCTGCAACGCCCCCGCCCGCACGGGCGGTTCGGGCTCGTCGCGCAGCACCGCCGCCACCGTGGCCGCCCACGAGTCGCGCTTGAACGGCGGCCGCCCCTCCACCGCCGCGTACAGGGTGGCCCCCAGCGACCATAGGTCGGACTCCGGACGGGTGGCCTCGCCGTTGAGCCGCTCCGGCGGCATGTACGCCGGGGTGCCCACCAGCCCGCCGGTCGCCGTCAGCCCCGACTCGGCCTCCAGCGCGGCGATGCCGAAATCGGTCAGCACGACCCTGCCGTCGTCGGCCAGCAGCACGTTCTCGGGCTTCACGTCACGATGGAGCACCCCGGTGGCGTGGGCGGCCCGCAGCGCGTCGAGCACCCGGCCGCCGACCATCGCCACCAGCGCCGCCGGCAGCGGCCCGCGCTCGCCGATCACCTCGGCCAGCGAACGGGACCGGACGAGCTGCATCACGATCCACGGCCGCCCGTCCTCCTCGACGACGTCATGGATGACGATCACCGACGGGTGGTCGAGGCGGCCGGCCGCCCTGGCCTCCCTGATGGTCCTGCGGTTGAGGTCGGCCCGCTTGGCGTCGCCGACGCCCGTGTAGCGGACCTCCTTGATCGCCACCGTACGGTCGAGCAGCTCGTCGTAGGCACGCCAGACCACCCCCATGCCGCCCTCCCCGAGGGGCTCGATGAGGCGATACCGGTTGCTGACCTGCCTTTCCACGCAGGGAAGCCTACTTGGCGGGTTTGAAGGTCGCGGCGAAGCCCTCGAAGAAGTGGTAGTCCTTCTTCCAGTGGCTGTTGAGGGTGTGCCAGTAGATGGCGTACGCCTTCCCGTTCTCGGTGATGAAGCCGCGGTCGCGCACCCGGGTCTTGCCCGTGTTGGTGTTCCAGGTGAAGTCCCAGTCGGCGGCGGCCTTCATGTAGTCGACCTTCTTGATGCCGATCTTCTTGTAGCCGCCGAAGTTGTGCTTGAGCGACGGCTCCTGCTTCTTCCAGTCCTTGTACGGGTCCTTGCCGGGCTTGGCCGCCTCCTCGATCATCAGGTAGGCGTTCGAGGCCGCGCCGGGGCCCTTGAACTTGACCTGCCGGCCGCCGCGGTCCCAGACGTCCCAGCCCTTGGGCAGCCCGATGGAGAAGCCGAGCTCCTTGTCCTTGTACATCTTCCAGCCGCTGGGCAGCGGGTCGGCGTCCTCGGTCTTGTCCGGCGTGGCCGAGGGCGAGGAGGACGGCGAGGAGGACGGCGTGCTCGTGGCCGGCGGTTTCGACTCGGTGCCCGAGGCGGGCGCGGACGTCGAGGTGTGGGCCTTGGCCGACTGCCTGGCCTGCGGCGGCCTGGCGGAGTGGTCCTCGGGGGCCGAGCGCAGGCCGAGATAGCCGCCGACCCCGGCGACCAGCACGACCGCCGCGGCGGCCAGCGCGATCGGCCCGAACTTGCGGCCCTCCTGGCGGCTGCCCACCGTGGGCTCGCCGGTGGGCTCGTCGGGAAGCGCGGAGTCCCTGGTCGCGGGCGGGATCCGGCGGCCGGTCCCGACGGGCGGCGGCGTGCCGGCGGCCCTGCTCCTCGGCGTGGGCGCGGTCCGGGGCGCGGGCCTCGGCGTGGTCCGGGGCGTGGTGCGGGGGGCGGACCTGGGCGGGGGGACGGCCAGGTCGGGGTCGGTCGGGGTGTCGTCCTCGTCCTCGACGGGATCCGGGGCGGGGACGGCGGCGCGCAGCTTCCGGCTGGGGAACCGCCTGGTCTCCGCCGGGCTCGACGCGGTGGCGGCTTCGCGCAGCATCCGCGCGGCCTCCTCGTACGTCAGGCGCTGCACCGGCTCCTTGACCAGCAGCCCGCTGATCACCCCGGCCAGCGGCCCGGCGTGCGGCGCGGGGTCGGGCTCGTCGGTCAGGACGGCGTGCATGGTGGCCAGCGCCATGCCGCGCTCGTGCGGCGAGCGGCCCTCCACGGCCGTGTAGAGCGTCGCGCCCAGCGACCACAGGTCGGACTCGCGGCGCGCGGGCAGCCCCTTGAGCCGCTCGGGCGCGATGAAGGCGGGGGTGCCCGCCAGGCCCGTCACGGTGAGCTGCGTCTCGGTCTCCAGCGTGGCGATGCCGAAGTCGGTCAGCACGACCCTGCCGTCGTCGGCCAGCAGCACGTTCTCGGGCTTGACGTCGCGATGGAGCACCCCGGCCTCGTGCGCCCGGTGCAGCGCGTCGAGCACGGCGACGCCGATCTCGGCCACCCGCTCGGGCGGCAGCGGCCCCTCCTGCTTGATCACCGCCCCCAGGGAGCGCGACTGGACCAGCTGCATGACGATCCAGGGCCGGCCGTCCTCCTCGATCACGTCGTGGACGACGATCACGTTGGGGTGCTCGAACCTGGCCGCGGCCCGCGCCTCGCGCATCGTGCGCCGGTTGAGCAGCTGCACCTCGTCGCCCAGGGCAGCGGCGTAGCGGACTTCCTTGATGGCGACGGTGCGGTCGAGGAGCTCGTCGTGGGCGCGCCAGACGATGCCCATGCCGCCCTTGCCGATGGGCTCCAGCAGCTCGTACCGGCCGGCGATGCGGCGTCCGTCCTGCTTGCGATCCGACATCAACGGCCTCAAACCCTCCCTCTCGGCCAAGAAATACTCCCATAGCGAGGGATCATCGGCGACTCGCCGGAAGGTCAGTCCGCCATATGAGAAGGAACGTCCAGCAGGTGGAGGCGGGTGTAAGGTTTCAGACATGACTTGTCGCTACACCTTTACCGAGCCGGCTCCGGGAGGGCCGGTCGTCAGCTAGCGACCACCTGGAGTCGGCACAAGGCAGAGACGCCCCGTCTCTGCCTTTTTGGTTTTCCTGCCGGCTTCGCTGGGCCGGCCCGAGTGGGGAGTCGAGATGACAACGACCTTGGAGCGGCACATGGTGACGATCGGCGGGCTGCGCGTGGGCCACGGCCCGGCCGTGGTGATCGGCGGGCGGGTGAGCCTGCGCCCGCATCGCGGGCAGGTCGACGCGCGTGAGGCGCTGGGGGAGCGGGCCACGCTGGTGGAGCCGTACTCGGCGGCCGACCTGCCGGCGATCGCGGCGCTGGCCGACGCCGTGGTGGTGGGGGCCACGTGGACGCGTGACATCCCGCTGGTGCGGGCCGCGGCCGGGCTCGGGCTGCCGGTGGTGGTCGAGCGGCGGCCGTCGGCGTCGGTGGAGGAATGGGTGGGCCTGGCCGGCTACTGCGCCGCCGAGGGGAACGATCAAGTGGTCCTGTGCGAGGGGGGCCGGCTCGACCTCGGGGTGCTGCGGGCGGCGCGGGCCGCGTCGGGGCGTCCGGTGCTGGCCGACGTCTCGCGCGACCCGGGGCTGGCGGCGGCGGCCGTGGCGGCGGGCGCCGACGGCCTCGTGGTCGCCGGGCCCGCCGGTACCGGCGGCTCCGGCGCGGCCGGGCGGGCGGAGGAGGCTGCGGACGTGCGGGCGGCCGAGGAGGCCGTGACGCTGGTCGGCGCGTTGTTGCGGCCCGAGTCGCCGGCGACGCTGGCCGAGTGCCGGGAGGCGATCGACCGGGTCGACGCGGCGCTGGCCACCCTCCTGGAGCGGCGCGCCGCCCTGGCGGGGGTCGTGCAGCGGCTCAAGCCGGTGGGCGGGTTCGCGGGGCGCGACCTGGCGCGGGAGCGGGCGCTGGTGGCGCGGATGGCGGCGCGGGCGCCCCAGCTGGGCGAGGAGCGGCTGGCGTCCGTCATGAACGCCGTCATCGAGGCGGGCCTCCACCTGGCCGAGGAACGCGCCCGCTCCTGAACCCCGGTGCGCCGGCCCCGCCGACGGCGTGTGGCGGCGGGGCGGCGGCGGCCTGCCGAGGGCGGGCCGCCCGCGGCTCAGGGGGTGGTGAGGCGGTAGTTGTGCAACGGGCGGCCGGGGCCGGCGGCGATCTGCTGGTTGATCAGCTCGGCGAAGCGGCGGTAGCCGTCGCCGGTGGGGTGGAAGCTGCGGGCGTTGACGGTCAGCGGGTCCATGTCCACGGCCAGGCTGTTGAGGTACGGCTGCGGCGTGCCGGCCTCGTGGCCGGTGAACGCCTCGTAGGCGTCGACGTACTCGACGCTGCCGGGGGCGCCGAGGCCGGCCAGGCCGCGGTCGTGCTCGGCCGTGACGGCGCCCACCGTGTCGTTGAGCCGGCGCGTGACGGTGTTGAGCCACCGCTGGTCGGCCACGCTCAGGTTGTCGACCGTGCGGACCGGCGAGACGGGGAACGGCCTGGGGTAGCCGAGGACGATGACCCGGGCCCCCGGCGCGCGGGCGCGCAGCTCGCCGAGCACCCTGGTCAGGCTGGGCCGCAGCTCGGCGATGCGCCGGGCGACGGCGGCGTCCTGGTTGACGCAGGCCGACGACCAGGGCAGCTTGACGATGCACCCGGTCAGGACGTCGGTGAACCCGGCGTCGTTGCCGCCGATGCTCAGCGTCACCAGGCTGGCCGACGGGCCGACGCGGGTGATCTGGGGCTGTTGGCCGTACTGGCCGGACAGGAGCTGGCGGGTGGTGGCGCCGCTGCAGGCGTAGAAGGCGCTGCCGCCGGTGAACGGGTGGGCCTGCGCCACCAGCGGGACGTAGGAGCCGCGGGCGCGGTGGCAGCGGTCGGCGCCGTCGTTGACGGGGCCGGCGTCCTGCTCATAGACGCCCTCGCCGGAGGAGTAGGAGTCGCCGAGCGCGACGTACGTGCCGCTCAGCGCGGCCTGGACGGGCGTCAGCCGGGTCAGCCGCGGCAGCCGGCCGCGCGGCTCCTGGAGCGGCCCGCAGCCGGGGGAGAGCACGGCGCAGGCGAGCTTCGGGTAGACGCCCAGCGGCACGCCGATCAGCGCGAGCGCGGCTCCCACCGCCGCAGCCGCCGCCACGACCCGCCACACCTGCCGCCCCCGCCCCCGCCGCTCCGCCCCGACCCCGACCGGGGCTGCGGGCTCGACGGCGGGCCCACTGGACGGCCCGGTTGCGGGCCCGGGGGCGGACACGGGGGCGGGCACGGTGAGGGGCATGGTGGCGGGCCCAGGGGCGGACACGGCGAGGGGCCCGGTTGCGGGCTCGGGCTCCGCGGTGTGCGGCGGCCCGGCGACGGGGACGGCGGTCGCCGCCCAGCCGAGCGCGGGATCGAGTGTGTCGTCCAGCTTGTCCAGTGTGGCCTCCCCCGAGCGGCGACTCCTGCCCGGACGAGACTAACCCGCCTCCCGCGCGGCCGCCCGCGTCCGGCGGCGGCGTACCACCAGCCAGCCGAGCGCGATGCCCGCGACCAGGGCCGGGATGAGGAAGAAGGCCACCCGCTGATCGCGGTCGGCGAACGGCATCAGCAGGATCACCAGCGCCAGGAACCCGAGCGTCAGCCAGTTGGTGTACGGCGAGCCCGGCATGGGGAACGCCGACCGGTGCCCGGTGGCGCGCAGCCGGGTCTGGCAGTGGACCAGCACGCCCCACGTGGTGATCACCCCGAGCGAGGCGACCGCCGTGGCGATGTTGAAGGCGCGCTCGGGCAGGTAGTAGAACAGCGCCACGCCGCCGAGGAACATGGCCGCGGTGAACACGATCCCGCCGATCGGCACGTGCCGGGAGCTGAGCGTGGCGGCGAAGGCGGGGGCCTCCCGCTTGGTGGCCATCGACCGCAGGATGCGGCCGGTGGCGTACAGGCCCGAGTTGCAGGACGAGAGCGCGGCCGTGATCACCACGAGGTTCATCGCGTCGGCCGCCCAGGGCACCCCGAGCCCGGCGAAGAACGTGACGAACGGCGAGGTGCCGGCGCTGTAGGCCGTCCAGGGCAGGACCATCGCCAGCAGCAGCACCGAGCCCACGTAGAAGATCGCGATGCGCCAGACCACGCCGTTGATCGCCCGCGGCATGACCTCGTGCGGCCGGGCGGTCTCGCCGGCGGTGATGCCGACCAGCTCGATCGAGGCGTAGGCGAACACCACCGACTGCAGGCTCATCAGCACCAGCGGGAAGCCGGTGGGGAAGAAGCCGCCGTGCGCGACCAGGTTGCGCGGCCCGGCGTCGCCGACGGTGAAGACCACCAGCACCAGCGCGACCACCAGGAAGATCACGATGGCCAGCACCTTGAGCATCGCGAACCAGAACTCCAGCTCGCCGAACACGCGCACCGACAGCAGGTTGACCGCCAGCACGAACCCCAGCGCGAGCAGCGCGGTCAGCCACTGGGGGAATCCGCCGGCCCAGTAGTGGACGTAGGCGGCGATGGCGGTCAGTTCGGCGATGCCGGTGAAGGCCCAGTTGACCCAGTACATCCAGCCGCTGGCGAAGGCCGCCCACGGGCCGATGAACTCGCCGGCGTACTCGACGAAGGAGCCCGAGGCCGGGCGGTAGAGCACCAGCTCGCCGAGCGCCCGCATGACGAAGAAGGCGGCCAGCCCGGCGGTGGCGTAGGAGAGCACGAGCGCGGGCCCGGTGGCGGCCAGGCGGCCGCCCGCGCCGAGGAAGAGGCCGACCCCGATCGCGCCGCCGATCGCGATCATCTGGATCTGGCGGTTGCCCAGCGCGTGGCTGTACCCCTCGTCGGACTGCGTGCGCACCCGGTGTCTCCTTCATTACTTTGAGTGAGGGAGACGATATCGAGGCCGGTGGCCGCGACGCTTCCGGCGCGCCGGTCCCGCGGGGCGCGCGAGGCGGCTCCGGGATGTCGGTCCGGCCCACTAGAGTCGGAGCGCACCATCGCATCCAGACCCGGGGAGGCGCCGCTCCATGTCGTCCAGCGACTCGTTCGTCCATCTGCATGTGCACACCGAATACTCCATGCTCGACGGGGCCGCCCGGCTCAAGCAGATGTTCAAACAGGTCGGCGACCTGGGCATGCCCGCCATCGCGATCACCGACCACGGCAACATGCACGGCGCGTACGACTTCTACAAGCAGGCCACGGGCGCCGGCATCAAGCCGATCATCGGCATCGAGGCCTACGTCGCGCCGGAGCTGCGGCACAACAAGAAGCCCGTGCTGTGGGGCGAGCCGCACCAGAAGAAGGACGACGTCTCGGCGGGTGGCTACTACACCCACATGACGATCTGGGCGCGCAACAAGACCGGCCTGCACAACCTGATGAAGCTCAGCTCGCGCGCCTACACCGAGGGCTTCGTGCGCAAGTGGGCCCGCATGGACGCCGAGATCCTGGCCGAGCACGCCGACGGCCTGATGGCCACCACCGGCTGCCCGTCGGGCGAGGTGCAGACGAGGCTGCGGCTCGGCCAGTACGACGAGGCGCTCAAGGCCGCCGCGAAATATCAGGAAATCTTCGGCAAGGACAATTTCTTCCTGGAGATCATGGACCACGGCCTCGACATCGAGCGCCGGGTCCGCGACGGCCTGACCCGCATCAGCAAAGAGCTCGCCATCCCGCCGCTGGTGACCAACGACTCCCACTACACCTACGAGTCCGACGCCGCCTCCCACGACGCCCTGCTGTGCATCCAGACCGGCAAGCAGCTGTCCGACCCCGACCGCTTCCGCTTCGACGGCTCCGGCTACTACATCAAGACCGCCGACGAGATGCGCGCCGTCGACTCCTCCGACCTGTGGGCCGAGGGCTGCCGCAACACGCTCCTGGTGGCCGAGAAGGTCGATCCGACCGGGTTCTTCGAGTTCAAGAACCTCATGCCCACCTACCCCATCCCCGACGGCATGACGGAGAGCGAGTTCTTCCGCAAGACCGTCTGGGAGGGCATGGACCGCCGCTGGCCCGAGGGCTACGACGACGAGCACAAGCGGCAGGCCGAGTACGAGATCGGCATCATCGAGCAGATGGGCTTCCCGAGCTACTTCCTCGTGGTCGCCGACTTCATCATGTGGGCCAAGCAGAACGGCATCCCGGTCGGCCCGGGCCGTGGCTCGGCGGCCGGCTCGCTGGTGGCGTACGCGATGGGCATCACCGACCTCGACCCGCTCCCGCACGGCCTGATCTTCGAGCGCTTCCTCAACCCCGACCGCGTCTCCATGCCCGACGTCGACATCGACTTCGACGAGCGCCGGCGCGGCGACGTGATCCGCTACGTGACCGAGAAGTGGGGCGCCGACAAGGTCGCCATGATCGCCACGTTCGGCACCATCAAGGCGAAGGCCGCCATCAAGGACGCCGGTCGCGTCCTGGGCTATCCCTACGCGCTGGGCGACAAGGTGTCCAAGGCGTTCCCGCCGGCCGTGATGGGCAAGGACATCCCGCTGTCGGGCATCTTCGACAAGGACCACCCGCGCTACAACGAGGCGGGCGAGCTGCGCCGGCTCTACGAGGAAGACGTCGACGTCAAGGCGACGATGGACCTCGGCAAGGGCCTGGAGGGCCTGATCAGGCAGACGGGCGTGCACGCCGCCGGCGTGATCATGTCCCGCGAGGTGATCACCGACCACATCCCGATCATGCGCCGCGACTCCGACGGCGCGATCATCACGCAGTTCGACTACCCGACCTGCGAGACGCTCGGCCTGCTGAAGATGGACTTCCTGGGCCTGCGCAACCTCACGATCATCGACGACTGCCTGAAGATGATCGAGTCCACCACCGGCGAGCAGATCGACCTGCTGAAGCTGCCGCTCGACGACCGGAAGACGTACGAGCTGCTGGGCAGGGGCGACACGCTAGGCGTGTTCCAGCTCGACGGCGGCGGCATGCGCTCGCTGCTGCGGCTGATGAAGCCCGACAACTTCGAGGACATCTCGGCCGTCGGCGCCCTCTACCGTCCCGGCCCGATGGGCGCCAACTCCCACACCAACTACGCCCTGCGCAAGAACGGCCAGCAGGAGATCACCCCGATCCACCCCGAGTTCAAGGACTCACTGGCCGAGATCCTCGACACGACCTACGGCCTGATCGTCTATCAGGAGCAGGTCATGGCCATCGCGCAGAAGGTCGCCGGGTTCTCGCTCGGCAAAGCCGACCTGCTGCGCCGGGCGATGGGCAAGAAGAAGAAGGCCGAGCTGGACAAACAGTTCGAGTCCTTCGAGAGCGGCATGAAGAGCAACGGCTACTCCGCCGAGGCCGTCAAGACGCTCTGGGACATCCTGCTGCCCTTCTCCGACTACGCCTTCAACAAGGCCCACTCGGCGGCCTACGGCCTGGTCTCCTACTGGACGGCCTACCTCAAGGCCAACCACCCGGCCGCGTACATGGCGGCGCTGCTGTCGAGCGTCAAGGACGACAAGGACAAGTCGGCCCTCTACCTCAACGAGTGCCGCCGCATGGGCATCAAGGTGTTCCCGCCCGACGTCAACGACTCCGACTTCGACTTCACCCCGCGCGGCACCGACATCCGCTTCGGCCTGTCGGCGGTGCGCAACGTCGGCGGCAACGTCGTCGACGGCATCATCTCGGCGCGCAAGTCCAAGGGCCGCTTCGCCGACTTCAAGGACTTCCTGCGCAAGGTGCCCGCGATCGTGTGCAACAAGCGCGTGATCGAGTCGCTGGTCAAGGCCGGGGCCTTCGACTCGCTCGGCCACGTGCGCAAGGGCCTGGTCATGGTGCACGAGCAGGCCGTCGACGCGATCATCGACATCAAGAAGAACGAGGCCATCGGCCAGGACTCCCTGTTCGGCGCGATCGACGGCGGCGAGGACCAGACCTTCGACGTGCAGATCCCGCCGGGGGAGTGGGACAAGAACACGCTGCTGCAGTTCGAGCGGGAGATGCTCGGCCTCTACGTCTCCGACCACCCGCTGTTCGGCGTGGAGCACATCCTGGCCGCGGGGGCCGACTGCTCGATCGCCGCCGTCCAGGACGAGAGCCGGGCCGACGGGCAGGTCGTGACGCTGGGCGGCATCCTGAGCGGGGTGCAGCGCAAGGTCACCAAGAAGGGTGACACGTGGGTGCTCACCCAGCTCGAGGACCTCGAAGGCGCGATCGAGGTGATGATCTTCCCGTCGGCGTACCAGCTGTGCTCGACGATCCTGGCCGAGGACGCGATCGTCTTCGTCAAGGGGCGCATCGACAAGCGGGAGGACGTCGCGAAGGTCATCGCCATGGAGGTGACCGCGCCCGACCTGACCCAGGAGGCGGGCGGGCCGCTGCTGGTGAGCCTGCCGCTGACCCGGTGCACGCCGCCGGTGGTCGGGCGGCTGAAGGAGATCCTCACCACGCATCCGGGCACCTCGGAGGTGCATCTTCAGGTGCACAACGGGCCGAAGACGACCGTCATGCGGGTCGACGACCGCCTGCGGGTCTCGCCGTCGCCGGCGCTGATGGGCGACCTCAAGCAACTCCTCGGCCCGGCCTGCCTGGGCGCCTGACCCTCCGGAGCGGCCGGGTCCGCCTGGGCGCCTGACCCTCCGGAGCGGCGGGCCCGCCTGAGGGGCTGACCCTCCGAATGCGGCCCGGCCCGCCTCGGCGCCTGATCGCGCCGGGGCGGCCGGGTCCGCCTTGTGGGCGGGTGCCAAGGCGGGCCGGGGAGGTGGGCAAAGGTCGCCGTCGTGTCCCGGCGCGCGGGTGGGGCAGGATCGCAGGGTGAGCGAACTGCACTACCTGACCGCGACCGAGATGGCCCGCCTGATCAGGGCCGGGCAGGTGAGCGCCGTGGAGCTGCTCCAGGCCCACCTCGACCGCATCGAGCAGGTCAACCCCCGGGTCAACGCCATCGTGACGCTGGTGGCCGAGCAGGCGCTGGAAGCTGCCAGGGCGGCCGACGCGGCCGAGCCCGAGGGGCCGCTGCACGGCGTCCCGGTGGCCCACAAGGACCTGGTGGACACCGCGGGCATCCGCACCACGTACGGTTCGCCGCTGTTCGCGCGGAACGTCCCCGACAAGGACGACCTGATCGTGCGCCGCCTGCGCGCCGCCGGGGCGATCACGATCGGCAAGACCAACACGCCCGAGTTCGGCACCGGCTCGCACACCGTCAACGAGGTCTTCGGCGCCACCAGGAACCCCTACGACCTGGCCAGGTCGGCCGGCGGCAGCAGCGGCGGGGCCGCGGCGGCCCTGGCCACCGGCATGGTCCCGCTGGCCGACGGCTCAGACATGGGCGGCTCGCTGCGCAACCCCGCGTCGTTCTGCAACGTCGTGGGCCTGCGCCCCACGCCGGGCCGCGTCCCCGACCCCTCCGACACGGCCGCCTGGTACACGCTGGCGGTGCCGGGGCCGATGGCGCGCACGGTCGACGACCTCACGCTGATGCTGGGGGCCGTCGCCGGGTTCGACGCCCGCTCGCCGTTCGCGATCAAGGAGCGGTTCGCGCCAGAGCCCGAGCAGGGGGTGCGCGGGATGCGGGTGGCGTGGAGCCCCGACCTGGGCGGGCTGCCGGTCGATCCGCGCACGGCCGCGGTGACCGCGACGGCGCCGGCCGTGTTCGAGGAGCTGGGGGCGCACGTGGAGCAGGTCGCGCTCGACCTGTCCGACGCCGAGGACGCCTTCCGGATCTACCGCGCCTGGTACTACGCCCTGTCCTTCGGCGACCTGACGGGCCTCGGCCCCAACACGAGCTGGAACGTCGAGCGGGGCCGCACGGTCACCGGCGCCGACCTGGCCCGCGCCGAACGGCTGCGCAGCGGCCTCTACCAGCGCATGGCCGGCTTCTTCGACACCTACGACGTGCTGCTCGCGCCGGTCAGCCAGGTGCCGCCGTTCCCGGTGGAGCAGCCGCACGTGAGCGAGATCAACGGCGAGCCGCTGCCCGACTACCTGGCCTGGATGCGTTCGGCGTACTGGATCAGCGTGCTGCACGCGCCGGCGGCCTCGGTGCCGGCCGGGTTCACGCCCGAGGGGCTGCCGGTCGGGGTGCAGATCGTCGGGCGGCCGTTCGCCGACGCCAGGGTGCTGCGCGTGGCCCGCGCGTTCGAGCAGGCCACCGGCCACGGCCTGCGCCGCCCGCCGCTCTAGGGCTCGATGCCGTACGGGTGCCGCAGCGGCGACTCGCGGTAGCCGTGCATGCCCTCCAGCAGCCCGAACAGGCCGACCGCGAGCAGCGGCCAGGCCACCAGCACCCCCTCGGCGGTCAGCTTCAGCGCCCCGGGGACGATCCGCACCCCGGGCTCGGCCGCGGCCTCCACGGCCACCGCGCCGATCGTGAACGTGGACCCGGCCCACAACGTGAGGAAACTGCCCGCCACCCCGCCCGCGCACAACCCGAGCAGCACCGCCAGCATCCAGCGCCGCCCGGCGAACCACGCCAGACCGCCGCAGAGCAGCCCCAGCGCGCCCGTGATCACCGCGAACCAGCCGTCGGCCGCGATCAGCGCCTGCGTGGTGAGGTCGGCCAGCACCAGGCCGTGCTCGGTCACCTGGTACGGGGCCCGCGGCGAGATCGCGGACCAGCTCAGCCCGGCGGCGACCCCGAGAGTGGCGAGTATGAGGACAGTTACCGCAAAAGCGCGTACTTCCCTCGTCACGCCATTCCCCCTCACAACTGCATCTGAACCAGCTCGATGGTATCTCCCGGTTAGGCTCGCTTCGTGATTGCAGAAGAGGTCTGGCTGATCGAGCCCTCCGGCCCCCTCCGCGGGGACGTCGTCGTACGGGGCTCCAAGAACGGTGTGTCCAAGCACATGGTCGCCGCCATGCTGGGCAACGGCGAGAGCAGCATCCACAACGCCCCCGACGTGGGCGAGGTGGGCATCACCGCGGCGATGCTGGAGGCGCTCGGCATCCATGTCGAGATCGCCGGCCCCGAGATCCGCATCGAGCGCGGGGCGGAGATCAGGCCGCGGGTGCCCGACGCGTTCACCGGGCTCAACCGCATCCCCATCCTCATGCTCGGGCCGTTGCTGCACCTGGCGGGGGAGGCGTTCGTGCCGCTGGTCGGCGGCGACCCGATCGGGCGGCGGCCGGTGAATTTCCACGTGGAGGCGTTGCGCTCGATGGGGGCGGAGGTGGAGGTGGGCGACACCGGCATCTCGGCCAAGGCCAAGCGGCTCAACGGGGCCCGGCTCGAACTGCCGTACCCCAGCGTGGGGGCGACGGAGACGATCCTCATGTCGGCGGTGCTGGCCGAGGGGAAGACCGTGCTGAAGAACGCCGCCATGGAGCCCGAGGTGGTGGAGCTGGCGCTGTTCCTGCAGCGCATGGGCGCCCGGATCGAGCTGTCGCCCGACCGCCGGATCGTCATCGAGGGCGTCGAGCACCTGCGCGGCGCCTCCACCTGGCTGACCGGCGACCGCATCGAGGCGTTCTCCTACCTGGCGGCCGGGCTGATCACCGGGGGAGAGGTGCGGGTGCACGGCTGCCCCCAGGACCGCCTGGTGACCGCGATCACCACGCTGGCCAGGATGGGCGCCCGGTTCGACATCAACGACGAGTACCTGTGCGCCACCGCCCCGCCCGAGGGGCTGCGCTCGGCGGCCGTGCAGACCGACACCCACCCCGGCTTCATGACCGACTGGCAGACGCCGCTCATGGTGCTGTTCACGCAGAGCCAGGGCATGTCGGTGCTGCACGAGACGGTCTTCGAGAACCGCCTGGTCTACGTGCCCGCGCTGCAGCGGATGGGCTGTGAGATCGAGGTGTTCGACCAGTGCCTGGGCGGGCCGGCCTGCCGCTACCACGACACCAACGCCCGGCACTCGGCCGTGGTGCGCGGGGTCTCCAAGCTCAGGGGCGCCGACGTGACGCTGCCCGACATCAGGGCCGGGTTCTCGGCCGTGCTGGCCGCGGCGGTGGCCGACGGGACGTCCACGCTGCGCGGCGTGCACCACATCGAGCGGGGCTACCACCGGCCGTACGAGCAGTTCGCCTCGCTTGGTCTGAACATCCGAAGAGAACGGTAAAGACCGGGGAAGTGGGCGTTTGCCGATGATCTGCTGGTTGCAGATCATCTGCGTGACCGTACTCAGATCCATCGGTGGCCTCGCCATGGCGGGGGCGCTCGGCGGGGTGCTGGCGGCGGCACTGGCCGTTCCCGTGGTGAGCGGCGGCGGCCTGGCCGCCAAGAACGTCGCCGACACCTTCGTCGACCTGCCGCCCGCGCCCCGCGAGGAGCCCCTGGCGCAGGTGACCAGGCTGCTGGACAAGGACGGCAGGCAGTTCGCCCAGTTCTACGAGGCCAACAGGACGGCCGTGCCGCTCGGGGCCGTCGCGCCCCTGATGCGCAAGGCCATCGTGGCCATCGAGGACGCCCGCTTCTACGAGCACGGCGGCCTCGACGTCCGGGGCACGTTGCGGGCGCTGCTCACCAACACGCAGGCGGGCGGCATCCGGCAGGGCGGCTCGTCGCTGACGCAGCAGCTCGTCAAGAACATCCTGGTCGAGAGCGCTCGCACCGATGCCGAACGGGACAAGGCGCGCGCCCCCAACCTGGCCCGCAAGATCACCGAACTGCGGTACGCGATGGCCCTGGAACACAAGTACCGCAAGGACGAGATCCTTGAGCGCTACCTCAACATCGCCTACTTCGGCGCCGGCGCCCACGGCGTGGAGGCGGCGGCCCGGCGCTTCTTCTCCACCACCGCCTCCAAGCTGACGCTGACCCAGGCCGCCACGCTGGCGGGGGCGGTGCGGATGCCGTACTCGACCGATCCCTCGCTCGGCCGCTCGCACGAGGCGCGGCTGAAGGAGCGGCGCGACCTCGTGCTGGACCGGATGGCCGGGCTCAAGCTGATCACGCAGGCCCAGGCGAACGCCGCCAAGAGCGCGCCGCTGGCGCTGCGGCTGAAGCCCGAGCCGGGCGGCTGCGGGCAGAGCGCGTACCCCTACTACTGCCTGTACGTCCAGAACGAGATGTTGTCGAACCCGGCGTTCGGCAACACCCCGGCCGAGCGGCGGGCCAGGATGGCGAGGGGCGGCCTGGTGATCAGGACCGGCCTCGACCCGGTCGCGCAGCGCGCGGCCGAGCGGGCGATCCGGCGGCACGTCTCGCCGGAGGACACCGAGGTCGCCGCGGAGGCCATGATCGAGCCCGGCACCGGCCGGATCAGGGCGATGGCGGCCAGCAAGGAGTTCGGCCGCAACCGCGGCAACAAGAAGAACGGCCCGAGGACCACCTTCAACCTGCCCGCCGACGTGGCGCACGGCGGCGGCCAGGGCTTCCAGGCCGGCTCGACGTTCAAGGTGTTCACCCTGGCCACGGCGTTGCAGCAGGGCTGGCGGTTCGGCGACGGCTTCCAGACGCCGGGGGAGCTGGTGCCCGCGCAGGGCTACCGCAACTGCGACGGCCGGCCGGTCAACGACCCCGGCACGCGCATACTCAACGCCAGCGGCGAGGGCTCGGGCGGCCCGCACAGCATCGAGACCGGCACCTGGAAGTCGGTGAACATCTTCTACATGATGCTGGAGCGCAAGGTCGGGCTGTGCAACGTGGTCAAGACGGCCAGGGCGCTCGGGGCGGTGCGGGCCGACGGCCGGCCGCTGCGCGAGGTGCCGACGTTCACGCTGGGCGTCAACGAGATGGACCCGGTGACGGTCGCGGGGGCCTTCGCCACGTTCGCGGCCCGCGGCGTGCACTGCCGGCCGCTGGCGATCGTGGAGATCACCGACCGGAGCGGCCGGCGCGCGCACGTGCCGCCGTCCTGCGAGCAGGTCATGGAACGGCCGGTCGCCGACGCCGTCAACCACGTCCTGTCCGGGGTGTTCGACAAGGGCACCATGCAGGGGCAGAGCATCGGCCGCCCGGCGGCCGGCAAGACCGGCACCAACAACGGCTACACCTCGGCCTGGTTCGCCGGGTACACGCCGGACCTGGCGGCGGCGGTGAGCCTCGGCGACATCCGGGGCTCCTACCGCTACCCGCTGCAGGGCGTGCAGATCGGCGACCAGTACTACGGCGCGGTGCAGGGGGCGTCACTGCCCGGCCCGATCTGGGTCGAGTCGATGCAGCAGGCGCTGGACCACACCGAGCCGAGGGGCTTCCCCGGGCCGGACATGGGCCGGTTCGGCGGCGGGTTCACGCCCGGCCTGAAGGAGGCCGAGGCGCTGGAGCAGGACAAGAAGAAGAACCGGCGGCAGGGCGAGCGCGCCTTCTTCCGGCATCACCGGCGGTTGTTCGAGTGGCTGCTCGGACAGGGCCCGCCCGACCCGTCGTTCCGCCGGCCGCGCCACCGCTCCCGGTAGCCGCCCGGCCGGACGCCTCAGCCCGCCTTGCCGATGGGGGCGGTGACCGCGCGGGTGAGGGTGATCAGGTTGTCGGGGGCGGTCTCGATCTGGAGCCCGCGCCGGCCGGCCGAGAAGTAGATCGTCTCATGGTCGAGCGCCGAGGAGTCGACCACGGTGGGAAGCTGCTTGCGCTGGCCGAGCGGGCTGATGCCGCCCACCACGTAGCCGGTCACCCGCTCGACCTTGGCCGCCTCGGCCATGGCGGCCCGCTTGCCGCCCAGCGCCGAGGCCAGGGCCTTGAGGTCGAGCTTGCCCGACACCGGCACGACCGCCACCGCGAGGCCGCTCTCGGTCTCGGCGACCAGCGTCTTGAAGATGCGGTCGTAGGGCACGCCGAGCGCGTCGGCGGCCTCCTCGCCGTAGGCCTGGGCGTTCGGGTCGTGGTCGTAGGGGTGGAGCGTGAAGTCGGCCTTGGCCTTGGTCAGCGCCATGGTGGCCGGGGTGCCGCCGCCCTTGCCTTTCGTTTTGCTCACGTCTGACAAGTGTAGCGAATCTACATTGTAAAGGCGCGGCCCGGCGTGTACCCCAGCGCCCGCCGGAAGACGTCGATGAACGCACTGGCCGAGGCCCAGCCGCAGCGATGGGCGACCACGGTCACCGGCAGGCCGTCGGCCAGCAGCAGCAGCGCCTGGTGCAGGCGGACCTGGGTGCGCCACTGGGGGAAGCTCATGCCCAGCTCGCGGCGGCACAGCCGGGCCAGCGTGCGCTCGCTGGTGCCCGCCAGGGCGGCGAGGGTGGCCAGGGTGCGCCCGTCGGCGGGGTCGTCGTGCAGGACGGCGCAGACGGCGGCCAGGCGCGGGTCGCGCGCGGCGGGCACGTGGAAGGGCTGCTCGGGGGCGCGTCTGAGCCGGTCGAGCAGGACGGCGAGCAGCCGTTCGCGCTCTTCGCCCACGGGGGCGTCGTCGTCGGTGCAGGCCATGACGAGCTCGCGCAGCAGCGGGCCGACGGCGAGGACGGCGGGCCGGTCGAGGCCGAGCGGGTTGTCGGTGAGCCCGACCAGGCGCAGGTCGGTGCTGCCGTGGGCGCGGTGTTCGTGCACGGTGCCGGCGGGCACCCAGATGGCGCGGTTGGCGGGGGCGACCCAGGTGCCGGCGTCGGTGGTGACGGAGAGCATGCCGGCGCAGGCGTAGGCGATCTGGTGGGTGTCGTGCCGGTGGGCGTCGATGCCCGTGCCGGGGGCCAGGGGGCGGCGGCCGGTGGGCGCCACGGGGGTGTGGCGGATATTCGGCATAGGTTGGCACTTTATCGGAAGCAGGCCAGGTCGGGCCGGGGACATCATCGGTGGCGTGAACAGGATCCGGTCGCTGGCGGCGGGGCACGCGTGCGTGGACTTCTACCAGGGCGCGGTGCCCGCGCTGGTGCCGTTCCTGGTGTCGGGGCGGGGGTACGGCTATGTGGCGGTGTCGGGGATCGTGCTGGCGGCCACGTTGTCGTCGTCGGTCGTGCAGCCGGTCTTCGGGCTGCTGACGGACCGGTGGCGGATGCCGTGGCTGATCCCGTCGGCCACGGTGGTGGCGGGGGCGGGCGTGGCGTGCGCCGGGGTGACGGGGTCGTACGCGGTGACGTGGCTGGCGGCGGCGGTGTCCGGGCTGGGGGTGGCGGCCTACCATCCGGAGTCGGCGCGGCTGGCCAGGATCGCCAGCGAGGGCGGCCATGTGCGGATGAGCTGGTTCTCCTTGGGCGGGACTCTGGGGTTCGCCTCGGCGCCGGTGCTGGTGACGCCGCTGTTGTCGGCGTGGGGGCTGGGGGCCTCGCCGCTGCTGGCCGGGCCGGCGGTGCTGGGGGCGGTGCTGACGCTCCCGGCGGTGCGGGCCCTGGCGGGCGGCCGGGGCGGGGCGCGTCCGGCGGGGCGGGCGGCGGGCCGTGACGACTGGCCGGGGTTCGCCCGGCTGACGTCGGTGATCGTCTTCCGGTCGGTGGTGTACGTCGGTCTGAGCGCGTTCGTGGCCCTGTACGTGGGCGGCGGCGCGGCGGGCGCGGCGGCGTTGTTCGTGCTGTTCGCGGGCGGGGCGGCGGGCACGGTGCTGGGGGGCCGGCTGGCGGCCCGGTGGGGGCGGGTGCGGGCGATGCGGGCGGCGTACGCGGCGGCGGCGCCCGCGGTGGCCGGGGTGGTGCTGGCGCCGGGCCCGCTGGTCTACGTCTTCGTCGCCGCGTCGTCGGTCGCCCTGTACGTCCCGTTCTCGCTGCACGTGACCCTGGGGCAGGATCTCCTGCCGAACCGGGTGGGCACGGCGAGCGGCGTCACGCTGGGGCTGGCGGTGAGCGTGGGCGGCCTGACCAGCCCGCTGGTGGGCGCGGTGGCCGAGGCCGCCTCGATCAGGACGGCGCTGGCCTGCCTGATCGCCTTCCCGGTGCTGGCCTGGCTGCTGGCGCGGACGCTGCGGGAGCCGGCGCCGGACCCGGCTCAGCCAGTGGCGGTGCGCAGGCGCAGGACCTGGCTCAGCCGGCGGCGGTGCGCAGGCGCAGGACGGCGGAGTTGTCGCGCTGGGCGGGGTCGAGGCGGGTGGAGGTGACGTGCATGGTGACCGGCAGGGCGGCGTCGGCGTCGCGGCCGACGGCGACCTTGGCGGAGATGCGGACCGGCCGGCCGGGGTGGATGACGTCGATCACGCATTCGGCGCGGTGGTCGCCGTGGCGGCAGGTGGCGCCGTCGACGGAGGCCAGGGTGGCGCCGGTCGGGAGCGTGAGGGTGACGGGCACCTGGGCGGCGGCCATGAGCCCGCGCATGGTGACGGTCGCGGTGACGGTGGCGGTGCCGCCGCGGCGGACGGGCGCGCCGGGGCCGGCGGCGTCGAGGGAGAGGGAGTCGTAGACGCCCTTGGGGTCGGCCTGGCGGACGATCGCGCCGTAGCCCTCCACGTTGAGCGCGGTGGCGACGGAGTTGCCGTCAGGCTCGCCGTCCTCCTTGCCCGCCGACAGCACGCCGACCAGGTCGTCGCTGCCGCGGACGACCCACGGCCCGCCGCTGTGGCCCTTGGCCAGGTGGCAGTTGTAGGTCTCCATCCGTCCGGCCGGGTCGGCGGCGCCGGCCAGCCGGGCGGCGAGCAGGTCGCCGGTGGTGTTCTCGCCGCGGGCCTGCTGGGTGCGGCCGAGGCACCAGAGCTGGTCGCGGCCGTCGTAGGGCCGGCGGCCGAGCACGCCGGGGTAGCCGGGGGCGGCGATGGTGAAGCGGCCGCCCTCGTTGCGCAGGGGGGTGAAGGCGCCGACGGTGTCCTGCAGGGTGCGGTTGCGGCCGCCGACCTCGACGAGCGCGACGTCGTAGACGGAGTTCCAGTCGCCGCCGGTGCGTCCGGTGTAGGCGTCGGGCTTCCAGGCGCGGCGTCCGCCCCATCTGCCGTACGGCTCGCGCTGCGCGGCGGTGGCGGCGCGGCCGTCGTAGGCGGGGACGAAGGCGAAGTTGGTGTGCCAGGTGCCGGACGCTGAGCCGTCGGGGCTGCTGTAGACGCAGTGGGCGGCGGTGATGACCAGCAGCCTGCTGGCCGAGCGGACGACGGAGGCGCTGCAGGAGTCGTCGCGGCCGGTGGCGTTGACGAAGAACAGGCGCCCGGTGACGCGGCTGGTGCCGTCGGCGGTGTACGGCCGGCGCACGGGGGCGTAGCCGTTGGCGTCGCCGCCGGGGGTGAGCCGTTTGGCGCCCGGCACGCTGCGCCGCTCGGCCGCGCTGGGGTCGGCCGTGCTGGGGCCGGCCGTGCTGAGGCCGGGGGTGCTGGGGGCAGTGGTGCTCTGGGCGGTGGCGCCGGGGTCGGCCGCGTTGTGGTCGGTGGCGTTCTGGGCGGCCGTGTCGTGGCCGGTCGTGCTGAGGGGGAGGGCGGCGGCCTTGGCCTTGGCCTGTTTGCCGGGCGTCCAGTAGCGGGTGGCGCGCCCCGGGCGCATGAGCGGCGACGACGCGGCGCCGGGGCTGCGGTCCCGGCTCCGCGCAGGGCTCGGGGCGGGACGCTGAGCAGAGCGCTGAGCGGGGCTCTGGGCGGGACGCTGGGCAGGGCTCTGCACAGAGCCCTGCGCGGCGGGCGCTTTGAGCGGCGGCGGTTCGGCGGTGGCGGGCGCGGCGACGAGGGCGGTGGCGGGCGCGATGGTGAGCGCAGTGGTGAGCGCCGTGGTGAGCACGGTGGCGAGTGTGGTGGCGAGCGAGACGCCGGCGAACGCGGCCAGCGTGGTGACCAGAGTCTTCGACACGATGTCCTCTTGAGCGGTCCGAAGCGATTCCGATCACTGTAAGTCATGACTTCATCGCTCAACGTGGCCGAAGGGGACGTGTCGCGCCATGTCCTGCGCCCGGTCAGCCCGCCGCGGCGTCCCCCGGGGCGAGGAACTCGGCGGTGCTCGCCTCGCCGGGTTCGCGGTCGGGCCGCAGGCCGCGCCAGGAGGGGTGGCGCAGGCGGCCGTCGCCGGTGACCTCGGCGTACTGGACCTCGCCGACGACGCGGGGCTCGACCCAGCGGGCGTGGCGGGCGTGCTCGCGCGGGACGGGCTCGTCGAAGGGCGGGCCGGGGCGTTCCAGGGGGGCGAGGAGGTCCTGGAGGTCGCGCAGCATCTGCTGGGTGAACCCGGTGCCGACATGCCCGACGTACAGCAGGCGGCCGCGCGGGTCGTAGGCGCCGAGCAGCAGCGAGCCGATCATGCCGGACCGCCGTCCGCCGCCGGGGTGCCAGCCGCCGATGACGACCTCGGCGGCGCTGACGTTCTTGACCTTGGTCCATTCGCCGCTGCGCCGGCCGGGCCGGTAGGGGGAGCCGAGCCGCTTGCAGACGATCCCTTCGAGCCCGAGCTGCCGGGAGGAGTCGAAGGCGCGGTCGGCGTGGTCGGCGAACCACACGGGCACCTCCCAGCGGAAGCCGGGCCGCAGGGTGCCCTCCAGCAGTTCGCGGCGTTCGCGGTAGGGGCGGCCGATCAGGCTGTCGGCGTCGAGGTGCAGGATGTCGAAGGCCATGAACGTCACCGGCACCGCCCGGGTGAGCTCGGCGACGGTGGCGGGGTTGCGCTGGTGCATGCGGGGCTGGAGGGCGGCGAAGCTGGGGCGTCCGGTCTCGTCGAAGGCGACGATCTCGCCGTCGATCACGGCCGCGTGCCGGCCGGTGGAGCCGGCCATGAGCTGCAGCTCGGGGTAGGCGGGGGTGATGTCCTTGTTGTTACGGGACATCAGGCGCACCGAGCCGCCTTCGACGTAGGCGAGGGCGCGTACGCCGTCCCATTTCATCTCCACGGCCCAGCCCTCGCCCTGGACGGAGGTCAGGGTGCCCAGCTGGGCCATCATCGGCGCGTAGGCCGGCAGCCCCACCATGGACCATGCCGTACCCCGGGGGGTTGATCGACAGTGGCGGGCCGGGGTCTACAAATGGTCAAGCGGGCTGTCTTCCACCAGTTCGCCGAGGTCCACGCCGTGTTCGTCGAGTTCGGAGACCGTCTTGCAGTAGCCGCGCAGGTACGTCCGGCCGTTGACGCGGTGGGAGACGCGCAGCAGTGGGCGATCATCGAGGATGATCGCCTCCACCAGGATGCCGCCGGGGGCTCGCCACTGTCCCATGCCGCCCAGGGTAGGCGAGTGGACATAATGGACATGTAATGAGAAAGGCGTTATGAACCGCCTACGCCGCGCCGAGCGGGGCAAACAGCCGCAAGATTATTTTTAACTCACCGAGAGTTTTCTTTGCCGCAGGGTGTTAGACACCTGGCGGGCCGGGCAGGAGGGGGCCAGGCCATTCTCCCGGCCGTGACCGCGCCCCCGTGGCGGCCACGGCCACTCGGCCCCGGCTTGGCCCGGTCCGGGGCTCTGGCGGCCGCGAGCGCGGCGTCCGGCGAACGCCGCGCTCGCGGCCCCCGTAACGTGTCCAACCTGCGTCCCGCATTCTGGACAGAAGCGGATGCGGGGCCCGGACTCCGTAGACTGTCAGGGTGATTTCCCGTATTGACATGCGCGGTTCCCTTCCTGCGGACCTGCGCGACGTGCTGCCCCGCGCCGAGCTCGACGTCGAGGCCGCCCTGGAGAAGGTGCGGCCCATCTGCGACGACGTGCGCCATCGCGGGGCGGCAGCCGTACGGGAGCTGACCGCCAGGTTCGACGGTGTCGAGATCGCCTCCGCCCGCGTGCCCGCCGACGCCGTCCGGCGGGCGCTCGACGAGCTCGACCCCCGGGTCAGGGCCGCGCTGGAGGAGTCGATCAGGCGGGCCCGGCTGGTCCACCGCGACCAGCGCCGCTCCGACGTCACCACGCAGGTCGTGCCCGGCGGCACGGTGACCGAGCGCTGGGTGCCGGTCGACCGCGTGGGCCTCTACGTGCCCGGCGGCCGTGCCGTCTATCCCTCCAGCGTGGTCATGAACGTCGTCCCGGCCCAGGAGGCGGGCGTCGCCTCGCTGGCCGTCACCAGCCCGGCCCAGAAGGAGTTCGGCGGGCTGCCCCACCCCACCATCCTGGCCGCGTGCGCGCTGCTCGGCGTCGACGAGGTCTACTCCGTGGGCGGGGCGCAGGCCGTGGCCATGTTCGCCTACGGCACCGAGGAGTGCCCGCCCGCGACCATGGTGACCGGCCCCGGCAACATCTGGGTCGCCGCCGCCAAGCGCCTGCTCAAGGGCCGCATCGGCATCGACTCCGAGGCCGGCCCCACCGAGATCGCCATCCTGGCCGACGAGACCGCCGACCCGGTGCACGTCGCCGCCGACCTGATCAGCCAGGCCGAGCACGACACGATCGCCGCCGCCGTCCTGGTCACCACCAGCCTCGAGCTGGCCGAGGCGGTCGAGAAGGAGCTGCCGGGCCAGGTCTCGGCCACCCGCCACTCCGAGCGCATCACCGAGGCGCTGGGCGGCCGGCAGTCGGGCATCGTGCTGGTCTCCTCGATCGACGACGGCATCAAGGTCGTCGACGCGTACGCGGCCGAGCACCTGGAGATCCACACCGCCGGCGCGGCCGAGGTCGCGGCCCGCGTCCGCAACGCCGGAGCGATCTTCGTCGGCACCTACGCGCCGGTCTCGCTCGGCGACTACCTCGCCGGTTCCAACCACGTGCTGCCCACCGGCGGCTGCGCCTGCCACTCCAGCGGCCTGTCGGTGCAGTCGTTCCTGCGTGGCATCCACGTCGTCGACTACACCCGCGACGCGCTGGCCCGCGCGGCGGCCCACGTGTCGGTGCTGGCCGACGCCGAAGACCTGCCGGCGCACGGCGCCGCGATCCGCGCCCGCTTCGACTGGCGAGTCCCCACGGAGACCGAGTGAACGCGTCCGACGACCTGACCCTCGCCGACCTGCCGATCCGCGACGACCTGAAGGGCCGCTCGCCCTACGGCGCGCCGCAGATCGACGTGCCGGTCCGGCTCAACACCAACGAGAACCCCTATCCGCCCTCGCCCGCGCTGGTCGCCGACCTGGCGCGGGCCGTGGCCGCGAACGCGGGCGAGCTCAACCGCTACCCCGACCGCGACGCCACCGAGCTGCGCGCCGACCTGGCCGCCTACCTGGGCCACGGGCTGAGCCCCGAGCAGGTGTGGGCGGCCAACGGCTCCAACGAGGTGCTCCAGCAGATCCTGCAGGCCTTCGGCGGCCACGGGCGCACCGCCATCGGGTTCGAGCCGTCGTACTCGATGCACCCGATCCTCACCACCGGCACCAGCACCGAGTGGATCAGCGCCGTCCGCGAGGACGACTTCTCCCTCGACCCCGGCAAGGCCGTCGCGGCGATCGAGGAGCACCGGCCCGACATCGTCTTCCTGGCCTCGCCCAACAACCCGACCGGCACCGCGCAGCCGCTGTCGACGATCGAGGCCGTGCTGGCCGCCGCGCCGGGCGTGGTGGTGATCGACGAGGCCTACGCCGAGTTCGCCCGCCAGGGCACTCCGTCGGCGCTCACGCTGCTGCCGCGCCACCCGAGGCTGATCGTCACCCGCACGATGTCCAAGGCGTTCGCCATGGCCGGCACCCGCCTCGGCTACCTGGCCGCGCACCCGGCCGTGGTGCAGGCGCTGCTGCTGGTGCGGCTGCCGTACCACTTGTCCACGCTCACCCAGACGGCCGCCCGGGTCGCGCTGCGCCACCGCGCCGAGCTGCTCGGCACGGTCGACGCGCTGCGCGCCGAGCGCGACGCCACGGTCGCGTGGCTGCGCGGCAAGGGGCTGTCGGTGGCCGACTCCGACGCCAACTTCGTGCTGTTCGGGCGGTTCCCCGACCGGCGCAAGGTGTGGGAGGGGCTGCTGGCGCGCGGTGTGCTCATCCGCGAGGTGGGCCCGCCAGAATGGCTGCGTGTGTCGATCGGCACCGGCGAGGAGATGGCGGCCTTCCGCGCCGCGATGGAGGAGGTTCTGTGAGTCGCGTAGGGCGCGTGGAGCGGGCAACGAAGGAGACCTCGGTGCTGGTCGAGGTGGGCCTCGACGGCACCGGGCTGGTCGACGTCTCGACCGGGGTGGGCTTCTTCGACCACATGCTGGCCCAGCTCGGCAAGCACGGTCTGTTCGACCTGACCGTCAAGACCGAGGGCGACCTGCACATCGACTCCCACCACACGATCGAGGACACCGCGCTCGCGCTGGGCGCGGCCTTCCGCCAGGCGCTGGGCGACAAGTCCGGCATCCGGCGGTTCGGCAGTGCGTCGTGCCCGCTGGACGAGTCGCTGGCCCAGGTCACGGTCGACCTGTCCGGGCGGCCGTACCTCGTGCACACCGAGCCCGCGGGCATGGCCCCGATGATCGGCCCCGACTACGACACGACGATGACCCGGCACATCCTGGAGTCGCTGGTGGCCCAGGCGGCCATCTGCCTGCACGTGCACGTCCCGTACGGGCGCAACGCCCACCACATCGTCGAGGCCCAGTTCAAGGCGCTGGCCAGGGCGATGCGCGAGGCGTCCGAGCTCGACCCGCGCGCCTCGGGCGTGCCGAGCACCAAGGGCGTGCTATGACCGACAACCTCATCGCGGGCGTGATGGTGTTCCTCGGGCTGTTCCTCGCCGGAGGCGTGTTCTCGCTGGCCAAGCAGGGGCTCAAGGTGGGCGCGGCGTGCTGCGCGCTCGGCGCGGCGATGGCGATCACGGCGGGGGTGTTGTGGTGGTGAGCAAGAACATCGTGGTGCTCGACTACGGCTCGGGCAACCTGCGCTCGGCCGAGCGGGCCCTGGCCAGGGTGGGCGCGGACGTCACCGTGACCGCCGACTTCGACGCGGCGCTCGACGCCGACGGGCTGGTCGTGCCGGGCGTCGGCGCGTTCGCGGCCTGCATGGCCGGGCTCAAGGGCGTGCACGGCGACCGGGTCATCGGCCGCCGGCTGGCCGGCGGGCGTCCGGTGCTGGGCATCTGCGTCGGCATGCAGATCCTGTTCGCGCGGGGCGTCGAGCACGGCGTCGAGACCGAGGGCTGTGGCGAGTGGCCGGGCACGGTCGAGCGGCTGGAGGCGCCCGTGCTGCCGCACATGGGGTGGAACACGGTCAAGGCGCCCGCTGACAGCGTGCTGTTCGCCGGGCTCGACGCCGACACCCGTTTCTACTTCGTGCACTCCTACGGCGTGCGCGAGTGGGAGCTGCAGCCGGCCGACCCCGGTTTCGCCGCGCCCGTGGTCACCTGGGCCGAGCACGGCGTGCAGTTCGTGGCCGCCGCCGAGAACGGCCCGCTCATGGCCACCCAGTTCCACCCGGAGAAGTCCGGCGACGCCGGAGCCGCCCTGCTGAGGAACTGGCTAGAGACGGTATGAGCAAGGAGCGGGCGCGCCGGCGGGCCGAGCGGGAGGCCGGGCGGGCGCGCGCGATCCGGCTCAACGAGGAGCGGCAGGCGCGCCGCGCCCGGCGCCGCGCCCTGACCGCCCGCCTGATCCCGCGCCCGGTGAGGTTCGCCCGGCAGGGCGGCCTGATCGCCCGCCGCCATCGCGCCCAGAACGTCGCGGTGGCGCTCGGCTTCCTGATCGTGCAGGCGATCGTGTGGCTGGTCTGGGGCTCGCCGGCGGTGAGCCTCGCCGTGTTCGTCTTCTCCCTGCTGCTCGCACCTGTTGTCGTGACCCTCGCTTTCGACCGGAGGACCTGAATGTCGCTCGTATTGCTTCCCGCCGTGGACGTCGCCGATGGCCAGGCCGTACGCCTCGTCCAGGGTGAGGCCGGGACCGAGACCGGCTTCGGCGAGCCGCTCGCCGCGGCGCTGGCCTGGCAGGAGGCGGGCGCCGAGTGGATCCATCTGGTCGACCTCGACGCCGCGTTCGGCAGGGGCTCCAACAAGGAGCTGATCAGCGAGGTGATCGGCAAGCTCGACGTCAAGGTCGAGCTGTCCGGCGGCATCCGCGACGACGAGTCGCTGGCCGCCGCCCTGGCCACCGGCTGCCGCCGGGTCAACATCGGCACCGCCGCCCTGGAGAACCCCGACTGGTGCCGGAAGATCATCGCCGAGCACGGCGACCGGATCGCGGTGGGCCTCGACGTGCGCGGCACCACGCTGGCCGCCCGCGGCTGGACGAAGGAGGGCGGCGACCTGTGGGAGGTGCTCGACCGCCTGGAGGCCGACGGCTGCCCCCGCTACGTCGTCACCGACGTGACCAAGGACGGCATGCTGCAGGGTCCCAACCTCGACCTCTACCGGCGGATCTGCGCACACACCGACAAGCCCGTGATCGCCAGTGGCGGCGTGTCCAGTCTTGACGACCTGGTGGCACTGGCTTCTCTCGTCCCGGACGGAGTGGAGGGAGCCATCGTGGGCAGGGCCCTGTACGCTCACGCGTTCACTCTTGAGGACGCGCTGGCCGCGGTACGCGTTTAGCTTCGCCGGGAGGGGGCGGAATGAGCGTCAGCATGGAAAGCACCGGTCCGAGGGTGTTTTCGGGCGGCATCTGGGAGGAGAAGTACGGCTACGCCCGCGCCGTGGTCGTGGGCGAGCGCGTGATCGTCTCCGGCTGCACGGCCACGATCGACGGCGAGGTGCGCCACGTCGGCGACGCCTACCGGCAGAGCCTGACCGCCATCGACATCGCGCTCGACGCCGTCGAGGTCGGCGGCCTGACCCGCGAGGACGTCGTCATGGTCCGCTACTACGTGGTGGAGCAGCGCCACTTCGACCTCGTCGGCCGGGCCATCTACGAAGTCTTCGGGCACGTGCGGCCCGCCTGCACAGGAGTGAGGGTCGCCGGGCTGGTGGACCCTCGAATGCTGGTCGAGATCGAAATCGAGGCACTGCGAGCATGACCGTAGCGGTAAGAGTGATCCCCTGTCTCGACGTCGACGCCGGACGGGTCGTCAAGGGCGTCAACTTCGAGAACATGCGCGACGCGGGAGATCCGGTCGAGCTGGCCAGGCGCTACGACGAGGAGGGCGCCGACGAGCTGACCTTCCTCGACATCACCGCCTCCTCGGGCGAGCGGGAGACCATGCTCGACGTGGTGCGCAGGACCGCCGAGCAGGTGTTCATCCCGCTCACCGTGGGCGGCGGCGTGCGCGCGGTCGACGACGTCAACCGGCTGCTGCGGGCCGGGGCCGACAAGGTGTCCTTGAACACCGCGGCCATCGCCAGGCCCGAGCTGCTGACCGAGGCGTCGCGGCGGTTCGGCGCGCAGTGCGTGGTGCTGTCGGTCGACGCCCGCCGGGCGCCGGGCATGCCCAGCGGGTTCGAGGTCACCACCCACGGCGGCCGGCGCGGCACCGGCATCGACGCGGTGGAGTGGTCGGCGCGCGGCGAGGAGCTGGGCGTCGGCGAGATCCTGCTCAACTCCATGGACGGCGACGGCACCCTCGACGGCTACGACCTGGAGCTGCTGCACGCGGTGCGCGCCGCGGTGCGGGTGCCGGTGATCGCCAGCGGCGGGGCCGGCCGGCTGGAGGACTTCCCGCCGGCGATCGCGGCCGGGGCCGACGCCGTGCTGGCCGCCAGCGTGTTCCACTTCGGCACGCTGAAGATCGGCGACGTCAAGGAGACGCTGCGGATGGCGGGCCACCCGGTCCGCTGAGAGCACCCGATCCGTTCTCGAGGTCACCCGGTCCGCTGGGGCCGCCCGGTCCGTTCTCGAGGTCACCCGGTCCGCTGGGGCCGCCCGGTCCGTTCTCGAGGTCACCCGGTCCGCTGGGGCCGCCCGGTCGGTTGCGGTCCCCGGTCCGTTGAGGCCGCTCGCCGGCCCCGCCCGCGCGGGGTCGGCGGCGCTGGGGCCGGCAGGCGGTCAGAACACGCGCATGTGGTGGAAGAGCTCGTAGGAGGCGTCCTTGGCGGCGAACGCGGCCGCCTCCGAACGTTTGACCGCCAGGTACGCCCTGCGCCGCAACGGCCCGAGCGCCTCCATGAGCACCTCGTCGGCCTCCAGCGCGTCGAGCGCCTCCTCCAGGGAGCCGGGCAGGCGGGGGTAGCGGTCCGGCATGGTGTCGGGATCGATGTCCACGGCCTCGCCCGGGTCGAGCTTGCGGCGGACGCCGTCGAGCCCTGCGTGGATGACCGCGCCGAGCGACAGGTACGGGTTGGCCGAGGAGTCCGACGGCTTCAGCTCCAGGTTCGGCTCGCCGCTCTCGCCCAGCGGCGAGCACACGCGCACGGCCGCCTCCCGGTTGTCGGGGCCGTAGACCGCGTAGGCGCTGGACCACATGCGGGGTGCGAGCCGGCGGAAGCTGTTGACGCTGCCGCAGGTCAGGGCGGTCAGGCCGGGCAGGTGGGCGAGCAGGCCGCCGATGAAGTGCGCGCGTTCCGCGCCGTCCTCGGCGAACAGGTTCTGGGTGTCGCGCCACAGCGACAGGTGCAGGTGGGCGCCGTTGCCGGCCTGGTCGGCCAGGGGCTTGGGGGCCAGCGAGGCCCACATCGACATGCGCATCGCCACGCCGCGCACGGTCTCCCGGTAGAGCACGTGGTTGTCGGCGGCGCGCAGCGCGGGCGCGTGGCGCACCGACAGCTCCTGCTGGCCGGGGCCGAGCTCGGGGTGGTAGTGCTCGACGCGCAGGCCCTGGGTCTCCAGTGCGCGCATGAGCTTGATCGTGTAGTCGTGCGCGGTGTCGAAGCCCGTGCCGGCATAGCAGAGAGAGTCGTCGAGCGGCACCAGCCGGTCGGGGCCGCCATTGGGGTCGGGCAGGCGGCGGCCGAGCGTGAACTCGGGCTCGAAGGCCGCCTCGATCCGGTAGCCGTCGCCGGCCAGCTCCGCCACGGCGTCCTTGAGGAACGTGCGGGCGCAGGCCTCCCACGGTGAGCCGTCGGGCCGGCGCAGGTCCGACAGCATCGCGGCGGCGCCCGGCGCATGGGGCAACGGGACGAACGTGGCCGGGTCGGGGACAATGCGAACCTCGCCCACCGGACCCAGGTGCTCGACCTCCTGGAGCTGGTCGAGCATGTTCATCGCCATCATGGCCACCGTGTGCCCGATGCCCGAGTTGAGCCGTTCGGCCAACCGGGACCGGGACGCCGCCTTGCCACGGACCACGCCACCGTGGTCGGCGTACAGGAAACGGATCAGCTCGATGCCCTCAAGCTCTGCCCGTTCGAGGACGCGCCGGGCCTGCGGATCGAGCTGATTGATCTTGTTGCCGCTGGGGCGATCTCTCATCCTGCCTGCGTAACACGATCTGTCAGCGCGTGGAAGCACCTAGCGCGGACAGAACGCGAACATCAGGTCAGAACATTCGTAAAGAAGACCGCCAATTGGTTGGCTCCTTGGACAATTCCGTCAAACACGCCGTTGACCGCGGCCGCCGCCTGGGCCGGCCGGGTGAACAGGTAGAAGACCACGAACGCCACCAGAACGTACGTAGCCACCTTCTTGACCTGCATGGGGGGCCTCCTGCAGTCCATTCCCAGCCGTATATACCCGGATCTGGGCGATCACGGTCATCTTCTGTGAAGATGTCCAAGATCCTAACCGGGGGGCTTCTTTCCTGTGCCATCGTACGGGCTGGAGGTTTAAGACGAGGGGTTTCTGGGCCGAGGGTTTCGGTCAGAATCCGAGCCGGGCTTCGGTTGCCCGGCTCACCGCCGCGTCGTCGCCGGTCAGCTCCACCCTGGCGTGCTCCTGCCGGCCGAAGCAGAACAGCAGCAGCTCCTGGGCCGTGCCGGTGACCTGAACCTTGGCGCCCTCCCGCGCCCCGCCGAGCGCCACCCCGCCGCCTGCCGCACCGCCGCCCGCCGCACCGCCTCCCGCGCGGCGCAGCACCAGGCGCACCGGCGAGCGGCGCAGCATGAGCCGGGCGCCCGCCGACACCCGCTTCCAGATGAGCTCGTCGAGGTCGGCCGGCAGCTCGCGCGGCTCCCATCCGGGCTGGGCGCGGCGCACGTCCTCGTGGTGGACGAAGAACTCCAGGGTGTTGACCGCGGTGTCCAGGAAGGGCAGCAGCCCGTAGACGCCGCCGGGCCGCCGCACGATGCCCACCAGCTCGGGGTAGGGGTGTCTGGCCTTCAGGCCGTTCTGGACCGAGGCGGTGTAGCCCGCCAGCGCGCTGATCGCGATGCCGCCCATGGCGTCCGGCCGGCGCTCGCGCAGCACGAGGTGGGCGGCCAGGTCGTAGGTGGTCCACCCCTCGCACAGGGTGGGCGCGTCGGGGCCGAGCCGGTCGAACAGGTCGCAGAGCGCGGTGCGTTCGCCACGAGCGTGAGTCACCCCGCCAAGCCTACCTGTGGGAATAAGGAGATGATCGGTCGTGATAGGGACATAGATAGAAATATCGACGTTTGAAGGGAAAAACACGGAGTGGCGAGCAAGGTCACCTCGGCCGTCATGCGTCAAGGGCTGCGTGTCCTTGGGGTGGCCATTCGCACGGAGAGAGCCGTGTTCGCGATGGCCGCGCTGGCCAGCGCGGTCTACGGCGGCATGACCGTCGCCTCGGCCTGGGCACTGGGCTGGGCGACGCAGAACGTGGTGCTGCCCGCCTTCGATCAGGGCCGGACCTCCGCCGGCGCCCTGTGGACGGGAGCGCTGCTGATCATCGGCACCGCCCTGCTCAAGGCGATCGGCGTGGCGGGACGGCGCATCCTGGCCGGCGTCGTGCAGTACCGCATGCAGGCCAGGTCGCGCAGGGACGTGACCAAGCAGTACCTGCGGCTGCCGCTGTCCTGGCACCACCGGCACCCGACCGGGCAACTGCTGTCCAACGCCAGCGCGGACGCCGAGGCCGCCTGGGCGCCGCTCGCGCCGCTGCCGATGGCCGTCGGCGTGCTGGTCATGCTGTTCACCGCGGCCGTCGCCATGCTGTTCACCGACCTCGTGCTCGCGCTGGTGGGCTTCCTGATCTTCCCGGCCATCGCCGTGCTGAACCTGGTCTACCAGCGCAGGCTCAGCCCCCTGGCCACCCGCGCCCAGCAGCTGCGCGCCGAGGTGAGCGAGATCGCGCACGAGAGCTTCGACGGCGCGCTGGTCATCAAGACCCTCGGCCGCGAGGAACTGGAGACCGACCGGTTCCGCCGCCGCGCCCACGAGCTGCGCGACGCCAACATCGCCGTCGGCCGGGTGCGCGGGCTGTTCGACCCCATGCTGGAGGCGCTGCCCACGATCGGCGTGCTCGCCGTGCTGGGGGTCGGCGCGCTGCGCCTGTCCACCGGCTCGATCGACTCCGGCGACCTGGTGCAGGTCGCCTACCTGTTCACGCTGCTGGCCTTCCCGATCAGGGCGCTGGGCTGGGTGCTGGCCGAGCTGCCGCGCAGCGTCGTCGGCTGGCAGCGGGTGCAGGCCGTGCTCGACGCCGACGGCTCCATGGACTACGGCGACACGCCCGTGGCCTCGTCCGGGCCCGCCGAGCTGAAGGTGGCCGGCGTGTCCTACGCCTACGGCCAGGCCGAGGTGCTGCACGACGTCACCTTCGACGTGCCGCCCGGCCGTACCGTGGCCCTGGTGGGGCCGACCGGGTCGGGCAAGTCGACGCTGGTCCAGCTCCTGGTCCGGCTCGTCGACCCCGACTCCGGGCAGGTGCTGCTCGACGGCGTCGACGTGCGCGACCTGCCCTACGGCGCCATCGCCGGCTCGGCCGCGCTGGTGCCGCAGCAGACGTTCCTGTTCGACGACACCGTACGCGGCAACGTCGCCCTCGGCCTGGACGCCGGCGACGAGGACGTGTGGGCGGCGCTGCGCCTGGCCCAGGCCGACGGTTTCGTCGGCCGCCTGGGCGACGGGCTCGACACCCGCGTCGGCGAGCGCGGCGCGTCGCTGTCCGGCGGTCAGCGCCAGCGCATCGCGCTGGCCCGCGCGGTGGTCCGCCGCCCGCGCCTGCTCATCCTCGACGACGCCACCTCCAGCGTGGACCCCCAGGTCGAGGCCAAGATCCTGCACGGGCTGCGCGACAGCGCGGAGGCCTCCACCGTCGTGGTCGTCGCCTACCGGATGGCCACCATCGCCCTGGCCGACGAGGTGGTCTACCTCGACCACGGCCGGGTCGAGGACCGCGGGACCCACGAGGAGCTGCTCGTGCGCTGTCCCGGATACCGCAACCTGGTGACCGCCTACGAGCGCGAGGAGGCCGAACGGGCCGCCATCGACCTGTCGCTGGCCCAGGACGCCGAAGAGGAAGAGGAAGAGGTCAGCGCATGAGCGAGGCGCTCCAGGGCAACGTCGAGCGGTCGGCGCTGGCCACCATCTGGCACGGCCTGTCGCTGACCCCCGAGTTCCGCAAGGGGCTGGCCGGCACGCTCGGGCTGGCCGTCGTGGCGACCATCGGCAAGATCATCGTGCCGATCGCGGTGCAGCAGACGATCGACACCGGCATCAAGAGCGGCACGCCGGACCTGCCGTACATCACCCGGGCCGTCCTGGTGTGCGCCGCGGCCGTGCTGCTGACCGCGCTGGCCGGCTACATCATGAACGTGCGCCTGTACAAGGCCACCGAGTCGTCGCTGGCCAGCCTGCGCGTGCGCGGGTTCCGGCACGTTCACGACCTGTCGGTGCTCACCCAGAACAGCGAGCGGCGCGGCGCGCTGGTCTCGCGGGTCACCAACGACATCGACCAGATCAGCACGTTCATGCAGTGGGGCGGGCTGATGATCATCGTGGCGTTCGGCCAGCTCTTCGTGGCCAGCGTGCTCATGCTGGTCTACTCCTGGCAGCTCACGCTGCTGGTGTGGGTGTGCTTCGTGCCGTTGATGATCGCGCTGCCGCGGTTCCAGCGGCTGTTGTCGCGGGCGTACACGACCGTGCGCGAGCGGACCGGCGACATGCTCGCCGCGGTCAGCGAGTCCGTCGTCGGCGCCGCCGTCATCAGGGCCTACGCCTCCGAGCGGCGTACCGCGGACCGCATCGACAAGGCCGTGGACGCCAACAGGAGCGCGCAGATCAAGGCCCAGACCATCGTCGGCTTCGTCTTCCCGCTGACCGAGATCGTGGCCGCGCTGGCCATCGCCGGCATCGTGCTGCTCGGCGTCCGGCTCGGCGTGTCCGGCGACATCACCGCGGGCAAGCTGGTGGCCTTCCTCTTCCTGGTCACGCTGTTCGTCTCGCCGCTGCAGACCGCCACCGAGGTGCTGAACGAGGCCCAGAACGCGGTCGCCGGGTACCGCCGCATCCTGGGCGTGCTGGACACCCCGCCGGACGTCGCCGACCCCGGCGAGAAGGGCGTGCAGCTGCCCAGGGGCCCGATCTCGGTGGCCTTCGAGAACGTGCACTTCTCCTACCCGGGCGGCCCGCCCGTGCTGCGCGAGGTCTCGCTGGAGATCCCGCCGCGCTCGCGCGTCGCCGTCGTCGGCGAGACCGGGTCGGGCAAGACCACGTTCGCCAAGCTGCTGACCCGGCTCATGGACCCGGTCGGCGGCCGCGTCACGGTGGACGGCCACGACCTGCGCGACGTGCGCTTCTCCTCCCTGCGCGAACGCATCGTCATGGTCCCCCAGGACGGCTTCCTGTTCGACGGCACCCTGGAGGACAACGTCCGGTACGGCAGGCCGCCGGCGACCCGCGAGGAGATCCAGCTCGCGATGACCGAGCTGGGCCTGGCCGACTGGGTCGAGGGCCTGCCCGCGGGCCTGGACACGCCCGTCGGCCAGCGCGGGGAGTCGCTGTCGGCGGGCGAGCGCCAGCTCGTCGCCCTGGCCCGCGCCTACCTCGCCGACCCCGACCTGCTGCTGCTGGACGAGGCCACCTCGGCCGTCGACCCGGCCACCGAGGTGCGCCTGGCCCGCGCGCTGGAGGGCGTCACCCGGGGCCGCACGGCCGTCTCGATCGCCCACCGGCTGTCGACGGCGGAGAACGCCGACGAGGTGCTGGTGTTCGACGCCGGCCGCCTGGTGCAGCGCGGCCCGCACGCCGAGCTGGTCACCCAGCCCGGCGTCTACGCCGACCTGCACGCCTCCTGGGTCTCGGCGGCGCACTCCTGAGCGCGCGTCCCTAGTCGAGGGCGGCGGCGAACGTCACGCTCGTGCCCGCGGGACCGGACACGATCGTGATGTGGTCGCACAACATCCGGGTCAGCCACAGCCCCCGCCCGCGGAACTCCAGCCCCGCGGGCGGGCGCGCCTCGCCCATCCAGCCGGGCGGCAGCCCCGGACCCTGGTCGGTGACCTCGCACCACAGCCGTCCCTCGCCCGACCACAACCGCAGCCGCCCCTGGCCGCCGCCGTGCAGGACCGCGTTGGTGGTGACCTCGTTGACCGCCAGCACGAAGTCCTCCAGCCGCCGGCCGCTCAGCCCCTCGTAGGCGGCCTGCTCGGCCACGGCCCTGCGCAGGAACGTGATGCGCCCGCGCGCGAAGGTCGCCCGGAGCACCTGCCTACCCATCGCCCACCCGGCGGACGACGACGTGCGTGTCGGCCCTGACCAGCCGGAGCACCCGGGCCACCCGCTCGGCGCAGACGACCACGGTCGAGCCGTACGGCCTGGCCGCGGCCGTGACGGTCAGCAGCCTGGCCGAGCCGGCGTCGATGAAGTCGAGGTGGGAGGCGTCGATCACGACCTGGCCCGGCTCCTTCTCCAGCGGCGACAACACCGAGCCGAACGCCGGCCGGTTGGTGAGGTCGACGTCGCCCCACACCCGCAGCCCCGGCGGCGAGGAGGTGCTGGCGAAGCGCAGCAGGGCCTGCTCGGGCGCGATGGGGTGCACCGCGGTGGCCCGCTCGATGGCGTCGAGGGGGAACAGCTCGCGGTCGTACTGGCACACCGCGGCCAGCCAGCGCTCGCCGAACAGCTCGTTGGCGGTGGCCTCGAACGCCGCCTGGGCCTGCGCGTCGCGCGCTCCCCAGGAGGCGTCGATCAGGGCGTAGACGCCGTGCTGGCCGTGCCGGCGCGCCCGGTGGTGGGCGTCGGCCAGGGCGTGCAGCAGGCGGTCGGGGTCGAGGCGGCCGTCGGTGAAGTGCGTGTCGGCGCAGGACAGGATCTCCACCTGCCCGGCCGCCTCGGCGTCGTCGAAGCCCGGGACGAGCGGCGCCAGCCGGCCCCGGGTGCGCTCGGGGGTCTCCGCATGGGTGATGATCACCACCTTGGTCCGGCGGCGCAGCCCGTTGAGTGTGAACTGCCTGGTCGTCGTCATGCGCTCCCGCTCGCCCTCGAACGGCAGGCAGACGTGGTCCCCCAGATCGGGGTCGAGGACCGAGCCCGCGACGTGCACCACGATGTGTCCTCCCTAGCACGCGTCGCCTAGAAATTACCGTGATGCCCGCGATCACGTAACGCGTTCTCGGCAAAACACACCGTCACCCGTTCCGCCGGTGTACGTTTTCGGCGGGGCCGCCCAGGAAGGGTCATGAAAGGCATGGGCGTGAACGTTCTGGAGACGACGCACAGCAGGCACGGGGACATCGTGGTGGTCGCCCTCACGGGCGAGGTCGACGTGGACAACGTCGCCCGGGTCAGGAGGTGCCTGGACGAGGCGGTGGCGGCCGACGGCACGCGGCTGGTGGTCGACCTGACGGGGCTGACCTTCATCGACACCACGGGGCTCGGGGTCCTGGTGCGCCAGCTCGCCGCGTTGCGCGACAGGGACGGCACGATGGCGCTGGTGGCCTCGGACGGCCAGGTGCTGCGGCGGCTGCGCAGGACGAACCTGGCGGCCCTGTTCCCGATCCATGACACCTTGTCGCAGGCGCTGGCCCAGCCGGAGGCGGGAGCACGGGGGAGGGCTGGTTGAATGGCACCATGTCCCTCGACCCCGAGATCGCCGCACGGCTGAAGCGCAACGCGGACGGCCTCGTGCCCGCCATCGCCCAGCAGCACGACACCGGCGAAGTGCTCATGATGGCCTGGATGAACGACGAGGCGCTGCATCTCACGCTCACCACCGGCCGGGCCACCTACTGGTCGCGCAGCCGCGACCGGCTGTGGGTCAAGGGCGACACCTCCGGGCACGTCCAGCACGTCAAGAGCGTGGCCCTCGACTGCGACGGCGACACCATCCTGGTCAAGGTCGACCAGGTCGGCGCCGCGTGCCACACGGGCGACCGCACCTGCTTCGACGCCGGTCTGCTCGGTTAGCGGCTCCGGCATGACGTCTGGCGAGGGTTCCGGCAAGGGCTCCGGGAACGGGCGGCGCGAGTTGTGGGCGTGGCTGGCGCTGACCGTCCTGGGCAGCTGCCTGGTGCTGCTGGCGGCCGGTCAGGTCTGGGTGCGGGTGCTCGGCGCGCAGGCCGCCGACGCGGTCGCGCCGACCGGCGGCGACCTGAGCCCCGTGCTCTCGCCGCTGGGGCTGGCCGGGCTGGCGGGCGTGGTGGCCGTCCTGGCGACCAAGGGCGCCGGGCGCCGGGTCGTCGGCGCGCTGGTGGCGCTCTGCGGCGCGGGCGCGGCGGCGGGCACGTGGGCGGGGCTGGCCTCGGCCACCGTGACCGGCTGGCTGCGCGAGCACAACGCGGTCCGCGCGGTGGCCGGCCTGCCCTGGGAGCCCGTGCCGGGCTGGCCGGTGGTGGCCGGACTCGGCGCGTTCCTGCTCCTGGCCGGCGGCGTGCTGGCCGCGGTGCGCGGCGGCAGGTGGGCGGGCATGTCGTCGCGTTACGACAGGGCGGCTGACGCGACGGGCGAGCGGGCGGGCGAGCGGGCGGGCGCGGTCGCGGCCCGCAGGGGCCATGAGGACCGCGAGTTGTGGGACGCGCTCGACCGCGGCGACGACCCGACGGAGTCCCCGGAACCCCGTTGAGGGCGGTAGTTACGAAATCTCCACGGTTCTGAACCTCTGTCTGCTCGGCAAACGTTTTCTCAATAAGCTGCCGGTGCAACTCGTCAGAAGACAAGAGGAGCCAGCTCATGAGCTACGGGGACCAGGGCGGCAGCGGGGGCCACGGCGGGCAGCCCCCCGGCGGCGGCTACGGCCAGCAGCCGCCCACCGGCGGCGGCTACGGCCAGGGCCCGGGTTACGGCCACCAGCCCCAGAGCGGCGGCTACGGTCAGCAGCCCCAGAACGGCGGGGGTTACGGCCAGCAGCCCCAGAGCGGCGGCTACGGTCAGCAGCCCCAGAACGGCGGGGGTTACGGCCAGCAGCCGCAGAGCGGCGGGGGTTACGGCCAGCAGCCGCAGAGCGGCGGCGGCTACGGCCAGCAGCCGCCCAGCGGCGGCGGTTACGGCTACAACCAGCAGCCGCCGAGCTACCCCCAAGAGCCCCTCGGCTACGGCCAGCAGCCGCAGCCCCCGAGCGGCGGCTACGCCCAGCCGGGCTACGGCCAGCAGACCTACGGGCAGCCGGGCTACGGCCAGCAGGGCTACGGCCAGCAGGGCTACGGCCAGTACGGCGCCCCGCAGCAGCCCCGCTCCACCAACGGCATGGCGGTGGCCTCGCTCATCCTGGGCATCGTCGGCCTGGTCACCTGCGGCGCGACCAGCATCGTCGGCGTCATCCTCGGCCACATCGCGCTCAACCGCATCAAGCGCACGGGGGAGGAGGGCCAGGGCATGGCGATGGGCGGCCTGGTGACCTCCTACATCATGGTCGTGCTGTTCGTGCTCTTCTGGATCCTGTTCGGCGGGTTCTGGCTGACCCTGATCGGCATCGGCTCGGCGGCCTCCGTCAGCGACTACTCGTGAACGGGCGGGGCGCAGCGTGACGCCCCGCTTGCGGTGTGATTACGAATTGTCCGCAACGTGGGCGTTAGTCCACGTAGGGGATGCTTTATCGCTAGGCTGCCGCGCGCAACTCGCTTCACGCTGACGACATGAGGAGTCACGAGCATGAGTTACGGAAACCAGGGCGACGGCGGTTACGGCGCCCAGCCGCCCGGCGGCGGTTACGGGCAGCAGCCGCCGAGCGGTGGTGGCGGCTACGGCCAGCAGCCGCCCAGCGGCGGTGGTTACGGCGGCGGCTACGGCCAGCAGCCCCCGAGTGGCGGCGGCTATGGTGAGCAGCCCCCCGGTGGCGGTTACGGGCAGCAGCCCCCGAGCGGTGGCGGCTACGGCCCGCCCCCCGGCGGCGGTTACGGGCAGCCGCCCGGTGGCTACCCCGGTGGCGGTTACGGCCCCGGCGGCGGCACCCCGCCGGACAACCAGCTGGTCCCGGCGATCCTCACCACCCTGTTCTGCTGCCTGCCCCTCGGCATCGTGGCCATCGTGAAGTCGTCGCAGGTCAACTCCAAGTGGCAGGTCGGCGACGTCCAGGGCGCCATGCAGGCCGCCGAGGAGGCCAAGACCTGGTGGAAGCGCAGCCTGATCTTCGGCATCATCGCCATCGTCCTGCTCATCATCTTCTACGTGGTGGTGTTCATCCTGCTCGCCGCCTCGACGAGCAGCTACGGCTCGTACTGACGGACGGGGATACTGACAGCATGGACATCGCAACAACCGGGCGGCGGGGGACGGGGCGGCTGAAGGGCCTGCTCGCGCCGCTCGGTGTTGCGGCCGCGGCGGGAGCCGTGTTCGGCGTGGTCGGCGTGGTCGACCCCAACCAGCCCGGCCACTACCCGACCTGCCCGTTCCTGTGGGTCACCGGCCTCTACTGCCCGGGCTGCGGCACGTTGCGCACCATCCACGCGCTGGCCCACCTCGACCCGGTGGCCGCCCTGGGGCTCAATCCGCTGGCCGTCGCCATGATCCCGTTCCTGCTGTTCTGGTGGGGCCGGTGGGTCGTACGGGCGTGGCAGGGCAGGCCGCGGCGCACCACTTTGGCCCATCCGGCGTGGCTGTGGGCCTTCCTCGCGGTCGTGATGGTCTACTGGGTCGTCCGAAACCTCCCCTTCGGGGCGTTCCTCGCGCCGTAGTACGGGCCCTGTGGCGAGGTGACCCCGGTGGGGCCGATACCATCGCAGGACAAGGCCGAGAGCGGACGCGAGGCGAACTCTCTGCCACCCCCACTGTCAACCGGAGGGACCTCAAGCGCGTGAGTGAGCGGACGGAAGGACCGAGTGTCCTCGACGACATCCTCGAAGGGGTGCGCGCCGATCTCGCCGCACGTCAGCAGGCCGTGTCGATCGACGAGCTCAAGCGGCGAGCCGAGCGGGCCCAGGGGCCGAGAGACGCGATGGCCGCACTCGGGGGTGACAGGATCTCGGTGATCGCCGAGGTCAAGCGGTCGAGCCCGTCCAAGGGCGCGCTCGCCGCCATCGCCGACCCCGCCGCGCTCGCGGCCGACTACGAGGCCGGCGGCGCCCACGTGATCAGCGTGCTGACCGAGCGGCGCAAGTTCGGGGGCAGCCTGGAGGACCTGGCGGCCGTCCGCGCCCGCGTCGACATCCCCATCCTGCGTAAAGATTTCATCCTCACCTCCTACCAGCTCTGGGAGGCCAGGGCCCACGGCGCCGACCTGGCGCTGCTGATGGTCGTCTGCCTGGAGCAGGAGGCGCTGGTGTCGCTGATCGAGCGGGCCGAGTCCATCGGGCTCACCCCGCTGGTCGAGGTGCACACCGAGGAGGAGCTGGAGCGGGCGGTCGCCGCCGGGGCGCGGGTCATCGGGGTCAACGCGCGTAATTTGAAGACTCTTGAGGTCGACCGCGACGTCTTCGCGAAGCTGGCGCCGAAGATCCCGGATAATGTGATCAAGATCGCCGAGTCGGGCGTGCGCGGCCCGCACGACCTGCTCGCCTACGCCAGGGGTGGCGCCGACGCCGTCCTGGTGGGGGAGAGCCTGGTCACCGGCAAGGATCCGCGCAAGGCCGTGGAGGCGTTGGTGACCGCCGGCGCTCACCCGTCGACGCGCCCCGACCACTCAGCAGAGGGATAGCAGTGGCTAACGAAGGCTCCATCCTCAGCGCCGCCGACCTGGCCGGCGGCGCCGCGTACGGCAACGACCCCGACCTGCACGGCAAGTTCGGCATCTTCGGCGGCCGCTACGTGCCCGAGGCGCTCATCCCCGCGCTCGACGAGGTGGCCGCCGTCTACGACAAGGCCAAGACCGATCCCGAGTTCCTGCGCGAGTTCGACCACCTGCTGCGCACCTACGCCGGCCGGCCGACCACGCTGACCGACGTGCGGCGCTTCAGCCAGGAGGCCGGCGGCGCGCGTATCGTGCTCAAGCGGGAGGACCTCACCCACACCGGCGCCCACAAGATCAACAACGTGCTCGGCCAGGCGCTGCTGACCAGGCGCCTGGGCAAGAAGCGGGTGATCGCCGAGACCGGCGCCGGCCAGCACGGCGTGGCCACGGCCACCGCGGCCGCCCTGCTCGGCCTGGAGTGCGTCATCTACATGGGCGCGGTCGACTGCGAGCGCCAGGCGCTCAACGTGGCCCGGATGAAGCTGCTCGGCGCGACCGTGGTGCCCGTCCACAACGGCTCCAAGACGCTGAAGGACGCCATCAACGAGGCGTTCCGCGACTGGGTGACCAACGTCGACACCACCCACTACCTGTTCGGCACCGTCGCCGGGCCCCACCCGTTCCCCGAGATCGTGCGCGACTTCGCCCGCATCATCGGCGTCGAGGCCCGCCGCCAGATGCAGGAGCTGACCGGCGGGCTGCCCGACGCGGTGTGCGCGGCGGTCGGCGGCGGCAGCAACGCCATCGGCATCTTCCACGCCTTCATCGGCGACGAGAACGTGGCCCTGCACGGCTACGAGGCGGCCGGCCACGGCCTGGAGAGCGGCGAGCACGCGCTCACCCTCACCGCCGGCTCGGTGGGCGTGCTGCACGGCTCACGCACGTACGTGCTCCAGGACGACGAGGGCCAGACGATCGAGTCCCACTCGATCTCGGCCGGCCTCGACTACCCGGGCGTCGGCCCCGAGCACGCCTGGCTGAAGGACTCCGGCCGCGCCACCTACCACGGCGTCACCGACGACGAGGCCATGGCGGCGTTCTCGCTGCTGGCCAGGACCGAGGGCATCATCCCGGCCATCGAGTCCTCCCACGCGCTGGCGGGCGCGCTGAAGCTGGGCCGCGAGCTCGGCCCCGACTCGACGATCCTGGTCAACCTGTCCGGGCGCGGCGACAAGGACATGGGCACCGCCATGAAGTACTTCAACCTCTGACGCCCCCGGCAGCGCGGCGCGGGTGACCGGGAGACGGCCTGCGGCAGGGCATCATGGTGGGACTCGACCTTCGAAACGGACAGACATGACGACTCTTCAGACGGTTTTCGCCAAGGCGAAGGCGGACAACCGGGCCGCGCTCGTCGGCTACCTGCCTGCCGGCTTCCCGTCCAAGGACGGCGCGATCGCCGCCGCCGCGGCCCTGGTCGAGGCGGGCTGCGACGTCATCGAGATCGGCCTGCCCTACTCCGACCCGCTCATGGACGGGCCGACGATCCAGGACGCGGTGCACCGCTCGCTGGTCAACGGCACCCGCATCGCCGACGTGATGCGCACCGTCGAGGGGGTCGCCGCCACGGGGGCCGCCACGCTCGTCATGACGTACTGGAACCCGATCGACCGCTACGGCGCCGACCGGTTCGCCCGTGACCTGGCCAACGCGGGCGGCGTCGGCACGATCACGCCCGACCTGACGCCGGAGGAGTCCGAGCCGTGGCGCACGGCCTCGGCCGAGGCGGGCATCGACACGGTGTTCCTGGTGGCGCCCAGCTCCACGGAGGAGCGCATCAAGGCCGTGGTCGACTGCTGCACCGGCTTCGTCTACGCCGCCTCGCTGATGGGCGTCACAGGCGCCAGGGAGAGCGTGAACTCGGCGGCCGAGGGCCTGGTCAAGCGCACCCGCGCGCACACCGACCTGCCCGTCTGCGTGGGCCTGGGCGTCGGCACGGGCGCGCAGGCGGCCGAGGTGGCCCGCTACGCCGACGGCGTGATCGTGGGGTCGGCGTTCATCCGCCGCATCCTCGACGCGCCCGACGAGGCCGCCGGGCGCGAGTCGATCATGGCGCTGGCCGGCGACATGGCCCGCGGCGTGCGCCGCTGAGCCCTCGCCGGGCCGTCCCAGTCCGTCGCGAAAGGCGCGTCCCCCAGTGGGGGCGCGCCTTTCGTCATGTCGTGCCGCCGGGGTCAGCCCAGGTCGGGCTCGGTGCGCAGTTCCAGGGCCGGGCCCACCTGGTCGAGCTCCAGGACGACGATCTCGTTCGTCCCGGCGCGCAGCAGCGGGGCCGGGACGTAGAGGGTGCGCTGCGGGCCGCGCTCCCAGTAGCGGCCCAGGCAGAAGCCGTTCACCCAGACGTACCCCTTGCCCCAGCCGGGCAGCGCGAGGAACGTGTCGGCGGGCTCGTCCACCTCCAGGACGAACCGGAAGAACGACCTGGGCCCGGCTTCCGGGCCGCCGGCGAACGGCACCGCGGAGACGTCCGCCAGCGGGATCGGCCGCGCGCTCCACCCGTTCAGGTACTGCTGGTGGTGCAGGACGCCGCCGGTCAGGCCCTTGCTCTCGCCGGTCAGCGGCCCGTAGTTCGTCCGTCCCATCGACTCCACCAGCAGTTCCACCGTGGCGGGGCCGGACACCGTCACCTCCGGCTCCTCGGCGTCGCGCTCGAACACCCCGGCGAGCCGGCCGTCCACGAACACGTGCGCCCGGTCGCGCAGCCCCGGCAGCCGCAGCCGGTACGCACCGCGCGGCCCCGGCACCTGCGCCCGGTACAGCACCAGCCCGTGCTCCAGCCCCAGTTCCTCGAACGACGGCGGCACCGGCGCGCTCGTCACCGGCCCCGCCACCGCCTCCAGCGCCTCGCCCAGCGGCACCGACTGCACCGGCCGCAACGTCGCCGGCGGCAGCACGGCCGGGACCGGCGGCACCGCCGGCGGCTCGCCCGCGTACCGCGACAACACCTCGCGGAAGCGCCAGAACTTCTCGGTGGGCGCCCCGCGCTCGTCGATCGGCGCGTCGTAGTCGTAGGAGGTGACGGTCGGCCGCCAGTCGCCCATCGCGCGCTCGCCGGCCTGGTTGGCGCCCGCCCAGGTGCCGAAGTTGGTGCCGCCGTGCGCCATGTACAGGTTCACCGACGCGCCGAGTTCGAGTATGCGCTCCAGGACGGCGGCCGCGTCACCGGCGTCCCTGGTCACGTGCTCGTGGCCCCAGTGGTCGAACCAGCCGCACCAGAACTCCATGCAGAACGGCGGGTCGTCCGGCCGGTGCTCGCGCAGCACGGCGAAGGCCCGGTCGGGATCGGAGCCGAAGTTCACCGTGGCCAGCACGCCCGGCACGGTGCCGCCGGTCAGGTACCAGTCGGCCGGGCCGTCGGAGGTGAACAGGGGCACCTCGACGCCCCTGGCCGCCAGGCCGTCGGCCAGGTGGCGCAGGTAGGTCAGGTCGCTTCCGTAAGAGCCGTACTCGTTCTCCACCTGGACCATGATCACGTTGCCGCCGCGGGTCACCTGCCGCTCGACGACCTGCGGGAGCAGCCGGTCGAAGTAGCGGTCCACGTGGCCCAGGTACTCGGGGTCGCAGGTCCTGATCCGGCCGGTGAGCCAGGCCGGCAGGCCGCCGTTGTCCCATTCGGCGCAGATGTAGGGGCCCGGCCGCACGATCGCCAGCAGCCCCTCCTCGGCCGCCGCGTCCAGGAACGCGCCCAGCTCCTCCATCCGGCGGAACTCGCCCCTGCGCGGCTCGTGCAGGTTCCACGGCACGTACGTCTCGACGGTGTTCAGCCCCATCGCCCGCAACATCGCCAGCCGGTGCCGCCACTGCCCGGGATGCACCCGGAAGTAGTGCATGGCGCCCGACAACACCCTGAACTCCGCGCCGTCGAGCCGGAACACTCCGTTCTCGACCGAGAAAACACCCATAACTCTTCCTCCGATAGGATTTCGCGCCCCGCAACCCTGCCAAGACCGCAGGTCAACGGCCATGGACAAACCCAGACAACCTGTTGGACTCAACCGCGGAGACCGGATGACCCCGCCCTACGGCAAGTGGATGCAGTACCTGACCCCGGGGCCCGCCCATCGCGGGCTCGGCCTGGTGTGCCTCGGCGTCGGGCGCCAGGAGGGGCGGCTGCCCACGGTGGGGCCGCGCACCCTGCAGCACCACGTGGCCGTCCTGGTGACCGCGGGCCGCGGGTGGTTCCGCCAGGGGGAGGGGCCCGTCGTCGACGTCGTCGCGCCCGCCGTCATCTGGCTCCTGCCCGGCGTACGCCACCACTACGCGCCCGACGAGGCCGGCTGGGACGAGTGGTTCGTCGACTTCACCGGCCCCGCCGCCACCGCCTACCAGGACCTCGGCTTCGTGGACGCGGGCAACCCGGTCACCCCGCTCACCACCGCGGAACCGGCCGCCCACGCCATCGGCCGCATCGCCCAGGCGTGCCGCAGGGGAGGCCCGTACCTGGAGGTGGAGACCTCGGCCATCGTGCACGAGGTCCTGGTCGCCCTCAGGCGCGGCCGCGCCGACGAGGACCCCTACGGCGACCCGGTGCTGGCCGGGCTGGCCAGGGACGCCTGCCTGCCGGTGCCGGTCGCCGAGCACGCCAGACGCCTCGGCATGCCGCTCACCGAGCTGCGCCGCGCCGTGCGCCGGCTGGCCGGGTGCAGCCCCAAGGACTACGTGCTGTCCATCAGGCTCAACCGGGCCAAGGACCTGCTGGCCACCACCGACCTGCCGGTCGCCGCCGTGGCCCGGCGCGTCGGCTACGACGACCCGGCCTATTTCACCAGGTTGTTCACCCGCCGCGCCGGTCTGCCGCCGAGCGAATTCCGGGCGCAGCAGTATCGTGGACTTCCTACCATTTCGTGAACGGGACTCTGCCTTAGCCGACGCTTATCCCGAGCGTGATCGGATGATGTCCCGGTACTGTGCGCATTCCCGGCGCAGAGGAAGAGGAGATCACCCGTGGCCGCGTCACAACCGTCACACAACGGCAGATCGGCGATACTGTGGGTGACGACCGTCGCCCGGCTGATCCTGGGGGGCGTGCTGATCGCGGCGGGCGCGCTGAAGATCGGCAATCCGTCCGACTCCGTGGTCGCGGTCAAGGCGTACCAGTTGCTGCCCGAGTCGATCGCCGAGATGGTGGGCTACGTCCTGCCGATCCTGGAGATCGTCGTCGGCGTGCTCCTGGTCGTCGGTCTGCTGACCAGGGTGGCAGCGGTGGTCGCCGCGCTACTCATGTTCGCCTTCGTGTTCGGCATCGCCTGGGCCTGGGCGCACGGCCTGCGGATCGACTGCGGCTGCTTCGGCGGCGGCGGCCAGCTGGAGACAGGACAGGAGCCGGCCTACCTGCTCGACATCCTGCGCGACTTCGGCCTGGTGCTGCTCGGCGCATGGACGGCCCGCTTCCCGCCGGGACGGTTCGCCCTCGACGGGGCGCTCGGACTGGCGGGTGCCGAGGAGGACACAGGTGACGAAGAGGAGATCGAGGATGAGCAAAGCGCAGCGCACCAAGTCTGACCAGAACATGTCGGCGCGCGAGAAGATCAGGGAACAGCAGGCCGCCGCCCGCGCCCAGGAGAAGCGCAAGAAGGTGGTGACCTACACGACCGCGGCCGTGGTCGCGGTGGCCGCGGTCGGCCTCGGCGCCTGGTACACGATCAGCTCCTCCAAGTCGGAGCAGGCCGGAGCCGAGCTCGCGCCGATCACCCTGCAGCCCGACGGCAGCGCCGTGATGGCCAAGGCGGGCGTGACGCAGCCGGTGGTCGACATCTACGAGGACTTCCAGTGTCCCGTCTGCAAGGAGCTGGAGCGGGTCAGCGGCTCGACCTTCAAGAACCTGGCCGCCGAGGGCAAGGCCAAGGTCGTCTTCCATCCGATCACGATCTTCTCCAGGGAGCCGACGAAGGGCAACTCCGTGCGCGCCGCGGCGGCCGCCCGCTGCGTCGCCGACGGCAAGCAGTGGATGGCCTTCCACGACCTGATCTACAAGAACCAGCCGGCCGAGACCGTCGAGGGGTTCAAGACCGGCCAGCTCGTCGAGTGGGGCAAGGAGGCCGGGGTCACCTCGCCCGATTTCGAGAGTTGCGTCACGTCCCAGAAGCACGCTCCCGCCGTGCTGACGGACAGTGCGAAGATCATGTCGGCGCAGTCGATCGAGGGCACGCCCACCGTGAAGGTCAACGGCACCAGCATCGGCGAGGCGGCGTTCTCGCCGCAGCAACTTCGCGATGCGGTCACGAAGGCCGCCAAGTAGCCGCAGGCTGCGCTACCCTCACCTGACATGCCCCTAGCCTCGATTCCCAGCCCTTCCCAGGGGGTCTGGTATCTCGGAATCATCCCGATCCGGGCCTATGCACTGTGCATCGTGCTCGGCGTCGTCGTCGCCGTCTGGCTGAGCGAGCGGCGCTGGGTCGCCCGCGGCGGCCAGAAGGGGACGATCATCGACATCGCGGTCCCCGCGGTGATCTTCGGTCTGATCGGCGGCCGGCTCTACCACGTCATCACCGACTGGCAGACCTACTTCGGCAGCCGTGCGATCAAGAAGCCGTACCAGGCCCTGTTCATCTGGGAGGGCGGGCTCGGCATCTGGGGCGCGATCGCGCTCGGCGGCGTCGGCGTGTGGTGGGCCGTGCGCAAGCGCGGCATCTCCATGAGCGCCGTCGCCGACACGGTCGCGCCGGGCATCGCCTTCGCGCAGGCCATCGGCCGCTGGGGCAACTGGTTCAACCAGGAGCTCTACGGCGGCCCGACCACGCTGCCGTGGGGCCTGGAGATCGACGTCGACCACGGCGGCGAGCCGGGCGTCCTGTACCACCCGACCTTCCTGTACGAGTCGCTGTGGGACGTCGCGCTCGGCTTCCTGCTCATCCTGGCGGGCAAGCGGTTCGCGCTGCGGCACGGGCGGCTGTTCGCCCTCTACGTCGCCGGCTACACGCTGGGCCGCTTCTGGATCGAGGGCCTGCGCATCGACCCGGTCGGCGGGGTCGACCACGCGGTGACCTTCCTCGGCCTGCGGCTCAACCAGTGGACGTCCATCGTGCTGTTCGTCGGCGCACTGGTCTACCTCTGGCTGACCAGGAACAAGGACACCGAGGAGCGGGTCGTGCCGCTCGACCTGGCGGTGGATCCGGCGCACGAGAGCGGTCAGGCCGATCCCGGCTCGTCCGACGCGCCGGCCGCCGTGCCGGCCGAGCCAGCCGATCACGGCGAGAACGGCGACGATCGCGACGGCCCCGCCGAACCCTCCGACACCGACGCGGACGACGATGCCGCGGCGAAGGAGAAGAACCCGCGATGACCGGCGGCGCGGAGATCCACCATCGCCATCGCGACGTCAGCGGGGGCTGGTTGCGGCCCTCGGTGTTCGGCGCGATGGACGGCCTGGTGTCGAACTTCGCGCTCATCGCCGGCGTCGCGGGCGGCACCGCCAGCACCAGGGTCGTCGCCCTCAGCGGCGTGGCCGGGCTGGCGGCCGGGGCCCTGTCCATGGCGGGCGGCGAGTACGTCTCCGTGGCCAGCCAGCGCGAGCTGGCCCAGGCCGAGATCGCCGTGGAGCAGCGGGAGCTCGCCGGCAACCCGGAGGCCGAGCTGGCCGAGCTGGCTCAGTCGTTCGTGGACAAGGGGGTGGAGCCCGGCCTCGCCGCGGCGGTGGCCCGGCAGATCTCCCGCAATCCCGAGCGGGCCCTTGAGGTCCACGCCCAGAACGAGCTGGGTGTCGTTCCCGGCGCGCTGCCCTCGCCGAAGGTGGCGGCGGTGTCGTCGTTCCTGTCGTTCAGTGTGGGGGCGGTGCTGCCGCTCCTGCCGTACCTGTTCGGAGTCGAGGGGCTTACCTTGTCGGCCGTGGTGTCGTGCGCGGCGTTGTTCGGGGCGGGCGCGCTGGTGTCCGCCGTGACGGCGCGCAGCTGGTGGTACTCGGGGTTGCGTCAGCTCGTGGTGGGCGCGGTGGCCGCGGGGATCACGTACGGGCTGGGCAACCTGATCGGGGCGTCAGGGCTGTGAGATCGGGACGACGCTCCGGCGACCCCGCCGACAACACCCCGGGCCCGGGCGGCCCCTTCGCCTCCGGCGGCGCTTCCGGCGGGTACGGCGGTGCTCCCGGCGCCTACGACGGTTCCGGCCGTTCCAGCGGGGTTCCCGGCGCTTATGACGGTTCCGGCCGTTCCAGCGGGGTTCCCGGCGCTTATGACGGTTCCGGCCGTTCCGGCGCGCCTGGTGCTGCTGCCGGGGCCGGCGACGGGCGAGCCGGCGGTTCGCGTGGCGGGCGTGGCACGGGGTCCGGCAGGGCTCGTCGCCGCTCCGCCGCTCGCGCCGCCGAGGCCGCGGCCTCCGCTGCTCGTGCCGCCGAGGCCGCGGCCCCCCAGCAGCCGGCGACCGGCGGCGACGGCGGACAGGACCTCTGGGCGGCCCGCCGCGCCGCCCGCCCCCAACAGCCCGCCGACGCCGGCTGGGCCGCCCGCCCGTCCGTCCCCCAGACCCCCGACGCTTCCTGGCCCTCCCACCCCGCCCCTCAGGGCTCCGACGCACAGTGGCCTGCCGGTCCCGCCGCCTCCCAGGGGTCGAACGCGCAGTGGCCCGCTGGTTCCGGCTCGCAGGGCTCGGTCGCGCAGCCCGCTGCGCCAGGCGCGGCAGCGGCCGCCGACGACGCCGAAGCGCCCCGCGGCAGACGTTCCCAGCGGGGCAGACGTGCCCAGGCAGGCGCGGAGACCGGCCGGGGCCGGCGTGCCCAGGAGGGCGGAGAGGCGTCCCGGGGCAGACGCGCCCACGACGGTGGGGAGACGGCTCGCGGGAGGAGGCGGGCGCCGGACAACGACGACTCCGTCTGGGCCGCGAGCATGGACGACCTGGCGGAGGCCGCCCGTACGGGCCGCCGCAGCGCGGCCACCGGCGGCGGCGAGCAGTCCCGTCCGGGACGCCGGAGCGCCCCCGCCGACGACGGCGGGCACGACGACGCGGCTGAGGGGTTCGCCGGGTTCGGGGCGTCGGGATCGTCCGCGGAGTCCGGCAGGACCGGGGAGTCCGCCGAGTTCCCGACCGGCTCCGGGTCACGCAAACGGCGCCGCACACCGCGCTCCGACTGGCAGTTCCCGGTGCTCACCGAGTGGGGCCTGCGTCCGCAGCAGCAGCGGCTGATCGTCATCATCGCCACCGTCATCGGCGTCGTCGCGGGCGCGGCGGGGCTGGTGGCGGTCGTCGGCTCGCTCGGCGAGTACGCCCCCGAGCGGGAGGCCAGCGCCGCCGTCCTCGGCCCGGACGCCGCCATGCCCATGTCCTACCAGGGCTGGAGCTCGCCCAAGCTGTTCGCGGCCCTGGCCGACCGGGCCAAGGACAGCCGGGAGCTCACCGACAAGGAGGTCTTCGGGCAGAGCGAGCTCGCGGTCTCCAAGAAGCTCACGCTCAAGCTCGCCGCCAAGCGCATCGACGCCGACTGCTCGGCCGCCCTGTGGGGCACGGCCCTGCTGGAGAAGGTGGCCGACGCTGACTGCCTCCAGGCGGCCCGCGGCCTGTACGTCAGCTCCGACGGCCGCTACGTCGGCCAGTACACGCTGCTCAACCTCAAGGACGGCCAGTCGGCCGGCGACCTGGTCGAATCCCTGAAGACGCTCTACCGGGGCGGCTGGGCACGGCCGTTGACCTCGTCCAAGGCGGCCTTCCCGGCGGGCGGCTACTCCGAGGGCGGCGGCTACGCGCTCGGCCACTACGTCGGCCTCGTCTGGCTGGGCAAGACCGACGGCCTCGACCCCACCGCCCGGGACGACTTCGTCTCCGTCACCCTGGCGCTGCGCGGCGCCGAGAAGTCCGTCTACCGCCGGGTCGTCGCGATCACGGGGCCGGCCTCGTGATGTCCCGTCGTGTGGTCGTGGTGGCGGGGGCGGCCGTGGGGGTGCTGGCGGTCGCCGTGGCCGGGTGGTTGTGGCTGCGTCCGGGGGAGCCGCGGCCGGCCGCCTTCCGGGGCGAGCCCACCTCGGCCTTCTACGCGGCCGTCGACTCCCGTCAGGCCGACGCCGCGCCGCTGACCGCGCAGGAGGTCTTCACCGCCGAGACGCAGACGCTCGGCGCGCTGCGGCGGGTCTCCACGCAGGAGCACGACGACTGCGACGAGGTCCTGTGGGGAGCGTCGGCGTCGGGGTGCACGCAGGTGCTGGCGGCGGCGTACGAGGGCGACGGGCTGGCCGGGCAGTTCGCCATCTTCAACCTGCCCGACGGGCGCGCGGCCGACGCCCTGGTGGCGGCCCTGGGCAAGGACGGCTTCGTCCGGCAGGACGCCGCGTTCGACGCCGCCCGCAGCCGGGCCCAGGCGCGTGCCATGGGCCACTACGTGACGGTGAGCTGGGCGGGCGGCACGGTCTCCGCCGACGGCCTGGTCACGGCCCTGGTCGCCCTCGACGGTCTCGGCCGCGTGGTCCAGAACCGCATCCTCGCCGCCACCTGACCGTCCGCCCCCGTCCGGCCGCCTGCCGCCCGGTGTGTCGCCGACAGGTCAGGGGGTTGTGGTGGTGAGGGCGGTGACGGTGGTGGAGACGGCGGCGGGCAGGCCGGTCAGGCGGTGGAGGGGGGCCTCCAGCACGGTCAGGTCGTCGGACCAGGGAGCCGTCTGGCGGATGAGGGTGCGGGCCTCGTTCTTGGTGAGCGCCGTGCCCTGGTCGCGGGCCACCGCGACGAGGGCCTCCCGCCAGGTGTTGGCGAGTTTGGCGTGGCCGTTGTCGAGGATCCGGCGCAGCGCCGCCTCGGCCGCACCGGCGGGTTGCGGGCGGCGTACGGCGTCGAGCGCCCCGCCCGTGCGGCGGAACTCGTAGACGGCGGACAGCGCCTCGGGCAGCGGCGGCAGGTCGGACCCCCACACGCGCACCTGCGCGGCGCGGGTGGCGAGCAGCACGCGGGGCAGCGCCGCCTCCAGCCCCGGCGGCAGCACGACGGCCACCCGCTCGACGGCCGCCGCGTAGGGTTTGGCCAGCCAGGTAGCCAGCCGCACCCGGGGCTGGGGAAGCTCCTTGGGGCACTCGCCCACCAGCAGGTCAGCCTCGAACCCGGCCAGCTCGGGCGCCGGCGCCGCCGCGGGGGCCGACTCGACCGACTGGGGGCCCTGGGTGTAGATGGCCGTGGCCTGACGGCCCAGCCGGGCGTTGACCGCCGGGCGGGTCTTGGTCGTGGGACGCAGCAGGTAGAGGTCGGCCGCCGAGCCGATCGCCTCCGCCCCGAAATAGCGATTGAAATCCGGATAGATCGCCTCGTAGGCGAGGTTGAGCTCCGCCAACGCCTGCTGGACCTTGAACGCCAGCATCGGCGTGCGCTCGCTGGCCCCGTACGCCACCAGCACCCGCCCGTCGTCCTTCAGCCCCTCCACGGCCCGCGCCGCGAACAGCCCGATCCCCTCCGGCGTGTACGGCGGGTCGGTGAACGCCAGGTCGTGCTCCCGCGCCGAGGCCGGCAGCCCGAGCCGCAGGTCGGCCCAGCGCGTGCGCACCCCGAGCCCCTGCTCGTCGATGTAGGCCAGGATGCGCTCGTCGACGTCGACCACCGTGACGTCGGTCTCGGGATGGACCAGCTTGACGGCCAGCGAGGTCAGGTCGTGGTCGCCGACGCACAGCAGCCGCGCCCCGGGCAGCCAGAACCGCGCCCCGAGTAGCAGCGCGCGCCGCAGGGCCGTCTCGGGGGTGGCCGAGACGTGGTCGAGCACGTGACGGGCCCGCGGCGCGCCCGCGACCAGCGCGGTCAGCCGTTCGAGCACGCCGGGGTAGTGGGGGAGCAGGTGGGCCACCGGGTCTTCGGGCGGCGGCGCCATGGCCAGCAGATCCTGGTAGGCGGGTGTGTCGCCGGGCGGCACCCGGAATTTCTCGCCCGAGCGTTCCAGGCGCACCTCGCGCAGCAGGGCCTCGACGGTCCGCCTGGAGGTGGCGGTCTCCCTGACCAGGCCGGCCAGGGACCACCACTGGCCGTCGCACAGGAGGGTGAGGGCGTGCCGCAGCCGCCTGCCGTCGACGCCCGCCTCGGCGAGCAGGCGCTCCACCCCGTCACGATCCATGCGCCAACCCTATCGAGGGGCGGGGCCGGGTCCGGCCGCCCGCCGGGGAGGGCCGGGCTCGTCCGCGGTGAGCTTACGAGGCTCCTGAGGGTCATGGGACAACAGGGGCGTGACCTGGGAATTCTGATGGCCGGGTCCGGGGTTTGGGATGGTGAGTTCGGATGCTGGAACCTTGCGCAATGTTCGCAATGCGGACGTGGCGGGCACCATTCCGGCAGCGTGCGGTAATCTCTACCCACGATATGCAGCAGGGCCAACGTCGTCCCCGCCTGTAGAGCAGTTCTTGACAGACGAAGACGACGGGAGGGATTCAATGCCTGCTGCCCACCTCGGATTCCCCGAGCCTCAGGGCCTCTACCACCCCGCCAACGAGCATGATGCCTGCGGTGTCGCCATGGTCGCCGACGTCGCCGGACGCCGTGGGCACACGATCGTGGTCAAGGCGCTGACGGCGTTGTGCAATCTCGATCACCGGGGAGCCAAGGGTAGCGAGCCGGACACCGGCGACGGAGCCGGGATCCTGACGCAGATCCCCGATGGGTTCTACCGCGCGAGCGTGCCGTTCGCGCTGCCCGAGGCCGGCGCGTACGCGACCGGCATCGCCTTCCTGCCGGCCGACGAGCAGGCCAGGGGCGTGGCCACCGGCCTGATCGAGGAGATCGCGGCCGAGGAGGGCCTCACGGTGCTGGGCTGGCGGGACGTCCCCGTCGACCGCGACCTGCCGGGCCCGAGCGCCCGCGCCGTCATGCCGCACTTCGCCCAGCTCTTCGTGTCGAGCCCCGGCGGCGAGCAGGGCCTCGACCTCGACCGGCTGGCCTTCTGCCTGCGCAAGCGGTCCGAGCACGAGGCGGACGTCTACTTCCCCTCGCTGTCGGCCCGCACGGTGGTCTACAAGGGGATGCTCACGCCCGACCAGGTGGAGCCGTTCTTCCCCGACCTGAGCGACGAGCGTTACGAGAGCGCGATCGCGCTGGTGCACTCGCGCTTCTCCACCAACACCTTCCCGAGCTGGCCGCTGGCCCACCCCTACCGGTACGTGGCGCACAACGGCGAGATCAACACGGTCAAGGGCAACCGCAACTGGATGCGGGCCCGCGAGGCGATGCTGGCATCGGCCCACATCCCGGGCGACATCTCGCGGCTCTTCCCGATCTGCGACCCCGACGGCAGCGACACCGCCAGCTTCGACGAGGCTCTTGAGCTGCTGCACATCGGCGGCCGGAGCCTGCCGCACGCGGTGCTGATGATGATCCCCGAGGCGTGGGAGAACCACACCGAGATGGATCCGGCGCGCCGGGCCTTCTACGAGTTCCACTCCTCCCTGATGGAGGCGTGGGACGGCCCGGCCTCGATCACGTTCACCGACGGCACCCTGGCCGGGGCCGTGCTCGACCGCAACGGGCTGCGTCCGGGGCGTTTCTGGGTGACCGCCGACGGGCTGGTCGTGCTGGCCTCGGAGGCCGGCGTGCTGGACTTCAAGCCCGAGGACGTCGTCCGCAAGGGCCGCCTGCAGCCGGGCCGCATGTTCCTCATCGACACCGCCCGCGGCAAGATCATCGAGGACGACGAGATCAAGGCCGAGCTGGCCGCCGCGCACCCGTACGAGGAGTGGCTGCACGCCGGGCTGGTCAGGTTCGAGGAGCTGCCCGCCCGGCAGCGGGAGATCCCCACGCACGAGGCGCTGGTCAAGCGGCAGCAGACCTTCGGCTACACCGAGGAAGAGCTGCGGATCATCCTGTCGCCGATGGCCAGGACCGGCGCCGAGCCGATCGGCTCGATGGGCACCGACACGCCGGTCGCGGTGCTGAGCGAGAAGCCGCGGCTGCTGTTCGACTACTTCACGCAGCTGTTCGCGCAGGTCACCAACCCGCCGCTGGACGCCATCCGGGAGGAGCTGGTCACCTCGCTGGCCAGCGTGCTCGGCCCCGAGGGCAACCTGCTCGACCCGGGCCCGACCTCCTGCCGCCAGCTCGTGCTGCCGTACCCGGTGATCGACAACGACGAGCTCGCCAAGATCATCCACATCAACGACGAGCACGACCTGCCGGGCTTCCACCCGCACGTCATCAGCGGCCTGTACGAGGTCGCCGGCGGCGGCCAGGCGCTGCTCGGCCGCCTTGAGGAGATCAGGGCCGAGGCGTCCAGGGCCATCGCGAACGGCGCGCGCATCATCGTGCTGTCCGACCGCGGCTCCTCCGACACGCTCGCCCCGATCCCGTCGTTGCTGCTCACCGGGGCGGTGCACCACCACCTGATCCAGGAGAAGACCCGGACCAAGATCGGGCTGGTCATCGAGACCGGCGAGGCCCGCGAGTGCCACCACATGGCGCTGCTCATCGGCTACGGCGCCGGCGCGGTCAACCCGTACCTGGCGATCGAGACCGTCGAGGACCTGGTCGACACCGGTGTGCTGCAGATCGGCAAGCACAAGGCGGTGCGCAACCTGATCAAGGCGTACGGCAAGGGCGTCATCAAGGTCATGTCCAAGATGGGCGTGTCCACGGTGGCCTCCTACACCGGCGCGCAGATCTTCGAGGCGCTCGGCCTGAGCCAGGAGGTCATCGACGCCTGCTTCACCGGCACGACGTCCCGCCTGGGCGGCGTCGGCTTCGACGTGCTGGCCGAGGAGACCGCCCAGCGCCACCGCCACGCCTACCCGCGGGCGGAGAACGCCCACCGCAGGCTCCAGGTCGGCGGCGAGTACCAGTGGCGGCGCGAGGGCGAGCCGCACCTGTTCAACCCCGAGACCGTCTTCAAGCTGCAGCACGCCACCCGCACCCGCCGCTACGAGATCTTCAAGGAGTACACGAGCCTCGTGGACTCCCAGGCCGAGCGGCTGATGACCCTGCGCGGCCTGTTCAAGCTGCGCAAGGGGCAGCCGGTCCCGATCGACGAGGTCGAGCCGGTCGAGAGCATCGTCAAGCGGTTCTCCACGGGCGCGATGTCGTACGGCTCGATCTCGATGGAGGCGCACGAGACGCTCGCCATCGCGATGAACCGGCTCGGCGCCAAGTCCAACACCGGCGAGGGCGGCGAGGACCCCGAGCGCCTGTACGACGCCACCCGCAGGTCGGCGATCAAGCAGGTCGCCTCCGGCCGGTTCGGCGTCACCAGCGAATACCTGGTCAACGCGGCCGACCTGCAGATCAAGATGGCCCAGGGGGCCAAGCCCGGCGAGGGCGGCCAGCTCCCCGGCCACAAGGTCTACCCGTGGATCGCCAAGACCCGGCACTCCACGCCCGGCGTCGGCCTCATCTCGCCGCCGCCGCACCACGACATCTACTCGATCGAGGACCTGGCCCAGCTCATCCACGACCTGAAGAACTCCAACCCGGAGGCCAGGGTCCACGTGAAGCTGGTGGCCGAGGTCGGCGTCGGCACGGTCGCGGCGGGCGTGTCCAAGGCGCACGCCGACGTGGTGCTCATCTCCGGCCACGACGGCGGCACCGGCGCCTCGCCGCTGACCTCGCTCAAGCACGCGGGCGCGCCCTGGGAGCTCGGCCTGGCCGAGACCCAGCAGACGCTGCTGCTGAACGACCTGCGCGACCGCATCGTGGTGCAGGTGGATGGCCAGCTCAAGACCGGCCGCGACGTCGTCATCGCCGCCCTGCTGGGCGCCGAGGAGTACGGCTTCGCCACCGCCCCGCTGGTCGTCTCCGGCTGCGTGATGATGCGGGTCTGCCACCTCGACACCTGCCCGGTGGGCGTGGCCACGCAGAACCCCGAGCTGCGCAAGCGCTTCAGCGGCAAGCCCGAGTTCGTGGTCAACTTCTTCGAGTTCATCGCCCAGGAGATCCGCGAATACCTGGCCGAGCTGGGCTTCCGCTCGCTCGACGAGGCGATCGGGCACGTCGAGATGCTCGACACGACGGCCGCCGAGAACCACTGGAAGGCCGGCGGCCTCGACCTGTCGCCGATCCTGCACCAGCCCGACCTGCCCGCGGGCACGCCCAGGCGGCGCACCGTCGAGCAGGACCACGGCCTGGAGCACGCCCTGGACAACACCCTGATCCAGCTCGCCGAGGGCGCGCTCGACGACGGCACCCCGGTCACGCTGGAGCTGCCCATCCGCAACGTCAACCGCACGGTCGGCACCATGCTCGGCTACCAGGTGACCAAGCGGTACGGCGGCCAGGGCCTGCCCGAGAACACCATCGACATCGGCTTCACCGGCTCGGCGGGCAACTCCTTCGGCGCGTTCGTGCCCCGCGGGATCACGCTGCGGCTGACCGGCGACGCCAACGACTACCTCGGCAAGGGCCTGTCGGGCGGGCGGATCACCGTCCGGCCGCACGAGGAGGCGCCGCTCGACGGGCACATCATCGCCGGCAACGTCGCCCTGTACGGCGCCACGTCCGGTGAGGTGTTCGTCCGCGGGGTGGTCGGCGAGCGGTTCTGCGTGCGCAACTCCGGCGCGACGGCGGTCGTCGAGGGCGTGGGCGACCACGGGTGCGAGTACATGACCGGCGGCCGGGTGGTCGTGCTCGGGCCGACCGGGCGCAACTTCGCGGCCGGCATGTCCGGCGGCGTGGCGTACCTGCTCGACCTGCGGCCCGAGCGGGTCAACCGGGAGATGGTCGCCATCGAGACGCTGACCGAGCAGGACGCCGAGTTCCTGAAGGAGACGGTCGAGAAGCACTTCGCCGAGACCGCGTCCCCGGTGGCCAAGCAGCTGCTGGCCGACTGGGACGCCGCGCTCGCCCGGTTCGGCAAGATCATGCCGACCGACTACAAGAGGGTGCTGGCGGCCGCCGAGGCCGCCCGCGCCGAAGGCAGGGACATCGACGAGGCCGTCATGGCGGCTGCGGTTCAGGGCTAGGGAGGCGTACTCGATGGCTGACCCCAAGGGTTTTCTCACGCACGAGCGGGAGCTGCCGGCGCGCCGCCCGGTCGACGTCCGCATCAGCGACTGGCGGGAGGTCTACCAGGACTTCCCGCAGGAGAAGCTGACCAGGCAGGCGGCCCGCTGCATGGACTGCGGCATCCCGTTCTGCCACAACGGCTGCCCGCTCGGGAACCTCATCCCCGAGTGGAACGACCTCGTGTACCGCACCGACTGGCGCGAGGCGATCGAGCGGCTGCACGCCACGAACAACTTCCCGGAGTTCACCGGCAGGCTCTGCCCGGCTCCGTGCGAGGCGGCGTGCGTGCTCGGCATCAACTCCGACCCGGTGGCGATCAAGCGGGTCGAGGTCGAGATCATCGACCGCGCGTTCGCCGAGGGCTGGGTGACCCCGCAGCCGCCGCGGGTGCGCACCGGCAAGAAGGTGGCCGTCGTCGGCTCGGGCCCCGCGGGCCTGGCCGCCGCCCAGCAGCTCACCCGGGCCGGGCACGACGTGGTGGTGTTCGAACGCGCCGACCGCATCGGCGGCCTGCTGCGGTACGGCATCCCCGAGTTCAAGATGGAGAAGCGCCACATCGAGCGGCGCCTGGAGCAGATGCGGGCCGAGGGCACCCGGTTCCGCACCGGCGTGAACGTCGGCGTCGACGTCACCGCGGCCGAGCTGCGCGAGCAGTTCGACGCGGTGGTGCTGGCGGGCGGCGCCACCCAGTGGCGTGACCTGCCGGTCGCCGGGCGCGAGCTCAAGGGCGTCCACCAGGCGATGGAGTACCTGCCGCCGGCCAACAAGGTCCAGGAGGGCGACTACGAGGTCGCGCCGATCTCGGCCGAGGGCAAGCACGTCGTGGTGATCGGCGGCGGTGACACCGGGGCCGACTGCATCGGCACCGCGATCCGGCAGGGCGCCGCGTCGGTGACCCAGCTGGAGATCATGCCGCAGCCGCCCGCGTCCCGGCCCGGCAGCCAGCCGTGGCCGACGTTCCCCATCCTGTTCAAGATGGAGAGCGCGCACGAGGAGCTGGCCGACGGCGGCGGGGAGCGCGTCTACGCGGTCTCCACCACCGAGTTCGTCGGCGACGACGAGGGCAACGTCAGGGCGCTGCGCCTGGTCGAGGTCGAGGGGCCGCAGAACGGCTTCAAGCCGATCCCCGGCACCGAGCGGGAGATCCCGGCCGAGCTGATCACGTTGTCCATGGGCTTCCTGGGGCCGGAGAAGGGCGCCCTGCTGGAGGACCTGGCCGAGGTCGCGGGTGAGGGCTTCTACGACGCCCGCGGCAACGTCGCCCGGGACAAGACGTACATGTCGAAGGTGGACGGCGTGTTCGTGGCCGGTGACATGGGCCGCGGGCAGTCGCTCATCGTGTGGGCCATCGCCGAGGGCCGTTCGGCCGCCTCGGGCGTCGACCGGTACCTGAGCGGGGAGACGGCGCTGCCGTACCCGATCCTGCCGACGGCGCGTCCGCTGGTCTGACCTGCGCGAAGGGCCCCGGAGCCGGACGGCTCCGGGGCCCTTCGTCATTTGCACACTCTGCAAGTCTTGCAGAGTGTGCAAATTCTGCGTAGAGTGCAACACATGGAGAGTCCGGAACAGCGCCGTGAGCGCCGCCGGGCCGAGAAGCGGCAGGCCATCCGGCTGGCCGCGGTGCGGCTGGCGCTCGACGAGGGCCTCGACGCCGTGACCGTCGAGGCCGTCAGCGCGGCGGCCGACATCTCGCCCCGCACGTTCTTCAACTACTTCGCCTCCAAGGAGGAGGCGCTCGTCATGGAGCCGATCTGGCGGCCGGACGACATCGTCGCCCTGCTCGCCGACCGGCCGGCCGACGAGCCCGCCTTCCGCTCGCTCAAGGCGGTGGCCCGGGAGCTCGCCGTGCGCGTGCGCCCGATCTGGGACACCATGCAGCCGTTCATGGAGCTCAGCAACCGCCATCCCGAGCTGGCCGCCCGGGCGCGCGCCGCCGACCAGACCCAGATCATGGAGACGGTCCTCGGCGCCGTGCGGGCCAGGCCCGGGGTCACCGGCGGCATCCACGCCCGGATGCTGCTCATCACGACGTTCGGCGCGATGATCTCGGCCATCCAGGAGTCGGCGGCCACGGATCAGCCGGTCGAAGAACTGCTCGACGAGGCGTTCGCGCTGCTCGAACGCGGACTCTGACACATCGGGAAAGAAAGCGGCGATCGGGGTGGCACCCCCGACCGCCGCGGATTCCTCCTGCCCTCGCGAAAGAAGCAAGGAGACAACTGAATGGTATCGACAATCGCCCAGGAGGCCCCACCGCGGCGCGGCCTCCTGCTCAGCATGGGCTCGCTGCTGCTGTGCCTGTTCCTGGCCGCCGTCGACCAGACGGTGGTGGCCACGGCCACCCCCACCATCGTGGGCGAGCTGAACGGCCTGGAGAACGTGTCGTGGCTGGTCACGGCCTTCTCCCTGACCTCCGGCATCGTCGCGCCGCTCTACGGCAAGCTCAGCGACATGTACGGCCGCCGCCGCCTGTACCTGTCGGCCATCGGCCTGTTCCTCGCCGGCTCGGCCCTGTGCGGGCTCGCCCAGACGATGGCCCAGCTCATCGCCTTCCGCGCCTTCCAGGGCATCGGCGCCGGCGGCCTGATGGTGCTGACCCTGGCGATCTCGGCCGACATCGCCACCCCGCGCGAGCGCGCCAAGTTCCAGGGGCTGTTCGGCGCGGTGATCGGCGTGGCCGCCGTCCTCGGGCCGGTCATCGGCGGCTACCTCACCGAGCACGTCTCGTGGCGCTGGATCTTCTACATCAACCTGCCGCTCGGGGCCGTCGCGCTGGCGGTCGCGTTCGCCGTGCTCCGGCTGCCGCGGCGCACCTCGCCGCACCGGATCGACTGGCCGGGGGCCGCGCTGATCTCCGGGGTGCTGACCTGCCTGACGCTGTTCGCCTCGTGGGGCGGGACGACGTACGCCTGGACCTCGCCGGTCGTCGTCGGGCTCGGCCTGGGGGCGGTCGTGCTGGCGGGGCTGTTCGTGCTGGTGGAGCGGAGGGCGAAGGAGCCGGTGCTGCCGCTCGGCCTGTTCCGCGACCGCACGCTCACGATCGCCACGGCGACCATCGTGCTGATGGCCACCGGGATGGTGGGGGCGGCCACCTTCCTCCCGCTCTACCTGCAACTGGCCGCCGGGGCCAGCGCGTCGAACTCCGGGCTGCTGCTGCTTCCCCTGATGGCGGGCATGATCGCCGCCTCGGCCGTCGCCGGGCGGGTGGTGACCCGGCTGGGGACGTACAAGTGGGTCGTGGTGACCGGGGCGGCGCTGGCGACGGTGGCCGCGTTCCTGTTCTCGACCATGGGGCTGGGGACCGGGGCGGTCACGTCCGGGCTGTACATGGTGCTGTTCGGGGTCGGGCTCGGCATGGTGCTGCAGAACCTCATGCTGGCCGTCCAGGTCAGCGCGCCCGCCGCCGACCGGGGCGCGGCCACGTCGGTGGTGTCCTTCGCCAGGAACGTGGGCGGCGCCGTGGGGGTGGCCGTGCTCGGGGGCGTCTTCAGCGGCAGGCTGGGGCAGGCGGCCCTGGCCTCGGGGGTCGCGGGTGCGGTGCCCGAGTCCGTACGGCCGGCGTTCGCCGAGGCGGTCACCGGGGTCTTCGCGTGGGTCACGCCGGTCATGCTGGTCGGCGTCGTGCTGCTGGCCTGCCTGCCGAACGTGCGCCTGCACCGCGACGCCTGACCCCGTACGGCCTCCGGCTGAGCGGGCTCCGCACGAAAACCCCCAGAGCCCGCTTAGCCCCCCATCTGGCGAAATTTCACACCTAAGTTGCATCAGCCGTTGAGTGTCGGGAAGATGCAGATTCTGCGACAGTCGGTGGATGGGGGAGCAATGCGGCGAGTCGCCTCTGGCCTGACGGCGCTGGCCGTCGCCGCCGCCCTGACCGCGTGCTCGGCCGCCGCCGGCGACCGGGCCACCCCCGAACAGCCCGCGCAGGACGGCCCCACCGGCTCCGCGCAGCCCACCGCGACCCCTCGCACCGGCCAGAACCAGAACCTGGTCTTCTACGCCGACGGCAAGCAGGGCGAGGCCCTGGCGGCCGTCAAGCGCGCCGGCGGCACGGTCGTCGAGGAGGACGGCAAGCTCGGCTACGTGCTCACCCAGGGCGGCGGCGACGGCTTCGCCGAGAGCGTCGGCGCCGACCCGGCCGTCGTCGGCGTCTCGCCCGACCGCCGCGTCATCGGCTCCGCCTCCTCCCGCGCCGCCCGTCCCACCGGCCGGGGCTTCCCCGACGCCGGAGCCATGGCCGGGAAGGGCCTGAGCCAGGAGCCGCTGGCCCACCTGCAGTGGGACATGAAGATGATCGGCGCCGACCGGGCCAACGCCAAGGCCCCCGGCGACAAGAAGGTGCTGGTCGGCGTCATCGACACCGGCGTCGACGGCAAGCACCCCGACATCGCCCCCAACTTCGACCGCGAGCTGAGCCGCAACTTCGTCACCGACAAGCCCAAGGACGAGCGCGGCGAGACCCTGGACGGCCCCTGCGAGGTCCCCACCTGCAAGGACCCCGTGGACGAGGACGACGACGGCCACGGCACCCACGTCGCCAGCACCATCGCCTCCCCGATCAACGGCATCGGCATCGCCGGCGTCGCCCCGGACGTGCGGATCGTCAGCATCAGGGCCGGCCAGGACTCCGGCTTCTTCTTCCTCAAGCCCAGCCTCGACGCCCTCACCTACGCCGCCGACATCGGCGTGGACGTCGTCAACATGAGCTACTACGTCGACCCCTGGCTGTTCAACTGCGCCGCCAACCCCGCCGACACCAAGAAGGAACAGCTCGAACAGCGGGCCGTCGTCGTCGGCATGCAGCGCGCCCTCGACTACGCCCGCGGCAGGGGCGTCACGCTCATCTCCGCCCTCGGCAACGGCTCCACCGACCTCGGCCACCCCACGGCCGACAAGCAGAGCCCCGGCTACCCGCGCGGCGACGAGAAGACCCGCAAGATAGACAACTCGTGCGTCAACGTGCCCGCCGAGTCCAAGGGCGTGATCTCGATCTCCGCCGTCGGCCCGTCCGGACGCAAGGCCGTCTACAGCGACTACGGCCTGGAGCAGACCGACCTGGCCGCCCCCGGCGGCGACGCGCTGGACGGCAAGGGCGCCGCGGCCACCCGGTCGATCCTGGCCGCCGCCCCCGAGCACGTGCTCAAGGCCGGCGGCCGGATCGACGCCGCCGGCAAGCCCAAGGGCTCCGACGTCGTGCGCGACTGCCACAAGGGCGCCTGCTCCTACTACCAGTACCTCGACGGCACCTCCATGGCCGCCCCGCACGCCACCGGCGTCGCGGCCATCCTGATCAGCCGGTTCGGCAAGCCCGGCCCCGGCGGCCTGTCCATGGACCCCGCCACCGTCGAGGACCTGCTCTACCGGACCGCCACCCCCGTGGCCTGCCCGACCCCGCGCGCCTACGTCTACAAGGTGTACGGCGAGGACGAGACCCACCAGTGCGAGGGCGACCAGGCCAAGAACGGCTTTTACGGGCACGGCGTCGTGAACGCCTGGAAGGCGGCCACCATAGAGCCATGATGTACCGCCTGCTCGCGGACGCGGTGATGGTGACGCACTTCGCCTTCCTCGCCTACGTGGCCGTGGGCGGCTTCGTGGCCTGGCGGTGGCGGCGGACGATCTACCTCCACCTCGCGGCCGTCGGCTGGGCCGTGGTGACGCTCGTCACCCACGTGGACTGCCCGCTGACCGTCGCCGAGGACTGGGCGCGGCGCAGGGGAGGGCTGCCGGGCCTGCCGCCGAGCGGCTTCGTCGACCACTACATCGAAGGCGTCGTCTACCCTGAACAGTACGCGAACTTGGTACGGCTCGGACTCGCCGTTCTCGTGTTGTTCTCCTACGTCGGGTACGTTCTCCGTCGTCAGTGACTGCCAAGTGGTCTGTACCAATTAAGGTAGGACTCGTGACTCGTCGCGCGAAAATCGTCTGCACCCTAGGCCCAGCCACTTCGTCCAAAGAACGCCTCCACGAGCTGATCTCCGCGGGCATGGACGTGGCACGGTTCAACCTCAGCCATGGCAACCATGACATGCACAGAGAGGTCTACGACCGGGTCCGGGAGGTGGCGGCCGACCTCGGCCGCGGTGTAGGCGTGCTCGCCGACCTGCAGGGCCCCAAGATCCGCGTCGGCACCTTCGAGGAAGGGCCGGTGCGCCTCGGCTTCGGCGACGTCTTCACCATCACCACCGAAGACGTGCCCGGAGACCGCGAGCAGGTCTCGACCACCTACAAGGGCCTGCCCGGCGACGTGCGTCCCGGTGACAAGATCCTGGTCGACGACGGCCGCCTGGTCCTGGAGGCCACCCGCGTCGACGGCGACCGCGTCATCACCCGCGTCGTCATCGGCGGCATGATCTCCAACAACAAGGGCCTCAACCTGCCGGGCGTCAACGTCAGCGCGCCCGCGCTCACCGACAAGGACGAGGCCGACCTGCGCTGGGCGCTGCGCACCGGCTTCGACATGATCGCGCTGTCCTTCGTCCGCCGTCCCTCCGACGCCGACGTCGTGCGCAACATCATGGAGCAGGAGGCCGTCCGCCTGCCGCTGCTCGCCAAGATCGAGAAGCCGCAGGCCGTCGACCGCCTGCCGGAGATCGTCGAGGCCTTCGACGGCATCATGGTCGCCCGCGGCGACCTCGGCGTGGAGCTGCCGCTGGAGCAGGTGCCGATCGTGCAGCGGCGCATCATCGGGCTGTGCCGCGAGAAGGCCCGCCCGGTCATCGTCGCCACCCAGATGCTCGACTCCATGATGAGCGCCCCGCGCCCCACCCGCGCCGAGGCCAGCGACGTCGCCTACGCCGTCATGGACGGCGCCGACGCCGTCATGCTGTCGGGCGAGACGTCGGTCGGCAGCTACCCCATCGAGTCGGTCGCGACGATGGACCGCATCGCCTGCGCCGCCGAGAAGTCGTCCCTGCACGCCACCCACAGCCTGGAGCGCCTGCCGGAGACCACCGGCGGGGCCATCGCCAGGGCCGCGGCCGAGGTCGGCGCGATCGTCGGCGCCAAGGCGCTGATCGCGTTCACCATGTCCGGCGAGACCGCCCGCCGACTGGCCCGCTACCGCTCGCCGATCCCGCTGCTGGCCTTCACCTCGGCCCCGCACGTGCGCGGGCAGCTGTCGCTGACGTGGGGCGTGGAGACGTTCCACGTGCCGTTCGTGCACCACACCGACGACATGGTCCGGCAGGTGGAGGCGTCGCTGCTGTCGCTTGGGCGGCTGGAGAAGGGCGACAAGGTGGTCATCGTGGCCGGCTCGCCTCCCGGCACGCCGGGCAGCACCAACGCGCTGCGGGTGCACACCATCGGCTCCGCGGTCTCCCACGCGAACTGACCCGCCACGTTCCGCGCAGGCTCGCCCGGACGGGTGAGCCTGCGCCGGGACGTCCTGTGGGCCCCCTCCGTGGCGACGGCCGGCGGAGAGGGCCCCTGACGGTCAGTGGGCGTGCAGGGCGGCGTTCAGGGTGATGCCCGAACCGGTGCGGGGCAGGGCCTCCACCGCGCCCGACTGCGAGTTGCGGCGCAGCAGGATCCCGTTGGAGCCCGACAGCTCCGCCGCCTTGACCACCGTGCCGTCGGGCAGTGTCACCCGCGTGCCCGCGGTCACATACAGGCCCGCCTCCACCACGCAGTCGTCGCCCAGCGAGATGCCGATGCCGGCGTTGGCGCCCAGCAGGCAGCGCTCGCCGATCGAGATGACCTGCTTGCCGCCGCCCGACAGCGTCCCCATGATCGAGGCGCCGCCGCCGACGTCGGAGCCGTCGCCGACCACCACGCCCGCCGAGATGCGCCCCTCGACCATCGAGGTGCCCACCGTGCCGGCGTTGAAGTTCACGAAGCCCTCGTGCATGACGACCGTGCCCGACGCCAGGTGGGCGCCCAGCCGCACCCGGTCTGCGTCGGCGATCCGCACGCCCTCCGGCAGCACGTAGTCGACCATCCGCGGGAACTTGTCCACCCCGTACACCGTCACCACGCCCCTGGCCCGCAGGCGCAGCCGGGTGCGCTCGAAGCCGGGCACCGGGCACGGCCCGAAGTTGGTCCACACCACGTTGGCCAGCAGGCCGAACTGGCCGTCCAGGTTGACGCCGTGCGGCCGGACGAGCCGGTGGGAGAGCAGGTGCAGCCGCAGGTAGACGTCGTGCGCGTCGACCGGCGGCTCGGAGAGCTTGGCGACGCCCGTGCGCACCGCCACCACCTCGACGCCCCGCGCCGCGTCGCGGCCGGTCAGCGCGGCCAGCTCGCCGGCCTCCTCGGCGGAGATCCGCTCGGTGCCCGTCGCGGGCGGCTCGCCCAGCTCGGGAGCCGGGAACCAGGTGTCGAGAACGGTGCCGTCGTCGGCGATGGTGGCGAGGCCGACGCCGTACGCGCCGGTCGAGGTGGGATCGATTGCAGTCACGAGCCAAAAATACCGGGCGCCCGCTCAGCCCAAGGAGCCCAGGTCCGCCGAGAGCCACCGCTCGGGCCGCATCCGGAACGTCACCAGGACGTGCAGGTCCGAGCCGTGCACGTAGCCCGTCACCGCCTCCTGCGGCAGGTAGCGGGCGGCGATGCGGGTCAGCTCCTCGATCGTCGTGGGGTCGGAGCGCACCACCGGGCCCTCGACCGACACGTACCGGTAGGTCGGGCTGGCCCGCTGGACCAGCATCGTGAACCGGCCCGCCTTCGCCACCAGCCGCGCCTTGCGCGACTCGCTGTCGGTCAGGAACCTGATCTCGCCGCCGGGGCTGTAGTCGTACCAGACGGGCACGGCCAGCGGCGACCGCCCCGCGCCCGTCTCCACCGCCAGGCTGGCGATGTGCGGCTCGGCCAGGAACGTCTCCCGCTCGGTCACGCTCAACGGCATCCCCCGCCACCCCCGTCTCGTCCGTCGCAACTCGTCACAAGGGACTGTTCCCGGCGAACCGCCCGCGAAATCCCACCCGGCCGCCCCGCCGGCTCCTTGATCGCCTCGGCGCCCGCACCGGTGAAAACCACTCGCACCGCCGCCGAGGGGACGCCATCATCGACAGGCTGGCCACCCTCGGGCCGGTCGGGCCGGCCGGGTGGGTTCTTCGACGATGACGGGACATCGCCTTGGCAGACATCATCGAGCTCAACCGGCGGTCGGTGCGGGCCACCGTCGACCTGGTGAACACGATCAAGCCCGCCGACCTCGACCGGCCGACGCCCTGCGCCGGATGGGCCGTCCGCGATCTGCTGGAACACCAGATCGTGCAGAACCACGGCTTCGCCCTGGCGGCCTCGGGCGCGCGCTCGGAACTGGCGAGCTGGCAACCACGTCCCCTGGGCGAGGACCACGTGGCCGAGTACGCCGCCTCCGCGCAGGCCGTCGTCGCCGCCTTCGCCGCGGACGGCGTGCTCGACCGGGCCTTCCACCTGCCCGAGATCCGCGACGGCGGCCCGTTCCCGGCGGCCATGGCGATCGGCTTCCACTTCATCGACTGCGTCGTGCACGCCTGGGACTTCGCCAGGGCTTGCGGCGTGCCGCCCGGCATCGACGACGACCTCGCCGCGGCCGCGCTCCCGCTGGCCGCGCAGGTGCCCGACACGCCGGAATCGCGCGGTTCGGGGAAGGCGTTCCTGCCCGGCGTCGCTCCCGGCGGCGCTGCCACGGCCCTCGACCGGGTGGTCGCCCTGCTCGGCCGCTCGCCCTCCTGGACGCCCTGACCCGGTCAGCCTTTTCGGGCCTGCCGTCGATCCGGCAGTCATGGGTGGGAAACGGAAAACCGCCCGGCCTACGAGGGGGCCGGGCGGTCAGGCCGGTGCCCCGGGTGGGATTCGAACCCACACTGTATGGATTTTGAGGCCATCGACTCTGCCGTTGGTCTACCGGGGCGACTTCGTCCGGTTGGTGATCTCGCAGCGTAATGCCCGAGGCCGCACCGGCGTGGATCTAATCTACCGGACGTCTGTACTCTTCTGCTCGTGAGTACGCAGCGGCGAGTAGTGATCGCGGAAGACGAGGCCCTGATCCGCCTCGACCTCAAGGAGATGCTCCAGGAGGACGGTTACGTCGTCGTGGGCGAGGCCGGTGACGGGGAGCAGGCGATCCAGCTCGCCGCCGACCTGCGGCCCGACCTCGTCATCCTCGACGTGAAGATGCCCGTGCTCGACGGCATCTCGGCGGCCGAGCGCATCGTGGCCGACCGGATCGCGCCGTGCCTGATCCTCACCGCTTTCTCCCAGCGTGACCTGGTGGAGCGGGCCCGCGACGCGGGGGCGATGGCCTACTTGGTGAAGCCGTTCACCAAGGCCGATCTGGTGCCGGCGATCGAGATGGCGGTCAGCAGGCACGAGGAGATGGTGGCGCTCAGCGCGGAGGTGTCCAGCCTTTCCGAGCGGCTGGAGACCCGCAAGCTGGTCGAGCGGGCCAAGGGTCAGTTGATGGCCCAGCACGGCTGGACGGAGCCGCAGGCGTTCCGGTGGATCCAGAAGGCGTCGATGGACCGGCGGCTGAGCATGCGGGAGGTTGCTCAGATCGTTATAGACGACGCGGCCGAGCGGGCATGAAAAGCGCCTATATCAGGTGATTTAGCCCCGCGGGTTGTGGCCCGGTCACGACTGGGCATCCAACCGGCTTCGGCTTCTTTCTGCGCAGGCGTCCCGGCGCATGCTGATGGGCGGACGGAAGGTCCGCTCATCTCGAACGGAGACGCTTTCGATGATCCGCATTTCCCGCGCGCTGGCCGTCGCCGCAGCGGCGAGCCTGGCACTGGCGGCGTGTTCGACCGGCGGCACGACCGCCGGGACGGGCGCCACCGGCGCCGCGTCCGTGAAACCCTCCTCGGCCGCCGCGGTCAAGGGGGACGGCACGTTGACGATCGGCACCGTGCTGCCCCAGACGGGCAATCTCGCCTATCTGGGACCACCCGAGTTCGCCGGGGTCGACCTGGCGCTCAAGGAGATCAACGACGCCGGGGGAGTGCTCGGCAAGCCGGTGGCGAAGATCGACACCGACTCGGGCGACACCACGACCAACATCGCCTCGCAGTCGGTGGACAAACTGCTCGGCCAGAAGGCCGACGCGATCATCGGCGCGGCGTCCTCGTCGGTGTCGGAGTCGATCGTGGACAAGATCACGCGGGCCGGCGTGGTGCAGTTCTCGCCGGCCAACACCTCCGACAAGTTCACCACGATCAACGACCAGGGCCTGTACTTCCGCACGGCGCCGCCGGACAAGCTGCAGGGCCGCGTGCTGGGCGACCTGGTGGCCGCCGACGGCAACGACACGGTCGCCGTCCTGGCCATGCAGGACTCCTACGGCTCCGGCCTGGCCGACCAGGTGACCAAGACGGCAGAGGAGGCCGGCGCGAGCGTGGTCGAGCGGGTCGACTACGACCCCAAGGCGGCCGAGTTCTCCGCCGACGTGGCCAAGGTCAAGGCCAAGAACCCGAAGGCGATCGTGCTGATCGGCTTCGAGGAGACGGCGAAGGTCGTGCAGGAGCTGGTCAAGCAGGGCCTGACGGCCGACAAGGTCAAGTGGTACATGGTGGACGGCAACATGTCGAACTCCAACTACCTCAAGATGCCCAAGGGCACGCTCAAGGGCGTCAAGGGCACGATCCCGGGCGCCGCGGCCCCGGAGGCGTTCCAGAAGCGGCTGCTGACGGTGAACCCCAAGCTGACGAACTACACCTACGCGGCGGAGTCGTACGACGCGGCGACCCTGATCGCGCTGGCGGCCGAGGCGGCCAAGGACGACTCGGGCACCGCGCTGGCCCCCAAGCTGATCGAGGTCAGCAAGGGCGGCGAGAAGTGCCAGGACTTCAAGTCGTGCGCCGACCTGCTCAAGGCCGGCAAGGACATCGACTACGACGGCGTGAGCGGCCCGGTGGACTTCAACGACGCCGGTGACCCGTCGGTCGCGACGATCGGCGTCTACCAGTACGACAAGGACAACAAGTACGACGCGGCCAAGGCGCTCGAATATCGCAAGGGCAACATCGCCGGCTAGGCACTGGCGGGCCCACCAAGCCGGACAACCCGCCATACAACCACCCCAGTCCCGAAATTTCGGGCTGGGGTGGTTCATATGGAGTCATGACCGTAACGCTGATGAAACATGCAATTACAGAGAGTGATTGCGACATTACAAATTAGCATAAAAGTACCCGAAATCCCCACATCTCCCCGTCAAAGAGGCATGCTGAGCTCGGAAAACGCAGCGAGGGAGATCGTTCCCCCGCTGGGAATAAGGGGAGTCTCTTTTATGATCCGCATTGCTCCAGCAGGGCGCTTCCTGGCCGTCGCGGCAGCGGCGAGCCTGGCCCTGACGGCCTGTGGCGGCGGTGGCGACACGGCCGCGCAGCAGACCACGTCCGCGGCGCCGTCCTCGTCGGCCCCGGCCACCCAGACGGAGGCGGCCAAGGGCGACGGCACGCTCACGATCGGCACCGTGCTGCCCCAGACCGGCTCGCTGGCGTTCCTCGGCCCGCCCGAGTTCGCCGGCGTCGACCAGGCCGTCAAGGAGATCAACGACGCGGGCGGCGTGCTCGGCAAGCCGGTCACCAAGATCCACACGGACTCGGGTGACACCACCACGAACGTGGCCTCGCAGTCGGCGGACAAGCTGATCGCGCAGAAGGCCGACGCCATCATCGGCGCCGCCTCCTCGTCGGTGTCGGAGTCGATCATCGACAAGGTCACCGGTGCCGGCGTGGTGCAGTTCTCGCCCGCCAACACCTCTGACAAGTTCACCACCATCAGCGACCAGGGCCTGTACTTCCGTACCGCGCCCCCGGACAAGCTGCAGGGCCGCGTGCTGGGCGACCTGATCGCCGCCGACGGCAACGACACCATCGGCATCCTGGCCATGCAGGACTCCTACGGCTCCGGCCTGGCCGACCAGGTGACCAAGACCGCCGAGGCAGCCGGCGCCAGCGTCGTGGAGCGCGTGGACTACGACCCGAAGGCGGCCGAGTTCTCCGCGGACGTCGCCAAGATCAAGGCCAAGAACCCGAAGGCGATCGTGCTGATCGGCTTCGAGGAGGGCGCCAAGGTCATCCAGGAGCTGGTCAAGCAGGGCCTGACGGTCGACAAGGTCAAGTGGTACATGGTGGACGGCAACATGTCGAACACCAACTACCTCAAGATGCCCAAGGGCACGCTCAAGGGCGTCAAGGGCACGATCCCCGGCGCCGAGGCTCCGGAGGACTTCCGCAAGAAGCTCCTGGAGATCAACCCCAAGCTCGAGGACTACACCTACGCCGCCGAGTCCTACGACGCCGCGATCCTCATCGCCCTGGCGGCCGAGGCCGCTAAGGACGACAGCGGCAAGTCCATCGCCGCCAAGCTGCCCGAGGTCAGCAAGGGCGGCGAGAAGTGCAAGACCTTCAAGGAGTGCGCCGACCTGCTGAAGGCCGGCAAGGACATCGACTACGACGGCATCAGCGGCCCGATCGAGTTCAACGACGCCGGTGACCCCGCCGTGGCCACCATCGGCGTCTATCAGTACGGCGACGACAACAAGTACGCGTCCAAGGCCCTGGAGTACCGCACGGGCAACATCGAGGGCTGACCCTTACCCGCCGCCCAGGCCGCACACGCGCAACGAGTACTGGATCAACCGGTCCTGCAGCGGCTTGGGCGGCACCACGATCACCACCCGCTCGGGCCCGCCGTCCACGGTGGCCCGCACCGGGAACAGGAACGCCTTCTTGGCCTCGGCGAAGGCGTGCGGGTCGCAGCGGCCGGGGGTGAGCGTCACCGGCACCTCCGTCCGCTGCTGCCCGGCCTCCAGCACGGCCACGGGCCGCCCGCCGGCGTCCGGTGTGATGATGTAGTGCGTGGTGCCGTCGAGCTCGGTCAGCGTCACCTTGCCGGCGCCGCGCCGGGTGACCACCAGCTTGCCCCGCATCTCCTTGCCCACCTGCTTCCAGTCGGGCCCGAACTCGATGCCGGCGGCCTCCTTGATGAGGAATTCCGAGCATTCGTCCCGTAGCAGGCGGGTCAGCAGCGGGCTGGGGTGCGGCACCTTGAAGACCACCCGGCGCGGCTGCTCGCCGCTGGCGCGGATGTTGGCCACCACGGTGGCGGGCTGGAGCTGCGGCAGGCCCGCGGGCAGGCAGTTGGCCGCGCCGTAGGTGATGCGCAGGTCGGTGCGCTCCGTCCGCTTGATCGTGGCGTCCGTCTTTTCCGGCGGCAGTGTTTTGAACGACGGCGTCACGAGCTGGACGTCGGCGAAATACACGGGTATGCCGCTGGTATTACGGACGGCCACCTCCAGCGCGTGCACGGGCTCGTCGGAACGCCATTGCTCCAGCGTGACCGATACGCCGGCGGGAGGATCCGAGGAAGGCGGCGGGGGCGGCGGCGACGAGGCGCACCCGGCAAGAAGGACCACCGTGAACAGGACTGGCGTAAAACGCTTCACCCGTCGCACATTAAGCCTGCTAGCGCAGGTCCGTAAGTTGAGGACTGATTACGACTCCGCATCCAAGTGCCGACAGTTCACCCCGCCATCTGGTTCGAGTACACGGCGATTTTGTACGTTTCCGTCATTCGATCGGGAGCGCTCGGCGGTGCTGACGATCCCGGCCTGGAAATGAAGGAGACACTTCATGATCCGCATTGCTCCCGTGGGACGGGCGCTGGCCGTCGCGGCCGCCACCAGCTTGGCCCTGACGGCCTGCGGCGGTGGCGGCAGCAACACCGCCACGCAGTCCTCGCAGCCGGCCGCGCCATCCTCGTCGGCTCCCGCGGCCAAGGGCGACGGCACCCTCACGATCGGTACGCTGCTGCCCCAGACCGGTTCGCTCGCCTTCCTCGGCCCGCCCGAGTTCGCCGGCGTCGACCTGGCCATCAAGGAGATCAACGAGGCCGGGGGCGTGCTGGGCAAGCCCGTCACCAAGTACGACACCGACTCGGGCGACACCACCACGAACATCGCCTCGCAGTCGGTGGACAAGCTGCTGGCCCAGAAGGCCGACGCCATCATCGGCGCGGCGTCCTCCTCGGTGTCGGAGTCGGTGATCGACAAGATCACGGGCGCGGGCGTCATTCACTTCTCGCCCGCCAACACCTCCGACAAGTTCACCACGATCGAGGACAAGGGCCTGTACTTCCGCACCTCGCCGCCCGACAAGCTGCAGGGCCGCGTGCTCGGCGACCTGGTGGTGTCCGACGGCAACGACACCGTCGGCATCCTGGCGATGCAGGACTCCTACGGCACCGGCCTGGCCGACCAGGTGCAGAAGACGGTCACCGACGGCGGCGGCGAGGTCGTCGAGCGCGTCGACTACGACCCCAAGGCCGCCGACTTCTCCGCCGACGTGGCGAAGATCAAGGCCAAGAACCCCAAGGGCATCGTCCTGATCGGGTTCGAGGAGACCGCCAAGGTCATCCAGGAGCTGGTCAAGCAGGGCCTGCCGGCCGACAAGCACAAGTGGTACATGGTCGACGGCAACACCTCCAACACGAACTACATCAAGATGCCCAAGGGCACGCTTGAGGGCGTCAAGGGCACCATCCCGGGCGCGGCCGCTCCGGAGGAGTTCCAGAAGAAGCTCCTCGGCATCAACCCCAAGCTGGAGGACTACAGCTACGCCCCCGAGTCCTACGACGCGATGAACCTGCTCGCCCTGGCCGCCGAGGCCGCCAAGAGCGACGCGGGCACCGACATCGCCGCCAAGCTGGCCGAGGTCAGCAAGGGCGGCGAGAAGTGCAAGGACTTCAAGAGCTGCGTCGACCTGCTCAAGGCCGGCAAGGACATCGACTACGACGGCGTGAGCGGCCCGGTCGAGTTCAACGACGCCGGTGACCCCGCGGTGGCCACCATCGGCATCTACCAGTACGGCAAGGACAACAAGTACGCCACCAAGGCGCTGGAGTACCGCACCGGCAACATCGCCGGCTGATCGGCCTCCCGCAGCACCCTTCGAGAAGGGCCCGGTCCGCGCGGACCGGGCCCTTCCGTCATGCGCAGCCGGCCACGATCTGGTCGGCGGCGGCCCGGTACTGCCGCAGCAACGCGACCTGCCGCGCGTGCGGCACGTCGTTCCTGGACAGGCCCGCGGTGGCCGCCTCGACGCTCTGGACGGCGTCGTGCAGCGAGGCCGGCAGCCGGTCGCCGAACTGGAGCGTGATGCCGCGCAGCTCGGCCAGCCGGCCGATGACGGCGTCCTCGAAGTACTGCTGCTCCTCCTGGCCCTTCGGCTTGAGCATCAGGCCGGCGTACCCGATGGCCGAGACCACGCGCGCGCACGGGCTGTCGGTCGGGTCGCCGCCGGTGCTGTACCGCTGCGCCGAGGAGGCGTCCTCCTGGCAGCCGACGAGCAGGACGGGCAGGACGAGCGCCACTGTCAGCATTCGTTTCACAGCGTTCATTAAAAAACGGAGAAGGGACCCCGGGGGAGCCCCTTCTCCGTTCGATTCGGTTACGCCTTGGCCAGCGTGCCCAGGTACAGCTCGATGACCTTGGGGTCGTTGGCGAGCTGCCTGCCGGTGCCGGTGTAGGCGTTGCGGCCCTGGTCGAGCACGTAGCCGCGGTGGCAGATCTGCAGGCAGCGGCGGGCGTTCTGCTCCACCATGATCACCGTCACGCCCGCCTTGTTGATCTGCTGGGCCTGGATGAAGACCAGGTCCTGGAGCTTGGGCGACAGGCCCGCCGACGGCTCGTCCAGCAGCAGCACCGACGGCTCGGTCATGAGCGCCCTGGCCATGGCCACCATCTGCCGCTCACCGCCGGACAGGGAGCCCGCGCGCTGCTTGCGCCGCTCCTTGAGCGCCGGGAAGAGCTCGGCGACGAACTCGAAGCGCTCCTTGAACTTGCCGGGCACCTGGAAGGCGCCCATCTCCAGGTTCTCCTCGATGGTGAGGCTGGGGAAGACGTTGTTGGTCTGCGGCACGTAGCCGACGCCGCGGGAGACCAGCGAGTGCGCCTTCATGTTCGTGATGTTCTCACCCTTGAGCAGCACCGTGCCGCTGCGGATGTTGACCAGCCCGAACATGGCCTTCAGCAGCGTCGACTTGCCGGCGCCGTTGGGGCCGATGATGCCGATCAGCTCGCCCTCTTTGACGTAGAGGTCGGAGCCGTTGAGGATGTTGACGCCCGGCAGGTAGCCGGCGATCAGCTCGTCGCACCGCAGCACGGCGTCTTCGGCGCCCTCCAGGTGCGCGGTGCGGTCGGTGACGGCCGCCTGCGACTCGGGGGCGGCCTCGGGGGCGTCGCTCACTTCTGCGTCTCCTCTTCGATCTCGGCCTCCAGGGCCGCCTCGGCCTCGTGGAGCTGCGACTCCAGTTCGGTGTCCGAGAGCGGGGCGTCGTGGTGGGCGCCGAGGTAGGCGTCGATCACGCGCTCGTCCGACATGATCGTGTCGGGCGGGCCCTCGGCGATCACGGCGCCCTGCGCCATGACGATCACCCAGTCGCTGATGTCGCGGACCATGTCCATGTCGTGCTCGACGAACAGCACCGTCATGCCCTGCTCGCGCAGGTCCTTGACGTGGCCGAGCAGCGACTGGGTCAGGGCCGGGTTCACCCCCGCCATGGGCTCGTCCAGCATGACCAGCTCCGGCTGGACCATGAGGGCGCGGGCCATCTCCAGCAGCTTGCGCTGGCCGCCGGACAACGAGCCGGCGAAGTCGTCCCGCTTGGCGCCGAGCTTGAAGCGTTCGAGGAGCTCCTCGGCGCGGGCGGTGATCTCGTCCTCCTGGCCGCGCCACATCGACGGGATGAGCGCCCGCCAGAACGTCTCGCCCTTCTGCCGCTGGGCGCCCAGGCGCATGTTCTCCATGACGGTCAGGCGGGACAGCGCTTTGGTGAGCTGGAAGGTGCGCACCATGCCGGCGCGGGCGACCTTGTGGGCCGGCACCCCGCTCATGCTGCGCCCGTTGAACGTCCACGAGCCGGAGTCGGCCGTGTCGAAGCCGGTGAGCTGGTTGAAGAAGGTCGTCTTGCCGGCGCCGTTGGGGCCGATCAGCGCGGTGATGGAACCCCGCTGGATCTCGACGTGGCCGACCTCGACCGCGGTCAGGCCGCCGAAGCGGCGCACGACGTTGTCGACGGTGAGGATCGGGTCTGGCTTCGGCACGCCCGGGTCGCGGGCCAGGTCCTTGAAGGCGGCCAGCGCCGCGGCCTTGCGCTCGGTGGCCGTGGTTTCAGCGTGCATTGATTGCTATCTCCCTCTTGTCGCCGAAGATGCCCTGTGGCCGGAAGATGAGCAACAGGACGAGACCCAGGCCGACCAGGATCCAGCGGACGGCGCCCACCTGGTTCGTGTCCATGAAGGTGATGATCCCGGCGCCGACGGCCTCGGACAGCACGCCGTAGATCAGGACGAGCAGCACCCAGAAGATCGACGCGCCCACGACGGGACCGAGCACGCGGGCGGCGCCGCCGAGGATGACCATCGTGTACGCGTAGAACGTGGTCTCGGTGCCGAAGATGTCGGGCTGGACCGAGGCGTAGGCCAGGCCGTAGATGAAGCCGCCCAGGCAGCCCACGACGCCGCCCAGGATGAGCGACTGCATCTTGTAGGAGAAGACGTTCTTGCCGAGGCTGCGCACGGCGTCCTCGTCCTCGCGGATGGCCTTGAGCACACGGCCCCACGGGCTCTTCATCAGCAGGTAGACCAGCCCGCAGCACAGGGCGATGAGCACCCAGCCGACGGTCAGCACCCACAACACCCGGTGGTTGAAGAACAGGGGGATGGAACCGAGGTTGAAGCCGTACTGGCCCTCGGGGTAGGGGTTGAGCGCGTAGAAGCCGTCGGAGAAGCCGCGCTGGCCGTCCGAGCCGCCGAAGACGCTCTTGAACGCCACCGAGCGGAACACCAGCCGGACGATCTCGGCCGCCGCGATGGTCACGATGGCCAGGTAGTCGGCGCGCAGCTGGAGGGTCGGGATGCCGAGCAGGATCGCCAGGAGCACCGCGGCGAGCAGGCCGACGATGATGCCGACCCAGAACGGCAGGCCCATGACGGTGACGGTGACGGCCAGGCCGTAGCCGGCCACGCCCATGAACGCCGCCTGGCCGAAGTTGAGCAGGCCGGTGTAGCCGAATTGGATGTTGATGCCGATCGCGGCGAGCGCGTACAGCACGGTCTCGACGCCGACCGCGGACTTCAGCGTCGTGCTGATGATCGTGATCCAGTCCATTCTGATCCTCCCCCGATCAGCCGATTCGCTCGCGGCGGCCCAGGATGCCCTGGGGCCGGACGAGGAGCACGATGATGAGCACGACCAGCGCGCCGACGCTCTTGAGCTCCGGCGGCACCCACAGGGTGGAGACCTGGATGAACAGGCCGACCACCAGCGAGCCGACCAGCGCGCCGAAGGCGGTGCCGAGCCCGCCGAGCGTGACGCCGGCGAAGATGAGCAGCAGGATGTCCTGGCCCATCGTGTACTTCAGGTTCTGGGAGAGCCCGAGCATGATGCCGGCCAGCGCCGCGATGGCGCCGCCCAGGGTCCAGATGATCCGGATGACCCGGTCGACGTTGATGCCGGACGAGGCCGCGAGCGCGGGGTTGTCCGACACGGCCCTGGCCGCCTTGCCGGTACGGGTGCGCAGCAGCGCGAAGCCGACCAGGAGCAGCACGGCCAGCTCGATGCCCATCGCCACGAAGTTCTTGGGCGCCGCGGAGATCGGCCCGACCTCGATGCCCGGCTGGGCCGTGTACTGGGCGTAGGCCTCGTTCTGGCCGCCGAAGAAGATCAGCATGACGTAGCGCATGACCAGCGCGACGCCGATGGAGACGATCATCATGGCGACGATGCCGGTGCCGCGTTTGCGCAGCTGGCCCCAGAAGAGGCGGTCCTGGGCGTAGCCGAACGCGCCGCCCAGCGCCACGGCGAGCACCGCGGCAGGTATGAGATGGAGGCCGAAGCCCACGTTGAACATGTACGCCAGCACCGCGCCGAGCGTGACCAGCTCGCCGTGGGCGAAGTTGGTCAGGCCGGTCGTGCCGTAGATCAGCGACAGGCCGAGCGCGGCCAGGGCGATGATCAGCCCGAGGTTGAGGCCCTCGAAGGCGAGCTGCGCCGCGGTGTCCCAGACGCTGCTCTCCCCGCTCCCGTCGTCTCCCTGCGGCTGCCCGGCGACACCCTTGGCCTGCAACGCGAACAGCACGGTCGAGCAGTTGCCCTCGAAGACGGTCGGCGTGCGCACGTTGCTGCCACCGCGCACCTCGGCGTTCTTCGGAAGGGAGTTCGGGTCAAGGGTGACCTTGAACTTGCCCTTGTCGGTAGGAACTTCCCACGTGCCCTGTGCGTTGGTTGTGACCTCCTTGACGGGTTGTCCGCCCTCGGTGGTCACGACGATTTTGACGCCGTTCACTGGCTGGCCTTGGAGTTTGAGCGTCCCCTTCAAACCCTGGCATCCGGCCGGCCCCGCCTGCGCGGGACTGGCCAGCAGGAAGATGAGTCCACCCAGGAAGGCCGTGAACGCGATCACGGCTCTGCGCAATGGTGCTCCCTCAAATAGGTCAAGGCGGGGTTGTACCCCTCCATCTCGACACGCGAGCATCGCAGGCACAACTGGGATGCAATGGCGGGAGCTTATTCCGCAGACGCCCGTTTCAGTATGGTTCGTCACCAATTAGTGACATGCGTGTGCCACACATGTGAGCAAACAACGCGGCAGGTCAGGGGCTAAATGAGGGAAGACGCCTGGCTGCGCCGAAAACGAAACGGTAACGATGGGGAGAAAACGTGGACGAGCCCGCGGAGCGGCCTTTGGGGCCATGTAAGGCTTCCCCGGCCGTACACGTTATCTACCGGGCCTCCCCGCGGGCTCTGTTCGGACAACCGTAGCGATCGTTGGGGCCGCTGCGCAAAGGTTCGGTCAAAGTGACGTCAGGGGCGCTGGTCGCGCAGCATGCACGTCAACCTGGAGGTGCACACCCGCCGTCCCTCCTCGTCGGTGATCTCGATGTCGTACGTCGCCAAAGTGCGTCCGCCGTGCAACCGCGTCGCGACCCCCGTCACGTACCCGGAGGTCGCCGAGCGGTGGTGGGTGGCGTTGATCTCGATGCCGACGGCGATGCGGCCGGGGCCGGCGTGGATCGCCGCGGCCACCGAGCCCAGCGTCTCGGCCAGCACCGCCGACGCGCCGCCGTGCAGCAGGCCGTAGGGCTGGGTGTTGCCCTCGACCGGCATCCTGCCGACGACGCGCTCGGGCCCGGCCTCGACGAACTCGATGCCCATGCGGTGGGCCAGCGTGCCTTCGTGCACCGCGCCGTACGCGGAGAAGTCCAGCGGATCGGTCTGCGTCAAGGGGATGTCTCCACTCTTCCGAGCTCGGGTTTTCTGTCGTTGACGCAGACTAGGCTGCGTACGTGCCGAAGAGTGAAGTGACCCCCAGCCGCCCGTGCCTGTTGCTGCTTGACGGGCATTCCCTGGCCTACCGCGCCTTCTACGCGCTCAAAGACGCCAACCTCATGACCACCGACGGTCAGCACACCGAGGCGGTCTACGGGTTCACCTCGATGCTGACGAACATCCTGCGCGACGAGCAGCCGACCCACGTGGCGGTGGCCTTCGACCGGTCGGAGCCGACGTTCCGCCACGAGGAGTACTCCGACTACAAGGCCAACCGGAGCGAGACCCCCGAAGACTTCCGCGGCCAGATGCAGCTCATCTACGAGCTGCTCGACACGCTGCGCATCCCGCACCTGTCCAAGGCGGGCTTCGAGGCCGACGACCTCATCGCCACCCTGGCCACCCGCGCGGCCGCCGAGGGCATGAACGTCCTGATCGTCACCGGCGACCGCGACGCCCTGCAACTCGTCGACGAGCACGTCACCGTGCTGATGACGCGCCGCGGCATCAGCGACATGACCAGGTTCACCCCCGAGGCGGTCGAGGAGAAGTACGGCCTGACCCCGGCCCAGTACCCCGACTTCGCCGCCCTGCGCGGCGACCCCAGCGACAACCTGCTGTCCATCCCCAGCGTCGGCGAGAAGACCGCGGCCAAGTGGGTGCGCGAGTTCGGCTCCCTCACCGCGCTGGTCGACCGCGTCGACGAGGTCAAGGGCAAGGTCGGCGACAAGCTGCGCGAGCACGTCGCCCAGGTGCTGATGAACCGCCGCCTGACCGAGCTGCTGCGCGACGTGCCGCTCGACGTCGAGCTCGGCGACCTCACCCAGGGCGCGTGGGAGCGCGAGGAGATCAACAAGCTGTTCGACACCCTGCAGATCCGCGGCGAGCTGCGCGAGCGCGTCTTCAAGGTGCTCGGCACCGGCGAGGCCGAGCCCGAGCAGGGCTTCGAGGTCGAGACCGTCATCCTCGGCCCCGACCGGGTGGCCGGCTGGCTGGCGGCGCTCCCGCAGGGCCGCGCCGGGCTGGCCTTCAAGGGCTCCTACGGCAGCGGCTCGGGCCGCATCGACGGCATCGCCGTCGCGTCGCCCGACGGCACCGCCGCGCACATCGACCCCGTCAAGCTCACCGAGGCCGACGAGGCGGCGCTGCGGGCCTGGCTGGGCGACGAGAGCAGGCCCAAGGCCGTCCACGACGCCAAGGGGCCGATCCTGGCCCTGTGGGCCCAGGGCATGGAGCTGCGCGGCCTGAGCTGCGACACCGCGCTGGCCGCCTACCTCGCCATGCCGGGCCAGCGCACGTTCGCACTGGAAGACCTGGCCAGGCGCTACCTCCACCGCGACCTGCGGGCCGAGGAGGAGTCCGGCGGCCAGGCCGCCCTGTTCGGCGACGACGAGGACGCGCCGGCCAAAGACCTCGCGCTGCGCGCCCACGCCGTGCGCGAGCTGGCCGACTCCCTGGAGGGCTTCCTGGCCGGCCGCGGCGGCACCCAGCTCCTGGCCGACGTCGAGCTGCCGCTGCTGTCGGTGCTGGCCGAGATGGAGCGGGCCGGCATCGCCGTCGACAGCGAATACTTCGCGGGCCTGGAGGCCGAGTTCGGCGCCGCCGTCAAGCACGCCGTGGAGGAGGCCCACCGCTCCGTCGGCGAGCAGTTCAACCTGGGCTCGCCCAAGCAGCTCCAGGAGATCCTGTTCACCCGGCTCAACCTGCCGAAGACCAAGAAGATCAAGACCGGCTACAGCACCGACGCCGACCAGCTCGCCTGGCTCGCCACCCAGACCGAGCACGAGCTGCCGACGATCATGCTGCGCCACCGCGACCAGCAGAAGCTGCGCACCACGGTCGAGGGCCTGATCAAGGAGGTCGGCGACGACGGGCGCATCCACACCACGTTCAACCAGATCATCGCCGCCACCGGCCGCCTGTCGTCGGAGAAGCCCAACCTGCAGAACATCCCGATCCGCACCGCCGAGGGCCGCCGCATCCGGCAGGGCTTCGTGGTCGGCGAGGGCTACGAGCGGCTGCTGACGGCCGACTACAGCCAGATCGAGCTGCGCATCATGGCCCACCTGTCCGGCGACGAGTCGCTGATCGAGGCCTTCGAGTCCGGCCACGACTTCCACCAGGCCACCGCGGCCCGGGTGTTCGACCTGCCGCCCGAGCAGATCGACAGCGAGCTGCGGGCGCGCATCAAGGCGATGAACTACGGCCTGGCCTACGGCCTGTCCGACTTCGGCCTGTCCGGGCAGCTCAACATCCCGGTCTCGGAGGCGCGGGCGCTGAAGGAGGAGTACTTCACCGAGTTCGGCGGCGTGCGCGACTTCCTGCAGGCCATCGTGGCCCAGGCGCGCACCGACGGCTACACCGAGACGATCATGGGCCGCCGCCGCTACCTGCCCGACCTGACCAGCGACAACCGCCAGCGCAGGGAGATGGCCGAGCGCATGGCGCTCAACGCCCCCATCCAGGGCTCGGCGGCCGACATCATCAAGGTCGCCATGCTCCACGTCCACCAGGCCATCGCCGAGGAGGGGCTGGCCTCGCGGATGTTGCTGCAGGTCCACGACGAGCTGGTGTTCGAGGTCGCGCCGGGCGAGCTGGAGACGCTGCGGCAGCTCGTGTGCGACCAGATGAACGCCGCCTACCACCTGCGCGTTCCGCTGGAGGTCTCGGTGGGCGTCGGGCGTACGTGGCAGGACGCCGGCCACTGACGATGTTTATCCCGACACGGCGGGGCAGTCCGACATATCGCGAACGGCGTGGCCCCGCCGTCTCCGGGGCTTCTCGTCTACGCTGAAGACAGTTTTGGCCGAGATGCCGGGAGTTTTGTGCGGGTACCAGCGTCCTTCACGCGGATCATCGCAATCGCGAACGTGGCCGTGGTGACCGTGGCCGTCGTCGGGCTGAGTCTCTTACCCGACGGTGAGACTCCTACTACCCAGGCGTCGGCCCGGGTCGGCGTGATCGCCCCCGTCTCACCCCCGCAGGGGCAGCCCCAGGACACCTCCCAGCCTCCGGGCGTGGTCGCCACCCCCGGCTTCGCCCGGCAGGTGCGCGCCAACGAGGCGGGCATGGTGCCGATCATCATGTACCACCGGATCCTGCGCAAGCGCGTGGCCTCCATCGACCGCACCCCCGCCCAGCTCAGGCAGGAGCTGGAGAAGCTGGCCAGGCAGGGCTACGTGCCCATCACGGCCAGGGAGTTCGCCACCGGCGACATCCGGGTGCCGGCCGGGCGCTTCCCGGTCGTGCTGACGTTCGACGACGGTCATCCGAGCCACTTCGCGCTCGACGACGCGGGCAACCCCGAGCCCGACACCGCCGTCGGCGTGATCCTCGACGTGGCCGCCCGATACCCCTCGTTCCGGCCGGCCGCGACGTTCTGGATCAACCGTGAGCCGTTCGGGCTGCGCGACCCGGAGCGGCAGGCGGCCGCGGTGCGGTGGCTGGTCGATCACGGCTTCGAGGTCGCCAACCACACCTGGTCCCATCCGGACCTGCGGCGGCTGGGCAAGAAGAAGGTGCGCGAGCAGATCGTCCGGCTGGAGCGTCTGCTCAAGAAGCTGGGGGCGCCGCCGGACAGGACCCTGGCCCTGCCGTACGGGTCGCTGCCGCGGCCCAAGAAGCTCGCCCGTACCGGCTCCTGGGACGGGACCCGCTATGATTTCGCGGGCGTGTTCCTCGCCGGGGCCCAGCCGTCCCTTTCGCCCTTCGCGAAAAAGTTCGACCGTGGGGCGATCCAGCGGATCCAGAGCAACGGCAAGCGGGGAGAGTGCCGCAAGTGGTGCTCGCAGTACTGGCTGGAGTGGCTGAACAAGCACCCCGGCGAGCGCTACGTCTCGGACGGCGATCCCACGCGGATCTCCGTCCCGCGCGGACTACGGGGTAATATCAACCCCAAGCGGGAGTCCCAGATCATCGCGTACTGATGTGCCTCCGGATTGACCCCGTGGCCAAGGTCTCATATGCTGATCGCTGCGCTGTGGGCTCGCGCGCGCCTCAGACGGAGCGGGCTCGCGCTCGGTCACGTCGATGTCGTAATTCCTCGGCTTGATGCGGAAGAGGGCCTGCCGCGCATCCGCCACATCGACATCCTGTCCGCGTTCGGAGCAATTCCACACATGACGTCCAGCACTGAGGCCACCTCGAGCACCCCGCAGGTAGCGGTCAACGACATCGGGTCCGAGGAAGCCTTCCTCGCAGCGATCGACGAGACCATCAAATACTTCAACGACGGCGACATCGTCGAGGGCACCGTCGTCAAGGTCGATCGAGACGAGGTCCTTCTCGATATCGGCTACAAGACCGAGGGTGTCATCCCCTCGCGCGAGCTTTCGATCAAGCACGATGTCGACCCTGCTGACGTCGTGGAGGTCGGGGAGCACGTCGAGGCCCTGGTTCTCCAGAAGGAGGACAAAGAGGGCCGCCTGATCCTGTCCAAGAAGCGCGCCCAGTACGAGCGCGCCTGGGGCACGATCGAGAAGATCAAGGACGAGGACGGCATCGTCACCGGTACCGTCATCGAGGTCGTCAAGGGTGGTCTCATCCTCGACATCGGCCTGCGCGGCTTCCTCCCCGCCTCCCTGGTCGAGATGCGACGCGTCCGCGATCTGCAGCCGTACGTCGGCCGCGAGCTCGAGGCGAAGATCATCGAACTCGACAAGAACCGCAACAACGTGGTTCTCTCCCGCCGCGCCTGGCTGGAGCAGACGCAGTCCGAGGTTCGCCAGACGTTCCTCAACACCCTGCAGAAGGGCCAGGTCCGCAAGGGCGTCGTCTCTTCGATCGTCAACTTCGGCGCCTTCGTCGACCTCGGCGGGGTCGACGGTCTGGTCCACGTGTCCGAGCTGTCCTGGAAGCACATCGACCACCCGTCCGAGGTCGTCGAGGTGGGCCAGGAGGTCACGGTCGAGGTCCTCGACGTCGACATGGAGCGCGAGCGCGTCTCCCTGTCGCTCAAGGCCACGCAGGAAGACCCGTGGCAGCAGTTCGCCCGTACCCACCAGATCGGCCAGGTCGTGCCGGGCCGCGTCACCAAGCTGGTGCCGTTCGGTGCGTTCGTCCGGGTCGAGGAGGGCATCGAGGGCCTGGTCCACATCTCCGAGCTGGCCGAGCGCCACGTGGAGATCCCGGAGCAGGTCGTCCAGGTCGGCGACGAGATCTTCGTGAAGATCATCGACATCGACCTTGACCGTCGTCGCATCAGCCTCTCGCTGAAGCAGGCCAACGAGGGTGTCGGCACCGAGGTCGAGTTCGACCCGACCCTCTACGGCATGGCGGCCACGTACGACGACCAGGGCAACTACATCTACCCCGAGGGCTTCGACCCGGAGACCGGGGAGTGGCTCGAGGGCTTCGACAAGCAGCGTGAGGAGTGGGAGCGGCAGTACGCCGAGGCCCAGACGCGCTTCGAGGCTCACCGCAAGCAGATCGAGGAGGCCCGCAAGGCCGAGGCGGAGGCCGGCGAGGCCGCTCCCTCGTCCTACAGCGGCGAGACCGCTCCTCCGTCGGGCAGCTCGTCGTCGGCTCCGGCCAGCGGCGCGCTCGCCTCTGACGAGGCGCTCGCAGCCCTCCGCGAGAAGCTCGCGGGCGGCCAGAGCTAAGGCTCAGCCTTGAAAAGCCCCGCACGGGTTTCCGTGCGGGGCTTTTTCATGCCTTTCTCTGGGACGGGCCTCGCGGAGGAGCTCTGCCAGGCCGCTGACAGACGGAGGTCAGTAGGCGAGTTCCCCGATGCCGCCGTCGACGCGCAGGACGGTGCCGGCGGTGTAGGCGGACTCGTCGGAGGCCAGGTAGACGGCCGCCTTCGCCACCTCGGTGGTGGTGCCGATGCGATGCAGGGGCACGGTCTGCCGGAGTTCGTCGTAGATGGCGGCCTGCCGCTCGGGGCCGAGCGACTTGAACGTGTCCGTGAGGGTCGGCCCCGGGCTCAGCCCGTTGACCCGGATGCCCCGGTCCTTCAGCTCATGGGTGAGCCCGCGGGAGAGGGACAGCAGGCCCGCCTTGGCGGCACCGTAGACCGCCGCGTTCTCGTGCCCGACGTAGGCGGAGACCGAGCCGACGAGAATGATCGAGGCCTGCTGTGACAAGAGCGGAAGAAGCGCTCTGACCAGGAAGAACGGCCCCTTGAGATTGGTGGCGACGAGCGTGTCGAACGCCTCCTCGGTCCATTGCTCGATCGGGAGATGGGTGACGTCGGCGGCGTTGCTCATCACGATGTCGAGCTTCGGCCATTCCTGCCGCAACCGCGCCGCGAGCGCCGCCTGGCCGGGGACGTCGCCGGCGTCGCTGACGACGGGCAGCAGCGGGCCGTCCAGCTGCCGGGCGGCCTCGGCCAGCCGTTCCCGTGAGCGGCCGGTGATCGCGACGGTCGCTCCCTCGGCGAGGAACTGACGGGCTGTCTCCAGCCCGATGCCGCTCGTCCCGCCCGTGATCAGTGCGTGCTTTCCTGCGAGACGACCCATGAAAGTCATCCTCCTGACTGCCGCAAGGCGCATGGTGGTGCCGATGACGGGCCGTCCCGCCATCGTGAGGCACCCGCCAGAGGCCGGCCGCGTGCTTCGGACGTGGCTCTGGCGGGTGCGTTCGGGGTCAGATGGCGGTACGTCCGCCGTCGGCGGGCACGACGGCGCCGGTCACGTAGCTGGCCTGGTCGCCGGCGACGAAGGCGATGACGCGAGCGACCTCGGCCGGATCGGCGGCGCGCTTGAGCGCGGTCGTCAGGCCCATGCCGCCGACGTCCGGGCCCATGACCGCCACCACCTTGGAGGTGGCCATCGGGCCGGGCGCCACGGCGTTGACCCGTACGCCGGAGGCGGCGAACTCGGCGGCCCAGGCGCGGGTCAGGGACTCCAGCGCTGCCTTGGTGGCGCCGTAGACCGCCATCGGCGGCATGCCCAGGCCGGCGGCGGTGGAGGTGACGTTGACGATGCTGCCGCCCCCGCCGGCGGCCATCTTCGGCGCGAGCTGGGCGACCAGGATGAACGGCGCACGCACGTTGACCGCGAAGGCCGCGTCGTAGGCGGCGAGGTCCTGGTCGGCGGTCGCGCTGAACGGGACGACTCCGGCGTTGTTGACCAGGATGTCCACCGCCCCGGCCTCCTCGGCCAGCCGCCGCACGGCCTGCGGGTCGGCCAGGTCGGCGCCAATGAAGCGGGCGGTGCCGGTCGCGCCGGTCCGCACGTCGTCCACGACCTGGGCGCCGCGGCCCGGGTCGGTGCCGGTGATGATCACGTTCGCCCCGCCGGCGGCGAGCACCTTCGCCGTGGCGTGCCCGAGCCCGCCGATGGCGCCCGATCCGGTGATCAGCGCCGTCTTGCCGTGGAAGTCCATGTGGTTCGGCCTTTCTCCGCCGGTGCGAGCGCCCGGCGACTTCTGTGCGACCGTTCAATAAGTCGCTCGGCCTTCAACGTACAGACTTTTGTGCAGGCGGTCAAAAAGTCGTAACCTGGGCACATGGCACGGACAGGGCGCCCTCGCGCATTCGACAAGGACCAGGCGCTGCAGCGCGCGCTGCTGCTGTTCTGGTCGCGGGGCTACGGAGAGACCTCCATCCAGGACCTCGTCGAAGCGCTGGATCTGGAGCGGGGCAGCCTGTACGGCGCCTTCGGCGACAAGCGGCAGTTCTACCTGACGGCGGTCCAGCTGTACTGGGACACCTACGAACGCGAGCTGACGGCGGCGCTGGCGTCCGGGCCGGTGCTGCCGGCGCTGCGCGAGGTGCTCGCCAACCCGGCCCGGACCCAGGAGTACGCCTCCGACGCCGGCGTGCCGCAAGGCTGCATGATCGGCAACACCACCGCCGAACTGGTTCCGCAGGACGCCGAGGCCCGCGCGATCGTCGCCCGGTCGCACGACCGCTTCACCCGGATCGTCGCCGACGCCCTGCGCCGCGCGCAGGCCGACGGCGAGGTCGTCCGGACCGCCACGCCCGAGGCCCAGGCGCAGCTGTTGCTGTTCACCGTCCAGGGCCTGTCCCTGGTCTCCCGCGCAGGGCTCGACACCTCCGTCGCGCTCGCCGCCGTGGACGCCCTGATCGACGCCCTCCGCGTCTGACCTGCGGCTTCTGGCCCACCTGACCCCGGGTGTGGTCACTCGCTGCGAGTCGGTGACCGGTCAGACGGTCTCTGCGCTGGGGGCGCCGGGGCGAGGTTCGATGGCAGGCCGGGCCGGGGGTCGGCCCGGCGTCCCGGACGGGTCAGCTGCGGCCGAGCATGTCCGCGGTGAGGATGTTGCCACCCAGACCCCAGCCGCCGTCCGGAACCTCCTCCAGGAGGACCAGGGTGGTGGCCCGGGCTCGTTCTCCGTAGACGGCGGCGTAGGCGTCGGTGACGGCGTCGATGAGCTTCTTCTTGGACTCGGGGGTCAGGGTGTCCGCGGGAACCTTGAGGTTGGCGAATGGCATGTCGGTTTCCTTTCGTGTGGGGATTCAGAGTGAGGCGGCAGGCTTGGATCGTGAATGCCTGGGTGTGCGCGTTGCGGTCCGAGATTCGCCTCATGCCGGAGACGACGGTGTCTCCGCTCGTGTCACGGCCGAAGCCGTCAGCCGGCCGAACCCGCTGAGGGCCCGGTGACGACGACGGCGTGTCGCGCGGCGGCCATCAGACGATCCCGCCGTTGGCGCGCACGACCTGGCCGTTGATCCAGTGCCCGGCCGGGCTCGCCAGGAAGGCGACGACCTCGGCGATGTCCTCGGGGGTGCCGAGCCGTTCCAGCGGCGGTTGCTTGGCGAGCTGCTGGATCGTCGCCTCGTCCTTGCCGTCGAGGAACAGTTCGGTGGCGGTCGGGCCGGGCGCGACCGCGTTGACCGTGATGTTCCGCCCGCGCAGCTCCCGGGCGAGCACCAGGGTCATCGCCTCGACGGCTCCCTTGCTGGCGGCGTACGCCCCGTAGCCGGGGAACTGCAGGCCGACCACGGACGTGGACAGGTTGACGATCGCGCCACCGTCGCGCACGCGGCGCGCGGCCTCCCGGGCCATCACGAACGTGCCGCGGATGTTGGTGCGGTGCAGAGCGTCCAGCTCGTGGAGGTCGAGGTCGGCGATCGGGGACAACGACAGCCGCCCCGCCGAGTTGACGACCACATCGACCCCGCCGAAGGACTTCTCCGTCGCCTCGAACATCTCCGCGACGGCGTCCTCGTCGGCCACGTCGGCCTGGACCGGGATCGCCCGGCCGCCGGACGCCGCGATCTCCTCGACCACCTGCGCCGCGGCCGAGGCCGACCCTTGGAACCCCACTGCGACCGCACAGCCCCGTGCCGCCAGCGCCACCGCGATCGCCTTGCCTATCCCGCGAGAGCCACCGCTGACGACGGCCACACGCTGGTCACTCATGAAAATCTCCTTGCTCCTAGCAGTGATACGAGTTATCCGTATCGGTGTTACGTGAATCGACGGTAGCACAACTTCGTATCGCCGCTAGCGGTTGGCGGTATCATCGATCGCATGGCAGAGACGGACCCGCTTCGCGCGGCGATGATCGAGGCCGCGGAGCGGCAGCTGGCGTCGTCCTTGGACCACGAGGTGGCCACACGCGCGGTCTGCGAGGCGGTCGGCGTGAGCCAGCCCGTGCTCTACCGGTTGTTCGGTGACAAGCGCGGGCTGCTGGACGCCGTCGCCGACCACGGCTACGAGCAATATGCCGCGCTCAAGGCCGCCCAGGAGCAGACCGGCGACCCGGTCGCCGACCTGCACGCCGGCTGGGACGGCCACATGGCGTTCGCCCAGGCGAAGCCGGCCCTCTACCAGCTGATGTTCACTCCGCGGCCGTGGTCGCACTCGACGGCGCGAGATCGCGTGATGGAGCTGCTGGTGGCGGCGCTCACGCGGTGCGCGGCGGTGGGGGCGTTGAAGACCGAGCCGCAGACCGCCGCTCAGCTGATCCTGGCGGCGAACGTCGGCACCGCCCTCGACCACATCGCCAGACCGGCTCTGTTCGACGACCCCGCGCTGTCCCACCGGATGCGAGACGCCGTGTTCTCGCACGTCCTGACCGGTCCGACCGCCCAGAACGACGCCGACCCGCTGTACGCCGCCGCGCTGCGCCTGCACGCACAACTCGATCTCGCCGGGACCGAGGCCCTGGAACCGGCCGAGACCGCCCTGCTGCGGCGATGGCTTGAGCGCATCACGCAACCCGTAAGAGGATGACGGCCGTGCTCGGGAACACGCTGCCGGTCCAAGCCGGATGACATGTCACAGCAGTGCGGGCCATCGCGTGCAGAGTCGTCCCGAGCGGAAGCGCGAAGAGGGCAGCAACGGCGTTCGCTGAGGATTTCCAGGGCTTCAGTCGTGCATTGGCCCGCTCGCCGGGCGCACGGAGCTGGCTCGACGAGCCCCCGGTCGCCGGCTTTCACGGCGTAGCGCCCCGCTGCACGGGTTCGCCTTCTAGTCGTTTCCCGGGCCGCCGGAGGGCGGCCTGGAGCATCGCCCGCCTGGCGTGGATGTAGGGCAAGCTCACGTCCCACCCGGCCACGACCGGCGCGGTCGCGCTCCGTCAAAAGTGGTCTGGGTTGGGGAGGCTGAGCCGCAAGGTGGGGCAGGGTGGCCCCTGAGGGGCCGGTTACAGCCGGTCTGTCTTTTCCGTCCTCTGGCCCGAGCGGGGTTCTGTGAGAGGGCGAGGGTTCGGCGGCACGGAGAATCGCCGAGCGGGCGCGAGATTTTACCCAACGACCTTTTACGACTTCTCTACCTGCGAAGACGGCCGCTGGGAAACTGGCATGCGGCTGGAGGTACGAGCGTTCGGGGGCGATGCGGTGCGTATTGTTCGGCGCGTGATCCCGGTGGTGGCGGCGGTGACCGTCCTGGTCTCGGCGGCAGGCGGGGGAGTCGGGCAGGCGATGCGCCTGGCCGCGTCGCCCACCCCCTGGCCGGAACGCGACGTGACCGAGCTCGCGCAGCCGCAACCCGAGGCCGCCTGGCCTGAGAAACCGGAGCAGGACACGTCCGGATCAGCCGGGTCAGCCGGATCAGCCCGGCCTGACCTAGGAGCGGCCGGATCGGCAGGCTCGGAGCTTGGGGCGGCTGGAACGGCAGCGTCCGAGTTGGGAGCGGCTGGATCGGCGACGTCCGAGTTCGGGGCGGCCGGATCGGCGGCGTCCGAGTTCGGGGCGGCCGGATCGGCAGGGCAGGAGGAGCTGGGAGCGTCGGAGCTCGGGGCGGTGGGACTGGAGGAGCGGGGTGCTGCCGGGCCGGTGCGGCCGGCGCCTGGGCGGCAGACGCTCGCCTGGTCCGAGTGCGGCGGCGGGCTGCGGTGCGCCACGTTGCCCGTCCCCGCCGACTGGGCCAGGCCGCGTGAGGCCCGAGTGGCCGTCCGGCTCGCCATGATGCCCGCCCAGGACCCGCTGCGGCGGCTCGGCGCGCTGGTGGTCAACACAGGGGCCCCGTCGGTCGTACGAGAGGTCGCAGCGCGGCCGGACACCGTGGGCGAACTGGCCAGATGGTTCGACGTCGTGCTGGTCGAGGCGCGCGGGGCCGGGGATGGGGGGCACGCGGGGGCGTGCCCCCGACCCCGGCCGGACCCGGCCCGGCTGCAGGTGGCCGAAGGGCGGACGGCCTGGCGCGCGTTCGCCCGGGACAACGCCGCCTACGACCGGGCCTGCCGGGCCGCGCTCGGGCCGTCCTACGCCGGGCTGACGTCCTGGCAGGTCGCTCACGACCTCGACGCCGTACGCGCCGCGCTGGGGGAGTCGCGGCTGCGCTACCTCGGCAACGGCTACGGGAGCGTGTACGGGCAGGCGTACCTGGAGCTGTTCCCCGGCCGGGCCGGGCGGATGTACCTGGAGGGGCTGCCCGACCACACCGAGACCGGGCTCGAACGGCGGCTGCTCGCCCACGCCCGTGCCCAGGAGCGGCAGCTCGGGCACTTCCGCGACTGGTGCCGGAACCGTGCCGGCTGCCCGCTCGGCCGTGCGGACGCCGTCCGGGTGTTCGACGGCCTGGTCAGGCGCGCACCGCTGCGGCCCGGTGGCGGCGGGCGTACCGTGAGCGGGCACGAGATCGCCGCGGCCGTCTGGGCGGGCCTCACGCCCGCACGGTGGCCGGCGCTCGCCCACGCCCTCTCCAGAGCCCGGACGGGCGACGCCACGGCCCTGACCGCCCTGCTCCCCGCCGACCCCCCGCAGCCGCCCCCTCCCGCCCCGACGGCAGCCACCCCCGGCACGGTCCAGCCGGCCCCCGCAGGTACGGCGGGAGCACGCCTGAGCGCGGGACAGGCGCCTCTCGGAACGGCCCGCGGCACCGGGCAGATGCCTCCCGCAACGGCCGGGGCCCGGCCCCCTGAGGCGCTGCCGGGGTTGGCGGGGGCGATTCCTCGGGGCGGAGCGGCGGTTCCTGGAGCGGCCGCCTCTGGAGCGGTGGCTCCCGGAGCGGCGGCTCCTGGAACGGCGGTTCCTAGTACCACGGCCCCTGGAGTGGCGGTTCCTGGAGCGGTCGCCCCTGGGGTGGCAGGGGGAGGCGTCGTGTCCGATGAGGGGACGGCGGGGGTGGTGGCGCGGCCTGGGGAAGCGGTGCCCGGCGTGGTGGGGGGAGTGGCGTCCGACCTGGGGGAGGTGGGGTCGGCGAGTGCGGAGGGGGTCAGGTGGTGTCGTGACTTCGGGTTGGCCGCGCCTGGTTATCGCAGCTTTCTCCAGGTGGAGGCGCGGCTGCGGAAGGCAGCGCCGCGGGTGGGGTGGCTGAGCGGGCGGGCGGAGGTGGCCAGGTGCCTGGGGGTGGCGCGCTCGCCGGGCTGGGCGCCGCACCCGTTGGCGTCCGGGCTCAAGGTGCCCCCGGTGCTGGTCGGGGTGGGACGGCTGGACAACGAGACCCCGTCCTCAGGGGCGGCCAGGGCGGCCGGGCAGATCCCGGGGGCGAGGGTGCTGTGGCACGGGGACGGGCAGGACGCGTACCTGGCGCAGGGCGTGAGCAGGCTGCGCGCGGCCTGCCTGCGTACGAAGGTGCACGACTACCTGGTCAACGGCGTCCTGCCGAAGCGCGGCACGTTCTGCCCGGGCGAGCTCACGGCGGGCAACGCTCCCTAGCCGGCGGCGCGAGAGGACCGTCCGAGGCGGGGAGGCAGGGGGCGGGAGGGCGTGGAAGTCGGCGGTGGCGGCGGGGACGCAGCCGATAGGGTGCTGGCGTGAAGGTCGAACGGGCGGTGGCGGCGGACGCGGGCGAGATCCTCACCCTGCAGCGGGCGGCGTACGTGAGCGAGGCCCAGCTCTACGGCGACCCCTACATCCCGCCGCTCGTGGAGTCGCTGGAGCAGGTGCGCAAGGCCGTCGAGACCGGCGTCGTGCTCAAGGCCGTGGACGCCGGCCGGATCGTCGGCGCCGTGCGCGGGCAGCTGGCCGGCACCACGTGCCTGGTCGGGCGGCTCGTGGTCGCGCCCGACCGGCAGGGGCAGGGGCTCGGTACGGCCCTGCTCGCGGCGCTGCACGAGCAGGTGCCGGAGGCGGGGGCGTTCGACCTGTTCACGGGGCATCTGTCGGAGGGCAACCTGCGGCTGTACCGGCGGCTCGGCTACCGCGAGACCCGGCGGGAGCGGATGGACGACCATCTCACCCTGATCCACCTGCGCCGCACCCCGACCTGACCGCTTCCCGGGGCACGCCCGGCCTCCGGCCTGTCCGGCGCCCAAGGTCACGGGCGGGATCGTGATCCCGGGGGCGAAGAGCTCACCTCGTGGCCGCTGCGCGGCCTGTCTCGTCCAGCCAGGACGCCATGACGCCCCCTGGCGGGAAGCCGCAGGCCCGATCGGTGAGCAATCGCAGGCGGGCGCCCGCTCCGGGCAGACGATCAAGGCCCTGGACATCACCGGCGACGGCAAACTCCTGACCGGATGACCCCGGCCCGGCGCTGTCAGCCGTTCAGTGATCTCCGGACGGCGGCGTCCACGAGCTGGCGCACCTCCTGCTCGCTGAAGATGTCGGGCAGGGTGAGCCGTTCGACGATGAGCCAGTTCAGGGCGAGGTAGAGCAATACCACCGAGGTCGAGTCGCCGGGCAGGCCCGAGGCGGCGTGGTAGCCGATGTTGGCGTCGATGTCCTCGCGGATGCGCTTGGTGAGCACGGCGCGCAGCTCAGGACGCCGGGTGGACTCCAGCCGCAGTTCGAGCAGCGCCAGGTACCCGGAGTTGAAGGCGGTGACCCGGTCCACCAGCTCGTGCATGAGCTCGGCGTAGCGGGTCTCGTCCTGCACGCCCTCCTGGCCGCGGGCGAGCGTGGCCGCGTCGGGCAGCAACCGTTCATAGATGCGTCCGCCGGCCTGGGTGAACAGGTCGTCGCGGTTGGCGAAGTAGTTGGACGCCGTGCCCGGCGGCACGGCCGCCTCGGCGTCGACGGCCCGGAACGTCAGCCCGCGCGCTCCTTCCCTGGCCAGCACCTCGATCGCCGCGTCGATCAGCGCCTGCCTCCGCTCGGGGTTCTTCCGCACTTGACACCACTCCAGACGTAGTACTACATTCAAACCACTTCACTCATAGTACTACAGCAGGAGTTGCTCCGGATGCGAAAGCTTGTCTACTACATCGGCGTCTCCCTCGACGGCTACATCGCCGGGCCCGGCGCCGAGTTCGACTTCTACCCCGTGTCCGCCCAGATGGCCGACTGGATCAACGCCCGCTATCCCGAGACGCTGCCCACCCACATCCGCAGCCTGGTCGGCCTTGAGGACGTGCCCAACAAGGTGTTCGACACCCTGGTGATGGGCCGCGGCACCTACGAGCCGGCCCTGCAGGTGCCCACCACCAGCCCCTACTCCCACCTGCGCCAGTACGTCGTCTCCAGCACGCTGACGATCGACGACCCCACGGTCCACGTGGAGACGGGCGACCCGATCGAGCTCGTCCGGCGGCTGAAGGCCGAGGACACCGGCATGGACATCTACCTCTGCGGCGGCGGCAAGCTCGCCGGCTCCCTGCTCCCGGAGATCGACGAGCTCATCCTCAAGAGCTATCCCGTGGTGGCGGGGGCGGGCATCCCCATGTTCTCCGGCGGGTTCAGCCCCACCCTGTTCACCCCCACCAGGCGCGAGTCCTTCGACAACGGCGCCCAGGTCACCTGGCTCACCCGCGCCTGACGCACACCCCCAAGGAGAAAAAATATGCATGTCAAGCTTCCCGCCACGATCACCCAGGCCAGGTCCGAGCAGCAGGCCCGCTCTCCGCACCGGCACGAGCAGCCGGCGCGCGACCTCAAGCCCACGGGCCGGGCCAACCCCTCCCGCCGTCCGACCGCCGCCCCACGCCGTGGCGGGTACTGAGCGGGCCGTCGGGATGACCGGGTACGCCGGGATGGGTAGTCTTTTCCGGTGCTGAAGATTGGGCTCACCGGCGGCATCGGCTCCGGCAAGAGCGAGGTGTCCAGGCGGCTGTCGGCCAGGGGCGCCGTCGTCATCGACGCCGACAAGATCGCGCGAGAGGTGGTCGAGCCCGGCACGGTGGGGCTGTCCCGGGTGGTGGCCGCGTTCGGGGAAGAGGTGCTGCACCCCGACGGCTCGCTGAACCGGGAGCGGCTGGGCTCGGTGGTCTTCGCCGACCCCGACCGGCTGGCCGCGCTCAATGCGATCGTGCATCCGCTGGTGGGGGAGCGGGTGGCCGAGCTGCAGGGCCAGGCGGCCGACGACGCGATCGTGGTCTACGACGTGCCGCTGCTCGTGGAGAACAAGCTGGCCCCCATGTACGACGTGGTGATCGTGGTCGACGCGGCCGACGAGGTGCGCATCCGGCGCCTGGCCGACCACCGCGGCATGCCGGAGGCCGACGCCAAGGCCCGCATCGCCGCCCAGGCGAGCCGGAAGGACCGCCTGGCCGCCGCCGACCTGGTGATCCCCAACGAGGGCTCGCTCGACGACCTGGAGGCCCGGGTCGACGAGGTCTGGCACGAGCTCGTACGCCGGGCCGCCCGCGGCTAGCCACCCCCCGCGGTCAGAAGGGCGAGTCGAGCGGCACCTGACTGACCTCCGGCAGGTACGGATCCAGCTCTCCCAGCTCGAACCGCGACATCCCGATGACGTGCCAGAACTGGCCGCCCGGCTCGCCGTGCACCTTGTACCGCCCGTCCGGCGCCAGGGCGGCCCAGCCCTCGGGCAGCCCCAGCAGCGTCGCCCGCCGCCGGCCGCCCTCCCAGAGGATCACCACGCCGTCGTCGCCGGCGCTGGCCAGCAGGTCGGACGTGGGGCTGTAGGCCACCGACCACACCCGGCGCGCGTGCCCGGCGAGGGTGTGCAGCAGCTGCCCGGTCGCGGTCTCCCACACCCGTACGGTCATGTCGTCGCCGCCGGTCGCCAGGTGGCGGCCCGTGGCGTCGAAGGCCAGGCTCCACAGCCGGCCGTCGTGCTGGGTGAGCGTGTGCACCAGGCGCGGCTGCCAGGGCTGGCCGGGCCGCAGCTCCCACACCAGCGCGCGGCCGTCGTTGCCGGCGCTGGCCAGGTAGCGGCCGTCGGGGGAGAAGGCCACGGAGTACACCCGGTCGGTGTGGCCCTCCAGCGTCGCCACCCGGCCGCCGGAGGAGACGTGCCACAGGCGGACGAGCTTGTCGTCGCAGCCGGTGGCCACGTAGTCGCCGAGCGGGCTGAAGGCGATCGAGCGCACCCGCCCCCGGTGGTCGACCAGGTCGACGGCCATGCGGCCGGTCGGCCGGTACCAGATCTTGACGCTGTCGTCGTCGTTGGCGGTGGCCAGCATGTTGCCGTCGGGGCTGAACGCCTCGGCCCACACGTGGTCGGTCTCGGCGTGCAGCTCGCGCTCGTAGTCGCCGGTGGTGGCGTTCCAGAAGTGCACGCCGCCGTCGTTGCTGGAGGTGGCCAGCACCGGGCCGGCGGGCGAGAACAGGGCGGAGATCAGCCGGTCGGCGGTGCCGGTGAACTCCCGCAGCCGCCGCCCGGTGCGCGGCTCCCACACCCGGACGACGCCGTCGTTGCCGCTGGTGGCCAGCATCGAGCCGTCGGCGCTGAAGCGCACCGACGAGATCCGCCGGCCGTGGCCGCGCAGCACCCGCTGGCACTGCCCGGACACCGGGTCCCACAGGCGGACGGTGCCGTCGTTGCTGCTGGTGGCCAGCTGCTGGCCGTCGGGACGGAACGCGAACGGCCAGACCGAGCTGCGATGGCCGGTCAGCTCGACGCGCTTGCCGCCGCCCACGGGCTGCAGCCGGACCGTGCCGCCGGAGTCGCCGCTGGCCAGCGTGCGGCCGTCGGGGCTGAAGGTCACCTGGTAGACGGCCGCCGTGTGGGCGGTGTGCACGCCGAGCGGCTCGCCCGACGCCTGCCACAGGCGGACGCTGCCGGCCGTGTCGCCGCTGGCCAGGATCGAGCCGTCGGGGGAGAACGTCAGGCAGTAGACGCTGCCGGCGTGCCCGGCCAGCTCGTGCCGGGGGGACCAGGTGGCGGTGTCCCAGAGGCGGATCGTGCCCGCCTCGTCGCCGGTGGCCAGCAGGGTGCCGTCGGGGCTGTGCACGGCCCGGTAGACGCTGCCGCGGTGGCCGTCGAGGGTCACGGCCGTCTCCCCGGTGGCCAGGTCCCAGACCCGGACGACGCCCGCGGAGTCGCCGGTCACCAGCTGCGAGCGGCCGAAGGAGGCGGTGTAGACCGGCGCGCGGTGGCCCGGCAGCTCGTGGACCAGCCGGCCGGTCGCGGTCTCCCACACCCGGACCACGCCGTCGCCGCCGCCGGCCGCCACCAGCTCGCCCGAGTCGTTGAGGCGTACCGGCCACACGCCGTCGGGATGGCCGGTGAGCGTGTGCAGGCGCCGGCCGGTGAGGGTGTCCCAGAGCTGGACCGTGCCGTCGCTCGCGCCGGTGGCCAGCAGGTCGCCGGCGAAGGTGACGGCGTATACGCGGCCGCGGTGGCCCTGGAGGGTGCGGACCGGGGAGCCGCCGGCGCACAGCAGCACGCCGCCGTCCTCGTTGCCGATGGCGATGGTCGAGCCGTCGGGGCTGTAGGCGATGGGCTCGGGCAGGCGGGAGGTCTGGAAGTGGTAGCCGTACGGGACGCCGATGCCGGCGGGCGCGAACTCCACCTCCACCGGCTGGCCCGGCACCACCGCCGCGCCCCGCAACGGCGGCAGCGTGCCGGTGACGTTGATCAGGGACGCCCGGTGCCAGCGGGCGCCCTCGACCGTGACGTCGCTCAGGTCGACCTGCGCCAGCCGCGCGCCCGACAGGTCGGCCCCGGTCAGGTCGGCGCCGGTCAGCCTGGCGCCGTCGAGCCGGGCGCCGGCCAGGCTGGCGTCGCGCAGGACCGCTCTGGACAGGTTCGTGCCGGCGAGGGTGGCCTCCGACAGGTCGGCGCCGGTCAGGTCGACCTCCTGCAGGTCGCGCGCCGACAGGTCCTCGCCCTTGAGGTTCGCGCCGCGCAGGTCGGCCTTGGCCGGGGTGCGCAGCCTGGCCGCGATCTTGACCGCGTTCGCCCTGGCCACGTCGTCGGGGGGCGGGTCGGCCACCCAGGCGCGCAACGCCCGTACGTCGGCCAGGTCGCACAGGAACTCGACGGTCAGCGCCGACAGCGGCCTGCGGGTCAGCGGGAGGGGGTTGTCGAGGTTCGCGGCGATGTGGCGGGCGATGAGCCATTCCATCACCGAGGCGTGGATGAACCCGAACATGCCCTCCTCGGTGCGTACGAGCAGGCTGCCCGAGCCCATCGCGTGCGCGGCGTGCGCGGGCGAGAGCTGGCCCGAGGCCAGGTCGCTCAGCGTCTCGCCGATCTCGGTCAGCTCGTCGACGCCGAGCAGCGTCTCGCCGCTGTCCCACAGGCGCAGCGCCAGCGCGGTCACCACCCGCCACAGCTCGCCGATCGACAACGCGCCGGGCGAGCCGGGGACGCGGGCCCGCCGCTCCTCGAAGGCCAGCCAGGTGCTGAGGATCTCCTCGTACAGCAGGGCCGGGCTGAGGGTGTGCTGGGCGCCGGCGACCGTGCGCAGACGGTCGGCGTCGAGGTCGGCGATGAAGCTGAGCATGCGCGGGTTCTGGGCCAGGGCCAGCAGGTCCTTGATCTCGCCCATGAGCGACATGCGGGCGCCGGCCTCGTCGCCGTCGTCGAACCGGTTGGCCAGGTAGGAGCGGATCTGGTCGTGCGTGAAGTCCTCCACGCTGAGCACCCGCCGCTGCGGCAGCACGCCCACCATCTCGCCGAGCGAGGTCAGCACCTGGCTGTGCGACTTGAAGTGCTGCGTACGGCTGGCCACCACGATCTTGGCCTTGTCCTCGGCCGCGGCGAGCAGGGTGGCCAGGTGGTCGGCCGCCCGGTCGTAGGTCAGCCGGGTGACCAGCTCGTCGAACCCGTCGAACAGCAGCACGATGCGCCCCTGCCGGAGCAGGTAGCGGAACGCCTTGAGGTCGATGAACTCCTCGCCGTGCCCGGCCAGGTGCGCGGCGACCAGGGCGTCGACCGAATGGGCCTTGTCCAGGGCGCGCAGCTCGATGAAGATCGGCGTCAGGTGCGGCAGCTCGGCCGGGATGCGCCTGGCCAGCTCGCGCAGCGCGAACGTCTTGCCGTGGCCGAAGTCGCCGAGCAGCAGCAGGAACCGGCCGTGGTCGGCGGCCAGCAGCCGCATCAGCTCGTCGGTGAGCCCCTGCCTGATCTGGCTGCCCGGCCGGTCGAGCTCGCGATAGCGCTGGGGGACGTAGAGGCCCGGCGGGTAGCGGCGGTCGCCGGTGAGCCTCGCGGTCTGCTCGGCGACGTACCCCGACAGGTCAAGCAGGCCCTGGAACTCCAGGAAGCTGCGCACCCGCACGCCCTTGCGCATCAGGTCGTCGCGGAGCGCGCGGGAGGCCGGCGGGCCCTGGTAGATCAGCTCGGCGGCCAGGTCGGCGGCGTGGGCGCGGCGGGCGAACCCGGTCGCGGCGGCCTCGGTCAGCTCGCCGACGTGCGCGCCGATCATGAGCTGCCGGACGAAGCCGTCCTCGGGATGGGTGACCACCAGATGGTCGGGGAAGCGCCGGATCTTGGCCCGCTCGTGCCGGGCCTCGCAGACCTCGGTGATGCGGTCGAGCAGCAGCTCGACGGGGCTGGGCTCGCGCTCCTCGGGCTGGGCGGCGGGCGGCGGGGTGCCGGGGGTCTCGCCGGTGAACGTGGCCCGCACCGCCCGCCAGGCGTGCCGGGCGCGGGCGGGTTTGCCGGTGTCGGGCGTCCAGGTGCGCATGCCGTCGGGGGAGATCTCGATCACCTGGTGGCGGCCGGAGCGCGGGGCCGCGACGGCGGCGAAGCCCGGCCGTGGCTCGGCGGCCGGGACGCCCGCGCCGGACCCGTGGAAGAGCAGGTTGAGCCGGTGGGTGAGCAGCCGGTCGAACGTGGGCGCGTCCCGCAGCGCGGCGGGCGGATGGCCGATCGCGCCCAGCCGCAGCCAGGCGCTCTCCTCGTAGGGGCGCAGCCGCTCGGCGAACCACGCGGCCTGCGCCTCGCCCACCAGCGCGTACGCGTCGCGCTCCAGGTGGCTCATCGCCATCGTCGAGTTGAGCCCCGCCACGACCACCCTCAGGTCGGGCACCTCGAACAACGTCCAGGGCTGGCCGCCGTCGAACACCCGGTCGTCGAGCCCCTGGTAGACCTCGCGGAACAAGCCGGCGAAATGCCGCCACTTGGGCCAGTAGGGCGGCTGCGGGCTCACGTCGTCGGCCTCGCACGTCATGAAGTACGCGCTGGCCGCGGCCTTGGTGACGTCGCGCGGGCCGGGCAGCAGCACCAGCCGGTGGGGCTCCAGCCCGATCAGCAGCCGCAGGTCGGTGACGAACTGCGTGGCCTGCGCGAACTGCCCGAGACTCCCCGACTCGGTCAGGTCGCCGCTGACCACCATGAGGTCGGGACGCGGCATGCCCCGGTCGTACATGGCTGTCAGGTCGGCCCAGATGCGGGCCTGCATGTCCTCCGGCGTGAACGGCTCGCCGGGATCGGGCAGCGCCCGCCCGAACCGCGGCCCGCCGATGTGCAGGACGTTGACCGACTCGCGCCCGCGGTCGTCGCCGCCCGAGGGCGGGAACTTGGGGGCCGTCACCGGGGTGCGGCGGGCCCTGGCCAGATCGGTCGTCGGCGGCAGCGTCGGGACGGCCGGGGGCGGGACGACCCGGCCCGAGGGGAAGGCGGGGGCGGCCGCCGGCTTGGCCCGCCCGGCCAGCGCCTCGCCGACCCGGCCCAGCAGCAGCGCTCTGGCCTGCCCGGAGTCGGTGACGCCGAGCAGGTCGACCCAGGTGATCGTGGACAGCAGGCCCTCCAGCTGCACGTCCTCCAGCCGGATCGTGACGAGCTTGTTGGAGGGGTTGTCGGGGTCGGCGCGCATGGCCGCCTGCCATTCCATGCGCCCGTAGCGCGAGGTGAGGTAGTTGCGCGAGAGCACGGCCACGACGAGCTGCGCCTCGCTGACCCCGCGGTCCATGAAGTCGATGAAGTTGGTGCCGGGCACGAAGTCCCAGGCTTGGATCATGGTCCGGTAGCCGGCCGCCTCCAGCTCCCAGGCGATCCAGGTCGCCCAGGCGGTGTCGGCCGGGGAGTAGCTGACGAAGATCTCGGTCGGCCTGCCGTCACGTGCCATCTGCTCAGTATCCACCGTGGAATCGGTGATTTGGAGTCAGTGTGCGATCATCGTCGAGTGTGGCGGCGTCTGGCTGTGCTCGATCTGATCCGGATCGGGCTGCTTGCTCTCGGTCTGGTCTTCGTGGCGACCGGTCTGCTGCCGTGGCGCGACGCCGTCGAGAGCCTGGAGACGATCGGGCCGCTGCTGATCTTCCTGGTGGCCATCATCGTGCTGGCCGAGCTGACCAAGGAAGCGCAGGTCTTCGACGCCATCGCGGCCAGGATGGCGGTGCTCGGCCGCGGTAACTACACCGCACTTTTCTTTCTTTGTACGGCTTTCGCGTCTTTTGTCACGATATTTCTGAACCTTGACACCACGGCCGTCCTGCTCACCCCCGTCATGCTCGCCCTGGCGCCACGGGCCCGCATCGCCGCCCTGCCGCTGGCGATGACCACCATCTGGCTGGCCAACACCGCCAGCCTGCTGCTGCCGGTCTCCAACCTGACCAACCTGCTCGGCATGGAGAAGCTCGGCCTCGACGCCCAGGGTTTCGCCGCCCGCATGTGGGCCCCGCAGATCGCCTCGATCGCGGTGACGATGGTGTTCCTGTGGGTGTTCTTCTGGCGCCGCGGCGAGCGCCGCGACCTGCGCTACACGCCGCCGGTGCTGGAGCCGGTGGCCGACCGCGTGCTGTTCGGCGCGGCCTCGGCGGGCTGCCTGCTGTTCATCGTCCTGCTGCTGCTCAAGGCGCACGTCGCCGTCGCCGCCACCGCCGCGGCGGTGCTGGTGGTGGCCGCCTTCCTGGTGCGCGACCGGGCCCGGCTGACCTGGAGCCTGATCCCCTGGCAGCTCGTCGTCTTCGTGACGGGGCTGTTCCTGGTGGTGCCCACGCTCAGCGCCCACGGGCTCGACGCGCTGATGACATGGATGATCGGCACGGAGGGCGACCCGTACCGGACGGCCGCGGTGGGCGCGGGCCTGTCCAACGCGATCAACAACCTGCCCGCCTACAAGGCCGTCGAGGCGGTGATCACGGCCGCCGACCAGGACCGCCTGCTGGCCCTGCTCGTTGGCACGAACGTGGGCACGGTGATCACCCCGTGGGCCTCGCTGGCCACGCTCCTGTGGTTCGAGTCGTGCCGCCGCCACGGCGTCGCGGTGCCGCTGCGTCGTTTCCTGCTGACCGGCGCCGGCCTGGCCGTCACCGGTCTGCTGGCCACCGTCTGGGCCCTGGTCACGTTCGGCTGAGCGCCGGGCGTCTCAGCCGGGCAGCAGCGACAGCAGGCCGGGAAGGGCGCGCGGGTGGGCGGCCACGAAGCTGCGGTCGTCGGCCGTGCCGTCGATGCTCTCCTCGAACGGGCCGCCGTCGAGCGCCCTGATCTCGATCCCGGCCTCCTGGGCCAGCAGCGCGCCGGCCGGCAGGTCGACCGCCTCGGCGCGGTAGCCGACGATGCCGTCGATGTCGCCGCGGGCCAGCATCGCCCACGACAGCAGCGGCGCCCACAGTTGCAGCACCCGCCGCGCGCCCACCTCCAGCGCCGTCTTCAGCGCCAGCACGGTGGCGTCGCCCCGGCTCACGCCGTACCCCTGGGTCCAGGCCAGCAGCAGGCCGTGCGGGCTGGCCGTGTACGGCGGCGCCAGCCGCGTCCCCGTGGACGCCACGGCCCCGCGCCCCCGGATCGCCGACCAGGTCTGGGACGTCACCGGATCGTGCACCACGCCCAGCACCGGCCGCCCGGCCCGGCACAACGCCACCCCCACCACGTACGTGGGCAGCCCGATGGCCACGTTGTTGGTGCCGTCGAGCGGGTCGACCAGCCACGTCCACTCGCCGCCCGCCGCGCCGATCAGCCCCGACTCCTCGGCCACGATCGTGTGCGAGGGGAAGGCCGTCAGGATGCGCTCGACCAGCAGCTTCTCCGAGGCCAGGTCGAGATCGGTGACGACGTCGCCGGCGTCGCCCTTGGCCCGGATGCCGACGGCCCCGCGCGTGCCCGCGGCGAGCAGCGCCCCGGCGGCCTGGGCGGCCTCGACGGCCACAGAGCGAGCGTGATCCAGGTCCATCGGGCACCCCTCAGGTCAGGTGGGCGGTGATCAGCCGGACGGCCAGCGCCGTCTCCGCGGCGCTCAGCGGTTCCCGGGGAACGTGGTGGCCGCCCGCTTCGAGCGGGCCGAGCGACAGGTCGCGGCTGCCGGGCCGGCCGCGACCGAGCGCGATCGTGGCCGCCTCGCCGCCCTCCGGGACGACGCTGCTGTGGAAGCGGTCGGCCGACAGGGTGTAGGTGTCGCCGGGGCCGAACAGCTCCACCAGCCCGGTCGCGTGCCGCACGGTGCGGCGGGTGGGCGAGATGCGGTCGCCGTCGGCGCCGCTGACCACCTCGAACACCCGGTGCGTGGCGTCGGGCCCCGCGTCGGTGACCACCGCGTGCACGTTGCGCACCTGGCCGTAGAGCACGTGGCTGACCAGGTCCCAGCTGTGGCAGTGGATCTGCGAGGTGGTGCTCTCGGCGTGCTGGAGCGAGTCGGACCACAGGTGGAGGCATACCCCCTCGCCGCCCTCACGCTCCAGCGGCAGGCAGACGAAGCCGAGCGGATGGCGTACGGCCCTCGGGCGCGCGGTTTCCCTCAGCACGCCGAGCGCCCACGACCTGGCCTGTCCGTCGCGGACCCGCTGGAAGACCGACCGATAGCTCATGAGTCGCACTCACGTTCCGTCTCGTCGGAGGGCCGCAGGACGCGCCTCGCCGTAGGGATCGACGGCGCGCAGGGCCTTGCGCGCGATGTCCACGACGTCGCGGCCGTCGTAGGCCTTGGGAAGAGGCACTCCGATGCGACCGAACAGGTCCTGGACCTCCTCGATCGTGGGCTCGTCGCCGAGCGGCGCCTTCTTGTACATGTCCATCGGCACCCGCCGCGCCTGCTCGAAGCTGAGCCGCAGCTCGGTGTCGCAGTTCTCGTAGTAGAACGTGCCGGCCAGCGCGGTCATGGCGCGGTTGGGGTCCTCCACCGTCATGATCAGGCGGGTGGCCGACAGGTCCCAGCGGAACGTCGTCATCGACGACGACAGGCCGACCTCGATGTCGAGCAGGCCGTAACGCTGGCGGTACCAGAAGGCGGCCAGGATCGTCGCGTACGACTCCTTCCTGACCCGGTCGGTCGTCCACGTCTCGCCGGTCGCGTCGGGGGAGTCCGACAGGGAGCGCCGGTAATGGGCGTACGTCTCGCACACCTCGACGTTGGACGGGTCGATCACCTCGACCCGCACCACGAGGTGCCGTTTCTCCCGGCGGGCGGCGGCCACGCACTCGGGCAGGGTGACCGCGCGCAGGTAGGTGCCGGTGCCGCCCTTGAAGCTCCACCGGGTGGTGTCCTTGCGCGCCTCGGCGTGCATCTGGGCGATCTCCTGCTTGCTGCCCAGCACCCTGACGAGCTGCAGCGCGTCGAGGGCCTTGCGGGTGCCGTGGACGAGCGTCTCGATCTCCTCCAGCCGCGACAGCCGGACGGGGAGCTGGGCCAGCGCGCCGGAGGTGATGGTCTCCTCGACCGGGGCCTGACGGGCGCGGTCGCGCAGCAGGGCGGTGGCCACCAGCGCCATGATCACCAGCGTCGCGGCGTTGACGAGCTGCGTCTGCACATCGGTCGGCACCACCTCGTCGGGCATGATGCCGAGCACGCCGATCACGACCGCCAGTAACAGCGCGATGGCGCCGTCGGCGTTCTGGGCCGCCCATGGGGCGACCCGCTTCAGCGCCGCCGTGAACCGTGCCATCGTTCGCCCGCCCGTCCGACGATCAGTCAATCCCTAGGTCATCGTAACGACCGGCGGCATGCGACTTCCAGCGCACGGGAAGGAGGTATCTCCTACCCGGGAATGACATGACATCTCCCCCTGGCAGCTCAGGACCGGGACCTGACCAGGCTCGATACTGGAAGCGCACGGGGGTGGGGATGAAGGGGATCAGGATGTTCGCGGCGGCCGCGCTGGCGCTGGTGCTGGTGGCCGTGCTGGCGTGCCCGGCCCCGCCCGCGGCGGCGTGGGCGGAGGTCCACCGGCCGTCGTTGGCGGAACGGTTCCTGCAGGTCGTGGCCCATCCGGACGACGACCTGCTGTTCATGAGCCCCGACCTGTACGGCGCCGTCCAGTGGCACCGCCCCACGGTGACCGTCTACCTGACCGCGGGCGAGGGCCAGGCCGGCTGGGACGACGACCGCGACCCCGTCGTCTACGCCCGCGACCGCGCGCAGGGCCTGCGGGCCGCGTACGCCTTCCTGGCCGGCGCGCCCGACGTCTGGCGGGTCACGACGATCACGGCGGGCGGCTTCCCCGTCCGGCTGGAGGAGCTGGCCGGCACGCCGGCGGTCAGGCTCGCCTTCGTCGGGCTGCCCGACGGCGGCGACCCGCGCGCCGACGGCGGCCGCGACGCGCTGACCAGGCTGTGGCAGGACCGCTCCTGCGTGCGCCCGTTCGGCGCCGGCCCCGAGCCGCGCTGCGTCGGCCGGCAGGACGTGGTCGGCGTGCTGCGCGCGCTCTACGCCCGCTTCCGGCCGACGGTGCTGCGCACGCTCGACCCCGAGCCGCCCGCCCGCCGGGGGTTGTGCGACCACCCCGACCACGTGGCCTCGGCCCGCTTCGCGCTGGCCGCGGCGAGCGGGCTGGGCCTGCGGACGGTCTCCTACCGCGGCTACCCGATGACCGGCTGGGCCCCCAACGTCGCGGGGCCGCTGCGCGAGCTCAAGCGCAAGGTCTTCGGCGTCTACCTGGGCCACGACTACCGCGTCGGGCACACCTGGCGCTACCGGGCCTGGACCGAGCGCATGTACCGGGTCCCCTGAGCCGGGACGCCGCCCGGCCCCGGGGAGCGCCCGGCTAGAACCAGCCGCGGCGGCGGGCCATCTGCTCCAGGCCGTGCTGCAACGCCTGGTCGGCCGCGCCGGGGTGGTCGTCGTAGCGCACGGTGAAGCGGTTGTAGGTGTCGTGGCTGGAGGTCATGAAGCCGCCGCGCTTGTCGGCCTCCAGGATGACGTCCATCTGCCGCGGCCCGGCGATGAACGTCAGCTCCAGCTCGTTGAAGTGCCGCCGCCACTGGCCGCCCGCGTAGTACTCGATCTCCTGGAAGAACGGCATCGTCGAGCCGTACAGCGTGCCGCGCTCCAGGTCGGCCTTCTTGAAGCCGAAGCCCAGCCGGTCGAGGGCGGCGATGACGTGCTCCTGGGCCGGCAGCGGGCTGACGAACAGCGGGTCGAGGTCGCCCTTGTCGATCGCGCCCGCCAGCGCCAGCTCCGTCTGGACGCCGAGCCGCATGCCGTGCAGCGGGTGGCCGCCGATCGCGCTGATCGGCGTCTCCCACGGCACCATGATCTCGAACGGCTGCTGGTGCTGGGCGCCCGAGGCGAGCTGGAACGTCCCGGCCACCTGCTGGCGCAGGAAGCTGTAGGTCGTCTTGTACTCGTTGTCGCCGCTCTCGACCTCCACCACTGCGGTCAGGTCGAGGTAGATGCCCTCGACCTTGTAGTCGGAGCCGCCGCCGCGGAAGTGCACGACGCCGCGCAGCGGCTCACCGGGACGCACGGTCCTGTCGGTCAGCACCGTGTCGACCTCGACGCCCGCGCCGAAGGCGGCCATCAACTTGCGGAACACCATGGGGTCTCTCCTATGCGGTGGGGGTCTGGCCGTTGGCGGCGGGGTGTCCCGTGCCCGAGATGCGGGGGAGCAGCTGGGCCAGGACGAGGGTGGACAGCGCCGAGTCGGCCTGGCCCTGCTGGGTCCGTACGACCAGCGGCTGGGGGGCGTTCTCGGCGAGCTTGGCGCCCACGTCCAGGCGCCGGCGGGCCAGCTCGTACTGCAGCACGGCCCGGTTGTCGCGGTAGGACTCGGCCAGCCTGCGCAGGGCCTTGGCCTCGTTCTCGGCGGCGGTCAGCTCGGCCCTGCCGCGCGCCTCGATCTCCCACGTCACGCGCTGGGCCTCGGTCTCCTGCTCCTCCAGCATGCGCGCCACGTTCTTGCGCGCGGTGTTGTGGGCGGCCTTGACCTCGACCACGCGGGCGTCGCGGGTCTTCTTGGAGCGCTCGATCTCCATGAGCAGCGTGTCGATGCGGCGCTTGCGGGTCAGCTCCCACTCGCGCTCGTAGGCCGACAGCTCCTTGGCGACCTTCTCCCGGGTGGCCAGGTGCTGCTGGTACTGGTCGGGGAGCTGGACGTCGGGGATGTTGGCGCCGGTGACGCGCACGCCGTACCGGCCGAGCTGGCGGTTGAGCGCCTCCTGCATGTCGCCGACGTCGGAGCCGCGCAGGTCGTAGGCGCGCTCGGTGTTGACCCGCCGGCTGCGCTGCCTGATCGCGTCCTGCACGGCGCTGGAGAGCACGAGGTCGAAGTTGCCCGCGCCGATCGTCCGGACGAACGCCACCGGGTCCACGATGCGGAACTTCAGGAAGAACTCGATCGACTTCAGCGGCACGTTCTCGGCCGTCGGGCAGGCCACGATCGGCGCCGAGTAGGGGATCTCGGTGGAGGTGTCCACGACCGCGTCCACCCGGTCCCACGGCAGCCACAGGTAGTGGCGGCCCGGCGGGAGCGTGCCGGTGATCGCCCCCCAGCGGCTGCGCACGCCGGTGGTGCCCTCCTCGATCTCGATGATCGCCTTGCGCCACATCGTGACCAGCGCCACGACCAGGAAGAACAGCGCGGCCAGCGCGGCGGGCACGGTGAGGTCGGTGAGCGCGGCCATCCCGGCGAAGTACAGGGCCAGCAGGACGAGCGCCATCCAGGCGAAGCCGCGCCGGTCCTTGGGGATCACCACCGGCACGAGCTGGCCCTGCTCGCCGCCGCGCAGCAGTTGGCGGATGTCGGACCAGGAGGCCAGCGACTCCTTGATCTTCGAGAACTCGCGGGTCATCGGACCTCACCCTCGCTCAGGTGGCCGGGCAGCAGGCGCTCGACCGTGCGTTCCAGGTCGTTGTCGGGCTCGGGCGTGGCCTGCGGCTCGCTGACGTCGGCGGCGGCCTTCTTCAGCAGGGCCGCGATCTCGTCCTCGCGGCCGCTGACGCGGGCGGCGATCTCGTCGAGCCGGCCGCGGATGGCGGCCATGTCCTCGGCGGAGAACAGCGTCGCGCCCTTGCCGCCCACGAGCTGCTGGGCCAGGGCCAGGAAGTCGATGTCGGTCTGCTCGCCCACCTGAACCACCTGCGGCAGCCGGGTGGCCACCGACTCCAGCTTGGTCAGCAGGTCCTGCTGGAAGCGGTAGTCGAGGATCTCGGGGGCCTCGGCGGCCGACAGCGCCCGGATGTCCAGGGCCTGGGCCTCCAGGAGCGCGGCGTTGGCGTTGGCCGTGGACTCGGCCTCGACCAGGCGCTGCCTGGCCTGCGCGGTGGCCTGGTGGCTGGCGCGTTCGAGCGCGGTGTCCATGCGGGCCTGGTAGCCGGCGATCTCGGCCTGGATGGCGCTCAGCGTCTCCTGCAGCCCCGCCAGCTCCTTGACCAGGTCGCCCTCGTTCTGCTCCTTGCGGAGCTGGAGCTCGTACTCGTAGGTGTAGGCCTCCTTGGCCACCCGGACCATCTCGGGGGCGGCCAGGTCCATGCGGTACTCCTGGCTGGACGGCTCGGCGTGGGTGATGTTCACGTCGGTGAGCCGTACGGCGGGCAGGAACTGCTGGTTCAGGTTCTCCAGCATGCCGAGGGTGCTCTCGCCCACCAGGTCGTAGATGTCCTCGGCCCGCTGGGCGTAGATCAGCGAGCGGGTGACCTCGCTGATGGCGTTCTGCAGCTTGGACTGGAAGCCGCTGACCGAGCCGAGCACGAAGATGAACTCGGCCGGGTTCTCGATCCTGAACTGCAGGAACAGGTCGACGCTGGCCTTGACGCCCTGCTGGGTCGGCGCCTCCCTGATGGGGGCGTTGAACGGGTACTCGCGCGTGGTGTTGACGATGTAGCTGACCCGCTTCCACGGGTTGAACAGCGTCACCCGGCCCGGGTCGGCGATGTGCACCAGCTTGCCGAACTTGGTGATCAGCGCCTTGCAGCCCTCGGGGACCATCACGACGCTCCTGCGCCACCACAGGAACGCGGCGGCCAGCACCAGCGTCACCCAGTAGTGCGGGCCGAAGAAGATGTCCGACCCCGGCACGATGCCGCCGAGCGCGCCGATCAGGCCCAGGACGACGAGAACGGTCAGCGGGATGACCACCTTGGCCGTGCTGCCCTTGGGGATCACCACCGGCGAGATGACGTGCATGCCGTTCTCGGCGAAGCTGCGGTTGACGATCTCGCCGGCCTCGTTCAGCGAGGCGGACCTGGCCTCGATCAGCGTGCCGACGGAGGCGCCGCCGTCGCGGGCGGCGGCGAAGTCGTGCGGGTTGAGCGCGAAGCCGGGCGCCTGGCCGGTGAGCTGGCCGGCCTGGTCGGCGACCTGTCCGATCGCCTGGCTCATCGCCTGCCGTACGTCACCTCCGCCGGCGACCGCTTGGGCTATGCCCTGACCTGCCTGGATCAGTGCCTCTCGGGGTCGTGACATCGAACCTTCCTTTTCCGCTACAGGCGAATCTGACCGTATCGGGTATGACTTGCTGTTCGCTTGCAATGTGTCGTCATATGACTGTTACGTCCCGTAGCAGGTGTGTTATGGATGGAGCAGGTCTGCTACCTGGAGGGTTGATGAGCGAGACCGTCCACAACCGCATCGCGCTGCTGCGCGCCGAGCGGGGGGTGAGCCGCAGGCAGCTCGCGCAGGCGCTGGGGGTGCACTACCAGACCGTGGGATACCTGGAGCGGGGCGAATACAGCCCGAGTCTTCACCTGGCGTTGCGCATGGCCGGATATTTCGGGGTGCCGGTCGAGGTGGTGTTCTCCACCACGCCGTTCCCCCGGATCGGGCAGCCCACGGCCTGACGGTTTCTGTCGGTGGCGCCGCCTACAGTGGCAGCATGCGTCCGGTCACAGATTTGCAGCGGAAGGTGGCGCCTTTCGAGGTCGTCACCGAGATGACTCCATCCGGCGACCAGCCGACGGCCATCGCCGAGCTGGAGCGCCGCGTCCGGGCCGGGGAGAAGGACAGCGTCCTGCTCGGCGCCACCGGCACCGGCAAGACGGCCACGATCGCCTGGCTGATCGAGCGCCTGCAGCGGCCCGCGCTGGTCATGCAGCCCAACAAGACGCTCGCCGCCCAGTTCGCCAACGAGCTGCGCGAGATGCTGCCCAACAACGCGGTCGAATATTTCGTCTCGTACTACGACTACTACCAGCCCGAGGCGTACGTGCCGCAGAGCGACACGTACATCGAGAAGGACTCCTCGATCAACGACGAGGTCGAGCGGCTGCGCCACTCGGCCACCAACTCGCTGCTCACCCGCCGCGACACCATCGTGGTCGCCTCCGTCTCGTGCATCTACGGCCTGGGCACCCCGCAGGAATACGTCGACCGCATGGCCAGGCTCCGCGTCGGCATGGAGGTCGACCGCGACCAGCTGCTGCGCCGCCTGGTCGACATGCAGTACACGCGCAACGACCTGGCCTTCACCCGGGGCACCTTCCGGGTGCGCGGCGACACGATCGAGATCATCCCGAAGTACGAAGAGCTGGCCGTGCGCATCGAGATGTTCGGCGACGAGATCGAGAAGCTCGCCACCATGCACCCGCTGACCGGCGAGGTCATCACCGAGGACGAAGAGCTCTACATCTTCCCCGCCTCCCACTACATCGCCGGCGAGGAGCGCATGGCGGCGGCCGTGGCCGGCATCGAGGCCGAGCTGGCCGCCCGCCTGTCGGAGCTGGAGCGGCAGGGCAAGCTGCTGGAGGCCCAGCGGCTGCGCATGCGCACCACCTACGACATCGAGATGATGCGCCAGATCGGCACCTGCTCCGGCATCGAGAACTACTCCCGCCACCTCGACGGCCGCGCCGCCGGCACCGCGCCCAACACGCTGCTCGACTACTTCCCCGAAGACTTCCTGCTGGTCCTCGACGAGTCCCACCAGACCGTGCCGCAGATCGGCGCGATGTACGAGGGCGACGCCTCGCGCAAGCGCACGCTGGTCGACCACGGGTTCCGGCTGCCGTCCGCGCTGGACAACCGGCCGCTGAAGTGGGAGGAGTTCCTGGAGCGCATCGGGCAGTCGGTCTACCTGTCGGCCACGCCCGGCCCGTACGAGCTGGGGCGGGTCAAGGGCGACGTCGTCGAGCAGGTCATCCGCCCCACCGGCCTGGTCGACCCCGAGATCGTCGTCAAGCCCACCAAGGGGCAGATCGACGACCTGGTCCACGAGATCCGCGAGCGCGCCGAGCGTGACGAGCGCGTCCTGGTCACCACGCTGACCAAGAAGATGTCCGAAGACTTGACCGACTATCTTCTGGAGCTCGGCATCCGGGTGCGCTACCTGCACAGCGAGGTCGACACGCTGCGCCGCATCGAGCTGCTGCGCGAGCTGCGCACCGGCGAGTTCGACGTGCTGGTCGGCATCAACCTGCTGCGCGAGGGCCTCGACCTGCCCGAGGTGTCGCTGGTGGCCATCCTCGACGCCGACAAGGAGGGTTTCCTGCGCTCGGAGACCTCCCTGATCCAGACCATCGGCCGCGCCGCCCGAAACGTGTCCGGCCAGGTCCACATGTACGCCGACAAGATCACGCCGTCGATGGAGCGGGCCATCGACGAGACCAACCGGCGCCGTGCCAAGCAGATGGCCTACAACGAGGCCAACGGCATCGACCCGCAGCCGCTGCGCAAGAAGATCGCCGACATCCTCGACTCCCTCCAGCGCGAGGACGCCGACACCGACAAGCTGCTCGGCGGCGGCCGCCAGCAGTCGCGCGGCAAGGCCCCGGTGCCCGGCTTCGCCGCCCGCCAGGCGGGCCAGCACGCCAAGGCCATCGCGGGCGAGATGCCGCGGGCGCAGATGGAGTCGCTGATCGAGTCGCTGACCGAGCAGATGCACCAGTCGGCCGCCGACCTGCAGTTCGAGGTGGCCGCGCGGCTGCGCGACGAGATCAAGGAGCTCAAGCGCGAGCTGCGCGACATGCGGGAAGCAGGCGTCAAGTAGGGGCCGGCGGCAGGCGCGAAGCAGGCGGCCCGTAGGGCCTGGCGGGCCGGTGGCGTGCGCCCGGGTGGCGCGTTCCGCCGGTCCCGGGCTTGGCCCGGGGGTCTGACCTGCGGGAATGAAGGCCGGATCCTGGGGCAGCGGTCCAGGTATGAACAAGTCGATCATCGGGGCTCTGGTCGGTGCGGCGCTGCTCGCAGCCGGCTGCGGCGCCGTACGGGAAGTCGGCCAGTTCGCCGTCGAGCCGACGCCGGGCCCCACCATGGGAAGCCCGTCTCCGTCGATGGAAAGCCCGCCAGAAACGGGGACCATGTCCCCCTCGCCGGGCGCCACGTCCATGAAGCCAGGAGCCGGAGAGCTCAAGGACGCCGCCAAGGTCGCGATGGCCGCGGTGCCCGGATCCAAGGTCGTCTCTGTCGAGAGCGAGGAGAACGGCATGGTCTGGGAGGTCAAGGTCGTCGGCTCCGACGGCACCGAACACCAGGTCGACGTGCAGTCCGGCAAGGTCGTCAAGGGGCCGACGGCCGAGCAGATGGACGAGCAGGAGAAGGCCAAGATGCAGACCCGCATCAACGAGGCCAAGCTCGACTACGCCCAGGCCGCCGACAAGGTCGCCGCGGACGTACCGGAGGGACGCGTCACCGAGCTGAAGCTCGACACCGAGAACGGCAAGACCGTCTGGAAGTCGGACGTGATGACCCCGGACGGGACCAAGCACGAGGTGATGGTCGACGCCGCCACCGGTGAGGTCACCAAGAAGAACGAAACCAGCTGACCCAACGGGGGAGCAGGCCACCTCCGGCCATCGGCGGAGGTGGCCGTCCCGCGGCGTCGCGGGGATGTCTCACGGCTCTGGACGCCTTCCCAGCCGGGCAAGTGCTCTACGGGTTGTAGAGTAAAGTCTTGATCGCGTTTTCGGCCGCCACCCGCGGCGGTTCGCCGAGCAGCAGAGAGACCTCTTCCCCCATGACCACTCCTTTCCAGTGGCTCGCCACCCGGGTCGCCTTCGAACGAGCCGCCCTGCGACGGGCCGCGGGCGCGGCGCTGGCCACCAGCCTGATGATCATCGTGACCGGCGGGGTCGTCCGGCTGACCGGGTCCGGGCTGGGCTGTGACGGGTGGCCGCGCTGCTCGGAGGCCGGTTTCGCGGCCACGCCCGAGCTCGGCGTGCACGGCGCGATCGAGTTCACCAACCGGGTGTTGTCCGGGGTCGTGTGCGTCGCCGTCGGCTGGCTCATCGTCGTCGCCCGGCTGCAGAGCCGTCCGGTGCCCGAGCTGACCCGGTGGGGGTGGGTGCAGTTCTGGATCGTCGTGCTGAACGCGGTCGTCGGCGGCCTCACCGTGTGGGCGCGGCTGAGCCCGTACCTCGTCGCCGCGCACTTCCTGGCCGCCGTGCTGTTCCTGACCGCCACCACGGTCGTCTGGCACAAGGCCCGCCTGCTCGACCGGCCCGCGCGGCCGCTCTCGGCGCCGGTGGGCCGGCTTCCGGCCGCGCTGGTCGCGTCCGTGGCGCTGCTGGTCGCGGCGGGCACGATCGTCACCGGCGCCGGGCCGCACGCGGGTGACTCCTCCGACGTGCCGCGCATGCCGTTCAACTGGACGGCGATGGTGTGGCTGCACGGGGTCGCCGCCGCGCTCAGCCTCGGCCTGGGCGTCGCCCTGTGGCTCAGGACCCGGCGGGAGCCAGGCTCGGCGGCCCACCTGCGCACCACGCTGTTCCTCGCCGTGCTGCTCGCCCAGGGGCTCGTCGGCCTGACGCAGATCGTGACGGACCTGCCGGAGGTCGTCGTGCTCGCCCACCTGCTCGGCTCGGCGATGGTGTGGGTGGGCGCGGTACGCGTCCTCCTCGACAGCCGGCTCCCGGCAGTGGCGGGGGAGGCACGGCCCCTGCCCGCCCCCGCCCGTACGTAGCCGGTCCGCGCGGACGGGCCCCGGAGTAGGTCCGGGGCCGCGCGCGTTCCGCGCCGGTCACGTCCGGCCGGACTCCTTGCGGAGCAGGTCGGCCAGCGCGTCGGGGTCCGCGGCGGTCACGCCCTTGGCTGCGAACCAGGTGGCCACGTTGCGGGCGTCCCGGTCCAGGTAGGACGGGCCCGCCGGGTGGGCGATCACGTCGACGATCTGCGGCAGGTCGATGATCACCAGCCGCCCCTCGTGCACCAGCAGGTTGTACGGCGACAGGTCCCCGTGCGCCAGCCCTTCCGCGGCCAGCGTCACCATGGCCGCCACGAGCTGCTCCCACAGGTCGTCGAGGCCGTCGGAGACCTGGGCCAGCCGCGGGGCGGCATAGCCGTCGGGGGTGCCGACGAACTCCTCCAGGATCTCCGTCCCGACGATCTGCACCGGGTACGGCACCGGCACCCCCAGCTCCCGGAGCCGGCAGAGCGCCGTGAACTCGGCCACCGCCCACTGCGCGGCGATCACCTGCTTGCCGAAGGCGGTGCGATTGGCCATGGCCCGGTTCATCCGGCTCTCGCGGGCCCTGCGGCCCTCCAGGTAACCGGCGTCCCGGTGGAACAGGCGGTGCTCGGAGGAGCGGTAACGCTTGGCCGCCAGCAGGCAGACCCGGTCGGTGCCGGGCACGCCCCGCGAGATCAGGTGGACGTCGGCCTCCTTGCCGGTCTTGAGCAGGCCGAGCTCGGTGTCGACGGCGGCCAGCTCGGTGACCAGCCAGCCGGGGTACGGCTTCGGCCCCTTCTCGGTGGGCGTGCTCTGGTCCCAGGTGGACCAGCGGTCGCCCTCGGGCGGCCCGTCATCGGTCTCGGGGGTGCCTTCGAGCCATTCGATGTCGTCGGCGTCGAGCGCGAACTTGCCACGGCGGCGGTGCTGCGAGTGCTTGGGCACGGTGAGATGTCTCCAGTTTCGAGGCCCCACCGGCTCGCCGGACGGATCAGGTCAGCGGACACCTGGTGGGAAGGTCTGAGGTCGCGGAAAACGGCACGCGGGCAACGGTCGTCACGGTCTCAGCCTCCCTTCGTCTCGCTGCGATCGACGCGGATGAGTATGCCGCGTCCGGCACGGCACTCGCAATCGAATAAACGGCGGCCCGATAATCGGGTGCGCCGCCATCTGCCTGGCTTGTACGGTTCCGCCATGCGGCGATGTGAGGTGTGCGGACATCGGGAACCCGCCGGCGCGCCGGACTGCGACCGCTGCGCCGGGCTGGTGGACGAACTGGTCGAGGAGGGCTGGCGGGCCTTCCTGCTCGCCGAGTTCGGCACCGTGGCCCCGCCGGACGAGCAGCTCATCGCCCGCATGGTGGTCGACGAGCCCGACAGGCACCCGTGGCGGGTCGTCGACGCCGCCTACGACCGCCTGACGTGCCCCGAGTGCGGCGGCCGGCTGAGCCGCGGCCCGGCCGGATGCGCCTCCTGCGACCTCGCGAACGGCTTCCGCTACTCGGCCGTCGAGATCGACCGTCCCGGCGTGCCGCCCGGCAACGAGCACGCGCTGCGGGTCAACGTGGCCGTGACGCGCCGCCCGTATGGCATCGCGGCCACGGAGGTGCTGGCGCGCCGGCTCTCGCTGCCCGTGCTGATCGAGGGCCGCCTGCCCACGACGGCCCAGGCCCAGGCCACCAAGGCCCTGGCCCGCAAGGGCGCCACGGAACAGGAGCTGGCCGCCGTGATCTACGCGGACTGGGACAGCTGAGTGTGACGCGCGGCCGGGCGAAGGGCTCGGCGGGGCCCGTCACTGCTGGTCGGCGGCGGGCCGGTCGGCGGAGTCGCGGGCGAGGGCGACGATCCGCTCCAGGGCCGCCGCATGCCGCTGGAAGGCCGACCGTCCCTGGGGGGTGAGCTGCACGTACGTCCGCCGCGCCCGCTTGTCCTGGTCCTTGCGCACGACCACGTATCCGGCGGCGGCCAGCGCGGAGACCTGCTTGGACAGCGCCGAGTCGCTGGTGCCGACCGAGTCCCTGAGGAAGCCGAAGTCCACCCAGTCGGCCGGCGCCAGCAGCGCCACGACCGACAGTCGCGCAGGGACGTGCAGGAACTCGTCGAAGAGCGGATCCATCAGGCGACGCCGCCGTCCTGCCGCACGATCGACCTCATGACGCGGCGGTTGACGGGCGTGGCCGCGACGTACAGCACGGCCGCCACGACCGCGCCCGCGACCGCCTGCGACGGCAGCCCGTGCGCCGGCAGGTCGAACAGCGCGAAGGCGGCGATCCGGCCGATGCCGAAGGCCACCATGACGCAGGCCAGCAGCACGCCGTGGAACAGGGCCTCGCGGCCGGTGGCCGTCCGCCGGACCGCGGCCCGGTGCTCGCAGACGATGCCCACGCCCGCGTACACGACCACCCCGAGCGCCGCGCCGAGGTAGAACCACGGGCTCGGCAGGTCGACGGACGCGAGCATGACGAAGAGGCCGAGCGCGGAGACGACCACGCGGGGGAGCGCGAAGCTCTGGCGGACGATCTGCTGCCGGGTCCTGGCCTGGAGGCGGTGGATGTCGTCGAGCGAAGTCTGGGCGTCGTGCTGGTTCATGGGCCTTCCCCGAGGTCGACTACTGCTTTCCTGTGAGGAAAGTACCATCTGTTTTCCTCTCGGGAAAGTCGTCGCTGGCCGAACGGCCCGGCGCCGGAGGTGAGACATGCCTCTTTGATCTTCGGCGCCGGCGGAACTAGGGTCGCTGCATGGTCAAGGCCAGAGGTGACAAACCGTGATCGGCCGCGCAAAGCTCGCCCTCGGGCGGCCGCTCGGGCGTGAGGGCCAGGGAATGGTCCACGAGGAGCTCAGCGGCAGGATCAACGGCCGGCCGGGCGTCGCGTACAAGGAGATCGACTACGACGTCCGGCCCGGGCTCGACGTCGCCGTCCTCGCCGCGATGACGCAGTTGACCGGCCGTCTCTCCTCGTCGGACGCCGCCTGGCTGGAGGAGCGCGCGGCCTGGCCCGCCGAGCTGGTGGAGGAGAACGGCGCCGTCGTCGGCTTCCTGATGCGGACCGTGCCTCAGCGGTTCTTCCGGGAGACGCCCGGCCCGTCCGGAGCCGTACGCCGGCTGGCGACCCTCGACCGTCTGTTCGGCCAGGAGCAGGAGGACGTCACCGACCGCGACCGCCTGCTGATCCTGGCCGATCTCGCCGACACGCTCGCCCGCCTGCACGCGACGGGCGTCGTCGCCGGTGACCTGTCCCCCAAGAACGTGCTGTTCACGACGGAGCCCCGGCCGGGGTGTTTCCTCATCGGCTGCGACGCGATGGGGCTGGGCGGCGCGCGAGCGCTGCCGCCCGTGGAGCCGCCCTCCGACCGGCGGATCCCCGCCGGGGAGCGGCCGGGGACGCCGCAGGGTGACGCCTACCAGTTCGCGCTGCTGGTCATCCGGGTCTTCGCCCGTGACCCGTCCGCCACCGACGTGTCCGCGTTGGCCGCCGTCCATCCCGGTCTGGCGGAGTTCGCCACGGCCGCGCTCGACCAGCCCCCGTTCGGCCGTCCCATGCCCGCGCAGTGGGCCGCGCGATTACGCGAGGCGGCGCAGCCGGAGCCGGTCTCGCCGCCTGCCCGGCAGGCCGCGGCGGCTCCGGGTTCCGGGCGGTCGAAACTGCTCGGCATCGGGGCCGCGGTGGGGGCCGTCGTGCTGGTGCTGCTCGCGGTGGTCGCAAAGAATGTGATCAAGAACAACGTACGCGAGGCACTGACCGGCCCTTCGACGGTCGTGACCGAGCCCGCCGAGACATCGTCGTCCCCCGCGCCTGCCGACTCTCCCACCCAGGCGGCACCCACCTCGGCCCCGACCGTGGCGCCAACCGTGGCCCCGACCTCGGCCCCGAGCGAGCCGGTGGCCGCCTTCAAAGTCGGCGACTGCCTGTCCGGCCTGCCGGACACGCCTGTGGTCGACAGTTGCAAGCAGGGCGCGCCCTACCGGGTGGCCGCCGTCACCACTCCCTCCGGGCTCTGCGACGGCACGACCAACCACCGCTATCTCATCCACGACGACGTGCTGTACTGCCTGGCCTACCAGTTCGGGCGGAACTACTGCTACAAGTGGTCGCACAACGAGGCGTTCGTGGACTTCGCCCGGAAATGCCGAGCGCCGAAGACGTTCACCGTGCGGCGCGTCCTGCGCGGCAACGCCGACAAGGACGCCACCGCCTGCGACGGCGTGACCAGACATTCCTGGACGTGGCCCGTCCCCGCGCTGACCATCTGCGTCGACAAGTACTGAGCGGCGACCGGCCGGACACCGATGATTTCCAGGCGGCTCCGGTGTCGTACCTGTCGCCGGACGACCCGCGACCACGGAGGCACGCTCATGCGGACGCTGATAGCGACAGTGTTCAACTACTCCCTCGACGGCCTGCTCGCCGACGAGGGCACCGACTTCTGGAAATTCTGCTTCGACCTGCCCGAGAACAGCCGGCCCGACTCCCCGGCCTACCTCGACTTCCTGCGCGGCGCGCACGCGCACGTCATGGGCCGCAACGCCTACGAGGGCATCGCCAAGGGCATGACGACCGCCACCGACCACCCGTTCGCCGACATCTTGACCGCCGGGCGCAAGGTCGTCTTCTCCCGGACCCTGAAGACGGCCGACTGGGCCAACACCACCATCGCCGACGGCGACACGGCGGCAGAGATCGACAAACTCCGGCTGGACGGCGACGGCCACCTCCTGGTCTGGGGCGGTGTCGGCCTCTGGCGGTCGCTCATGCGGCTCGACCTGATCGACGAGTTCCGGCTGAGCGTGTTCCCCTACGTCGCGGGCGAGGGCACCAGGCTGTTCGACGGCTTCCCCAAGTCCTACCGGCTCGACCTGGTCTCCAGCTTCGCCTCCGGCGGCGGCATCATGGAGCTGCAGTACCGCCGGCACCGCTGACCCCCGCCGGGGCCGGCGCCGCGGCTAGGCGAGCGGCCATTCCAGGCCGAGGTCGATGTCCACGTCGAACCCGGCGTCGAGGCGCAGCCGCCCGCGATGGACGCCGGCGGACACGTACGCCCCGGCGTCGCGGCCGAGGCGGAAGGCGTGCACCACCGGCTGGTCGTCCTCGCAGGCCACCCGCCAGTAGTGCTCGATGCCCGCCTCGGCGTACCGGCTGCGGCGATCCCGCCCCCGGGCCCCCGCCGGGACCACCTCGCACACGAGGTGCACCTGATCAGGACGGAAGGACGTGGTGGCCGGGCCGATCGCCGGTCTGCCGGCCACCAGGACGTCCGGCGAGAGCAGCAGGCGCGGCCCGAGGGCCACGGTCATCGACCGGATCACCGCCAGGTGCGCGGGCGGCCTGAGCGACCGCTCGAACAGCCGGGCCGCGAACATGTGGAAGGCGCTCCGGGGTGGCCGCGTCGTGAGGACGCCGTCGATCAGCTCGGCGCGCCGGGGTGCGTCCGGCGGGAGCGCGTCGAGCGGGCCGGTCGTGGTGAAGCGGCGCGACCAGGCGGGCAGGGCTGGGGACATTGGACGGGCACCTTCCAGGCGAGCGCGCGGCGCGCTCATGGTGCCACGTCAGGCGGAGCTCAGGAGTGGTCTTTGCGCTGCTCCATCGAGCGGCGGTAGAGCTCGTCGATCTGGTCCAGCGGGTCCGGGGGACGGCGGCGGGCCTCGATCTCCAGCTCCGTGCGCGAGTACAGCTCGTCGATGCCGGAGGACGCGTGGTGCATCTGGTCGCCCAGCAGGTCGGCGCGGATGCGGGCGCACATGGCGGTCAGCTTGGCCTGGTGCTCGCGCAGCCGGTCGAGGGCGGCGTGGTCGACGTACGGCGAGACGCGGCGCTGCTGGGCGTACATGCCGAGCTGGCCGTCGTGCACGTCGGCCTGGGCCGACAGGTCGGCCAGCAGCCGGGGCAGGTCGCCGAGGCCCCAGCCGCGCTGCTGGGCCTGTTCGACGGCCTGGCGGGTGAGGGCCACCTCGCGGCGCAGGTCGAGGCGGAGGCGTTCGACCTCGGCCGCGTCGCCGGTGCCCATGGCGTTGACGTGCGTGGTCAGCCGGGTGGTGGCCTGCCGGGCCTTCCTGGCCGCCTTCTTGCCCACCTTGACCAGCAGATAGACGCCCACGCCGGTCAGCAGCAGGAGGAACGCCAGGATGGCCAGCACGATGACAAGGAACTCGCTGATCTCCGCCACCTCCCGTGGGGTTGTTGCCTAGAAGGATAGTTCGACCCCCAAGGAGTTCAACGCGCGACGGGGATCCGGGGTTCCGGCGACCGCGCCGAGCAAGCTCTTGATCGGGGACGTGGGCGCGTGTTTCAGTGCACATGTTCGGTCGTCTCCGATGAGGGGTGCGCGTGCTCGACGGCAAGGTAGTGATCATCACGGGCGGCGCCCGGGGCATGGGCGCGGCCACGGCGCGCCGGTGCGCGGCGGCCGGGGCGCGGGTCGTGCTCACCGACGTGCTCACCGAGGAGGGGACGGCCACCGCCAAGGACGTCGGGGGCACGTTCGTCCCGCACGACGTCACGGACCCGGAGCAGTGGGCGGCGGTCGTGGCCGCGACCGTCGAGGCGCACGGGCGGCTCGACGGGCTGGTGAACAACGCCGGGATCGTCACCGTGCGGACCATCGAGCAGCAGTCCCTGGCGGAGTTCGAGCGGGTGCTCCAGGTGAACCTGGTCGGCGTGTTCCTCGGGCTGAAGGCCGTGGCCGGGGCCATGCGGGCGGCCGGCGGCGGGGCCGTGGTGAACCTCTCGTCGGTCGCAGGGCTGACCGCGCTGCCCGGCACGGGCGGGTACGGAGCGTCGAAGTGGGGCGTACGCGGGCTGACCAAGATCGCGGCGCTGGAGTTCGGGCGGGACCGCATCAGGGTGAACTCGGTGCATCCCGGGATGATCGTCACCCCGATGACCGCCTCGCTGGGCGCGGTCTCGGGCGAGGGCACGTTCCCGCTGGCCGCCGCCGGGCGATGGGGTGAGCCCGAGGAGGTCGCCGAGGCCATCGCGTTCCTGCTGTCCGACGCGGCCTCCTACGTCACGGGCGCGGAGCTGGCGATCGACGGCGGCTGGACGGCGGGGGAGACGGCCCTGCTCGGCTCCGTCCCGCGCGCGGCCGCCGCCGCGGAGGAGGAGGCCGGAGATGGCCGTTGACGAGCCGACCCGCGCGGTCATCGACCTGATGAGCGAGTTCTTCCCCAAGGGGGAGGGGCCCTGGGACCCGGTGGCGGCGCGCCGCGTGCTGGCCTCGGTCCCGAGCCCCGAGCCGCTGCCCGTGGGCCGGGTGGAGGACCGCGACGCGGCGGGCGTCCCCGTGCGGGTCTACTGGCCGCCGGAGGGCGCCGAGGGGCGGCCGCTGGTCGTGTACTTCCACGGCGGCGGGTTCACCCTGGGGTCGCTGGACAGCCATGACGGCGTCTGCCGCCAGATCTGCGCCGGGTCCGGGGCGGTCGTGGTCGCCGCCGACTACCGGCTCGCGCCCGAGCATCCCTATCCGGCCGCCGTCGAGGACGCCTTCGCCGTCGCCCGGTGGGCCCACGAGCACGCGGCCGGGCTCGGCGCCGACCCGGGGGCGCTGGCGGTGGCGGGCGACAGCGCGGGCGGCAACCTCGCCACCGTCACCTGCCTGCGGGCGCGCGAGGAGGGCGGGCCGCCGATCGTGCTGCAGGTGCTGGTCTATCCCGCGACGGACGCCGTCCGCCACTGGCCCTCGTACGACCAGAACGGCGAGGGATATTTCCTGACGACGGCGCACATGCGGTGGTTCTGGGACTGCTACCAGCCCGACCATGGGCGGCGCGGGGAGCCGTACAGCTCGCCCCTGGGCGCGGACGTGAGCGGCCTGCCGCCGGCCCTGGTGATCACGGCAGGGCACGACCCGCTGCGCGACGAGGGCGAGGCGTACGCCCGCCACCTGCGCCACTCCGGGGTCGAGGCGGAGTGCGTCCGGTACGAGGGCCTGTTCCACGGCTTCTTCGGCACGGGCCCGATCCTGCCCGCCGCCGCCGACGCCATGGACCGGGTGTGCGCCGCCATCCGCGCCCTCAAATAAGGGGATATTTCATGCCGTACGCCGAAATTTCGGCAACCATCAGCCTCTTCTACACCGACGACGGCGCCGGCGACCCGCCGCTGCTGCTCGTGCACGGCTGGGGCGCCGACTCCCACCAGTGGTCCTGGCACATCGACGCCCTGGCCGCCCGCCACCGCGTCATCGCCGTGGACCTGCGCGGCCACGGCTACTCCTCGGTCCCGGAGACCGGCAACACCCCACAGGCGATGGCCGAGGACCTGAACACGCTGCTCGACCGCCTGGAGGTCCCCGAGGTGGTCGCGGTCGGCCACTCCATGGGCGGCCAGGTCGCCTCGATCCTCGCGGTCGAGCATCCGGGGCGCGTACGGGCGCTGGTCACCCTCGACCCCGGCTACGGCATGGGCCAGGACCTCGCCGCGGGCTTCCCCGGCATGATCGCGGGCCTGCGCGGCGAGCACCCGCACGCCGTCGCCGAGGAGATCGACCGGTGGTGCACCACCTCCGCGACCCCCGCCGTCATCCGGCGCTGGCACAAGCGCCGCCTGTACGGCATGCCCCCGCACGTGCTGGCCGAGGCGTTCGAGGCCATGTTCACCGGCCCAGGGGCCATCGGCGTGCGGCCGGCCAGCGACGAGTACCTGGCCCGCCGGAGCTGCCCGGTGTTGTCGATCTGGGCCGACCCCGGACGCGCGGCCTGGGAGGCCGGGCTGCTCAAGAACCCGGGCTCGAAGGTCGTGTGCTGGGAGGGCTCGGGTCACCGGCTGCACGAGGAGCGCCCGGCGGAGTTCGTGCGCGTGCTGGAGGGCTGGCTCAGGGCGCGTTGACCGGCAGGGCGAGGCATGGTGAGGCATGGTGAGGCGTGGTGAGGCATGGTGAGGCATGGTGAAGGGCCCGGCAGCGCGGACGCTGCTGCCGGGCCCTCCGTGTGAGCGCGCCACGGGATTTGGGGGCCATGACGCTCACACGTCTATGCGGGCAGTTCCACCCGGACGATCTCGCCCTTGCCGGGAGTGAAGCCCTTGTTCGACACGTAGACCGAACCGTCGGCGGCGACCGCCATGCCCAGCGGCACGGTCAGCGTGCCCGGCTTGAGCAGCTCGGTGCGCGTGCCGTCGGCCTCGATCCGGTAGAGCGACGTACGGGGCTGGTGGTCGGCGGGCACCGGGCCGACCGAGCCGAGCACGAGCAGCCGGCCCGAGGCGTCGAAGGCGACGTCGACGGCGGTGGTGAAGCCCTTGACGGCGGTCGCGGCCTTCCTGCCGGCCAGCCTGAACACCCTGGCCACGCCCTCGGGCTGCGGGAACCCGGCGTGCTCGGCGACGTAGTAGGAGCCGTCGGGGGCGGCCGCGATGCCCATCGGCACGGACTGCATCGGGACCTTGCTGCCCTTGGGGAGCTTGAGCATGGCCGGGGCCGCGACCTTGCGCGCGTGGAACACCGCCCGCAGCGTCACCTTGCCCGACGCGCTGACCTGGAGCACGTCGTTGGCGCCCACGTCCGTGACCAGCGCGCCGCCCTGCGGGGTCGGCACGACCGCGAACGGGTACGAGTCGATCGCGCTGCCCTTGTCCTTCTTGTCGGGGTTGTGCTTGGCCTCGAACGCCAGCAGGTCGCCCATGACGGACGACTTCCCGTCCTTGATCTTCAGCAGCGTGCCGAGGGTGCGGCCCTTGGGGCCGAGGTCGGCCCGCAGCTTGCCGTTGCCGCCCAGGCCGACGGGCACCAGCATGGAGCCGTCCGCGGCGAAGGCGACGTCGTGCGGGCCGGTGCCGAGCCCGTCGGACCCGGCCGAGGGCAGGTCCTTGACCACGGTGGTCAGCGTGCCGTCGGCCAGCTTGGAGATCTTCCCGGTGAGGCCGAGGCACACCTTGCTCGCCTCGCCGCCCGGCTCGGCGGGCACGGTCGCGCACTTGATCTTACCGCCGGAGCCGGACTCGGCGACGTACAGGGCGCCGTCGGGGCCGAAGGTCAGGCCGCGCGGGCCGTCGAGCTTGGCGGCGACGACGGTGACGCTCGCCTGCGCGGACGCCGACGCCGGGACGGGCGCGACCGACGCGGCCAGGCCGAGAGCAGCGACTCCCCCCGTGATGATGACTCGCTTCATGAGGGAACACCGTAGAAGCGCTGGACGGGGCGGCGGATCAACCCGCAGGGTGAGGCGTACTCAGCCTGGGGGTGGATTTCTTCTGATCCGGCGCCGGGCGCGCAGCCGGCGTACCCGCCGGAAGGTCCACCACGCGAGCAGGACGAGCAGCAGCAGCGCGACGATCACCAGCACCGGCAGGAACACCGCGATCAGGCTCATGCCGAGCGAGCCGGCGTCCTCGGCGGTGCTCACCACGGGCGCGCCCACCCCCGCCGTGCCCGCGTTGATCACCGGGCGGGCCGTCGCCTTCAGCGTGTGGACGGCCAGCGCCATCACGATGCCCAGCAGCCAGCCGGCCCACGGGTTCTCGGTCATCCAGGTCGAGTGGTCGAGCTCGGCGGCGGCGTTGGTGGCGGAGAAGACCACGCCGCCCGCGGCCGGGCGCACCACGGTCTGGACGGCGTCGTTGACGGTGTCGACGGCCGGCACCTTGTCGAGGACCATCTCGGCGAGCAGCAGCACCGCGATGATCGCCAGCACGCCCCAGTTCGACAGCCAGGCGTAGCCCTCGGGCAGCTTCACCCGGTCGGTGAGGTTGGCCAGCACGCCCACGACCAGGAGCGGGATGTAGGCGTTCAGGCCGGCGGCGGTGGAGAGGCCGAGACCGGTCAGGGCGGCGAACATCCCCCTAGTCTGCCCCCGCCGCGGCCTCCATCACGCGGGCCAGGCCCGGCCGGGTGAACTCGGCCGCCGCACGCTCGTACCTCTCCATGCCCCAGGACCAGAAGTCGAAGTCGATCGTGTCGTTGGCGCCGTCCTGGATCGAGGCCCACAGGGTCCAGCCGTACTTGGACATCAGGCCGAGCAGCCGGGCGCGGGCGATCCTGTGGCGCAGGCGGCAGCCGTAGTAGGCGGTGACGAGCTCGTCCAGGTGGCCGGGCGGCAGGTCGGCCTCGCTCCAGAGGTTGCCCAGCTCGAAGCAGGGGTCGTTGTTGCCGGCGTACTCGTAGTCGATGAGGTGGAGGCGGTCGCCGCTCTCGACGATGTTGCCGGGGAGCAGATCGTTGTGGCAGGGGACGGTGGGCTCGGCGCGTACCGCCAGACATTTCCTAATTTCTGCGACGGCGGGCATGAAATCCAGATATTTCGGAGGAAGTCGGAAACCTCGCTCCTGGACGATCCGCAGATACCCCCGCTGCACCTCGAACATGTCGAAATCGCGCACGAAGCGCGGCCCCGCGTGCAGCCGCCGGCACACCTGCGCCACCCGCGCCAGGTTCGCCGGCTCCCACAGGTCGGCCTCGGTGAACGTCCGGCCCGGCAGGAACCCGATCACCAGCACGCCCGCCTCCGGCAGGTAGCCGTGCACGGGCGCCCCCACCCCGGCCCGCGCGGCCGCGAGCGAGTCGGCGTGCTCGGCGTCCTTGTCGATGCCCAGCAGGGAGCCGTCGCTGGCGGCCACGCGCACGACGTAGACCCCGTCCGGGGTGGTGACCTTGTAGTTGCGGTTGGTCATCCCGCCGGGCAGCTCCTCGACGGAGCGCGGCAGGCCGGACAGCAGCGGGATGCGGTCGAGGACCCGGGCGATCGCCATGATCGATGCTAGCTCCGCCGTCCTAAACGGTCTAGACCTTTTACGGTACGCGGGTTAGCCTCGCGACCATGAGCGACTCGGCCCGCATCGTGATCATCGGCGGCGGGGTGGGCGGCGCGTCCGTCGCCTACCACCTCACCCTGCGCGGCGAACGCGACGTCGTCCTGCTGGAGCGGGACGAGCTCACCAGCGGCTCCACCTTCCACTCGGCGGGCCTGGTCGGCCAGCTCCGCTCCGACCCCACCCTGACCCGGATGAACCAGTACTCCGTCGAGCTCTACCGCACCCTCGACGCCGGCTGGACCGAGTGCGGCGGACTCAAGCTGGCCTCCACCCCCGAGCGGATGGCCGAGATCCGCCGCCAGATCGGCTGGGCCAGGACGTTCGGGCTGCCGCTGGAGGAGATCTCGGTCGCCGCGGCGGTGGAGCTGTTCCCGCTGATGGATCCGTCGGGGGTGGTGGGGGCGGCGTACCTGCCGACCGACGGCCAGGTGGACCCCTCGATGCTGTGTTACGCCCTCGCCGCCCGCGCCCGCGAGGGCGGCGCCCGCCTGCGCACCCGTACGCGGGTGCTGGGCATCGGCGTCGAGCGCGGGCGCGTCACCGGCGTCCGCACCGACCAGGGGGACATCGCCTGCGAGATCGTGGTCAACTGCGGCGGCATGTTCGCCGCCGAGATCGGCCGCATGGCCGGGGTGCGCATCCCGATCGTGCCGATGTCCCACCAGTACGTCGTCACCGACGCCTGCCACGACCATCCCGTCCTGCCCACGCTGCGCGACCCCGACCTGCTCGTCTACTACCGGCAGGAGGTGCGCGGCCTGGTCATGGGCGGCTACGAGCGCACCTGCGCCCCCTGGACCGCCTCCGAGACCTCCTACGACGCCGTGCCGGCCGACTTCAACGGCAGGCTGCTGCCCGAGGACTGGCCGCGCCTGGAGGAGATCTCCGCCAACTCCCGGATCCGGGTGCCCGCGATGGCCGACGTCGGCATCCGCAAGCTGATCAACGGGCCGGAGGCGTTCACCCCGGACAACGAGTTCTGCCTGGGGGAGACCGAGGTGGGCGGGTTCTTCGTGGCGGCCGGGTTCTGCGCCCACGGCATCGCCGGCGCGGGCGGCATCGGCAGGGTCATGGCCGACTGGATCGTCGACGGCGAGCCCGGCATGGACGTCCACCACATGGACGTACGCCGCTTCGGCCGCCAGTACCGGTCGCCGTCGTACACGGTCAAGCGCTCGGTCGAGAACTACGAGACGTACTACGACATCCGCTACCCGGGCCACGAGCGCGCGGCCGGGCGCCCGCTGCGGGTCTCGCCCGCCTACTCCTGGCACGCCGCCCACGGGGCGGTCTTCGGCGAGAAGGCGGGCTGGGAGCGGGTCAACCACTACTCGGCCGCCCCCGGCGGCGCCGACGAGCGCCCCCGCGGCTGGGCCGGACGCCTGTGGTCGCCCGCCGTCGGGGCCGAGCACCGCGCCACCCGCACCGCGGCCGGGCTGTTCGACGAGAGCTCCTTCGCCAAGATCGAGGTCACCGGTCCGGACGCCGCCGCCCTGCTGGAATGGGTGTGCGACAACCGCGTGGCCCGCGAGGTGGGCGCCGTCACCTACACCCAGGCGCTGAACCGGCGCGGCGGCATCGAGTGCGACTTCACCGTCACCCGGCGCGGCGAGCAGGAGTTCCTGATCGTCACCGGCACCGCGTCGGGCTCCCGCGACCTCGCCTGGCTGCGCCGGCAGGCCGCGCTCACCGGCTCGACGGCCAGGATCGCCGACGTCACCGGCCAGTACGCCTGTTTCGCCCTGTGGGGCCCCAAGGCCCGCGACATCCTGTCCGGGCTGACCCCGGACCCGCCGGACCTGCCGTTCATGTCGGCCCGGGAGCTCACCGTGGGGGACGTGCCCGCGCTGGCGCTGCGGGTGACGTTCGTGGGGGAGCACGGCTGGGAGCTGTACTGCTCCAGCGAGTACGGGCTCGCGCTGTGGGAGACGCTGTGGCGGGCGGGCGAGCCGTACGGGCTGGTCGCGGGCGGCTACCGGGCCATCGACAGCCTCCGGCTGGAGAAGGGGTACCGGGTGTGGGGCGCCGACATCGGGCCCGAGACGACGCCGTACGAGGCCGGGCTCGGCTTCTGCGTCAAGCCCGGCAAGGACTTCCTCGGCCGCGACGCCCTGGACCCGCACCCGGCCCGCCGCCTGCGCTGCCTCACCCTGTCCGACCCGCGGGCGGTCGCCCTGGGCAACGAGCCCGTACGGGTGGACGGCCAGGTCGTGGCCCGGGTCACCTCCGGCGGCTACGGGTACACGGTCGAGCGGTCGATCGCCTACGCGTACCTGCCGGTCGGGCCGGGGGCCGAGCTGGAGGTCGAGGTCGAGGGGGAGTGGGTGCCCGGCGTCGTGGTCAGGGAGCCGCTGCACGACCCGGCGGGGTCGCGGGCGCGGTGACGCCGCTGCGCACCGACAGGCGCACCCGGTCGGGGCGGAACAGGTCGCGGGCGTACTCGACGGGGCTGCCGTCGGCGGCGTAGGCCGTGCGCTCGATCAGCATGAGCGGCGCGCCCGCCGCGATGCCCAGCTCGGCCGCCTCCGCCGGACCGGCGATCACCGGGTCCAGATGCTCGACCGCGGTCCGCGGCTCCAGCCCGTAGCGGCCGGCCAGCAGGGCGTAGAGCGAGCCGCCGAGGTCCTCGTCGAGGAAGCCGGGCAGCGCCGGGAAGAAGGACCGTTCGAGCGCCACCGGCGAACGGCCCGCCGACCGCACCCGGGCCACCTCGTGCACCGGCTCGCCCGGCGCGACGCCGAGCGCGGCGGCCACGGCCGCCGGCGCGGGCACGGTGGCGGCCGTCAGGATCCGCGCCTCGGCCCGCAGGTGGGCGCGGCGCATCTGCTCGGTGAACCCGGCCAGGCCCGTCAGGTCGCACTCGATGCGCGGCTCGGCCACGAACGCGCCGCCCGACCTGCCGGGCAGCCTGATCAGCACGCCGTCGCGTTCGAGGGTGGCCAGGGCCTGGCGCAGGGTCATCCGGCTCACGCCGAGGCGGGCGGCCAGCTCCCGCTCGCCGGGCAGCCGGTCGCCCGGGGCCATCTCGCCGGAGGAGATCGCCGCCAGCAGCCACTGCTCGATCTGCGTGTGCGCGGGAACCCCGGTGCCACGCTCCAGCTCAGGCGGTGTCCCGACCACACGCGCATGCTACCGGGCCATCCGGGAGGAACCACTCAGGACGACGAGAGGCGGGCCACGGCGTCGGTGAACTCGCTGATCATGTCGTACACCACGTCCCGGGCCGGCCGCACGCGATCGAGCTGGCCCACCACCTGGCCCACGTAGTACGTGACGAGTTCCTGGGCGCCGGGGTCGCCGCGGTCGGCCGCCGCGCCGATGCGGGCCATCGCCCCCTCGGCCAGCAGCAGTTGCAGGGGCATGCCCAGCGGCCCGGGGCTCTCCTGCCCGGAGTCCCACTCCTCGGTCCAGGCCGACCTGAGCTGCCGCGCCGGCTTGCCCGTACGCGACCGGGACCGGACGGTGTCCAGCGACGAGGCGGCCAGCAGCTTGCGGCGCAGCGCGGGCGACGTCTCCGCCTCCTCGGTGGTCAGCCACACCGAGCCGCACCAGACCCCCTCGGCCCCGAGCGCCATGGCCGCGGCCATCTGGCGTCCCGAGGCGATGCCGCCCGCGGCCAGCACCGGGACTGGCGCGACCGCGTCCACGACCTGCGGCACGAGCACCATCGTGGAGATCTCGCCGGTGTGGCCGCCCGCCTCGGTGCCCTGGGCCACGACGATGTCCGCCCCGGCCGCCACCTGCCTGCGGGCGTGCTCCACGGTTCCGACCAGCGCCGCCACCGGCACGCCCGCCGCCCTGGCGCTCGCCACCATCTGCGGCGGCGGCGGTCCGAGCGCGCTGGCGATGAGCCCGATCGGGTGCTTGAGCGCCACGTCGATCAGCGCGGTCGCCCCCGATGCCGTCACCCGCCGGCCGAACTCGTCGGCCACCGCGCTCAGGGGCTGCGGCGGCGCGTTCACGCCGTACTTGGACAGCAGGTGGGCGACGAAGTCGCGGTGGCGGTCGGGCACGAAGTCCAGCAGGTGGGCCCGCAGGTCGAGCGCGGAGGCGTCGATCCGGCCCGGGACGAGCACGTCCACCCCGTACGGCCGCCCGCCCACCCGCTCGTCGATCCAGGTCAGCTCGGCGTCCAGCCGCTCCGGCGAGTACGCGACGGCCCCCAGCACCCCGAACCCGCCCGCGTTCGTGACCGCGGCCACCACGTCGCGGCAGTGGCTGAAGGCGAACAACGGGAACTCGACGCCCAGGCGCTCACAGATGGCGGTCCGCATGCACCGACGCTAACCTCCAGAAGCTTGTTCGGTCCATCCCCGTTCTCGGGGCCGCACGTCCCTGCTGTCAGGACGGTCCGATCTGCCCGTCGAGCGCCAGGGCGATCGCGGCGGCGGCCTCGGCGGCGCCGGGGGCGTGCCAGCCGAGCTCCGGCGTGTACCCGCGGACGCGCTTGGCGGGCACCCCGGCGACCACGCTGTGGTCGGGGAACTCGCCGCGCACCACCGCGCCTCCCGCCACCACGCACTGCCGCCCGAGGACCGTGCCCGGCAGGATGATCGCGCCGGTGCCGAGCCAGGAGCCGGCGCCGATCGAGACCGGGCTGTTGCGCGGCCACTGCCGTCCGATCGGCGTCTCGGGGTCGTCGTAGACGTGGTTCTGGTCGGTGATGTAGACGTACGGGCCGGTGAAGACGTGGTCGCCGATGTCGATCGACTGGTGGGCCACGATGTGCGAGCCCCGGCCGATCGAGCACGAGCCGCCGATCCGCAGGATCGAGTCGGGGCCGAGATCGACGTCCGGCCACATGCCGCAGGAGATCGACACGCGCTCGCCGATCAGCGTGTGCTCGCCGATCTCGATCCACCGCTCGCCGAAGATCGCCCCCGGCGGGAAGGCGATGCAGACTCCCTCGCCGATCCGGCGGAAACGATAACCCGCCGTGGAGTCCGGGGAGATCGCCCCGGCGTGGCGGATCGCCGCGTACGCACGGTGAATCAGTGCGCCCATGGCCCGGCGTACTAGTGACATAGGGCCCAAAGTTACCGCTAGGTCATGCCGTTCGGGCATGTGAGGGGCGTTGTTTGATATCCTGAGAGCCCGTGGACACTTCGGCCACCATTCGAGCCACGGGAGCCCCTTTGCGCAGCGCATCGCAAACCAAGCATCTGTTCGTCACCGGCGGTGTCGCCTCCAGTCTCGGCAAGGGGCTCACGGCCTCCAGCCTCGGCCGGTTGCTCAAGGGGCGCGGTCTGCGGGTCACCATGCAGAAGCTCGACCCCTACCTCAACGTCGACCCCGGCACGATGAACCCGTTCCAGCACGGCGAGGTCTTCGTCACCGACGACGGCTCCGAGACCGACCTCGACGTCGGCCACTACGAGCGTTTCCTCGACACCGACCTGCACGGCTCGGCCAACGTCACCACCGGCCAGGTCTACTCCAACGTCATCGCCAAGGAGCGGCGCGGCGAATACCTGGGTGACACCGTCCAGGTCATCCCGCACATCACCAACGAGATCAAAGACCGCATCCGGGGCATGGCCGGCCCCGACGTCGACGTCGTCATCACCGAGGTCGGCGGCACGGTCGGCGACATCGAGTCGCTGCCGTTCCTGGAGGCCGTCCGTCAGATCAGGCACGAGGTCGGCCGCGACAACGTCTTCTTCCTGCACGTGTCGCTGCTGCCCTACATCGGCCCGTCCGGCGAACTGAAGACCAAGCCCACCCAGCACAGCGTGGCCGCGCTGCGCAGCATCGGCATCCAGCCCGACGCGATCGTGCTGCGCTCCGACCGTCCGGTCCAGACGGCGATCAAGCGCAAGATCAGCCTCATGTGCGACGTCGACGAGGACGCCGTCGTCTCCGCCGTCGACGCCGCCTCCATCTACGACATCCCCAAGGTGCTGCACGCCGAGGGCCTCGACGCCTACGTCGTGCGCCGCCTCGGCCTGCCCTTCCGCGACGTCGACTGGAAGGAGTGGGAGCAGCTCCTGCGCCGCGTGCACCGGCCGGCCAAGGAGGTCACGATCGCGCTGGTCGGCAAGTACATCGACCTGCCCGACGCGTACCTGTCGGTCACCGAGGCGCTGCGCGCCGGCGGCTTCGCCAACGACGCGCGGGTCAACATCCGCTGGGTCAAGAGCGACGACTGCGAGACCCCCGAGGGCGCCGAGCGCGAGCTCGACGGCGTCGACGGCGTGCTGATCCCCGGCGGCTTCGGCGTGCGCGGCATCGAGGGCAAGATCGGCGCCATCCGGCACGCCCGCGAGGGCCGGATCCCGCTGCTCGGCATCTGCCTCGGCATGCAGGGCATGGTCATCGAGGCCGCCCGCAACATGGCCGGCATCGAGGACGCCAACTCCGCCGAGTTCGACCCCGACACCAAGCACGCGGTCATCTCCACCATGGCCGACCAGGAGGACGTCGTCGCCGGCGAGCGCGACATGGGCGGCACCATGCGGCTCGGCAGCTACACCGCCAAGCTCGGCGAGGGCACGCTGGCCAGGCAGCTCTACGGCGGCAAGGCCAAGGCCGACGAGCGCCACCGTCACAGGTACGAGGTCAACAACGCCTACCGCGAGCGCCTGGAGAACGTCGGCCTGGTCTTCTCCGGCCTGTCGCCCGACGGCCGCCTGGTGGAGTACACCGAGCTGCCCCTCGACGTGCACCCGTTCTTCATCGGCACGCAGGCGCACCCCGAGTTCCGCTCCCGTCCCACCCGGGCCAACCCGATGTTCAAGGGCCTCATCGGCGCCGCCCTGGCCTACGCCGACAGCCGCGTGACCACCAAGGTCGGCAAGTGAACGTCACCGCAGCGGCGAGCCTCGGCCCGGAGGCGGTAGCCTGCGTGACCACGGAGGACCGGAAGCGAGTGCGGCCATGATCAGAGACACGCCCGAGGCGTGGGACGTCGTCGCGTCCAAGGAACACTTCCAGGGGTACGTGATCAAGGTCGTCACCGACACGGTCAGGATGCCCCAGGACGAGGTCGCCGACCGCGACTACGTCGTCCACCCCGGCTCGGTCGCCGTGCTCGCGCTCGACGACCGCGACCGCGTCCTGATGATCAGGCAGTACCGCCACCCCACCCGGCAGCTCATGTGGGAACTGCCGGCCGGCATCCGCGACGTGGCGGGCGAACCGCTCGCCGACACCGCGGCCCGCGAGCTCGCCGAGGAGGCCGGCTACCGCGCCGACACCTGGCACACCCTGGTCGACCTGCGCTCCTCTCCCGGCATGACCGACGAGCGGATCAGGGTCTTCCTCGCCCGCGGCCTGAGCAGGATCCCCGACGAGGAGAACACCTTCGTCCACCGGCACGAGGAGATCGGCATGCCGGTCGAATGGGTGCCGCTGTCCGACGCGGTCGAGAAGGCGCTCATGGGAATGATCCACAATTCCCCGGCCGTGGCCGGTATCCTCGCCGCATATGCGGCTTCGGTTGAGGGATTCGCCCTGTTGCGCCCCGCCGACGCCCCGGAGGCGTGACGGAAGGACCATGTCGTGGAGGCGGTGCTCTCCAGCTACCTCGCCCATCTGGCGGTGGAGCGGGGCCTGGCTGCCAACACGCTCGCGTCCTACCGCCGTGACCTGCGGCGATACTTCGAACATCTGCAGGCGCGCGGGCGGCTGAAGCTCGACGAGGTGGGGGAGGCCGACGTCCAGGCCTTCCTCGCCGCGCTGCGCGAGGGCGACCGGGAGCATCCCGCCCTCGTGGCCAGCTCGGCCGCGCGGGCCGTCTCGGCCGTACGGGGGCTCCACCGGTTCGCCCTGCGCGAAGGCGTCACGGCCCACGACCCCGCCCACGAGGTACGCCCGCCGCGCCAGCTCCGCAGGCTGCCCAAGGCGATCGCCGTCGACGAGGTCGAACGCCTCATCGCCGCCTCCGGCCCCGACGGCGCCCCGCTCACCCTGCGCAACCGCGCCCTGCTGGAGGTCCTGTACGGCACCGGCGCCCGCATCTCCGAAGCCGTCGGCCTGGCCGTGGACGACCTCGAACCCGACCAGGTGCGGCTGCGCGGCAAGGGCGGCCGCACCCGCGTCGTCCCGCTCGGCCGCTACGCCCGCTCGGCGCTCGACGCCTACCTCGTCCGCGCCAGGCCCGGCTTGCTGGCCCACGGCCGCGGTACCCCCGCGGTCTTCCTCAACGCCCGCGGTGGCCGGCTGACCAGGCAGGGAGCCTGGGAAGTGCTCCAGGCCGCGGCCGAACGCGCCGGCCTGGCCGGCATCAGCCCGCACGTCCTGCGCCACTCCTTCGCCACCCACCTGCTCGACGGCGGCGCGGACGTCCGGGTGGTCCAGGAGCTGCTCGGTCACGCCTCCGTCACGACCACGCAGGTCTACACCCTGGTGACGGTCGACAAACTCCGTGAGGTCTACGCCGCGGCGCACCCGCGCGCCCGGCAGTGATCTATAGTCTTTTGCGCGTGCGCGGTGCCCCGGCGTGCCGCCTTGCCGCGTTTAGTGGTGACGCCATAGTGTCCGTCCGGACGGTCCGGTTCGGGATCGTCAGGGAGGTTCGAGCTGGTGACTGTGACGACCAAGGGTTCGACCCCGGGGACCCCCGACAACCCCTGGGGTGACACCAAGACCAACGCGCCTTCCAACGGCGTCAACCTGGGCCCCACCCAGCGCCCGCGGCCGGTGTTCCCTGAACCGGCCCCGCCGCAGGTGCACGGCCCGGCGCGAGTGGTCGCGATGGTCAACCAGAAGGGCGGCGTCGGCAAGACGACCACCACCATCAACCTGGGCGCGGCGCTGGTCGAGTGCGGGCTGAAGGTGCTGCTGGTCGACTTCGACCCGCAGGGCGCGCTCTCGGTCGGCCTGGGCATCAACCCGCTCCAGCTCGACCTGACCGTCTACAACCTGCTGATGGACCGCGGCGTCACCGCCGAGGACGTCCTGCTGGAGACCGGCGTCGAGGGCCTCGACCTGCTGCCCAGCAACATCGACCTGTCGGCCGCCGAAGTGCAGCTCGTCACCGAGGTCGCCCGCGAGCAGGTGCTCGGCCGGGTGATCAAGCCGCTGCTGCCGCACTACGACGTCTGCCTCATCGACTGCCAGCCGTCGCTCGGCCTGCTCACCATCAACGCGCTGACCTGCGCCCACGGCGTCATGGTGCCGCTGGAGTGCGAGTTCTTCGCGCTGCGCGGCGTCGCGCTGCTCATGGACACCATCTCCAAGGTCCAGGAGCGGCTCAACGAAGACCTCGAGATCGAGGGCCTGCTCGCCACCATGTACGACGCCCGTACCCTGCACGGCCGCGAGGTGCTGGCCCGCGTGGTGGAGGCGTTCGGCGACAAGGTGTTCCACACGGTGATCAACCGTACGGTCCGCTTCCCCGACGCCACCGTCGCCGGCGAGCCGATCACCACCTTCGACCCGTCGTCCCTGGGCGCCAACGCCTACCGCGAACTGGCCCGCGAGGTGCTCTCGCGCTGGCCGGCTCCTGCGACAATGGCCAGGTGACCGCAGAGCAGACCGAGGCCCCCCAAGGCTTCCAGGTACACCTGGACGTCTTCGAAGGCCCCTTCGACCTGCTCCTCGGCCTGATCGCCAAGCACAAGCTCGACATCACCGAGGTCTCGCTCTCCAAGGTCACCGACGAGTTCATCGCCTACATCCGGTCCAGGGGCCCGGAGTGGGACCTCGACCAGACCAGCCACTTCCTGCTGGTCGCGGCCACGCTGCTCGACCTGAAGGCGGCCCGGCTGCTGCCGTCCGGCGAGGTGGAGGACGAAGAGGACCTCGCGCTCCTGGAGGCCAGAGACCTGCTGTTCGCCCGGTTGCTGCAGTACAAGGCGTACAAGGAGGTCGCGAAGGTCTTCGCGGGGCGGATGGCCGAGGAGAGCCTGCGTTTCCCCCGCACGGTGTCGCTGGAGCCGCAGTTCGCCAACCTGCTGCCCGAGCTCATCCTCGGCATCGGGCCCGAGCAGCTCGCCCGCATCGCGGCCAAGGCGTTCACCCCGAAACTGCCGCCCACCGTCAGCGTCGGCCACATCTACCAGCCGCTGGCCAGCGTCAAGGAGCAGGCGGCCATCCTGGTCATGCACCTGCGCAGGCTGCGCCGGGCCACCTTCCGCGCGCTGACGGCCGACTGCGAGGGCACCTTCGAGGTCATCGCCCGCTTCCTGGCGGTGCTGGAGCTGTTCCGGGAGTCCGCGGTGACGTTCGAGCAGGTCGAGGCGCTGGGAGAGCTCCATGTGACCTGGACGGGCGCCGACGACGGCGACGTCGCGGTGGGGGACGACTACGAGGAATCCGCGGAGAAACCATCGAATGACTGACAACCCCAACCCCCTGCCGGGCCCCCGCAAGGCCCCCGACTCGGGGTCGCCGCTGCCCGCCTGGATGACCCTCCCGGGCTCCCTCGTCCAGCCGGCCTCCCCGGAGGAGGCGTCCGCCCTGCCCGCCGGCCCCGACCTGCCGGTCGCGTCGCCGGAGCCCTCGCCCTCGCCCTCGCCGGAGCCCTCGCCGTCGCCGGAGCCCTCGCCGTCGCCCGAGTCGCCGTCCGCCGGGTCTTCGTTTCCCGAGTCGCCTTCCGCGGGCCCCGAGTGGCCCTCGGACACCGCTGCCGACCCGGAGGAAGACCAGCAGGACACCCCGGAGGACGACGTCCAGGCGGAGGGGCCCGCTCTTGAGGCGGCGCTGGAGGCCATCCTGATGGTCGTCGACGAGCCCGTCGCCGAGATCACGCTGGCCCAGGTGCTGGAGCGCCCCACCCACGAGGTCGCGGCGTCGCTCAGGAGGCTGGCGGCGGAATATACGGCCGCCGGGCGGGGTTTTGATCTGCGGGAAGTCGCGGGTGGCTGGCGTTTCTACACGCGGGCCGACTGCGCGGCGCTGGTCGAGCGGTTCGTCCGCGACGGCCAGCAGACGCGGCTGACCCAGGCCGCGCTGGAGACCCTCGCGGTCGTGGCCTACCGGCAACCGGTGAGCCGCGCCCGTGTCGCCGCCGTGCGCGGCGTCAACAGCGACGGCGTCATGCGGACGCTCGTCGCCAGGGGGCTGGTCGAGGAGGCCGGCACCGACCCGGAGAGCCAGGCAGTGCTCTACCGGACAAGCTCATACTTCCTGGAACGTCTGGGACTACGGGATCTGAGCGAGCTTCCCGAGCTCGCCCCCTTCCTCCCCGACGACGTGGAGAACCTCGAGGAGACAACAAAGTGATCAACAGGCGCAGCACCCCGTCCGGTGATGGACGCGGTCGTGGACGTACCGGCGGCTCCGGCCGCGGCGGGCGTCCCGCCTTCCGCTCCGACGACAACCGCCGCGACGGCTCCGGCGGCGGCTTCGGCGGGGCCGACCCCCGCCGCGACTCCCTTCGCGCCGACCGCGGCGGCGCCCGCGCCCGCTTCGGCGACCGCGACGACCGCCCCCGCCAGGACTTCGGCTCTCGCGGCGGCGAGCGCTCCGGCCGCCCTGACTTCGGCGGCGACCGTTCGGGTCGTCCCGGCTTCGGTGGTGACCGTTCGGGTCGCCCTGGCTTCGGTGGTGACCGTTCGGGGCGTCCCGTGTCCGGTGGCGACCGCTTCGGCCGTTCCGGCGGCGACCGCGACGGCTACTCGCGCGGCGACCGTGACGGCTACTCGCGCGGCGACCGTGACGGCTACTCGCGCGGCGACCGGGCGGACCGTCCGGCGCGTGACGACCGCGACGGCCGTTACCAGCGCGCCGACCGGCCCGCCGGTGGCGACCGCTTCCGTGACGACCGTCCCCGTGACGACCGCGGTGACCGCGGCCCGCGCGGCGACCGTTTCGACCGTCCGCGCCGTGAGGGCGGGTTCGACCGTCCCCGCCGTGAGGGCGGGTTCGAGCGTCCGCGCCGTGAGGGCGGGGACCGGCCGCGTGGCGAGGGCTTCGGCGGGGCTTCCCGGTCCGGCGACCGGGGCAGGTTCGGCGACGACCGGCGCGGCGGCTACGGCGCCGACCGGCGCGGTGAGCGCGGCGGTCAGGCCGGTGGCGAGCGCGGCGGATACGCCGGTTCCCGCAGCGGCGGGCGTCCCGTGCGTGGCGGCGACGGCGAGCGTCAGGAGCGCGGCGGCTTCCGTGCCGACCGCGGCGGACGCAGGGACGACGCCCCCAGGTCCGGCTCCGCCGGCAACACCCGCGCCCGTTTCGGCAGGCGCGAGGACAACCCCCGTGGGCAGCAGCCGCGTACCCCGAGGCGCGACGACGTGCAGACGCTCGGCGGCGGACGGCGTCCGGCCGGCTCCGAGAGCCCCCAGGCCAGGCGCGTCAAGGCCGCCCGCCAGCCGCTGCGCGACCGTGCCTTCTACGACGACGACTACACCGACGAGCGCGACACCACCGAGGTGCCCGACGGCGTGCGCCTGCAGAAGGTGCTCGCCCAGGCGGGCGTGGCCAGCAGGCGCGCCTGCGAGGAGATGATCGGCGACGGCCGCGTCACGGTCAACGGCCAGGTCGTGCGCCGGTTCGGCGCCAAGGTCGACCCCGCCACCCAGATCATCCACGTCGACGGCAAGCGCATCCCGACCGCCCCCGACCTCGTCTACTACGCCCTCAACAAGCCGATCGGCGTCGTGTCCACCATGGACGACCCGCAGGGCCGTCCGTGCCTGGCCGACTACGTCGAGGAGCTGGCGCCCCGCCTGTTCCACGTCGGCCGGCTCGACACCGAGACCGAGGGCCTGCTGCTGCTCACCAACGACGGCGAGCTGGCCAACCGGCTGACGCACCCGAGCTACGGGGTGCAGAAGAAGTACTGGGCCAAGGTGCCGGGGCCGATCCCGCGCGACCTGGGCCGCAGGCTCAAGCAGGGCATCGAGCTGGAGGACGGCATCGCCAAGGCCGACAGCTTCGCCATCGTGCAGGAGCACGGCCAGCAGGCGCTGGTCGAGGTGGTGCTGCACGAGGGCCGCAAGCACGTCGTGCGGCGCATGCTGGAGGAGGCCGGTCACCGGGTGATCGACCTGGCCCGGATCGAGTTCGGTCCGGTGAAGCTGGGCCGCACCAAGGCCGGCACGGTCCGCGCGCTGAGCCTGAAGGAGGTCGGCGACCTTTACGCGGCCGTGAAGCTGTAATCTGGCCGGAACGCAGGGGCCCGTGCGCATCTCCGCACGGGCTCTCCCGCTATGGAAGGGGATAAGGGCGCATGGTGCGGGCGATCCGCGGGGCGATCCAGGTGGACGCCGACGACCGCGACTCGATCATCCAAGGGACGACCGAGCTGGTCCAGGCGATCATGGAGCGCAACAGCCTGACCACCGACGACGTGATCAGCGTGCTGTTCACCGCCACCCCCGACCTGAAGTCCGAGTTCCCCGCCCTCGCCGCGCGCAAGCTGGGTTTCCACGACGTGCCGCTGATCTGCTGCACCGAGATCGACGTGCCGGGGGCGCTGCCGCGCGTGGTGCGTCTGATGGCGCATGTGGAGACCGACCGTCCGCGGGCAGAGATGCAGCATGTGTATCTGCGGGGCGCGGTGGCGCTGCGGCAGGACATCGCCCAGTAGGCGACCGGCGTGAGCCGGATCGTCGTGCGGCACGTGCCTGACGGACACGGCAGGCAACACTCTCACTAGCCCGATAAATCAGGACATCGATATGGCCTCGGAACTCCGTACCGTGCTCGTCGTCGGCACCGGTCTCATCGGCACCTCGGCGGCCCTGGCGCTGCGCAAGCACGACGTGCGGGTGCTGCTCGCCGACCGTGACGCGGGCGCCGTGCGGCTGGCCAGGGAACTGGGCGCGGGCGAGGAGTGGGAGCCGGAGCGGCTGCCCGCCGGTCAGGTCGACCTGGCGGTCATCGCGGTGCCCCCGGCGCACGTGGCCGACGAGCTGCTGAAGCTGCAGAGCCGCGGCGTGGCCCGGTTCTACACCGACGTCGCCAGCGTCAAGGCCGAGCCCATCCGCATGGCCGCGCGGCTCGGCTGCGACCTGACGACCTACGTCGCCTCCCACCCGCTGGCCGGGCGGGAGAAGTCCGGGCCGGGGGCGGCCAGGGCCGACCTGTTCCTCGGCCGGCCGTGGGCGCTGTGCCCGACCGGCGAGGCCGCCGACGACGCCAGGGCGGCGGTGCTCAGGCTGGTCGAGCTGTGCGGCGCCAACCCGGTCGAGGTGGGCGCGGAGGAGCACGACCGCGCGGTCGCCGTCGTCTCGCACGCCCCCCACGTCGCCGCCTCGGCCGTGGCGGCCCGCCTGGCCGACGCCACCGAGGTCGCGCTCGGCCTGGCCGGGCAGGGGGTGCGCGACGTGACCAGGATCGCGGGCGGCGACCCCGGGCTCTGGCTCGGCATCCTGTCGGGCAACGCGACCCCGGTCGCCGAGGTGCTGGAGGCGGTCTCCCGCGACCTGGCCGAGGCCGCGACCGCGCTGCGCTCCCTGGCCGAGGGCGACGGCACCGCGAGCGGCGACCTCACCCAGCTCCTCAAGCGCGGCGTCGCCGGGCACGGGCGCATCCCGGGCAAGCACGGCGGCCCCGCCCCCGCGTACGTGGTCGTCCAGGTGGTCATCGGCGACCGTCCCGGGCAGCTCGCGCGGCTGTTCCAGGTGTGCGACGAGGTCGGCGTCAACGTCGAGGACGTGCGGCTGGAGCACGCGCCCGGGCTGCCCCTGGGCATCGCGGAGCTGTGGGTCCAGCCGGACGCGGCCGCCCCGCTCGCCGACGCCCTGCGCGAACGCGGCTGGCAGGTCCCCTGACGTCCGCTGACCGGGGGCGTTGAGCACGACGTGACGGGCGGGCGCCGAGCGCGCCGCCCACGGCGTCAGCCGGCCGTGCGTTCCAGCCTGCGGCGGGCGCGTTCCACGGCGACCGGCAGGCCGCGCCGGGCGGCCAGGGCCCTGGGCAGCCGCCGTACGGCGGTGCGCAGCCCCTCCCGGCCCGCCGGACCGGCCAGCAGCGCCTCCAGGGACCGGCGCGCCACCACCGGCCAGGGACGGCGCAGCACGGCGGTCAGCACGGCGTTGCGCGCCGCCAGCGCCTGCCTGCCGCGCGGGTCGCGGGCGGGGGAGGGGTGATGGTGGGCGACGACGTCGTCCACGTAGGCCAGCCCCCAGCCGCGCGCGGCCAGGTCAACGGCCAGCCGTTCCTCCTCGCCGAAGAAGAAGATCACGTCGTCGAAGCCGCCCGCCTCCAGGAACGCCTCCCTGCGCACGACGGCCCCGCAGGCCAGGAAGCCCAGGACGCTCGGCCCCGGCAGGTCGTCCTCGACGCCGAGCGGGGAGTCGCGCATCGCCTGCGACACCGCGTCCAGCCGCTCCTGCGGCCCGACCAGCACGCGCGCGCCCAGCACGGCCAGGCGGGGGTGGGCGTCCAGCACGTCGGCGGCCAGCTCCAGGGCGCCGGGCGCCCACCAGGAGTCGTCGTCGGCGAAGGCGACGTAGGGGGTCTCGGCCAGGCGCACGCCGACGTTGCGGCCCGGCGCGCCCAGGTTGGCCCCCGCCTCGACCACCTGGACGTCGGGGAAGTGCTTGCGGACGAACCCGGCGGTCCCGTCGGACGAGCCGTTGTCGACGAGGATCACCGGCCTCGGGTGGCGGGGGATCGTCCGGGCCAGCGTTCTGACCCGGTCCCTGGTGGCCACCACGACCGTGACCCGCGCTCGGTTCGTCTCCGTCACGCCGGACCTCCTTACCTGGGCCGACGCTCTTACTCCTCGCCGGCGGGATTGACGGCGGGACGCAGGAGGCGTACAAAGGTCGGTAACAGCGTTACCGAAAAGAAACGGTGTTACTCACATGGCGGTCACCGCGTACCGGCAAGCCCAGCAGGAAGGCCAGAGCGTGGTCAGGACGGCCATCCTCGACGCCGCCAAACACCTGCTCGTCGCCGAGGGCCCGGCGGCGCTCACCGTCCGGCGCATCTCCGGCGAGGTCGGCTGCTCCACGAAGGTGATCTACACCCTCTTCGGCGGCAAGGACGGCCTCAGCGAGGCTCTGTGGCTGGAGGGCTTCGCCCGGCTGGAGGCGCGCCTTCTGGCCGTCCCCGCCCCGGACGACCCGCTCCCGGCGCTGCACGCGGGCCTGGCGGCCTACCGCGAGTACGCGCTGGACGAACCCGACTACTACCGGGTCATGTTCCAGAACGCGATGCACGGCTTCCAGCCCGCCCCCGACGCGGTCGCGGCCGGCCGGCGCACCTTCGACATCCTGGTCGAGGCCGTGGCCGCCTGCCTGGAGTCCGGACGGCTGCGCGGGGCCGCCGCCGGCGAGATAGCCGACGTGCTGTGGATGGCGATCCACGGCGCGGTGAGCCTGGAGATCTCCGGCTTCTTCGACAGCGCCGAGGCGGAGCGGCGCTACCGGCTGCTCTACACCTCCGTGCTCACGCCGTTCCTGACCTGAGAGGAAGCGCACGATGACCAGCACCCCCTTCCGCAACGGCTTCGCACCCGCGACGGAGGAGATCACGGCCTTCGACCTGGAGGTCACCGGCCGCATCCCCGCCGAGCTCGACGGCCGCTACCTGCGCAACGGCCCCAACCCGCTCAGCCTCGACGACCCGGCCGCCACCCACCTGTTCATGGGGGAGGGCATGGTCCACGGCGTGCGGCTGCGCGGCGGGCGGGCCGAGTGGTACCGCAACCGGTGGGTGCGCAACGCCGAGGTGGCCCGCCGGCTGGGCGAGCCGCCGGCGCCGGGCCCGGTGCACGCGGGCATGGACTTCGCGGCCAACACGCACGTCATCGGCATCGCCGGGCGCACGTTCGCGACCGTCGAGGCGGGCGGGCTGCCGTACGAGCTGAGCTACGAGCTCGACACGGTCGGCGCGTGCGACTTCGTCGGCGGCCTGCCCGGCGGGTACGCCGCCCACACCCACCTCGACCCGGTCACCGGCGAGCTGCACGCGATGGCCTACTTCGCCGGCTGGGACCACCACCAGCACATCGTGATCGACCCCAAGGGCGTGGTCGCCCAGGTCAGGGACATCCCGGTCGCCGACCGCCCGATGCTGCACGACTTCGCGCTGACCCGCCGGCACGTCGTGATCTACGACCTGCCGGTCACGCTCAGCATGGCCCACGCCGAGCGCGGCGCGCCGCTGCCGTACGCGTGGGACGACGCCCGGCCCGCCCGGCTCGGCCTGCTCTCCCGCGAGACCGGCGACGTGCGGTGGGTGGAGATCGACCCGTGCTGGGTCTTCCACACCCTCAACGCCTACGACGACGGCGACCAGGTCGTGGTGGACGTCGTCCGCTACCCCAAGCGGTTCGTGGACGCCCGGCTCGACCTCGGCGGCGCCCCCACGCTCGACCGGTGGCGCATCGACCCCGTCGCGGGCCGGGTCACCACCACCCGCCTGGACGACCGTCCCCAGGAGTTCCCCCGCATCGACGAGCGCCGCACCGGCAGCCCGTACCGCTACGGCTACACCGCTGCCGCCGCCGACCTGCACGACGTGATCTACCCGGCCGCCGAGCTGGAGGACCTGCCGGACGAGGCGTTCGACAACACGCTCATCAAGCACGACCTGGAACGCGGCACGCAGGAGGCGCGGCGGTTCGGGCGCGGCGCGTACGTGGGGGAGCCGGTCTTCGTGCCCTCCGGCGCCGCCGAGGACGACGGCTACCTGCTCACCTACGTCAACGACCCGGCCAGGGGAGCGGCCGACCTGGTGATCCTGTCGGCCCAGGACTTCACCGGCGAGCCGGTCGCGGTCGTGCACCTGCCCGCCAGGGTCCCGCTCGGCTTCCACGGGAGCTGGATCGCGGACTGACCGGAGGCGGTAGCCTCTTCAGGTTGGGGAAACACACGTGAAGAGGGAGAGGCCGTGTCCGGTCTGGTCGTCGCCATGGACGGTCCTTCGGGGTCGGGCAAGTCGAGCGTGTCGCGCGGGGTCGCCCGTGCGCTGGGCCTGCGTTACCTCGACACCGGGGCCATGTACCGGGCGATGACGTGGTGGATGCTCCGGCAGGGCGTCGACCTGGCCGATCCCGAGGCGATCGCGGCCCGTTGCGGCGAGCCGTCCATCGTCTCCGGCACCGACCCCGAGGGCCCCGCGATCCTGGTCGACGGCGTCGACGTGGGCGGGCCCATCCGGGAGGCCGAGGTGACCGGCGCGGTCTCCGCCGTGGCCGCCGTCCCCGAGGTGCGCAGGCGGCTGGTCGCGCTGCAACGGGAGATCGCCGCCGCCGGTGACATCGTGGTCGAGGGCCGCGACATCGGCAAGGTCGTCTGCCCCGACGCGCCCGTCAAGGTCTACCTGACGGCCAGCGCCGAGGCCCGCGCCCGCCGCAGGAGCGCCGAGCTGGCCGGCTCCACGGTGGAGGCGCAGCAGGCCGCCATGGCCCGGCGTGACACCCTGGACTCGACACGTAAGACGGACCCACTCTCGATGGCGGATGGCGCCGTCGAGCTCGACACCACCGCGCTGAACCTCGAAGAGGTCATCGCGGAGGTGCTGAGGCTGGTCAAGGAGCGCACCTGACCTCCAGGTGCGGTACTCACCTAAGGATGAACAACCATGTCAACGGGGGATTGGGTCGAGGCTGACCTCGACGAGCTGGAAGTCACCGAGCACGGCGACACCACGCCTCTGCCGGTCGTGGCCATCGTGGGCCGCCCCAACGTGGGCAAGTCCACGCTGGTCAACCGCATCATCGGCCGCCGCGAGGCGGTCGTGGAAGACGTGCCGGGCGTCACCCGCGACCGCGTCACCTACGACGCCAACTGGCGCGGCCGCCGCTTCACCGTCGTCGACACCGGCGGCTGGGACCCCGACGCCACCGGCATGAACCTGCGCATCGCCGAGCAGGCCCAGGTCGCCGTCGAGCTGGCCGACGTGATCGTGTTCGTGGTCGACGCCACCGTGGGCGCCACCGACGCCGACGAGATCGTGGGCGCGGTGCTGCGCCAGTCGGGCAAGCCGGTGCTGCTGGCCGCCAACAAGGTCGACAACCAGCAGCTGGAGCTGGAGGCCGCCGCGCTGTGGTCGCTCGGGCTGGGCGAGCCCTACCCGGTCTCGGCACTGCACGGCCGCTCCAGCGGCGACCTGCTCGACGTGGTGCTCGACGCGCTGCCCGAGACGCCGCAGCTGACCTTCGGCGGCGAGCGCGGCCCGGCCCGCGTGGCGCTGCTCGGCAAGCCCAACGTGGGCAAGTCCTCGCTGCTCAACAAGCTGGCGGGGGAGGAGCGGGTGCTGGTCGACCCGATGGCGGGCACCACCCGCGACCCGGTCGACGAGCTGATCGAGCTGGGCGGGCGCACCTGGCGCTTCGTCGACACCGCCGGCATCCGGCGGCGCGACCGCGAGCTGCAGGGCGCCGACTTCTACGCGGCCATGCGCACCCGCGCCGCGCTGGAGCGCTCGGAGGTGGCGATCGTGCTGATCGACGCCAGCGAGCCGCTCACCGAGCAGGACCTGCGGATCATCGGCCTGGTGATCGAGTCGGGGCGGGCCATGGTGGTGGCCTTCAACAAGTGGGACCTCGTCGACGAAGACCGCCGCTACTACCTGGAGAAGGAGATCGACCGGCAGCTCGTGCGCACCCCGTGGGCGCTGCGGGTGAACATCTCCGCCAAGACCGGCCGCCACATGGACCGGCTGGTGCCGGCGCTGGAGAAGGCGCTCGACTCCTGGTCCACCCGGGTCCCGACGGCGCGGCTCAACGCGTTCCTCACCGAGCTGGTGCACGCGACGCCGCCGCCCGTCCGGGGTGGCAAGCAGCCGAAGATCCTGTTCGCCACGCAGGCGTCCGTCGAGCCGCCCAAGTTCGTGCTGTTCACCTCCGGCTGGCTGGAGGACACCTACCGGCGCTTCATCGAGCGGCGCATCCGTGAGGAGTTCGGGTTCGCCGGGTCGCCGATCGACGTCACGATGAAGATCCGCGAGAAGCGCCCCAAGAAGGACAAGTAACGGCGTTGCCGTATCATCTACGGCAACACGTGGACGGAGACGAGTAGCCAGCGGGCCGCACGGGCCCAGAGAGCCGCCGGCAGCTGTGAAGGCGGTCCCGTGTCCGCTGGTGAAGACACTCCTGAGTGCGGGGAGGAAATGCCCCGCCGGCTGACCCCCGTCACCGGGTCGTGGAGGCCGCCCCTCGCGGGGCGGCGAAAGTGCGGTGGCACCGGGAGCTCCCTTCTCCCCCGCACTCCCAAGGGGTCATGCATTTCCTGCAGAGGAGCTGTAATGATCTCTCGTGTCCTGTCGGCGTCGCTCGCTGAGCACGCCGGCCGACGAGTGACGATCGCCGGCTGGGTCCATCGCCGCCGGCACCTGAAATCCGTCTCCTTCCTGGTCGTACGCGACCGTGCCGGGCTGGCCCAGGTGGTCAGCGCGGACGGGGAGCTGCCGCCGGAGGAGAGCGTCGTCCGGGTCACCGGCACCGTGACCCCGGCCGGGCAGGCTCCCGGCGGGGTCGAGCTGACCGGGCCGGAGATCGAGGTCCTGGCCGAGCCCGCGCAGGCGCCGCCGTTCGACCTCTACCGGCCGGTCGTGGCCGCGACGCTGCCGACGGTCCTCGACCACGCGCCCGTCGCGCTGCGGCATCCGCTGCTGCGGGCGCCGCTGGAGATCTCGGCGGCGAGCGTGGCCGGGTTCCGCGAGACGCTGGACGGCCTCGGGTTCACCGAGATCCACACGCCCAAGATCGTGGCCTCGGCCACCGAGTCCGGCGCGAACGTCTTCGGCATCGACTACTTCGGCCGCCGCGCCTACCTCGCGCAGTCGCCGCAGTTCTACAAGCAGACGATGGTCGGGGTGTTCGAGCGGGTCTACGAGGTCGGGCCGGTCTTCCGCGCCGAGCCGCACGACACCGTCCGCCACCTGGCCCAGTACACCAGCCTCGACGCCGAGCTGGGGTTCGTGGCCGACCACCGGGACGTGATGGCGGTGCTGCGGGAGGTCGTCGCCGGCATGGTCGAGTCGGTGCGCCGCCGGGCCGGATCAGCCGTCGAGGCGGCCGGGGCCGTGCTGCCGGCCGTGCCCGCCGAGATCCCGGCCGTGCACTTCACCGAGGCCCAGCGGCTGACCGGCGAGGACGAGCCCGACCTGTCACCGGCCCAGGAACGGTGGTTGTCGGACTGGGCGCTGCGCGAGCACGGGTCGGAGTTCCTGTTCGTCACCGGCTACCCGATGTCCAAGCGGCCGTTCTACACCCATCCCGACCCGGCCAGAGCGGGCTACTCCAACGGCTTCGACCTGCTGTTCAGGGGCCTGGAGCTGGTGACCGGCGGCCAGCGCCTGCACCGGTACGACGACTACGTCCAGGCCCTGGACGGGGACGTGGAGCCGTACGAGGGCTACCTCCAGGCGTTCCGGTACGGGATGCCGCCGCACGGCGGGTTCGCGCTCGGCCTGGAACGCTGGACGGCCCGGCTGACCGGCGCCGCCAACATCCGGCAGACCACCGCCTTCCCCCGCGACCTGCACCGCCTGTCGCCCTGACCGGCGGCGCCGCCTGATCCGCGGTCAGGATTCGGGGTCGGGGGCGGCGTCCGCGAGGGCGGGCGCCGCCTCCGGCAGGGCGCGGCGGGGCATGAGCAGCGCCACCGCCGCCCCCAGCAGGCAGACGAACGCCGTGAGCAGGAACATCTCGGTGTACTCGACGTGCAGGGCGGCGTCGACCTGGGCCAGGTAGTCGGCCAGCCGCCGCTGGTAGGTCTGCGCGTCCACGCCGAACGGCAGCGGCGTGTCCAGGTCGGCGGTCAGCGACTGGAACCGGTGGAAGCCCCACGCCGACACGCCCGCCACGCCGACGAGCATGCCCATCATCCTGGCCACCACGACCGCCGCCGAGGCGACGCCGTGCTGGACGGCCGGGCTCACCCGCAGGACCGCCGACGAGACCGGCGCGATCACCAGCCCGAGGCCGAGCCCCGCCACGACCAGGTCGGCGTCCACGGCCAGGCCCGCTGCGGCCAGGTCGAGCGGCCAGCGGCTCATCAGCCAGTATCCGGCCGCGGCGAGCAGCAGGCCGGGCACCGCCACCGCGCGTTCGCCGGCCCGCCGGGCCAGCACGCCGCCGAGCAGCGCGCCCACGGCCAGCGCGCCGAGGAACCGGGCCAGGACCAGCGCCGCGCCCAGGGCGTCCTTGTCCAGCAGCGTCTGGGCGGCGAACTGCACGAACACCATCGTCACCAGCAGGGCCGCGCCCGCCAGGAAGCTCACGCCCAGCGTCGCCAGCAGCGGTGACTTGCGGGCGGCCGACAGGTCGAGCAGCCGGACGGGGGAGCGGATCTCCCACCAGACGAACACGCCGCCCGCCACCGCGCCGGCCGCGATCACCGGCGGCCCCCACGGCGGCAGCACGGTCGTGGCCGGGTCGGGGTTGTACAGGCCGACGACCAGGAGGGCCAGCGCCAGCGCCAGCAGCGCACCCCCGACGACGTCGACGCGGGCCGTGCCGGACGGCGGCCCGGCCGGGACCGTACGCTGCACGGCGACGGCGGCCAGGGCGGCGAGGGGCACGTTGACCCAGAAGATGGCGTGCCAGCCGCCCAGCTCCACGCCCGCGACGGCGACCGGCGGGACCAGCGCCAGCACGCCGCCGTACAGGGGGCCGAGGGCGCTGCCCAGCTCCTGCGCCGCGCCCACCGCGCCCAGCGCGAGCGGCCGGTCGCGCGCCTCCCACAGGTCGCCGATCAGCGCCATCGTGATCGGCAGCAGCGCCCCGCCCGCCACGCCCTGGACCGTACGGCCCGACACCACCATCGCCTCACCGGCCGCCAGCGCGGTCAGCACCGAGCCGAGCGCGAACGCCGCCAGGCAGGCGTGGATCAGGGGCCGCCGGCCGTGACGGTCGGAGAGCTGGCCGAGCAGCGGCATCGCGGCGACATAGCCGAGCAGGAACCCGGTGACGACCGGCGTGACCCGCTCCAGGTGGTTCTGCGGCACGCCGACGTCGTGGGCGATGTCCATCAGGACCGTCACGACCACGTAGGCGTCGAGCGCGGCCAGCAGCACCACCGCGCCGCCCGCGCCGAGCGCGACCCGGCGGGCGCGGTCCGCCGGGACGTTCCGGCTCACCCGGCTCACCCGGCTCACCCGGACGGGGGCGGCGTGATCGTGACCGGCGCGTCGTAGTCGCTGAACGTCACCGTCACCGTGCCGTTCTGCAGCGGCAGGCTCACCTTGGTGAGCCGGTTGGTGGCCTTGTCGATCCAGACCTTGCCGTTGACGCCCTGCGTGACGCCCGGGACGATCTGCCCGACGACCTGCCCGGAGAACGTCGTGGCCACCCGGTACGAGCCGTCCTCGACCGCCTCCACCCTGGGGTCGGTCGCCGAGGCGAGCAGCTGCGCGATGCCCTTGGCCGGGTTGAGGATCACCGACGGGTCGTAGAACTGGGCGAGCTGCTGCCTGGTCATCGTCTGGAAGCCGCCGGTCGGCCCCTTGAAGTGCACGGTGTCGCCGATCACGGCGAAGGTGATCTCCTGCAGGGTGCCCAGCACCTCCAGCGTGATTGTGCCGTCGGCGTCGCCCGCCGAGGTGAGCCTGCCGTCGGCCTTCTTGAGCGGCACCTGGGGCTTGCCCTCCGTGGCGATCGAGAAACCGGCCGACCTGACGGCCTTCATGGCCTCCGACGACTTCTTCATCAGGTCGGGCCCGGCGGGGAGCTCGTCACCCCCGCCGCCACCCGCGGAGCAGGCCGGCATCAGCGCGAGCACGACAACGATCAGCAGCTTTCGGAGCATGAGCGGATCGTAGCGAGCGCCCGGGAACGCCGGTGAGCCGTCGCCGATATCGGTTGGGCCTCAGCGCAGCTTCTTCAGATGGTCGACGATGGGCCCGAACGCCTGCTCCAGGGCTTCCAGCTGGTCGTCGGTGAGCCGGTCGACGAAATGCTCGCGCACGCTCGCGACGTGGTCGGGCGCCACCCGCTGGATCGTGGCCCAGCCCTCGTCGGTCAGGACGGCGAACGTGCCGCGCCGGTCGTCGCGGCAGTCTTCCCTGGTGACCAGCCCTTTGGCCTCCATGCGGGAGATCTGGTGCGACAGCCTGCTGCGCGACTGGATCGTGGCGTCGGCCAGGTCGCTCATCCGCATGCGCCGCTCGGGGCTCTCGGAGAGGTTGACCAGGATCTCGTAGTCGTTCAGCGAGAGCTGGTGCTCCTGCAGCTCCCGGTCGAGGCGGTGCATGAGCAGCTTGTGCAGCGCGAGATGCGTACGCCAGGCACGCTGTTCGGCGGGGGAAAGCCAGCGGGGCGCGCTCATGATCCCCAATCTATCGCACGCCCCCGACGATGCGGCTACCTGCGGGGGGCCGTCGCGCAGGGCCGCCGTACAGTGAGCTGATGGAGGAGAAGTCGGGGGAGAGCCTGGCGACCGTGCTGGTCGCGGGCGCCGCGAACCTGACCATCGCCCTGGCCAAGCTCGTCGCGGGGCTGATCGGCGGTTCGGCCGCGATGTTGTCCGAGGCGGCCCACTCGGCCGCCGACACGATGACCGAGCTGCTGCTGCTGGTCTCCGTACGCCGGGCGGGCAAGCCGCCGGACGAGCGCCACCCGTTCGGCTACGGCAAGGCGGGGTTCTTCTGGGCGATGATGGCGGCGGTCGCGACGCTGGTCGGCGGGGCGGGGTTCTCCGTCACCCACGGGCTGCACGAGATCAGCCACGGCGAGGAGCTGGGCAACCTCACGCCGTCCTACGTCGTGCTGGCCGTCTCGTTCGTGATCGAGGGCATCTCGTTCACCAAGGCGTACTCGCAGTTGCGCGCCGAGGCCGGCAGGTACAAGGTGCGTCCGACGCGGCTGGTGCGCATCACGTCCGACACCGCGCTCAAGGCCGTGCTGTTCGAGGACGCCGCCGCGCTGGTCGGCCTGGTGATCGCGGCGCTCGGGCTGCTCGGCTCGCAGTGGTCCGGCTCGGCCCTGTGGGACGGCGCGGCCTCGGTCGCCATCGGCCTGCTCCTGCTGGTGGTCGCGCTCATCCTGATCCAGTCGAACCTGTCGCTGCTGATCGGCCAGGCCGCCCCCAGGCAGATCGAGGTCGGCATCCGCGCAGTGCTGCTGGCCCAGCCCGAGGTGGACGACGTGGTCGAGCTGCTGACGATGATGATCGGGCCGGGTTCCATCATGGTCGCCGCGAAAATCGACTTCCGGGACGAGGCGAGCGCGGCGGGCGTGGAGATCGCCTGCGACGAGATCGACCGGCGGCTGCGCGACCGCTTCTCCGGCGTCACCCTCGTCTTCCTGGACCCCACCCCCACCCGCCGCCGCTAGCGACGTCACCGGACGGAGGCTCACGCAGGCATTCTCAGGCGCTCGAGGGCGGCCAGGACGAGGTCGAGGCCGAAGGTGAACTCCTCCGCCGGGTCGTAGCCGGCAGCGGCGAGCACCGCGGCGGACTCGTTGAGGTAGGGGAACTCGTCAGCAGGAAGCTGGGGCAGGAAGACGTCCTCGGTCATGTCCGCGAACTCGTCGGGGGTGTCGAACGGCAGGCTGGCTTCCTGCAGGGCGAAACCGTAGACATAGCTGTCGAGCAGCCAGTTGGCGTGCGTCGCCATCAGGACCGGGAAGCCGGCCCGCCGCAGGCAGGCGGTGACCGCTTCGCGGTGGCGGAGGTTCGCGGGCCCCGGCGATGTCCGCGACTCCATCAGGCCGATCGCCCACGGGTGGCGTGCGAGAACCTGCCGGGCGGATGCCGCCCGGCGTCGCATCGCCGACTGCCAGTCGGTCTCTTCGGGCGGGAGCTCGATCTCCTCGAACACGAGGTCGATCATGGCGTCCAGCAACTCTTCCTTGCTCGCCACGTAGTAGTAGAGCGACATCGCGCCCGCGCCGAGCGCGCCGGCCAGCCGGCGCATGCTCAGCCCGTGGACCCCCTCGCGGTCGGCGAGCCGGACCGCCTCGGCCACCACCCGTTGCCTGCTCAGCGCCGCGTCCGACGTCCCCTGGCGTTGTTCCCTCGCGGACACGGGTCTCCTCTCGCGCGCTCGAGCGGCTTGACAATCGTCCGGCGCACGGTCATGGTACAGCGTACTACCTGTAGTACAGCGTACGACGTACGATGTACGAACCAGCCGGAGTCGTAGCTCGGACGTGAGGAGGCTGCTGTGGGAACCGAACAGCGATCGAGTGCCGGAGCACGCCTGATACCGGGGACGAGTCCGGCCGCGGCGACGACGATGCGGGCCGCCGGCCGGCACCGTTACGGCCTGCCCCCAGTGCTCGAGTCGGCCGAGGCCCGGGCTACCGCTGCCCGGTCGAGGCGATGTGCTCGTCCAGGTGGGCGCGGCCTCGGTACATCCCTGCCGCCAGTCCGGCTGCGGGACCGCTTCTCCCGAAAGAAGAACCGATGACCATCCGAGCGAAAACCCCGAACCTGCTCGACAACCGGTCGGTCCCCGTGCACGCCAAGCTCGCCGCCGCATGGACCAGCTTCATGTTCCTCTACATCTACGTCGACTACTTCCACCTCCACAAGCCCGGCGTCATCGACAACCTCCGTGCCGGCGTCGTCTTCGAGTTCGACGTCAGCCCGACGTTGTTGACCATGATGCTCGCGTCCGTGGCGATCCCGGCCCTGATGGTGATGCTCTCCATGACGCTGCCCGCCCGGGTGAACCGCGCTGCGAACCTCGTCGTCGCATCGCTCTACATCCCCTACTCGGTGTTCAACGCGGTGGGGGAGTCCTGGGAGTGGGCCCCCTTCTACGGCCTCTCCATCGGAATCGAGGTGCTGCTCCTGGCCTTCGTCCTGCGCTCCGCCTGGACCTGGCCGCGAACCCCCGCCGTCCCGGCCGGTCCCGCGGCGGCCGCCCTTCGTCCCGGCGGGATGCCCACGCACCCGGCCTGACAGCGTGCCTGCCGGAGGACGGCCCCACCGCCTGGCCGCCCTGCTCGTCCGGCTCCGAACCTGATCCGAGAAACGGTCCCTAGCCGGGCCCTCGGAACGACGGGACGGGAATGCGTTCGGCCGGCGTGTCGGTGACGACGGCGACCCTGATGTCCGGGGCGGCCCGCCATTCCAGCAGGTGGCCGACCGGCAGCGGGTCGACGCCGGTCGTGCGCAGCTCGTCCAGGGTGAGCTCGCCGCGTTTGACCAGGGCTTCCTTACGGGTCCAGTGGCGGATCAGGTCGTCGTTGCCGGTCACCAGGGCGCGTTCGGCGGGGGTGAGCGCGTGGTCGGCCAGGCCCTCGTTCAGCGGGCCCGGCGGCACGTGCTCGGCGTCCACGCCGACCCGGCCGGGGCCGGCCGCGGCGCACACGTAGCCGCGGGTGTGGCTGAAGCTCACGCCCAGGCCGGGGGCCTCGCGCAGGTACGGCCTGCCGTGGCCGGGGCCGTGCACCTCGCAGTGCTGCAACAGGGTCAGCCCCTCCGGCGGGAGGTCGAGCACGGCCGCGGCGCATAGGCGTACGAGCAGGTGGGCCGCGACGAAACAGGCGCGGTCGGCGGGGAAGACGAACCGGTCGGCGCGTTCGCGCTCGGCCTCGGTCAGCCACGTCTCGGGGGCGCGCACCTCTTCGGGTCGGCCGCCCATCGCCAGGGGGACGATCGTCAGTCCTTCTTCGCCGCGGGGTCGTCGAGCTTGTACTGGTCCTCCGAGGCCGCGCCGAGCACGGTCACGTCCTGGACCTTCCAGGCGCCCTTCTGCTTCACAAGCGTGATCTTAAGGTGCGAATCCTTCACCGAGCGAATCGCCTGGGCGGTGTTCACCTGCTGGTCCACGACGACGATGGCGTGCGCGGTGGCCTCGTCGGCGTCGGCCAGGTAGACCTCGCGGACCTTGGCCTGGGAGACGGCCTTGAGCTTGACGATCACCTGGGACATCGCGCCGCCGAACGCCGCGTCGTAGGTGGCCTGGAAGTCGCCCGTGGCCTGGGCGGACAGGGTCGAGCGGGTGCTCTGGAGGTCCTTGTAGTCGTAGCTGAGCAGGGCCTGGCTGAAGGCGCTCGCGGCGCCGGAGACCTCCAGGCGCAGGGCGCGTTCGCTCTCCAGGCGGGCCAGCGCGTCCCGGGCCCGGGAGGCGTCGATCCACTGCAGCACGGCCGTGGCCGCGACGGCCGCCGCCAGCATCGCCGCCAGCGCGCCGAACACCCGCGTCCGCGTGAACCGCCCACCCGCGGCCGTCCCCGACACCGGCCCGTCCCCCGCGGCCTCGGTGGGGATCTCCGTGGGGGCCTCAGCGGGAGCCTCAGCGGGGGCCTCGGTGTCGGGAACGGTGTCCGGGGCGGTGAGGTGGTGGTCGGTGGTCATGGTGACTCCTCACGGCGGCGGGCTGCCCGGCCCGCCGCGATCCAGCCCACGATGCCACCACTCACCACGACGGCGAGGAAGATCGCGACAATCAGCGGCGTGGGGCTCGGTGGGGTACGGGACGCGTCGCCGGCGGCGGCCACGCTGCTCGACGACGCCGGGGACGGCGGCTCGGGCGCGCCGGACTTCTTCTTGACGGCCTTCGGGCCCTCGGCGTCGGGCCCGCCGGTGTCCCGGTCCGTCCTCGACGCGCCGGGGTCCGGGCTGGCGGGGGTGTGCTGGGTGGCCCTGGAGGTTTCGTGCGAGGTGCCGGCGGGGGTGGGGGAGGGGCAGGTGGCGAGCCGGGGGACGTGGGGCGGGCCGACGGGGCCCGCGTACTCCTCGGCCGGGGTCGGCCCGCCGGGCACGCTGAAGATGAACGACGCCTTGCCGTACACAGTGTCCCCCTGCCGTTCGCTGATGTCGTCGGCCAGGCTCAGCGCGGTCGGCATGACGCTCAGCAGGTGGTGCACGTCCTTCTCGGTCGCGGCGGAGAAGGCCGGTCGGTGCGGCAGCCCGGCGGCGGTCAGCAGGCAGGAGAACCCGGGCCTGGACCTCCTGATCGCCGCGTCGAGCCGGGCGAACACGCCGGGGCCCTGGTCGAGGAAGGCGTTCAGGTCCGTACGTGAGGCCCGCAGCGAGCCCGTGACCGCGCTCAGGTCCGTGATGCCGGCGGCCAGCCGGTCCTTCCGGCCGGCCAGCGTGTGGGTGAGCCGGGTGAGCTGCACCGACAGGTCGTCGAGGGTCCGGGAGTCGTCGGCCAGGGTGGCGGTCAGGTCGTGGGCGTTCTCGATGACGGCCCTGATCGCGGGCGCGCGCCCGTCCAGGGCGGTGGCCAGCTCGTGGGTGATCGTCTCGGCGTCGCCGGCGGGCACCGCGTCGAGCAGCCTGCCCACGCCCTCGAACAGCTTGCGGTAGTCCAGCGGCACGGCGGTCCGCGACAGCGGGATGGTGTCGCCGGGCGCGAGGGAGGCCCCGCCCACGCCGCGGGCGGGCGGCGACAGCTCCACGTACGGCTCCCCGACCGCGGACTTGCGGCGCACCTCGGCCGTGCTGTCCTTGGGCAGCCTGATCTCCTTGTCGATGTCCAGCCCGACGACGATCTTCCCCGGCGCCAGCCGCACGTCGCCGATCCTGCCGACCCGCACCCCCAGGTACGCCACGTCGAAGCCGCGTACGAGCCCGGGGGAGGAGGCGAACTCGGCCGACACCCGGTACGGCCGCTCGATCACGTCGAGCCGGATGATCGTGCTGAACGCCCAGATCGTCATGACCACGCCGAGCAGCACGAAGAAGCCGACGTTCAGGTGCACCCGGTGCCTCATCGCGGCGGCTCCCACAGCAGGCGGAAGTCGCTCAGCCGGTCGGCGGCCTTCCTCGCGGCCTCGGCCCCCTTGTTCCGGGGCAGCAGCAGGCCCTTCAGCCAGACGTAGATCAGCACCTGGCCGTTGACCGTGATCGGCGGCGCGTCGATGAACGCCTGGATCCGCGCCACCAGCCCCTTGAGGTCGTCCTTGCCCCGCTGCATGGCCGAGGAGACGGCCTCCAGCTCGCGCAGCAGCGTGCGCAGCCGGGCGGCGTGCCGCGGGTACACGGTGAGGTTGGCCTCCCTGGCCAGCTCGGTCAGCGCCACGACGGCCCGCTTGACGTGCTTGCGGCCGTGCGCGACGCGGCTGGTGGCGGCGGCCAGGACGCCGGGCAGCCGGTCCAGCTCGTCGCTGCCCTCGGCGAGGTCGTCGCCGAGCCTGGCCAGCGCGTCGATGCCGGTCGCCAGGTCCCGCCGGGCCGCGGCGTAGGCGTCGGTGACCTCGGCGGTGCGCCGGATCAGCTGGTTGACGTCGGCGCCCTTGCCGGCGAACGCGGTGGAGGCGGCGTCCAGGATCGCGTTGACGTCCTGGGCGCCGAGCGCCTCGACGAGCGGGCCGGCCTTGGCGGTGACCTGCTCGATGTCCGGTTCGACCGAGGTGTCGGCGATCGTGGCCCCGTCCGCCAGGTACGGGCCCGTGGCCAGGTCCCGGCCCGCGGGCGGGCTGAGCAGGACGTAGTTCTCGCCCAGCACGGACGTCTTGGCCACGGTCGCGGTGCTGCCCACGGGCACCCGGTGCGCGGACTGGATCGACATCGTCACCCTGGCCCGGTATCCCTCCAGCCGGATGCCGGTCACCGTGCCCACCCGGACGTCGGCGATCTGCACGCTGTGCCCGGCCACCAGGCTCTGGACGTCGTCGAAGGTGGCGTTCAGCGTCAGGTCGCCGGTGGTCGCGCCGAGCGTGCGCAACGAGCAGGACGCGGTGAGCACCAGCGCGGTGAGCACCAGCGCGAGCAGCGGGCGGGCCCTCATCGGGCGGCCCTCTTCCGCTCGAAGGGACAGTTGCTCAGCCCGGCCGGCAGGCACGGCACCTCGCCCAGGTTCAGCGCCTGGAACAGCGGCGTCAGCCAGGTCCTGGTCATCGCGTTGAGCACGACGCGGATCTTCAGCACGTGCTGGTCCCGGTCCCAGGAGTCGATCAGCACGTCGGCCAGGTCGGCCGCGCCCTTGACCGCCCGCGCCATGGACTCGCTGTTGGCCCGGACCGTCAGCACCAGCTCGGCCAGCGTGCTCGCGGCCCGCGGCAGGCGTGCGGAGTAGGCCTCGATGATCAGGTCGCCGCGCCGGACGAAGCCCGCCATGTCCGCGACGAAGCCGCGCAGGCGCTGCCGTTCCTCGGCCAGGATCGCGCCGGCCTCGGCGAAGGAGTCGATCGCGCCGGTCACCTGGTCCTGCCGCCTGTTGAGGCCGGTGGCGAGCCGGTTCAGGCCCTTGGCCAGGGCGACGAGCTGCTCGTCCTGGCGGGCCAGGGTGTCGGTGAGGCGGGCGGTGCCGTCGATCGCGGCGTTGATCGTCCGGCCGCGCCCCCGTAGGCCGTCGGCCAGGTTGCCGGCCACGTCGCCCAGCTTCTCGCCGTCGAGGGCGTCGGTGAGCCTGGTGAAGGCGGCCAGGGCGTCGTCGATCTCCACGGGCAGTTCGGTGCGCTCCGGCGGGATGACGGCGCCGGGCGCGATCCGCCGGTCGCCCGGCTTCCACGGCGGGTACAGCACGACGTTGCGCTCGCCCAGCGTGTTCTGCGGCGCGACCACGGCCTTGACCCCGGCCGGCAGCGGCACCTCGCGGTCGACCAGCAGCTCGACCCGTACCTTGTCGCCGTCGATGCGGATCTTCTCCACGCGCCCGGCGTCCAGCCCCATGACCTTGACCCGGGCCTGCTCGTACAGGGAGGGCGTCTTGCGGAAGACCGCCACCAGCCGGTACGGCTGCTCGCCCAGCACCGAGCAGCCGCCGTTCGCCGCCAGCAGCGTCCCGGCCAGCAGGACCGGCAGGAGTCGTCTCATCGGTCGCCCTTCCTGTCCTTGGCCACGGCGGCCAGCACCTCGGGGTCGATCGGGCCGAGTCCGGTGGCCACGGCCTCCAGCCACGGCCCCTGACCGCCCATGGTGGCCAGGCCGGAGAACGTCGGGCCCGCCCAGGCCAGCAGCGAGTTGAGCCGCTCGCCGCTGCCGCTGAGGCGGCTGGTGACGGCCGAGGTGTCGTCCAGGATCCGGATCAGGGCCCGCTCGTGCTCGTCGATCAGGCGGGTGGTGCTGCGCACCAGGCCGCTGCCGTCGCCGAGCAGGGTGCGCAGCTCCTTCCTGCGGGCGCGCAGCTCGTTCAGCATGATCTGGACGGCGTCGATGAGCCGGCCGAGCTGGCGGTCCTTCCGCTCCAGCACGTCCATGATCTTCGTGCCGTTGTCGAGCAGCCGCTGGAGTTGCGGCTCGCTCCTGCTCACGGTGTCCGACAGGTCGCCGATGTTCTTCAGCAGCCTGCTCACCCGGCCGCGCCGGGAGGTGTCGATCCTGCCCAGCTCGGTGAGCAGGTCGTCCACGGCGTCGGTGTCGAGCCGCCGGACCAGCCGGGTGGCGTCGTTGACCGCGTCGTTGACGAGCGTCGGCACCCCGGTCCGGTCCACGGGGATGCGTCGCCGCGCCTCGGGGAGCTGGTCGAGGTACGGGGCGGCGACCGGGCCGGTGAGCTTGACGTAGCGGCCGCCGAGCAGGTTCGACAGGGCGATGTCGGCGCGGGTGGACCGGCCGAGCCGCACGCCGTCGTCCACCTTCCAGGTGACGACCACGTTGCCCCGGGCGTAGTCGGCGCGCACCTCGGTGACCTTGCCGACCCGCACCCCGGCCACCCGCACGTCGTTGCCGGTGCGCAGGCCGCCCGAGTCCACGAAGACGCCCGACACGTAGTAGCCGCCTTCCAGCAGTCCCAGGTTGCCGACCAGGAACGTGGCGACCAGCAGCGCGCCCAGCACGGCCACCGACACCAGGCCCACCACGACCTTGTTCCGGTCCCGGAACGACCTGACCGCCATCACCGGCCCACCAGCAGCCTGCGCAGGTCCTTCTCGCTCTGGACCCGGGTGTTGCGCAACGGCGGCGGCGACCGCATGGGGTACGGGCACGGCGAGGGGCCCAGCGCCAGGCAGGGCACGGCGGTGATGAAGTAGTGCCCGCGGTCCACGGTCGAGTACGCGCGGGCGAACAGCGGCTGGAACGTGCTGACCGTCCGGTCGATCTCGCGGACGTGCCGCCGGATGCCGCCGGTCAGCCCGGACAGGTTCTCCACCACCCGGCCCAGCTCGCCGGCGTTCTTCCCGATCACCTCGTCGGAGGTGCGGAAGGTGGCCGACAGCTCGACGAGGGCGTCGTCCACCAGCTCGCGGTTGCCGGCGAACGCCTCCGAGAGCGTCACCAGGTCGTCCACCAGCCGTTCGATCTGCCGGTCGCGCCGGGCCACCACGCCGGTGACCGTCGCGTAGTCCTTCAGCAGCTTCTCGATGGTCGCCCTGCGCTCGCTGAGCGTGCCGGTGACGGCGTCGACGTTGTCCAGCAGCCGCGGGATGTTCCGGTCGTTGCCCTTCAGCGACCTGGCCGCGGCGGTGAGGAGCCGGTTGATCTGCTCGGGGTCCAGGCTGCGGGTCAGCGGGCCGAGGTCGCCGACCAGCTCGCCGACGTCCACCACGGACGAGGTGCGCACGATGCGCGACCCCGGCGCCAGCCGGCCCGGCGCGGTGCCCGGCAGCAGGTAGACCACGCGCTGGCCGATGGCGTTGCGCCAGCGTACGGCCGCCTCGGTGTCGGTGGGCACCCGGACCTCGTCCCGCACCTCCAGGGTGACCTCCGCCCGGCCGGCCACCACCTCGATCGACCGCACCCGGCCGACCGGCGCTCCGGCGATCTTGACCTCGTCGCCCTCGGTCAGCCCCGACACGTCGTCGAACGCGGCCACCAGCCGGTAGCCGCCGCCGGTGCCGACCCGGGCGACCTGGACGGCGATCAGCACGATGAGCGACATCGTCAGGCCGACGAACAGGGCGAACCGGACGAACGTCCACCTGCGCACGACCCGCGTCCTGGAGACCGCCACCTCAGCGCCTCCCGTCGGTGCGGCCGCAGACGCCGACGACCAGCTCGCAGACGTCGGTGGCGACGAACGCCTCGACCTGGAGCATGCCGCTGCCGTCCGGCCCCGGTGTCTCGATCAGCTCGTTGAGCAGGTCCACCAGCCTGCCCAGCCCGCGTACGCCGTCACCGGCCAGGCCGAGCTGGGCGTAGACGAGGGCGGCCACGCGCTCGCCGGAGTGCACGGCCGCGCGCAGGTCCTGGCGGTGCGCGCGCAGGCCGTGCGCGGCCAGCGCGGAGACGGAGGTGATCTCCTGGAGCAGGGCGCGCACCTTGTCGGCCCGCCGCAGCAGGTCGGGGGTGATGACGTCGGCGTCGGAGGCGATCGAGACCAGCTCGTCGCCCTTGTCGGACAGGGCCGTGCCGAGCGCGGCGGCGTCGTGCAGGAACCGCCGGGCCCGCTCCCGCTGCCGGTGGGCGACGCCGACGACCGTGCCGGCGTCGCCGATCAGCTCGCGCAGGTTGCGGCCCTCGCCGTCCAGGCCCTTGGCCAGGGTGTGCACGATGACCGTGACCTCGCGGGGATCGACGGCGTCCAGGCCCCGGTAGGCGTCGCCGAGCGTGCCGGACAGGTCGAGCGGCTCCTCGGTGCGGGTGATGACCGCGCCGCTGCCCAGGTAGGGCCCGGTGGCCTCGCCGGGGCCCGGCCGCAGGTCGATCATCTTCGGGCCGAACACCGACAGCGGCTCGACGGCCGCGACGGTGGTCCGCGGCACCTTCACGCCGGGCTGGAGGTGCATCGTGACCACGGCCCGGCCCCTGGCGTCCAGGGTCACGTCCGTCACGTCGCCGACGGTGATGCCACGGATCTTGACCTTGGAGTTGGTGTCCATGCCCTGCCCGGCCCGGCCGAACACCGCCTCGATCCGGGTGCCGCGCGCCTCGGTGGCGCCGCGCACGACCAGGAACGTCGCCGCGGCCAGCGTCAGGACGACGCCCAGGGCGATGCCGAGGCGGACGGCGAGCGGAAGTTCGGATCGGGACACCGGCTCACCCCGTCAGCGGAATGTTGCCGCCGCCGCCCCAGAACAGGAACGACAGCAGCAGGTTCAGCAGCACGATCGTGACGATCGACTGGCGGATGGCGCGCCCGGCCGCCACGCCCACGCCCACCGGCCCGCCGGTGGCGTGGAAGCCGTGGTAGCAGTGGATCACGATGACGGCGAAGGCGAAGATCCCGACCTTGACCAGACTGTAGACGATGTCGCTGACCGGCAGGTACAGGTAGAAGTAGTAGTCGTAGGCGCCGGGCGCCAGGCCGAACAGCGCCGTGCACATCAGGCGGGTGGCGAAGAAGCTGGCGAACAGCGCGATCAGGTAGATCGGCAGCAGTGCCAGCAGCGCCGCCACCACGCGGGTGCAGATCAGGTAGGTGAAGGCGTTGATGCCCATCACCTCCAGCGCGTCGATCTCCTCCGAGATGCGCATCGCCCCGAGCTCGGCCGTGAACGCCGAGCCCACCTGCGCGGCCAGCGCGGTCGCGGCGATGATCGGGGTGATCTCGCGGACGTTGGCGAAGCTGCCGATCAGCCCCACGAACGACTCCGCGCCGATGGCCTGCAGCCCCTGGTAGCCCTGCAGGCCCACGGTCGCGCCCACGACGAACGCCATCGTGAACACCACGAAGATCATGCCGCCGCCGACGACGGTCGCGCCCACCCCCACCACGACGTCGCTGACCTGCCTGATCACGACCTTGCGGTAACGCAGCCGCAGGACGACGTCGCGGACGGAGTAGAAGAGCACCTTCCCCACGAACAGCGGCCAGTCGGCCGGCGTCGCGAGCCGCTCGGCCAGGCGCCGCCCGCGGCGGGCGAGCCCCGGCCCGGCCGCCGGCGCCGCCGTCACATCGACCTCGGCGGGTAGGCCAGGAAGTAGACGGCCGAGATCACGTAGTTGAACGTGAACACCAGCATGAACGTCAGCACGGTCGCCTGGTTGACCGCCCGTCCCACGCCCACCGGGCTGGTCGCGCACGTCATGCCCTTGTAGCAGGCCACGGCGGCGGCGACGAAGCCGAAGATCCACGCCTTGAACAGGGTGACGTACAGGTCGGAGGCGACGACCAGGGACAGCGCGCCGTCGAAGTACGCGCCCGGCGTGACGCCCTGCACCACCACGTTGAAGAAGTAGCCGCCGCTCGCGCCGGCCAGGATGACCAGCGGGCACAGGCAGACCGCGACCGTGGAGGCGGCCCACATGCGCGGCGTGACCAGGCGGTGGACGGGGTTGACCGACATGACCTCCATGGCGCTCAGCTCGTCGCGGATGTGCCGCGCGCCGATGTCGGAGGTCATCGCGCTGCCGCCGGCCCCGGCGATCAGCAGCGCGCTGGCCAGCGGCGCCACCTCGCGGATGAGGCCGACGAACACCGCGCTGCCGGTGGCCGAGCCGGCGCCGAGCTGCCAGGCCAGCTCGCCCACCTGCAGCGCCACGGTCGCGCCCAGCGGCAGGGAGACGAGCAGCACCGGGACGCTGGTGACCTTGGCGAGGAACCAGCACTGGTCGACGAACTCCCACCACCAGTTCCGCACGTCCCAGGTGCGGCGCAAGCCCTCCAGGACGATGACGAACAGCTCGCCCACCTGGCCCAGGAGCGACCCGGCCGCGCGCCCGACGTACCCGGTCGGGGCCATCAGGCGCCCGTCCGCACGCGTGTACCCGCCATGACCACCTCCGGCTACGGATCAGTCACCTTACTGACGGGTTGTCTAGTAGTCGATGCCTTGTCGGGAATTTGCGCAAAAGCTATGAGACCCGGGTCACACCTTGTCAGCCACCTACGAAAAGTGACCGGGCCGTCACGAACGGACGACGTTCATCCAGGACTCGATCTCGTCGGGGTGGCGGGGGAGCGCCTTGGACATCAGGGTGGCGCCCTCGGCGGTGACCACCAGGTCGTCCTCGATGCGGATGCCCATGCCGCGCAGCTCGGCGGGCAGCGTCAGGTCGTCGGGCTGGAAGTACAGGCCGGGCTCGACCGTCAGCACGTTGCCCTCCTCCAGCACGCCGTCGAGGTAGACCTCGGCCCGCGACCTGGCGCAGTCGTGCACGTCGAGGCCGAGCATGTGGCCGCTGCTGCACAGCGTGTAGCGCCGGTACAGGCCCGACTCCATGAGGGCGTCGGGGGAGTCCTTCAGCAGACCCCAGTCGTGCAGGCCCTCGCAGACGACGCGCATGGCCGCCAGGTGGAAGTCGCGGAAGCTCGCGCCGGGCTTCAGCGCCGCGATGCCGGCGTCCTGGGCGGCCAGCACCAGCTCGTACGCCTGCCGCTGCGCAGCGGTGAACCGGCCCGACAGCGGGAACGTCCGGGTGACGTCGGCGGTGTAGAGGGTGTCGGTCTCGACGCCGGCGTCCAGCAGCAGCAGGTCGCCCTCGGCCAGCGCGCCGTCGTTGCGGATCCAGTGGAGCACGCAGGCGTGGGCGCCGGAGGCCACGATGCTGTCGTAGCCGACCGCGTTCCCCTCCAGGCGCGAGCGCAGCCCGAAGACGCCCTCCAGGTAACGCTCGCCGCGCGGGTGGCCGAGGGCCGCGGGCAGGGCGCGCACGACGTCCTCGAAGCCGCGCACGGTGGCGTCCACGGCCGACTGCAGCTCGCCGACCTCCCACTCGTCCTTGACCAGCCGCATCTCCGACAGGAACACCTCCAGCTCGGCGTCGCCGCCGCCCGCCGGCACCAGCGCGTCGACGGAGGCGTCGACGCCGCGCAGCACCCGGGCCGGGCCCTGCGGCCGCAGGTCGCGGATGTGCGCGCACTCGATCTGGTACAACTCCGACGCCTCAGCCAGGTCGGGCCTGCGGCCCACCCAGAACTCGCCGTAGCGGCGGTCGCGGTAGAACTCCTCGCCCTCCTCGCGCGGCGAGCGCGGGCGCACGTACAGCACGGCCTGCCCGGACGGCTCGATGACCAGCACGTCGCCGGGCTCGCCCGCGCCCGTCAGGTAGGAGTACGCGCTGTGCGGACGGAACCGGTAGTCGCTGTCGTTGCTGCGCACCTTGAGCGTGCCCGACGGGACGACCAGCCGCTCACCGGGGAAGCGCGCGGCCAGCGCCGCCCTGCGCCGGGCCGCCCAGGGGGCGATCGGCAGCGCGGTCACGCCGGTGCGCCGGGTGTCGGCCCAGCCGGTGCGCATGAACGCGGCCAGCTCCGGGGTGATGGGCAGGTCGTGGCTTCCGGTGTTGAGCTGCTCGGTCATCGATGCCTTCCACGTCGTCGGAGATGCGGCAAGTCAGCCTACGTGACCGCTTGACGGGGTCCCCACTCGGTTGTTTGCCTGTGAGGACCGGGCATAAGCCGGCCCTCGGCCGGGGACAACGGGAGCAGAGGTGGTGCACATGCTCATCGGGACGATCCTGCGTAACAAGGGAAACGCTGTCACCACGGTGGCGCCGGCGGCGACGGTTCGGGAACTGCTCGGCAAGCTCGCCGACCACAACATCGGCGCGGTCGTCGTCTCCACCGACGGCACGACGATCCAGGGGATCGTCTCCGAGCGCGACGTGGTGCGGCGGCTGCACGACCGGGGCCCCGAGATCCTCGACGCGCCGGTCTCCTCGATCATGACGACCGAGGTCCGCACGGCCGGGCCCGGCGATAACGTCGACGAGCTGCGCCGCACGATGACCACCCACCGGCATCGCCACATGCCCGTGGTCGAGAACGGCCGCCTGGTGGGCATCGTCAGCATCGGCGACGTGGTCAAGAGCGCGATCGAGGAGCTGGAGACGGAGAAGGCGTCGCTCGTCGACTACCTCCACCGCTGACCGGGGCGTTGACAGGGGCGTCGATGGGGATGGCACCCTTGGTCCGTGACGTACGGCCCCCCTGAGCCCCCTCGGGCGACGAGCAGTCCGCCGATCATCCTGCTCGTGTCCGGGCTGGCCGCCGTGGTGGCCTTCATCCTGGGCGTCTTCGTCGGGTACGGCGCGGAGGGCTCGTCGGCCTCGCCGGCCCCCAGGGTCACGGTGACGGTCGAGGGCACCGGCCCGCCCTCGGCCTCCGGCCCCGCCACCCAGCCCGCCCAGACGGACGCCCCGCAGACCGGCCCTCTCCAGCCGGACCCCCTCCAAACCGGTCCCGCCCAAACCGGTCCCGCCCAAACCGGTCCCGCCCAAACCGGTCCCGCGCAGACCGGCCCCGCGCAGACCGGTCCCGCCCAGACCGGCCCTGCCCAGACCGGACCCACGCAGCCCGGACCCGCGCAGCCCGGATCGACGGCCGGGATGCGCACGTTCGTCGTGGGCGTGGACATGCAGCCCGGCACGTACCGCACGACCGGTCCCGTCGCGGGCTCCACGAACTGCTTCTGGGCCCGGCTGAACAGCACGTCCCCCGACCTCGGCTCGGTGATCAACGCGGGCGCGCCGACCGGCCCGGCGAGCGTCACCATCGAGCCGGGCGACAAGGCGTTCCAGACCGCCGGCTGCGCACAGTGGACAAAGGCGTGACGGCCGTGGCCGCCGAGTTCGACCTCCTGGTCGTCGGCGACGCCAATCCCGACGTCGTGCTGGCGGGCGCGCCGCGCCAGCCGGCGTACGGCCAGCGCGAACAGCTCGTCGCGGGCGGCGACCTGGTCCTCGGCGGGTCCGGGGCGATCACCGCGTGCGGGGCCGCCAGGCTCGGCCTGCGCACCGCCTTCGCCGGCCGCGTGGGCGACGACGCGGCGGGACGTTTCGTGCTCGGCGCGCTGGCCGAACGCGGGGTGGACGTCTCCCACTGCGTCACCGACCCCCGCCCCACGGCCATGACCGTCGTGCTCGCCGACGGGACCGACCGCGCCATCCTCACCTCACCCGGCTGCCTGCCGTACCTGACCGCCGCGGACGTGCCGCGCGGGCTGGCCCGGCACGTGCACGTGTCGTCGTACTTCCTGCAGCCCGGACTCGCGGACGGGCTGCCCGCGCTGCTGGCGGAGCTGCGCGCGGCGGGCGCCACGACCTCGCTGGACACCAACGACGACCCGGCCGGCCGCTGGGACGGCCTGGCGGACGTGCTCGCCGCGACCGACGTGTTCCTGCCCAACGCCGGCGAGGCCAGGGCGATCGCGGCCCGCCTGTCCGGCGTCCGTGACGGGCCGCTGGAGGCCGTCGCGGCGCGGCTGGGCGCCCTCGGGCCGGCCGTCGTCGTCAAGGACGGCGCGGACGGCGCGCTGGCCTGGGAGTCCGGCCTGGTGACGCGGGCCCCGGCCAGGCTCGTCGAACCGGTGGACACCGTCGGCGCGGGCGACAGCTTCGACGCCGGCTACCTCGCCGCCAGGCTGCGCGGCATGAGCCCGCGCGAATGCCTCGACGTGGCCGTGGCCTGCGGGTCGTTGTCCACCCGCGCGGCCGGCGGCACCGCCGCCCAACCCGCCTGGGACGACCTGTGAAGACCGCCGTCCCACGTCGTTGCGCGGGTGAGTCCCGCTGGAGGAGGATGCGCTCAGCCCAACAAGGAGGATGACATGTCGGTGTTGCAGAGCTTCCTGGACAGCGTGCGCGGCGGTGCGATCGAGGTGGTCGACCTCACCGCGCCCCTGTCCTCCGAGACGCCGATCCTCCAGTTGCCCGAGCCGTTCGGCAACACCATCCCGTTCCGGCTGGAGGAGATCAGCCGTTACGACGACCGCGGCCCCGCCTGGTACTGGAACGACATCCACACCGGCGAGCACTCCGGCACCCACTTCGACGCCCCCGTCCACTGGGTGACCGCCCGCGACGGCCAGGACGTCTCCCAGGTGCCCGTACGCAGCCTGATCGCGCCCGCGGTCGTGCTCGACTTCGCCGCCGAGGCGGCCAAGGACCCCGACTTTCTCCTCCAGATCGACCACGTCAAGGAATGGGAACGCGCCAACGGCCCGCTGCCCGACGGCGGCTGGCTGCTCTACCGCACCGGCTGGGACGCCCGCTCCGCCGACCAGGCCGCCTTCCTCAACGCCGACGAGACCGGCCCGCACTCGCCGGGCATCTCGGTGGAGTGCGCGTCCTGGCTGGCCGCCGAGACCCCGATCCTCGGGCTCGGCGTGGAGACCGTCGGCACCGACGCAGGGGCCGCCCACTCCTTCGACCCGCCCTTCCCCTGCCACTCCTTCCTGCTCGGCGCGGGCAAGTACGGCCTGACCCAGCTCCGCAACCTCGACCGCCTGCCGGTGACCGGGGCCGCCGTGGTCGCCCCGCCGCTGCCCATCGTGGGCGGCTCCGGCAGCCCCGTCCGCGTCCTGGCCCTGGTGGAACGTTGACCGTCCCGGAGACGGCGGCCGCGGCGGTCGGCCGGGCGCTGGCCGCCGGCGGCGTCCGCACGGCGTTCGGGGTGGTCGGCAGCGGCAACTTCCACGTCACCAACGCGCTGGTCGGGCACGGCGTGCGGTTCGTCGCCGCGCGGCACGAGGGCGGGGCGGCGACCATGGCCGACGGCTACGCCCGGATGAGCGGCGAGGTCGGCGTCGTCACGGTCCACCAGGGGCCGGGGCTGACCAACGCGATGACGGGGATCGCCGAGGCGGCCAAGAGCCGTACGCCGATGATCGTCCTGGCCGGTGAGGCGACGGACGCGCGCTCCAACTTCCACGTCGACCAGGACGCCCTGGCCGCGGCGGTGGGCGCGGTCCCCATGCGCCTCACGGACGCCGCGCGGGCCGAGGAGCAGGCGCTCGAAGCCTTCCGCGTGGCCTCGCGGGAACGCCGCACGGTCCTGCTGAACCTGCCGCTCGACGTGCAGTCCGCCCCCTCGCGCCCCCTCGGGCCCGCACCGGCCGTGACGGGCGCGGCCGGGCCCGTCCGGTCAGCCGCGCGGGACACGACGGCACAGTCCGGCCTGGCAACCGCGCGGGACACGACGGCAGGGTCCGGCCTGGCAGCCGCAGACGACGCGACGGCGGAGTCCGACCGGGCAGCCCCGGACGACGCGACGGCCGAGCTGCGGCGGCTGCTGGCCGGGGCGCGGCGGCCGGTGTTCGTCGCGGGCCGCGGCGCCCGGCACGCCCGCCGCGAGCTGGAGGCGCTGGCCGACCGCACCGGCGCCCTGCTGGCCACCTCCGCCGTCGCCAAGGGCCTGTTCCGCGGCAGCCCCTGGGACCTCGACGTGAGCGGCGGCTTCGCCACCCCGCTGGCGGCCGAGCTGATCCGCGGCGCGGACCTGATCGTCGGCTGGGGCTGCGCCCTGAACATGTGGACGACCCGCCACGGCACGCTGATCGCGCCGGAGGCCGAGGTGGTCCAGGTCGACCTCGATCCGGCGGCCGTCGGCGCGCACGTCCGGGCCGATCTGGGCGTGGTCGGGGAAGTCCGCGCCGTGGCGGCGGCCCTGACCGGGCCGGGCGGCGCCGCGCCGGGCTACCGGTCGGCCGAGCTGGCCCGGCGGATCAGGGACGAGGGGCGCTGGCGCGCGGTGCCGTACCGGGACGAGAGCGGCGCGGGCCGCATCGACCCGAGAACGCTCACCATCGCCCTGGACGACCTGCTCCCGAGCGAGCGCGTCGTGTCCGTCGACTCCGGCAACTTCATGGGATACCCCTCGATGTTCCTGGACGTGCCGGACGCGGGCGGGTTCTGCTTCACCCAGGCGTTCCAGTCGGTCGGGCTCGGCCTGGCGACCGCGATCGGGGCCGCCCTGGCCCGTCCGGACCGGCTCCCCGTGGCCGCCCTGGGCGACGGCGGCGCGCTCATGGGCATCGCCGAGCTGGAGACCGTCGTCCGGCTGGGGCTGCCCATGGTGGTCGTGGTCTACGACGACGAGGCGTACGGGGCGGAGGTGCACCACTTCGGGCCGCACGGGCATGCGCTCGGCACGGTCCGCTTCCCGCCCGCCGACCTGGCCGCGATCGCCCGGGGCCACGGGTTCGCGGCGGTGACCGTCACGGACGCCGCCGGGCTGGCGGGCGTGGCCGAATGGCTCAAGGGGCCCAGGGACCGCCCGCTGCTGGTGCACGCCAAGATCACCGGCGAACGCGGCTCCTGGTGGCTGGAAGAGGCCTTCAAGGGCCACTGAGGAGCACGGCGAAGGCCCGCCGAACGGCCGTGCGGCACGGAAGGCCGCCGAACGACCGGTGCCATCCGCCGGGTCCGGGTCCGGGTCCGGGGTCCGGATCAGGGGTCCGAATTCGGGTTCGGGGTCGGGTCCGGGTCCGGGTTCGAAGTCCGGGTTCGGGGTCCGGGGCGGTCAGAGTTTGCGGTAGGTGCGGGCCTCTTCGGCGGCGGCCAGCACCTCCGCCAGCGACCCACCCGTGCACGCCGCCACGCACGCCGCCACCGTCCCCTCCACGAACGGCACGTCCGCGACCACCACCCGGCCGTCCTCCTCCAGCAGCCGGGCGGTCAGCACCGAGCTGCCGAGGTCGGGGATGATCAGCACGCCGTCGCCCTGGTCCACGCCGCGCACCGCCTGCTCGACGAGGTCGAAGCTGGTGCCCAGGCCGCCGTCCGCGGTGCCGCCGGCCGCCGCCACCGGCACGGGCTCCGCGGCGATCCCCAGGGCCAGCGCCGCCGTCTCGGCCGCCAGCCCGGCACTGTGCGAGACCAGCACCACGCCGACCATCAGCCCTCCGCCCGCCCCTGGCCCTCTGCGCGGTTGCGGGCCGTCGTGGCCAGGGCGCGCATGATCAGGGCCGCGGAGGCGGCGCCCGGGTCCTCGTGTCCCACGCTGCGTTCGCCCAGGTAGCTGGCCCGGCCCTTGCGGGCCTGGAGGGGGATCGTCTCGCGTGCGCCCTCGGCCGCCGCGTCCGCCGCCCGTTCGAACGCCTCCAGCGCCCCGATGCCGTCCCGTACGGCCAGGGCCAGCGACCGGGAGGCCGGGACCAGCGCGTCCACCATGGTCTTGTCGCCCACGGCCGCCTTGCCCAGCCGTTCCAGCGCGACCACCCCCTCCTCGAACGCCGCCTCGAAGCGGGCCAGCGTCACCGGGGACTCCAGCGTGCGGCCCATCTGGCGGAACATCGACCCGTACAGCGGGCCGGAGGCGCCGCCGACGCGGCGGATGAGGGCCGTGCCCGCGTCAGTCAGCACCTGCCCGGGGGAGCCCGGCGGCCGGTCGGCCAGCGCCTTGGCGACCTCGGTGAAGCCGCGGTCCAGGTTCGCGCCGTGGTCGGCGTCGCCGATGGCCGCGTCGAGCTCCGTCAGCCGCTCGCGGTCGCGGCGGACCAGCCGGGCCGCCTCGTCGAGCCAGTCCGCGAAGAAGCGGGTGTCCATCAACGCCCCCAGCGCAGCGCCGGCGTCTCGACGGGCGCGTCCCAGAGCCGGGTGAGCGTGTCGTCGACCCGGCACACGGTGACCGAGAAGCCCTGCATGTCCAGGCTCGTCACGTAGTTGCCGACGAGCGAGCGGGCCACCCGCGCGTCCTTGCCCTTCACGAACGCCGCGACCTCGGCGAACAGCACGTACAGCTCCATGAGCGGGGTGCCGCCCATGCCGTTGACCATGACCAGCAGGTCGCCGCGGAGCGGCAGGTCGCTGTGCAGGGCCTCCATCGCGACGGCGGCCAGCTCGCGGGCCGAGGCCATCGGCACCCGCGTGCGGCCGGGCTCGCCGTGGATGCCGATGCCCAGCTCCACGTCCGTCTCGGGCAGGTCGAACGTCGGCTTGCCGGCCGACGGCGTCGTGCACGAGGTCAGCGCGATGCCGAACGACCGGCTGCGCTCGTTCACCTCGGCGGCCACCCGGGCCACCTCGGCCAGCGGCGCGCCCTCCTCGGCCAGCGCGCCCGCGATCTTCTCCACGAACAGCGTCGCGCCCGTGCCGCGCCGCCCGGCCGTGTAGAGCGAGTTCTGGACGGCCACGTCGTCGTCGACCAGCACGGAGGCCACGTCGTTGTCCTCGGCCAGCTCGGCGGCCATCTCGAAGTTGAGCACGTCGCCGGTGTAGTTCTTGACGATGTGCAGCACCCCCGCGCCGCCGTCGACCGCCTTGGTGGCCTCGATGATCTGGTCGGGCACGGGCGAGGTGAAGATCTCGCCGGGACAGGCGGCGTCCAGCATGCCGTGGCCGACGAAACCGGCGTGCAGGGGCTCGTGGCCCGAGCCGCCGCCCGACACCAGCCCCACCTTGCCGGGGCGCGGCCCCGCGGCCCGGTAGACCACGCGGTCCTGGACCCTCAGCCCGGGATGGGCCGCCGCCATGCCGTTCAGCGCGTCCTCCACCACGGAGTCGGCGGTGTTGATGAGCTTCTTCATGGTCAAAACATCTGCCCGTTCTCACGGGAGGGCAAGCGCCGCCGCGTGAACAGGGGCGATGTCCTACGAACTCGTGACCCGAGCCGATCTTTTCCGGGCGAGAACGGGTCTCCTGAGTGGCCTGCCGACCGGCGTGAGTAGGCTACCTTCTGCTCATGGCTGAGATTGTGTACCCGCCGGTGATCGCCGCCGCGCGGACCCTCTTTCGCGTGCTCGACTACCGCTTCCACATGGAGGGCACCGAGCACGTGCCGCGGACCGGGGGAGCGGTGCTGGTGAGCAATCACATCAGCTATCTCGACTTCATCTTCGCGGGGTTCGCCGCGCTGCCGTCCAAGCGGCTGGTGCGCTTCATGGCCAAGCAGGACGTCTTCGACCACCGTGTCTCCGGGCCGCTGATGCGCGGCATGCACCACATCCCGGTCGACCGCGGGGCCGGGGCCGGCTCGTACGCCACCGCGCTGCGCAAGCTCAAGGCCGGCGAGGTGGTGGGCGTCTTCGCCGAGGCCACGATCAGCCGCTCCTTCACCGTCAAGGAGATCAAGAACGGCGCGATCCGCATGGCCCAGGCCACCAACGTGCCGGTCATCCCGGTCGCCCTGTGGGGCAGCCAGCGGCTGTGGACCAAGGGCCGGCCCAAGCAGCTCACCCAGCGGCACGTGCCCATCACCATCCTGGTGGGCGAGCCGTTCCACCCCAAGCGCGGGGAAGACGTCAACCAGCACACCGTCGACCTGCACACCCGCCTGTCGGAGCTGGTCGACCGGGCGCAGCGCACCTACCCCGAGGTGCCGCCGGGCGTGTGGTGGCAGCCCGCGCACCTGGGCGGCACCGCGCCCACCCCCGAGGAGGCGGCCGCCATGGACGCCGCCGAGGCCGAGGCCCGCGCCCAGAAGGACTGAGCCCGGCAGAGCCGGTCAGGGCCGGTCAGAGCAGGCCAGGGCCGGTCAGGGCCGGTCAGAGCAGGCCAGGGCCGGTCAGGGCCGGTCAGATGGCGGCCTGGTAGGCGCTGGCGCGCATGCCCGCCAGCAGGCCCGCCGTCTGCTCCGGCGTGTAGCGGCGCACCGGGTCGTGGTGCAGCAGCCCCTCGATGAGCGGGCGCATCACCCCGGCCCGCCGCGGCGGCGGGTACGGACCGCTGCGGGCCATGCCGAGCACCGTCGCCGCGTCCTGCCCGGGGTAGGGCGGCTGGCCCTCGACCGCGCTGTAGAGCGTCGCGCCGAAGGACCACATGTCGGCCTCCTTGCTGGCCGGCCCGCCGTGCAGCCGCTCCGGGGCCATGAACGCGGGCGTGCCGCGCAGCCGCCGCGAGGTCGTCATGCGGATGTCGCCCTCCGCGGTGGCGATGCCGAAGTCGGTCAGCACCACGCGGTCGCCGGTCAGCATCACGTTGGCGGGCTTGACGTCGCGATGGAGCACGCCGGCCTTGTGCGCGGTGCGCAGCGCGGCGAGCAGGTGCTGCCCGATCGCCGCCACCGACTGCGCGGGCAACGTCCCCACCTGGGAGAGCAGCTGGTGGAGTGAGAGCCCGTGCAGGTACTCCATCACGATCCAGAGCTTGCCGCCCACTTCCATCAGGTCGTGGACCGTGACGATGTTGGGGTGCGTCAGGCCGGCCGCCATCCGGGCCTCACGCAGCACCCGGCGGCGAACCATCTCGGCCTCACCGGCCAGAGTCAGCTCCTTCAACGCCACCTCTCGGTGGAGGAGCCGATCGAACGCCCGCCAGACGACTCCCATACCCCCACGACCGGCCTCCTCGTTCAGGAGGTACCGTCCGCCGATCTCCCGCATACCATCCCCTCAAGCTCGGGGATAATCATGTCATCTCCGCACACGGCATAGGGTGCCTAACGTGATCTGGATATGTCGGGAAGTGTAGGTTCGCTGGTCAGCGCCGCAGAAATTCGCCCAGGCAGGGCGCGCCACACGAGCGCCACCGCCACCAGGCACAGCCCCGCGGCCCCGGCCAGGACGGCGGCCAGCCCGAACAGGTCGCCCGCCAGGCCGCCGAGCGCCGCGCCCACCGGCATGCCGCCCATGCCGACCAGCCGGTAGGCGGAGTTCACCCGTCCCAGCAGCTCGCCGGGGATCAGCCGCTGGCGGACCGAGACGACCAGCACGTTGGCCGCCGCCCCCGTCACGCCCCACACCACCGCGACCGGGTACAGCGCCCACGGCGACGGCACCAGCACGGGGACGAGCAGCAGCAGGCTGCTGATCAGCCACGCCCCGGCCAGCGTGCCGGCCTCGCCGGCCAGCCGCGTGACCGGCCCGGTCAGCGGCGAGCCGAGCACCGCGCCGGCCGCGAACGCCGTCATCATGAGGCCGTAGCCGCTCGGGTCGAGGCCGATATGCGACCCGTCGCCGACGGCCCACAGGACGAAGACGGCGAAGTATCCGGCGTTGGCCATGTTCATCATGCCCGCGGAGATCGCCAGCCTGCGCAGCAGCCGGTGGGCCCACAGGTAGCGCAGCGCCTCGGCGATGTCGGCGCGCAGCGGGCGGCGCGGCCCGGACGCGGCGGGAGCGGCACGGAAGGAGCCGGCCATGCCGGTCAGCAGCAGGGCGGCGGCGGCGTACAGGAGGGCGGGGGCGCCGAAGAGGGCGGCCGGCAGCAGGCCGGCGAGCAGCCCGGCCAGCGGCGCGCCGACGAAGTCGTTGCCGACGGTCTGGACGCCGACGATCCGGGCGTTGGCCCTGGTGAGGTCGTCCTTGGAGACGGTCATGGGCAGGACGGACTGCGCCGAGGTGTCGGCGAAGACCTCGCTCACCCCGGCCGCGAAGATCACCGCGAGCAACGTCCACAGGTTCAGCAGGCCCGCCGCGGCCAGCAGCGCCGCCACCGCCAGCACCGCCGTACGCGCGGCGTTGGCCAGCGTCATGACCCGGCGGCGGTCGACCCGGTCGGCGACCGCCCCCGCGTGCAGCGCGAGCAGCAGCCAGGGCGCGGTCGCGGCGGCCCCGGCCAGCGACACCAGGGTGGGGGAGCGGGTCATGGACACGGCCAGCAGCGGCGCGCCGACCCGCAGCACACCGTCGGCCAGGTTCGACAGCGCGGTGGACGACCAAAGGAACCAGAAGGCTCGGCCGAGACGATTCACGGCTCACTCCGATAGTGTGTAAAGAAAAGTGTGCATAGATTCCTTTGCAAAGATAGGCTTGCACAGTGACAGCAGGCAAGAGCTTTTCCGCCCGCACCCTCGACGCGAAGGCGCTGAAGTCGTTCGCGCACCCGCTGCGGCTGCGCATCTACGAGCTGCTCGACGAGCACGGCCCCGCCACGGCCACCGGCCTGGCCGGCCTGCTCGGGCAGAACACCGGGGCCACCAGCTACCACCTGCGCGAGCTGGCCCGCCACGGCATGATCGAGATCGCGCCCGAGCTGGGCCGGGGCAAGGAGAAGTACTGGCGGATCACGCCGGGCGGCTTCAGCTTCGGGCCGGCCGGGGACCATCCGGAGGAGGCCGACGCCCTGGAGTTCCTGCTGGACGACATGGTCCGGCAGCGCGGCGCGGAGCTGACCCGCTGGCGCGAGGGCTCGGCGCGGGCCCCCGAGGAATGGACGCAGGCCAGCGTGTTCGCCCGCCGCTCGCTGCGGCTCACCCCCGAGGAGACGGCCGACCTGCGCGACCGGGTGCTGGAGGTGCTGGACCGTTTCCGCCGCCTGTCCGACGGCAGGGACAGCCCCGCCGGCGGCGGCCACGTCGTCGTGCACTTCGACGTCCTGCCGCTCGGGGCCACGGGCGAGCCGCCCGCGGCCGACCGGCCCTGACCCCCGCAACGCGCGGCGCCCCCGTCCCGGGAGGGACGGGGGCGCCGCGGCCGGACGGTCAGGGGATCAGGCTCATGGCCCGCTCGACGGTGCCCTCGGGCGCCTTGGCGGGCGAGCCCGCGTCGAACGGCGGGCAGGGGTCGTACTCGATCGCGAGCTGCACCGCCTGGGCCGTCTCGACGTCGTCGGTCCGGGCCAGCAGGGTGAGGGCCATGTCGATCCCGGCCGACACCCCGGCGGCGGTCACGATCTTGCCCTCGGTGACGACGCGCTCGCTCACCGGCTCGGCGCCGACGCCCGTCAGGCCGTCCAGCACCGCCCAGTGGGTGGTCGCGCGCACGCCCTTGAGCAGCCCCGCCGCGCCCAGCACGTACGAGCCGCTGCACACCGACGTCGTCCACCGCGTGTGCTCGTGGGCCTCGCGCAGCCAGCCGAGCAGCGCCTCGTCCGACATCGCCTCCCGGGTGCCGGGCCCGCCGGGCACGATCACCACGTCGGGACGCGGCAGGTCGGCGTAGGAGGCGGTGGCGGCGATCGACAGGGTGCCCTGGTCGTCGGTCACCGGGCCCACCTCCCCGGCCACGAACGTCACCGTGACGCCGGGCGCGAACGCCAGCACCGTGTAGGGGCCGACCGCGTCGAGAGCGGTGAAACGGTGATAAAGCGGGATTGCCACATGCATGGTGTCATTTCTCCTTCGACTGGAATCTGCGGCGGTGCTCGCCCGGCGACACCCGCCAGTGGCGGCGGAAGACGCGGTAGAGGGTCTCCGGCGTGCCCAGGCCCGCCTCCCTGGCCACGGTCTCCAGGGGGTGCCCGGTGACCTCCAGGAGGCGTCTGGCGGCGTCGGCGCGGCTGCGTTCGACGTACCGGCCGGGTGGCAGGCCGGTCTGCTCGGTGAAGACCCGGGAGAAGTGCCGTTCGCTCATCCCGACGCGCCGGGCGAGCGCGGGCACGCTCAGGTCGGCGGCCGGGTTGGCGTCGATGTAGCCCTGCAGCTCCCGCAGGGGGAGGCTGCGCGGCGTCATGGCCCGCATCGGCGCGCTGAACTGGCTCTGCCCGCCCGGCCGGTGCAGGTAGACGACGAGCCCGCGGGCGACGTCACGGGCCAGCTCGTGGCCGTGGTCCCTGGCCACCAGCGCGAGCGCCAGGTCCACGCCGGACAGCACGCCCGCCGAGGTCCACACATTGCCGTCCTCGATGTAGAGGGGATCGGGGTCCACCTCGACGTCGGCGTAGCGGTGGCGCAGGTCGTCGGCGGCCAGCCAGTGGGTGGTGGCCCGGCGGCGGTCGAGCAGCCCGGCCTCGGCCAGCAGGAAGGCCCCGTTGCAGACCGACGCCACCCTCCCGGCCCGCGCGGCCAGGGCGGCGACCGCCCCGACCAGCGCGCGGTCCTCCAACTGCCGGGGGACCGCCAGTCCGCCGGCGACCATGAGCGTGTCGATCGGCCCCGCCACCTTGCCGAGCGCCCCCGCCATGACGGTGACGCCGTTCGACGCGCTCACCGCCCCCGCCTCCACGGCGGCCACCTCGACCCGGTAACCCCGCCCCCGGGCGATCAGGTCGGCGGTCGCGAACACGTCCGCCGGCCCGGCCATGTCCAGCAACTGGAAGCCCGGGAAGACGACGATCACGATCCGTCGCTGCATGCCTTCATGCTGGTCGCGGCCCTGCATTGGCGTCAATGACACAAACCTTGCACATTACGCCACCCGCTCTCGCCTCCAGGTGCAGGCGGGTTACACTTATTGCAGATATCGAGTGTCGGAGGTGGTCATGCCCCGCAGCGGCGTCCTGGCCGGCGCGACGCGCGTCGAAGCCGACAGCGGTGACCGCAAGCTGCTCGAACATCTGGAGGCGACGGCTGCCGCGGGGAACGCGTCGCTGGTGCTGCGCGGCCCGGACGGCACCGACCTCGTGTTGCCGCGCCCGTTGGTCACGCTCCTGGTCGCCGCGGCGCACGACCTCGGCAAGGGGCGCGCCGTCTGGGCCCTGCCTGCCGAAGTCCTGTTGAGCCCCAACGAGGTCGCGGAGTTGCTCGGCCTGTCGCGTCCCTTCGTCGTGCGGCTGCTGGATGAGGGCGAGATCCCCGCACAACGTCTCCCAGGCAGTCGCCATCGTGTCGTTCGCCTGGAAGAGGTCCTGGAGTTCCAGGATCGCCGGGAGCGTCGCGCCGAAGCCCGTCGCAGGATCATGGAGGTCGCCGAAGAGACGGAACTGCCCTACTGATCTCCCGAGGGATATTGGCTGATGGCGCGGGTCTTCGTCGACACCAACGAGCTGTTCCCGTTCTCGCTGATGGACCTCGTGCTCGCGCTGACCGAGGACGCCGTGCACACGTGGGTCTGGAGCGATCACCTGCTGTCGGAATGGGAACTGGTCATCGTGCGCGAGCAGCACCGCTCCGCCCGTTCGGCAGCGCGTATCGGGGCGGTGATCCGTGAGTTCTTCGCCGACAGCCGGGTCTCCGAGGACGACTACAAGCATCTGATCGATCAGATGGAGGGCCCTGACCTCGACGACCGCCATCACATGGCTGCCGCGATAGCGGGTCACGCCCGGACCCTGGTCGCCTGGAACGTCGCGGACTTCCCGGCGGCGTTCCTCGGCCGCCACAGGGTGAGCGTCAGCGCTCCCGATGCGTACCTGTGCTCGCTGCTGAGCCGCAGTCCGCGTGAGGTGCTGAGCGTGCTGGCCCGGATGGCGGCGGGGAAACGCCGTCCGCCCATGACCACACATGACGTCCTCGCCGCGCTGGACAGGGCCGGGGTTCCCAGCTTCGCCAGAGGCGCGAGGAGTCTGCTGACGATCGTAGAGGGCGGTTCGTGACGGAATTGGAGACGGCCGGCACCCCTGCAGGGGTGCCGGCCGTGGCTCTTGGGGGCGTCAGCCCATGTGCGGGTAGCGGTGGTCGGTCGGCGGGACGAACGTCTCCTTGATCGTGCGGGCGTTCACCCAGCGGATCAGGTTGAAGATCGAGCCGGCCTTGTCGTTGGTGCCCGAGGCCCGCGCGCCGCCGAACGGCTGCTGGCCCACGACCGCGCCCGTCGGCTTGTCGTTGACGTAGAAGTTGCCCGCCGCGAAGCGCAGCCGCTCCGAGGCCGCGGCGATGGCGTACCGGTCCTGGGCGATGATCGAGCCGGTCAGCGCGTACGGGGCGATGCCCTCCATCTGGTCGAGCACCGTGTCGAAGTCGCGGTCCTCGTAGACGTGCACGCCGAGGATCGGCCCGAAGTACTCCTTGACGAAGATCTCGTCCGTCGGGTCGGCGCACTCCAGGATGGTCGGCTTGACGAAGTAGCCGACGCCGGAGTCGTAGGAGCCGGTGAGCACGTCGATGTTCGAGGCGGCCCGCGCCCGGTCGATGGCGTCCTTGTGCTTGGCGAAGGCCCGCTCGTCGATGACCGCGCCCATGAACGTCGACAGGTCGGCCGCCACGTCGCCCACGGTCAGCGACTCGGCCACGCCCACGAAGTCGTCACGCATGCGGTTCCACACCGAACGCGGCACGTACGCCCGCGAGGCCGCCGAGCACTTCTGGCCCTGGTACTCGAAGGCGCCCCTGACCAGCGCGGTCGAGAGCACCGCGGGGTCGGCCGAGGGGTGGGCCAGCACGAAGTCCTTGCCGCCGGTCTCGCCCACCAGGCGCGGGTAGCCGTGGTAGGAGCCGATGTTGGCGCCGATCGTGCCCCACAGGTGCTGGAAGGTGGGGGTCGAGCCGGTGAAGTGCACGCCGGCCAGCGCCGGGTGCGTCATCGCGACCTCGGAGACGGCCTGCCCGTTGCCGGTGACCATGTTGATCACGCCCGGCGGCAGCCCGGCCGCCTCCAGCAGGCGCATCGTGTGGTGCGCGGCGAGCTGCTGCGTCGGCGACGGCTTCCAGACGACGACATTCCCCATCAAAGCGGCAGAAGTCGGCAAATTTCCAGCGATGGCGGTGAAGTTGAACGGCGTGATCGCCAGCACGAACCCCTCAAGGGGCCGGTACTCCATCCGGTTCCACACGCCGGGCGACGAGATCGGCTGGTCGGAGTAGAGCTGACGGGCGTAGGCCACGTTGAAGCGCAGGAAGTCGATCAGCTCGCAGGCCGAGTCGATCTCCGCCTGCTGCGCCGACTTCGACTGGCCCAGCACGGTGGCCGCGTTCAGCGTCTGGCGCCACGGACCGGCCAGCAGGTCGGCGGCCTTGAGGAAGACCGCGGCCCGCTCGTCGAAGGACAGCGCCCGCCAGGCGGGCGCCGCCCGCAGGGCGCTGTCGATGGCGTCCTGCACGTCCTGAGCCGTAGCGTCGTTGGTACGGCCCAGGACGGAGGCATGGTTGTGCGGCTGCACCACGTCGATGGGCGCGCCGCCGCCGAGCCGCTGCTCGCCGTCGATGGTCATGGTCAGGTCGACGGGGGAGCCGGCCAGCTCCTTGATGCGGTCCTCCAGTGCCGAACGCTCGGCGCTGCCCGGCGCGTAGCCGAGCACGGGCTCGTTCACGGGGACGGGGACGTTGCTGATGGCATCCATTTACTTACCCCCAAGGGCACGAAGGAAGAAGGCGACGTTGGCGGGGCGCTCGGCCAGCCGGCGCATGAAGTAGCCGTACCAGTCGTCGCCGTAGGGGACGTACACGCGGACCGTGTGACCGGCTCCGGCCAGGGCCTCCTGCCGGTCGGTCCGGATCCCGTAGAGCATCTGGAACTCGTGGTCGCCGAGCGTGCGGCCGAAGCGGTCGGCGAGCAGCTCGGTGATGGAGATCAGCCGGTCGTCGTGCGTGGCCACCATGGGGTAACCCTTCCCCGCCATGAGGATGCGCAGGCATCGCACGTACGCCTTGTCCACGGCCTGCTTGTCCTGGTGCGCGACCGAGGCGGGCTCGCGGTAGGCGCCCTTGACCAGCCGGACGCGCGAGCCCTCGTGGGCCAGGTCGCGGCAGTCGTCCTCGCTGCGGAACAGGTAGGCCTGGATCGCCACGCCGGTCGACGGGTAGTCCTCGCGCAGCTTGCGCAGGATGCCCAGCGTCGAGTCGACGGTGGTGTGGTCCTCCATGTCGAGCGTCACGGTCGAGCCGTTCGCCGCGGCGGCGGCGCAGATCTCGCGGGCGTGCTCCAGGGCCATGCCGTCGTCGAGCCGCTGACCGACCGCCGACAACTTGACCGACACCTCGCCCCGGGCGCCGAGCTGCAGCGGCTTCAGCGCCTCCAGCAGCGTCACGTACGCCTGCGCCACGGTCTCGGCGGCGCGCGCGTCGCGCGTCTCCTCGCCGAGGTGGTCGACGGTCACGGCCAGGTTGGCGTCACGCAGCCGTTCGATGGCGTTCCGGGCCTCCTGGACGCTCTCGCCCGCGACGAACCGGTCCACCACCTTGCGGGTGAGCGGAAAGCCTGACACGGAGCGGCGCACGACGCCGCTCCCGGAGGCGGCAAGGAGCAGTTGACCCAACATGCCTCAAGTCTAGAAACCCCAGGTCAGAGGGGGCCATGAACGCGCGTAACGATCGATGTGGCAGGCTGTCATACAAATGCACAACACGTCCGACCTTCAGGAAATCGTCGACGAGATCGCCGCCACGCTCGGGGCGTCCGCGACGCTGGAGGACCGCTCGTTCCGGCTGCTCGCCTACGGCGCCCAGCACGGCGACATCGACACGGTCCGCCAGGAGTCGATCCTGCGCCGGCGCGCCACCGGCGAGGTGCGCGACTACTTCGAACGCTACGGCATCGCCAGGGCCGGCGGCCCGGTCAGGATCCCGGCCGACGCCGAGCTCAAGGTGCTGGCCCGGGTCTGCTGGCCGCTGCGCCACGGCGAGGTCACCTACGGCTACCTGTGGCTGCTGGACTCCGGCAGCCTCGCCGACGAGGCGCTGAGCCGCGTCGCGCCGCTGGTCGCCAGGGCCGCCGCGGCACTGGCCCAGGAGGCCAGGAGCCGCCAGGACCTCGGCCGCGGCCTGCTCGCCCTGCTCTCCGCCGACCCCGAGGAACGCGCCGCGGCCTCCATCGAGGTCCCCGGCCCGGTCACCGCGGTCGCCGTGCGCGAGTCCAGCGAGCGCGTGGCCGCCCTCTGGACGCTCCCGCGCGGCGTGCTGGCCCGCACCGGCTCGCCCGTCGCCCTGCTGGCCCCCGCCCACCTGGCCGGAGAGGTCGCCCAGACCCTGCAGAGCGCGTACGGCACCGCCGCCGGCATCGGCGCCCCCAGGAACGACCCGGCCGAGGCGTGGCAGAGCTGGCGCGAGGCCCGCCAGGCGCTCCGCATCGCCGAGCACTTCCCCCGGCACGCCCCCATCGCCCGCTGGCAGGACCTGGGCGTGCACCGCCTGCTGGCCCGCCTCGGCCGCGCCGACCTGCGCGAGCTGGCCGCCGAGACCGCCGCCCTCGACGCCGAGCTGGCCCAGACGCTGGAGGCCTACCTCGACCTCGGCGGCCACGCCCAGAAGACGGCCGCCGAGCTGGGCGTCCACCGCCAGACCCTCTACTACCGCCTGGGCAAGGCCGAACGCCTCCTGCACCGGGACCTGTCCGACGGCGACGACCGGCTGACCGTGCACCTCGGGCTGAAGGCGGCCAGGCTGCTGCCTCAGGACGGCCGGTAGACCTTCACCCAGTCCACGTACATCGACACCGTCGCGGGGGTGGCGGAGTCGCGGCAGCGCGGCTCGCACACCACGTCGTTCTGCAGCGCCAGGCCCATGCGGTCGCCGCCGGGCACGTACGGGCCGCGGTAGTCCCACACCTTCCCGCCGTCCAGCCAGAACGTCAGCCGGCCGGGCAGCCAGTCCACGGCGGCGGTGTGCCAGCGGGTGAAGTCGGCCCGCAGCTGCCGTTGCGCCCGCCCGTGCCCGCCGTGCACGAAGATGCTGCCGCCCTGCCGGCGCGGGTCCACGATCTCGGCGAAGTCGACCTCGGCGTAGCCGTCGCCCTCGCTCTGGGCGGTGGGCCACAGCAGCGCGACCGGCGTGTAGCCGCTGCCCGCCTCGGCCCGGAACCGCACCTCCCACCTGCCGTAGCGCTGGGTGAGCCGGGTGGCCACGCCGCCGGACAGGTCCTTGCCGCCGTACCGGCCGCCCTTGAGGCGCAGCATGCCGTCCGCGACCGTGGCGGCCCGGCCGGTACGGGGGTTACGGGCGGCGTCCGGCGAGTGGTAGACCATCCACCTGCTCGTGTCGACCGAGGAGCCGTCGAAGTTCTCGACGAGGACGGGCGCGCCCCACCTCGACGTCTCCGCCTGTGCGCTCTGGGGGAGCAGGGCGAGGGCCGTGATCAGCGCCGCCGCCGCCCGCTTCGAACCGCGAGTAAGCATGCGGACCATCGAAGCAAAGATCTCACTCTGGTAACAAGGGCCCCTTTCGGACAGGCTGGGCGCCGCCCAGCATCGCCCTGGTCAGCTCCTCGCGGTCGCGCGTCATCTCCGCCAGCGCCGCCGACAGGTGCTCCTGGCTCAGCGCCTCGGCCCGGCCGCCGGAGCGCAGCGCCTCCAGCACGGCCCTGCGCAGCAGTTCCTTGAAGAACGAGGCGGTCATCCCGTCAGCTCGGCGGGGGCTGGGACTCGTCGATCAGGGTGTGGGCGTCCTGCAGGAGCCGCCGCAGCGCATGTGCCAGCGAACGTGCCTCACTGATCTCCATGGGCGCCACCCTGGCACACCGGGCCACGCCTGGGAACGACGAGAGGCGGACGGCTTCCGCCGCCCGCCTCTCGCACGGTCTCGCACGGTCCCGCGCGGTCTCCGTCAGGCGCAGGCCGACTCGTAGACGCGGACCAGTTCCTGGCTCACGCGCTCCCAGGAGTAGCGCGAGCGCGCCCGGTCGGCGCCGGCATACCCGAGCGCGGTGCGCAGCGTCGGGTCGCACAGGATCTCGCGGGCCAGCCGCGCGGTGCGCGCCGGCCGGTCCGGCGGGACCAGCAGGCCGGTCACGCCGTCGATCACGGAGTCGAGGTGGGCCCCCACGGCCGAGGCGATCACCGGCACGCCGCAGGCCATGGCCTCCAGCGCGACGACGCCCGTCGCGGCCTCGCGCGGCACCGACACCACGGCGTCCGCGCTGCGCATCAGCTTCGGCACCGAGGCCCGCTTGACCTGCCCCAGCAGCGTCACCCGGTCCGCGACGCCGAGCTGCTCGGCCAGGGCGCGCAACCGGCGCGCGTCCCTGTCGTCGTCCAGGTCCTCGGGCTCGGGGCCGCCGGCGATGACCAGCTCGACGTCCGTCAGCCCCTGCAGCGCCCGCACCGCCGTGTACGCCCCGCGCTCGGGGGACAGCGGGCCGACGTGCAGCAGCCGCTTGCGGGCGCCCTTGGTGGCGATCGCCCCGCGCCGCTGGAAACGCTCGGTGTCCACGCCGTGCGGCACGATCGCGATGTTCCCGCGCGGCACGCCCAGCCTGATCAACGCCGACTCCTCGTCGCCCGAGCCGGCGATGACCGCCTTGGCCCGGCGTCCGAGCGCCCGCTCCAGTTTCTGGTGCGCGGCGTCCACGGTGTGGAAGGTCTGCATGACCGGCACGTCCAAGCCCTTGGCGCCCGCCACGGCGGCGAGCCCTCCGGTCCAGGAGTGGGCGTGGATCACGTCCGGGCGCTCCTGGTTCCACCGCTTCATCAGGTGCTCGCCCACGTCGTTCAGGTACGGCACGACGTCGTCGGGCGACAGGTTCTTGGCCGGGCCCACGTCGATCTGCTCCAGAGTGACTCCCGGGGCCACCCGCGTCTTGGGCTTGCCCTCGGCGTCGTCACGGCGGGAGTAGATGGTGACGTGGTGTTCGCGGCCCAGCTCGCGCGCTACGGAGAGGATACGGTGGCGCTGGTTTCCCTTGGCGGACGCGACGATCGCAATATTCATGGCACACCTCAGCGTGAAAAAGCCTTCAAGGTGTGCCTGCGTCTTAGGCACGTTGTTCTACGGAAAGACAATACCCATGTTTAGCCGGATCGCAAACCCCCGCACATCAGACACCCTTGAGCGCCAGGACGACGATCTCGTCCCACACCTGGCCGCCCGAGAAGGCGTGCCGGTCGGCCTCCACCGCCTTGACCACGGTGGCCGGTGACTGGCCCGCGCAACGGCCCAGCACGTCGGCCAGCCGCTCCTCGCCGTACGGCTCGCCGGCGTCGTTCCTGGAGGAGATCAGGCCCTCGGAGTAGAGCACCAGCGTCTCCCCGACGGAGACGGTCAGCTCCTGCACGCCCGTCTCGGCCTCGGGGGAGATGCCCATCGGCACGCCGCCGCCCGCCGCGAAGCGCACGTTGCCGTCGGGCTGCAGCAGCGCCGCCGGATGGTGACCGGCCGAGGAGAGCTGGATCGTCCGGCCCTTGACGAACCCCACCACGGCCATCACGAACATGCCCGTGCCCTGCGCCACCAGAGCCTCGTTGACCTTGCGCATCACCAGGTCGGGATGGGACTCCCAGGTGCTGAGCACCCGCAGCCCGCCGCGCACCATGGCGCTGACCGAGGCCGCCTCCTCGCCCTTGCCCGCCGCGCCGCCCAGGGCGAACCCCCAGCCGCCCGCGACCGGGAACACGTCGTAGAACTCCGCGCCCACCGACGCGCCCGGATGGTAGACCGCCGACGCCTCGTAGCCCGGCACGTCGGGCAGGTTGCGCGGGGCCACGCTGGCCGACAGCGCGTCGGCGGCCCGCGAACGGCTCTGGAAGCTCGACTGGGCGCGTACGGCCAGGCCGAGCTGCATCCCCACGTCCTGCAGCACACCGAGGTCGGCCAGCGAGAACGGCGGCCGGTCGTGCGTGCGCACCAGCGTCAGCACCCCGTCGGACTGCCCGATCGGCACCGACAGCAGCGAGCCGGCGCCCATCGCGGTCAGCAGCGGCCCCTCGGCGGTGAAGCCGAGCAGCGACTCGTCGTCGACCATCTCGTGCACCACGCCTGAGCCGCGCTCCAGCACCTGCATCACCACCTGGCTGCCGGCCGGGTCGGCCGACTCCACCTGCCGCACCAGGTCGCCCAGCGGATGGTTCTTCGGCGCCACCACCACAGAACGCCGCGGCAGCCCGTCGCGCACCAGGTCGGCGATCACCCAGTCGGCCCACTCGGCCGCCAGCAGGCGGGTGGTGCGCGGCATCGCCACCGGGCGCAGCAGCGCCTCCTCGTCCAGCAGCAGCCCGCCGACCCTGGCCAGCAGGTCCTGCCGTTTGGATGCGGCCAGCAGCAGCGCCCCGTCGGACTGCTCGGGCCGCCGCGCCCCCGGCTCGGGGAGCTGCACCTCGGTGGGCAGCGCCACGGCCGCCACCATCTGCTGCGGCTCGCCCGGCATCGTCACCCGCGTCAGCGCCAGCTGCACGGTGTGCGTCCGCCCCTGGTGCGCCAGCCGCGTCTCGAACGCCGACGGCTGCCCGGTCTGCAGCACCGAGTTCAGGTGCGAGCGGAACGCCGCCCGCCTGGAGACGTCGACCAGCAGCGGGAACGACCGCCCGACCAGGTAGCCGTCGGGGCTGCCGAGCACCCGCGAGGTCTCCGGGTTGATCCGCCGGACCACCCCGCCGCCGTCGAGCACGATCACCGGCACCGGGAAGGCCCGGAACACCTGGCGCAGCAGCTTCAGCTCCCGCTGGGTGCCGTCCTTCTTGCTCGCGGCGCGCTTGGGCGCCTTGCGCAGCGCCTCGCGCGCCTCGGCGAGCAACTCGGCGGCGGTGTCCAGTTCGGCGAGGGCGGCGTCGAGCGTGGGCGCGAGGTCGGTAGGGTAGGCGGTCCTCGCCTCACGCAAGGACGACACGCGTCCCGCCAGTGCGTCCAGAGCGTGTTCGAGGTCCGGCATGGTCATCCTTTGACGCTACGCCACCGGGGATAACGGTAGCCATAAGGGGTAGGGGCTTCTTGCTATGGAATCGACGGCGATGATCACTCCCGGGCTCGCCCGAGACCTGGCGGCGCTGGGGCGGCTGGGTGAGGACACCTCCACGGAGAGCGTGTTGCGCGGCCTGACCACGGCGCTGGCGGCCGGAGTGCCCGGGTGCTCGGGCGGCTCGGCCGAACACTGGCGCGACCAGCGGGTGCTGGTCTCCGGCTCGCACAGCGAGCTGATCATGCTGGTCGAGGGCGAACGCGAACTCGGTGAAGGACCGTCCCTGGAGGCCCGCCAGAGCGGCGCCCGCGCGAGCGTGAGCGACGTGCTGAGCGACAGCCGGTGGCCCCGCTACAACGCACTGGCGACCCGCTGGGGGGTGCGTTCGGTACTGATCGTGCCCATCGAGGTGGCGCCGGCGCAGCTCATCGTCGGACTCTACTCCGTGCGCCCGGGTGCCTTCTCCCCGCAGGCCGCCCACTCGCTGGCCGACATGCTGACCGAGCAGGTCGGAGTGGCCATGGCGAACATGTGGGAGTTCGAGGAGGTGCGCACCGACGCCGCCCAGCTGCAGGAGGCCCTGGCCGGCCGGTCGGTCATCGACCAGGCCAAGGGCATCATCATGCAGACCAGCGGATGCACGGCCGAGGCCGCCTTCGAGGAGCTGCGCAGGATCTCGCAGCACCATCAGGTCAAGGTGGCCGATCTGGCCAGGCTTCTGGTGGAGGAGCACCAGCGCAAGTCGACGCGTCGCTCATAGGGCCTCAGCCGATGGCGGCCAGGGCGTCGTCGAGCGTGTCGTACAGCGGCAGGCGCTGGGCCAGCCCGGTGATCCACATCACCTTCGACTTGGAGTACTCCACGCCCACCAGGGCGAACCGCGCACCCGACGACAGGCTGGTCTGCCAGTGATGGACGATCAGCCCGAGCGCTCGCGAGTCCATGAACGTCACCCCGGCCAGATCGAGTATCAGGTCGGCTCCGGCCAGCGACAGGTAGTCGGCGAACTGCTCACGCGTCGTGGCGTCGAGCACACCGTCGACCTTGACGACGGTGATCTCGCCGACGGGCGATGACGTCAGGCTCAGGGCGGCCACGGGCCCCTCGCCGTTTTCGGGCATTGTCACGAAGCAACCCTACTGTCACCACGCGACCGAGGAATACTTCCCGCGGCAGGGGGGAGACTGGGACCGAAGTCCAGCAGAGGGCTTCCGTCTCGAGAGTAGAGCGAGGCGTGCCTCTGCCTGGGCTTTTCTGCTGGCGGAGGCCGCCCTGCGACCCATATGAGGAGCAGCGATGGCTGTGCAGGAGTACGTCCTCGAGGAGATGACCGCGGAAGAACTCCTGGCTGAGATGGTCAGGGAAGACACACCCGACAGCCACAGGGAACGGCTGCGCGAGCGCATCGTGGAGATGCACCGGCCGCTGGCCATGGAAATCGCCAGGCGTTACCGTTACCGGGGCGAACCTCTGGAGGACCTCCTCCAGGCCGCGTACGTCGGCCTGATGAAGGCCGTCAACGGCTTCGACCCGACCCTCGGCCACGCCTTCAGGGGCTACGCGGTCGTCACGATGACCGGTGAGGTCAAGCGGCACTTCCGCGACCGCACCTGGGCCATCCGGGTGCCGCGTCTCTACCAGGAGCGACGGTCCGAGCTCAACCGGCTCGTCGCCGACCTCAGCCAGGACCTCGGCAGGTCCCCGACCGTGGCCGAGCTGGCCGCGAAGATGAACATCTCGGAGGAGGACGTCCTGCTCACCCTCGACGCCTCGGCCGCGTACAGCACGCTGTCGCTCGACGCGCCGCTCGGCACCGACGACGACGCGGCCTCGCTCGGCGACGTCATCCCCGAGGACGACGACACGCTGAGCACCATGGTCGACCGCGAGGCCGTCAAGCCGCTCATCGACGCGCTGCCCAGCCGCGAGAAGCACATCCTGCTGCTGCGCTTCTTCGGCAACATGACGCAGGCCGAGATCGCCGCCGAGTTCGGCATCTCGCAGATGCACGTCTCACGGATTCTCCGTAAGGTACTCGACCAGCTCCGCAGTGAGCTGCTGGTCGGTTAGCCGCTGGCCGGCTGCTGAGAGAAAGGCGAGTCGCCGGGTGAACGAGGACGTCGAGCCTCAGTCGGGCTACACGAGCCCGCCACCCGGCGTGCCCGTGAAGGAGCTGCGCTTCCGCCTGCCGGACCTGCCGGAGGTCCGGCAGTTCGCCGAGGACGAGGCCCGCGCCGTGGGGATGCCCGAGGAGGCGGTCGGCGACTTCGTCATCGCGGTCAACGAGGTGGCGACCAACGCGGTCACGCACGGGGCCGACCGGGCCGCCATGCGGACCTGGGTGATCAGCGGGGACCTGGTGGTCGAGGTGCACGACGAGGGCTTCTGGAAGCCGGGGCCGCTGCCGGGGGCGGTGGGGGGGATGGGGTTGTGGGTGGCGCGGCTGCTGTCCTCTGATTTCACGTTGAGGGTGGGCAGCGGGGGGAGCACGGTGATCATGAGGTTTCCCGGTAAGGGGTGACCCTCGGGAAAGCCGCTTCGGGAAAGCCTGCTTCGGCGCCTGGCCCGGTGTGGTGGGCCTGTCTTCGTCGATCTCGACGTCGACTCTTTTTCACCCCGTCCGCGCCCCGGGCTGACCCGGATTTTTCTGGAAATTTAGCGCTATTTAGTTCTCTGAGGTGTTTCGGGTGGGAGGCCGGTTGGCCTCCCACCCGGACAGCGTGCTCAGCTACTGCTCAGCTGCTGGTCCGTAGCCTGCTCAGCGGCGGCTGCGGCCGCGCCAGTGGCCGGTCCCGCCGCGGATGCCCGCCGTGCCGACGCCTGCCTGGTGCAGGGCCAGCAAGGTCAGCCCCAGCAGGACGAACGTCATGCCGGAGATCCCGCCGATCTTCACGCCCACGAGGTCGAGCAGGAAGCCCAACCCGAAGATGATCGCCGCGACGACTGCGAGCATGTCGATCACCTCCTCGTTTCGGGGGTCAGGTTGTGCGTGGACAGCGCGAGCAACTGCTCCAGGACGTTGCGGTAGTCGCGGAAGGCCTGACGCAGGTCCTCGGTGTCGGGGGAGTCGACGTCCTTCCAGCGTTCGCGCAACGCGCCGGTACGGCTGGTGAGGGAGTTGGTCAGCGACTCCACCACCTCGCCGACCAGGCCGTCGGCCCGCTGGATCGCCTCGGCGGGGTCGTCCACGAAGGACGCCTGGACGTCGCGCCAGCGGGCCTGCACCTCGGCGGGGTCCTGGTCGAACAGGGCGACCTCCCTAGGGGCCGCGTGCGAGGGAACGTCATCGATCGGAGCACCCTCGACCGGAGCACCTTCGACGGGCGCTCCCTGGACGGGCGCCCCGTCAAGAGGAGCCCCCTCGACCGGCCGCCTGCCCTCGCCGAGCTCACTGTCGGTGAGGTCGTTGTCGGCGCGACGGCTGCCGGTGAGACCGCCGTCGGTCGTCAGCCCGTCGCGGGCCGTTCCAGCAGGGGTTACGTCGTCGCGCGCCAGGTCGTCGTCGTCCCGCCCGCCGTGAACCAGGACGTCGTCCTGGGCTCGCCCGTCATGGGCCGGCTCGTCGTGGGGACGGTCGCCGCGCGCCGACCTGTCGTCGGACCGGTCGCCGTGGACCAGCACGTCGTCCGGCCGGTCGCCGTGGACCAACACGTCGTCGGACCGGTCGTCGTGGCGTGCCCCGGGTCCGGACAGTGCGTCCCGAGAGGTCTCGTGGCCGGGCGTCTCGTCGGTGAGGACGTCGGCGTGCGCGGGGTCGGGGGAGCGGTGGTCGGGGTCGGGGGAGTGGTGGCCGGGACCGTGTCCCAGAGGGCCCTCGCGGTGCGGCTCGGTCGGCAGGTCGCCGGGGGCGCCGGTGCTCGCGTAGGGGTCCTTGTAGGGCTGTTCGTCGTCATGGTCCCGGTGGGGGGCCGTGGGGTCGTACCCGTGGCTCGCCGGGGTGCGACCGGCGTCGTCCGGGTAGCCGCCGTCGTGCCGCCCGGTGGTGTCGTCATAACGGTCGCCGGTCCCGTCGGCGAGGTCCCGGTGCTCGTCGTCCCTGGCGGCCTCGTCCGACCGCTGCGACGGGACCTTGAGCTCGTCCTCACTTCTCCTGCTGCTGCTCATCTACGTTCACCGCCCTCGCGTGGTCTCGTGCAGCAGTTCCTCGAACAACGCGCGGTAATGAACCATGGCCTGCCGGAGCTCCTCGGTCGAGGCTTCCTTCCTGGCCGCCCGCCCGCTGATCTCGTGGGCCTTCCGGTAGTGGTCGAGAGTGGCCGCGTGCCCGACCGACAGATCGGACAGCCGCTGCTCGAAGTCGTCCGTGGGGTAGCCGCGGTCCGCCATCACCGAGGTGACGAGCTGGTCCGCCTCGGTCACCGCGAACCCGGGGGCGTCGACGAAACGCTCCTGGACCTCGGTCCACCGGTTGGCGTACGCGTCGCGCGTCTCCTCCGGCAGCGGCCGGATGTCGAGCTCGGAATGGCGCTGCTCGCGGGCGATGAGCTCCCGCTCGGCCTCACGCCGGTTTTCGCTCTCGGCCACCGTACGCTCGTACTCAGGGCCGAAACGTTCGCGGAGACGGCTGCGGCGTTGCTGCTGTAGCACGACATAGCCCACTGCGGCGAGCGCCACCACCGCGACCACGACGACGGCCACCCAGATCAAGGTGGTCATTGATGTTCGCCTCCGGTCTCTGTAATGAGACCTGCGACTGCCCACGATCAAGGCCGTCGAAACTCGCGTGCTCAGTGAGCTGCAAGCCCTTTCCTGGCGGCCTCCAGCACCGTCGCGACGTGCGAGCCCGCCGGTGACGCCGGAACCTCACTGAACCCCTCAGCCGCGTCGTACCGGACGTCTAGTCCCGCGTCCACGAGCCGCTGCGCCCACCGCAGCGCCGTGTTCAACCGCTCCGCCGCCGGCGGCTTCCCCTGCGCCGCCGCCGACAGGTTCCGCAGGTTGGTGGCCGGCCCGGACTGCGCGTGCACGCGTGCCAGCTTCCACGGTACGGCGGCACTGTGGTCGAGCATCGGCTTGGCCAGCCCGGCGGCCCGCTTGGCCTGGAGCACCCCCGACTCGGACACCCCGAAATGAGCGGCCAGCTCCTGCACGCTCATCCCGTCGGCTACCAGCCGCGCCAGCTCCGCCCGATCAACGCTCGGCCTCCGCCCCACCACGCCCTCCGCTCCCGCTTTCCGTGTACGCGCCTACCTCCGATGTGCGCTAAGGTTATGACGTCCCGCCCCGCAGGGGGCGGCCGACACAACCGGGACGTAGCGCAGCTTGGTAGCGCACTTGACTGGGGGTCAAGGGGTCGCAGGTTCAAATCCTGTCGTCCCGACGGTTGAAAAGGCCAGCCAATCTGGGTGAAAGCCCAGGTCGGCTGGCCTTTTTATTGATCACTCGACCTTGATCGATGATCTAAACCGCTCTCAGTTTGGGACCAGCCTCCCGAGAGGTGAGCGCTCAGGGCGGTACCCGCGGCGACGATGGCAGCGCCATCCGGGTGGAGATAGCGCTGCGTGGTCGTCAGGGACGCAGTACCGCCGTCGTGATGCGACCGCCCCTAGGGCCCGTGAACAAGCGGGCCATTGGATCGTTCCCGGTGACTTGCAACCGCGTGAGCACCAGATCGCGGACCTCGGCGATGAGCGGCACTCGCCGGGCCCGCTTGCCCTTCGTCCCCTTGTCCGCCAGCCCACCGGGGCTCGGCGTGGTCTGCCTGCGGACCGTCCAGGTCCACGTGCGGGTGTCGATGTCTCCCGCACGTACCCCCGAGACCTCACCGATGCGTGCGGCCGTGCAGGCGGCGAAGACGATGACCTGTCCCCAGCCCGGGAAGTGGTCGGCCGAACGTGCTACGAGCGCGTGGGAGAGCCGCTCCAGCGCCGCCCAGTTCGGCAGCGCCAGCGTGCGCGGGTCGTCCAGTTCGTCTTCGGCTCTCTTGTACTCGCGTTGCCAGCCGGACACACGGGCGGGGTTGCGGTCGATGATGCCGTCGCGCACGGCTTGCTCCATGACGCGTACGAGGATGGCCAGGCTGTTCTTGACCGTCGAGCGGCTGCACTCGTCGGCGATCCAGCCATGCACGCCGCGGTCGACCGCTCCGTTCGTGATCATGCGTACCGGAAGGTGCCCCAGGGTAGGAACCACCCGCCTGCGCCACCCGGCCATGTAGGGAGCCAGCGTCTTGGGCTCCAAGCCGCGTACAGCCAGGTGCATGACGCGTTCTCCGTACTCGGTGAGGGGCATGGTCGCCATGCCCGGGTCGACACCACCGCGTGCGGCGCTCTCCATCTCCGCGATCCAGTTCGTGGCCGCATCCTGTGTGGGCAGGGCTACGGACTTGGAACGCCGACTGCCGGTGACGGGATCGAACCATCGCACGCGAGCGCGGAATGCGTTGCTGCCCGCGCGCACTTCCACATCGGAGGTGAGGGTGATGCCGACCGGCGGCAGCTCGGGCCGGAACGCCATCAGTCCACCTCGCCGGGGTCGATGCGGTGGCCGGCGAGCCACTGGTGCAGGTCGTGGATGTTGTAGAGGGTCAGGCGCGTTGTGAGCCGGACGAAGGGAGGTCCTTGGGGCGGCTTCGCCGTGCGCCAGCGGCGGAGGGTTGACGGGTCGACGGTGAGAATGGCTGCGACTTCCTCGGTCGTGCGCCAGGTGCGTGGCGCGTCGTTGTCGTGCGGGTCTTCGGCGGGTGCTGCGATCAGGTCAGCATTCGATGGCACAGGTCCTTTGCTCCTCGGGGAATGATGGCGCGAGGTGTTTCGCGCGCCCCGTCGTGTGGCCGTCTCATCCGTTGTCCGACGGCGTGATGGAGGTGCAAAGCCATGCGGTTCCGCAAGGTGAGTTACGCGGGGGCGAGCGCCGTCATGTGCGCCGGCCTGGGCCTGGGAGAAGCGGCGGTGGGTGCGATGATCATGCCCATCAGCAGCCGCAGCCCATGTGCATCGCGCTGCCGCTGCAAGGGCGTGTGGTCGATGTGGCCCTGGTCGACATGGGCCGGGCATGATGGGCCCCAGGCCCTATCCCGGCCCTCACGGTCCCGGACTGTACTTGACTGCTGGTCCGGGCAGTACGATGCCCGGTACTCAAGGCCCGCACGGTCCGTGGCCGCGCGGCATGCGGATGACGCTCACCACGGCCACCCCGTCAAGCGTTCCAGCCGGCAAGGTTTCGCTGCGGTGTCCAATGCGGGGGCCGTCGCCCACGAAGGCGTCGTGCTGCCGCTTCCGGCCGGGCAGACGCCGGTCGTCGTCTTTTCGATCGTGGTCAGACGTCGCGGGAGTTGTAGCCCTGGAGGTGTGAGCCGCTCCCGAAGGATGGATTGGTGATCGGCTCGAGATTCCAGGCGACGATGCGGTGCGGTCGGATGCGCAGGGTCTCGTGGTCGAAGGCCGGGTGGAGCGGTGGGTCCAGGAAGACGATCTCGGCGTGACCACGCAGTTCGATGCCGCGGCCGGTCTGGCCGAGGGCGTTGGGCGTCGGTGACTGGTCGTCAATGACGAGGGAAACCCGGGGGTCGGCCAGGACGTTCTTGTATTTGCGGCTCTTGCTCAGCTCCGGGCCGCCGATCTGGACGGTCTCGGTTGCGGGGTCGAACCAGATCGCGACCGGCTGAGAGTGGGGAGACCCGTCGGGGCCGAGGGTGGCCAGGCGGCCGAGTTCCTGCTCCGACAGGTATGCGTGCTCTGAGTCAGTGAAAATCATGGCAGCAGTCTGCGACCTCAACCGTGCTTAAGGTCAAGCGATCCGACCGAGCACACCGCGGGTTCAACCGCCTTGCGGGACTCAGGGTTCAGGTTGTCTTCCAGACCTGCGGGGCAAAGAGCCCGCGAGCCGGCGGAGCGGTTCGGACAGGTGCTGGGCCAGCCGCCGCAGCTCGTCCGCGTGCCGGGAGCGAGCCAGGGGAGTGGGGGTGTTGCTGCCGTCCTCGGCATCGTGGGGCAGCACGGAGTGATGTGCTGGTGCGGTGTCCAGCCGCCCAGCTGCAGGAGTCCGGCGGCGCCGGTGATGCTGGGATGATTTCCAACGAAGTAGCCTCTTACCTGGATTGATACGGACCCCCCATGGCTAGGGTCTCGATTCGCTCACGGTGTTGACCATGAGCGACGACAAGCCGGAGCTCGGGTACGGCGCGGGACAGGGACGCCGAGGTCATCCGGACGATGCTGAAGCATCCGCGCAGGAGCTCGCCCGGTACTCCGACGACCTGCGCAAGGCCGGGTACCGCGTCGAGCCTGACGCTGACGATGATCAGGCGCTGCTGGCGCGGGAGTCCTCCTGATCGCGTCCGCTCCAGCGCGTGGGGTGGAGGTCAGCGGGGACGGCGGCGCTGGGCGGGGTCGGCTTCGGCGGTGATGCGCGCGGAGATCTCCTCGCCCAGGCGCACGTAGCGGCCGAGGCTGGCCAGGTGCTGGTGGCGGCTCTTGGCCTGCAACTCCAGAGCGGTCCGTCCGGCCTGCGCGAGATGCTGCAACGCGCTGTCATGCCGCCCGCAGGCGCCGCACAGCCTGCCGGATCGCCGTCGGAAGAAACCCCGCACCGACGCTGACCGCGGCCGCCGCGACGGCCAGCAGGGTTGACCGCCAGGGCCAGGCCGACCCGGTGAGCGTCAGGTGGGCGGAGGGGTACTCCGAGAACTTCGCCGTGACCCAGGCCGTGGAGCGGTCGCTGTGGCGGGCGAGGTCACGCAGGACCGGACCAAAGCCGAACTCGCCGGCATGACGTCCCCCGCCGGGCAGTTCGACGGCCAGCTTGTTGCGGTGCGCCCAGGTGTCGCAGCGACGTGTTGACGGCCGACACATCCGCGACGCCCGGCACCACGAAGCGGTCCACTCCGTGGGAGCCGGAACCTGTCGGCTGGGCGATCAGGACGAGGCCGTGACGAGTGGTGACTGTGCCACGGCTGCCGAGGACCACCGTACGTGCGCTGAAGGACACCCCGCCGTACGCTTCGAAGGCGTTGACGATCTCGCGTAACTCGTAACCGCCCTCGTGGCCGCTGAGGGATGGGTGCGCGGCCTTCCACGCCGTGAGCACCGGCTCGATCAACGCCCACTGCGCGTCGGATAAGTCGCTCGGGTACGGCTTGCGCTCAGTCACTCAGCCATCACAGCACGACCGGACCCGCCAACCGGCGGTAACACTACAAATCCCTACAATCACACTGCGGCATCACGGAGATAGGCTCGCAAACTGCACTCTGATGAGGACTTCCGGCCGCGATGAGTAAGGCGGCGAATGTTCGCATACGCTCCTTTGTTACGGGATGGACGCGGACAGCAATCGCCGTCCTGCGTATTCCGGCCGGACGTTCGGGGTTCCGGCCGCCACGGTCTCGTACGGCACGCGAGCCGAGATCGCCTCCTCGTCGATCGCGACGCCCAGGCCGGGGGAGTCTCCGAGGACGAAGGCGCCGTGCTCGACGGTCAGATCGACGGACACCCCGACAGGCGGGCACAGGTCCTGCAGCTCGCTGCTCAGGTGGTTGGGCACCGACGTCGCGGCGTGCAGCAGCCCGATCGGGGTGGTGCCGATCGGGCTGACAGGCAGATCGTGGGCGTGGGCCAGCGCGGACACCCGTAGGAAATGGGTGATCCCCCAGACGGCGGCCGTCTGGACGACGTCGACCGCTCCCGCCGCGAGCAGCGGCCGGAACTGCTCCAGCCCGGTGAGGTTCTCGCCGGTGGCGACCGAGGCCCGGATCCCGCGGCCGACGGTGGCCAGTCCCTCGGCGTCCCACCGGCGGACCGGCTCCTCGATCCATGTCAGGTCCATGGTGCGTTCGAGCTCGCAGACGTGCCGGACCGCCTGCTTGCGGGTCCAGGATTCGTTGACGTCGAGCATCAGGCCGGGCCGCGATCCGTGCCCGGCCTCGGTCAGCACCTCGTGCACCAGTGCCAGGCGGCGCCGGTCGTGGTCGAGGTCGAGGCCGCCCTTCAGCTTGGCCGCGCGCAGGCCGCGCTCGCCGTACACCTGGTAGAGGGAGACGAGCTCCTCATCGGTCAGGCCGATGTCCAGACCGGAGGCGTAGGCGGGGACCAGCCGATCGCGTCCGCCGAGCAGGCGCCAGAGGGGTTCCCCCGCGGCCCGCGCCTTGATGTCCCACAACGCGGTGTCGAGCGCGCCGATGGCCCCGAACACGGCGCCCGCGTGCCCGGCCTTGAACGTCTGGCGCAGCATGCGGTCGTAGAGCGCCGTCACGCCGCGCGGGTCCTCACCCTCGATGGCGGCGAAGACGGTGTCCAGGTGCGCGTGCGGCCCGAGGCCGACACCGGTGATCCCCTCGTCCGTGTCCACCAGCACGATCGGCACGGGAACGTTCCCGTCGGCGTAGACGCCGTTGGCGTCGCCCACGGGGCGGCCCCATTCGTGCACGGTGGTCAGCGTCCGATACCCCGAAATCCGCATGTCAGCCCTTCGTGGAGCCGGCGGTGACACCGTCGGCGATCTGTCGCTGGAGGAAGAGATAGATCAGCAGGACCGGAATCGCGGCGATCAGCACCCCCGAGGCGAACTGGGGGATGTTGTCGGAGTACTGCCCGCGCAGCGAGGTGACCCCGACCATGAGCGTCCGATGCTCCGGTGACGGCATCATCAGCAGCGCGATGAGCACGTCGTTCCAGCAGAACAGGGCGTCCAGGATCCCGACGGACAGCAGCGCGGGTGCGCCGAGCGGGATCATGATCCGCCGGTAGACGCCGTAGGTGGAGTTGCCGTCGATCCTGGCCGCCTGCACGATCTCCACCGGGATGGTCCGGTAGTGGCTGGTCATCAGGAAGATGGTGAAAGGCAGGAATTGCGCGACGTAGGCCAGGATCAGCCCCGGGTAGGTGTCGATGAGGCCGATGTCCGCCATGATCCGGGCCAGCGGCACCATGATCACCTGGAACGGGACGAACAGCGCTGCCAGGCAGCCGAGGAAGAGCGCCGAGGAGCCGCGGAAGCGGAGCTGGCTCAGCGCGAACCCGGCCATCGACCCGAAGAGCAGCAGCAGGAACACCGACGCCGTCACCACGACGACCGAGTTGAGGAAGTAACGCGCCATGCCGACGCTGTTCCACGCGGCGGCGACGTTCTCCAGGTGCAGCGAGCTCGCGGGGGAGAACCGGTCGAGGATGTAGTCGCGACGCGTCTTCATCGCCACGTTGACGGTGAAGACGAGCGGGTAGATCGTCGCCAGCGCGAGCGCGGCCATCGGGACGGCGGCCAGCCACTTGAGTCGCATCAGTCGGTCCTGCCTGTACGGCGCAGCAGGCTGACCTGCAGGGTCCCGACCACGAGCATGACGAGGAACAGCACCGTGGACGCCGCCGAGGCGAGGGCCGGGCGGTTCATCTGCCCCTGCTGGATCCAGACGTAGAACTCCGGCAGGTACGTCGAACCCTCGGGGCCGCCGCTGGTCATGATGTACAGCAGGCCGAACATGGACGTCAGCATTCCGATCATGGTGGTGACGAAGACGAACTGGAGGGTGCGCGAAAGGCTCGGGAGTATGACGTGCCAGATGGTCTGCGGAAGGGACGCGCCGTCGACTCTGGCCGCGTCCAGCAGCGCGGTGTCCAGGGTGGAGAACCCGGCGAGGAACACCACCAGTGCCATGCCGAACGTCGCCCAGATGTGCACGCCGGTGACCGTGACCATGGCGACGCCCGGGTCGCCCAGCCAGTCGACCGGGCCGAGGCCTACCAGCGCCAGGGCGGCGTTCAGCGGGCCGTCGTAGCCGAGCATCAGGTTGAAGATCGCGCCGACGATCACCGGGGACAGGACGGCGGGGAAGAAGTAGACGCCGCGGAAGAGCCGGTGGCCGGGCACCTTCAGGAAGATGAACGTGGCCAGCATGCCTGGGATCGCCACCGCGACGGGGAGCAGCACCACCAGCAGGCCGACGTTGCGCAGCGCCATGCGGAACAGCGGATCCGCGAGCAGTTCGGCGTAGTTGCCGAAGCCGACGGGAGTCCCGTTGAGGTCGCCGTCGCCGGTGAACGAGAAGTTGACGCCCAGGGCCAGCGGCCACAGCCGCAGCGCCACGATGATCAGTACGGCGGGAGCCACCAGGAGGAAGGGGGCGAGCCGTTCGAGCCTTGTTCTGGTGGTCCAGCCCGCCTTGGCGTGGCGGACCACCAGTGACGTGCTTGCGGTCGGCACGCGATCAGCTCGCCTTGTCGGAGGCCGCCAGTTGCGTCACCACGTCGTCGACGCTCGCCGATCCGCTCAGCAACTGCTGGGACAGCCGGCCCATCAGGTCCAGCGTCTTGGACGACAGCGCGACGTGCAGCGCCGGCTTGCCGCCCTTGATCTGCGGCACGATCGCGGCCACGGCGGGCGCGCTCTGTGAGACGTCGATCGTGGTGTCGGCGGTGATCGCGCCCGCACCCTCGTAGAAGGCGGTCAGCGCAGCCGTCGAGGTCAGCGACCGCACCAGGTCGGCGGCGAGCTGGGGGTCCTTGGCCGTCTTGGAGACCCCGTAGCCGATGCCGCCGTCATAGGGGAGCACGGGCGTGGCTCCGGCGGTGACCACCGGCGAGGTCATGACGCCGACGTTCTCGGGTCCGAGGAACTCCCCGAAGTCCTTCCAGTGCCCGATGTCCGACATCAGGCCGATGATGTTGGCGGCCTTGCCGGTGTCGAAGACCGTGAAGGCGTCGTTGAACATCGCGGTGGAGTTGGCGCCCTCGTTGTTCAGCCCGTCGTCGTTGACCTTCTTCCACAGGCTGAAGATCTCCTTCACATGAGGAGAGCTCCAGTCGCGCTTCCCGGCGATCCAGTCGTCGTACTCCTTGGGCGTCAGGATCCCCGGGCCCAGGCCGGACATGAAGAACTGGATCCCGATGCCCTCCTTGTTCCCCAGGGCGAAGCACTTGGCGCCGGCCTTCTTGATGGCGGCGCAGTCGGCGACGAAGTCGTTCCAGGTCTTCGGCGGGCTCGCCGGATCCAGGCCCGCCTTCTGGTAGAGCGACTTGTTGTAGTAGATCGGGTGGCCCTGCAGTGTCACCGGGGCAGCGTAGATCTTGCCGTCCGTGCTGAAGGCGTCCCAGCCGGCCAGCCGCTCCTTGTCCTCGGCCACGTACGGGTCCAGCGGAATGAGAGTGCCGACACGATCGCGCAGCTGCCCGCCGCCGTTGAACAGCATGACGTCGGGGCCCTTGCCCGACTGGAGGGCCGCGCCCAGCAGCGTGTAGTACTGGTCGAACGGCTGCGCCACGAACTCGACGGTGACGCCGGGATGCTTGCCGGCGAAGTCGGTCTTGGCCTTCTCGACGTAGGAGGCCACGCCCGGTTCGCCGGACTTCCAGTCCCAGACCACGATCTTGCGCGCGACGCTCCCCGCGGACGGCTTCGTCGGCGCGGCGCTTCCGCAGCCGGCCACCGCGAGTCCCGTGGCCAGGATGAGCGGCCATAGTGTTCGCTGCCTCATTGCTCTCACTTCCAGAGTGCGGCCCTTGTTGCTCGGCAACCTAACTCGTATGACGTATGATGGCAATACGGATGACATATACTGCCCCTTGTGACGGCAACGCAGAAAACGCACGGAGTCCCGGTGCAGCCGGCCTGGGTCCGACGCCCGGCCAGCCTGGCCAAGGCGGTGACGGCGGAGCTGGTCGAGCGCATCGTCAGCGGCACGCACGCGCCTGGCACGTCGCTGCCCGCGGAGCCGGTGCTGTGCGAGGCGTTCTCGGTGAGCCGCACCGTCGTGCGCGAAGCGGTGAAGCTGCTCGAGGCCAAGGGTCTGGTGCAGGTACGGCAGGGCGCGGGCACCATCGTCACCCAGCCGACGAGCTGGGACATGCTGGACGAGCTCGTCCTGGGGGCGACCATCGCCCAGGACGAGAGCCTGGCAATACTGGACGATGTCGTCGTCACGCGCCGCCTGCTGGAGTCGGACATGGCCAACGTGGCAGCGCGGGTCGCCTCGGAGGAGACCCTGGAGCGGCTTCGGGCGCTGGTGGACAAGATGGACCAACTCGTCGACGACCACGTCACCTACGCCGACCACGATCGCGCCTTCCATGACGTGATCATGCTGGCGTCGGGGAACCGCATCGCCCGCGGCGTGGTGCGGTCGCTGGAGAGCCAGGTCATCAACACCGCCAGGTACATGGGCACGCCCGAGCGCGCGCTGTGCGTGGAGTCCAACCGGGGCCATCGCCGCATCTACGAGCGCATCGCCGCCCGTGACCCCGGCGGCGCGGCCACGGCGATGTTCGACCACATCACCGAGGCCTGGCTGGTCCGCCGCCGCGCCCCGGAGGCTCCCGTACGACTGGAGCGGTGACCTGCGCGGTCGCCCGGCCCAGCTGTGCCCTGCCGCGCACGGTGCGGCGAATCCCACCGTGCGCACGACCGTGCGCACCACCGAGCGTCCGTCGCGTTCCGCCACTACGGCCCGGCCCCCGCAGTCGGCTCGCTCCTGAACGCGGCATGATCATGCCGGCGAGGCCGCGGGCTGCGACGGCTCCAACCGGGCGGCGAGGTCGCTAACGCTGCGCCTCTCGCCGGACTCCAGCAGGAACACGATGGCCTCCGGGCGCCGGTCGGCAGCCTCCTGCTGCTCTGCGGTGGGCGCGTGACACGTCGCGGGCGCGCATGACGATCAGCGGCGTGATCTGCAGGGTCCGCAAACGAAGAGTTGAGCGAGAGTGAAATCGGCTCATGCCGGGCATTGCAGTCATACGTCATACGTCCTATCCTTCAGTCGCGCCGACCAGATCCGTTCGC
>NZ_JBFAOR010000005.1:0-804832 GCF_040675255.1 Nonomuraea sp. NPDC049624 | reverse complement strand
GCCACCCCCTCCACCTCGGCCTGACCACCCAGCTGGCCCTCGGTGCCCACCTCACGCGCCACCCGGGTGACCTCGTCGGCGAACGACGACAACTGATCCACCATCGTGTTGACGGTGTTCTTCAGCTCCAGGATCTCCCCGCGCGCATGCACCGTGATCTTCTGCGACAGGTCACCCCGCGCCACCGCCGTCGTCACCTGCGCGATACTGCGCACCTGATCAGTCAGGTTGCCCGCCATCGCGTTCACCGACTCCGTCAGGTCCTTCCACGTCCCCGACACCGCCGGCACATCGGCCTGACCACCCAGCCGCCCGTCCGTGCCCACCTCGCGCGCCACCCGCGTCACCTCGGAGGTGAACAACGACAACTGATCGACCATCCCGTTGAACACCGAGGCGATCTCACCCAGCAACCCGTCGGCGTCCTCCGGCAGACGGGTACGGAAATCACCGTCCCGGACCGCCGTCAGCCCGCCGAGCAGCTGGCGCAGCTCGGTCTCGCCCACCTCGGACGGGCCTCGGACCCGTTTGCCGCGCCCTCTCGTACGTGCGTTGCCGACCGTGGGGTCGCTCATGTCGTGTTCCTCGTTCCGTGCTCGCCCGGCATGGAAGAACTTCAACCCTGGGTAGCGGAAGAGTAGCCGCCTGCGCCCAGACGCGCGCTAGCCCCGAAGTTAGCCGAGAATGCGCCCGCGCGCCGCCCGTCACACGGAACGTTCCGCGGCGGCCCTGGCGGCGGCCACCGCCTCCTCGACGGTGTCGTGCACGGGGAGGTGCCCGAGCACCCCGGTGATGTCCAGCAACCGGGCGGGCAGGGGCTGCACGGCGGCCAGGCGCACCGCGCCCGACCTCCGGAGCTGGTCGGTGGCGAAGGCCAGCAGGACGTGCAGGCCCGAGCTGTCCACGAACGGCACCCGGGCCAGGTCGAACACGACCTGGTGACCGGGCTCCGGACGGTCTCTGAGGAAGCTCTCGAACTGGGCGCGGTTGGTGGCGTCGAGCTCGCCGGACACCTCGATCACCGTCACGCCCGGCTGCTCCCGGCGCAGGAGCGTCAGCGGCGGCATCGCCGCCGCCCACCGCGCTCGGGACGCGACGCGACCGGTGGCGGAGGGGCGCCGTCCAGCGCCCGGTGATGACCGGCCCCGGCGGAGGCCGGGTGTGTCGAGAAGCCGCGTCCCGCGGGGGGCGGAGCAGTCACGCAAGCAGAATAGCCTCCCGGGGTCGCCGGGGACATCCCATCAGTGACCGTGACCGTGGCCGACGAACGCGCCCGCCGGCCTGCCGGGCGGGACGAGACCGAGCGAGACCAGCGCCGCCACCCCCGCGACGACCGCGCACAACACGAGCCCCGAGGTGAAGCCGCCGGCGCCCGCGCCCGGCACCAGGCTGGACGCGGCGACCGTGGACACCACCGCCACCCCGATCGAGCCGCCCAGCTCGTGGAAGGTGTTGATCACCCCGGAGGCGACGCCGTTCTCGCCGGGCGGGACGTTGGCCATCGTCGTGGTGGTGGCGGTCACGAACGCCGGCCCGATCCCCACGGCGGCCAGCACGAACCCCGGCACCAAGGTGGTGAACGCGCCCGCCTCGGGGGACACCCGGGTCATCAGCGCCGCCCCCGCGGCGGTCAGCAGGAACGACGCCACGGCCACCGGCTGGCCGCCCACCTTGCCGATGAGGCGGCCGCCGAGGTGCGCGCCCAGCGTGATGGCGACGGCGACGGGCAGGAACGTGAGCCCGGTCCGCAGGGGGCTGTAGCCCAGGACGTGCTGCAGGTAGAGGGAGCTGAGGAAGAACAGGCCCAGCATCAGCCCGGTGGCGACCAGCATGACGAACGCGCCCGAGACGACGGGACGCCTGGCCAGGGTCTCGATCCGCATGAGCGGCGCCCGTACCGACCGCTCGACCAGGACGAACGCGACATACGACAGGGCGGCCCCGGCCAGCGGCAGCAGGGTTCCCGCGGAGGCCCAGCCGCCGTCGCCGGCGGAGACGAGCCCGTAGATCAGCAGGGCGGTGGCCAGCGTGACGAGCAGCGCGCCGCCGACGTCGACCCGGCCGCCGCGCGGGGCATCGCCGGTGGCCTGGGCGGCGACGCGGGCGGGGACGACGCGGGGGACGGCGGCCAGCACCAGCAGGCCGACGGGGACGTTCACGTAGAACACCCACATCCAGCCGGGGCCGTCGGTCAGGACGCCGCCGAGCAGCACGCCGATCGCCGCGCCGGAGCCGCCGATGGCCGCCCACACGGCGAGCGCGCGGGCCCGGCGCTCACCCTGGAAGACGGTGGTGACGACGGCCAGCGCCGCGGGGGACAGCAGCGCCGCGCCGACCCCCTGGACGGCCCGCCCGGCGATGAGCGTGCCGCCGTCGCCGGCCAGGCCGCAGGCGAGCGAGGCCGCGGTGAACAGCGCCAGCCCGGCCATGAGCGTGCGGCGGGGGCCGAGCGCGTCGGCGAGCCGCCCGCCGAGGACCATCAGGCCGCCAAAGCACAGCGTGTACGTGGTCACCACCCAGGTCAGCGCCTCCCGGCCGAGCGCGAGGTCGGCGCCGATGGTGGGCAGGGCCACCTGGACGACGGTGATGTCGATGATCAGCATGAGCTGCGCCAGGCACAACAACGCCAGCACCGCCCAGCCCTTGTTCTGTGCGGGCGCGGCAGCCCGCGTCCCGACGTGATGACTCATTCCCGGTCTCCTTAACTCGTACACTAGTGTTCAAGTTAAGCACAACAAAACGGTACGCCGGTAGGGTGTCGCGGCGGCACGGGTCGGCCGGGCTCGTTCGGGCCGCGCCGGGACGGCGGGGTGTGCGGTCGTGCCGGAAGGCCGGCGGGGGCCTGGAGGGAGAGGTCAGGCGGGGGAGGGCGGGGTCAGGAGGGAGAGCATGGTGCGGGCCAGGACCGGCTCGACCTGCTCGGCGGCCAGACGGCCGGCCTCCCGTTCCTGGGCCGCGCTGTGGATGATCGCGAAGAACGTCGTCACCAGCCACTCCAGCGGCAGGTCGGTGCGGAAGTCGCCGTCGTCCTGGCCGCGGGCGATCAGGCGCTCCACCCGGCGCAGCGGGCGGTCGTGGTGCTCGCGGATGCGCTCGGTGGGCAGCACCCGGTCGGCGGCCACGAAGAGCCGCCGGTGGCGGTCGAGGATCTCCCACGACGAACGCAGCAGCCCCGCCATCGCCTCCGGCGCGGGGGCCGTCTCGAGTGCCTCGTCCTCCAGGACGGCGTCGGCCAGCCCGACGGTGTGGTCGAGGACGGCGTCCACCAGGGCCTCGCGGGAGGGGAAGTGCCCGTACAGGGTGACCCGGCCGACGCCCGCGGCCTTGGCGATCTCGGCCACGCTCGCGCCCGGGTCGTCGCTGAGCAGCCGCGTCCCGGCCTCCAGGATGGCGGCGATGTTGCGCTCGGCGTCGGCCCGCCGGGCGGGGACGGGCTGTCGGGCGGCGGTCTTCCCCATGGGCACCACCCTACGACGCTCCCGGCCGGAGATCGTCGCCGCCCTCGGCGCGTCACCGGCACCGGGGGAGGCGGTCAGAGGGCGAGCGCGTGGTCCAGGAGGGACTGGAGGGTGACGGCTCCGGCGACCCGGCCGTCCTCCACGATCGCCACCAGCGGGCTGCGCGTGCGGGCCATGAGCGCCGCCAGTTCGAGCACCGTGGCCTTCATGTCCGCCACCGGCAGCTCCCGCGGCTGCTCGGGCAGGCACTCGCGGACGGTACGCGTGCCGAGCCGGCGCAGGAACAGGTCGGCGTGGGCCTCGTCCACCACCCGGGCCAGGGCCGGGTCGTCCTGGCAGTAGGGCGGCACGGCCAGCCGGAGCACCTGTGTGCCGGGGAGGATGCTGTGGGGGCGGCCGTCGTCGCCGATCACGATGAGGCCGGGCAGGTCGCGCTCGGCCAGCAGCCGGGCGGCGTCGAGCGCCGACATGTCGAGCGTGACCGCAGGGAACTCCGTGACGAGATCGCGTGCGCGCATGGGTGATCATCCTCCGGCCCACAGCCTAGCCAACGCCCCTCCCGCCCGGCGCGCGGGCACTGGTCGTCGGCGAACGTCCGCCGTGCGCGGCGGTCGTGCGGTTCGCGCTTCACCGGCTGGGATATTGAACCGCGGCCCTTCGGTCGCGAAATCGGGCGCGCGGGATTTCCCGAAGAGCGTGCCGCGACACCGCGATTTGGTCCCGATTCCGAATCGATCGCCGCGAAATACATCGCCGGCGTCCATGTCATTCACCGCGATGTGCCCGCCGCGGTCTTCCGGACCGGAAAATGCGCGGCCCCGGTCGATCACGGAGCATCCCGTTCCCGTTACTGGAAACGATCTTTACATTTAATCCCACGCGTGTGACGATCACTGAGTTTTACCAACATCTGTTCGAAAGGCTGTGAGTGAACACACGTCGATTAGCGTCCGGCTTTTCCCGCCGGACGCGCCGTCGCGCTGCCCTGATCACGACTCTGACGCTGCCGCTCGCGCTCCTGAGCGCCCCCGCCATCGCCCAGGGCCGCACGTCACCCTCCACCGCGGCGCCTCCGGCGACGACGCCATCGGCCACCACTATGGAACCGGCGCTCAAGGCCGCCTGGCGGCAGGCGGCCGAGTCCGGCAAACCCGTCGAGGTGCCGTCCCGGTTCTCCGAGACCATGAAGGTCTGGGCGAACCCCGACGGCAAGCACCTGCGGGCTGAGCTGTACACCCGGCCCGTCCAGCTCAGGAACCCGGCCGGCGCCTGGGAGCCCGTCGACACCCGCATCGTCACCCGGGACGGCAAGCTGCAGGCCGCCCGGGTCAAAACCCCGCTGACCTTCGGCGCGCGCGGCGCCAGACACCTGGTGTCGGCGGCGGGCGAACGGGGCACGACCGGCCTGCGCGTCACCCGGGCGTTGCCGGAGCCGAAGGTCTCCGGCAGCACGGTCACCTACCCCGACGCCGTCGCGGCCGGGGCCGACCTCGTGGTGCGGGCCCAGCCTGACGGGTTCGTCTCGCAGGTGGTCCTCCGGCGGCGGCCGGCCGGGCCGGTGACCGTCCGGCTGCCGCTCACCCTGCCCGAGGGCACCGCCTTCGGCACCACCTCCGACGGGCGGCCGCAGCTCAAGGACGCCAAGGGCAAGGCCGCGGCGGCGCCGGTCGTCCTGACCGCCATGGACGCCAAGGCCGAGACCGGGCCCGACGCCGGCCGGTCCGCCCCGGTCCAGGCCCGGGTGGACGCCTCCGGCGCGACGCCTGAGCTGGTGTTCACGCCGGACGAGAAGTTCCTCGCCGATCCAGCGGTGACCTACCCGGTGACGATCGCCGCGGCCGACGACTGGTTCGGCGGCGGTCAGCCCGATGACGCCTGGGTCAGCAAGAACAACCCCGCCACCAACAACGCCGCGGCCGCCTGGCTGCGCGCCGGCACCACCTCCACCGGCGCCGACATCGCCCGCGTCTACCTGAAGTTCGACACCGACGACCCCGCGCTCAAGGGCGCCACCGTGGTCGAGGCGGACCTGTCGGTGTGGAACTACAAGTCGGGTGGCCCCAGCGGCCAGCAGTGCGGCGACCCCATGGGATCGGGCATCGGGGCCGCCCTGGTCACCTCGGCCTGGGACACCTCCACCTTGAGCTGGTCCCGGCAGCCCACGTTCGCCAGCAGCCTGGAGGGCGTGAACAAGGCCGGCTACAACTCCGAGGCCGCCCCCGGCTCCTGGTGCGCCACGGAGGAGACGCTGGTCCACCCGGTGACGAACATGGCCGGCGCGTGGATCGAGCGGGGCGTGGCCAACCACGGGATGGTGCTGCGGGCCGTCAACGAGACCACGGCGATCAACTGGCGCCAGTACTACTCCAAGGAGCAGAACGGCGACCCCTACCCGGGCTTCCGGCACCCGCCCACCCTCATGATCCAATACGTTCCGGCGCCCGAGCCGGAACAGGTCGCCATCGTTCGCGACTATCCCGGCGGCCAGCAGGTTCCGGCCGGCTCCTTCGCGGAGGACAAGGCCTGGGCGACGTCGTCGATGCGCGACGGGGAGACGGTGCCCGGCCGCGCGATCACGCCGGAGAAGGCGCTGGACGAGGCCATCGCCCGGAACAACACCGTCGAGCTCGGCGCGATGGACGCGTCCTACCCGAGCGGCCTGTCCGACGAGGAGCTGGCCGCGGGGTTCGACCCGGTCTCCGACGATCCGGGAACACCGCCCGCGCCCAATCCCGAACCGACGCCACCGGCGCCCGGCAAGGTGCTCAACGCCAACCCGTCCTTCGAGAGCGAGCTCTCGCCGTGGACGGCGACCGGCGGCACCTTGGAGCGGTCGGCCGACCGCGCACACGAGAGTGCCGGAACCGCGTCGGCGAAGCTGGTCGTGCCCGCGGGCGGTCAGGCGGAGGTCCGCTCCGAGACCGGGCTCGCGGTCCGCGCGAACGCTCTGCACGCGGCCAACGGCTGGTTCTACCCGCAGGGCGGGAGCCTCACCCTCGCCTGGGGCGTGGACTGGTTCGACTCCGCCGGGACACTGCTCAAGTCCAGCACAGTCGAGCGGACCCTGGCGGCCGACACCTGGACCGCCGTCGAGGCGACCGTTCCGCCGCCCTCCGGGGCCGCGACGGCGCAGCTCAAACTGTCGGTCAAGGCCGGCCAGGACGCCCCGGCGACGTTGTACGCGGACGAGCTGAAACTCCTCGGCAGCGCAGACACGGACCCGGGCCCCGGTCAGGAACGCACGATCGAACTCCCGCTGAAGGACAACCTCTGGATCGACAGCGCGGACGCGATCGACGACAGCGGCGACAACCTCTGGGCGGGCCTGTACGACGGCTCCAGCACCCCGGTCAAGGAGCGCACCTACCTGCGGTTCGACTCCGCCGCCCTCACCGGCAAGCAGGTCAAGTCGGCGGAACTGCGGCTGTCGAACGTCTACGGGTACGGATGCGGCGACAGCGGCGCCGGCATCCTCGCCCAGCAGGTGACCGCGGCCTGGGACATCAGCACGTTGAGCTGGGCCAGGCAACCCGCGGTGACGACTGAGAACCAGGCCACCGCCCGTGACCCGCAGCCCTGCCAGGACGACGATCCCGTCATCGGCGACACGTGGACGTGGCCGGTCACGGGCATCGCGCAGGCGTGGGGCTCGGGCCGGCCGAACCATGGCCTTCTCCTCCGAGGCGTCCACGAGGCGTCCACCGCGTCGGCGTACGACCGGGGGTTCGCCTCCTCGCGGTCCGGCAGGCAGGCCCCCACGCTGGTCGTGACCTACATCGACTCCCCGACCCCGACCCCGACGCCGACTCCGACCCCGACTCCGACCCCGACTCCGACTCCGACTCCGACGCCGACCCCGACCCCGACCCCCACACCGACCCTGACTCCCACGCCGACTCTCACCCCCACGCCGACTCCCGGTGACGACACCACGTCCCCGGAGGTCGTGCAGGTCCAGCCCGCCGACGACGCCGAGAACGTGCCGGCAAGCGCCAAGGTGATCGTGCGGTTCAACGAACCTGTCACGAATGCCCGGCTCACCGTGACAGACCTGTTCGAGGAGCGGGAGGTCGCGGGACAGTCCAGCATGAGCCCGGACGGGAAGACGCTGACCTTCACGCCCTCCCAGGCGCTCGGCAGCTTCTACGCGGCGGAGGTGAGCGAAGCCCAGGACGCGGCCGGCAACATCATGATCGGCTCCTACGCCTGGTGGTTCACCAACTACCAATGGACCCCGCTGAAGGCGGCGGCCAAGAAGGCCGCGCCCGGCGCCCTGGCGGCCGGCCAGCTGCGCGTCCGCGGCGTCAAGGAGTCGTCGGGACGGCTGGTCGTCCCGACGACGCGGCCTTCCTTGCTGGTCAACGCCCCCCGTGCGGCAGGACGGCACGCTTCGGCGGAGGTTCAGGTCGAACACGCGTCGGCGCGTCAGGGCAAGGGCGTGATCTGGTCGGGCAGCGCGGAGGCCGGCGAGCACGGCTCCCCGGCGATCACCGGCATCCAGGTGCCCGCCGGCAAGCTGCGTGACGGCTGGCGGGTGCGCTGGCGGGCCCGGGTGTCACTGGCGGGAGCCGTGGGCGCCTGGTCGGACTGGCAGTCGTTCACGGTGGCCGAGACAGCGGGCCGCCCCGAGCTCACCGCCATCGCGGCGGCGGACGCGGCGAGCATCAAGAAGTACCTGCCCGCCGACAAGGACGCCGCCCAGGACGTCACCTTCACCGAATGCCAGGCGGCCGCCGCCACCGAGTCCTGGAACGGTTACACCAAGAACCGTTTCGCCTACTGCAACAAGGGGCCCTGGGTCAGCCGGATCACCGCGAAGTACCCGGACGGTCAGGAGCAGGTGCTGACCAAGGTCCAGGGCAAGCGGCTGGTGCGGATCTCGACGGACCAGACCGGCCGCGAGTTCGAGATCACGACCCGCATCTCGGTCGACGCGGGCGGCTTCGGCGCCCTCGCAACGGCTCCGCACGCGTTCTGGACCGAGGTGAGCGATCCCGGGCCGGGAACCGGCGCCTGCCAACTCGTCTCCAGGACCGGGACGAAGTGGGCCACTCCCACGCAATGGAACAACGCGAGCCAGGAATGGCAGATCACCGAACGTTTCCGCACCGACCGTGCGGACGGCGAGCACAAGATCGGCTCCTGTACGCTGACCCCCGCCCTCGCGCACGACTACAACGGCAAGCGGGCCGCGCCCGGGTTCCGGTCCTTCACCGTCAGGTGTGACACCTCACCCCTCATCTCCTGGCACAACAAGGACGCGCAGGGCAATTCCGTCGGCGGCTGCGTGATCATGGACGCCGTTCCCGCGCAGTCCTTCGCCAAGGACGACAGGAACGACAAGGGCGTGGCGGTCGACCAGATCTACGACCACATCAAGCAGGCGCTGACGCCCGGCTCCGTCACCAACCCCCAACCCGGCGGCATCGCCTTCCCAGACCTGCGCCAGGCGAAGAGCATTCCGGGCGGCACACCGCAGAACCCCCTGTCCCGGGCGAGGTATTCGTCACAGATCGACGCCAATCATAGATTCGCCGGTAAAACGTGCGAGTTCGAGTTCGGCAAGGAGGAACTGGCCGCCGATGACGTCGAATGCGATCAGTTCCCCTTCGCCTCGACGGCGCAAGGAGCCGCCTACGCGAAACCGGAACACAATTTCTCGGTGCAGATCCTCGGCAAGGAACAGAACCAGGGTTTCGGCGCGGTGCTGCAGGCCTGGTACAACAACAATCGAATCCTTCGGCAGGACAAGTTCTACCTGCGGCTGAAATAGCGGCCGCCGCGGCCCGCTTCCCACCGTTCGGAAAGCGGGCCGCGGTCCCCCCGGAACGGAAAGAATGCCGTCATGGCAGAGATCATCGCTGAGCGTTCCGACGGCATCGAGGTGCGGCGTCTCCACGGTTTCGCGGACGTCGAGGCCGCCCAGGACCTCCGTCCCCGTCAGCCGGGCATCTGGGACCTCGGCGGGCCCACCCCCAGCCGGCGGGTCGCGGTCGGACCCAACGCGATCATCATGGACGTCACCCCGGACGTCGGCGTGTTCGTCCGCTACGAGAGCTGGGACGGCCCGCGGCGACATCTACCAGGTCACCCTCCTCACGCTGCAGCTCTGGCCGTGACGCCTGCCGGGGGCCGTGGAGAACCCCGGGCTCCCGCAGCGGGGTCAGGAGGGGAAGCGCAGGTGGGCCGGGGGGACGTGGGCGGTGAGCCAGACGCCGTTGGCGCTGCGCAGGAAGAGGTGCCCGGCGGCGTGCATGTCCCCGGCGGCGACCGCCAGCACCACCGGCCTGCCCCTGCGCGCGCCCACCCGGACGGCGGTCTCCCGGTCGGGGGACAGGTGCACGTGGTGGCGGCTCATCGGCCGCAGGCCCTCGCGGCGGATCGCGTCCAGGTTGCGGGCCACCGTCCCGTGGTAGAGGTAGGCGGGCGGCTCCATGGCGGGCAGGCCGAGCTCCACCGGCACGGAGTGGCCCTGGTTCGCGCGGATCCTGCCGTCCTCGATCGCGTAGCGCCGCTTGTCGTTGGCCGCCACGACCTGGCGCAGCTCGTCGGGGGTGATCGGGAAGTCGTGCGCCGCGGCGGCGGCGAGCAGGTCGTCGACGGGGACCCAGCCGGCCGCGTCGAGGGTGAGTCCGATGCGCTGCGGGTCGTGGCGCAGGTGCCTGGCCAGGTACTTGGAGATGCGGATCATGCGTCGTTCGTCCATGGGCTTCCCATGGTGGCAGCTGCGGGCGGGCGCGGTCAGGTGGTTTGTGCCCGTACGAGGTCTTCGCCGACGGACGTACGGCCGTAGAGGACCGAACGGCCCGCCCGCACCCGGCCGACCAGCCCCGCGTCGAGCAGCACCTTGAGATGGCGGCCCACCGAGCCCAGGCCCTGGCCGGTGAGCGCGACGAGCTGCGTGGTGCTCTTCGGGGTGTCCAGCAGCACCAGCACGCCCGCCCGCGCCCCGCCCAGCAGCCGGCCCAGCGCCTGCGGCGCGGGCGGCGGGCCGACGTCGGCCAGCGGGCCCGAGCACGGGTAGACGATCGCGCAGCGGCGGGAGCCGTGCCAGCTCACCCAGCCCTGGCGCGGCGTGACCGGCACGAACATCAGCCTCGCGCCCGCCAGGTCCCGCGGCGGATGGTCGTAGGCGTTGATCTGCAGCCGCCCGTCGCCCAGCCAGCGCAGACCGGGACGCATGCCGTCCAGAGCCGCCGCCCAGCCGCCCCGGCCCAGCCGCGCGGCGCGGGCCGTGACGTCGGCCTCGATGATCCGGCGGCGCCGCGGCCAGGCCGGCAGCACGGTCTCGCGCCACACCCACTCCAGCCGGGCGGCCATGCGCCCGGGCAGGTCGTCGCGGCGCAGCGCGGCGGGCACCGGGCCGCCCAGCGACTCGACCAGGTCCTCGCGCGCCTGCTCCGGCGGGGTGTCGCGGACACTCGCCAGCTCCTCCTCGAAGGCCGCCTCGCCCTCTCCCTCGGGCGTGGGCGTGAGGAACGTCGCGTTCCACGTACGGCCCAGCGCGGCGCGGACGAGCAGCGCCGTGACCGGGTCGGCGGCCTGCTGGGCGCGGTAGGCGGGCAGGTGGGCGGCCAGCCAGGCGTCCTCGCCGGGATGGGCGGCGACGGCGCGGTCCAGCGTCTTCAGCGCGGCGATCGTCTCGGCCAGCGGCGACAGGACGAACCGGCCGTCCGCCAGCGTGTCCGCGTCGACCTGCCAGAACCCCACCACGTCCTCCTCGTCCCTGCTCTGTTTCGCGGGTGGGCGAAACAGTAACGCCTGCCGCCGCCGGTCGCGAAGACTGCCGTCCCATGCGCACGTACCGGGACCTGTTCGGCAGGTCCGGATTCACCCCGCTCTTCCTGGTCTCGTCCGGGCAGGTGGCCGGGCAGACGGTGAGCGGGCTCGCCCTCGGCACCCTCGTCTACGCCGACACCGGATCGCCGCTGCTGTCCGGGCTGGCCATGTTCGGCCCGGCGCTCGCCCAGGTGGTGGGCGCGGCCACACTGCTGTCGGCGGCCGACCGGCTGCCGCCGCGCGCCGCCCTGTCCGGGCTGGCGCTGGCGGCCGCGCTCGGCGCCGCCTTCCTGGCCGTGCCCGGCCTGCCCGTGTGGGGCATGCTCGCCGTGGTGCTGGCATTCGGCGCGCTGTCCGCGCTCGGCGGCGGCGTCCGTTACGGGCTGCTGAACGAGCTGCTCGACCGGGACGGCTACCTGCTCGGCCGGTCGGTGCTCAACATGTCCTCCGGGATCGTGCAGATCGCCGGGTTCGGCGCGGGCGGGGTGCTGGTGACCGTCCTGTCGCCGCGCGGGACGCTGCTCGTCGCGGCGGCCCTCCACCTGGCCGCCGCGACGGCCGGGCTGGGGCTCGGACGGCGGCGGCCGCGCGCGTCCGGACGGCCCTCACCCGCCGGGACCTGGCGCGACAACGCCCGCCTGTGGTCCGATCGGCCGCGCCGGCACGTCTACCTCGCCCTCTGGCTGCCCAACGGCCTGATCGTCGGCTGCGAGTCGTTGTTCGTGCCGCTCGCGCCGGACCGGGCCGGGCTGCTGTTCGCCTGCGCCGCCGGCGGGATGCTCGCCGGTGACGTGCTGGTCGGCCGGTACCTGCCGCCGCACCGGCGGGCGCGGCTGGTCACGCCGCTGTACCTGCTGCTCGCGCTGCCGTACCTGGTGTTCGTGGCCTGCCCGTCGCCGGTGCTGGTCGCGCTCGCCTCGGCCGGGTTCGCCGCCACCCTGCTGCTGCAGGAACGGCTCATGGCGCTGACGCCCCCCGAGCTGAGCGGCCACGCGCTCGGCCTGCACTCCTCCGGCATGGTCGCCATGCAGGGGCTGGCCGCCACGCTCGCCGGCGCCCTGGCCGAGCACACCTCGCCCGGCGCGGCCATGGCCGTGCTGGCCGCGGCGTCGGCGGCCGTCACGCTCGCCCTGGCGCCCCGCCTGCGGTCCCCCCGTGTCGCAACCCCGGCGCAGGGTCCGGCGAAGTTACCGTTGACCAGGGGAAATCGCCGGGGGAAGGACACATCATGACGCAGACGGACGAATTCGTGCTCGACGTCACCAGGATCCGCGAGCAGGTGCGGCAGAAGATGGACGAGGGGCCGATCACGCAGACCTTCGGCCGCGATCCGGAGAAGGTCATCGAGGTCCTCAACGACGTGATCGCCACCGAGGTGGTGTGCTGGCTCAGGTACACCAGGCACGCCATCTCGGCCAAGGGCATCGACCGCGCGCAGGTGGCGGCGGAGTTCACCGAGCACGCCAAGGAGGAGCTCGACCACGCGCTGCGCGCCGCCGAACGCGTCAGCCAGCTCGGCGGCGAGCCGGACTTCGACCCGGCCAAGCTCGTCCAGCGCTCGCACACCGACTACCAGGTGCCCGCCGACACCGACCTGAAGGCGCTGCTGGAGGCCAACCTGTGGGCCGAGCGCATCGTCATCTCCACCTACCAGGAGATCATCCGCTGGCTCGGCGACGGCGACCCCACCACCCGCCGGCTCATGGAGTCGATCCTGGAAGAGGAGGAGGAGCACGCCGACGACCTCACCGACCTGCTCGGGGTCTAGAACCGGGCTTGGCCCGCCGTTGGGCGGCCCGTGAGCCGGCCCGGGTAAGGGCCGGGCATGAAGAGCCTGGTCAACACGCCCGTCACGCGCACGCCGACGTCCCGCGAGATCGACGTCGAGACGCTGAGCCGCCGCCTGGCCGCGGCCGTGGACGGCGAGGTGCGCTTCGATCTGGGCAGCCGCGCCGCCTACGCGCGTGACGCCTCCAACTACCGGCAGGTCCCGATCGGCGTCGTCGTGCCGTACGACCTGGACGCCGGGGTGGCGGCGGTGGCCGTGTGCCGATCCGGGGACGTGCCCGTGCTCTCCCGCGGCGGCGGCACCAGCCTGGCCGGGCAGTGCTGCAACGCGGCGGTGGTGATCGACTGGTCCAAGCACTGCGGCGCGGTCGAGTCCGTGGACGCGGCGGGCCGCCGGGTCGTCGTCCAGGCGGGGGCCGTGCTCGACCAGGTGGACCACGAGCTGGCCCGGTACGGGCTGATGGTGGGGCCGCGGCCGTCCAGCCATCGGGCCTGCACGATCGGCGGCATGATCGGCAACAACTCGTGCGGGGCCTCGGCGCAGGCGTACGGGAAGATGTCGCAGTCGGTGCTCCGGCTGGAGATCCTCACCTACGACGGCGTGCGCGCCTGGGTCGGGCCGACCGGCGACGCCGAGTACGACCGCATCCAGGCCCAGGGCGGCCGCCTGGCCGAGATCTACCGCCAGGTGCGCGAGCTGCGCGACGAGACCATGGAACTGGTCCGCACCCGCTACCCCAGGCTGGAACGCCGCATCTCCGGCTACAACCTCGACCAGCTCCTGCCCGAGAACGGCTTCGACCTGGCCCGCGCCCTGACCGGCAGCGAAGGCACGCTGGTGACCGTGCTGCGCGCCGAGTTGCGCGTCGTGCCGTCCCCGCCCGCCAGGGCGCTGGCCGTGCTCGGCTTCGAGGACGTTTTCACCGCCGCCGACGCCGTCCCGGCCGTGGCCCGGCACGCGCCGATCGCGCTGGAGGCCATGGACGAGACCATGTACCGGCTGGCCAAGCGGGAGCACCCCGGCGACCCGGCGCTCCAGGACCTGCCCGAGGGCGGCGGCTGGCTGCTGGTGCAGTTCGGCGGGGACACGCCCGAGCAGGCGCGCGAGCGGGCCGAGACGATGATGCGCGACGTGGGGGAGCGGGCCGGGGCGCCCACGCCCACGCACGCCTTCCTCGGCGACCCGGCCAGGGAGGACCGGCTGTGGCGGTGGCGGGAGTCGGGGCTCGGCGTGGAGGCGTACCCGCCGACTGGCCGCCAGACATACGAGGGCTGGTCGGACGCGGCCGTGCCGCCCGAGCGGCTGGGCGCCTACCTGCGGGACTACGAGCGGCTGCTGCGCGCGCACGACTACCAGGACTCCGCCCTGTACGGCCACTTCGGCCAGGGCTGCGTGCACGGCCGGCTGCCGCTCGACCTGCACACCGACGACGGCATCGCCCGCTACCGCGCCTTCGCCAGGGAGGCCGCCGAGCTGGTCGCCTCCTACGGCGGCTCGTTGTCCGGCGAGCACGGCGACGGCCAGGCGCTGGCCGAGCTGCTGCCCGTCATGTTCGGCCAGGAGGTCGTGGAGGTGTTCGGCCGCTTCAAGGCCATCTTCGACCCGCGCGACCGGATGAACCCCGGCAAGGTCGTCCACCCACGCCATCTCGACCAGAACCTGGCCCAGTACCGCTTCTACCCGCACGAGCCGCGCCAGACGTTCTTCCAGTACCCCCACGACCACGGCCGATTCGGGCACGCCGCCACCCGTTGCGTCGGCACCGGCACCTGCCGCAAGCGCACCTTCGAGGGCGGCGTCATGTGCCCCAGCTACCGGGTGACCCGCGAGGAGGAGCACTCCACGCGGGGGCGCGCCCGGCTGCTGGAGGAGATGGTGCGCGGCGACGTCATCACCGACGGCTGGCGTTCGGCCGCCGTGCGGGACGCGCTCGACCTGTGCCTGTCGTGCAAGGGCTGCCGCTCCGAATGCCCGGTGAACGTGGACATGGCCACCTACAAGGCCGAGTTCCTCGCCCACCACTACCGGCGCCGCGTCCGGCCGCGCGCCCACTACTCGATGGGCTGGCTGCCGGTGTGGGCCGCGCTCGCCTCGGCCGCGCCCGGCCTGGTCAACGCGGTCAACTCGGCGCCCGGGCTGTCGCGGCTGGTCAAGGCCGTCGCGGGGATCACGCCGGAGCGCGAGCTGCCGAGGTTCGCCCGGCAGCGGTTCACCGACTGGTTCAGGCGGCGTCCGCGCGGCGGGCCGGGCACGCGGGGGCGGGTGGTGTTGTGGGCCGACACGTTCACCGACCACTTCGACCCGCACATCGGGCGGGCCGCCGTGGACGTGCTGGAGGCGGCCGGGTTCGAGGTCGTGGTGCCGCCGGTGACGCTGTGCTGCGGGCTGACCTGGATCAGCACCGGGCAGCTCGGGGTGGCGCGGCGGGTGCTGGCCCGGACGGTGGGGGCGCTGGCCCCCTGGGCCGAGGCCGGGGTGCCGGTGGTCGGCCTGGAGCCGAGCTGCGCCGCCGTGTTCCGCTCCGACGGGCCCGAACTGCTCAACACGGCCGAGACGCGGCTGCTGGCGGAGCGGTTCCTGACGCTGGCCGAGCTGCTGGAGACGCGCGCCGCCGACTGGCGGCCGGCCACGACCGGCGGACAGGCGATCGCGCAGGTGCACTGCCACCAGAGCGCGATCATGGGCTACGACGCCGACCGGGCCGTGCTCGACCGCTTCGGCATCCGGACCAGCGTGCTCGACACCGGCTGCTGCGGGCAGGCCGGCAACTTCGGGTTCGAGCGGGGGCACCACGAGGTGGCGCAGGCCTGCGCCGAGCAGGGGCTCTGGCCGGCCGTACGGTCGGCGGGCCCGGGGGAGGAGCTGCTCGCCGACGGCTTCTCCTGCCGCACCCAGATCGCCGCCGCCGGCACCGGACGCCAGGGCCGCCACCTGGCCGAACTGCTCGCCACGGCCCTCATCCGCCAGGACTGACCCGGCCCGGCCCCGACCGGGCACGGCCCGATCACGGGTCGGCCCGGGGCGGGATCAGGCCGACAGGCTCTGGGCCAGGCGGCGGGGCAGGCCGGTGTTGCGCGGGCGGCCCACCCGGTGGACGGCCAGCTCCAGCGCCTCCCGCTGCCCCACCAGCACGACCCACGCCTTGGCCCGCGTCACCAGCGTGTACAGCAGCTTGCGCCGCAACATGATCCCGCCCGCCTCGGCCACGATCGGCGCCACCACGAACGGGTACTCGCTGCCCTGCGAGCGGTGCACGCTGATCGCGTAGGCGTGGGTGAGGTCGTCGAGCTCGCCGAACCCGTACTGGACGGTCTCGCCGTCGTCGGTGCGGACCTCGACCACGCGGTCCTGCGGCAGCACGGCGGTGACCGTGGCGGTCTCGCCGTTGAAGACGCCCTTGTCGTAGTTGTTGCGGATGGGCATGACCCGGTCGCCCACCCGGAACACCGACGCCCCCGACCAGTGCTCGGGCTTGTCGTCGGCCGCCGGGTTGAGGCGGTCCTGCAGCAGCCGGCCCAGCGTGACCGCGCCCGTCTCGCCCTTGCGCATCGGGCACAGCACCTGCACCTGCTCGGGCGGCACGCCCTGCTTGCGCGGGATCGCCTCCATGGCCAGATGGGCCACCCGCTCGGCCACCCGCGCCGGATCGTCGAGCTCCTCGAACCAGAACCCGCCGCGCCCCGGCGTAGCCGGCACGCGGCCGGCCCGGATGAGGTGGGCGGCCTCGACGATGCCGCTGCCGGCCGCCTGGCGGAAGACGTGGGTGAGCCGCACCCGCGGGACGGCCTCCACGCGCAGCAGGTCGGCCAGCACGTCGCCGGCGCCGATGCTGGGCAGCTGGTCGCTGTCGCCGATGAGCAGCAGGTGGCTGCCCGGCTGGACGGCCGCCGTGAGCCGCGTGGCGAGATGGAGGTCGAGCATCGACGCCTCGTCGACCACGATCAGGTCGGCCTGCGCGGGCGCCTCCTCGAACAGCGTGGAGGGGTCGGGGTCGGGCTGGTGGGCGAGCATGCGGTGGATGGTCATCGCGGGCATGCCGGTCAGCTCCGACAGGCGTTTGGCGGCCTTGCCGGTGGGGGCCGTGAGCGTGACCGAGCCGCCCGACGCTTTGACCGTGGCGGCCACGGCCCTGACCGTGTGGCTCTTGCCGCAGCCGGGCCCGCCGGTGATGATCGAGACGGTGCAGGTCAGCGCCATGTTGACGGCCGCCCGCTGGTCGTCGTGGAGGGTCTCGTCCTCGCGGAAGGAACGCAGCGGCAGCGTGGAGCGGGCCCGCAGGAGCCGGGTGAGCTGCTCGGTGAGCTGCCGCTCGCGGGCGTGCACGTGTTTGGCGTAGGCCACCGCCCGCCCCGGCTGCTCGTCGTCGGCCTCGACCACCACCCGCCGCTCGGCCACCAGCGCGTCGATCATCGGCCCGACCGCCTCGGGGTCGAGCTCGATCAGCTCGGCCGCCCGCGCCACCAGATGGGGCACCGGCACGAAGCAGTGGCCGTCGCGGACCGCCGCCGACTCCAGCCGGTCGAGCAGCGCCGCCTTGATCCGCTGCGGGCTGCGCTCGGGCACCCCCCGCTGCAGCGCGATGCGGTCGGCGACGCGGAAGGCGATGCCCCTGACCCGGCCGATCAGCCGGTAGGGGTCGGTGGCCAGCACCTCCTCGGCCTCGCCGCCGAACACCTGGTGGATCTTGGCCGCGAGCAGCGGGCTGACGCCCAGCCCCTGCAACGTCACCATCAGCGCGGCGATGGCCTTCTGCTCCTGCCACGCCTGGACGATCTGCGCCTGCCGCAGCGGCCCGATGTTGACGACCTCGGTCAGCCGCCCCGGCTCGGCGTCGATGACCTTGAGCGTGTCCTCGCCGAAGTGGTCGACGATCGCGTACGCCAGCCGCGGCCCGATGCCGCGGATCAGCCCCGACCCCAGGTAGACGCGGATCGCCCGGACCGTGGCGGGCACCACCCGCTCGCACCCGGACACCGCGAACCGCCTGCCGTGGCGCGCGTGGTGGCTCCAGTCGCCGGTCAGCCGGAGCGTCTCGCCGGGCTGCGCGCCCGACAGCGCCCGGCCGGTGGCCACGAAGTCGGGCACGCCCTCGGCGCTCATGCGCGCGACGGTGTATTCGTCGTCCCTGACGTAGACGAGCTGCTCGACCGAGGCCTCCACAGCAGCGATCAAACCATCCGCCACCGACAGTCCGTCACATGGCGCTGGGATAGGTCTCCGGCTCGACGTCGTCCCACGGCTCGGCGTGCAGCGGGTGCAGGGCCTCGGTGACGTCCAGCCAGATGAAGGCGTCGTAGCGGTCGCCGAGCGCGGTGGGCACGTAGTTGCCCCACTTCTCGCGCTCGGGCCGGTAGACGACGCCGATCGCGCGGTGGTCCAGCGGCTGGTCGAACCAGCGCGGACGGGGCCGCGGGGGCGTCACGAACAGGGCGCGCTCGCCGCCGAGCGCGTCGTGCAGCAGCGCCTCCAGCGATCCGGGCCGGGCCGGCGGGACGGGCATGACGTGCGCCCGCGTGCCCCAGCTCGCCCCGGCCACCACCGTCCCCCGGTAGCCGCCGAAGCCGACCAGGACGACGTCCTCGCCGTGCCGCTCGCGGGCCAGCTGGCCGAGGTTGGTCATGCCGGCGGCGGCCATGTCGGTGGCGCGGGCGTCGCCGACGTGCGTGTTGTGCGCCCACACCACGCCCTTGGTCCCGTAGAAGGCGGTCAGCCGGTCGAGGGTGTCGGCCATGTGCACGTCCCTGACGTTCCACGAATCGGGGCCGCCGCCGACCATGGTCCGGTAGTAGCTCTCGGCCCCGGCCACGACCTCGGCGTTCTGCCGGGCCTCGAAGCCGTCCTCGCCGGCGGGCGCGGCCGCCACGACCGCCCTGAGCAGCTCCACGACCTCGTTCTCGCAGGAGTCGGGGACCAGGCGGGTCTCCAGGCCGTACCGCTGCGGGTCGTGGCCGTAGGACTCGAAGCAGTACAGGGCCTCCATCACCGTGCCGAGCTGGCCGGGCAGGTGGTCGGCGGCGTAGCGGCGCACGGCGCGCAGGGACTCCCAGAGGCTGTAGACGTCGAGGCCGTGGAAGCCGACGCGCTCCTGCGGCGGCAGGGCCGCGTTCCAGCGGCGCAGCCAGCGGCAGAACTCGGCGACCTCCTCGTTGGCCCACATGAACGCGGGCCAGCGCTGGTAGGCGTACAGGGCGTCGAAGGGGTCCTCGCCGTCGCGGGTGACCGCGCGGTGGACGCGCTCGCAGTCGGGCCAGTCGCCCTCGACGGCGACGAACCCGAAGCCCTTCTCGGCGATCAGGCGGCGGGTGAGCGCGGCCCGCCAGGTGTAGAAGTCGTGGGTGCCGTGACTGGCCTCGCCGATCAGCACGAGACCGGCCTCGCCGACGCGGTCGAGCAGCGGGTCGAGGTCCTGTTCGCCCGACAGCCGCAGCGCCGAGCGGGTGACGTCATCCATAGCCGTCCTCCTCTGCCGGCCGGAAGACGCCCAGGCATTCGCGGGCGAGCTGGAGCTCCTCGCGCACCTGGACGACCAGGACGGGCACGGCGGCGCCCGGCCCGCTGACCGGGCCGTCGTCGTGCCGGTTGCCGGACTCGGGCGGCTCGACGCCGAGCAGCCCGAGCCGGCGGCAGACCGCCTCGCGCACCTCGGGCTGGTCCCAGCCGATCTCGCCGGTGAACACCAGCGCGTCGATCCGGGACAGCGACGTGGCGGCGGCGGCGATCTCCCGGCTCACCCGGTGGCAGAACACCTCCAGGGCCAGGGCGGCCTCGGCGTCGCCGGCGCGTTCGGCCTCGACCAGCTCGCGGGTGTCGCCCGAGCGGCCGCCGGACAGCCCGAGCAGCCCGGACCGGCGTTGCAGGCCCTCGCCCAGCTCGTCGGCCGACAGGTGGCCCTGCGACAGCAGCCACATCAGCATCCCGGGATCGACGCTGCCCGAACGCCTGCTCATCGGGACGCCGTCCAGCGGGGTGAACCCCATCGAGGTGTCCACGCTGCGCCCGCCCGACACCGCGCACACCGACGAGCCGCCGCCCAGGTGGGTCAGCACCAGCTCCAGGTCGGCGAGCGGCCGGCCGAGCAGCTCGGCCACCCGGTCGGCGGTCCAGGCGTAGGACAGGCCGTGGAAGCCGTAGCGGCGCAGGCCGTACCGGTCGCGCCACTCGCGCGGCAGGGCGTAGACGGCGGCGGCGTCGGGCAGGCCGGCGTGGAAGGCCGTGTCGGGGCAGAGCACGTGCGGCACGGCGGGAAGCTGCTCGCGGGCCGCCTCCAGCAGCGCCAGCGCGGGCGGCAGGTGCAGCGGCGCCAGGCTCACGACGCCGCGCAGCGCCTCGACGGTCTCGTCGTCGGCGACCGTGGGCGCGCGGACGACGTCGCCGCCGTGCACCAGCCGGTGCGCCACCGCGCGGATGTCGCGGTCGAAGTGGCCGCCCAGGAACGCCGCCAGCTCCTCGCGCGCCGAGCCGGGGTCGGCGGCCCGCTCGGCGTGCGCGCTGTCCAGCACGCAGCCGCCCTGCACGAGGTCGAGGCGCAGGCTCGACGAGCCCGCGTTGACGGTGAGCACCGCCTCGGACTCCGCCATCTGCTCGTCGAACGCTCGCCCCATGCACCCCTCCGCGGCCCGACTCCTCTCCCCGGCTACCCGCCGCCCGCGGCCCGACACCTGGACTCCGTCACCTTTACCCCGAGATGTCCGAGCCCGTGGTTGCCCCCGGCGGTGGCCGGGTAGGCGAGCGCCTATGGACATCACCCTGCAGGTGAACGGCGTGCCGCACACCGTGGCCGTCGACCCCAGGATCTCCTTGCTCGACCTGCTGCGCGAACGGCTCGGCCTGACCGGCTCCAAGAAGGGCTGCGACCACGGCCAGTGCGGCGCGTGCACGGTGCTCATCGACGGCCGCCGGGCCAACTCCTGCCTGGCGCTGGCCGTGGCGGTGGACGGCAGCGAGATCGTCACCGTCGAGGGGCTGGCCGCGGGCGAGCAGTTGCATCCGCTGCAGGCCGCGTTCATCGAGCACGACGCCTTCCAGTGCGGCTACTGCACGCCCGGCCAGCTCTGCTCGGCGGTCGGCATGCTGGGCGAGCCCGGGCCGAGCGCCGTCACCGCCGACCTCCTCCTCGACCCGGACCTGACGCCCGAGGAGATCAGGGAACGCATGAGCGGCAACCTGTGCCGGTGCGGCGCCTATCCCGGCATCGTGGCCGCGATCGGCGAGGTGGCCCGGTGAAGCCGTTCGACTACGTCCGCGCCCAGAGCCCGTCGGACGCGGTCGGCCGGTACGGCCCCGGCACGATGTACCTGGGCGGCGGCACCAACCTGGTCGACCTCATGCGCCTCGGCGTGGCCGCCCCCGACCACCTGGTGGACGTCAGCCGCCTGCCGCTGGACGCCGTCGAGCCCGTACGCGACCGGCTGCGGATCGGCGCGGCGGTGCGCAACAGCGACCTGGCGGCCGACCCGCTCGTCCGCGCCCGCTACCCGATGCTCGCCAGGGCCGTGCTGACCGGCGCGTCCGGCCAGGTCAGGAACATGGCCACGGTGGCCGGCAACCTGCTGCAACGCACCCGCTGCCCCTACTTCCAGGACGTCACCAGGCCGTGCAACAAGCGCGAGCCCGGCACCGGCTGCCCCGCGATCGCGGGCGACCACGGCAACCTGGCCGTGCTCGGCGCCTCCGACGCCTGCGTGGCCACCCACCCCTCGGACATGGCCGTGGCGCTGGCCGCGCTCGACGCCGAGGTGCACGTCACCGGCCCGGCCGGCGACCGGATCATCCCCATTCCCGGCCTGCACCGCCTGCCCGGCGACGAGCCCGAGCGCGACACCGTGCTCGAACCCGGCATGCTGATCACCGCCGTCGAGCTGCCCGCGCCGCCGCCGGGCGCCTCCCTCTACCGCAAGGTGCGCGAGCGGGCCTCGTTCGCGTTCGCGCTGGTGTCCATCGCCGCCGTGCTCGACGTGCGCTGGGACGGCGTGGTGACCGGCTGCCGCATCGCGCTCGGCGGCGTGGCCCACGCGCCCTGGCGGGCCGAACGCGCCGAACGGGAGATCATCGGCGGTCCCGCCACGGGGGAGGCGTACCTGCGGGCCGCCGAGGCCGAGCTCGACCAGGCCCGCCCGCTGCCGCGCAACGCGTTCAAGCTGCCGCTGGCGCGCAACCTGATCGTCCGCACGCTGGAGGAGCTGACGCCGTGAACCGCATCGAGGGGCGCGTCAAGGTCACCGGGCTGGCCACGTACGCCGCCGAGTACCCGGTCGAGGGCGTCGCCTACTGCTACCCGGTGCAGTCCACGGTCGCCAGGGGCCGGGTGACCGGGGTGGACGCCGGGCAGGCGCTGGCCATGCCGGGCGTGCTCGCCGTGCTGTCCGTCGAGGACCCGCCCGACCTGGCCGAGGACGCCGACCCCGAGCTGGCGCTGTTCCGCTCCCGGGACGTCGTCTACCGGGGCCAGCTCGTGGCCGCCGTCGTCGCCGGGACCTACGACCAGGCCCGCGCCGCCGCCGACGCCGTCCGCGTCGCCTATGAGCCGCAGGTCCACGACGTGCGGCTGCGCGCCGACCACCCGGACCTCTACCGGCCCGAGGTGGTCAACCCGAACCTGCCGCCCGACACCGGCAAGGGCGACGTGGAGGCCGGGCTGGCCGCCGCCGCGTCGGCCGTGGACGTGACGTACACGACGCCGCCCCTGCACAACAACGCGATGGAGCCGCACGCCGCGGTGGCCGTGTGGGCCGACGACGGCCGGCTGCTGGTCTACGACTCGACCCAGGGCGCCAGCGGCGACCGGGACAGCATCGCCAAGACCCTCGGCCTGCCCGCCGAGCAGGTGCGCGTGGTGTCCAGGCACGTCGGCGGCGGCTTCGGCTCCAAGGGCACCACCAGGCCGAACGCCGTGCTCGCCGCCCTGGCTGCGCGGGCCGCCGGGCGGCCGGTCAAGGTCGTCTTCACCCGGCAGCAGATGTTCGACCTCACCGGCTACCGCACGCCCACCGTCCAGCGGCTGCGGCTCGGCGCGGACGCCGAGGGCCGGCTCACCGCGGTCGAGCACACGGCGTACGTGCAGTCCAGCAGGATCGTCGAGTTCGCCGAGCAGGCCGCCACCCCGGGCCGCGTCATGTACGCCACGCCCGCGCTGCGCACCGCGCACCGGCTCGTCCGCCTCGACGTCGCCACCCCGTCCTGGATGCGCGCCCCCGGCGAGTGCCCCGGCATGTACGCCCTGGAGTCGGCGATGGACGAGCTGGCCGAGGCGGCCGGGATCGACCCCGTCGAGCTGCGCATCCGCAACGAGCCCACGACCGAGCCGGACGGCGGCCTGCCGTTCAGCTCCCGCAGCCTGGTGACCTGCCTGCGCGAGGGCGCCCGCCGCTTCGGCTGGGACCGCCGCGACCCGCAGCCCGGCGTCCGGCGCGAGGGGGAGTGGCTGGTCGGCACCGGCGTGGCCGCCTCCACCTACCCGGCCAGGCGCGGCCCGTCGCAGGCCACCGCGACCGTGCGCGACGGCGACTTCGTCATCCGGGTGGCCGCCGCCGACATCGGCACCGGCGCCCGGACCGTGCTCACCAGGATCGCGGCCGACTGCCTCGGCGTCGCCCCCGGCCGGGTGCACGTCGAGCTCGGCGACAGCGACCTGCCCGCCGCCCCCGTCGCGGGCGGCTCGATGGGCACGGCGTCGTGGGGCTCGGCCGTCGTACGGGCCTGCGAGGCGCTGCGGGCCGACGGCGGCGAGGGGTCCGCCGACACCACCGAGGAGGTCAAGGCCGACGAGGAGCTGGCCAGGCACGCCTTCGGCGCCCAGTTCGCCGAGGTCAGGGTCAGCTCCGTGACGGGCGAGATCCGCCTGTCGCGCCTGCTCGGCGTGTTCGCCGCCGGCCGCATCCTGGACGCCAGGCTGGCCAGGTCGCAGTTCGTCGGCGGCATGACCATGGGCGTGGGCATGGCGCTGATGGAGGAGACGCTGACCGACGACGAGTTCGGCGGCTTCCTGCGCCGCGACCTGGCCCAGTACCACGTGCCGGCCTGCGCCGACGTGCCGGCGATCGAGGCCGTCTGGATCGACGAGCAGGACGGCCTGCTCAACCCGATGGGCTCCAAGGGCATCGGCGAGATCGGCATCGTGGGCACCGCCGCCGCGATCGGCAACGCCGTTCACCACGCCACCGGCCGGCGGGTGCGCGACCTGCCCATCACCCCCGCCAAGATCCTCACCTGAACTCGACGATCCATGTTTCGACCGGCCTCCGCCAAGGAAGAGGAGAACACCCGACAAGGAGGCCGAGTGAAGAACGAGTCGCACGAGGAACGCGCCGACCGCAACTTCGTCGAACTGCTGCAGGGCGCCCGCGTCGCGGTGACCGGCGTGCAGGTGCTGTTCGCGTTCCTGCTGACCGTCCCCTTCTCGCCCGGCTTCGTCAAGCTGGACCAGACCGACCGCTGGCTCTACTTCGCCGCGCTGGTCAGCGCCGCCGTCGCGTCGATCTGCTACATCGCGCCGACCGCCCAGCACCGCGTGCTGTTCCGGCAGGGCCACAAGGAGAGGCTGGTACGCCGGTCCAACACCTACGGCCTGTTAGGAGCGCTCGCCCTGGTGGTGTCGATGACCACGGCCACCATGCTGGTGATCGACTACCTGTTCCACTCCACCCTGGCCTGGGTCACCGCCGGCATCCTGGCCGGGCTGGCCGCCTGGACCTGGTTCGGCCAGCCCGCCCTCGACCGCAGGGGTGATCAGTCCTCCTCCGAGGGCGGCATCTCGGTCTCGTCCCGCGACGACTGACGCGAGTAGGCCGCCCGCCCCACCATGTACGCCGCCACCGACACGGTGATCACCTGCGAGGCCCCCACGATCAGCAGCGGCCCGGCGTTCCACCAGGTGGGCCGGTGCAGCCACATCGCGGCCAGCACCAGCAGCACGCCGAGCACCTGCGGCTTGGTGCCGGCGTGCATGCGGTCGAGCGTCGTGCGGAAGCGCACCAGCCCGGCGCCCGCCGACAACGCCAGCACGGCACCGAGCACCAGGCAGACCGCCGCCCCGGCCTCCATCACGCCGTCCAGGACGCTCACCCCGACCGCCCCGGGAAGAACCGGGCCAGCGACACCGACCCCACGAACCCCAGCAACGACAGCACCTGGAGCACCGGCAGGTCGGAGTAGTCGTCCCTGACCACCGCGAACAGCCCCACCGCGCACATCGCCAGCGACGTCAGAACGTCGAGGGCGACCGCGCGGTCCAGCATCGACGGCCCGCGCCCGACCCGCCACAACGTGGCCGCCGCCCCGCCGCCGAGCAGCGCGATCGTCACCAGGTACACCGCGCTCACCGCAGCTCCTCCCGGTCGGCGCGGGTGCCGAACGCGGCCACGATGCGCGACTCCAGCGCGGCCAGGTCCCTGCGGACCGCGTCCGGGACGCCCTCGCCGGCCAGCCCCAGCACGTGCAGCATCAGCTCTCTCCTGTCCATGTACGCCTCCACCACCAGGCTCCCCGGCATCGTGGACAACGCCACCATGATCATCACGGTCATCGACTCCGACGACGTGCGCAGCCGCACCAGGACCAGCTGCGTGGGCGGATCGCCGGGCCGCACCACCCACGCCACCACCCGCACGGTCGAGAGCAGCATGTCCCACCCGAACCACAGCAGGAACCGCGCCAGCGGCAGCGGCCGCACCCTGATCCCCGGGTCCAGGACGGGCAGCGGCAGCAGCCACGTCACCACCAGCGCGGTCGCCAGCCCGCCCAGCACGTTCCCCGCCGACAACTCGCCCCACAGCGTCACCCACACCAGCGTCAGCCACGCCACCAGCGGCAGCGGCACCCGCCGGCCGAACAGCCGCGGCGCGAGCAGCCCGGCGCTCACCGCTGGGTCCCCAGCACCGCGGTGATGTACGTCTGCCGCTCGCTCAGCTCCGTGGCCACCCGCTGCGTCAGCGCCGCCAGCGGCCCGGCCAGCACCGTGAACGACAGCCCCAGCGCCACCAGCGCCGCCGTCGCGCCCAGCAGCACGGGCGGCAGCGCCGTCGTCGTCACCACCGGCTCCTCACCCGTCGCCTCCTCGCTCTCCATCACCTGGCCCAGCCGCTCCTCGCGCGGCGCCCGCCAGAACGCCTTGCCCCACGTCTTCGCGATCGCGTACAGCGTCAGCAGGCTGGTGAGCAGCCCGCCCGCCACCAGCACGAGCGCCGCCGGGCCGCCCTTGTCCAGGCCCGCCTGCACCAGCAGCAGCTTGCCCAGGAACCCCGACATCGGCGGGATGCCCGACAGGTTCATCGCGGGCACGAAGAACAGCACGCCCAGCACCGGCGCGGTCCTCATCAGCCCGCCCAGCCGGTTGACCGACGTGGTGCCGGTGCGCCGCTCGATCAGCCCCGTCACCAGGAACAGGCTCGTCTGCACGGTGATGTGGTGGACGATGTAGAACACCGCGCCCGCCAGGCCCGCCACCGTCGACAGCGCCACCCCGAACACCATGTAGCCGATGTGGCTGACCAGCGTGAAGGACAACATGCGCTTGATGTCGGTCTGCGCCACCGCGCCCAGCACGCCGGCCAGCATCGTGGCCAGCGCCACCGCCATCAGCAGCGTGGAGACCGGCCCGCCGGGGAACAGCAGCGCCTCCAGCCGGATGATCGCGTACACGCCCACCTTCGTGAGCAGGCCGGCGAACACGGCCGTGGCCGGCGCGGGCGCGGTCGGGTAGGAGTCCGGCAGCCACGCCGACACCGGGAAGATCGCCGCCTTGATCGCGAACGCCAGCAGCAGCGTCAGCTCGACCAGCAGCTTGACCTGCGGGGGCAGCGTGCCGAAGCGCTCGGCGAGCTGCGCCATCGACAATGTGCCCGTCGCGCCGTAGGTCACCGCCAGCGCGATCAGGAACAACATCGACGACGCCAGCGCCATCAGCGTGTACGTGGCCCCCGCCCGCATCCTGGACTCGGTCCCGCCGAAGGTCAGCAGCACGTACGAGCCGCTCAGCAGCATCTCGAACGCGACGAACAGGTTGAACAGGTCACCGGACAGGAACGCGTCCGCCACGCCCGCCACCATGACCAGGAACGCCGGATGGAAGATCGCCATCGGCGCGTCGTGCTCGGCCTCGTCGTAGGCGTTGGCGATCGAGTACACCATCACGCAGAGCGTCACCGCCGACGACACCACCAGCACCAGCGTCGAGAGCCGGTCGGCCACCAGGCAGATCCCGACCGGCGAGGCCCAGCCGCCCAGCTCGGTCACCAGCGGGCCGTTCGTGTCGGCGTGCGCGAGCAGCAGCACCGACACCGCCAGCGAGATGCCCAGCGTGGTGAGGCTGATGGCCGACTGCAGGTGCCGCAGCCGCCCGCCGATCGCCAGCTTGATCCCGGCCGCCAGCAGCGGCAGCAGCACCGGCACGCACACCAGCCCGCGCAGCTCGACCAGGTCACCCACGGGGTCCGCCCCTGCCTGCCACTAGTCGTCGCCCTCCAGTTCGGGGTCGTTGGCCAGCGCCTGGCGGGCCCGCTCCGCGCGGATGGCCGAGCGCATCTGCCTGCGGGCGTCGCGCTGCCTGGCCTTGATCCGCTGGCGCAGCTCCCGCTCGCCGGCCGCCTGCTCGGCCCGCCGCCGGGTGTGCTCGCGGCGCAGCTCGTCGATGCGCTCGGCGTTGTCGCCGGACGTGGCCTCCTCGCCCGGCAGGTCCCGCTGCCCGGCCTCCTCGAAGCCGCGTTGCAGCTCCTCCTCCGACAGCCCTTCGGCCATCCGGGTGCGCATCCACTCCTCCAGCTCGGTGTGCACGCGGGCGATCCGGCGTTCCAGGTCGGCCTCCTGCAGCCGCTCCCGCTCGGCCTGCTCGGCCTCCAGCCGGGCCAGCTCCGCCCGCTGCTCCACGACCAGCCGCCGGTAGGCGTCCTGCCGGGTGCGCAGGGCGTGGCTCAGCTCGCCGCGCCTGGCCCGCAGCCGTACGCGCCGGTCCTCGGTGTCGTCCTGGACCTCGTCGCTGCCGGTGAGCTGCCACGACCGGTGCACCATGGCCAGCACGAACGCCGTCACGCCCAGGGTGATCACGATGGCGGTGAGCACCATCGCCTGCGGCAGCGGATCGGCCATGTCCGCCACCGGCGTGCTGCCCAGGATGGGCGGCCCGCCGGCGTTCCCGCCCGCGGTGACGATCAGCAGGTTCACGCCGTTGCCCAGCACGACGACCCCGGCCAGCACCCGCACCAGGCTCCGCTCCAGCAGCAGCGTCACGCCGGTCGTGATCATCACGCAGCAGCACAGGAACGGCGCCAGGGAGATCGTCACGAGCTCTCCTCCGCCTCGATCTGCCGGTCCAGCTCGGCGCCGAGGCCGCGCAGCACGTCCTGGACCATGCCGGTGACCGAGACGTACACGCCGAGGTCGAACAGCAGGCCCGTGGACACGTGCAGGCCGCCGACCAGCGGCAGGTGCACGTCGGCCGCCAGCATGTCCAGCGCCGCCCGCCCGAACAGCAGCCCGGCCAGCGCCGTGCCGGTCGACAGGGTCAGCCCGGCGCCCATCAGCACGCCCGCGTGCACCGGGACCGCCGCGGCCAGCTCGTACCGGCCGCCGGCCAGGTAGCGCACGGTGATCGCCAGCCCGGCCACGATGCCGCCGGCGAACCCGCCGCCGACGCCGCTGTGCCCGACGAACAGCAGGAACACCGAGAGCACGAGCACCGTGTGGAAGGTCAGCCGGGCCGCCACCTCGAAGGCCACGGCCCGCTGGCCGCGCGGCAGCGTCGAGGACAGCCAGTGCGTGCGCTCGGCGGGCACCCGGCCGCGGTCGTCCCGCTCGATCTCGTACGTCCTGCGCCGCAGGAACACCAGGCTCGTCACGCCCAGCGTCAGCACGACCAGCACCGTGCTCTCGCCCAGCGTGTCCCAGGCCCGGATGTCCAGGATGATCGCGCTGACGATGTTGCGCGCCCCCGCCTCGCGCGCCGCGGCGGGCATCAGCGACCCGACGGCCCAGGTGCTCCGCGCGCCGGTGGCCAGCATGCCCGCCCCCGTCACCACCACCCCCACGGCCAGCCCGAGCCCGAACCGGAACGGCCGCGGCAGCCGGGCCCTGACCGGGGTCACCGGCAGCCGCCGCAGCACCAGGGCGAACACCACCAGGGCCAGCGTCTCGGCCAGGAACTGGGTCAGCGCCAGGTCGGGCGAGCCGTGCGCGAGGAACAGCAGCGCGGTGCCGTACCCGATGACGCCGACGACCACGGCCAGCAGGATGTAGGCGCGTGCGAACAGCGCCAGCGCCGCCGCCGCGGTGATCAGGACCGCCAGCACCGGCTGCTCCACGCGCTCCCAGGCGACGACCGGCACGTCCAGGTGCGGCACGCCGCCGTAGGCGACGGCGAACACGCCGACGCCGGTCGTGGCGGCCAGCGTGAGCAGCAGGTAGTCGGGCAGCGAACCGCGCTGGACGAAGCCGGTGGCCTGGACGGCGAACCGGTCCAGCCGGCGGACGAGCGACCAGAAGATCTGCGTCGAGTCCAGCACGTGCAGCGCCGCGCCCGCCCTGGCCACCGGCTCCCTGGCCAGGAACAGCAGCACCCCGGCCGCCAGCGCCACCGCCGACAGCAGCAGCGCGGGGGACGGGCCGGCCCACATCGCCAGGTGCGTGGCGTGGCCGGGGTCGCGGAAGGTGCCGGTGTAGCCCGACATCGCGCCGCCGTACCAGGAGGCGAAGGGCGCCAGCGCCAGGCCGAGCACCGCCAGCAGCGCGGTGGGCGCGAACATGGCCGCCGCCGTCCGGTGCGCCGGCGTGGCCGGCACGCCCGGCTTGGCGGCGAAGGCCCCCCACAGGAACCGCAGCGTGTACGCCGCCGTCAGCGCCGACCCCGCCACCACCCCCGCCAGCACGAGCGGCCGGTCCAGCAGCGCCTCCAGCGCCGCCTCCTTGCCGGCGAACCCCGCGAACGGCGGCAGCCCCGCCATCGACGCCCCCGCCAGCACCGCGGCCGCGCACACCCACGGCATCGACCGGCCGACCCCGCTCAGCTCGCGCAGCTCACGGGTGCCGGTCGCGTGGTCGACGACGCCCACGACCAGGAACAGCGCGGCCTTGAACAGCGCGTGCGCGGCCAGCATGCCCACCCCGGCCAGCGCCGCGCCCCGGGTGCCCGAACCGAACAGCGTGATCAGGAAACCGAGCTGGCTGACCGTGCCGTAGGCCAGCAGCCGTTTCAGGTCCGTCTCGCGCAGCGCCCGCCAGCCGCCCAGCAGCATCGTCAGCACGCCGAGCGGCACCGCGACCGCCCGCCACAGCGGCACGTCCCCGAACGCCGGCCCGAGCCTGGCCACCAGGTACACCCCGGCCTTGACCATGGCCGCCGCGTGCAGGTACGCCGACACCGGCGTGGGCGCCGCCATCGCGGCCGGCAGCCACGTGCTGAACGGGAAGATCGCCGACTTCGACAACGCCCCGGCCAGCACCAGCACCAGCCCGGCGGCCAGCGGGCCGGCCTGCGGCGGCCGGGCGACGACCCCCGACAGCGTGTACGTGCCCGCCGCCTGGCCGACCACCACGAACCCGGCCAGCATCGCCAGCCCGCCCAGCGTGGTCACCGTCAGCGCCTTCATCGCGGCCCGCCGGCTCGCCCGGCTCTCCGGGTGGTAGCCGATCAGCAGGTAGGAGAAGACGGTGGTCAGCTCCCAGAAGACGTACAGCAGGAGCAGGTTGTCGGCGGTGACCAGCCCGAGCATCGACCCGGCGAAGGCGGTCATCGCGCCGCCGTAGCGGCCCAGGCCGTCGTCGCCGGCCGGGAAGTAGCGCACGCTGTAGACCAGGACCAGCACGCCCACGCCGGTGACCAGCGCCATCATCAGCAGGGTCAGCGTGTCGGCCCGGAAGGACAGCTCCAGCCCGAGCGCGGGCGCCCAGCGGGTGTCCTCCCGCGCCGGCAGCCCCCGCACCCCCAGCCACACCGTGTACGCGAAACCCGCGCCGGGCGCCACGGCCAGCAGCAGGAAGGAGGCCCGTCCCATGCGCCGGGCCAGCCAGGGAGCGCAGACCGCCGCGAGCGCGTGCAGGACCAGCAGCGACTCCATGGGCTCCTCGGGCGGGAATTTCCGGCTACGTCCGCCCAATCTCTCCCGCCCGGTCGTGCCCGCCGCGCAGGCGCGGCCAGGGTTGACCCGAACGTCACCAGTCCCTCACCCGCCCATGAGCGGGTGAGGGACCGGGCCTGCGCCGTCAGAGCTTCGCGCAGGCTCCCGGGCGCGGCGCGCGAGCCGTGATCACGTACTGGTCGATCTGCCGGTCCAGGCAGGACGAGCCGCCCTTGTACGCCGTGTGCCCGTCGCCGTCGTGGGTCAGCAGCACGCCGTGCTCCAGCTGCCCGGCCAGCCGCCTGGCCAGCTCGTACGGCGTTGCCGGGTCACGCGTCGTGCCCACCACCACGATCGGCGGCGACCCGTGGGCGCGCACCTTCCTGGTGAACCCCTTGCCCTTGACCGGCCAGTACGCGCAGCGCTGCTCGGGATGGTCCAGGCAGTTGACGGCCGCCAGCGCCTCGCCGCTGTTGTCGTAGCTGCCGTCGGGACGGCGTCCGTGGTTGACGTCGGCCAGGGCGAGCATGGCCGTGCCGTCGCCCTTGAAGGCGAGGGTGAGCGCCTGGCGCAGGTAGGGCCAGCTGTCCTTGGCGTACATGGCCTGGTTGACGCCCGCCCGCAGGATGGCCTCGTTGACCTGCCTGCTGTCGCCGTCGTTGCGCAGCGGCGCCCGGTCGGCCCGCTGGTAGAGCGCCTCCAGCCGCCTGGTCGCGGCGGCGACGGTGTGCCGGGGGAACGGGCAGTTCCTGGCCCGGAAGCAGTCGCGCAGGAACGACTCGCGCGCCAGCCGGAACCCCCGCTCCTGCGCCGCGCCGAACTCGGCGAGCGTCTGGCCGGGGTCCTCGGCGCCGTCGAGCACCATGGCCCGGATCCGGGTGGGGAACAGGTCGGCGTAGCGGGCGCCCAGGTAGGTGCCGTAGGAGAAGCCGAAGTAGGTCAGGCGGGCCTCGCCCAGGGCGGCCCGCATCACGTCCAGGTCGCGGGCGACCTCGCCGGTGCCGACGTGCGCGAGCAGCTGCTTGCCGGAGTTGGCCGCGCAGCCCTGGGCGAAGATCTTCATCCACGCCTTGGCCCGCTTGACCTCGGCCGCGTTGTCGGGGGTGGGGTCGGCGGCGAAGTAGGCGTCCAGGCCGAGGGGGGACAGGCAGCGTACGGGGGCGGAGGCGCCCACGCCGCGCGGGTCGAAGCTGACCACGTCGAAGTGCTGCCGGACGGCGGCCGACATGACGGTCCTGTCGGCCTTCAGGAGGGTCGTGCCGGCGCCGCCCGGACCGCCGAAGTTCAGCACGATCGAGCCGATCCGCCGGCCGGTCGCGGGCAGCCGGACCATGGAGATGCTGATCCGCCGGCCGCCGGGCTTCGCGTAGTCGAGCGGGACCGTCAATTTCGCGCACTGGAACCCGCTGCCGCACCCCGACCAGGCCAGACGCTGACCGTAATAGGCGTTGAGCCCGCCGTTCGCGGCCGCCTCCGCGGCGCCGGACAGGCCGGCCGCGGCGATCAGAGCGGCGAGTACGGGGGAAAGAATCGTGATTAAACGTCGCATAATCAAAAGTTGAAGGGGATACCTTGCGAGCCCCTTTAAGCGTGGTGGCACAGATCGTCTGCAAGAAGCGCGCCGGGCTGGGTATCGAGCAGGTCATCCGCACGACTACCAGGGGGAACAGGCCGCCATGTCGCAGCAGAACCGTCCCGTCGAGGGCGAGCACAAGTACGAGCAGCACGTCACCTCGACCGACGAGCACGAGGAGCGGCCCGGCCGCAGTCTCGTCACCACCGACCACGACGTGATCCAGCAGTGGGCGCAGGAACGCGGCGCCAAGCCCGCGACCGTGCCCGGCACCGAGCACCAGGGCAGGGCGGGCGTGCTCCGCTTCGACTTCCCCGGCTACGGCGGCGACGACCTGGCGGAGATCACCTGGGAGGAGTGGTTCGAGACCTTCGACCAGCGGAGACTGAACTTCATCTACCAGGAGCACAAGAAGGACGGCAAGCAGAGCAACTTCTTCCGGCTGGAGAACCCGGACCGCGAGGACGCCTGACCCCCGGAGGGGCGGGCCCGCCCCCGCCCGCCCACCGGTGTTCAGCCGCCCTCGGAGACCCGGCGGGTGACCTCGTCGGCCAGCCGGTCGAGTGAGCGGTCGAGCAGCTCGCGCACCTCGCCGACCCTGGCGCTGGAGGCGGGCTCGTCGAGCAGCGACAGGTGCACGGTGACCTCGCTCGTGCCGGCCGCCGAGTCGGACACCTGCAGCCAGCCCGCGTAGTCGGGGTGGTCGCGGCCGCCCCACTCCACCCGGAGCTGGTCCTCCTGGGCGCGGAACAGCCCCTCGTGCCGCCCGCTGCCGGGCACCAGCTCGCCGCCCGCCTCGACGGTGCCCGCCCCACCGTCGCCGACCCACAACCCCTGCGGCAGCCACCGGTCCATCAGCTCGACGTCGGACGCCACCCCGAACACGATCATGCTGTCGGCCGGCATCCCGCGCGTCGCCTCGATCTCCGCCATCCCGGGCCCCCGTCTCTCTCGAATGCCGCCGTACCGGGCGCGGACCGCGCCGCCTGCCACCGGCAGCCGAACGCGGCGACCATACCCGTGGCATCTGCTCGCAAACCGGCCCCCGCGGTGGCCGTCTCTGCCACTACGGTGGCTCCGGTGAAACCGCGGCGAGAGGGGAGAACGGCGCGATGGCGGAGCTGCCACGAGTGCCGCCGGAGATGTTCCGGTTCGCCACCACCGAGCGGGCGGATCTGCACACGGCCCTCCTCGACGTCCTCGGCGCCGCCGCCGAGCGCCTGGAGCCCGCGCTGACCGCCGGCGAGGTCCGCGACCGGCTGCGCGCCGGCGGCTGGTACGCCCCCGTCGGCGACCACGACCTCACCGGCGCGCTGCGCCAGCTGGCCGGCTGGAGGCTGGTGGAGGTCGTCTTCGACCACGCCGCCGGCTTCGCGACCGCCGAGGAGTACGAACGCAGGAACCTGCGCTACGCCCTGACCGCCCAGGGCGAGGCCGCCCACGCCGGGCTGCGGGAGGCGTCGGCGACACTGGCCACCGCGACACCGGTCTCGGGGAGTGCGCACCCCGCCGTGCTCGACGCGGTCGCCGACCGGCTGGAGGAGCTGGAGGCGCTGCTGGCCGACCCCGACCCCGGCCGCGACCGAAGGGTGTTCACCTGCCTGCGGGAGCTGGAGTGCCACCTCGACGGGCTGCGCCGCGACACCGTGCGGCTCAACGGCGAGCTGCGGCGGCTGCTGCGCGCCGACGGCGCCGGGTTTGGCACGTTCCACGAGGCGGAGGCGGCCACCGTGGCCTACCTCCAGGAGTTCGTGACCGGGCTGGAGCAGCGCGGCGAGACGGTGGCGCGGGCGCTGCGCGGCGTGGCCGCCCGGGGCGTCGGCGTCCTGCACACCCGCGCCCTGGCCGGCGCCGACCTGCCCCGGATCCCCGGAACCGACCTGGCCACGCCGTGGCTGGCGGCCCGCGCCGCCGCCTGGGCCGAGCTGCGCCAGTGGTTCGACCCCGGCCTCGCCCCCGCCCCCGACCTCGCCAGCGGCACCGGGAGCGGTGGCGTCGAGAGGGGTGGCGCCGAGAGCGGCGGGGCCGGGAGCGGGGGCGGGCCGCGGTTGCGGCGGCTGCAGGAGGTCGCCGGCGAGGCCATCGTCACCCTGCTCGGGCTGCTCGACCGCGTCACCGCCGCCCGCCGCCCCGCCTCCGGCGCCGCCGCCGACTTTCGCGCGCTGGCCCGCTGGTTCGCCACCGCGCCGGGCGAGGACGACGCCCACCGGCTCTGGGACGCCGCCTTCGGCCTCGGCCCCGCCCGGCACGCCCACCTCGGGCACGCCGACGCCGAGCTCGTCCCCGCCGGGACGCCCTGGGCCGAGGCCGGGCCGGTGGCGGTCTCGGCGCTGCTGCGCTCGCGGGGCAGGACCGAGCGCATGGGCCGTACCGGACGGGTGCGCGACGTGGCCGCCCTGCGCGCCGAGCGCCGTGCCCGCGCCGAGAAGGAGCACGCCGGGCTGGAGGCCGCCTGGCAGGCGCTGGCCACCACCGGCTCGGTCCGGCTGTCCCAGCTCGGCGTGCTCGACCACGACACCCTCGGCCGGCTGCTCGACCTGCTGGGCCGGGCCCTGGCCGCCCGTCCCGACGCCACCGGCCTGCGCCGGGCCGTCACCTCCGACGGCCGGGTCGAGGTCGTGCTGCGGGCCCCCGGCGACGGCGCGGTCGCGGTGCTGCGCACGTCCGAGGGCTGGTTCCGCGGCCCCGACTACCTGCTCGACGTGTGCTCCCCGGGCGCCCGCGACCACGGGAGGGCCGAAGGGGCATGAGCAGCCTGGCCAACCAGCTCGTCAGGGCGGAGAAGGAGGAGATCGCCCGCGCGATCAGGACCCTCCTCGCCCGGCCCTTCCTCACGGCGGACGACGAGCCCGCCGCCTTCACGGTGATCAGGAAACGGCGGGAGCCGCTGACCCGGTGGTTCGACTACTTCTGCGGCTGGCGGCTGGTCGTGGAGCCCCGCGAGGGCTACGCCCGCCTGGTGAAGGTCGGGTCGCGGCCGACGGCCACCCGCCCGGCCCGCCGCCGTCCCGGCGGCCCGCCGTTCGACCGCCGCCGCTACACGCTGCTGTGCCTGTGCGCGGCCGAACTGCTCGCCGCGCCGGTCACCACGATCGGCATGCTGGCCGGACGGGTGGCCCGGGCGGCGGCGGTCGAGCCCGGCGTGCCCCCGTTCGACCCGGTCAGCGCGGACGAGCGGGCCGCCTTCGTCGACGCGCTCAAGCTGCTCGAACGGCACGGCGCGATCACCCCCACCGACGGCACGACCGACGCCTACCTCGGCGACGAGGACGCCAAGGTGCTCTACCGCGTGGACACCACCCGCGTGATCAGGCTGCTGGCCGCCCCCGTCCCGCCCTCCAGCCTGCCCGGCACCCCCGCAACCCCCGCCGCGGCGCTCACCGTCGAGGCCCGCTACGGCGGCGACGAGCCGACGGAGACCCAGCGCGCCCTGTGGGCCCGCCACTCCGTCATCCGCCGCCTGCTCGACGAGCCCGTCGTCTACCGCGACGAGCTGACCCCCGCCCAGGCCGCCTACGCCGCCTCGCTCACCGGCCGCCGGATGATCCGCAGGGCCGCCGAGGAGGCCGGGTTCGTCCTGGAGGAACGCGCCGAGGGGCTGTTGCTCGTCGACACCGAGGCCACCGCCACCGACACGAGGTTCCCCGACGACGGCGGCCCTGCCAAGGTCGCCGCCCTGCTCCTGCTCGACCTGCTGGTCACCGCCGGTCCGCTGCCCGCCGGACGCCTCGACGAGGAGGCCGCCGGGCTGCTGCGGCGCTTCCCCCAGTGGGCCAGGTCCTACCAGTCGGACGGCGGCGCGCCCCGCCTGGCGGCCGACGCGCTGGAGGTGCTCGGCATGTTCGGGCTGGCCCGCCGTACCGGCGACCGGGTGGCCGCGCTGCCCGCCGGAGCCCGCTACCGGGTCGATCGCGGCCCGGCCGACACGGAGGACGCATGACCGTCACCGAGCTCACGCCCGCCCGCACCGCCCAGGGCACGGACCGGCGCTGGATCCCCGTACGCGCCGGGATCCTCAACGTGTGGCGCTACCACGACGAGGTGTTCGAGTTCCACCGGGGCAGGCTGCTGCTGCGCGGGCCCAACGGCAGCGGCAAGTCCAAGGTGCTGGAACTGCTCCTGCCGTACGTGCTGGACGCCAGCCTCAAGCCCAGCAGGCTGTCCACGTTCGGCGGCACCGAGCGGACCATGCACTGGAACCTCATGGGCGAGGGCGCGAGCGGCGTCACCCGCGTCGGCTACGTGTGGCTGGAGTTCCAGCACGCCGACGGCCGCTGGTTCACCTGCGGCGCCCGTCTCCAGGCCACCGCCCACACCAAGAACGTCACCGCCGCCTACTTCACCACCGGCTCCCGCGTCGGCCTGCCCGGCGGCGTCCGGCTCACCGGCGACGGCGGCCAGCCGCTCACCAGGGCCCAGCTCGCCGACGAACTGGGCGAGGCCGGGACGGTCCACGAGTCCGCCGACGCCTACCGCGCCGTCGTGCGCGGCACCCTCTACAGCGCGCTCAACGAACAGCGCTACGACTGCCTGCTCACCGCGCTGCGCCAGCTGCGCACCCCCAAACTGTCCGAACGCCTCGACCCCGGCCTGCTGTCCGACCTGCTGTCCAGCGCCCTGCCGCCGCTCGGCGAGGGCGAGATCCACGAGATCGCCGACGGGTTCGAGCGGCTCGACCGGCAGCGCGAGGAGCTGCGCCTGCTCGACCGCGACGTGCGGGAGGCCGACCGGCTGGCCGACGTCCAGCGCGGCTACGCCCAGAAGGTGCTGCGCGCGGCCGCCGCCGCGGCCCTGGACGCCGGGCAGGCCGTCGACGCCCTCGCCGCCGAGGTCAAGGCCGGACGGGAGGCCCTCAAGCAGGCCGGCGACGAGCTGGCCGCCGCGGCCGTCCGGCTGTCGGAGGAGGAGGCGCAGGAGCTGGCCCTGGCCGCGCAGATCGACGGGCTGAAGGAGAGCGAGGCGTACCGGTCCGGGCACGACCTGCACCGGCTGCGCACGCAGGCGCGCGAGGCGCACGAGTCGGCGGCCGGGCTGCGCGACCAGGCCGGGGCGGCCGCCCGCAGCGCGTCGGCCAGGCAGGAGCTGTCGCTGCGCGCGGCGGCCGTCGCCCGCGCCGCCACCGGGCTGGCCGACCGCGCCCGCGCCGAGGCCCGCCGGGCCGCCGAGCGCGCCGGGCTGCTCTCGGTCCACCTGGAGTGCGAACGCCCGGTTCCTGATCACTCGGGCGCTCAGCCGGGCGGCGAGGGGGAGCGGGGCGACGACGGCGAGGAGTCCGTGCGCCGCGCCCGCGAGCTGCTGCGCGCCGCCGTCACCAGCCGCGCCGGCCAGATCCGCGAGGTCGCGGCGGCGGCCGTCGAGCACGAGGAGGCGATCGGCCGCCGCACCACGGCCGAGCACGACCGCGACCGCGTCCGCGACGACCTGGCGGCCGCGACCGCCGCCCACGACCAGGCGGCCGCGACCCGCGAGGAGCGCGCCCGCGACCTGGCCGCCGCCCTGGAGGAGTGGGCCCGCGGCTGCGTGCACCTCCGGCTCGACCCAGAGGAGCTGGCGGGCCTCGCCGACCGCTGCGACCAGGCCGACGAGCTGGTCGGCGCGGCGCGCACGGCGGCCGCGGTCCGGCTGGCCGCCCGCGAGCACCACCTGACCGGCCTGCGCGACCGGCTGCACGCCGAACGCGCCGAACTGGCCCGCGAACGCGAACGCCTGGCCGACCGGACCGCCCTGGAGCCGCCCCCCTCGCACGCCCGCCCCGCCTCCCGCTCCGGACGGCCCGGCATGCCGCTGTGGCGGGCGCTCGCCTTCCGCTCCGGCGTCGACCCGGTCACCCAGGCGGGCGTCGAGGCGGCGCTCGAAGCCTCCGGCCTGCTCGACCTGTGGCTGCTGCCCGACGGCGGCATGGACCCCGGCGAGCACGACGCCTTCGCCGCCTCCGCGCTGGCCCGGCCCGCGCCCGGCCAGAGCCTGTCCGCCGTGCTGTCCGCCCAGCCGGGCGCGCCCGTCTCGGCCGAGCGGGTGCTCGCGGGCGTCGCCTTCGCCCCCACGGCGCTCGGCCTCGACCACCCGGCGGCCGTCGGCGCCGACGGCACCTGGCGGCTCGGCCCGGCCGCCGGGCGCTGGGTCAAGCCGGAGCCCTCCTACATCGGCGACGCCGCCCGCGAGCGCGCCCTGCGCCGCCGCGTCGCCGAGCTGGACGACCGGCTCTCCGACCTGGCCGGCACGATCGCCGAGTGCGACCACCTGTTCAGGGTGCTGGCCGGCGACCGCGACACGCTCGCGGCCGAGCTGCGGCGGCGGCCCGACAGGAGGCCGTACGACGGCGCCGCGCGGGCGCTGGACGCGGCCGTGGGCAAGGTCGCCCTGCTGCAGGACCAGCTCCGCGCCCACGAGCAGCGCCTGCACGAGCGCGAGAAGGAGGTGGGCAGGTCGCTGCGCCGGCTCACCGAGCTGGCCGCCCGGCACGCCCTGCCCGCCGCCCGGCCCGCGCTCGACCGGCTGGAGGCCGCCCTGCGCGCCGCCGAGACCACCGGCGCCGTCTGGCACGACCGACGCGGCGACGCCCGCGCGGCCAGGGAACGCGCCGGCCAGGCGGCCGAGACCGCCCGCGAGTACCAGGACCTGGCCGTACGCGCGATGGAACGGGCCGAGGAGGCGGCCGACGCGGCCGTCGTGCTGGCCGAGAAGCTGGCCGCCGTCGAGCCCGCGGCCGGTGGCGAGGACCTCGACCTGCTCGGCCGGCTCCAGGACGCCCAGACCGCCCACCAGAGCTGCCGCCGCCTGATCCGGACCATCCACGACGACACGGCCCGGCTCAACGCGCGCCTGGGCCGGCTCAGGGGCGAGCTGGCTCAGACCGAGGAGAAGCACGCCGAGGCCGGGCGCGTCCGCGAGGCGGCCTGCGAACGCCTGCGCCGCCTGCTGGCCGGCCATCTGGCCGCCGACGCCGGCGTGCCGGCCGGCCTCGCCCCCGACGCCGGGGTGCGCGCGGTGCTGGAGGCGGCGGGGGACGTGGCCGGACGGCTCGCGGAGGTGCCGTACGAGCGACGAACCGTCAGGGAGGCCGAGGCCCGCCTGCGGGACGCCTTCCACCACGCCAGGGAGATCCTGGCCGGCCGCGCCGAGCTGGAGCTGGCACCCGACGAGGACGTCCAGGTGCTGACCGCCACCGCAGGCGGCGTGCGGGCGGGCGCGGCGGCGCTGGGCAGGGCGCTGCGCGGCGAGCGCGACGAGCGGCGCGGCGACATCACCGAGGCCGAGCGCGACCTGTTCGACCGCACGCTCGCCGGCGACACGCGACGGCACCTGGCCGACCGCATCCGCCAGGCCGCCGCGCTGGTCGAGGGCATGAACCAGCGGCTCGAACGCGTCCGCACGGCCTCGGGGGTCGCGGTGCGCCTGGTGTGGCAGGTCGATCCCACCCAGTCACCGGCCACCCGCGCGGCCCGCGAGCTGCTGCTGCGCGACCCGGCCGGGCTGAGCGAGGCCGACCGCGAGGCCCTGTACGCCTTCTTCCGTGACCGCGTCGAGGAGGCGCGCGCCGACAACTCCTCGGCCGGCTGGGAGGACCAGCTCATGAAGGTGCTGGACTACACGTCCTGGCACCGGTTCGTGGTCCGCCTCGACCGCGGCGACGGCCAGGGCTGGCAGGACCTGACCAGGAAGCTGCACGGCGCCCTGTCCGGCGGCGAGAAGGCCATCGCCCTGCACCTGCCGCTGTTCGCCGCCGTGGCCGCCCACTACCGCACCGACCCCGGCTGCCCCCGGTTCATCCTGCTGGACGAGGTGTTCGTGGGAGTCGACCGGGCCAACCGCGGCCAGGTCTTCGACCTGCTGGTGAACCTCGGGCTCGACCTCGTGCTCACCTCCGACCACGAGTGGTGCGAATACCGCGAGCTCGACGGCATCGCCATCCACCAGCTCATCACCGGCGACGGCGACGACGCGGTGACCACGGCCCGCTTCGTGTGGAACGGCTACCGGACCGTCGCCACCGAGACCCTTGATTAGAAAGGTTCTTTACCACCAGCGATCGTGTCCGTATGGTGGGGGCAACCCTCGGGAGGCGGTCATGAAGATCCGCACCGCTGCGGTCGTGCTGACGACCCTGCTCGCCCTGTCGATCCCTGCCTCGGTGACCGTCTCGCCCAGTGCCACGGCGGCGGCCGCCGTCGCCTTCGGCGCGATCGTGCCCGCTCCGGTGAGCGCGGTCCCGGCGGCGGGGGTGACGTACCGGATCACCGCCGCCACGGCCCTGTACTCCGACGTGGCCGAGGTGGGCGAGCAGCTCGCGCGGCGGTTGCGCCGCTCGACCGGCTACCCGGTCCCGATCGTGACGGCCCCGCCGGCGGACGGGATCGCGCTGCGCCTGGGCACGGTCGCCGGCGGGGAGGAGGCGTACCAGCTCGACGTGACCGCCACCGAGATCGTCGTGCTGGCCAACGGGCCCGCCGGGCTGTTCGACGGCGTGCAGACGCTCCGGCAGCTGCTCCCGTACGCCGCCGAGGCCGAGACGGTGCAGCCCGGCCCCTGGCCGGTGCCGGGCGGCCGGGTCGTGGACCGGCCGCGCTACCCCTGGCGGGGCGCGATGCTCGACGTGGCCAGGCACTTCTTCCCGGTGGACGCGGTCGAGCGGTACCTCGACCAGATCGCGCTCTACAAGATCAACCGCCTGCACCTGCACCTGTCCGACGACCAGGGCTGGCGCATCGCGATCGACTCCTGGCCCCGGCTGGCCTCCTACGGCGGCGGCACGGCGGTCGGCGGCGATCCCGGCGGCTCCTACACCAAGGCCCAGTACCAGGAGATCGTCGCCTACGCCGCCGCGCGCAACGTCACCGTGATCCCGGAGATCGACATGCCGGGGCACACCAACGCCGCCCTCGCCTCCTACGGCGAGCTCACCTGCGACGGCGTCGCCCCGCCGCGCTACACCGGCACGGACGTCGGGTTCAGCTCGCTGTGCACGTCCAAGGAGCTCACCTACACCTTCGTGGACCAGGTGATCGGCGAGCTGGCCGCGCTCACCCCCGGCCCGTACCTGCACATCGGCGGGGACGAGGCGTCCTCCACCACGCCGGCCGACTACCGGGCGTTCGTCGACCGGGCGCAGGGCATCGTGGCCGCCCACGGCAAGACCGTGATCGGCTGGCACGACGTCGTCAACGCCACCCCGCTGCCCACCACGGTCGTCCAGTACTGGGGCAGCGACCCCACGGAGACGGCGGTCTCGACGGCGGGCCGGAAGGTCGTCATGTCCCCGGCCAGCCGTGCGTACCTGGACATGAAGTACAACCGGCGCACCCCGCTCGGCCAGACCTGGGCGGGCACGATCGAGGTCAAGGACGCCTACGGCTGGGATCCCGGCGCCTATCTCAGAAGGCTCCCGCCCGAGCAGGTGCTCGGCGTCGAGGCGCCGCTGTGGACCGAGACGCTCAGGACGTCGGCCGACCTCGAGTACATGGCCTTCCCCCGCCTGCCCGCGCTCGCCGAACTGGGCTGGTCCCCCTCCGCCACGCACGACTGGACCGCGTTCCGGCAGCGGCTGGGCGCGCAGGGCCCGCGCTGGCGCGTCATGGGGATCGCCTACTACCGCTCCACCCAGATCGCCTGGCCCTCCGGTTCGTAGGAGCCCCCTCAGGAGCTGCGCATGTCCCGATCGATCAGATGCGTCCTGGCCGTGCTCGTCCTGCTGCTCGCCTCGGGGGTGGTGAGCGCCGGCAGCGCCGTCGCGGCGGCCGGTTCGACCGAGCTGGCCTCAGGCTGGGCGCTGCGCCCGGCCACCGGCCTCGCCGACACCGGCGCGGTGATCTCCACGCCCGGGTACGCCACCACCGGCTGGCACCCGGTCACCCTGCCCTCGACCGTCCTGGCCGGGCTGGTCGCCAACGGCGTCTACCAGGACGTCTACTTCGGCCAGAACCTCAAGAACGTGCCCGACCTGACCACCCAGGACTGGTGGTTCCGCGGCGAGTTCGCAGCCCCGGCAACGGCCCCCGGCCAGGTGTACTGGCTGCGTTTCAAGGGTCTCAGCTACCGCGCCGAGATCTGGCTGAACGGCGTGCGGCTCGACGCCGCGGCCGTGGGCACGTTCGTCGGCCACGAGTACGACGCCACCGCCGCGATCCGGCCCGGCGCGGTCAACGCGCTGGCCGTCCGGGTCACCCCGCCGCGCCACGACTGCAAGGACCTGTCCACCTGCACGGTCGACTGGAACCCCGAGGCCCCCGACATGAACGCGGGCATCTGGAACACGACCCTGCTGGACACCACGGGCCCGGTGGCCCTGCGCGACCCGTACGTGCGGACCACCCTGTCGGGCGGCGCCGCCGACCTGACCGTCTACGTGGACGCCGTCAACGCGACGAACGCCCCTGTCACCACCACGGTCAGCGGCACGATCAGCAAGGCGGGCCGGCCGGACCTCACCTTCTCCCAGGCCGTCACGCTGGCCGCGCGCGAGCGCAAGGAGGTCGCCTTCGCGCCGCTGCACGTGAGCGATCCGGTGTTGTGGTGGCCGTACCAGTTCGGCAGCCCCGAGCTGTACCGCCTGACGGTCGGCGCGGGCGCCTCCGACAGCAAGACCATCGACTTCGGCATCCGCGAGGTCACCGACTACCGCACCACCGTCAACGGCACCTCGTTCGCCGGATACAAGATCAACGGCCGGCCGATCCTGCTGCGCGGCGGCGGGTACGTGTGGGACCTGATGCAGCGCTGGGACACCAGGACGAACGCCGCCCACATCGCCTACGTCAAGGACATGGGCCTGAACACCATCAGGCTGGAGGGCACCCTCGGCAACGAGGAACTGTACGACATGGCCGACAAGGCGGGCATCCTGGTCATGCCGGGCTTCGTCTGCTGCAGCGCCTGGGAGGACGACAGCGCCTGGACCGCCGAGCAGGAACAGGTCGCCCGCGCCTCGCTGGACAGCCAGCTCCGCTCGCTGCGCCACCACGCCTCGGTGTTCCTGTGGACCTACGGCAGCGACCAGCCGCCGACGGCCGCGCACCTGGCCGCGTACAAGAGCGTGGCCGCCGCCCTGCACTGGCAGAACCCCACCCTGGACAACGTCGCCACCTGGTCCAACGCCGACGCCGGCATGAAGATGGACGGCCCGTACGTGTGGGAGCCCCCGGTGTTGTGGTGGGACGAGAGCCGCAGCGGCGGCGCGTACGGCAGCACGGGGGAGGAGGGCACCGAGTCGCCGCCGCCCCTGGAGACGCTGCAACGCTTCCTCGCGCCCGCCGACGTCTGGCCCATCGGCACGGCCTACAACTACCACGCCGGCAAGCCGGGCAGCGTGTTCGACACCATCGCGCCCTACAGCACCGGCCTGGCCAGGCGCTACGGCACGCCCGCCTCCGCCGCCGACCAGTCCCGCAAGTCCGAGGCGCAGAACTACGAGAACGCCCGCGCCTTCTTCGAGGCGTGGAGCGCCAGGCAGCACGTGCGCTCGTTCGGCTCGATCTTCTGGATGCTGAACAACGCCTGGCCGTCGGTCCACTGGAACCTCTACGACTACTACCTCAAGCCCGGCGGCGGCTACTTCGGCGCCAAGAAGGCCACCGAACCCGTGCACATCGCCTACGACTACCTCACCCGGGCCGTGCACGTGGTCAACTCGACCCTCACCACGCGGTCCGGGCTGACCGCCACGGTGTCCGTGCACAACCTGCCGGACCTGGCGCAGAAGTACACCGCCACGGCCCCCGTCACCGCCACGGCCAACACGGGCGTCCAGGTGCTGACGATCCCGGCGCTGACCGGGCTGTCGCGGACGTACCTCATCAGGCTCCAGCTCAAGGACGCCGCCGGCGCCAAGGTCAGCGACAACGTCTACTGGTACTCCACCGCGCCCGACACGCTCGGCAACAAGAGCAACTGGTACCGCACCACGCCGAAGACCTACGCCGACCTCACCGGCCTGAACGCCCTGCCCGCCGCCGACGTCGCCGCCACCGGCGTCCGCGCCGTCTCCGCCGGGACCGAGACCGTCACGATCACCCTGCGCAACCCGTCCGGCCTGGCCTTCCTCCTGCGCCCGGAGGTGATCGCGGACGGGCGCGAGGTCGTACCGGTGACCTACACCGACAACTACGTCACGCTGTGGCCGGGGGAGAGCACGACCATCACGGCCACGTACCGTACGAGCGACCTCGGCGGCCACCAGCCGGCGCTCCGCGTACGCGGCTACAACGTCCCCACCACGACCGTCCCCCTCACCTGACCGCCCCCGTCACCTGACCGGCCCCCGTCGTCAACGAGGGGGCCGCCGGTCAGGGGGTGGCCAGTGCGTCGGCCCAGGGCGGGTTCGCGCCCGCCACCGAGCACGTCAGCGCCGACACCCGGGCCGCGAACGACGCGGCGGCCACGGCGGTGTCCAGGTCGAGGCCGTCGAGCCGGCCGCCGAGCAGGCCGCGGGCGCCCAGGTCGTGCAGGAGCCCGGCGGTGAAGGAGTCGCCGGCGCCGACCGTGTCCACGACGTCGACCTCCGGCGCCCGCACCTCCGCCCGTTCGCCGTCGAGGGACACCAGGGCCCCCGCCGCCCCGCGGGTCACCACGACGAGCCGGGCCCCGGCGGCGTGCCAGGTGTCGCAGGCCCGTTCCACCGGCACGCCGGGCATCAGGAAGCGCAGGTCGTCCTCGCTGAGCTTGAGCAGGTCGGCCCACCGGCACCAGCGCTCGACCCGGTAGTCCTCGCGGGCGGCCAGAGTGGGCCGCACGTTGGGATCGACCGAGACCGTGGCCCGCGCGGCGGCCGCGCGCGCGAACTCCTCGACCGCCGCCCGGCCCGGCTCCCTGACCAGCGCCAGCGACCCGGTGTGCAGGCAGGCGGCCGGGCCGAGCCGGGCCGGGGCCAGCTCGTCCGGGCTCCACTGCCAGTCGGCGGTGCCGCCCGCGTAGAAGGTGTAGGCGGCCTGGCCGCCGCCGTCGAGCGCGGCGACGGAGAGCGTGCTCGGCTCCGCGGCCTCGACGGCCGCCGACAGGTCCACGCCCGAGGACGCCAGACGCTCACGGAACAGCGCGCCGAACACGTCGCCGGAGATGCGTCCGAGGAAACGGGCCGGCGTGCCGAGCCTGGCCAGCGCCACCGCCGTGTTGGCCGGGCCGCCGCCCGGCAGCACCCGCAACCCGAGCTCGCCCTGCCCCGCGCCACCTGCCGCGGTGGTGAAGCCGTCGGCGACGCACTCGCCCAGAACAGCGATCATCGAGCCTGCCTTTCTGAGGCGCGCGCCGCCGATGCCGTACGCCTGGGGCGGCATCGACGTCTCCGGATGGGAGCTCATCATCGCAGCCCGGCCGCCTTCCCCGCCCACATCGGCTGCGGGGTCGGGTGCGTGGCTCGTCAGGAGCTCTGGTCGCCGTCCTTCAGGTGGCCGGGAAGGCCGGTGTTCGGGACGTCGAGCTGCTGGGCGTACCGGTCGTTCAGCTCCGACCAGCCGAAGTCGACCGCCGCCGCACCCCGGATCGGCGGGATCGGCCGCCCTTCGAGCAGCCGGTCGGCCACGTCGAGGCAGATGTGCCACCCGGCCGCCACCTTCGGCAGCAGGTCGCGATCCAGGACGGTGTGCCGCAGCGTCAGACGGGCGCCGCCGCCGGTCGCCGCCAGCTCCCAGCGCAGCAGGTCGGTGCCGAACGTGTACTCCAGCAGCGTCTGCGGCTGGACGCGGACGACCTCGGCCGCCAGGTCCTGGGGCTTCTCGTCGTCGATCATCGTGAGGGTCGCGCCACCGGCCTCGGAAAGATCCCGGTCAGCGGTGTACGGGGCCCACGCGGCGAGCTGTCCGGGCTCGGTCAGCGCCCGCCACACCTTCTCCGGCGGATGCCGCAGGTCACGGACGAAGACGAGGGTCCAGCGGCCTTCCGTCGTCTCGCTGCCCCGGGGGTTGCGGGGGCCGGGGGTTGCGGGGGCCGGGATTCCGGTCGGGCATGTGGTTTTTTCGTGTCCGTCCGAGGGCTCGCTAATGTTATCTCTTCGTGATGTGCGATGCTGGCGAACGATTTGCCCTGAGAGGTGATGTATAGCGAAGATTGGCCGCCCGACTTTTCGTTTTTATCGTGAAAATTTGGTCAGCGCTGTCCGATCATTCTTATGGTTACGATTCCTTCGTCCAGTCGTTCTGCGGAGCGGAGGGGAAGAAGGGCGCCATCGATTCCCACGATTTGGCCGAACTCGAAAAGCGCCGAAACGACCCCGACTTCGCCGTGGCGTTCGCCGCCGTGATGCCGCCGCGCCAGCTCAAGAGCCTTCTGGCTGGGCTGCGCCGCGCGCATGCCATCCAGTCCACCAGCCTCGACAGGCTGGCCAGGGCGCTGAGCACGCTTCTCGGCACCGCTTCGCGGGCACCCGGCGCGGCCAGGATCTCGACCCCTTACGTCCACCGTCTGCTCGAAAACCTCGACGACCCGGAAACCGGCTTCGCGCTCGGGCAATTGTTGCGATACGGCCGTTTCGCCGACGTGTTCCTGCGCGACCTCGCCTTCAAGGTCTACGACTACGAACGCAGCCAGCCTCCCGCGTCTCCGTACTGGCGGAACCTGCGCCCGGACTCACGGCCGATGTGCGCCATTCCCCTGGACGAACGGGACCCCATGGCGGCCGTCATGGCCGCCCTGTCCAACCATCCCAGGGCCGCCCGCGAATTCCTGACGGACGAGCGGCGGGACCCGCTGGAATATCTCCTCTACGAGCGCTTCTGGCCCGGAGGCACCGAGATGTACCTTGACCGGGCGATCGACATCGCGGGCCTGTAGCAACCCCGCACCGGACGTCTGATCCGACGGCCGCAGGCGGCCTTCCGCTCGGCGCTGCGGAGACGGCCTCCGGCCCGGGGGCGGCGATCACGCCGAGTTCGCCTCGCCGGTCCTGTGGCCGAGCCCCCCTCCGCCCTCTCATCGCGCGCGCCGCCCGGCGAACGTTCTGAACTCAGTCGACGATCGCGCCGCTGGTCAGGTTGGCGATCGTCCCGGTCATGGCCCCCGCTCGGTCCGACGCCAGGAACGCGGCCGTCTCCGCGATCTCGGAGAGCGTCGGCAGCCTCTTGAGCAGCGTCCCCTGTGCCATCGCGCCGCCGTCGAGCATCTCCTCGACCGACTGTCCGGCCGCTGCCGCCGCCTGCTCGAAGAGCTCCTTGGTGTAGGAACCCGCTGCCGGCGCGTCGACGACGGCGTGCGGACGGATGCCGATCACCCGGACGTTGCCGGGCGCCAGCTCCGCGGCCAGCACCCGGGAGAACGCCTCCTTGCCGGCCGCGCTCACGGCGTGCCCCAAAATGCCGCCCACGGCCAGCTTGGCGCCCGGCTCCGACAGCGTCAGGATCACACCGGGACGCTCGCCTCCCATGTGCCGCGCCACGGCCTTGCTGGTGATGAACAGCGTGCGCAAGAAGCCGTCGATCGGCCGCATGAACTCCTCCAGCGACAGATCCGCCAGCAACGTGCCCTGGTCGTGCGGGACGCTCACGGCGTTCACGGCGATGTCGATGCCGCCGGCCGTCGCCGCGACCGCGTCGGCGTGCTTGTCGACCGCCTCCTGGTCGAGCACGTCGACCTGCGCGGTCTCGACCGTTCCGCCGGCGGCGGCGATGTCGCGCGCCACGACGTCGAGCTTCGCCTGCGTCCGCCCGGCGATGAAGACGTTCGCGCCTTCCCGGGCGAAGACCCGCGCGATGGCGCCGCCGATGGCGCCGCCGCCTCCGTAGATCACAGCGTTCTTGTCCTTGAGCAGCAATCCGCTCATCGGTGACCTCCACATGATTGTTCTTCCGGTCTTCCGGGCGGACGGACAGGCGGGTTCGCTGATCGCACCGTGGGCGCCGCCAGGGAGCCGTCCGCCGTTCACGAGCACACTTGCGTGATGCAAGCGACAGTAGAGGGGTAGTCTTGCATCACGCAAGTGCTGCTCTGGGAGGCGGGGTCGCCATGCTGGGCAAGACGTACGACACGCAGGTGTGCTCGGCCGCCAGGGCGCTGGAGGTCATCGGCGAGCGATGGAGCCTGCTGATCGTGCGCGACGTGCTGTTCGCCGGGGCGACCCGGTTCGCCGACTTCCAGCGCCTCGGCATCGCGACCAACATCCTGGCCAAACGCCTGGACAGCCTGGTCGACGCGGGCGTCCTCGAACGGCGGCCGAGCAAGGAGCAGCCCGACCGGGGCGGCTATGCCGCGACCCGGAAGGGACTCGACCTGGCACCCGTGATCATCGCGCTGACGGAGTGGGGTGACCGATGGGCGGCGCCCGACGGTCCGCCCATCCTGTATCGGCACACCGGTTGCGGCGGGGCCATCACCGAGCAGACCACCTGCGGCACCTGCGGAGAGGTCACCGACCTCGCGCAGATCCACGTCGTCCACGGCCCCGGCTTCCCCGAGGCCCTCAAGGCGTCCCGGAAGAACCGCTCGGACGCCGCCGACCCGCGGTGACACCTCACCTCGGGAATCCCCGCCATCGCGACGACCATGCCGATGACGTGCAGGGCCGCGAAGGCGTACGCGGCTGCCGTGGCCGAGCGGCGGCACCATGCGGCACTCAAGGATCTTGTATCGAATCCGTGAATCGCGGCGCGACACCCCCGGCGGACGACCCAAAACTCCATGCGATCTCCACCCGGATCATGCTGGGATCGACCCCTATGAATGATCATTCACTCGATGACGCCGACTTGCTGGACAGGATGGAACGGAACCTGGCGGAACACGCCTGTCACCTCCACCGAAGCATGACCGGCGCGACCGTCACGCAGACCGATGACCTCCTGATCGCCGACAGCGGCCTGGACGACGACACCTTCAACATCGTCGCCACGGCCCGCTTCACCGCCGCCGACGCCGAGGCGCGCATCAGCGAGACCGCCCGGACGTTGGCGCGCACCGGCCGCCGTTTCTCCTGGTGGGTGGGGCCCGCCTCGACACCGCCGGACCTCGGTGCTCGCCTGACGGCGGCCGGTCTGCCGGCGTCCGAACGCGAGACGGCGATGTGGGCCGAGCTGGACGGCGCCCTGCCACCGCCCGCCGTCCGGGGGCTGGACATCCAGAGGGTCGCCACGCCGGGACAGCTCGCCGACTACGCCGCGGTTCTCGCCGCGAACTGGGACCCGCCTGCCGACACCGTCCGCCGCTTCTTCGCCCGCGCCGCCCCGCAGGCACTGGCCGCGCACTGTCCGGCCCGGTATCTGGTCGGCTACGTGGACGGCCGTCCGGTCTGCTCCGCCGAAGTGTTCCATCACGCGGGGGTCGCCGGCATCTACAACATCTCCACCCTGGCCACCCACCGCCGACGGGGCTACGGCGGCGCCATCACGCTCGCGGCACTCCGCACGGCCCACGACCGGGATCATCGCATCGCGGTCCTGCAGGCGTCAGCCGACGGCGAGCCCGTCTACCGCCGCCTGGGCTTCCGCCCCTGCGGCCACTACACCGAACACCCCGTCAACCCCTGAACGCCGGGCGCTGGTGCACAGCCTCTCATCGAGGGCCCGGTCCCGGTGAGGCGGTGGATGCCGCGCTCGACAGCCGTGTGGTGCGGATCTCGTCGGGCCGGCCTCATCAACCCGGTGTCACCGGGGCCGGCAGGGCCAGGCAGAGGGCGTCCAGCGCGGCGGCGAACGCGTGCTCAGCCGGTGTGCCGTACCCGACGACCAGGCCGTCGCGTGCCGGCATGGCGCTGTCCGGATGCCGGTAGGGGCCCAGGCCGTCCAGGGCGAGGCCGAGGCGGCGGGCGGCGCGCAGGGTGGCCTCCTCCGTGCCGGGAGGAAGGTCGAGCACGGCGTGCAGGCCGGCGGCGATGCCGCTGACGGTGATGTGCGGGGCGCGCTCGGCGAGCGTGGCCGTGAGCAGGCTCCGGCGGCGCCGGTAGATCGCGCGCATCCGGCGCAGCTGGCGGTCGTAGGCGCCGCAGGCGATGAAGTCGGCCAGGGCGAGCTGGTCGGTGACGCTCGACCAGAACTCGCGCGAACCTTTGGCGGCGAGCACGTCGTCCACCAGCCGGGTGGGCAGCGCCATCCAGCCGAGCCGCAGCGACGGGGACAGGCTCTTGCTGGTCGAGCCGAAGTAGACGACGCGGTCGGGGTCGAGGCCCTGCACGGCGCCGACCGGTTCGCGGTCGTAACGGAACTCGCCGTCGTAGTCGTCCTCCAGCACCAGGCCGCCCGTGGCGCGGGCCCAGTCGATGACCGCGGCCCGCCGCCGGGGGTGCAGGGCGCCTCCGGTGGGGTACTGGTGCGCCGGCGTCAGCAGGACCGCTCGCACGTCTGTCGCGGGAAGGTCCTCGATCCGGGCGCCGTGGGCGTCCACGGTGAGCGGGACGGTCCTCAGCGCTGCTTCGGTCAGCAGAGACCGGTGGAAGGCGAGCCCGTAGGCCTCGACGGCGACCGGGCCGCGCAGTACCTGGCACAGCAGCCGCAACCCGTGCGCGTACCCCGAGCAGATCACGATGTGCTCCGCCGTGGTGCGTACGCCTCTGGTGCGCGCCAGGTAGTCCACCAGCGCCTGACGCACCTCGGGCCGGCCGCGGGGGTCGCCGACGCCGAAGGCGTCGCTGGGCGCGGCGGTCAGCGCCCGCCGGGCCGACGTGGCCCAGGCCGAGCGGGGGAAGGCGGCGGCGTCGGGGGAACTGGGCATCAGATCATGGACGATCCGCGGGCGGGACGGACGCGCGGGAGCTCGCCGCAGGTCCGGCTCCACCGGCGCGGCGCGGTGCGCGACCTGGGTGCCCGACCCCTGACGCGCGGTGAGCCAGCCCTCCTCGACGAGCTCGGCGTAGGCGGCGGCCACCGTGTTGCGGGCGATGCCCAGGTCCACGGCGAGGGCGCGGTAGGGCGGCAGCCGGGTGCCGGGCGCCAGCCGTCCCGACCGTATGGCCTCGCGCAGGGCCCGCATCAGCCGTACCCGGGCGCCGCCGCTGCCGGTCAGCTCCAGATGCAGGTCGCTGCCGTTCACGAATTGGCCCAGGAAAGAGTCATGAGAATGCACCATATTGTGGGCCGATCACGCTCCTAGCGTGGTGGCCATGACGAACATTGCCCTTGCCGAACGGATGAACCTCTCGCGTGTCGCCCCCAAGGTCTTCAAGGCCGTGCTGGCCCTGGACGCCGCGGCTCGCGAAGGGCTGGACCCGGTGCTGATCGAGCTGGTGCAGATCCGCGCCTCGCAGATCAACCGGTGCGCGTACTGCATCGACTACCACACCGGCGACGCCCGCCGGGCCGGTGAGAGCGAGGCGCGGATCTACCAGCTCAGCGCCTGGCAGGAGGCCGGCCTCTACACCGCGAAGGAGCGCGCCGCACTGGCGCTCACGGAGGCGGTGACCCTGCTGCCGCGAGGAGTCGAGGACGAGGTGTACGACGAGGCCGCGCGGCACTTCGACGACAAGGAACTGGCCCAGCTCATCGCGCTGATCTTCACGGTCAACGCCTGGAACCGCATGAACGTGACCACGCGCAGGACCCCCGGCACCGAGTAAGCCCCCCGTGTCCCTGTTTCCGGGCGGTGGCCGCCTCGTCGCGGCCACCGCCCGCGCCTTGACCACACCCGGAAAGGTCCCCCACCCATGACCACCATCGACGCGAGCTCGCCGGACGCGGCCCAGGGTCCCGGCCCTTCACCGGTCCGGGGCTGGTCCGCGATCCTCGCCGTCACGCTGGGCATCTTCGCCCTGATGACGTCCGAACTGCTGCCCGTCGGACTGCTCACCCCCATCGGCACCGCCCTCGACCTGTCCGAGGGCACCACCGCGCTCATGGTCACCGTGCCCGGGCTGGTCGCCGCCGTCGCGGCGCCGCTGGTCACCGTGGCCACCGCCCGGATCGACCGCCGCCTGGTGCTGGTCGTGCTGATCGGCATCGTGGGCGCGGCCAACCTCGCTTCCGCCTTCGCCACCAGCTTCGCCGTCGTCCTGCTGGCCCGCTTCCTGATCGGCATCAGTGTCGGCGGCTTCTGGTCCCTGGCCGGCGGCATCGCCCTGCGCCTGGTGCCCGAACGCCACGTGGCCCGCGCCACCGCGGTCGTCTTCGGCGGCGTCGAAACCGCCTCGGTGCTCGGCGTGCCCGCCGGCACCCTGACCGGTGACCTCGCCGGCTGGCGCACCGCGTTCGCCGCCGTCGGCGTGCTCGGCCTGATCTCGCTGGCCTGCATGGTCATCGTGATGCCGAAGGTGGCGCCGCAGCGCACCCTGACGTTCGCGGACCTGCCGCGCGTGCTGCGCACCCACCGCGCCGTACGCACCGGCATCGCCATGACCTTCCTGGCCATCACCGGGCATTTCACCGCCTACACCTTCCTGCGGCCCATCCTCCACGACGACGGCGTCGCCGACGACATGATCAGCGTGCTGCTGCTCGTCTTCGGCATCGCCGGCATCTGCGGCAACTTCCTCGCCGGCGCCCTGGTCGCCACGCGCCTGCGGCAGACCGTGTGCGGCATCGGCCTGCTGCTCACCGCCGCCATGGCCGCCGTCGCGATCGGCAGCCACGACGTCCTGTCCGCGGCCGCGGTCCTGGTTGTCTGGGGACTGGCGTACGGCGCCGTCCCGGTCACCTTCCAGACCTGGATGCTCAACGCCGCCCCTACCGCCACCGAGGCCGCGTCCTCCCTGTACGTCTCGACGTTCAACCTGTCCATCGCCCTCGGCGCCTTCGCCGGCGGCCTGGCGGTCGACACCGCCGGCCCGGTGAGTGTGCTGTGGATCGGCGGCGCCCTGGCCGTTCTGGTGCCGCCGCTCGTCACCGTCGCGGGCCGCCGGACATGACGACGGCCCGCACCGCCTCAAGGCATTTCACGAACTGCCCATCCTTCGGCAGAGGAGGTGACACGGTCGCGCGCCGGGGAGCGTTTCACAAGCGACCACCCGTGAGACACCGCACGCAGCAGACCACGTCGAGGGCGAACGCCGTTCCACGGGTGAGTGCACATGGGCAGGCACACGAAATCACCGCGGGACAGTCCAGCGGGGGAGGGTCAGGGGCGGAGGCCGGTGAAGAGGTCTTCCTCGTGGTCGGGGGCGTTGACCTTGTTCAGCTTCCGTTCGAAGGCCTCGTGGGAGAACGCCTGCTGCTGGGCCTCGTCGGGCATGCGGAGGAGGAAGATGTTCTCGCCCTGGCTCTCGTGGGCCTTGAGGGCCTTGAGCTTGCGCTCGACGTAGGGGGTGACGTCGACGACGGCGTTGACCCGCTCGTCGGGGGTGCCGAAGTCGTCGGACGGCTCGAAGCCGCCCAGGTCGACGCCGCTGTCGCGCATCAGCTCGAACATGCGCTTGATCGCCGCCCGGGGGATCGCCGTGTAGTAGAACTTGTCGGGGACGCCGGTCGCCTCGACGGCGGCCACCGTGATGCGGTGGGCCTGCACGTGGTCGGGGTGGCCGTAACCGCCGCCGCCGGTCTCGTCGTAGGTGATCACCACCTGCGGGCGGTAGCGCTCCATCAGCTCGCCCAGCCTGGCGGCGGCCACCTCGACCGGCACGTTGGCGAACGCGTCGGGATGGTGGTTGGTGTCCCAGCCGTCCATGCCGGAGTCGCGGTAGCCGAGCAGCTCCAGGTGGTCGATGCCGAGGTGGGCGACGGACTCGCGCAGCTCGGCCAGCCGCCGCTCGGCCACCCTGGCGGCGTCGTGACCCTCCTCGCCTGGTTTGACGCCGCCCGTGTCGTCACCCTGCTCGCCGTTGGTGCAGGTGACCAGCACGGTGCGGATGCCCTCGTCGGTGTAGCGGGCGAGGACGCCGCCGGTGCTCAGGCACTCGTCGTCGGGGTGGGCGTGGACGACCATCAAGGTGAGTTCCCGATCCATGAAGGGAACCCTACTCGGCGCGTGCGACACTTCCGGCCGCGCGTTCGCGGCGACCGTCAGGGAGAGACGGGCGGGACGAGCAGCGGGTCAGGCCTCGGCGATCAGCGTCGCGGCCCTGCGGCGGGCGACGGCGGCGGCCGCGCGGTCGCCCAGCCCCTCGGCCACCGCCGCCTGCTTGAGCCAGTTGAACGGGCTGCCCGGCCGTACGCCGATGCGCTCGCTCACCAGCGCCCGCGCCAGCTCGTGCCGCCCGCCCCGCAGCGCCGCCTCCAGCAGCGTCTTCTGCACGGCGTCCCGCTGGGCGTGGCTGCCGCCGAACTCGCCGACCCGGTGCCTGATCGGGTGCAGCAGGTCGACCACCGCCGCGAAGTCGCCCCGCCCGTACGCCACCAGGGCCCGGCACACCGGCAACCCCACCCGCATCGTCATCGCGACGTTGGTGACCCCCGGACGGCCCTCCAGCGTGTACGCCTCCCGCGAGGCGATCAGCTTCTCCGCCTCCCCGATCCGCCCGGCCCCCACGTACGACATGACCGCGTGCACGTCGTTGAAGGCGTAGAACGGCTCGGCCACCAGCGGCGGCCACGCGTCGGCCAGGGCCTGCCAGCGTTCGTGCTGGTCGGAGCCCTCCAGCAGGAGCCGCCAGAGCAGCGCGGCGGCGTCCAGCAGCTCCATGGACGTGCGCCCGCCGGCCAGCGCCGCGTCGTGCACCTCCAGCGCCCGCCGCTCGTCGCCGGCCTCCAGGGCGTAGAGGGCGTAGTGCCACCAGGTGTGGACGTTGAAGAACGTGCCGGTGGACCAGTCGCCCAGGCGGGCGTCGAGGTAGCGCACGCCCTCGCCGAAGCGGCCCTGCATCTCGTAGGTGTGCACGACCGCGTGGATGCCCCACACGTCGCGCGGGTCGAGCTCGACGGCGCGCAGGCCGACCTGCTCCGAGCGGTCGTAGTGGCCGGCCTCCTCCAGGCCGAAGGCGTACATGCCGAGCACCTGGCCGAAGTGCCGGTCGTCCTCGTGCCAGGCGGTGAGCGCGCCGCCGATCCGGTCGCGCAGCGAGCGGGCGTCGCCGGTGAAGAAGTCGAGCTGGTGCCCGGCGGCCAGGGCCAGCGCGTCGCGTGGGTGGGCGACGGTGACCTCGGCGAGCAGCGCGCCGCAGGTGGTCAGGTCGCCGTCGAGCAGCGCCTGGACGGCCGCCACGTGGGCACGCTCGCGCGGCAGCAGCGACGACTCGTCGGCCTGGCGGCGGAAGGACGCGAACCGGGCCCGCGCGGCACGGGCGCCGGCCGCCTCGGTGGTCAGCAGGTCGAGGTAGGCGGACAGCACGTTGCCCATCGGGAAGCCGGGGGAGTCGGCCAGCGCGGCGGCCGCCTCGGCGGCGACCTCGGCCCGGAAGTGCAGCAGCTCGTCGATCGCCCGGTCGTAGTGGCGCGCGGCGGCGGCGCTCGCGCCGGTCATGGCCAGGCCGTGCTGGTCGGTGGTCACCCGGCCACTGTAACCGCGCGACCGCCGGCGGCTCAGGGCGACGGCCCGCCGGCCGCACAGCTCATTCGCTTCCGCACGACCCCACGACAACCCTTGTCCGGATAAGTCGCCAGCCGTAATGTTTGTGGCCGAACAAGGTGAAGGAGAGTCATGCGCCTGGCAGACGTCGACCTCGCCGACCCCGGCCGGTTCACCGACGGAGTGACCCCGTGGCGCATGTTCGACGTGCTGCGCGAGCAGTCGCCCGTCCACTGGCAGGACGAGCACGGGCACGGCAGGGGCTTCTGGGCGGTCACCAGGCACGCCGACATCGTGGCCGTCGGCCGCGACCCGGAGACGTTCACCTCCGAAGGCTTCACCAACCTGGAGGAGGTGGACGAGCGGCAGGCCGCGATCCGCCGTTCCCTGCTGGAGACCGACGGCCCGCGCCACCACGCGCTGCGCCGGCTGCTGCTGCGCGACTTCTCGGCCAGGGCGGTGGCAGGCTACGAGGTGTTCCTGCGCGGCCTGACCGCCACGACCCTGGACGCCGCCCTGCCCAAGGGCGAGTTCGACTTCGTCAAGGAGGTCGCCGCCGACTTCCCGATCAACGTGCTGGCCCGCATGCTCGACGTGCCCGACACCCAGCGGCTCATCGACTGGGGCAACCAGATCATCGAGAACACCGACCCGGAACGCCTGCGCGACAGCGAGGAGTTCAAGGACCTGCCCTTCCGCAGCCCGGCCTCCCTGGAGGTCTTCGAGTACGGCCGCGAGCTGGCCGCCCGCCGCCGCGGCGGCCAGGGCACGGACCTGGTCAGCCGGCTCGTCAACCAGGAGCCCGTGGACGGCCGGCCGCTGTCGGACCGCGACTTCGACAACTACTTCCTGCTGCTGGTCGTGGCCGGGAACGAGACGACCAGGCACGCCGTCTCGCACGCCATGCTCGCCCTCATGGAGCACCCCGCCCAGCTCGACCGGCTGCGCGCCGACCCGGCGCTGATGCCGCGGGCCGTGGACGAGTTCCTGCGCTGGGCCTCGCCCGTCTACCACTTCCGCCGTACCGCCACCCGCGACGTCACCCTGCACGGCCGCCGCGTCGCCGCCGGCGACAAGGTCGTCATGTGGTACGCCTCGGGCAACAGGGACGAGCGCGTCTTCCCCGAACCCTACCGGTTCGACGTGGGCAGGGACGCCGACGAGCACCTGACGTTCGGCAGGGGCGGCCCGCACTACTGCCTCGGCGGCGCGCTGGCCAGGCTGGAGATCCGGGTGCTGTTCGAGGAGCTGCTGCCGCGCCTGTCGTCGATCGAGCTCGCCGGCGAGGTGCGCAGGATCCGCTCGAACTTCGTCAACGGCATCAAGGAGCTGCCGGTCAGATGCTCTCCAGGTGCTCCATGACGCGCCGCAGGGAGCCGGCCAGCTCGCGCCGCTGATCGCTGTCCAGCTCCTTGACCACGAACGCCTCCTGCCGGTTGAACTCCGGGAACAGCTCGCGCATCAGCCGCTCGCCGGTCGCGGTGAGCGCCAGCATGACCCGGCGGCCGTCCGTGGGGTGCGGGAAGCGCCGCAGGTGCCGGTAGGACTCCAGGGTCTTGACCACGCCCGTGAGCGTGCCCTTGGAGATGCCCGCCTCGGCGGCGACGTGGCGGGTCTCGCTCTCGCCCCAGATCCACACCACCCACATCACCACGAACCCCGTCCAGGTCAGGCCGGTGTCGCGCAGGACGGTCTGCTCCAGGTGGTTGCGGATGGCCGAGGACGCGCGGTAGACGTTCGACACCGCCCACATGGCCTCGAAGTCGATGTTGAGGTCGCCCAGCCGCTGGCCGATGGCCTCCTCGGTCTGGCGCAGCGTGTGGTGTCCCGTCATGGCACGAAAGTATATTCGGTACCTAACAATCTTCACGTCCGCCGCTCACGAACGGGACCAAACGACCCGGCCGCCGAACACCGTCAGGTCCACCGGCGCGGCCACGACGTCGTCGTCCGCCGTCGCCGCGCTGACGCACAGGTCGGCGACCTTGCCCGGGGTGAGCGTGCCCTTCCAGCCCTCGGCGAAGTCCTGCCGCGCTCCGGCGATCGTATAGGTGGCCAGGGCCTCGGCGAGCGAGATGCCCTCGCCGTCGCGGGCGACCAGCGCCGCCACGCCCGCCCGCCAGTCCGGCGCGGTCACCGGCGCGTCGGAGCTGCACGCGGTCAGCACGCCCGCGTCGATCGCCGAGCGGGCCGGCCACTCCTGCTCGGCCGCCCGCGCGCCGAACAGCTCGCGCGTGGTGCCCGACTCGACGCGTTGCAGCACCGGCTGGAGGTTGATCCCGTAACCCAGCTCGCCCAGCGTGGCCAGCGCCTGCTTCGAGGCGAACTGGCCGTGGATCACGTAGTGGCGGGGGTCGGCCCTCGGGTGCTCGCGGGAGATCGCGGCCAGTGCGTCCACGACGGCGTCCACGCCCCGGCTGCCCACGACGTGCACGCCCGCCTGCAGGCCGGCCACGTGCACCAGGCGCAGGATCTCGTCCAGCTCGGCGACCCGCTCGGCGTCCGTGCCGCCGTGCGTGCACAGCGAGCCGTGCCCGCCCGACGGGTACGCCTCCCGCATCCAGGCCGTCTCCGACGGCGGGATCCCGTCGGCGAACACCTTCACGCCCAGCAGCCGGACCAGCCGCTCGTCCACGCCGTCCAGGTCGTCCGGCAGGCGGTCGAGGTAGGCGGCGGTGTCGGCGACCGAGGCGCCCGACATCGGGCTCGGCAGGCCCAGCACGCTCACCCGCGCGGTCAGCTCGCCGGCCCGCGCCAGCTCCGCGTACGCGCCCAGCACCCCCGGCCCCATGCCGCCCGCGAACGCCTCACCGCCGCCCGGCCCGAGGCCCGGCTCGGTGAAGCTGGTGATCCCGGCCCGGTTCAGCTCGGCCACCACCTCGCGCAGCACCCGCCTCAGCCCGCCGGGCGGCGGCGGCACCAGGCGCTGGACCAGGCCCTGGTCCCCGTGGTGCAGCAGGCCGTCGCCGTCGTCGGGCAGCCCGGCCAAGCGCAGCGCGGCGGAGTTCGCCCACGTGGTGTGGCCGGAGAAGTCCTGGAGGAGGACGGGATGGTGGGGGGCGACGTCGTCCAGGTCCGTCCTGGACGGCGACCGGCCCTCGGCCAGCCGGCCGGGGTTCCAGCCGATCCCGCGCACCCACTCGCCGGGGCCGGCGGCGCGCACCGCGGCGGCGACCCGCTCCCGCACCTCGGCGATCGACCCCACCGCCACGTCCACGCAGAACGGCGGGCGGGTCAGGCCGTAGCCGCAGGCGTGCAGGTGGGAGTCGTTGATCCCGGGCAGCAGGACGCGGCCCCGCAGGTCCACCACCTCGGCCGCGCTCCACCCGGCGGCGTCGCCGACGTGCACGATCACGCCGTCGCGCACCGCCACGCCGGTCGCGTACGGCCGCGCCGGGTCCATGGTGAGCACCCGCCCGTTGACCAGCAGAAGATCGGCGTTCGTCATGAATCAGCTCCCAAATAGGCGCGCCTGAGCGCGGCATCCGACTCGCGCAGCGGCGCCGGGTCGCCGCCGTAGGTGATCGCGCCGTGGACCAGCACGTACGCGCTGTCGGCCAGGGCCAGGGCCGCGTGCGCGAACTGCTCGACCAGCAGCACCGCGCAGCCCTCGTCGGCCAGCCGCCGGATCACCGGCAGCAGCCGGCGCACGACGCCCGGGGCCAGGCCGAGCGACATCTCGTCGAGCAGCAGCGCCACCGGGCCGGTCCCGATGGCCCTGGCCAGGACCAGCATCTGCTGCTCGCCGCCGGACAGCAGCCCGGCCCGCACGTCCAGCCGCCGCTCCAGCTCGGGGAACAGCTCCAGCGCCCGCCCGGGGTCGCCGGCCAGGGCCAGGTTCTCGCGCGCGGTGAGCGTGGCGAACACGGCCCGGCCCTGCTCCACGTGCGCCAGGCCGTGCCGGGCCCGGTGGGTGCGCGGCCGGCCGGTCAGCGTGGTCCGGCCGAGCACGATCTCGCCCCCGGCGGCGGGCAGCACGCCCGAGACCGCTTCGAGCAGCGTGGTCTTGCCCGCGCCGTTCGGGCCGAGCAGGACGGTGACCTGCCCGCGCGCGGCGGTCAGCGTCACATTCCTGACGACCGGCTGGCCGCCCCTGGCCACGGTCACGTCCCGCAGCACGAGGTCCATGGGGTCGCCTCCCGTCCGCCCGCTCACGCGGCGGGCTCCTGGCCCAGGTAGGCCCGCAGGACGCCGGGCTCGGCGAACACCTCGGCGGGCGGGCCCTGGGCGATGACGCGGCCGAAGTCCAGCACGGTCACGGCCGTGCACGCCGCCCTGACCAGGTCCAGGTCGTGCTCGATGAGCAGGACGGCGGCGCCGTACCGGGCGGGGACCCGGCGCAGCCAGGCGCCCAGCCGTTCGCTCTCGGCGTGGCCGAGGCCGGCGGCGGGCTCGTCCAGCACCGCGACCGCGGGACGGGCCAGCAGCGTCCCTGCCACCTCCAGCAGCCGCCTGCTGCCCACGTCGAGCGCGGCGATCGGGTCGCCGGGCGCCGCCGCCACCAGCCCGGCCAGGCACTCCGCCAGCTCGGCGTCGCTCAGTGGGCGGCGCGCGGCGAAGCGCAGGTACTCGCGCACCGACAGGCCCACCGGCACCCGGTCCTGCTGGAACGTGCGGCGCAACCCGGCCCTGGCGCGCCGGTGGACCGCCGTGCCGCCCCGGGCCCCGGCGACGGCCACGCCGCCGACCTCGACCAGGCCGCCGCCGGCGGGCACGAACCCGCTGATCGCGTCGACCAGGGACGACTTGCCCGCGCCGTTCGGGCCGACCAGCCCGTGCACCTCGCCGGCGAGCACGGTGAGTGCGACGCCGTCCACGGCCACGACCTGGCCGTACCGCACGCTGACGCCCTCGATCCGCAACGCCGGCGGCCGTCCGTCCGGACCGGGCGCGGGCAGCTCGGGGTCAGCCGCCGCGGCGGGCACGGCCGGCGCGGCGCCGGACCCGCGGGCGCGGCGGGCACGGCGGGCGCGCAGGGCGGCGCGCAGGCCGTCGCTGATGCCCGAGCCCTGCGTCATCGCCTGCACCGCGCCCACCGCGAAGACGACGTTCGCCCACTGCTGCGGCACGCCGAACCGCCGCAGCAGCTCGCTCACCAGCACGCCCAGCGCGCCGCCGATGAGCGCGCCCTCCGCGTGGTGGGCGCCCGCCATCACGGCCACCGCGTAGGCGACCAGCGACTGGCCCGGGTCGAAGTTGCGCGAGACCACCATGGCGAGCTGCCCGGCCAGCAGCGCCCCCGACAGGCCCGCGATGAAGGCGCTGACCGCGAAGGCGCTCAGCTTGGCCCCCGGCACGCTGGTCCCGGCCGCCGCCGTGGCCCGTTCGGACTCCTTCAGCGCCCGCCACGACGCGCCGAGCCGGGTCCGCCGCAGCACCGCCAGCGCCACCGCCACCAGCGCGAAGACGCCGCAGCAGAACAGGAAGAACTGGCGGTCGGAGGCCAGCCCCGCCGGACGGCCCACCACCACGCCCCGGCTCACGCCGGGGAAGGAGTTGGCGGCCATCACGACGTCCACGGTCGCGGCGAAGCCCAGCGTGACGATCGCCAGGTGCACGCCGCGCAGCCGCAGCGCCGGCAGGCCGATGAGCAGCCCGAACGGCACGGCGGCCAGGCCCGCGAGGGGCAGCCAGACGTACAGGCCGCCGGGGACGCCCCAGACGTTGAGCTGGGCGGTGGTCCAGGCGCCGATGGCGGCGAAGGCCATCTGGCACAGCGACACCATCCCGGCCTGCCCGGCCACCACGCCGAGGCTCTGCAGCAGCACCCCGGAGATGACCGCCGACATCGCCAGGAACACCCAGTACGCCGGCAGCCCGGCGGCCAGCCCGTAGGCCGCCGCCGCCATCAGGACGCCGGCGAGCGCCCACCGCAGCACCGGCCGGTCAGCGGGACGCATCCCACACCTCCCGCCGCCGGCTCCACACGAGGATCAGCAGGATGGCCGCGAACGGCACCACGTCCCGGTACTGCTGCACCACCGCCGACCCCGCGAGCACCCCTTCGAGCAGCCCGAGCGCCAGGCCGCCGGCCAGCGCCCCGGCCAGCCGCCGCAGCCCGCCGAGCAGCGCCGCCGCGCAGGCGGGCACGATGAGCATGCTCAGCGACAGGATGTCGCTCGACCGCACGGGCGCCACCACCAGCAGCACCAGCGACGACAGCGCGCCGGCCAGGGCCCACACGGTCACGGTGAGCGCCCTGGTGCCGATGCCCAGCAGCTCCGTGGTCACCGGACGCTCGGCCATGGCGCGCAGGCGCAGGCCCAGCGGCGTCCGGGTGAGCAGCAGCCAGGTGCCCGCGCCGATCACCACGGCCAGGGCGAGCAGCACGACCGCGCCCTGCGTCACCACGACGCCGGCCAGCGTGGCGACGCGGCCCGCGGCCGGGTTCGGCAGCACCCGGGGCTCGTCGCCGAAGGCGATGTAGGCCAGCGCGATGATCCCGATGAGCTGCGCGATCGACACCGCGGTACGGGTCTGCGGCCCGCTCTCGGCGAACCACCGCGTCATCACGAACCCGCACCCGGCCGACACCAGCGCCCCCGCCGCCACCCCGGCCAGGGCCGCCGCCCAGTACGGCCACCCCGTCCCGGCGAGCGCGGCCATCACGTACACCCCGGCCACGCCGGTCGCCGCGACGGCCAGGTTCACCGTCGCGGTCAGCCGGTACATGGCGGTGAGCAGGAGGCCGAGGGCGGCGAACGTGCCGCCCGCGGCCAGCCCCGAGACCAGGCCCTGGAACATCAGCCGAGCGTCCCCGGGTAGCGCACCCACTCGCGGGTGACCACGTGCCACGCCCCGCCCCTGAGCTGGACGATCTTGCCGGCCCGGTTGGAGAAGTGCCTGGGGGCCTGCCCGAACTCGTACGGGGTGCCGGTCATCGGGGTCTGGACGGGCTTGAGCGCCTGGAAGGCCGCCGTCACCGACTGCCGGGTGATCGGGCCCTTGATCGTCTTCAGCGTGTCCACGAAGTAGGTGGCCGCCAGGTAGCCGCCCTGCCCGAAGGAGGTCAGCGGCACGTTCCTGGAGGTCATGAGCGTGCGCCAGTCCTTCAGCGCGGGCGAGTCGGCCTCGGTGAACGGCTCGAACTCGGCGTTGGCGTACATGCCGTCGCCGTCGGCGCCCAGGGCCTTGGCGACGGCCTCGGTGTAGGGGGCGGTGGTCATCAGCCAGTCGATCCCGCTGACGCCCTGCTGCTTGACGACCTTCATCCAAGAGATCGCCATCGGCTCGGTGCCGTTGTACAGGACCGCCTGGCAGCCCTCCCGCCGGGCCCGCAGCACGAACGGCGTCGGGTCGGAGTCCGGCTTGACCGTGCGGTCGTCCAGGGCGAGCTTCTTGCCGGTGAGCGCGGTCCAGCTCTTCACGGCCCCGCCGTAGGCGTCGTTGGTGTTGCCGAGGATCGCCAGGAACATGCAGACCTTGTCCCGTTTGAGCACCTCGGAGGCGTAGTAGAGGTTGATCGCCATGTTGAGGTACGGGCCGGTGTTCACCGGGGAGATCGCCGGGGAGTCGAAGCAGGTCGGGTCGACGCCGGTGCCCTGGACGGAGACGATCCGCGACTGCTGGTAGAAGGGGGCGTTCACGGCGCAGTCGAGCAGGCTGGCCGAGCCGACCAGCGCCACCACGCCCTGGTTGGTGACGACGTCCCGGGCGGCCTGGGCGGCGGCGGCCGGGTCGCCCTTGTCGTCGGCGCTGACGTACTCGATCTTGTGGCCGTTGACGCCGCCCTGCTCGTTGACCCGGTCGAAGACGGCCTTGGCGGCGGCCGAGGAGTCGGGGAAGGTGACCGCGCCGCTCAGCGAGCTGACGCCGCCCACCTTGATGACGTCGCCGGCGCCGCCGGACGAGGCGGCCGGCGGGTCGTCGGACAGGCCGCACCCGGCGGCCAGCAGCAGGACGGCGAGCGGGACGGCGAGTGCCCTCATGGGGATCATGGGCGACCTCTCTGCGGATTTTGGAGGGATCGTAAGGTGCCAAACGATTGGGTTCAAGAGCTAGCTTGATGAAGATCGTTCGGGTATGAATGCAAGATGAAGCAACCGCGCATGCAACTCGTGCTGTCCGAGAACTGGACGATGACCTCGGCCCGCGACCTGCCGGTGCTGGTCCGGTGGGCACGCGAGGCCGAGGACGCCGGGTTCGACTCGGTCATGATCAGCGAACACCTCGTGCTCGGCCCCGACGCCGGCGCCCGGGGCCGCATGGCCAACCCCCGCGAGTACGCGCTGCCCGGCAACCAGGACCCGTTCACGCCGTGGCCGTACTCGCTGGGCCTGCTGGCGGCCGTCGCCTCGGTCACCACCCGGCTGCGCCTGGCCGCCGCCGCGGTGCTCGCCCCGCTGCGCCACCCGCTGGCGCTGGCCCGCGAGCTCGGCACGCTCGACCTGCTGTCGCAGGGCCGGCTCGTCGTGCTGCCCACCGTGAGCTGGAGCCGCGACGAGTACGCCGCGCTCGGCGTGCCCTTCGAACGGCGCGGCGAGCTCCTCGACGAGCACCTGGAGATCTGGGAGCTGCTCTGGCGGGACTCGCCGGTCACCTACCACGGCCGGCACTACCGGTTCGACGAGGTGTACTTCGAGCCGAAGGCCTACCGGGAGAGCGGGCCCGCGCTGTGGTTCGGCGGCGCGCGGATGAGCGACCGGCTGCTGCGCCGGATGACCCGCTGGGGCAGCGGGTTCAACCCGCTCGGCTACCCGCCCGCCGAGGACATCAAGGCCCTGGCCGACGGCATGAAGGCGGCCGGTCGTGACATCGGCGAGCTGGAGCTGGCCGGCGGCACGCGGGCCGTCTTCCCCGACGCCGTCTCCTGCGCGCCGCTCGGGCCCGCCCTGGAGCACATCCCGGCCCGGATGGCCGAGGGGTACACCACGTTCTGCATCAAGCCGTCGCAGTTCATCGACGACCCGGACGGCGTGGGCGCGTTCTGCCGCGAGGTCATGCGGCGCGTGGGCGAGCTGACCGGCTGAGGACGTCGCGCGGCCGGCCCTCATCCGGCCGCGCGACGGGATCATGGGACGAGCGCCTCCCGGACCAGGGCCGTGTCGGTGAACTGCTCGAACCGGGTGGCCACGCCGTCCTCCAGGTGCCAGACGTGGGTGAAGCGCACCCTCATCGACTTGCCGGTGGCGCGGTAGGTGCCGCTGTAGTGGCCGATCACGACGACCACGTCGCCGCCGTCCACGAACTCCTCCGGCTCGGCCTGGTAGCCGTCCCACTCGCTGCCCAGCTTGGCGAACACCTCCGACAGCACCTGCTGCGGCCCCACGTACGTGCCCGCGTACGGGAAGCCGGCCATCTCCGTCCACCGGGCCTGCGGGCCTAGCAGGGACACGATGCCGTTCACGTCGCCGGCCGCGGAGGCCGCGTAGGAGGCGCGTACGGCGTCGAGATTGTCGCTCATCTGTGTTTCTCCTCAGACCGGTTCCTCACCGGCCGGATAGGTGACCTGACCCAGCGGCTCGATGTGCGCGCCGCCGGGGGAGTGGTGGATCTCGCCCTCGCCCGACAGGCCGAAGAAGGTGCCGACCGTGCGCAGGGCCGTCCAGTCGTAGAGCCAGGTGGCCGCGACCGGGATGCGGAACTCGCGGAAGGTGAACACGTACAGGCCGTCGGCGATCTTCCAGGTGGCGGCCAGGTCGACGTCGCCGTGGCCGCGCTGCGCGCCGGCCAGGCACTGCCAGGCGTAACGCTCGGAGCTGAGGTAGACGTGCTCGTAGAGGTGCTCGGGGCTGTAGCGGTACAGGGCCCGCCGGCCGATCAGCTCGCGGGTCGGCGCGGGCGGCTCGCCGGTGACCTCCCGGCCCTCGATCACGCCGGGCGTGAACGTCTGCGACACCCGCGGCTGCCCCGGGACCGGCTCGGGCGCGATGACCGAGACCACGCGCAGCGCCCGGCCCGTGCTGGTGTGCAGGACGGTGACCGTGTACTCGCGGGGCCGCTCGGCGTGCGCGCGGCCCACGTAGAACAGGTCCTCGCGCATGGCCACGGCCTCGTACGGCTCGGCGGGGCCGCCGTCGGCGTGCAGCTTGTAACGACCGGCGAAGGCCAGGGACGTCTTGCTGCCGTCGTCGAAGGTGAGGTCCACCTCGGTGCCCGCGAGCGCGTACGTGGCCGGAAGGCGGTTCGTGGCGATCCCGGGCGCGAAATCGTCCATGTTCTTCCAACCGGCAGGGCGATCGGTCATGGCCGCTCCTTCCTCCACGAATTCGTCTATGAAATCATATAGCTTCCCGTTGTAAAGGAGTAGGCGATGAGGCTCGAGGGAAAGGTCGCGCTGATCACCGGGGCGGGCACCGGCATCGGCGCGGCGACCGCCCGCAGGTTCGCCGCCGAGGGCGCCTCGGTCATGCTGACCGGCCGCCGTCCCGGGCCGCTGGCCGAGGTGGCCGCGGACCTCGGCGACGCGGCGGCCGTGGCCTGCGCGGACATGTCCGACACCGACCAGGCGCGGGCGGCGGTCGAGGCGTGCCTGGGCCGCTTCGGCGGGCTCGACGTGGTGGTGGCCAACGCGGGCGGCCACGGGGGCGGGCCTGTCGGCGAGACCGACGACGCGTCCTGGCGGCTCAGCCTCGACGCCAACCTCAACACCTGCTTCGTGACCTGCCGGGAGGCGCTGCCGGCGCTGGTGCGGTCGAAGGGGGCGATCGTGGTCGTGTCGTCGATCGCGGGCCTGGCCGCCGGCCCCGCCGTGTCTGGATATGTCACGACGAAACACGCGCTCATCGGCCTGACCCGCTCGATCGCCCGCGACTACGGGCCCCAGGGCGTCCGGGCCAACTGCCTGTGCCCCGGCTGGGTGCGCACGCCGATGGCCGACGAGGAGATGGACGTGCTGGTCGCCCGGGACGGCATCACCCGCGACGCGGCGTACGAGCTGGTCACCAAGGACGTGCCGCTGCGCCGCCCGGCGACGGCCGACGAGATCGCCGCGATCTGCCTGTTCCTCGCCTCGCCGGACAGCGCCGTCATGACCGGCAGCGTGGTCGTGGCCGACGGCGGCGCCACCGCCGTCGACCTGCCCACCCTCGCCTTCGACTGATCGTCCACGCCTAGAAGGCCGTTTCCCGGGCAAAGGGGAGTTCTTCGCAAACCCCCAGGAGGAACGGTGAGCACCGCACAGAGCGCGGGCCGCGACGCCATGGACGCGGGCCGTGAGGCCAAGAACGCGGCCCGCAGAGCAGCGGACAGCCCGGCGATGAACACGCTGGCCCGCATCGGGCTGGCCTGCCGCGGCGTGCTGTACGCGCTGATCGGAGTGCTGGCGTTGCAGATCGCCTTCGGCGACGGCTCGCGCCAGGCCGACAAGTCGGGAGCCATCACCACCATCGCCGGCCTGCCCTTCGGGCAGGTGCTGCTGTGGATCATGACGGTGGGCTTCGCCGGGCTGGCGTTGTGGCAGGCGTCGGAGGCGCTGTTCAGTCACCGCAAGGCGAGTGACCGCGCGCAGTCGGCCTTCCGCACCGGCGTGTACGTCCTGATCTGCGTGACTTTGCTGAGCGTGCTGCTGGCCGGTCAGGCCAAGTCCGACGACAAGCAGTCGCAGAACCTGACCAGCAAGCTGCTCGACCTGCCCGGCGGCCAGGTCATCGTCGGCCTGATCGGGCTCGGCATCGTCGCCCTCGGCATCTACTGGATCCACGAGGGCGTCACCAAGAAGTTCGAGCGCGAGCTCGACCTCGGCCGCATGTCGCCCAAGGCCCGCAAGGTGATGGAACGGCTCGGCCAGGCCGGCTACATCGCCCGCGGCGTGATCACCGGCGGCGCCGGCGTCTTCGTCGGCTACGCGGCCGTCACCTTCGACCCCGACAAGGCGGGCGGCATCGACGCCACCCTGCGGCGCTTCGCCGACACGCCGGTGGGGCCGTGGCTGCTCGCGGTGGTGGCACTCGGGCTGCTGCTGTTCGCGGGCTACTGCTTCGGCGAGTCCCGCTGGCGCCGTACCTGACGCGTCCCGGGCGGCGCACGCGCGGCGGGTCCCCGGCACGGGGGCCCGCCGCTTCGTGTGCGCGCCGGGTCAGTGTGCGCGCCCGCGTCAGGAGGGGCGCCCGCTGATCACCGCTCGGCCCATCGCCGGGTCGTCGCAGAACGCGCCGTCGATGCCCAGCTCGACGAGCCTGCCCAGCCAGCCGGCCACGTCGCCGGTGGCTCGCGGGTAGGCCGGGCTGGCCGGGTTCCCCCTGCGGTGGTCGGCGGGAAGCTGGGAGTTCTCGTTGCGGATCGTCCACACGTGCACCTCCAGCCGCCTGCGGTGGGCGTCCTGGACCAGCGTGGTCGGGGGCAGCGTCGCGCCCGAGGCGTCCACCGGGACCACCCGGCGGGTGTCCACGCCGATCCCGGCGGCGTACCGGGCCACCTCGCGCAGCCCGTCGGGGGTCACCATGTCGTCGTAGGTGCGGGTGCTGCCGGCGGCGACCCAGTCGTAGGGCGCGCCGCCCGAGGTGATGAGCTGGATGAGCGGCAGCCGCGTCCGTCCGCGCAGCTCGCGCAGGTTCGCCGTCTCGAAGGACTGGATGTACGCCTTGCGCACGTGGTACCGGTTCAGCACCTCCAGCAGCGGCTCCTCCAGCGACAGGCCGATCGAGTCGAAGTACGTCGGGTGCTTGGTCTCGGGATAGACCCCGACGCCGTGCCGCTGCGCCAGCTGGACGACCTCCTCGAACGTCGGGATCTCGGCCAGCCCGTCGAAGGCGGTGTTGTCCGGCCGCAGGTCGGGCACGCGTTCCCGGGCCCGCAGCGTCTTCAGCTCGGCCAGCGTGAAGTCCTCGGTGAACCAGCCGGTGACCGGCCGGCCGTCCACGGTCCTGGTGGCGCGCCGGTCGGCGAACTCGGGGTGGGCGGCCACGTCGGTGGTGCCGGAGATCTCGTTCTCGTGCCGGGCGACCAGCACGTGGTCCTTGGTGGAGACGAGGTCGGGCTCGATGTAGTCGGCGCCCATGGCGATGGCCGCCTCGTAGGACAGCAGCGTGTGCTCGGGCCGGTGGGCGCTGGCGCCCCGGTGACCGATCACGACGGGGGCCTGGCCGCGGCGCTCGGCCGTGGCGGATGGCGTCTGGGTCAGCACGACAGCGACCGTACCGCCGGCCAGGACGGCGGCCAGCACGCTCGCGAACAACCTGCGCGTCGTCATGCGGGCACGGTAGACCGCCGAGGTGGCCCGGACGTTACGCCCGGGCGCACAGTGATGGACGCGGCCGGCGGGTTCAGCCGAGGCCGAAGCGGGGGATCGGCAGGTCCTCGGTGGCGACGTGCACGATGTGCGCCTCGGTGTAGACGTCGATGCTGTACCGGCCGCCCTCCCTGCCGAGGCCGCTGGCCTTCACGCCGCCGAAGGGCGTGCGCAGGTCGCGGATGTTCTGGGAGTTGATCCAGAGCATGCCGGCCTCGACGGACTGGGCCAGGCGGTGGGCGCGGCGCAGGTCGCTGGTCCACACGTAGGCGGCCAGGCCGTACCGGGTGGCGTTGGCCAGCTCCAGGGCCTCCGTCTCGGTGGAGAAGGGGGTGACGCAGACGACCGGGCCGAAGATCTCCTCCTGGAAGATGCGCATCGCGGGCGTCACGTCGGCGAAGACCGTGGCGGCCAGGAAGTTGCCCTCGGGCAGGCCGTCCGGACGGCCGCCGCCGGCCACCAGGCGGGCGCCCTCCTCGACGCCGGCCCGCACGTACGACATGACCCGCTCGTAGTGCTCGGGGTGGATGAGCGCGCCCAGCTCGGTCGCCAGGTCGTGCGGCGGCCCGACCCGCACCCGCGCGGCGCGCTCGGCGAGCCGGCCCACGAACTCCTCGTAGACGGTGTCCTGGACGAGGATCCGCGAGCTGGCCGTGCAGCGCTCGCCGTTGAGCGAGAAGACGCCGAACACGGCCGCGTCGAGCGCCCGGTCCAGGTCGGCGTCGTCGAAGACGAGCAGCGGGGACTTGCCGCCCAGCTCCATCGACAACGTCTTGAGGCCGGTGGCGGCGTCGCGCATGATCGTCTGGCCGGTGGCGGTCTCGCCGGTGAAGGAGATCACCGGCACGTCGGGGTGGGCCACCAGCGCCGCCCCGGCCTGCTCGCCGATGCCGTGGACGAGGTTGAACACGCCCTCGGGCAGCCCGGCCTCCTCCATGATCTCCGGCAGCAGGCTGGCCGAGAGCGGCGACCACTCGGCCGGCTTGAGCACCACCGGGCAGCCGGCCGCCAGCGCCGGGGCCAGTTTCCAGGTCTCCAGCATGAACGGCGTGTTCCACGGCGTGATCAGCCCGGCCACGCCGACCGGCTTGCGCACGACGTAGTTGAGCTGGGCCGAGCCGACGCGGTAGACGTCCTCGCCCAGGCTGCTGATGACGTCGGCGAAGAAGCGGAAGTTGTGCGCCGCCCGCCGGGCCTGGCCCCTGGCCTGGGTGATGGGCAGCCCGGTGTCGCCGCACTCCAGCTCGGCGATGCGCTCGTCGCGCGCCTCGATGGCCGCCGCGACGCCGCGCAGCACCGCCGCCCGCTCCTCGCCCGGCATCCGCGGCCACGGACCGTCGGTGAACGCCCTGAGCGCGGCGCGCACGGCCAGGTCGACGTCCTCGGCGTCCCCGGAGGCGACGGTCAGCGCGGGGCGGTTGGTCGCGGGTTCCAGCGAGGTGAACGTCTGGCCGGACACGCTGGGCACGTGGGCCCCGTCGATGTAGTGCTCCAGGTTCAACGGGCGATCTCCTTGCACTGGGACGGCGGCCCCCCGGCCACGGGTGCGATCGATCCCCTGTCGGACGTGCGGCCGGACCGCCACCTCATGGCACTCCTCCTCCGCCCCGCCACGATGGTTTCCCAGGTCGAAGGCCCAGCGGTAGGCCCCTCGCAACCCCGCGAAATCGTATAGGACATCGTCGATGATACATGGGGAACCTATGGACAGAAATATCTGATGTCGTACATGATTTGTCCATCGGGGCTGGACGCACGGCGCTTCGAGGAGGGGTGCGTATGCGATGTCCACGACGCCTGGTGTGGTTCGCCGCGATCGCTCTGGTGGTCTCCGCCTGCGGGACGAGCCAGGACGGCGGCGCCGCCAGGACGGCCTGCGGCACGGGCGAGCCCGCCACCGGGACCCCGATCACCGTCGGCGCGATCGTCACCGCGAGCGGCGGCATCGACTTCAGCTCGGCCACCAAGGCGGCCAAGGCGTACTTCGACTGCGTCAACGCCGGCGGCGGCATCGGCGGCCGTCCGGTCGAGTACCTGGTCGAGGACGACGGCCTCAACCCGCAGAAGGCCTCGGCCCTGGCCACCAAGCTGGCCGGCGACCGGGACCTGGTCGCCCTGGTCGGCGGCTCCAGCTTCGTCGCCTGCGGCGTCTCCGGCCCGATCTGGGAGCAGAACGGGCTGTTCGACGTGCTCGCGGTCGGCGTGCCGCGGGCGTGCTTCGAGTCGCCGCGCATCGCCCCGGTCAACGCGGGCCCTAGGGTCAGCGCCGTGGCCGCCGCCCAGTACGCGGTCGAGGTCAAGGGCGCCAGAAGGGTCGCCCAGATCAGCAACCGGGTGCCGGGCGTCGGCGACTGGACCCAGGACGGCGTGCGCGCCTACCTCAGGACCAAGGGCCTGACCTCGGCCGGCGACGTGCTGCACGACCCCGGCGTCAAGGACGCCACCGCCGTGCTCCTCGAAGCCATGCGGGGCCGCCCGGACGCGATCATCCTCCAGGACCCCGCCCCCGACGACGCCGCCATCCTCAAGGCGGCCCAGGCGCAGGGCCTCAAGGACAAGGTCACCTTCGTCTGCCTGACGCCCTGCTACGACACCACCTTCCCCGGCCAGGTCGGCAGCTACTGGGAGGGCTTCGTGTCCAACTCCGAGTTCACCATGCTCGACGCCGGCACCCCCGACAACAAGCTCTGGCGCCGCGTCATGGACGAGTACGCCGACGACAAGGCCCCCCGCGACTCCTTCTCCCAGGGCGGCTTCCTGGCCGCCAAGATCTTCGTCGACACCCTGACCAGGACCGGCGGGACGATCGACCGCGCCTCGGTGAGCCGGGCACTGTCGCAGGTCAAGGGCTTCCGCAGCGACCTGCTCTGCGCCCCCTGGTACTTCGGCCGCGCCGCCCGCCACAACGCCAACCACGACACCCGCTACGTCACGATGAAGGGCGGCGGCTGGTCGAAGATCAAGGACTGCACGCCGACCCAGGACCCCGACCTTGCGCCGCTCCTGCGGGAGGAGAAGCAGTCGGGGCTGACCGGCTGATGTTGCCGTTCGTCATCAGCGGGCTCGCGCTCGGCGCCGTCTACGCGCTGTCGGGCGTGGGCATCGTCGTGCTCTACCGGGCCACGGGCGTGCTCAACCTGGCCTACGGCGCGCTCGGCGCGATCGGTGCGCTGCTGTCCTGGCAGCTCCTGCAGGACGGCTGGCCGGTCGTGCCCGCGCTGGCGGCCGCGCCGCTGCTGTCGGCGCTGCTGTCCGGCCTGTACGGCGGCCTGGTCGGCCCGCTCGTCGCCGCCCGCGACCCGCTGGTCAAGGCGGTGTGCACGCTCGGCCTCGCGCTCGTGCTGCTCGGCCTGTGCTACTGGACGTGGAGCGACGACCCGCGCACGCTCACCCTGCCGACCGACACGGCCGGGTTCGACGTGGGCGGCGCGCGCGTCACGCTCACCCAGACGCTCGCGCTGGCCCTGGCCGTGGCGCTGACCGCCGGGACCGCCGTGCTGCTGCGCCGGACCGGCTTCGGCACCGCCATGCGCGCGCTGGCCGACGACCGCGAGATCAGCGCGCTGCTCGGCGTGCCCATCCGGCGGGTCGAGACCGTCACCTGGGCCGCGGGCGGCGCGGTGGCCGGGCTGACCGGGCTGGTGCTCGGCTCGCTGACCCGGCTGGAGGCGGGCACCCTGACCTTCCTGGTGATCGCCTCGCTGGCGGCGGGCGTGGTCGGCCGCTTCCGGTCGCTGCCGGTCACGCTGGCGGCCGGGCTGGCGATCGGGCTGGCCGAGGCCCTGGGCGGGGCGTGGGACCAGACCGCGCCGTACCGGTCGGTGGCGCCGTTCGCGGTGGCCGTCGCGGCGATCCTGTGGCTGCAGCGCACCGGGGCGCGGGCCAGGCGCGGCGGCACGGTCGAGGTGCGCCCCGCCGACGCGCTGCCGGCGCGGACCCGGCCACTGCCGCCCGGCGACGCGCGCTCGGTGCTGCGCGTGGTGCTCGGGCTGGCCGCCGGGGCGGCGACGCTGGCGGTGCTCGTGCCCCTGGCCGTGGACGGCTACTGGGTGCGGGTGCTCACCTCCGCGGTCATCTTCGTCATCCCCGCCGCGGGCATCGCCCTGCTGTACGCCCGGCTCGGACTGGTCTCGCTCGGCCAGGTGGCGCTGCTCGGCGTCGGCGGCTGGGTGGCGCTGCGGCTGGCCTTCGCCACCGGGTGGCCGTTCCCGCTGGTCGTGCTGGCGGCAGGGGCGGTCACCTGCCTGGTCGGCATCGTGTACGGGCTGCCCGCGCTGCGCCTGTCCGGCGTGGACCTGGCCCTGGTGACGCTCATGGCCGGCGGGGCGTTCCAGGTGGCGTTCTCGGCGACCGGGTTCCCCGACGGCGGCCCCGGGTTCCTCGGGCGGGTGGCGGGCAGCGGGACGCAGCAGGCCATGCCGCGGCCCTCGATGGCGGCCTCCGACGCCGGGTTCTTCCGGTTCGCCGTGCTGTGCGCGGTGCTCGCGCTCGTCCTCGTCGTGCTGCACCAGCGCGGGCGGCCGGGCCGGGCGTGGGCGTCGATCAGGAGCGGCGAGGCCGGCGCGCTGGCCGTCGGCGTGGCCCTGACCAGGTACAAGGTGTGGGCGTTCGCGCTGGCGGCGTTCGTCACCGGGACCGCGGGGGCGCTGCTGGCCGCCAACACCGGGCGGCTGGACCCGATCTCGTTCCGGGCCTCGGACTCGGTGCTGCTGTTCGCCGTCGTCCTGGTCGGCGGCGCGTACGGGCTGACCGGCGTGGTGCTGTCCGGCGTGGTCGGCCAGGTCGTGCCCGCCGCCCTCGACGCCGCCGGGCTCGACGGCAACCTCATGCTCGTCGTCTTCGGCGCGGGCACCGTGCACGCCCTGGTCACCGCGCCGCGCGGCATCGGCGGGCAGCTAGAGGACCTGCGGCGGCGCGCATGAGGCTGGAGATCGAGGACCTGCGGGTGCGCTTCGGCGGCGTGCGCCCGCTGGACGGCGTCACCCTGACCTTCGACTCCGGCCTGTGCGGGCTCATCGGGCCCAACGGCGCGGGCAAGACCACCCTGTTCAACGTGTTGTCCGGCTTCGTCCGGCCGGTCTCCGGGCGGGTCACGGCCGGCGGCGCCGACCTGCTGGCGCTCGCGCCGCACCGGCGGGCCCGGTGGGGGCTGCGCCGCACGTTCCAGCAGGAGCAGGTGGTCGCCGAGCTGAGCGTGGCCGGCAACCTGCGCCTGGCCGCCGACCACCTGGGCGGCCCGGACGAGGGCCTGCTCGCGTTCTGCGGCCTGAGCGACCCCGGACGCCCGGCGGCCGAGCTGACGCTGCCGGAACGGCGGCGGCTCGAACTGGCCCGCGCCCTGGTCGGCACGCCCAGGATCGTGCTGCTCGACGAGCCGGCCGCCGGGCTGTCGGAGGCCGAGTCGCGGTCGCTGGCCGAGGTCGTGACGGCCGTGCCGGACCGGTTCGGGGCGCTCGTGGTGCTCATCGAGCACGACGTGGCCCTGGTCGGCGAGGTCTGCGCCACCACGGCCGTGCTGGACTTCGGCCGGCTGGTCGCGGCCGGCCCGACCGCGGCGGTGCTGGCCGACGAGCGGGTGCGCGCCGCCTACCTGGGGGAGGCGCCGTGAGCCTGGAGGTGCGCGGCCTGCGCGTGCGCAGAGGCGGGCGCGAGGTGCTGCACGACGTGACGCTCGACGTGCCGCCCGGCCGGATCACCGCGCTGCTCGGCGCGAACGGCGCGGGCAAGAGCACGCTCGTGCTCGCCGTGGCCGGGCTGCTGCCGGTCGAGGCGGGCACCGTCACCGCCGACGGCGACGAGCTGACCGGGCTGCGCCCCGAACGGGTCCGGGCGCTGGGCGTGGCCGCCGTGCCCGAGGGGCACCGGGTGCTGCGCTCGCTGAGCGTGGCCGACAACCTGCGGGTGGCCGGCCCCGACCCGGGACCGGCCCTGGCCGCCTTCCCCGAGCTGGCCGGGCTGCGCGACCGGCGGGCCGGCACGTTGTCCGGCGGCCAGCAGCAGATGCTCGCCCTGGCCCAGGCCGTCACCGGCGGGCCGCGGTACCTGCTGGTGGACGAGCTGTCCTTCGGCCTGGCCCCCGCCGTGGTGTCCAGGCTCGTCCCCGCCCTGGCCGCGCTCGCCGAGGCCGGCGCCGGGGTGCTGCTCATCGAGCAGTACACCCGGCTCGCCCTGGAGCTGGCCACCCGCGTGCACGTGCTGGACCGGGGCCGGGTCGTCCTGCACGGCACGCCGGACGAGCTGCGCGGCCGGCTGCGGTCGGCCTATCTGGGAGCGGGCGATGGAGACCTTTGACGTCGTCGTGGTCGGCGCGGGCTCGGCCGGCGCCGCGGTGGCCCGCCGGCTGGCCGACGACGCGGCGCTGCGCGTGCTGCTGCTGGAGGCGGGCGGCCCCGACGTCAACCCCGACATCCACGACCCCGGCGGGGTGTTCCGGCTGTGGGGCGGCCCCGAGGACTACGACTACCGGGTGGCGCCGCAGCGGCGGCTGGGCGGGCGGCGTCCGCACTGGCCGCGCGGGAAGGTGCTGGGCGGCTCGTCCTCGCTCAACGGCATGATCTTCGTCAGGGGCGCGCCGGCCGACTACGACGCCTGGGGGCCCGGCTGGTCGTACCCCGAGGTGTTGCCGTACTTCAAGCGGCTGGAGGACTTCGACCGCGGGCCCAGTGACCACCACGGCGTCGGCGGGCCGGTACGGGTGATCGCCGACTACGCGCCGCACCAGGTCAACGCGGCGATCGTGGCGGCCGCCGTGGAGCAGGGCCTGCCGTTCAACCCCGACTGCAACGGCGAGCGCCCCGACGGCGCCGGGTTCTGCCAGCTCACCATCCGGCACGGCCGCAGGCACAGCACGGCCGACGCCTACCTGCGCCCGCGCTGCGACCGGCCCGTCCTGGAGATCCGCACCGGGGCGCGCGCCCGCCGGCTGCTCCTGCGCGGACGGCGCTGCGTGGGCGTGGAGTACCGCCAGAACGGCCGCCTGCACCAGGTCGGGGCCGCCGCCCAGGTCGTGGTCAGCGCCGGGACCGTCGAGTCGCCGCGCCTGCTCCTGCTGAGCGGCCTCGGCGACGCGGCCGAGCTGCGCCGGCACGGCATCAAGGCGGTGGAGGACCTGCCCGGCGTCGGACGCAACCTGCACGACCACGCGCTCGTCCCGGTGATCGTGGCCGCCCGGCGGCCCGTGCCGCCCGCGATGCCCGGCCTGCAGCCGATGCACAGCCAGCTCTTCTGGCGCAGCCGCCCCGGGCTGCCCGGCCCCGACGTGCAGCCGCTGTTCTTCCACATCCCCCTGTACGACGAGGGCATGACCGGCCCGCCGGACGCCTTCACGCTCATGGCCGGGATCGTCCGGCCGGAGAGCAGGGGGCACCTGGCGCTGACCTCGGCCGACCCCGACGCGCCGCTGCACATCGACCCCGCCTACCTGGAGGCGGCCGCCGACCGCGCGTGCATGCGCGCGGCCGTCGAGCTGTGCCGGGAGCTGGCCCACGCCGCCGCCCTGCGGGAATGGGCGGGCGCGGAGCTGTATCCCGGTGACCGCGAACTGTCCGAGCACATAGAGAGGACCTTGGTGACCTACCACCATCAGGTCGGGACCTGCGCCATGGGAACCGTCGTGGACCAGCGGCTCAGAGTCCACGGCATCGACGGGCTGCGCGTCGCCGACGCCTCGGTGATGCCCGCCGTCACGTCAGGGAACACGAACGCGCCCGCCATCATGATCGGCGAGCGGTGCGCGGACATGGTGCGAGAGGAGATCGGCTCATGACCGGCCTGTACATCGGCGGCGCCTGGGGCCCGGCCGCGGACGGCGCGACGTTCGCCACGCTGGACCCGGCCGAGGCCACCGTGATCACCGAGTGCGCCGAGGCCGGCCCCGCCGACGTGGACCGCGCGGTGGCGGCGGCCAGGGCCGCGCTGGACGACCCGGCCTGGGCCGAGATGCCCGCCGCCGCCCGCGCGAGGCTGCTGTGGAAGGTGGCCGACCTGGTGGAGGAGCACGCCGACGAGCTGGCCGAGCTGGAGACCAGGGACAACGGCCAGCCGCTGGCGGTGGCGCGGAACGTGACCGTCCCCGGCACCGCCGAACATTTCCGATATTTCGCGGGATGGTGTACGAAAATCGAGGGCTCGGTGTTGCCCGTCTCGTACCCCGACACCCTGCACTACACCCGGCGCGAGCCGGTCGGCGTGTGCGCGCTCATCACTCCGTGGAACTTCCCGCTGATGATCGCCGCCTGGAAGCTCGCCCCCGCCCTCGCCTGCGGCAACACGGTGATCGTCAAGCCCGCCGAGCAGACCCCGCTGACCACGGTCCGGCTGGTGGAGCTGATGGCGCTGGCCGGGTTCCCGCCCGGCGTGGTCAACCTGCTGACCGGCGGCCCGGAGACCGGCGCGGCGCTGGCCGGGCACGCGGGCGTGGACAAGATCTCCTTCACCGGCTCGACGGCGGTCGGCCGCTCGCTCGTGCACGCCAGTGCGGACAACCTCAAGCGCCTGACGCTGGAGCTCGGCGGCAAGACCCCGAGCATCATCGCGGCCGACGCCGACATCGACGCCGCGGTGGCGGGCAACGTCCAGGGCGCGCTGTTCAACAGCGGCCAGGTCTGCGCCGCGTACTCGCGCTTCTACGTCGACCGCAAGCGCGTCGACGAGTTCACCTCGAAGATGGCCGCCGCGGCCGACGCGCTCAAGGTCGGACCCGGCCTCGACCCGGCCACCGACCTCGGCCCGCTGATCAGCGAGGACCACCTGATGGCCGTGGACGCCCACGTCCGCAGCGCGCTGTACGATGGCGCGCAACTCGTCACCGGCGGCAGGCGCGCCGAGGGCCCCGGCTTCTTCTACCGCCCGACCGTGTTCGCCGAGGTGACCGACGCCATGGCCGTGGCGCGCGAGGAGGTGTTCGGGCCCGTCATCCCGGTGCTGGCCTACGACGACCCCGACGAGATCGCCGGCCGCGCCAACGGACTGGAGTACGGCCTGGCCGCCTCCATCTGGACCAACGACCTGTCGACCGCCCACCGCCTGGCCGCCCGGATCCGGGCGGGAGCCGTGTTCATCAACATGATCCATGTGCCCGACGCCGCCACCACGTGGGGCGGCTACAAGGCCAGCGGGTGGGGGAGGGAGATGGGCCCGTACGCCATCGACGCCTACACCGAGGTCAAGGGCGTCTGGACGCACCTGGGGAGGGTGTGATGGGAGAGCTCGTCCTGGCAGCCAAGATCACGCATGTGCCGTCGATCTGGCTGTCGATCCAGCCGGGCAGGCACTTCGGCATCCGGCGGCCCGCCGAGCTGGCGCTCACCGAGGTGGGCAGGCGGGCGCGGGAGCTGGGGGTGGACACGTACCTGATCGCCGACACCCACTGGATGAACAGCATCGGCTTCCACCTCAACGGCAAGGAGCGCCACCGCGGCTCCTACGCCAGCCACGAGCTGCCGCACTTCATCCACGACCTGGAGTACGACTATCCGGGCGACCCCGAGCTGGCCGAGCTGATCCGCGCCGAGATCGCCGCCGGTGGGCAGAAGGCGCTCGTGCACACCTACCGCGACCTGGGCCTGGAGTACGCGACGCTGGTGCCGATGCACTTCATGAACGAGGACTCCGCCGTGCGGGTGCTGCCGATCGGCTGCAACATCTACTCCTCGATCGACGAGAACCGGCGCATCGGCGAGGCGCTGCTGCGCGGCATCCGGCAGAGTGACCGCCGGGTCGCCTTCCTGGCCAGCGGCTCGCTCTCGCACGCCTTCCCCTCCAACGAGACCGCCGAGTCGCTGCTCAACGAGGTCAGCAGCCCGCTCAACCGGAAGATCGACATGGCCGTGCTGGACATGTGGGCCGAAGGACGCATCGGCGAGTTCCTGGACATGTTGCCCGACTACAACGTGCGCTGCGCGGGGGAGGGCGCGATGGCGGACACGGCGATGTTGTTCGGGCTGCTGGGGTGGCGGTCGTACAAGGAGCGGGGGGAGCAGTTGTGCCCGTACTTCGGCTCGACGGGAACCGGACAGGTGGTCGTGGACTTCCCCGTGCCCGCGTACGATAAGATCTAAAATCATATGTGAAATAGGACAGACGGAGGTTCTGGATGGCGGGGCTGATCTCCCGGTGGGCCGTCCCCCGCTCCTCCGGCGCCCCGCGCGGACGGGCCGTCCGCGCGGGGGACCAGGCGCCGCGCGTGCTCGTGGTCGGGCAAGATGAGGGGATGACAGCGGGCGTCCAGCGTATCGTCGAGGTGACTCCGGGGGCGGAGCCGGTGAGGGCTCCGGGCGGTCGCGTCGAAGCGCCGGCGGGCGCGGGCTTCCGCGACGCCATCATGAAGGTCCTGCAGAGGTGATGGTGAGCAGCACGAGAAAACCGGCCCAGGCCAAGCGGCCCAAGGGCTCCAAGGCCGAGATCAGCTACGACCTGCTGCGGGCCCGCATCCTCGACGGCACGTACGGCCCCGGCTACCGGCTGGTCATGGACCAGCTCGCCCGGGAGACCGGCGTCAGCACGATCCCGCTGCGCGAGGCCGTGCGCAGGCTGCAGTCCGACGGGCTGGTCGAGGTCGTGCGCAACATCGGCGCCCGGGTCGCCGTCTTCGACTCGGTGCAGGTCGAGCACACCCTCAACGTGCTGGCCCGGCTGGAGGGCTACGCCACGGCCATCTGCGCGCCGCACATGGACGCGGCCAAGATCCAGGAGTCGCGGGAGATCAACGAGCGGATGAAGGAGGCGCTGGAGGAGTTCGACCCCACCTCCTTCACCGCGCTCAACCGCGAGTTCCACTTCTCCCTCTACCGCCACTGCCCCGACGAGCACCTCAACGCCCTGCTGGAGTCGGAGTGGGCGCGGCTCGACCACATGCGCCGCTCCAGCTTCACGTACGTGCCGGGGCGGGCGCGCAGGTCGGTGGAGGAGCACGACCACCTGCTGAGCCTGATCGAGGGCGACGCCGAGGCCGAGGTGATCGAGCAGGCGGCCCGCAACCACAAGATCGCCACCGCCGCCGCCCTGCACACCGCCCAGGTCTCCCGGCAACACTGACCTCCCGGCAGCGCCGCCGTCCTGCGGGGGGCTCTGGCGGTGTCGCGGGTCAGGGCTCCAGGGTGAAGAGCGTCCACTCCTCGCCCTGGGCCAGCCCGGCCAGCTCGCGGCCGCACTCCCGCAGCGCCTGCGGGCCCGAGGTGATGTGCTGGGCGCCCGCGTGCGCGTCCCGGAACAGGCGCTGGAGCAGGCCGTCGCGCAGCGCCGTCGTGCCGCCCGAGGCGTAGGCGAACCCGGCGATCTCGGTGAGCGTCGAGGTGGCGTGGTTGAGCGCGAGCCGCACCATCGTCTCCTGGCGGGTGGACAGCGTGCCGCCCGCGTCCAGGGTGCGTTCGACGTCGTCCCACGTCTCGCGGACCAGGGCGCGCGCCGCCCGCAGGGCCGCCTCGGCGCGGGCGAAACCGGTGTGGAAGGCGTCGCTGACGGCGAGCTGACCCGGACGTCCGGCGCGGGCCGCGACGTGCCGGCCCAGCTCGTCCAGCAGGCGGCGGCCGAGGCCGAGCGCCCAGGCGGAGTGGGCGATCAGCGCCTGGTCCAGCAGGCCCAGCCGGTAGATCGCGCCGCCGCGCAGGGGCTCCCGCTGGGCGAACGGATGCGTGCGCGACTCCGGCACGAAGACGCCGTCGATGGCGTAGTCGAGGCTGCCGGTGGCGCGCAGGCCCAGGACGTCCCAGTTGCCGAGCAGCTCGGCGTCCTCGGCGGGGGTGATGAAGATGCGCTCCTCGCCGGTGTCCTCCACGACGCCCAGGCTGTGCACGTACTGGGCGTGCGGCATGGCCGAGGCGAAGCCCCAGCGGCCGGTCAGCCGGAAGCCGCCGTCCTCGCGCACGGCGGTGCCCGGCCGGGTGCCCTGGCCCGCGAACAGCGGCGTGCGTGGGCCGCCGAAGATGTGCTCGACGGCGTCGTCGCCCAGGTAGGCGCCCGCCGTGCCGTTCTCCAGCGTGGTGGCCATGACCACCCAGCCGGTCGAGGCGTCGGCGTAGGTCAGCTCCTCGAAGAGGGCGAGCAGCTCCGACGGCGACAACTCCGAGCCGCCCAGCGGGGCGGGCAGCCAGATGCCGAACAGCCCGGCCTCGTGCAGGGCGGCCACGACGGGGTCGGTCAGCCGGCCCAGCGCCTCGGCCTCGGCCGCCTCGCTCTCGATCAGCGGGCGCAGGTCGCGGGCGCGGTCCAGGTGGGTGGGGCCGGCTGAGTGCAGTCGCGGCTTGTCGCTCATGTCCCGGTGCTCCTGTTCGTGATCGTCGGCGGTCCTTCCTCCGTCAGATCACGTCCCCACCCGGTTGTCCACCCCGCGCCGGAAATCCCGGTCCCGCACCCGGATGAGGGGCTGGCTTTGCATGAACATGCGTTGCAATGCATAATCTTCTTCTATGTCCAAGGTTCTCACCTCCCTGCCCACCGGCGAGCGGGTCGGCATCGCCTTCTCCGGCGGTCTCGACACCTCGGTGGCCGTCGCGTGGATGCGCGACAAGGGCGCCGTCCCGTGCACCTACACCGCCGACATCGGCCAGTACGACGAGCCCGACATCGCCTCGGTGCCCAGCCGCGCGCTGGCCTACGGGGCCGAGCTCGCGCGCCTGGTCGACTGCCGCGCCGCGTTGGTCGAGGAGGGCCTGGCCGCGCTCACCTGCGGCGCGTTCCACATCCGCTCGGGCGGCCGGGCCTACTTCAACACCACGCCGCTCGGCCGCGCCGTCACCGGGACCCTGCTGGTGCGGGCCATGCTCGAGGACGAGGTGCAGATCTGGGGCGACGGCTCCACGTTCAAGGGCAACGACATCGAGCGGTTCTACCGCTACGGCCTGCTGGCCAACCCCCACCTGCGCATCTACAAGCCGTGGCTCGACGCCGACTTCGTCTCCGAGCTCGGCGGGCGCAAGGAGATGTCGGAGTGGCTGCTCGCGCACGGGCTGCCCTACCGCGACAGCACCGAGAAGGCGTACTCGACCGACGCCAATATCTGGGGCGCCACCCACGAGGCCAAGACCCTCGAACACCTCGACACCGGCATCGAGACCGTCGAGCCGATCATGGGCGTGCGCTTCTGGGACCCCGAGGTCGAGATCCTCCCCGAGGACGTCACCATCGGCTTCGACCAGGGCCGCCCGGTCACGATCAACGGCAAGGAGTTCGGCTCCCCGGTCGACCTGGTCATGGAGGCCAACGCGATCGGCGGCCGGCACGGCCTGGGCATGTCCGACCAGATCGAGAACCGCATCATCGAGGCCAAGAGCCGCGGCATCTACGAGGCCCCCGGCATGGCGCTGCTGCACGCCGCCTACGAGCGCCTGGTCAACGCCATCCACAACGAGGACACCCTGGCCACGTACCACAACGAGGGCCGGCGGCTCGGCCGGCTCATGTACGAGGGCCGCTGGCTCGACCCGCAGGCGCTCATGCTGCGCGAGTCGCTGCAGCGCTGGGTCGGCACGGCGGTCACCGGCGAGGTCACCCTGAGGCTGCGCCGCGGCGAGGACTACTCGATCCTCGACACCACCGGCCCGGCCTTCAGCTACCACCCCGACAAGCTGTCGATGGAGCGCACCGAGGACTCCGCGTTCGGCCCGGTCGACCGCATCGGCCAGCTCACCATGCGCAACCTGGACATCGCCGACTCGCGCGCCAAGCTGGAGCAGTACGCCACGCTCGGCATGGTCGGCACCACCCACCCGGCGCTCATCGGCGCCGCGCAGGCGGCCTCGACCGGCCTCATCGGCGCGATGCCGCAGGGCGGCGCGGAGGCCATCGCCTCGCGCGGCGAGGTCTCCGAGGACGACGAACTGCTCGACCGCGCCGCCATGGAACTCGGCACCGACTGACCGCCCCGGGCCGTCCCCGGGCCGCCCACGCGGCCCGGGACCTCGCTCCGGCTGTGCCACCCGCCCGGCCCCGCCCCGGCCGGGCCACCCGCGAGGGGCGGGGTCAGCCGAAGTCCGGCCGGGGGGCGCGCGGAGCGCTCGCAGCCGCCTCGGCGAAGACGGTCTCCTCGGTGAAGACGGTCGCCTCTGCGTAGGCGGCCGCCTGCTCCGGCACCGCCGGCGGCGGCAGCTCCATGAGCGCCTGGATCGCGGACCTGCGCTTGTCCAGGCCCGCTTCGTCGATGCTGATCCGCCGCCGGTTCCGGCTCTTGTCTTCGGTCATGCTCGGCAACCGTAGTGAGCCGCACGTCAACGCGGGGCAACGGCACCGTCTTGTTTGGGCGCGGCCGCCCCGGCCGGACGGCGCCGCGACCTGGTCTGTTCCGGTTTTCCGCCATCGAGGTCGGCGGCCGGGCCCCATGGTGGCCCGCCCTCCTGCTGCCTAGCGTTGACCCTCGTGATCAGTCTGAAGGGTTTGACCAAGCGGTACGGCGACCGGACGGCGGTGGACGACCTGTCGCTGGAGCTGAGACCCGGCGCGGTGACCGGTTTCCTCGGGCCCAACGGCGCCGGGAAGTCCACCACGATGCGGCTCGTCCTCGGGCTCGACCGGCCCTCGGCGGGCACGGCGCTCGTCGGCGGCGTGCCGTACCACCGGATCAGGAACCCGCTGCGGACGGTCGGCGCGCTGCTCGACGCGCGGGCGCTGCACCCCGGGCGCAGCGGGCGGGCGCACCTGACCGCGCTGGCCCGCAGCAACGGCATCCCCGTGCGGCGGGTGGACGAGGTGCTGGAGAGCGTCGGCATGGCCGGGGCGGCGAACCGCCGGGCCGGGGCGCTCTCGCTCGGCATGAGCCAGCGGCTCGGCATCGCCGCCGCGCTGCTCGGCGACCCGGCGGTGCTGCTGTTCGACGAGCCCGTCAACGGGCTCGACCCCGACGGCGTGCGGTGGGTGCGCCGGCTCATGCGGTCGCTGGCCGCCGAGGGCCGCACGGTGTTCGTCTCCAGCCATCTGATGAGCGAGATGCAGCTCACCGCCGACCATCTGGTGGTGATCGGCAAGGGCCGGCTGATCGCCGACGCGCCTCTGGCCGAGGTCATCGGGCGCAGCTCGCTGACGGCCGTGCTGGCCCGCACCCCGCACGCCGGGGAGCTGGCCGGACGCCTGCGCGCCGCCGGGATCGCCGCCGAGCGCGTCGCCGAGAACGAGGTCGTCGCCACCGGCGCGCCCGTCGAGCGGGTGGGCGACCTGGCCTACGAGGCCGGGATCAGGCTGCACGGCCTGCGCACCCGGGAGGCGTCCCTGGAGCAGGCCTATCAGGAGCTGACGGAGAGCAGCGTGGAGTACGGGACGACATACGGGACGACGGAGGCGGGCGCGTGACGGCGGCGTTGTGGCAGGCGACACGGGCCGAGTGGGGCAAGTTGTGGTCGGTCCGGTCCACGTGGTGGTGCCTGGCCGGCGCGGCGGCGCTCATGGTGCTGACCGCCGTGGCCCTGGCAGCCGCCGCGGCCACCGACGCGGTCCGCGAGGGGGCGCCCGGCGCGCGGGTGACGGCGAGCGAGTCGGTGGTGTCGGCCACGTCGTTCGTGCAGTTCGCGCTGGTCGCCCTGGCCATGCTGGCGATCACGTCGGAGTACTCCTCGGGCGGCATCAGGGTCACGCTGCAGGCCACGCCGGTGCGCGGGCTCGTGCTGGCTGCCAAGGCGCTGGTGGTGGCGCCGGTGATGTTCGCCGCCGGGGTGCTGTCGGGGGCGGTGGCGACGGCGGCGGTCTACGTGGTGCTGCAGGCCGACGTGTTCGGCGGGCTGGTCGTGCTGCCGTTCGGGGAGGCCGTGCGGGACGTGGCGGGCGCAGGCGCGTTCTTCGCCCTGGTGGCGGTGACCACGCTGGGCGCCGGGGCCGCGATGCGCAGCGCGGCGGGCACGCTGACCGTGGTGTTCATGCTGCTCCTGGGCCTGCCGCTGGTGCTGCTGATGACCGGGAGCCAGGCGGCGCTGGACTTCTCGCTGCGCATGCCGACGTTCGCCGGGCTGGCGTTCATGGGCAGCGAGGACAACCTGACCGGCGGGCCCGTCCCGTACTCGGCGGGGGAGGGCCTGGCCTGGCTGCTGGGCTGGGCGGCGGCGGCGCTGGCGGCGGGCTACGCCGTGCTGCGCCGCCGCGACGCCTAGACTTCGGGCCCGTGTCGGACAACTTCGGGCCCATGCCAGGCAACCAGGAGAACACCGGCAGCCGGGCGGTCAAGGCATTCGAGCCCATGCCGGGCAACCAGGAGAACACCGGCAGCCGGGCGGTCAAGTCGCTGGCCGGGGTGCTGGCGGGCATGGCGCTCGGCGCGGTCGAGCTGGCCTTCCTCTGCCTGGCCTGGCCCGCCATCCTGGTCCCGGCCGCGCGTCCCCTGGCCCGGCGCGGCGCGGCGCGGCTCATGGCGCTCGAACGCGCCCGGCTGACCCGGTGGTTCGGCCACCCCGCCCCCACCCGCGACGGCGGCTACGCCTACCTCGCCGCCCGCGCCGCCCTGGGCGTGCTCGGCGGGTACGGCTGCGCCGTCGCCCTGTTCGTCGGCGGCCTGCTGCTGGGCGGCGGGGCGTGGGACCTGATCGTGGGCGGCTCGGACCCCGTCCCCGTCGAGCTGCCGGGCGTCCGGATCGTCACCACCGGCGGCATGCTGGGCCTGACCGGCGGCGTGGCCCTGCTGACGGTGACCGCGCTGCTCGCCCTGGCCGCCGGCGTGCTCGAACGCCGCCTGGCCGCCCACTTCCTCGGCCCCGGCGGCCGGGAGCTCATGCGCCGCCGCATCGCCGAGCTGACCGCCACCCGCTCGGGCATCGTCCGGGCCGTGGACGACGAGCGCCGCCGGATCGAACGCGACCTGCACGACGGCGTCCAGCAGCGCGGCGTGGCCCTGGCCATGCTGCTCGGCCGGGCCCGGCACGGCCACGACCACGAACGGACCGCCGAGCTGGTCGACCAGGCCTACGCCGAGTCCCGCCGCCTCCTGGACGAGCTGCGCAGCGTCGCCTGGCGCATCTACCCCACCGCCCTGGACGAGCTGGGCATCGAGGCCGCGCTGGCCGGGGTCGCCGAACGCGCCGCGGTGCCGGTCACCGTCCACTACGGGCTGTCGGCCCGGCCCGCCACGGAGATCGAGACCGCCCTGTACTTCGTGACCAGGGAGGCGATCACCAACGCGGTCAAGCACGCCCGTGCCCATGACATCCTGGTCGTCGTGGCCGACGACGAACGGACGGTGAGCGTGGCGATCTCCGACGACGGCGGGGGCGGCGCCGATCCCGCGGGTGGCGGCCTGTCCGGGCTGGCCCGCCGGGTCCTGGCGCTCGACGGCGCGTTCACCGTGGACAGCCCGCCCGGCGGGCCCACGAAGATCGTCGCCACGCTGCCCAAGGAGCCGCCGTGCGGCTGATCCTGGCCGACGACTCCGTGCTGCTGCGCGAGGGCCTGACCCGGCTGCTCGCCGAGGCCGGGCATGAGGTCGTCGCGGCCGTGGGCGACGCGCCCGCGCTGCTGGCCGCCGTCGCCGACCATCGGCCCGACGTGGCGGTGATCGACGTGCGCATGCCGCCCGGCCACAAGGACGAGGGGCTGCGGGCGGCCCTGGAGATCCGCGCGCGCCGGCCCGAGGTGGGCGTGCTCGTCCTGTCCCAGTACGTCGAGCCCCACTACGCCGCCACCCTGCTGGCCGGGCCCGCCGAAGGGCTCGGCTACCTGCTGAAGGACCGGGTCTCGGAGGTGGCCGACTTCCTCGACTCGCTCGAGCGCGTACGCGCCGGCGGCACCGCCTTCGACCCCGAGGTGGTGCGGCGGCTGCTGGCCCGCACCAGCCGCGCCGACCCGCTGAGCCGGCTCAGCCCGCGCGAGTCGGAGGTGCTGGCGCACCTGGCCCAGGGGCTGGTCAACGCGGCCATCGCCGAGCGCCTGCACGTCTCGGCGTCCACCGTGGAGAAGCACGTCAACGCCATCATGGACAAGCTCGACCTGCCGCGCGACACCGGCTACAGCAGGCGGGTGCTGGCGATCCTGCGCTACCTGGAGGGCTGACCCGGGCCGGCGCTCACACGTCGATCACGCGGGGCAGCGCCGGCGGGTTCGGCCGCGGCCGCCACTCGCGCGGGTAGCCGAGCGAGACCTCGATGAACGGCACGCCGTCGTGGTGGGTCAGGCGCGGGATGTGCAGGTGGCCGTACACGACGGCGGCGGCGTCGTATTCGCGGTGCCAGCGGGCGGTGCGCTCGGTGCCGCACCACTGCGCGAACTCCGGATGGGTGAGCACCCGCGTCGGCTCGCGGACCAGCGGATAGTGGTTGACCAGCACGGTCGGCAGCCCCGCGGGCCGGGCGGCCAGCCGCGCCTCGGTGTACTCGACCCGGGCCGCGCACCAGGCGTCCCTGCCGGGGTGGGGGTCGGGGTGGAGCATGACCTCGTCGGTGCAGACGATCCCCGCGTCGTAGGCCGTGCGCAGGGCCTCCTCCTTGGTCGTCGCGCCCTCCGGACGCCAGGTGTAGTCGTACAGGACGAACAGCGGCGCCACCGTGACCGGGCCGCGCGCCCCCTCCCACACCGGGTACGGGTCCTCCGGCGTGAGCACGCCGAGATCGCGGCAGAGCTCCACCAGGTACCGGTAGCGCTCCTCGCCGCGCAGCCGCACCGGGTCGCGGGCCGGCGTCCACAGCTCGTGGTTGCCGGGCGCCCAGACCACCCTCGCGAACCGGTCGGCCAGCAGCCGCAACGCCCAGCCGATGTCCGTCGTCAGCTCGCCGACGTCGCCCGCGACGAGCAGCCAGTCGCCGTCCGACCCGGGGCGCAGCTCCTCGACGAACGCGCGGTTGTCGGGATGGTGCACGTGCAGGTCGCTGACGGCGAGCAGGCGGGGAGCGGTGATCACGACTCGGATCGTACGCCGCCCGCGCCGCGATGTGGCGCGCGGTCCGCCGCGCAGGTTGATCATCGCGGCGGCGGGTAGGTACGTCACCTGTCCGCACCACGAAGAGGACCGCCATGACGACCGCGCCGACCCTCGTGCTCTCCGACGGCCGCGCCATGCCGCGCCTGGGCCTCGGCACCTGGCCGATGGACGACCGCCAGGCCCGCCAGGCCGTCGGCCACGCCCTCTCGCTCGGCTACCGGCTGATCGACACCGCCGCCAGCTACGGCAACGAGCGCGGCGTGGGCGCGGCGGTCGCCGAGTCGGACGTGCCGCGCGAGGAGCTGTTCGTCACCACGAAGCTGCGCGGCGCCCAGCACGGCTACGACCTGGCGCTGCGCGGGTTCGAGGAGAGCCGGTCCCGCCTCGGCCTCGACTACGTCGACCTCTACCTCATCCACTGGCCGCTGCCCGGCCACGGGCTGTTCGTCGACACCTGGAAGGCGTTCGTCCGGCTGCGGGAGGAGGGGCTGGCCCGCTCGATCGGCGTCTCCAACTTCACCCCTGAGCAGATCGAGCGGGTGGTCGACGCGAGCGGCGTGTGGCCCGCGGTCAACCAGGTCGAGCTGCACCCCGGCTTCCCCCAGCCCGGCCTGCTCGCCTGGCTCACCGGGCACGGCGTGGCGACCGAGTCGTGGAGCCCGCTCGGCGCCGGCGGCAAGCTGCTCGACGACCCGGCCGTCACCGAGATCGCCGCCGCGCACGACCGCACCCCCGCGCAGGTCGTGCTCCGCTGGCACGTGCAGCTCGGCGCGGTGCCGATCCCCAAGTCGGCCGACCCCGGGCGGATGCGCCACAACCTGGAGGTCTTCGACTTCGAGCTGTCGCCCGAGGAAATGGCGCGCATCTCGGCCCTGGGCGGCGGCGGCAGCCGCCTCGGCGGCGACCCCGACCACCACGTGGAGCTGTAAACCCCAAGAGTGCCCCCCGACGCGCCCCCGCGAGCGGCCCCCGTCAGCGTTCGTAGACGATCCTGCCGTCCACCATCGTCATCGCGACCGGCACCTCGGGCAGGTCGGCCGGGTGCGCGTCCAGCAGGCTGTCGTCGAGCACGCACAGGTCGGCGACCTTGCCCGGCTCCAGCGAGCCCTTCCACGACTCCGCGCCCTCCTGCCAGGCCGGGGTGCTGGTGTAGGCGCGCAGCGCCTGGTCCAGGGCGAGCCGCTGGTCGCGCGCGCCCTCGACGGCCCACCGGGTGGCGGCCGCGGCCACGCCGTGCCGCCAGTCGGGGGTGAGCATGGGGGCGTCGGAGCTGAGGCTGAGCCGTACGCCGGCGGCCAGCGCGTCCCGCACCGGCCAGGCGTGCCCGAGCGCGGCCTGGCCCAGGGCGTCGCGCAGCATGGGGGAGGCGGCGGCGGCGATGCCCGGCTGGGTGGTCAGGCCGATGCCGGCCGCGGCCATCGTCTTGAGGGTGTCCGGATGCAGGACGTCGCCGTGGACGAGGTAGTGGCGTCGCCCGGGGGCTCCGGCCAGGGCGCGGGTGACCGTCCTGGTCGCGCGGCTGCCGGTGGCGTGCACCGCGACCTGGTGCCCGGCCGCGGCGGCGGTCTCGATCATGGTCGTCAGGGCGGTCTCGCGTTCGTCCTCCGAGCCGCCCTCGACCAGCGGGGCGCCGTGCGTGCCGTCCTCGTACGGCTCGTCGCTCCAGGCCGTGCGCATCGGCGGGATGCCGTCGGCGAAGATCTTCACCCCGGTCACCTTGAACCAGCCCGGCACCTCGGCGGGCGGCGTCAGGTCGCGCAGCCCGGCGACCAGGTCGGGCAGTGAGCTGCGCCCGTCCACCTCGGCGAACAGCAGCAGCGCGCTCACCCGCGCCTTGAGCTCGCCCCGCGCGGCCATCCCGGCGTACTCGCGCAGGACCTCGACGCCGAAGCGCCCGCCGCCGTCGTGCTCGCACGGGCCGAGGCCGGGCTCGGTGTAGCTGGTGATGCCCAGGGAGGCCAGCAGGTCGCCGGCGCGCAGGATCGCCGCCCGCCGCTCCTCCTGCTTGCCCAGCCGGGAGTCGGGGACGAGGTCGGCCGTGCCGGTCAGCCGGTCCAGCAGGAGGTCGGGCCAGCGCAGGCCGAGCCACGCGCCGTGCAGGTGGCTGTCGTTGATGCCGGGCAACACCGATCTGCCGCGCAGGCGCACGACCCGCGTCCCCGGGCCCACCATGGCCTGGACCTGCAGTGGAGTGCCGACCCTGACGATGCGTCCGTCCTTGATCGCGATGCCGGACGCGAGATGGCCGGCCGCGTTCATCGTGTGGACGACGCCGCCGGTCATGACCAGATCCGCCGACCTGTTGTCAGCCGCAGATTTCATATCCGCTCCGCTCTGGACACTCTCATTTCCATCCGCATAACGTACATGGAATCAGATACGATTTCGTGCCGGGAGGTGACGATGCCTCTACCTTTCGAGGCACGGCGCATCATCGATCGGGCCCCTCGCGGACCGGCGCACGCGCCGCCGGCCGCCGCGGCCGACGACCGCCGCCGGAGCCGCTGATGGGCGCTCCCGCGGACGACGTCCTCGACGTACGGGGCCTCAGCGTCTCCAGGGGAGAGGTGCCCGTCGTGCACGAGGTCAGCCTCGGCGTCGCGCCCGGCACGGTCACCGTGCTGCTCGGCGCGAACGGCGCCGGCAAGACCACCCTGCTCGACGGCATCGCGGGCCTGGCCCCCGCCGCCGGCACGGTCGCCCTCGCCGGCACGCCGCTGACCGGCCTGCCCACCTACCGCCGCGCCCAGGCCGGACTCGGGTACGCCGAGCAGGCCCGCACCGTGTTCCGCACGCTCACGCTGGAGCAGAACCTGCTGGTCTCCGGCGACGGCGACCCGGCCATGGTCTACGACATCTTCCCCGAGCTGGACCGCAGGCGCACCCTGCCGGCCGCCAACCTGTCCGGCGGCGAGCAGCAGATGCTCGTCATCGGCCGGGCGCTGATCGCCGGGCCCAAGGTCGTCCTCATCGACGAGATGTCGCTCGGGCTCGCGCCGGTCGTGGTCCGCCGCCTGATGGGCTCGGTGCGGGAGCTGGCCGAGCGGGGCATCGGGGTGCTGCTCGTCGAGCAGTTCGCCAACCTGGCGCTGGAGATCGGCGCCCGCGCGTACGTGCTGCGCAAGGGCCGGGTGGTCTTCGAAGGCCCGTGCGAGGAACTGCGCGGGGCGCAGGACCGGCTGCACGAGTTCTACTTCGGCGCCGTCACCGACGACGGCCTCGCCCGGGCGGCCGGCACGGAAGGCGGGAGCTGATGAACGCGCTGCTGAAGACCTGGGGTCCCGGGCTGGGGCTGGCCGTCGCGGCGTGCGCGGTGCTGCCCTGGGTGCTGCCGCCGTACTGGATCTACCTGGCGGTCGCGGCCGTGGTCAGCGGCGTGCTCATGCAGAGCTACGGCGTGATCGTCGGGCGGGCCGGGGTCATGTCGTTGTGCCAGATGTCGTTCGCGGCGATCGGGGCCTGGGTGGTGCTGCGGCTGAACCTGGCCGACGCGCCCGGCGGCTTCCTGCTGTGGCTGGTGCTCGGCGGCCTGGCGGCCGTGCCGGTGGGCGTCGCGATCGGGCTGCCCGCGCTGCGCATCCGGGGCGTCAACCTGGCCGTCGTCACGCTCGGCTTCGCCGTCTCCACCGACATCGTGCTGAACGCCAACCAGTTCCCCGGCACGACCGAGCTGAAGACGCTCGTCCGGCCGGAGCCCTTCTCCTCCGACGCGGCGTACTTCGTGCTGGCCATGGCCGTGTTCGTGCTGATCGCGATCGGCCTGGCGCTGGTCAACCGGACCAGGATCGGGCGGTCGTGGCTGGAGCTGCGGCACTCCGAGCGGGCGGCGGCGGCGCACGGCATCTCCGTGGCCCGCAGCAAGCTCACGGCCTTCGCCATCAGCGCGTTCATCGCCGGCATCGGGGGCGGGCTGATGGCGGGACAGCTCGGCCTCGTCGTCTCCGGAAACTTCGCGATGATGCAGTCGCTGGCGCTGTTCGCGGCCGCCGTGCTCATCGGGCCGCACAACACCGAGGGCGCCGTCCTGGGCGGCATCTTCGGCGCGGTCATGGCCACGGTCCTGGAGAAGCTGCGCCTGCCGCAGGACCTCGGCGGCATCCTGTTCGGCGTCATGGCGATCTTCGCCCTGCGCAGCGGGGTCAGCCAGACCGACTTCACCCGCGCCCGCCGGCGCGAACGGGCCGCCCGCCCCCTGCTGGAGGCCGCGTCCGCCGCGCCCGCCGCGGAGCCCGCCCCGCTTCCCCCGGCGGCGGGCGAGGGCAACGTGCTGGAGATCCGCGGGCTGAGCGTGCGGTTCGGCCAGGTCGTCGCCCTGGACGGGGTGGACCTGACCGTGCCCGCCCTCGGCGTCTCCGGCCTGATCGGCCCGAACGGCGCCGGCAAGTCCACGCTGATCTCCGCGGTCACCGGCTTCGCCGCCCGCTACGAGGGTTCCGTCGTGCTCGCCGGGCAGCCACTCGACCGGCTCAGCCCGAGCGTCAGGGCCCGGCGCGGGCTGCGCCGCACGTTCCAGACCACCGCCATCGCCCCGGAGCTGACGCAGGAGGAGTACCTGGCGATCGTCGCCGGGCGGCGCCTGCCCAGGCAGGAGACGGAGGAGGTGTTGCGCTTCTTCGGCTGCCCGCCCGGCGAGGTGCCGGTCTCGATCCTCGACGCGGGCACCAGAAGGCTGCTCGACGTCGCCGCCGTGATCGCCGCCAGGCCGAAGGTCGCGCTGCTCGACGAGCCGGCCGCCGGCCAGTCCGCCGCCGAGTCGCTGCGGCTCGGCCGCCGCCTGGCCCAGGTCCCGGCCCGCTTCGGCGTGTCGATCCTGCTGGTGGAGCACGACATGGATCTCGTACGAGCCGCCTGCGGCCAGGTCACGGTGCTGGACTTCGGGCACGTGATCGCCTCGGGGCCGACGCTCGACGTGTTGGACGCACCGGCCGTCAGGGCCGCCTACCTCGGCACCGTCTTGGAGGAGACATCGTGAAACGCGTACTCGTGGCCCTGCCCGTCCTCGGCCTGTTGACCGCTCTGACGGCCTGCTCCGGCGGCTCGGGCACCGACGGGCCCATCAAGGTCGGGGCCGTCAACGGCGTCACCGGCCTGTTCCAGACCCCTGAGGTGCCGCAGGCGGTCAAGGCCGTCTTCGAGGAGGTCAACAAGGCCGGCGGGATCAACGGCCGCAAGATCGAGCTGATCAGCAAGGACGACGCGATGAACCCGCAGCGCTCCACGGAGGCGGCGCGCGAGCTGATCGACTCCGAGGAGGTCGTGGCGTTCGTCGGCTCCTCCAGCGCCGTGGACTGCGGGCTCAACCGCGCCACCTACAGCAAGGCCCAGATCGTCTCGATCCCGGCCGTGGGCGTGGACCCGGCCTGCTTCACCAGCCCGAACATCGCGCCGGTCAACCCCGGCCCGTTCAAGCTGCTGACCGCGATGCTCTACTACGCCTCCGAGACGCTCAAGCACGACAAGGTGTGCCTGGCCTTCACCGTGCTGCCCGGCAGCGGCGGCGGCATCGACGCGGCCATCAAGGAGTGGAGCGACATCACCGGCAAGACGCTGACCGTCAAGGACACCTCGGTGGGACAGGGAGACCCGACGCCGTACCTGGTCAAGCTCAAGAGTGGCGGCTGCCAGGCGGTCGTCTACAACGCCCAGGTCGGGCCCTGGTTCGCCCAGGCCAAGACCCAGGGCATGCAGGACGTCGACTTCATCCTCATGGCCAACGCCTACACCGACGCCAACGCCGCCCTCATCCCGGCCGGCATGAAGGCCCAGGCGGGCACCGAGTGGCAGCCGTACACCGACGAGACGCTGCCGGGCAACGAGCGGTGGGCGAAGATCGTCAACGACAACAAGATCCAGAAGACCGCGTTCAGCCAGGGCGGGGTGATGGCGGCCGACGTGTTCGTCCAGGTCCTCAAGACGATCAAGGGGGACATCACCCGGGAGTCGGTGACCAAGGCGTTCAAGTCGATGCAGCCCATCACCTACCCCATGGTCGGCACGCCCTGGGTGTTCGGCCCCGGCCAGACGCACAACCCCATCGAGGGCAGCCGCTTCGTCAAGGCCGAGAACGGCAAGTGGACGGTGCTGCCCGAGGGCTTCATCGTCCCGAAGCGGAACGGCTGATGCTCGACTCCGTGGTCGCGGGCCTGACCAGCGGCGGCGTGTACGCGCTGCTCGGGCTCTGCGTCGTCCTGACCTACCGGCTCGTCGCGGTGGTGAACTTCGCGATGGCGGCCGTGGGCGCGATGGGCGCCTTCGTCATGGTCACCCTCACCGACGCCGGCCTGGACGTCTGGCTCGCGCTCCCGCTCGGGGCGCTGGCCGGCGGCCTGGTCTCGGCGCTGCTCGGCCTCGGCCTGGTGCGCTGGTTCGGCGAGCACGACCTGCGCACGAAGGCGGCCGTCACCGTGGCGGTGTTCGTCGCGCTGATGTCGGTCGGGCTGCGGCTGTTCGGCAACAACACCAGCGGCGCGCGGCGCTTCCCGCAGCCGTTCGACGCGCCCGCCTTCACCGTGGGCGAGGTGGTCGTGCCGCAGGCGGTGCTGGTGTCGTTGTCGTTCGCGGTGCTCATCACGGTCGGCGTGGGCCTGCTGCTCGGGCGCACCCGGGTGGGGTTGCGGCTCCAGGCGCTGTCGGAACGACCGGCCACCGCGCAGGTCGTCGGCATCCCCGCGCCCCGGCTCGCGCTGGCCGTCTGGGTGGCGATCGGCGCGGTCAGCACGCTGGTCATCGTCCTGGTCGCGCCGCGGCTCGGCGGCGACTTCTCCACGCTGGGCAACCTGGTCACGACCGCGCTGGCGGTGGCCATGGTGGGGGCGTTCAGCAGCCTGTGGCTGACGCTGGCCGGTGGGCTGCTGCTGGGCTGCCTGGAAGGGGTGACGGCCTCGCTGGAGGCGGTGCAGCAGTACCGCGGGGTGCTGCCGTTCCTGGTGATGGTGGCGTTGTTGTGGTGGCGCAGCCGCCACCAGGTCTGGGACTCGGAGGCCAACGTATGACGGTCAAGGTCCCCCAGCGCCAGATCGGCGCGCACGGCCCCGAGGCGTCGGTGTTGTCGCTGGGGTCCTGGCACACCTACGATCGGATGGACTTCGGCGCGGCCGTCGAGCTGCTGCGGCACGCCGTGGAGATCGGCGTCAACCTGTTCGACGTGGGCGTCTACGGCCTGCCCGGGCAGCGGCCGGTCTTCACCGACGTGCTCTTCTCGGCCATGGTCAGGGCCGCCGGCCTGGCCCGCGAGGACTACCTGCTCTCGGTCAAGCTCTGGCTCGACGACCATCCCGGGCGTCCGCTGCGCGACCAGCTCGAACGCGCGCTGCTGCGGGCCGGCACCGACCACGCCGACCTGGCCGTGGTCGGCGACGTGCACCGGGACGACCTCGACCTGCGCCGCCTGGCCCGCGAGCTGGCCGCGCTGGAGGCCGAGGGGCTGCTCGGCTGCTGGGGCGTCAACAACTGGTCGGCCACCTCGATCCTGACCATCCGCAACCACGCCCGCGACCTCGGCTCGCCGGGGCCGCAACTGGCCCAGCTCAAGTACAACCCGTGCCGCCGCTCGATCCCGGAAGGGGTGCCGTTCTCCGAGGTGTTCGACGCCGGCGTCTCGCTGCAGGCCAGCGACGTGCTCGAAGGCGGGCTGCTGGCGGGGAAGGACAGGCCCGCCCGGCCGGTCTTCCCCGACCCCGGCGGCGTGCGCGCGCGGGCCGCGACGGCCGCCGCCGGGCTGGCCGAGGTGGCGGCCGGGCTGGACGCGACGCCCGCGCAGGTGTGCGTGGCGTTCTGCCTGACCCATCCGGCGGTGGCCAGCGTGCTGTTCGGCGTCACGAGCACGGCCCAGCTCGCCGACAACGCGGGCGCGCTCGCCCTGCTCGACCGGGTCGGCGCGGCCCGGCTGCGCGAGCTGGCCGCGCCGTTCTGGGCCGACGCCGACACGGTGGACCCCGAAGGCCCCTGATGGTCTCACCACCGCGGCCGGGGAGACCGGCCGTGCCGGCTCAGCGGGGGGCCTGGACCAGCCCCGCCCCCAGGTCCGCGGTGTCGGCGTCCGGGACGAACACGTCCGTCGCGGCGGTCAGCAGCAACCGGCCGGTGACCGCAGCGGCCCGCGCGCGGTCGCTGCTCGCCCGCAGCTCCTGCCACCACAGCGCCGCCGCCCCGGCCACGTGCGGCGCGGCCATGCTGGTGCCGCTCTTGCTGGTCAGCCCGCCACCGGTACGGGCCGAGACCACGTCCACGCCCGGCGCGCACACCTGCGGGAAGGTGTTGGAGAAGCGCGCGACCCCCAGCCGCCCGGACGGCAGCCGCTGCACCGCGCCCACGGCCATCATGCCCTCGGCGGCCGACGGCAGCTCCGGCCCGACCTCGAAGTCCGGCCGCAGCTCCCGGTGGCTGGCGTTCCCCGTGGCCGCGACGACGATCGTGCCGGCCCCGAACGCCGCCCTGGCCGCGATCATCCGCATCAGCGAGTCGTAGAGCCGCAACGTGGCCCGGTACGACTCCAGCGCGATCGACGTGGCCAGGAACTGCGGCAGCCCGCGCTCCTCCAGCTGCCGCATGGCGGCCGGGAAGTCGATGCCGAGCGACATGGTGATGACGTCGGCGTCGTTCCCCAGCGCCCAGAGCAGGCCCTTGACCGTCTCGGCGGTCGAGCCCTTGCCGTCGTCGCCGAGCACCTTGCCGATCAGCGCCCGTTCCACGCCGGGCGCGACGCCGATGCGCATGCCGTCGACCGGGCGGCCGAAGACGGTGCCGGCGCAGTGGGTGCCGTGGCCGACCTTGTCGCCCCGGCCGGACCCGGTGAAGTCCTCCTCCACCAGCGTCATCCCGGTGAAGGCCGGGTGCGTGGCGTCGATGCCGGTGTCGAGGACGGCGACCACCGTCCCCGCCCCCGTACGGCTGGAGGCGTCGGCGCCCAGCGCCCGCACCCCCCACGTGACCTGCGCGCCCGCCTCCGCCTCCGGCGGCGGGGCGTCGACGTCCTCGGGCGCGCCCGGGACGGTGGTCGGCATCGGCCGGGCGACCGCGGCCACCGACGGGTCCCGCGCGAGGTCGGCCACCTCGCGCTTGCCGAGTCCGGTGACCTCGACGTGCGGCTCGCTCGGCGGCTCGGCCACGGCGGCGGCCCGCTCGAACGGCGCGGCCATGCGGGTCCTGCTCAGATCGCGCAACACGATGAACTGGTCGGCCATCGTCTTCCCCTCCCGGGAGTAGCCCACCCCTGTGATGTCAGGCGTACTCCTGCAGGGGTCGCCTGGCAACAGCCCGTGCTCGCCGGCCCGCGGCGAGCACGGCCACGATCGCCAGCAGCAGCCAGGCGGAGGTGAGGACGATCAGCCAGGTCCATCCGGCGTGGCCGTAGACGGCGCTGCCGGCCGTGCCGCCGGCGCCGCTGCCGAGGTAGTAGCACAGGGTGTAGATCCCGGCGGCGCGCCCGCGGGCGGCCGGCGGGGCCTGCGCGGCGACCCACGCGTTGGCCACGGCGTGCGCGGCGAAGAACCCGGCGGTCAGCACGGCGAACCCGGTCACGACCGCGGCCAGGGGGCCGAGCGCGGTCAGCGCCGAGCCGGCGGCCGTCACGGCCAGGGCGGCGACCAGGGCCGCCCGGCGTCCCAGGCGGTCGGCCAGCCGGCCGGCGGCGGCCGAGGAGGCGGTGCCGAGTGCGTAGGAGAGGAAGACCAGGGAGGCCGCGGCGGGGGAGAGCGACAGCGGGGGCGCGGACAGCCGGAAGGAGGCGGCGTTGTAGAGGGCGACGAACGCGCCGACGCCCAGCGCCCCCACCGTGTACGGCGCCAGCAGCGCCGTCCCGATCCGGCCGCCGCCCCCGGCCCGTGGGGCGCGTCCGGCGGGCTCCGGGGCGGGCGGCGGGGCGGGCAGCGGGGCGGGCAGCGGGGCGGGCTCCGGGGCGGGCAGCGTGCGGGCCGCGTACGCCGAGCAGAGCAGCGACCCGCCGGCCACCACCAGCAGCGCGCCCCGCCACCCCCACGGCCCGGCGGCGAACCCGGCGCCCAGCCGGCCCAGCATCCCGCCCACCGAGTTCCCGGCGATCATCACGCCCACCGCCCCGGCCAGCCTCGTCGCCCCCACCAGATCGGCCAGGTAGGCCGCCCCGACCCCGGCGAACCCGGCGACCGCCACCCCCTGCGCCGCCCGCATCGCCACCAGCACGGGGAACGTCGGCGCCAGCGGCAGCGCCAGCCCGATCAGCGCCGAGGCCAGCACGGACCACACGATCATCCGCCGCCGCCCGACGACCTCCGCCAGCGCGGCCAGCGGCAGCACCGCCACCGCCAGCGCCGCCGTGGCCACGCCGACGGCCAGCGACGCGCCGCCGGGGTCGAGCCGGAAGTCGGCGGCCAGCTGCGGCAGGACGGGCTGCGGCGCGTACAGCAGGGCGAAGGAGGAGACGCCGGCCGCCGCCACGGCCGGACCGGCCCGCCGGGTGCCGACTCGTTGAGCTTCGATGACCGCCACGCCTGGAAACGCTAAGCAAGGCTAATAAATACGTCCAATGCGGAAATAGACGATAATTCATGCTGTGGTGGATGAATACGAGCTCGTGGACGAGCGGCTGGCCGCCGGGCTGGCTCCCACGCTCGCCCTGCTGGCCGCCGTGGGGGAGACCGGGCACGTCACGCGGGCGGCCGAGCTGCTCGGCATGCCGCAGCCCACCGCCAGCCGCCGCCTGGCCGCGCTGGCCGACCTGGTCGGCGCGCCGCTCGTCGTCCCGTACGGGCGGGGCATCCGCCTGACCAGGGCCGGGCGCGTCCTGGCCGCCGCCTCCGGCCGGGCGCTGGCCACCATGGAGTCGGCCGCCCGCGAGGTGCGCGAGGAGATCGACCCCGGCAGCGGCCGGATCGTGCTCGGGTTCCTGCACCTGCTGGGCCGCACACTCGTCCCCTCGCTCATCCGGGGCTTCCGCGAGCACCACCCGGGCGTGCGGTTCAGCCTGGCGCAGGGCTCGCGTCAGGACATGCTGCGCGCGCTCGCCGAGGGCGAGATCGACCTGGTGTTCGTCGCGCCCCTGCCCGACGGCGACCCGGGCCTGGCCGGGCACCCGCTCGCCGACCAGGAGCTGGTGCTGTCCGTGCCGCCCGGTCACCGGTTCGCCGGACGCGCCCGGGTGCGGCCCGCCGAGCTGGCCGGGGAGGAACTGGTGACGCTCGAACACGGCTACGGCGTCCGCCAGATCACCGACGACCTGTGCGCGGCGGCCGGGTTCACGCCCAGGATCGCCTTCGAGGGGCAGGAGTCGGAGACCGTGCGCGGCCTGGTGGCGGCCGGGCTCGGCGTGGCCGTGCTGCCCCGGCTGACGCCCGCCGAGGGCGTCGTGCAGATCCCGCTGTCGCCCCCGGTGTTCCGGACGATCGGCGCGTGCTGGCCCGCCGGGGCCCGGCTCACGCCCGCCGTGCGCGCCTTCCTGGACCACGTGCGCTCCGGCGCGGCCGACGTCGGCCCGGGGTTGCGGCCCTGCCGACACCCGTCCTCGCAGAAGTAGTTGACGGCTCATCGATTCTCTATGGAGGATTCAGCTGCACACGCCCTTCTGCGGATGGGGACGACCATGCCTGCCGAGTCGTTCAACGCCGGCGTCCATCTCACCGACCGCCTGGTCGAGGCCGGGCACGGCGACCGCGTCGCCGTCACCGGGCCGCTGGGCGCCATGACCTACGCCCAGCTCGCCACGCACGTCGCCGAGCTGGCCGGCGGGCTGCGGGTGATGGGCGTGCGGCCGGAGGAGCGCGTGCTGCTCGTCCTGCCCGACCGGCCCGAGACGCTGATCACGATCCTGGCCGTGCTGCGGATGGGCGCGGTCGCCGTCCCCGTGCCGGCCCTGTACGACGGGGCCGAGCTGGGCGCGCTGATCCGCGACTCCAGGGCGCGGGTCGTCGTCTCCGCGCCCGAGTTCGAGCCGGCCGTGCAGGAGGCGCTGCTGTCGGCGCCCGAGGTCGTGGCGCTCGTGCTCACCGACGCGAGCCAGGCCCCCGGCCACGTCGCGCGCATCGCCACCGCGACCGGAGGGGGCCCGGCGGCGGCGGTCGAGCCGGGCGTGCCGGTCTGCCTGTGGTCGGACGTGCTGGAGGCCGGCCGGGGCGCGACCGGCTCGTACGACACCTGGCCCGACTCGCCCGCGCTGTGGCTCTACACCGCCGGCACCACCGGCGCGCCCAAGGCGGCCATGCACCGCCACGGCGCGCTGCGCGACGTCTATGAGGGGTTCGGGCGGCAGGTGCTCGGCGTGCGCCCCGAGGACAGGTGCCTGTCGGCGGCCCGGCTGTCCTCCGCCTACGGGCTCGGCAACTCCCTGATCCTGCCGCTGGCCGCCGGCGCGACCACGATCCTCGACCCCGCCGCGCCCACCCCGGCCGGCGTGGCCGAACGCCTTCTGGCCGAGCGCCCCACCCTGTTCTTCGCCAGCCCGTCGTTCTACGCCGCGCTGCTGGCCGCCGAGGCCCCGAAGGACGCCTTCGCCTCCGTCCGCCTGGCCGTCGCCGCGGGCGAGGCGCTGCCCGCCGAGCTCCACCGCCGCTTCACCGGCCGCTTCGGCGTGGACCTCATCGACGGCCTGGGCTCGGCCGAGTCGCTGCACGTCTTCCTCTCCGGCCGTCCGGGCCGGGCCCGCCCCGCCGGCTCGGGCGCCGTCGTGCCCGGCTACGAGGTGCGCCTCCTGGACGACTCGGGCGCGCCCGTCCCCGACGGCGAGCCCGGCCACCTGTACGTGCGCGGCGACTCGATCGCCACCGGCTACTGGTGCCGCACCGCCGCCACCCGCCAGGCGTTCCAGGGCGAGTGGCTGCGCACCGGCGACACCTGCGCCCGCGACGCCGACGGCTCCTACCGTTTCCTGGGCCGCTCCGCCGACCTCATCAGGACGGGCGAGGCCTGGGTGTCCCCCCTGGAGGCCGAGGCCCGGCTGCTGGAGCACCCCTCGGTCGCCGAGTGCGCGGTGGTCGCCCACACCGGCGCCGACGGGCCGGACCGGCCGGTCGCCTGCGTGGTGCCCAGGCCGGGCCGCCCGATCGACGCGGGCGAGCTGATCGCGTTCTGCCGCGCGGGCCTGGCTGCCGACCGGTGCCCGCACGAGGTGCTGGTGCTGGACGAGCTGCCGAGGACGGCGACGGGCACGATCCAGCGCGCGGTGCTCCGGCAACTGGCCGCCGACCTGCTCGGCAAGTGACCGGACCCCGGGGGCTCAGAAGGCGTCGCGCAGCTCGCGCTTGAGCACCTTGCCCGAGGCGTTCTTCGGCAGCGCGTCCACGAACACCACGTTCTTGGGCGTCTTGAAGGCGGCCAGCCGCTCGCGCAGGAACGCGTTGAGCTCGGCGGCGGTCAGCCCCGCGCCCTCGCGCAGCACCACGGCGGCCGTCACGGCCTCGATCCACCGCTCGTCCGGGACGCCGAACACGGCCGCCTCGGCGACCGCCGGATGCTGGTAGATGACCTCCTCCACCTCGCGGCTCGCCACGTTCTCGCCGCCGGACTTGATCATGTCCTTCTTCCGGTCGACCACCGACAGGTAGCCGTCGGCGTCCATGACGCCGAGGTCGCCGCTGTGGAACCAGCCGCCGCGGAACGCCTCGGCGGTCTTGTCCGGGTCGTTCCAGTAGCCGAGCATGGCGTGCGGGCTGCGGTGGACGATCTCGCCGACCACGCCCGGCGCGACCGGCCGGTCCTCGTCGTCGACGATCCTGGTCTCGACGTTGAGCGCGGGCCGCCCGGCCGAGCCCAGCCGGGTCAGCTGCTCCTCGGGACGCAGGATGGTGGCCAGCGGCGCCATCTCCGTCTGGCCGTAGAAGTTGAACAGGCGCACGTCCGGCAGCCGGGCCGAGATCTCCTTCAGCACCTCGACCGGCATGATCGAGGCGCCGTAGTAGCCCTTGCGCAGCGAGGACAGGTCACGGCGGTCGAAGTCGGGGTGGCGCAGCAGGGCGATCCAGACCGTGGGCGGGCAGAACAGCTTGGTCGCGCGCTCGCCCTCGATGGTGGCCAGGATCGAGGCCGGGTCGGCGCCCGGCAGGATCAGGTTCGTGGCGCCCAGGTAGATGCCGGGCGTCAGGAAGCAGTGGAGCTGGGCGCAGTGGTAGAGGGGCAGCGCGTGCACCTCGACGTCGTCGGAGCTCATCTCGCCGTCGACGACGCAGCTCACGTACTGGGCCAGCAGGCTGCCGCTGGACAGCGTGGCGCCCTTGGGCCGGGACTCGGTGCCGCTGGTGTACATGAGCTGGATCGGGTCGTCGGCGGCGATCTCCACCTGCGGCTCGGCGTCGTCGCCGCGCCAGGTGGAGAAGGACTCCCAGCCCTCGGCCGCGCCGATCACGCCGCGCACCCGCACCGCGGGCCCGGCCGCGGCCTCGGCCACCGGCAGCAGCGCCTCCTCCGCCAGCATCCCGGTCGCGCCGGAGTGCTCCAGGATGTAGGCCACCTCGCGCGGCCCGAGCATGAAGTTGATCGGCACGGAGATCGCGCCCAGCCGGGCCAGCGCGAAGTAGGCCACCACGAACGCGTGGTTGTTATGGCTGAACAGGGCGAACCGGTCGCCCTTGGCCACGCCGCGCGCCGCCAGCGCGTTGGCCGTGCGGTTGACCTCCAGGTCGAGATCGGCGTAGCTCTGCCGGACGTTGCCGTAGATCACGGCGGTCTTGGCGGGGAACCTGGCGGCCGAGCGCCGCAGGAGGTCGCCGATCGTGTGCTGGCGCGTGGTCATGCTGGGCACCCCCATGCCGAATGATGTTCGGCGATCGTACCCGACGAAGGAGGCGCCCGCCGACCCCCGGCGGACGCCTCCTCGGGCTCACCCCGGCTGGGTGACGCCGTTGACCTTCAGCGTGTACGGCGCGTACTGCTGCACCTGCTCGGTCGGCTCGTCATAGGCCACGATCGCGACCACTGACGGGAAGACCGCGAACGGCGCGAGCTGCAGCCGGTTGAGGCTGATCGAGCCCTTGCCGTCGAACTGGGCCTGCAGCACCACCGAGTGCTTCTCGTCCAGGCCGACCAGACGCACGTTCCAGTTGCTGACCGGCGTCGGGGAGATCTCGGTCGGGGAGTCGAACGGCTCCAGGCTGGCGCCGTCGCTCACCGCCGTCGCGCCCACCGTGACGTCGTCGATCTTCCAGCCGCCCTCGTTGACCCCGCCGTCGCTGACGTACTGGAAGCCGACGAGGATCTCCTTGCCCGCGTAGGCGGACAGGCTGTAGCTGTGCGGCTGGAAGCCGGTGGTGGTGCCGTTGACGGCCGGGCCGAGCGGGCCGGCCACCGTCTTGTCACCGGGGATCGCGGTGTAGGTCTTGCCGCCGTCCGTGGAGACGATCACGTAGCCGTAGTCGAAGCCGGACTCCGCGCCGTACTTGGCGAGGAAGCGCAGCGTCGGGTCGGCGGCCGGGACCGTCACCTTGGTCACCGCGGCGACGTTGAGGTTGCTGGCGTTGCCCGACCACAGCACCGGGTTGCCCGCGCGGTCGGGGTCGTCGGAGACGACGGTCCAGGCCAGCGGGATCGGCGGCAGCGTCTTGGCGCCCTGGAAGGACAGCGAGGTCGGCGCCGCGCCGCCCGGCTTGCGGATCTGCACGTAGTCGGCGCCGTTCGGAGCCGCCCCCGGGGTGTTGTACGCGGCCGGGTTGGCGAGGTTGACCGTGGAGTTCAGGCTCGCGGTCGTCACCCGCTTCTTCGGCACGCCCAGCACCACGCCGCGGCTGCCGACGACCTTGTCCACCAGCACCATCGTCTGGTAGTCGTGCAGCACCTGGTACAGGTCCGTGCTGCCGAGCGCCGCCTTCACGCTGGCCAGGCCCTGCAGGGAGCCGTCACGGTGCAGCTTGGACAGGAAGTCCGCGCCGTACCGGTCGTACAGGAACAGCATGAACGAGTAGGCGTTGCCGTAGTCGGCCAGCACCGCGTCCGGGTTGCCGCCGTCGCCCCACAGGTTGAGCGAGTTCTGCGGGCCGCCGCAGTTGCGCGGGTTCGGGTTGTACGGCGTCTGGACGATGCCGAAGCCCTGGAAGCAGTTGATGTGGTTGTCGAAACCCTTCTCGAACACCGTCGCCTTGGGGTTGCCGTAACCCGTCACCGAGATGGCGAAGTCCGACAGGCCCTCGTTCATCCAGGTGGTCTCCAGCGGGTCGGTGTAGTAGTGCAGCAGGTGCTGCCACTCGTGGGCGAAGACGCCCTCGTACTGGAAGGGCCGGGCCGAGCGCGAGGTGCACACGTCGGAGGTCGGGTTGTCCGGCGGGTTCGCGCCGGTCCTGTGCAGCCAGTCGAACGCGTCGATCGTCATCACGTTGCGGTCGAGCAGCTCGTTGTACTGGGAGGAGAAGAAGCCCGCGATGTACGTGGTCGCGGCCGGGAAGGTGTAGTAGTTGTCGTCCCGGACGTTGTCGATCAGCGTCACCGTGCGGTCGCCGGCGCCGGTGTAGACGCCGCCGTTGCCGTTGGCGTCGGGGCCGAGCACGGCGTTCGTGCCGTCCCGGTCCGGCGGCGTGCTGAAGGTCGCGGTCTCCTTCGGGAACATGTTCGTGTCGAACTGCTGCACCAGGTTCGTGACCTGGGCGTCGGTGATCTCCGTCGTCCCGGGCACCTGCATCCGGCAGTCGCCGGCCGGGAAGGCCAGGTCGTTGGCGACCCAGACCTCGATCTTGTCGCCGACGCCGCGCAGCGTGTAGTCCTTGCGGTACAGGCGGCCGTTGTAGTCGTCCGTGGCCAGCCACTGCCGTACGGTGCCGACCGGCGGCGTCTCGGCGGCGGCCTTGGCCGTGGCCTTGCGGGCCTCGTATTTCGCGGGGACCTTGACGGGCTTGCCGTCGAGGGTGAAGTCCTTGCGGGTGAGCTCCTTGACGTCGCTCGGCGGCGCAGCCGTGGCGGCCGCCTGCGGGGACTCGGCCGACGCGGGTATCGCGGTCAGCGTGGGCAGTAAGAGAAGTGCGGCAGCGATTCCGATGATTCGGGTGCGCGCCATTGAACCCCCTAGGTATGGGTGTTGCCCGGATGGAACAGGGGTGACATCCGGTAATTACCGGAACCGAATTAGCGCGCGCAATGGGGGCATTTGCCAACAAAATGCGGTGGAATTGGCGATCAAACCAGAACGGCCAGCCGCCGATAGGACTCCAGCCGCCGTTCCAGGTCGTAGGTGTTCATCGTGACCAGCACCTCGTCGGCGCCGGTGGCCTCCACCAGTGAGCCCAGCGCGACCGCCACCTCCGGCGCGGTGCCGTGGATCTGGCCCTTCAGCGCCTCGGCCAGCAGCGCCCGCTCCCGCCCGGTCAGCTCCAGCCGGGCGATCTCCTCGGCCGGCACCAGCGGCGGGAACGCGCCGCTGGTGCGCGAGCGCGCCGTGGACCACGCCTCGGGCAGCTGGAGCTGCGCCGCCTCCTCGCGCGTCGCCCCGACCGCGACGCTGACCGCCGCCATCACGTACGGCCGCGCCGCCCACTCCGAGGGCCGGAACCCCGCCCGGTAGCGCGCCGCCGCCTCCACCGCCCGCGGCCCGGCCCCGATCACCATGGGCAGCCCGAGCTCCGCCGCGAGCTCCGCCCCCGCCCCCATGGCCAGCACGAACACCTGCGGGCGCAGCCCCTCGGCCGGCACGGCGTGCACGCCCGGATACGCCCGCTGCCCCCCGGTGAAGTACCCCAGCAACTCGCCGACCTGGTCGCCGAACCCGTCCGCGGCCTCCTTGCCCTGCCCGAGCGCCCGCCGGACGCCGCCGGTGAACCCCACCGACCGCCCGAGCCCCATGTCGATCCGCCCGGGATGGAGCGACTCCAGCACCCCGAACTGCTCGGCCACCACCAGCGGCCGGTGGTTGGGCAGCATCACGCCGCCGGTGCCCACCCGGATCCGCCCGGTCGCCGCCGCGACGGCCGCGGCCAGCACGGTCGGCGCCGCCCCCGCCACGCCGGGCACGCTGTGGTGCTCGGCCACCCAGAACCGGTGGTAGCCCAGCTCCTCGGCCTGCCGGGCGAACGCGACGGTGTCCCGCAGCGCGGTGGCCGCGTCGGAGCCCCGGCGCAGGAGCGAACGGTCGAGAATCGAGTACAGGGTCACGCCTGCGTGCAACACCACACGCCCCGGGATCAATCCAGCGGGTCCCACGGGACGGCGTCGTAGCAGGAGAGCAGCCGGTCCAGCGTCGGGCCGTCCTGGCGCAGCGGGACGCCGTCGACCTCGCCGACCGGCACCACGCCGTGGGAGTTGCACAGGAACACCAGGTCGAAGCCCGGCAGGTCGGCGACCCGCAGCGGACGGCGCTCCTGGGGCACGTCGATGCCCTCCAGCAGGCCCATGGCGGTGCCGCGCAGCATCGGCGCGTCCGGCCACACCAGGCGGCCGCCGGACCAGCAGCCGACGTTCGTGATCGCGCCCTCGCTGATCAGGCCGTCGGCGGTGGTCAGCAGCGCCTCGTCGAAGCCCAGGGGCGCGACGGTCCGCCGCAGGTGCGCCTGGGCGAACCCGGCCGCCTTCTTGATGTGCGGCAGGTAACGCTGGTAGACGACCGCCGTGACACGCTGCGGGCGGGCGGAGACCTCGGTGGGCGGGGCGGCGGTGGCCACGACGCGCGGGCGGCCGTCGTGCTCGACGACGTAGACCCGCACGCCCGCGTCGCGCAGGTCGTCGCCGAGCACCGCCCTGATCGAGCCGAGCACCGCCGCCGGGTCGAGCCGGGCGCCGAACAGCTCCAGGTTGGCCGCCGCCAGCCGCTCCAGGTGCAGGGCCAGGCCGCGGGTGCGCCGGTCTCTGACCTGCATGGCGGTGAAGTGCCCGTAGCGGGCCTCCAGCGCGAAGCGCGCGTCGGCGTCCACCGGCCTGCCCTCGACCACCGCTCGTACGATCATGTGTCCAGCATGTCCTGTCCACCGGCCCCCGCGCGCATGATCGTGAAGGGCGCCAGCTCGCCGAGCCCGCGCACCGACAGCCGGTCGACCGCGCGCAGCAGGAACGCCCGGTCGCCCTCCAGCTCCTCGGCCATCTCGGGGTCGGCCAGGATCGTTCCCGGCAGGGAGAGCGCGGTGAGCCGGCTGGCCAGGTTGACGGTGGTGCCGAACACGTCGCCCATGCGCCAGATCACCGGCCCGGCGGCCAGGCCCACCCGCAGCTCGGGCATGTCGCGGCCGCGATGGGTCTCCACCAGGCGCAGCGCGATCTCGGCCGCCACGTGCGACTTGTCGGCCACGAACAGCACCGAGTCGCCGAGCGTCTTGACCACCCGCCCGCCCGAGGACGTCACGACGTCGGCCGAGCGACCCTCGAACCTGTCGACCAGCCGGGCCAGCTCGGTCGCCGTGATCTGCCGGCTGAGCCGGGTGAAGGCCACCAGATCGGCGAACCCCACCGCCATGCGCACGGCGCTCATGTCCTGGTCGGCCAGCCGGCCGGCGGCGGCGGCGAGCTGCCGCTGCCAGGCGTAGACCAGCAGCCGGGCCAGGTCGGGCACCACCCGCTCGGCCCGCCGCCGCCAGGCCCGCGGGCGTTCGGCCAGCGGCACGCCCGCCTGGTCGAGCGCCTCGGCGCCCAGCTCGGCCTGCGACTCGGCGAGCCGGGCCGTCGCCCGCCCGATCGAGCGGGCCATCAGCAGCATGTGCTCCTCGTCGTAGGCGCCGGAGCTGACCATCGAGAGCATGGTGCGCAGCGCCTCGACGTCGGAGTCGGTGAACTCGACCGCGTCGTCGGCCACGTTGGCGAACCCCAGCGCCCGCCACAACCGGCGCGCCCGGTAGACCGGGACCCCGGCCATGTGGGCCACCTGGTGGCTGGTGTAGCGGCGCGGCGCGCGCAGGAACGCCTCCGCCACCCCGTCCCCGTCCTCGCGTGACACGCGTGCAACATAACACCCCTGTGGCGGGCGTCACTCCAGGAGGGCGCGCAGGGCGGGCCGCTCGGCGTCGGGCAGGTGGACGGCGTAGTAGTCGTACATGGACCGGCGCAGCAGGCGCGCGGCCGAGGCCCCGTCGCCGGCCCGCACGGCGGCCAGCACCTCCTCGTGGTGCCGGATGCTGCGCCGCATCAGCGACTCGCGGTCGGGCGCGTCGGCGATCTTCCCGGCGATCAGCCCCAGCACGACCGAGCGGACCACGTCGGTGCAGACCTGGATCAGCGTGTTGCCGCTGGCCGCCACGATGACGTCGTGGAAGGCCACGTCGGCCGCGCTGAAGGCGTCGTGGTCGGCGGCGTCGTGGTCGGAGGCGGCGGCTGAGGCGGCGGCGGCGCGCATGCCCGCGATGGCCGCCTCCATCTCGGCGAGCTGCTCCTCGGTGCGCAGCCGCGCGGCCAGCAGCACGGCCGAGGAGTCGAGCACCATCCTGAACTGCACCAGCTCGGCCAGCGACAGCTCGGCCACCCGCGCCAGCGTGGTCATCGACTTGTGTAAGGCGGCGGGGGAGAACGGCAGCACCTCCGCGCCGTTGGGATCGCCCGGCCGGGACCGCACCAGGCCGCGCGCCTGCAGCACGCGCAGCGCCTCCCGCACCGTGGAGCGCCCGACCGAGAACTGCACCATCAGCTCACGCTCGCTCGGCAGCCGCGCCCCCGGGCCGAGAGCCCCGCTCTCGATGGCCTCCTCGACCTGTTCCACGACCCGCTCGTAAGCGCGTACGGCCCGCACCGGCTCGAACCGTGCACCCATGGGAAGCCCCCTTGACCCGAGCCGTCACGGACTGGCAATGTGCGTAGCCTACTGGTCAGACCAGTGCACTAGCCAGGAGGCTGTAAGACATGAGGCGAATCGGAATCTGGATCGCCGTGGGCGGTCTCCTGCTGGTCACAGCCGCCTGTGGCGGCGGTTCCGGCTCGGGCGGTTCCGGCACCGGAGGCACCCCCAAGGCCCGGTCCCTGTCCGTCGGGTTCGTGGCCGAGCCGGCCAACCTCGACTTCACCGCCACCGAGGGCGCGGCCATCCCGCAGGCGTTGCTGGTCAACGTCTACGAGGGCCTGGTCAAGCTCGACCAGGACGGTTCGATCAAGCCGCTGCTGGCCGAGAAGTGGTCGGTCTCCGACGACCGGAAGACCTACACCTTCACCCTGCGCAAGGGCGTCACGTTCAGCAGCGGGGCGCCGTTCACGGCCGACGACGTGGTGTTCTCGCTCGACCGGGTCAGGAGCGACTGGAAGCTCAAGATCAAGGCCCAGCTCGACGTCATCGACAAGGTGGCCAAGACCGACGACGCCACCGCCGTCGTCACCCTCAAGCGGCCGAGCAACGGCTTCCTCTACGCCATGGCCACCCGCCTCGGCGCCATGTTCAGCCGCACCGGCGTGGCCGACCTGGCCAACAAGCCCGTCGGCACCGGGCCGTACACGCTGGGGGCGTGGAAGCGCGGCGAGTCGATCCAGCTCGCCGCCAACCCCTCCTACTGGGGCGCCAAGCCGGCGCTGTCGGCGATCACGCTGAAGTACTTCAAGGACGCCACGGCGATGAACAACGCGCTGCTGACCGGCGGCATCGACGTCATCTCCGCCGTGCAGGCCCCCGAGTCGCTGCAGCAGTTCGCCGATCCGAACCGGTTCCAGACGGTCGAGGGCACCACCAACGGCGAGGTCGTGCTGTCGATGAACAACGCCCGGCCGCCGTTCGACGACGTCAAGGCCCGCCAGGCCGTCCGGTACGCGATCGACCACAAGGCGCTGCTGGACACCGCGTGGGCCGGGCGCGGCCAGCTCATCGGCTCGATGGTGCCGCCCACCGACCCCTGGTACGAGGACCGCACCGGCGACTACCCCCACGACCCGGCCAAGGCCAAGGAACTGCTGGGCGGCAAGACGCTGACCGTCAAGATGCGCATCCCCAACCTGCCGTACGCGGTGGCCAGCGCGCAGGTCGTGAAGTCGCAGCTGGCCCAGGTGGGCATCACGGCCGACATCGAGCCGCTGGAGTTCCCGGCCCGCTGGCTGGACGTGGTGTTCAAGCAGGGCGACTACGACCTCTCCATCATCAACCACGTCGAGCCCCGGGACATGGGGATTTTTGCCGATAAATCGTATTACTTCCACTACGACAATCCCGAGTTCGGCAAACTCCTCGCCTCCGCCGACGCCGGCACCGAGCAGCAGCAGACCGACGACCTGAAGAAGGCCGCCAAGCTGCTCTCCGACGACGCCGCCGCCGACTGGCTCTTCCTGTTCCCCAACCTGATCGTGGCGAAGAAGGGCGTCACCGGGCTGCCGAAGAACGCCATCGCGGAGTCCTTCGACTTCACCGGTCTCGCCAAGCAGTGACGCTCTACCTGCTCAAACGGCTGGCGGTGCTGATCGTGAGCGCCGCCGTCGCCGCCGTCGCGGTGTTCGCCTTCATGGCGCTGCTGCCCGGCGACCCGGCCGAGATCGCGCTCGGCGTCAACGCCACCCCCGACGCGGTCGCCGCGCTGCGCCGGCAGTTCGGCACCGACCGCCCGCCGGCCGTGCAGTTCCTCGACTGGGCCGGCGGGCTGGCCCACGGCGACTTCGGCGTCTCCTACGTCACCAGCTCGCCCATCGGCCCGCAGATCGGCGAGCGGCTCGGCGTGACGGCCGTGCTGGTGCTGGGCGGCATGGTGCTGGCGCTGGCCGTCGCGGTGCCGCTCGGCACGTTCGCCGCCGTCCATCACCGCAACCCGCTCGGCGCGGCGATCAGCGCGGCCAGCCAGCTCGGCATCGCCGTCCCCGCCTTCCTCGCCGGCATCCTGCTGGTGTTCGTGTTCGCGGTGAAGGCGCAGGCGCTGCCCTCCGGCGGGTACGTCCCGATCGCCGACAGCCCGCAGGAGTGGCTGCGCTCGCTGCTGCTGCCGTGGTTGTCGCTCGGGCTCGTCCAGGGCGCCGTGCTCACCCGTTACGTGCGCAGCGCCGTCCTCGACGTCATGCGCGAGGACTACCTGCGCACCGCCCGCGCCAAGGGCCGCGGCAGCACCGGCGCCCTGTGGCGGCACGGCCTGCGCAACGCCTCGATCCCCGTGGTCACCGTGCTCGGCCTGCAACTGGCCACCCTGCTGGTCGGCGCGGTCGTCGTCGAGCGCGTCTTCGTCCTGCCCGGGCTCGGCGACCTGCTGCTGAACGGCGTCGCCGGGCGCGACCTGCTGCTCGTCCAGGGTGTGGTGATGGTGCTGGTGGCCGCCGTCCTGCTGATCAACTTCGTGGTGGACGTCGCCTACCGACTGCTCGACCCGAGGCTGCGATGAGGGGCCGCGCGAACGCCGCGCTGCTGATCGGCGGCGCGCTGGTCGGGCTGGTGACGCTGGCCGCGCTGGTCTCGTTCGTCTGGACGCCGCACGACCCGACCCTCGTCGACGCCGCCCGCAAGCTGCGCGACCCCGGCGGCGGCTACCTGCTGGGCGCCGACAAGTTCGGCCGCGACACCCTCAGCCAGCTCATGGTCGGCGCGCGCACCACCCTCTACGTCGGCGTGGTGGCCGTCGGGATCGCCGCCGTCCTCGGCGTGCCGCTCGGCGTGGTCGCCGGGATGACGCCGCGCGGCTGGTTGTCGGAGCTGATCATGCGGGTCAACGACCTGGTGTTCGCCTTCCCCGCGCTGCTGCTGGCCGTCATGCTGGGCGCGGTCTACGGCGCCGGCACGCTCACCGCGATGATCGCGATCGGGGTGGCCACCGTGCCCGCGTTCGCGCGGGTGGCCCGCGCCGCGACGCTCCAGGTCATGGTGACCGACTACGTCCTGGCCGCGCGGGCCGCGGGCCGCCGCCGGGGCGCGATCGCCGTGCGGCACGTGCTGCCGAACATCGGGTCCGTGCTGATCGTGCAGGCGTCGGTGTCGTTCGCCATCGCGATCCTGGCCGAGGCGGCGCTGTCGTTCCTCGGGTTCGGCACCCGGCCGCCGACCCCGTCCTGGGGGCGGATGTTGCAGGAGTCGCAGGAGCTGCTCTTCTCCACCCCGCGCCTGGCGCTGTGGCCGGGCCTGGCGATCGCGCTCGCCGTCCTCGGGTTCAACCTGCTCGGCGACGGGCTGCGCGACCACCTCGATCCGAAGCTCAGGAGGGTCCGTGCTGACGGTTGAGGGGCTTTCCGTACGGGCCGGCGAGGTGGGGCTCGTGCACGACGTGTCGTTCTCGATCGGGCCCGGCGAGCGGGTCGGGCTGATCGGCGAGTCCGGGTCCGGCAAGTCGCTGACCGCGCTGTCGCTCATGGGGCTGCTGCCCGAGGGCGTCACCGCCGCCGGCACGGCCAGGCTCGGGGAGCGCGACCTGGTCGGCGTGCCCGAGAAGCGGCTGAAGGACCTGCGCGGGCGCGAGCTGTCGATGGTCTTCCAGGAGCCGATGACCGCGCTCAACCCGCTCATGCGCGTCGGCGCGCAGGTCGCCGAGGCCATGACCCTGCACGGCGTCGCCCGCGCCGAGGCCGGGCGGCGCGCGCTCGCCCTGCTGGAGCGCGTCCGGCTGCCCGAACCCGGGCAGATCGCCCGTGCCTACCCCCACCAGCTCTCCGGCGGCCAGCGGCAGCGCGTCATGCTCGCCATCGCCCTGGCCAACGAGCCGGGGCTGCTCGTCTGCGACGAGCCGACCACCGCGCTCGACGTCACCGTGCAGAAACAGATGCTGGAGCTGATCGCCGAGGTCGCCCCCGCGCTGCTGTTCATCACCCACGACCTGGCGGTGGTGGCCTCCGTCTGCGAGCGGGTGATCGTCATGTACGGCGGCCGCGTCGTCGAGACCGGGCCCATCCGCGAGGTCTTCACCCACCCCCGCCACCGCTACACCGAGGGCCTGCTGGCCGCCTCCCGGCTCACGCCGCGCGGCACCAGGCTTCCGACGATCAAGGGCAGCGTGCCGCCCGCGGGCGCCTTCCCCGAGGGCTGCGTGTTCCGCAACCGCTGCCCGCACGCCACCCCGCGGTGCGAGACCCCGCCGGCGCTGACAGGAGACGGCCATGCCCACGCATGCTGGCACCCCACAGAATGAGCCACAGCATGAGCCGCAGAACGAGCCGCAGAACGAGCCGCGGCTTGAGCCCGCGGGCGACGTGCTGATCGAGGCGCGCCGGCTCAGCCGCGTCTACCACCGCCCGCGCACCTCGCTCACCAGGCCGGGCGCCCCCGTCCACGCCCTGCGGGAGGTGTCGCTGACCGTCCGCCGGGGCGAGCGGTTCGGCATCGTCGGCGAGTCCGGCTCCGGCAAGTCGACGCTGCTGCGCCTGCTGTGCGGTCTCGACCGGCCCACCGCCGGGTCCGTCGTCTTCGACGGGCGGGAGATCACCGGCCTGCCGGAGCGGCGGCTGCGCTTCCTGCGGGAGAACCTGCAGATCGTCTTCCAGGACCCGATGAGCTCGCTCGACCCGCGCATGCGCGTGCGCGACCTGGTGGCCGAGCCGCTGGTCGCGCTCGGCCTGCCGGTCGGCGGGCGGGTGCCCGAGCTGCTGGAGGAGGTCGGCCTGCCCGCCTCGGCCGCCGACCGCTACCCCCACCAGTTCTCCGGCGGTCAGCGGCAGCGCATCGCCATCGCCCGCGCGCTCGCGCCCCGGCCGAAGGTGCTGGTCGCCGACGAGCCCGTCAGCGCCCTCGACGTGTCCGTCCGCGGCCAGATCCTCAACCTGCTCGCCGACCTGGTGGACGAGCTGGGCCTCACGCTCGTGTTCGTCTCGCACGACCTGTCGGTGGTCCGGCACGTGTGCGAGACGGTGGCCGTCATGAGCGGCGGTGAGATCGTCGAGACCGGCCCGGTGGACGACGTCTGGGCCGCGCCGCGCCACCCGTACACGCGTGACCTGCTGCAGGCCGTACCGACCCTGGAGGGATTGTTGTGATCGAGGTCGACGAGCGGGGAGTCGTGGAGTTCACGCAGGCCCTGGTGCGCATCCCCAGCACCAACGACCCCGCGCGCGGGCGCACCGAGCGGCCCGCCGCAGAGCTGGTCGAGGCCAGGATGCGCGAGTGGGGCTGGGAGCCGGTCGTGAGCGAGGCCGCCGCCGGGCGGCCCAACGTCGTCGCGGTGGTCGAGGGCGGCGGCGGCGACGGGCCGACGCTGATGTTCGAGGGCCACACCGACGTCGTGACCGAGGGCGACCTGTCCACCTGGACCGTCGACCCGTTCGGCGGCGAGATCCGCGACGGGCGGTTGTGGGGCCGGGGCAGCGCCGACATGAAGTCCGGCCTGGCCGCCACCCTCTACGCCACCCGCGCGCTCCAGCTCGCCGGCCCGTTCCCCGGCCGGATCAAGGTGTGCGCGCTGGCCGACGAGGAGGGCCTGATGATCGGCGCCCACCACTTCGTCGCCTCCGGGCTGGCCGACGGCGTGGACGGCGCGATCGTCGCCGAGCCCGAGGCCGGGGAGATCTGCGCGGTGGCCAAGGGCGCGCTGCGGCTGCGCGTCGACCTGACCGGCAAGATGGCCCACGGCGCGATGCCGCAGCACGGCCGCAACCCCGTCCAGGGGGTCGGCACGCTGCTGGTCGCCCTGCGCTCCCTCCAGCGGGAGCTCCAGGAACGGCATCCGGCCCACGAACACCTCGGCGAGGTGTACGTCACCCCGACCGTGGTCCGGGCCGGCAGCGAGGAGCAGGTCAACGTCATCCCCGCCACCGCGTCCGTCTTCGTGGACGTGCGCACGATCCCCGGGCTGGAGCACAAGGTCGTGGCCGACCGGGTGGCCGCCCTCGCCGCGGCCGAGGACGGGATCGAGGCGTCGGTGTCGGTCCTGGTGGACCGGCCGCCGGTGGACGTCCCGGTGACCGACCCGGTGGTGGCCGCGCTGGCGGCGGCCCACCGTACGGTGACGGGCGAGGAGCCCGTCTACGGCGGCGTGCCGGGCTCGACGGACGGGACCGTGCTCACCCACTGGGGCGGCGTCCCCTCCGTGGTGTACGGCCCCGGCGGCAAGTGGATCGCCCACCAGGCGGACGAGTACGTCGAGGTCGCCGAGATCGTCCGGTGCACCCGGGTGTTCGCCGAGGCGGCGCGGCGCTTCCTGCACCGGGACTTCTGATGCTCGCCGAACCCGCCCCCGGGATGCGTCCCGGGCCGACGAACTCGCTGGTGGACGTCGCCGGGCTGCGCGTCGGGCACGCGCACCGCGTGGGCGGCGGCTACCGCACGGGCACGACCGTGGTGCTGGCGCCGCCGGAGGGCGTGGTGGCCGGCGTCGACGTGCGCGGCGCCGCTCCCGGCACCCGCGAGACCGAGTTGCTGGATCCGCGCAACCTCGTCGAGCGCGTGCACGCCGTCGTGTTGTCGGGCGGCAGCGCGTACGGGCTGAGCGCGGCGTGCGGGGTGATGGACGGGCTGGCCGACGCGGGCGTCGGCTTCCCGGTGGCGGGTGGCGTGGTGCCCATCGTCCCGGCGGCCGTCATCTACGACCTCGGGCGCGGCGGCGACTTCCGCGCCACCCCTGACGCCGCCCTCGGCGCCGCCGCCTACGCCGCCGCCCGCGCTCCGGCGCACGAACCGCCCTTCCCCGCGCCCCCGCCCCGCCGCGGCGGCAGCGCCTCCCGGCACGGCGGCGCGGGCCGGTACGTCACCGCGGCCCAGCACACCACCGCACCCCCCACGGCCAGCGGGTCCATCGGGGCCGGGGCCGGGGCGATGGCGGGCGGCCTGGCCGGCGGCGTCGGGACGGCCAGCGCCGTCCTGCCCGGCGGCGTCACCGTGGCCGCCCTGGCCGTCGTCAACGCCGCCGGATCCGTGCTCGACCCCGCGGGCGCCACCCTCGCCGGCGTCCGCTACGGCCTGCCGGGCGAGTTCGGCCACCTGCGCCGCCCGGACCCCGCCGAGGCCGGGGCGTGGCAGCCGGACAAGGTCACCTCCTTCAACACCACCATCGGCGTGGTGGCCACCGACCTCACCCTCACCAAGGCCCAGTGCGGCAAGCTGGCCGGGGTGGCCCACGACGGCCTGGCCAGAGCCATCCGGCCGGCCCACACCATGGTCGACGGCGACACCGTCTTCGGCCTGGCCGCCTGCGCCCGCCCGGCCCCCGGCCCCGACGGGCTCCAGGACGTCCTGGCCGCCGCAGCCGACGTGTTCAGCCGGGCGGTGGCCCACGCCATGCTCGCCGCCACCGGCCGCGAGGGCGCGCCCGCGTACCTCGACGTGTTCCCGAGCGTCCTAGGGGGAGACAGATGACCTGGCCGGACGGCCTGCCCATCGGAGACGGATGGGCCGCCACCGAGGACACCACCGAGGTGATCTTCCCCTACGACGGCTCGGTGGTGGCCCGCGCCCCGCTGGGCACCCCCGCCCACGCCGCCCGCGCCCTGGAGGCGGCGCTGGCCCTCGCGCCCGCCATGGCCGCGCTGCCCTCGCACGCCCGCCGCGCGGCGCTCATGGCCGCGCACGACGCGCTCGCCGCCCGCCGCGAGGAGTTCGAGCGCCTGCTGGTCCTGGAGACCGGCAAGCCGCTGGTCGACTGCCGGGTGGAGGTGGCCAGGACGCTGCTCACCCTCGCCACGGCCGCCGAGGAGGTCGCCCGGCTGCACGGCGAGACCGTCCCGCTGGACCTGCTGCCGTCGGGGGAGGGGCTGATCGGGTTCTGGACGCGGCGGCCGATCGGCGTCGTCGTCGGGATCACCGGCTACAACTACCCGCTGCTCCTGGCCGCTCACAAGATCGCCCCGGCGGTCGCGGCCGGCTGCCCGGTGATCGTCAAGCCCGCCCCGGCGACGCCCCTGGCCACGCTCCGGCTGGTGCACCTGCTGCGCGAGGGCGGCCTGCCGCCCGCCGGCGTCCAGCTCGTCACCGGGGACGTCGAGGTCGGCCGCACGCTGGTCGAGGACCGGCGGATCGGCGCGGTGTCCTTCACCGGCTCGGCCGCCGCCGGGCACGCCATCGCCCGCGCCGCCGCCCCCACCAAGGTGCTGCTCGAACTCGGCTCGAACGCCGCCCTCGTGGTCGCCGCCGACGCCGACCTGGCGGCCGCCGCCGACGCCGTCGTGCGCGGCGGTTACTACGCCTCCGGGCAGGCGTGCATCGCCGTGCAGCGGGTGCTGGTGGAGGAGCCCGTACGGGAGGAGTTCCTGGCGCTGCTGGCCGCCCGCGTCAAGGACGTTGCCGTCGGCGACCCGCGCCTGCCCGGGACCCGCGTGGCCCCGCTGATCGACCCCGCCGCCACCGACCGCGTCCTCGCGTGGATCGGCGACTCGGGCGCCGAGGTGGTCGCCGGTGGCGTGCGCGAGGGACGGGCGATCGCGCCGACCGTGCTGTCCGGCGTGCCCGACGGCGCCGCCGCGTGGGACGAGGAGATCTTCGGCCCGGTGGTGTGCGTCCGTGGGGTGCCGGACCTCGACACGGCCTTCGAGGCCGTCAACCGCTCCCGGTACGGCCTGCACGCCGCCGTCTACACCCGCTCGCTGGCCACCGCCTTCGCCGCGATCGAACGTATCCAGACCGGCGGCGTGGTGGTGAACGAGGTGCCCGGCTTCCGCGCCGACAACATGCCGTACGGCGGCGTCAAGGACTCGGGCAGCGGTCGCGAGGGCCCGCGCTTCGCCATGGAGGAAATGACGGTGACCAGAATGGCGATCATCCGCCCCTGACGGCCGCTGTAGGGTGGCGCCAGACTGCGAGGGGGCGCCTGCCTTGGCTGAACGAGCGGACGAGCCGGTGGTTGTCCCGCGGGCGCGCGGCAGCAGGGCCCTCGCGGTGCTCGCCGCCCTCCTGGCCGTCGCCCTGGCGTGCGCGGGCACGGCCTGGTGGCGCGAGCACGGGCAGGCGCGGGACCGGGAGCGCGTCGCGCTGGCCCACCGGCTCGCGCTGCACGCCGCCGAGCTTCGCGGGGACGATCCGGCCAAGGCTCGCGACCTCGGCCTGGCCGCTGTGGGCCTGCACACCGACGACCGGACCCGCGCGGGGCTGACCGACACCCTCCTGCTGGGGCGCAGGGAGGACCTCTGGCTCCGCGACTTCGGCGGCGCCCGGCACGCCGAGCTGAGCGGCGACGGGCGCGTCGGCCTGGTCGCCGGGGACGGGAAGGCCGAGGTCTGGCGGCTCGGCTCCGGGAGAGCGGTCGTGCTGGACGGCCCCGAGGGCGCGATGGCGGCGCTGGCGCTCTCCCACGACGGCCGCACCGCTCTGACCGCCGTCGACGACGGCGCCACGACCGTGTGGGACCTCACCGACCCCGCCCACCCGGCCCGGCGGGCGACGTTGCGGGGCGTGGCGGGGAAGGGGTCGCTCGACGACGTCCAGGCGGTGGCCGTGAGCCGGGACGGCCGGGTCGCCGCGGTCGCCGACTTCGCTGGGAACCTGCTGGTGTGGGACCTGACCGTACGCGACCACCCGGTCCGGCGCTCGGTCACGGCCGTCCACGACTCCCGGACGGAGGACCTCGACCTCAGCGGCGACGGCAGGACGGCGGTCACCACGTCCGAGGACGGCCCGGTGACGATCTGGAACCTGGCGGATCCGGCGCACCCGGTGAAGGCCGCCGAGCTGACCCCGGCGATCTACACCGGCACGGCCGCCGCCCTGAGCGGCGACGGACGCGTCCTCGTCGTCGCGCGGCGCGACCCGGGGGCCGACTGGCGGAGCCAGGCGGAGGTCTGGACGCTCGGCGACCCGGCCCGTCCGGCCCTGACCGCCGTCATCGGGATGCCTCCGGCGGACATGCTCGACGTGGCCCTCACGCCGGACGGCGGGACCGCTCTCCTGGCGGGCTCCAACGGCAACGGATCGCTCTGGGACCTGTCCGTGCCTTCCCGGCCGGTCCGGCTGGCCGGGCTGCGCGGGTACCCGTCGGAGGTGCGGGGGGTGGCGTTGAGCGACGGCGCCCGCAGCGCCCTGCTGGCCGCCCCCGAGAGCACCACCTTCTCTCTCTGGGACCTGCACGACCTGCGGCAGGTGGCCACCGGCCCCGAGCGGGACCTGTGCGCCCACGGCTCGCAGACCTTGAGCAGGACGGACTGGGACCGCTACACCGACGGCGCGGACCCTTCGGACTACGGCGGCAGCGCCGGCGGCGGCGATGTGAGCCTCTGCTCCCTCCGATGAGGGTAACGGTTTGACCAGATGTCTTTACCTTGCCGCAACGGTCGCGTTGGATGGCGCGCATGGTGGAGATCACGCGCAGAACGGTGTTCAAGGCGGGTGCGGCAAGCGCTTTCCTCGCGGGCGGCGTCCCGGGGACGGCGGCCCTGGCGGCGTCCGGACCGGCCATGGAGGGATCGGCCACGGAGGGATCGGCCACGGAGGGGCTGGAGCAGCGGGCCATGGCGATGGACCCGCCGGTGTTCCTGCTGGAGAGCGCGGTCCCGCCGCACTTCGCCGCCGGGCCCGGCTCCACGTTGTCGATCAGCGACCGGGTCGCCGTGTGCGGGACGCGGTCGCTGCGCTGGGAGCACGCGGCCCGCGACGTGATCAGCGTGCGGGCCCCGCTGCGGTGGGCGCCTGACGCCTACCGGCTCGGCGACGACCAGGCGTGGCAGGGGCTGGTGGACGCGTTCTGCGTGTGGGTGCACAACGCCGAGCCGGTGGACGACGTGCTGCGGTTCGAGTTCGGGCGGGGCGAGCGCACCGACCTGTGGTTCCAGTTCCGGCTCGGGTTCAGCGGGTGGCGTACGGCGTGGGTGCGGTACGCCTACGACATGCACGGCAGGCCCCACCCCGACATGGACACCCTGCGGATCGTCGCCCCGCGCAGGGCCGGGACCCTGCACCTGGACCAGCTCATGCTCAACGTGCCGCTGCGTCCCGACGCCCCCTGCCGCGACCACCAGCTCCCCGACATCGCCCCCGAGGGCGATGAGTACGACAACCAGCACTGGCAGGCCCTCCACCGCTTCGACCGGCTGCTGGCCACCGTCGAGCCCGACCTGTCGCCGCCGTCCGCCGCCGAGCTGGCCTCGCTGCGCGCCCTGCACGCCCGCTACCACGACGAGTACCTGACCGCCCAGGTCAAGCCGGGCGTGCCGGGGCTGACGGCCCAGGTCGCCGCCCTGGAGGGCCGCCCCACGCACGCCTACCAGTCGCAGATCTACCCGGCCGCGATCGCCGCCGAGTTCAAGGCGTTCGTGAACCCGGTCACGCTGCGCGCCTGCACCGACCTGATGAAGACGATCGCCCAGGCCCACCAGGCCGCCCCCGCCGAACGCCCGGCGCTGGCCGCCCTCTACCTGCGCATGGTCGCCCACCTGCGGGAACAGGGCTGGACGAAGGGCAGCTGCCAGGGCACGATCCACCACCTCGGCTACGACGTCCGCGGCCTGTACGACTCCGTCTACCTCATGCGGGAGGCCCTGCGCGAGGCGGGGGAGTTGGAGCGGGTACGAGCGGACCTGGAATGGCTGAGCGGACTGGGCCGGATCTTCCGCGGTTTCGGCTTCCGGATGGCCCGGGGCAGCATGATGGACCTGTACAACACCACCGTCCGCGGCATGCTGGCGGCCGTGCTGCTGCGCGACGGCGAGGCGCAGCAGGTGGCGTACCTGCGGGCGCTGCGCGACTGGCTGAACGCCACCCTGCTGCCCACCGACGGCATCCAGGACGGCATCAAGGTGGACGGCACCGCCTTCCACCACGTCGGCTTCTTCCCCGACTACGTCCGCGACGGCTTCGCCGGGCTCGCGCCGCTCGTATACGTCCTGCACGGCGGCTCGTTCGCGATCTCGCCCGAGGCGTTCGGCTGGCTGCGCAAGGCGCTGCTCACACAGCGCGTCTACGCCAACAAGAACCACTGGCCGATCTCGATCAGCGGCCGCAACCCCAGCGGCGCCACCGCGCTGTCGATCGTCCCGTTCGAGTGGCTGGCCCCGATCGACGACGAGATCGCCGCCGCCTTCCTGCGCCTGCTGCCCGGCAGCCCGACGCCGCGGCAGAAGGAGCTCGCGGCCCGGCTCGCCGCGCGCGGCATCACCCCGGAACCGGCCCCTACCGGCGCCTGGGCGCTCAACTACGCGGCGCTCGCCGTGCACCGCCGCGACGAATGGCAGATCACCGTACGCGGGCACAACCGCTACCTGTGGAGCACCGAGATCTACGTCGGCGCCAACTGGTACGGCCGCTACAACACCTACGGCCAGATCCAGGTCCTGCACCGCGGCGACCCCGTCACCAACCAGGACAGCGGCTACGCCCAGCCCGGCTGGGACTGGAGCCGCCGTCCCGGCACCACGGTCATCCACAAACCGCTCGACCAGCTCAAGGGCGACCTGACCGGGGCGATCGAGGAGATGCTCCTCACCGACTCCCGTTTCGCCGGAGCCTGCACCATCGACGGACGCAACGCCCTGTTCGCCATGGACCTGCACGGACACCCCAAGTACGACGGCACCCACCGGGCCCGCAAGTCGGTGTTCCTGTTCGACGACCGCGTCGTGGCCCTGGGCACCGGCATCACCAACGACGACACCGCGGACGAGACGGAGACCACCCTCTTCCAGACCCGGCTGCCGGCCAGGAACGCGCCCACTGTGGTGGACGGCGCCGCGGTCACGGCCTTCCCCCACCAGGCGCTCGACGGCGGCCCGCGCTGGCTGCTCGACGACAAGGGCATCGGCTACTACCTGGCGTCCGGGCAGAGAGTGGCCCTGACCCGCTCGGCCCAGACCTCCCGCAACAACGCCACGGAAGAGCCCACCAGCGGAGACTTCGCCACAGCCTGGATCAGGCACGGCACCGCACCTCGCAACGGGACGTACGAGTACGCGATGGTGGTGAACACCACGGCCGAGCGCATGGCCGGCTTCGCCGCCGCGATGGGGGACGCGGCGAGCGCCCCCTACCGGGTGCTGCGCGCCGACACGGCGGCCCACGTCGTGCGGGATCGCGACACCGGCATCACCGGGTACGCGGTGTTCGAGCGCACCAGTCTGGAAGGTCTGGTCCGCGAGGTCGACACGCCTTCGATGCTGCTCGTCCGTACGGAGGGGGAGACGCTGGTGATCGCGGTATGCGATCCGGACCTGCGCCTGTACGGCGGGATCGACCACGACCAGTACGACAAGGGCCGCTACGTCGGCCACTACAGTCCGTGGTCGCGGCCCTGGCTGGCCGCCCCGAGCCACCCGCACCGCATGAGGGTGACCCTGGACGGGCGGTGGCGGGCGGACGCCGGCCAGCCGTGCCGGGCCAGGATCACCGGGCCGCGCACGGTCCTGGAGTTCGAGACCGTGCACGGACGGCCGGTGCAGGTGCGGCTGAGCCCCGCGACCTGACCCGGGCGGGGGCGGGGGCGCCCCCGCCCGGAGATCACGCCCGTGACCGCGACGACCGCCGTCCCGATCGGACCGTTCACCTCCCGGTCAGCCGGTTCGGCTTCTCCAGTCGCACGGTTCGCGTCCTGGTCAGTCGGTTCGGCTTCTCCAGTCGCACGGTTCGCGTCCCGGTCAGCCGGTTCGCGTCCCGGTCACGGGGTGGGATGGTGCACGCCCGATCAGCGGGTGTGCCGCTCGATTTCCGCGCGGATCTCGCGCAGGTGGTGCCGGACCGCGGGGGCGCCGTCGCGCGCCAGGTCCCGCACCCAGCCGGAGTGACCGTCCCGCAGCTCGCGCCTGATCAGCGTGAGCGTCTGCTCGTGCGCCCCGGCCTCCAGGCGCAGCCACGCCCGGTCGAACCGGTGACCGGAACGGCGGGCGAGCACCGCGTCCAGGCCGTCGCGCTGGGCGGCGCTCGGCGCGTCAGGAAGGCTGACGCGCAGCCGGTGCGCGACCTCGCGCAGCCGGGCGTCGAGCTCACGATGGTCACGGATCAGCCGCCAGGCGATCTCCCGCACGTCCTTGTCGTGCGACCTGCGGAGCGCGGCCTTCCCGGCCGCGATCTCGGCGAGATTGCCGCGGTGCGCCTGCCGCAGGTACGCCCGGTCCCGAGCCGAGGCGTGGAACGCCTGGACGGACGGGGCGGCTGCGGCGCCGGGCGCGGCCACCGGCCGGACGGTGGTGGCGGCCTGGGCCGCGGCGGGTGCCGTGGCGGACACGGTCAACGCCAGCACGGCCGCGATTCCCGCGGGTGCTAAGTGGCTCCGTGCTGTTCTCATGGGTCCCTCCCTTCAATGGGACCCGTGCCCGCTGCCCCATCCGGTCGGGAGTATTCGTGTCAATTGGGCGGATCGAAACGGCCGTCCACGGCGGTCCAGCCGCCGTCCACGTACAACACCGAGCCCGTCACGAAGCTCGCCGCGTCGCCGGCCAGGTAGACCACCGCGCCCGCCATCTCGGGCGCGGTGGCCCACCGGCCGAGGGCGCTCTTGGCGGCGTACGCGGCGTACCAGTCGGGGTTGTCCTTGATCTGCCTGGTCAGCGGGGTCTCGACCACGCCGGGCGCGACCGCGTTGACGCGCACGCCGTGCGGGCCGAACTCGGCCGCCGCCGTCCGCAGCAACTGCACCAGCCCCGCCTTCGTGGCCGCGTAGACGCCCTGCCCCGGCTCGGTCACCGACGCCCGGATCGACGCGAACCCGATGATCGACCCGCGCCCGCGCCGCACCATCCCGGCGCCGAACGCCCGCACCACGTCGAACGAGGCCCGCAGGTTCAGCCCCACCACCCGGTCGAACTCCTCGCCGGAGTAGTCGAGCAGCCGCTTGCGCACGTTCGTCGCCGCCGTGAACACCAGCACGTCGGCCGGCTCCTCCGCGGCGGCCGCCCGGACGGCGTCGGCGTCCAGCACGTCGAGCAGCCGGGCCGTGCCCCCGCATCCGGCGGCGGTCTCCTGCGCGGCGGCCAGGTCCCGGTCCGCGCACACCACGGACGCCCCATGCGCGGCCAGGGCGAACGCCGACTCCCTGCCGATCCCGCTGCCGGCCCCGATCACCACGGCCCGCCGCCCGTCGAGGCGGAACAGCGCGTCATATCCCGTCATGCTGAGAAACACTAGCGACTGGTCAGACCAGTACACCAGGTTCTCCCGCTCCCGACCGCCCGCCCCGCGCCGGGCCGCCCGGGCCAGCCGCCCCGAGCCGGCCGCCCGGGATCCCGGCGTGTGGAGGCGTACGGCAGCAGGCCCGAAACTGTCGGCGGCGCCTGCCAGGATGCGACCCATGACGACCATCGCCGGCTTCTGGGACGCCGCAGCCGACTCCTTCGACGACGAGGCCGACCACGGGCTCCGCGACCCCGAGGTCAGGGCCGCCTGGGCGGCACGACTGGCCGAATGGGTGCCCGCCGGGCCGCTCGACGTGCTCGACCTGGGCTGCGGCACGGGCTCGTTGTCGTTGCTGCTGACCGTCCAGGGCCATCGCCTGACCGCCGTCGACCTGGCTCCGCGCATGGTCGAACGCGCCCGGGCCAAGCTGGCCGCCACCGGCGCCACGGTGCTGACGGGAGACGCGGCCGACCCGCCCGTCGGCGACCGCCGCTTCGACGTCGTGCTGGCCCGCCACCTGCTGTGGACCATCCCCGATCCGGCGGCGGCGCTGGCCCGCTGGGTGTCGCTGCTGCGCCCCGGCGGCCGGCTGGTGCTGGTGGAGGGCCGCTGGCAGACCTCCGGCGAGCAGTCCGACTACGTGCCGGGTGAGCACTTCCCGTGGATGGGCGGCGTCACCGCCGACAACCTGACCACGGCCCTCCGCCCCCTGGTCGGCGACCTCCGGGTGCATCCCCTGCCCGACCCGGCCCTGTGGGGCAAGGAGATCACCGACGAGCGCTACGCGGTGGTGGCCACGCTCTGAGAACACAGGCCCCCGGCATCTCTGAGCACAGGGCCGGTGCGGCGGCCGTACGATGGGCCCTTTCATCGGGGGAAAGGGCGGGCGCGGTGGTGGGCAGGACGTTCGAGATCGCCGGTGAGCTGCGAGTACGACGCCTCGGCTACGGCACCGCCCAGCTCACCGGCCCCGGCTACTGGGGCCCGCGCCTGACGCCCGGCGACGCGGTCGCGCTGCTGCGCCTGGCCGTCGACCGCGGCGTCACGCTCATCGACACCGCCGACAACTACGGCCCGGACATCGCCGAGGAGCTGATCGCCCAGGCCCTCCATCCGTACCCCGGCGACCTCGTGCTGGCCACCAAGGGCGGCGTGATCCGCACCGGGCCGGACAGGTGGCACGCCGCCGGACGCCCCGAGGATCTGCGCGCCATGTGCGAGGCGAGCCTGCGCCGTCTGCGCACCGACACCGTCGACCTGTACCAGCTCCACCGCATCGACCCGGCTGTGCCGCTCGCCGACCAGTTCGGCACGCTGGCCGAACTGCGCGAAGAGGGCAAGATCCGGCACATCGGACTCGACACCGTCACCCTGGAGCAGCTCGACGAGGCGCTGACCGTCCTGCGGCCGGCGTCGGTGCAGAACCGGTTCAACGTGCTGGACCGGGAGTCGGAGCCGGTGCTGGCGCGGTGCGAGGGACTGGGCATCGCGTTCCTGCCGTGGTTCCCCCTCGGGAACGGCTCCCTCGCCGCGGGGGCCGGTACGGGGACGGTGATCGAACGGGTGGCCGCCCGGCACGGCGCGACGTGCGGGCAGGTGGCGCTGGCGTGGCTGCTGCATCGCTCCCCGGTCCTCCTGCCCACGCCCGGCACCGGCTCGGCCGCCCACCTTGAGGAGAACCTGGCCGCCGCCGACCTCACCCTGACCGACGAGGACACGCGCACCCTGGACGCCCTCACGCCCTGATCCGCCGCGCCGACGAACTCCCGCCCGCTCGCCAAGCCTCGACCAGGCCCCTCCGCTCCTTCCTGCTCCTCCGCCCTCCGCCGCCATCGGCCGCCCTCCGCTGCCATCGGCCGCCCTCCGCCGCTACGAGTGCAGGACCCGGCGGCGCTCGGGGCCCGCCCTGAACGCGTTCAAAAGACAGGAGTAGGGTCGGCAGAGTGAAGACCGTGATTCCCGGAGGAACCGGGCAGGTCGGCGAGATTCTCCGCCGGGCACTGACCTCCGCCGGCCACGAGGTCGTGGTGCTGACCCGCAGGCCGTCCCGGAAGGGCGAGGTCGCCTGGGACGGCGAGACCCTGGGCGCGTGGGCGCGCGAGATCGACGGCAGCGACCTCGTGGTCAACCTGGCCGGGCGGAGCGTGAACTGCCGTTACACCCCCGCCAACCTGCGGGCCATGATGGACTCGCGGGTGCGCTCCACCCAAGCCGTCGGACGGGCGATCGCCGCCGCCGCACGTCCGCCCCGGGTCTGGCTGCAGATGAGCACCGCCACCGTCTACGCACACCGCTTCGACGCCCCCAACGACGAGGCGACCGGCCTGATCGGCGGCGAGGAGCCCGGCGTCCCGGGTTACTGGCGCTACAGCGTCGAGATCGCCAAGGCATGGGAGCGGGAGCAGGAGCGGGCCGAGACCCCGCACACGCGCAAGGTCGCCCTGCGCACCGCCATGGTGATGAGCCCCGACCGCGGCGGCGTCTTCGACGTGCTGCTGCGCATGACCCGGCTCGGCCTCGGGGGGCCGCTGGCGGGCGGCGCCCAGTACGTGTCCTGGATCCACGACCGCGACCTCGTCCGCGCGGTCGAGTTCCTGGCCGGGCGGGACGACCTGAGCGGACCGGTCAACCTGGCCGCGCCCGAGCCGCTGCCGCAGGCCGCGTTCATGCGGACGCTGCGGTCCGTCCGGGGCGTGCCGGTGGGCCTGCCCGCGACGCGGTGGATGGCCGAGCTCGGCGCGTACGCGCTGCGGTCCGACACCGAGCTGCTGCTCAAGAGCCGCCGGGTCGTCCCGGGGCGGTTGCTGGAGGCGGGTTTCGCCTTCGAGTACCCGCGGTGGCGGCCGGCCGCCGAGGACCTCGTCCGGAGGGTGCGTCGCGGGAGGTGAGCGCGCCGGACGCCGCGCGGCGGCGGGCGAGCATCCTTGCGCGAATATCGTAAGGTGCCTTACGGTTTCCCTCATGATCAATTACAGCGAGATGGAGGACAGGCTGGGCGTGCCCATCGGGGTCGAGGAGGCGCGGTCCCGCTGGGGGGCACTGGTGGGCGCGGCGGGTGAGGGGCAGATCACGCTGATCACGCGGGAGCGCTGGGAGTGGGCCGCGCTGGTGCCGCTGTCCAAGGTCCCCGGAATGCTGACCGGTTTGCCCGTGGTGTCGTTGTCCACGGCCAAGGCCAAGCTGGGGGAGCTCGTCCGGCAGGTCTCGGAGCCGTACGACGACAGCCCCGTCCTCCTTGCCCGGCACCGGACGCCGGTCGCCGCGCTGATCGCGGCCACCCGCCTGCTCGGCCCCGGCTCCGCCGAGTGGGCGGCGCCGCAGCGGGCGGCCGACGTGGAGGCGCTGCTGCGCGACGGCTGCACGGTCACCCTGAGCCGTCATCCGACCGGGTCCGGCGTGATCGCCGTCGCACGTGACGGCGACGGCGGCGAAGTGGCCGTCGGCACCGGTGACACCGTCGAACAGGCCCTCCGCACCCTAGGCTGACCCTTCCCCACCGGAGGCGCCGACCCCGCCCCCTCCGACCCCGCCCCCTCCGACCCCGCCCCCTCCGCTTCCGGCCCTTCCGCCCTCGCATGCCGACGCACGGATGTGCGAACGGACCTGCGAACGGACCGGCGAACGGCTGCGGGAACGGCCGCCAGAACCGGCAGAGGGTGCGGGCTGAGTGGGGGGCCGGTGGGGCGGCTGCTCGCCGTCGCGCCTACCTGCGCCTCGCGCCCGCACCCCCACCCGCGCTTTCGCCTGTGGCCGTACGTTTCTCGGCCTGGATCTTGACAATCGGTCGGGCGGACTCTTTCCTAGAGGGGGATTCTAGAAAGAGTGGGCGCATGAACGTTCAGTCGGTCCGGTGTGACTGAGTCCGAGGCCGTCGCAGTGGTGCCCGCCGCCGGGGCGGCGACGGAGGACGAAGCCGCGCAGTTGCGGTACGCCTGGCGGGCCGTCTCGGTCACCAGCCTCGGCATGTTCCTGACCGGGCTCAACTCCAGCTCGCTCAACGTCGCCCTGCCCGCCGTCGTCGCGCACTTCCACGTCGGCGCCTTCCTGGCCAGTTGGGTGCTGCTCGCCTACATGCTGGTCAGCTCGGTCGGGCTGGTGGTGTTCGGGCGGGTGGCCGACCTGTTCGGCAGGCGCGGCACGTACTTGCTGGGGTTCGTGGTGTTCACCGTCGCGAGCCTGGCGGCCGGGTTCGCGCCCTCGATCGAGGTGCTGCTGGCGGCCCGGGTCGCCCAGGCGTGCGGCTCGGCCATGATCCTTGCCAACAGCTCGGCCATCCTGGCCGGCGCCTTCCCGCCGGCCCGGCTGGGCCGTGGCATGGCCGTCTACATGGCCATCATCTCCGTGGCGGGGCTCGTGGGGCCGTCGTTCGGCGGGTTCCTGGCCGGCGCGGCGGGCTGGCGGTGGATCTTCTGGTTCAACGTGCCCGTCGGGGTCGCGGCCATCGTCTGGGGCGCGGTCACTCTCCGCCCGGTGCCGAGAGGCCCGCGCGAGCGGCTGGACGTGCCGGGGATCGTCCTGTTGTTCACCTGGCTGAGCGGCCTGCTGCTGGCTCTGTCGCAGGGCAGCTCGCTCGGCTGGCTGAGCCCGTGGGTGGTGGCGGGCGGGGTGGCGTTCGCGGCGGCGGCCCCGGTGTTCGCGCTGGTCCAGTGGCGCAGCCGGACGCCGCTGCTCGACCTGCGGCTGTTCGGCGACCGCGGCTTCGCGCTGGCGAACCTGGCCGCCGTGCTCAACTCGCTCGGGCAGTTCTCGATCGTGCTGGTCATCTCGCTGTTCCTGCAGTCCACCCGGCAGTTCGAGCCTGCGCAGGCCGGGCTCGCCGTGCTGCCCGTCTCGGCCGCCTCGGCCCTGACCTCGCTGGTCGCCGGGGGGTTGACCGGACGCTTCCACCCGCGCACGGTGGCGGTGGCCGGCTCGGCGGTGAGCGCGGCGGGCATGGCGGTCATGCTGGCCGCGCTGGACCCGTCCGTGCCCTACGTCTGGCTCGGGACGGCGCTCGGGCTCGTGGGCGCGGGCAGCGGGCTGTTCATCACCGCCAACACCACCGCGATCATGATGGACGCGCCGCAGGACCGGCTCGGTGTGGTCAACGGTGTACGGCTCATGCTGGTCAACGTCTCGACCGTGATCAGCACCGCCATGTCGCTGGCCATCGTCGCCGCGTCCGTGCCGGCCGCCGAGCGGCACCTGGTGTACGCCGCCGACCCCGCCCGGCTGTCCGCCGTGGCGGGTGTGCTGCAGGACGGTTACCGGCTGGCGGTGGGCGTCCTGCTGGTGCTGGCCGTGGCGGCCACCGTGGTCACGGCGGTGAGCCGGACGGGGGCGCGCCGGACGGCGTAATAGCCGGGGGCGTCGGCGGAAACTGGAGTTCCATGTTGCGCCACATTTGACGATGAGTGGGGAAATATGGTCATCTCGTGACCATTGTTTCCGATGGGATGAGTTAGACGGGTTCGGGGGAACGCTTCATGCCGCACGCCCTTCTGCGCGTGCTCGCTTCGACGTCCATCGCGGCCACCGCACTGGCCGGCCCGCCCGCCGCAGCCTCCGGTCATGCCTCGGCTGCGCGCGTCGTCCAGGCGTCGACGGGTGGTCGGGTGATGGCGCGGGAGGTGCCCGCGGTTCCGGAGCCGCCGCCTGCCGTGGTGCGGGTCCCGTCGGGGCCGTCGCCCGCCGTACGGCCCATGGGGAAGGGGCCGGTGGGGCCGGAACGGCTGGAGATCACCACGCCCGCCGGGACGGGTCTCGCCGACGCCGTCGCTGCCCAGGCCGCTCGGCGGCAGGAACGGCAGGGGCTCGGCCGGCGGGCCCCCGACCCCGCCGCCCTCCTGCCCGACACGACCGGCGCCGCCCCGCTGACCCTCCTGCGCCCGCCCCCGTCCGTCACCAGAGCCCTGGACGCCCTGCGCCTGGCCACCCGCCCCCCGCTCCGCCCCCAGGGAGGCCGCGCAATCCGCCCCCAGGGAGGCCGCGCGGCCGGTGGGGCTCTGCCGAGGAGGCAAGGGATGACGTATCGGTTGTGTGTGGTGGGGGTGGAACGGGCGGTGGCGTGTTCGGCGCGCCGGCCCGTCGCCGTGCCGGTCGCCGTGGACGTCACCGGCGACGGCCTCCCGGACCTGGCGGCCGATCTGGTGCCCGCCGCGAACCCCGTGAACGGGGGCATCGGGCTCGGGTTCGCCGTCAGGAGCCTGTCCGGCAAGAGGGTCAGGGCGCTGGTCTGGGCCGAGTACGACGGCAAGGTGACCGTCGGGTTCGACGGCCTGCGCGGCGGCGCCTCGCTGTCGGTGCTCGACCGAGGGACGTTCACCATGGACCCGGACGGCCGGACGGTGAGGGCGAACGTCACCCGCGAGGACCCGGGACCGTCCGCCGTCACCCTGGCGGGGCTGACCGGACGCGCGGCGGTGAGCCTGCGCCAGACCCCCGCCACCGAACGGCTCACCGCCGAGGCCACCCTCAACCCACCAACCCCGTCCGCCACCACCAAGCCCTCCAAGCCGGCCGCCACCACCTCGAAGCCCGCCGAACCGGACGCCACCACCTCCCCGGCGGTCGAACTGAACGTCACCGCCTCCCGTCCGGCCAGGCTGGACACGGTCGCCGTCTCCCCGGGCCGCTACACGCAGGCCGTACTGGACCGCATGCCCACCCGCGCCCACGTGCGCCTGTCCGGCGGACGGATGCGCTTCACCGCCCGCGCCCCGATCGCCCGCGCCGAACTGCACGACCACCTCTACCGCGACGGCCGCCTGGCCACGGCGGCCAGCGCCGAGCTGCGCGAGGTGCCCCGCTCCTTCACCGCCGCACACCTGTCGTCCGGCGGCAGGCAGACCCTGACCGTCGAGTCGTCCGGGCCCGCACGGGCGGGCTCGGCCAAGGTGCTCCACTACGACCGCGCCGCGTCCAGGACGGTGCTGCGCGCCGAGCTGAGCGGTCTGCCGGCCCGAATCCGGTTGGACGCCGACCCGGCCGCGCACCGCGTCACGCAGACGGCCAGCTCGCCGATCGGCCGCATCGCCGCGGTCCTGCAACGCGGCGGCGGCGCGATCTCCAGCCCCGCCGGCGGCCACGTCACCCTGGTCAGGAACGGCGACGCCACCGGGGTGTCGGCGCTGGCCAGGATCAGGACGGACGGCCGGGTGCTCAGGGCCGCCGCCGACGTGACCGGCGTCCCGGCCCGCTTCGAGGCCGCCTGGAAGGGCGGCGTCTACCGTTTCCACGGGCTGTCCGGCCCGGTGGGGGCGGCGGCCCTGGCCGTCGCCAACCACGACGGCGCCACGTCCCCGTACGGCCCGCACCTGGCCGCCCACTACGACCGGGCCGGCGGCGACCTGGACGCGAGCGTGCTGGTCAAGGGCCTGTCGCGGGTCGAGCTCAGCCCGTCCGGCCAGGGGTTCCTGGCCCGGTTCCGCGCCGCCCGGCAGCGCCTTGCCATGGACGCCGACATCGTCCTGGGGGACGTGCGCTTCGGCGTCCTCGGCAGGGTGGGGCCGGTGCCGGGCGACCTGACCGTCGCCGCCACGCCCGAGGGCAGGCTCACCTACTCCGGCTCCCGGCTCGGCGTGACCGCCCGCGCCTGGCTCGGCAGGACCGCCGCGCTGGCCCGCATGCGTCCCGCGCCCGCCGTCGAGGGCGGCCTGTCGCTGGTGGACGGCGGCTGCCCGGCCGGGGGCTGCGGGCCGGGCGCATTCTGCACGGCGGGACGCGGCTGCTACGGCCTGCAGGGCTACCTCGACGTCACCGGCCTGCCCGGCGAGGTGACGATCGACCCGGCGGGCGGCACGTTCGCCTTCTCCGGGTTCGCGCCCAGGCGCCGGACCCTCGCCCTCCACCTGGACAGCAGCGTGCTCGCGCCGGTCCCGATCAGGGCGCGGGCCACGCTGACCCGGCTGCCGCCGAGGATCACCCGGTTGTCCCTGGGCCCGCTGGACGCCGGGCACGTCGCCTACCGCGTCGAGCCGCCGGCCACGCTCGGCGCGCTCGACGTGCGGGCCGAGGCGGGCGGGCTGCGCGGCCACGTCGCCCTCGGCCCGGTGCCGGCCGCCGTGGACGTGCGGGGCACGTACGGGGCCAGGACCCGGATCCGGGTACGGAACTCCGCGCCGGTCGACCGCCTGACCGCCGAGGTCACCCTGCCCGGCCGGGGCAGCGGCGGGCTGCGGCTGAGCGACGTCCCGGCGGTGCTCGGCCTGGACGCCGACGCCTCCGCCGCCGGGCTCAGCGTCCCCGCCCTCACCTACCGGGGCGGCACGAGCACCCTGGACGGCCGGCTGGCCGTGGACGGCCGTCTGGTGGACCCGTCCGGGCGGCTCGGCGGCGTCTCGCTCGCGGTCGAGGACCTGGCCGCTGACACGACGATCCGCCTCAATCCCGACCAGTCGCTCGACCTGGTCTCGAAACCCGGGCCGACGGCCCGCATCGCCGTGGGCGCCGGGTTGCGCGTGGGCCCGGTCCAGCGGCAGCCGATCGCCGTGTCCAAGGAGGTCCCGTACACCTCGGGGTTCCTCACCTACCAGGTCGGCGGGGACTTCGCGCTCGGCGCGAGCGCGGTGCGGGAGGTGTCGCTGGCGGTCCGGCGGGTGTCCTGGTTGCGGGTACGGCCGGGGCGCATCCCGTTCGGGCTCAAGGCGCCGGCCGCGGCCGGGTTCCTCGCGCCCGGCTTCGAGGGCGCCTACGACCGCCTCCGCCTGGCCGCCAAGGGCGTGGACCTGCGGCCGGACGTCTCCCTGCGGGTCAGGCTGAGCAGGAGGATCGGTCCGGACGCCTTCACCGGCTCCCTGCGGCTCACCCGGGCCACCTCGCTCGCCCTGCGCCGCTACGACCAGCGCATGCGCCGCATCGGCGCCCGCCAGGAGATCGCCGCCGCGGGGATCGGGCTCGCCTGCCTCACCGTGGACGCCAAACCCGGCTTCGCCTCCGGCGGCAGGGGCGGCTCGATCACCCTGCGCGGCTCGGACGGCCCGCAGATGGTGTCCTTCCTCGACCCGGGCGGGCAGGCCCCCGACTACGCGGTGGACCTGCTGACCCACTTCATGTCGCCGTTCCCGGACGCCGGCTGGAAGGTGACGGCGGCCACGGCCGGCTCCTGCGCCCGCCCCGCCCGCCCGGAGCCCCGGGCCCACGACCGCTGAGCCGAGGTCACCACGGGCCCCGGTAGCCGGGCGGGGGCGTGACGCCCTCGTACGCCGGCACCGCCCGGCCCGCCAGGAACGCCCGCAGCGTCGCCAGGTACGCCCCCCGCCCCTCGGCGTAGGCGAGCCCGGCGCCGGGGATCGCCCGCCGGACGTCGGTGGCCGCCGACCAGCTCTCCCCGTCGCACGGCCCCTTGACCACCAGGACGGGAGCCGTCACCCGGGCCAGCCCGTCCCGCATCCCGGGCGGTGACGGCCGGTCCACCAGGCGCGCGTACCCGCCCGAGCCGTCCGACCGGGGCAGGGGCGGCTGCTCGGCGGGCCGGTCCTGCGGGCAGACGGCGGAGGCCTCTGCGCGGGCGTCGAGCTCGGCGTCGCCGGCGAACGCGTGCGCCGCCGCCGGTTCGACCCGCAGCAGCGTGTGGACCGCCAGCATCCTGGGGCTGGGCGGGCCGTCGTCCAGCAGCGTCGCGGCGCGGGCCCGGTCGAGGCCGGCGGGGGAGGCGAGCACCGCCCTGGACACCGCGTCCGGATGGGCGGACAGGTAGGCCGCCGCGAGCCGGGCGCCCTCGCCGCGCGCGACCAGGTTCAGGCGTCGGGCGCCGATCGCCTGCCGCACCTGCTCCAGGTCCGCCACGTCGCGCCCCACCCCGTACGCGGCCGGGTCCGCCAGCCGCGCCGAACGTCCGGAGCCCACCCGGTCGTAGACGTACACCTCGTGGCCGTCGGCGGCCAGCCGCCGGTAGAACGCCGGATCGGCGGCCAGGTCCGCCAGGCCGGCCGCGCCGGACAGGAAGACCACCGGCTCCGGGCGGGTGACCCGCTTCGGCGCGACCCGTGCGTACGCCAGCCGCGACCCCGTCGGCAGCCGCCACTCGCGCTGCCCGGCCACCGGCGACAGGGCCGCGGCCGGCGCCGGCGGCGGGGTCAGCGTCGCGTCCGCGACCCGCCAGACCACCGCCACCTCCACGGCCAGGATCAGCGCGGCCCGTGACCACCGCCCCCAGGTCGCCCGCGGCCGGGGCACGCACAGCAGCAGCCCGAGGTAGAACACCGCGGCGAACACCGCCAGGCCGGTCACCGCGAACATCGCGGGCCGCGCGCCCACCATCGCCGTCCCGGCCAGCGCGGCCAGCCCGGCGACGGGCGACAGCGCGAGCACCGCGGCGCCCGCCACCATCCCGGCGAAAGACCTCACAAAGGGGACGTTAGCCCCCGACGGGGGAGGGGAGCGAGCGGCCCAGGCGGATGCGCACCCGGTCGCCGGTGCGCAGCGTCTCCCGCACGGTCCACACCCGCTCGTCGATGACGGTGCCGTTCGTGGTCATGTATCCGCCGACCCTGAGCACCGGACGTCCCGAGGCGTCGCCGAGGAGCTGGGCGCGCGACTCGGAGTCGTCGGTGAACAGCACGAGGAAGTCCTCGGCGTCCGCGGGGGCCTCCAGCACCAGGCCGGGGTAGAGATGGGAGGAGGGAACCTCGATCACGTATTCGATCACGCGACCTCCCCTACCCCGTACGCGGCCTTTCAGCTTCCGCCGGCGGAGGATAGCGCTTACCTGGGCTGATGAGGTGAAATATCAGGGTTGCCTACAGCTTGGAGTCCCCCGTGTCCTTGTTCGACCTCCCGATCGAGCAGTTGCGCGCCTACCTCCCCGACCGCGACGAACCCGCCGACTTCGACGACTTCTGGTCCCGTACGCTGGCCGAGGCCGAGGCGTTCGACCCGGCCGCCGAGTTCGTGCCCTACGACCTGCCGCTGAGCGGCGTCGACGTCTACGACGTGTCGTTCGCCGGGTGGGGCGGTCACCGGATCGGCGGCTGGTTCATCCTGCCGCGCGGCGTGCGGGAGCCGGTGCCGTGCGTGATGCACTACATCGGTTACGGCGGCGGGCGCGGGTTCCCGAAGGACCACCTGCTGTGGCCCGCGGCCGGCTACGCGGTGTTCGTGATGGAGACCCGGGGACACGGCGGCGCGAGCCCCACCAGCCCCGGCACGACCGGCGACCCGCACGGCAGCGCCAATGTCCAGGCGCCGGGCATGATGACGCGCGGCATCCTCGACCCCGAGGACTACTACTACCGGCGCGTGTTCACCGACGCGGCCAGGGCGGTCGACGTGGCCGCGGCCCATCCGGCGGTGGACGCCGGGCGCATCGTGGTCTCCGGCGGCAGCCAGGGCGGCGCGATCGCGCAGGCCACGGCCGCCCTGCGCCCGTCGGTGCGGGCCGCGCTGGTGGACGTGCCGTTCCTGACGCACTTCCGGCGGGCTGTGGAGATCACCGACCGGGATCCGTACCAGGAGCTGGTGCGCTTCCTGGCCTCCCGCCGGGAAGGCGCCGACCAGGTGTTCCGCACGCTGTCGTACTTCGACGGCGTCAACTTCGCCGCCCGCGGCCGGGTGCCCGCGCTGTACTCGGTCGCGCTCATGGACTACGTCTGCCCGCCCTCCACGGTCTTCGCCGCCTACAACCACTGGCAGGGGCCGAAGGAGATCACCGTCTGGCCCTGGAACGGGCACGAGGGCGGGTCCGGCTACCAGGCCGAGGAGCAGGTCCGCTACCTGCACAAGCTCCTGGCCGGCTGACCCGGGTGCGGGGCCGCCGTACCGGCGTGATCACCGGTACGGCGGCTGCCCGTCACACCGCCTGCGGGGTCACCATGAACGACACGCTCCCCTGCGCGTCGGCCCCGGCGTCGAGGGACTTGTCGTCCAGCACGGTCGCGGCCACGGGATCGAGGTAGACCCGCGCACCCTCGGTCTCCACCACCTCGTCGGCCGGCTCAGGGGCCGTGGCCAGGGAGAGGGTGAGCGAGTTCGCGCCCTCGCCCTGGGACGAGATGCGGATCCCGCCCTGGGCGGGTTCCGGCGCGGACGCGGTCAGGTCGCGGATCGCCTGGGCTGCGTTGGCTGTCAGGGTGAGCACTACGGCTCCTCCAAACGGTCGACGTACAGAAGTTGCCTGCCATTCCCCTCATCCCGGAGCCCAACCCTCCTTGGCGTTTTCTTTACCGCGAATCCCCGGCCGGTGGACAATCGCGGCATGGACGCCGTCCGGCTGAGGCAGGCCATGGTCGCGGGCCTGCGCGAGCGCCAGGAGATCGCCGACGACGTGGCGGACGTGCTGCTCGCGGTGCCGCGCCACCTGTTCCTGCCCGGCGTCGACCCCCGCACCGCCTACCGCGACGTGCCGATCGTCACCCGGCGGGACGAGCACGGGCTGCCGGTCAGCTCGTCGTCGCAGCCGTCCGTCATGGCGACCATGCTCGGGCAGCTCGGTGTCGAGCCCGGCCATCGGGTGCTGGAGATCGGCGCGGGCACCGGCTACAACGCGGCGCTGCTGGCGCGCCTGGCCGGGCCCGAGGGGCGGGTGGTGAGCCTCGACCTCGACGCCGGCGTCGTGCGGGACGCCCGGCGCAACCTGGCGGTCGCCGGGTTCACGCAGGTCGAGGTGGTGTGCGCGGACGGGGTCGAGGGGTTCGCCGGGGCGGCGCCGTTCGACCGGGTGATCGCCACCGTCGGCGTGTGGGACCTGGCTCCCGCCTGGCTCGACCAGCTCGCGCCGGGCGGGCGGCTGGTGGTGCCGCTCGACCTGGGCGGGGTGCAGGTCTCGGTGGCGCTGGAACGTACGGGCGGCCATTGGGCCGGACGTACGGTGGCGCCCTGCGGGTTCATGCGCCTGCGGGGGCCGTCCGCCGGGCCGGAGTCGGTGGTCGTGCTGCGCCGCGACCCCGACCTGTGGCTGGCGCTCCCGGTGGCGCGCGAGCTGGGAGACCTCGTGACCGCCCTGGAAACCGCCCCGACGAACGTCGCCGTCACCTTGCCCGACCCACTCCCGCAACCGCCCACGACGGCGGACCCGACGGCAGGACGGGACCCGCTCACGACGACAAGCCCGCCAGCGGGACGGGACCCGCTCGCGGAGGCGGGCACGCCAGCGGGACGGGATCCGCTCGCGGAGGCGGGCGCTGACGTGGCGTTGTGGCTGGCGCTGCACGAGCCGCGCTGGTGCATGCTCGGCGGCAACCGGCACGGCGGCTACGGCGGCACCTTCGGCCTCACCGACGGCTCCGCCATCGCCGTACTCGCCTCCAGCGCCTCCCACGCCCCCGGCCCGTCCGGGCGGAACCCCGGCGCCGCCGATCCGGCGGCCGCGGCGGGTGGTCCTGGGCGCGCCGAACTGGTGGCCGAAGGGTACGGGCCGGGCGGCACGGCGCTGGCCGAGGAGCTGGCGGCGCACGTCACGGCATGGGCCGCCGCGGGCCGCCCCCGCACCACCGACCTACGCCTCACCGCCTACCGCAACCCCGCCCCGGACAGCCCCGCCCCGGAAAGCCTCGCCTTCGACGGGCCCGTGGCCGGGGGCCGGGCCGTCCGGGGCCGGGGACGGGAGTTCGTCATCGTGAAGCGGCACACCACGCTGGTGCTGGGGCTCGGTTAGACGCCCCACTTCCCGTCGAGCATGAGGTCGCGCCCGGCGAGCTCGTTGACCTCGCGCCACGCCTGCACCAGCACCGGCGTGACCCAGAAGTACGTGTACGGGCCACGCGACACCCGCGGGTCGAACCCGGTCTTCACCGCGAACGCGTCGCCGACGTCGCCGGGGATCGTGGCGGCCGGCTGCGCGGTCACGGTGCCGTGGACGAGGACGACGTCCCTGGTCAGGCCCAGGCCGAGGCGCACGGTGCCGCCGTCGAGCAGGTTGCGGGCCGTGGGTGTGGCGTCGGCGGTGGAGAGCAGGAGCCGGTGCCCGTCCCACAGGAACGACAGCGGCGTCATGTACGGGCCGCCGTCGCCCGCCGTGGCCACCCAGACGTCGACGTCGTGTTCGAGCCGGTCGAGCGTGTCCCGCTTGCGCTGCTCCGGTGATCGGGCCGGTGGCGTCATCCTTCTCCTCGCACTTCTCGGCGGCCGGGTCGGCCGCGGCACGTCCGTCAACATGATGACGGCTCCCGGCGGCGGCCCGCGACTCCGGTCCAGGGGTGCGACGCGGCGCGCCTGAGGGGGAAGTCGTGAGCGCGTGGTTACTCTCTGTGTCGGAGAAGTGTCACCATGTCATAGGAAACCTCATGCGTACTCGTCTGACCATGCTGCTGGCCGCCGCGGCCGTCGTCGCCCTGTCCGGGTGCGGCGAAAGCGCCACCACCAACACCGCGGGGCTGGCGCCGCGGACCGACGCTCAGCCGTCCGAGCAGGACAGGACCTGGATGGCGGCCATCCACCAGGGGAACCTGGCCGAGATCGAGGCGGGCCGCCTGGCCGAGAAGAAGGGCGCCACCGACCAGGTCAAGTCGATCGGCCGGATGCTCGTCGACGACCACACCCAGTTCGACAAGAAGGTGACCGAGACCGCGAGCCAGCTCGCCATCCAGCTGCCCGCCGCGCCGAACTCCGCCCAGGCCGCCCTGGCCAAGCGCCTGCAGGACGCCAAGGGCAAGGAGTTCGACAAGGAGTTCGTCGTCGGCATGGTCAAGGCCCACAAGACGGCGATCGAGGCCACCAAGGAGGAGATCTCCAAGGGCTCCTCGCCGGCGGTGGTGGCGCTGGCCAAGTCCGCGTCCCCGACGCTGCAGGAGCACCTCAAGGCGCTGAAGAAGGCGCAGGAAGACTACTGACGGGGGCGTCGGCGATGCCCGACGGCGCGGGCGCTCCGCCCGCGCTCGACTCTTTCGCCCGCGTCGCGGCGCGCGTGCTGGCCGGGCTCCGGCACGGCCGCGCGCTGCACCGGCGCGGGCTGCTCCTGGCGGGCACGCTGACGGTCGAGGCGGCGCCGCTGGGGGAGCCGGGTGAGCACGAGGTGCGGGCCCGGCTGTCCAAGGGGCTGTCCCTGCCGGGCCGGCTGCCCGACGTGCTGGGGCTGGCCGTGCGCCTGCCGAACGGGGTGGACCTGCTGCTGTCCACCGGCGCGGGTCCTGTGCCGGTGCCGCGCCGCACCTTCACGTCGGGGCCGTACTCCAGCCTCACGGCGTACGTGTACGGAACCGGCCTGTACCGGCTGGTCGCCCGGCCGGAGGGGGAGCGCGTGCCCGCCGATCCCGCGCTGCTGTCCGGCGCGCTGGCCCGCGGCCCGCTGCTGTTCCACCTGTGGGCGGGCGGTCGCTACCTGGCCCGCCTGCGCCTGCACACCGCGCTGCCCGGCGAGGACCTGACCTTCGACCCCGTGCTCAACAGCGCCCCCTGCCTGCGTCCGGCCGGATGGACGGCCAGGCTGCGGCGGGCCGCCTACGCGGGCTCCCGGGAGGGCCGCGGCGTGCCTCCGCCGTAGGCCTGTCCATGGCAAAGACTGGCCGACCCATGTGTGCAAATGCGACTCTCTGGGGTATTTGTCCTTTTTGAACCAGGACGAACAATCGGGGGGATCGTCGTGGCTATGCAAACAGAGATCCGGAGCCTGCTCGAGTGCCATGTGATCGGGTCGGACGGACAGTCGATCGGCAAGGTGGGCCAGGTCTACCTCAGTGACCGCACCGGCGAGCCGGAGTGGGTGACCGTGCGCACGGGGTTCTTCGGCATGAAGCAGACCTTCGTGCCGCTGGCCAACGCCCGCCGTTCCGGGGACGAGATCAGGGTCCCCTTCGACAAGGAGATGATCAAGGGCGCGCCCAACATCGACGTGGACGGCCGCCTGTCGCTGGAGGAGGAGGCCGAGCTCTACCGGTACTACGGCATGCAGCCGTCCACCATCCCGTCCCAGCGCTCGCCCGCCGCGGGGGAGCGGCAGGCCGAGCGGGCCACCGGAGAGCCCCGGGCGGCCGGGGAACGCGGCATGCGTCCGGGCATGACCGGCCAGCCGCCGACCGGCCAGACCGGCGCGACGGGTCGGCCGGGCCCGATGCGCGGCCGGGACGTGGGCGACCGCGACATGGACATGACCGCGTCGGAGGAGCAGCTCCACATCGGCAAGGAGAGCCGCGAGAGCGGGCACGTCCGGCTGCGCAAGTACGTCGAGACCGAGAACGTCCAGGAACGGGTGCCGCTCGCGCACGAGGAGGTCGTGATCGAGCGCGAGCCCATCAGGGACGGCGAGCCCGGCACGTACGAGATCGGCGAGGACGAGCAGCAGATCACCCTGCACGAGGAGCGGCCGGTGATCGGCAAGGAGACCAGGCCGGTCGAGCACATCCGCGTGCACAAGGAGCGCGTCGAGCGTGAGGAGACCGTCGAGGGCCAGGTCAGGAGAGAACACCTGGAGGTCGACGAGGACAGCGAGGCGCGCGAGCACACCCGCAACCGCGGCGACGACCTCCCGCCCAAGCGGTAGGAGGCCACGCCCGGTCCCGCGCGGGGGCGCCCACGCGCCCCCGCCTCACCACATCCACCTCCAGAACCCGTCCCGCGGTCAGCGCGAGCTCTCGGGTTGACCGGCGTTCAGGGGAACCGACTCCTGGCCGGCGTTCGGGGAAACAGGCCCCTGGCCGGTGTCCGGGGGGACCGACCAGCTGGGGCGGGCGTTCAGGGTGGCCGGCTCGAAGCCCGCGAGCTGCTTGTAGTGCAGCGCGATCTTCTCCAGCGTGTCCCTGGGGATGACCTCCTCGATGTCGGCGAACCCGTCGGGGGCGCGTTCGTGCACCAGCCTCAGGACGACCTCGGGCCCGTCCTCGCGGTTGGCCAGCACGATCCGGTTCGTGACCGGCCGCCGCCGGCTCTCGTAGAACTCAAGGCCCTGGCCGGTGGCCAGCGCGTGGGCCAGCACGCGGGCGTCGATGACGGCCTGCGTGCCGCCGTTGGACCCGGTCGGGTACATCGGGTGCGCGGCGTCGCCCATCAGCGTCACCGTGCCCGACGACCAGTACGGCAACGGGTCGCGGTCCACCAGCGGGTACTCGTACGCCTTGTCGGCCGAGGCGATGAGACCGGGGATGTCGAGGGCGTCGGAGCGCACGTCGGCCACGTGGTGCAGGAACTTGCCGATCTCCACCTCCCGGTTCCAGTCGCCCCTCGGGACGGTCTCGGGGGCCCGGTGCTGGATGGCCCAGTTGACGAGCTGCGTGCCGTCCGGGTCCGGCGGCGCGATCGGGTAGATGACGATCTTCTGGGTGCCGTCGCCTGCCATGATCATGGATCGGCCGGTCAGGAACGGCCGGGCGCGCGACGTGCCGCGCCACAACACGTGACCGCCCCACAACGGCTCGCCCTCGCCGGGGAACAGCGCGGCCCGGACGCCGGAGCGGATGCCGTCGGCGCCGACGAGCAGGTCGGCGTCGTGGTCGAGGCCGGTGACGGGGGAGCCGGTCACCACGGCGTCCGGGCCGAGCCGCTCGCGTACGGCGTCGAGGAGCAGGAGTTGCAGCCGGCCGCGGTGGATCGAGTACTGGGGCCAGGCGTGGCCCGCGGCCCGGCCGCGCGGCTCGGTCCAGATGCGCTGCCCGCGCCGGGTGACGAAGGTCAGGTCGGCAGTCTCGACGCCGACGCGGGCCAGCCGGTCGCCCAGGCCGAGCTCGATGAGCTCGCGCACGGCGTGCGGCAGCAGGTTGATGCCCACGCCGAGCGGCCGGATCTCCTTGACGGCCTCGTGCACGGTCACGTCCGTGATGCCGGCCGCGTGCAGGCTGAGGGCGGCGGTGAGCCCGGCGATGCCCGCCCCGGCGATGACCACCCGCCGCGGACGCCGTCCCGCGAGGCCCGTCATGAGGAGCCGCCGGGAAGGAGCAGGGCCGAGACGTCGAACGGCGCCTCCAGGTACCCGTTGCCCTTGAACTCCAGCATGACGTCGGCCACCCGCTGCAACCGGGCCTTCTCGACGGTGGTGGAGTAGCCGCCCAGCGTCATCAGGTCGGCCGTCGCCTTGTCGATCTTCGTGTACTTGAGCAGCGCGGCCTTGGCCTGGGCCGGGTCGGCGATCGCCAGGTCCACCGCCTTGCGCAGGCCGCGCTGGAAGGCGGCCACCGTGCGCGGATTGTCGGCGGCGAAGCCCTCGGTGGTCAGGTAGCCGGCCATCGGGAAGTCGGCGGTCGCGCCGGTGAACAGGTCCGACAGGCTGCGCGCCCCGCTGGTGGCGGCCGCGGTCTGCCAGAACGGCTCGGGCAGCACGGCGGCGTCCACGTCGCCGTTGGCCAGGGCGCCGGCCATCTGCGGGAAGGGCCGTTCGACGAAGGTGATGTCGGCGGGCGCCACGCCGGCGGGCTTGAGCAGCGCGCTCACGGCCAGGGTGGCGACGTTGCCGAGGGTGTTGACGCCGACCTTCCTGCCCTTGAGGTCGGCCAGCCTTGTGACGGGCGAGTCCTTGCGCGTCATGAGGACGAAGTTGCCGGGCTTGGCCGCGTAGGCGTCGCCGACGACCTTCAACCGGCCCACGCCGCGCGCGGCGGCCAGGATCGCCGAGACATAGTTGCTGTGCAGGACGTCGAGCTTGCCGCTGATCAGGTCGGGCATCGCGGCGGCCCCGCCCTGGATCACGACGGGCTTGACGGTCAGCCCCTCCGCCGCGAAGAACCCCTTGTCGATGGCGATCTGCACGGGCGCGACCTCGGGAAGGGCCAGCATGCCGAGGTTCAGCACGGCCTTCTCCGGCCCGCCGGGCGACGGCCGGGGATCCGACCCGCCGCATCCGGTCATCGCCAGGGCGAGGGCGACCGCCGCGAGTAACAGACGCATGAAAACGCTCCCAGAGAGTCGAGTTCGCGAACAAAAGCGTGCCGGGGAAAAGGAACAGCCGTCCGGCAATCTTCCGCATTCCCGGGCGGCTTCATTCGGTCGCGCCATAATGCGCCACCAACCGGCGTTCCAGAACCAGGAAAACCTGATTGAGCAGATAACCCAGAACGCCGAGCACGGTGACGGCCGCCCACATGCCCGGCAGGTCGAAGGAACGCTGCGCGGCGCGCAACCGGAAACCGACGCCGTCGGTGGCGAAGAACTCGGCGATCACCATGAGGATGAGCGCGAGCGACAGGCTGAGCCGCAGCCCGGCCAGGATCTTCGGGGCCGCTGCGGGCAGCACGACCCGCAGCAGGCACTGCCCGGCCGACAGCCTGAAGACCCGCGCGGTGTCGAGGTGGAGCCGGTCCACGTTGCGGGCGCCGTCGGCGGCGTTGACCAGCACCGGCCAGACGATGCCGCACGCGATGGCCGCGACCTGCATGAGCGTGCCGGTCGAGAACAGCGCCAGGAACACCGGCAGCAGCGCGGGCGGCGGCAGCGCCCGGCAGAACTGCACCGCCGGGTCCACGAACCTGGACAGCAGCGGCGAACGGCCCATGGCGACCCCGGCCGCCACGCCCGCGACGCCGGCCAGCACCCAGCCGGTCAGCAGCCGGCCCAGGCTGTGGGAGAGGTCGTCCAGGGCCGTCCGGCTGATCCACAGCTCGCGCAGGCGCAGCGCGATCGTGGACGGCGGCGGGAAGTAGGGGTTGCCCGCCGCCCTGGTGGCCAGCTCCCAGAGGGCCACGACGACGGGCACGGCCCACAGCCGGGCCACGGACCTGATCATCGTGCCGCTCCCGTCAGCGTCGTGTGCCAGCGCAGCAGCCGGCGGAAGGCGTGGGCGAGCAGCGCGTTGGTGAGCAGGCCGAGCGCGCCGGCCCACAGGGTGGCGGCGATGGTCAGCCGCAGGCCGTCCGGGCTGCTCTCGGCCACGATGATGAAGTGGCCGATGCCGCCGGCGCCGGCCAGCAGCTCGGTGCTGACGGCCAGGATCAGGGCGATCGCCGCGGCCACCCGCACGCCGGTCGCCACGAAGGGGGCCGCGCTCGGCAGGCTGACCCGCCACAGGACGGCCCGCGGGCCGAAGCCGAAGGCCCGCATCGTCTCCTTGGCCAGCGGGTCGACCTCGCGCAGCCCGTACATGGTGTTGAGCAGGACGGGCCAGGTGGCGGCGTACACGATCATCGCGACCTCGGTCTCCAGCCGGCCGGTGAAGACGAACGCGGCCAGCGGGATGAGCGCCACCGAGGGGATGGGCCGCAGGAACTCCAGCACGGGACGCAGGGCCCGCTCGACCGGCGGCAGGCTGCCCAGCAGCAGCCCGGCGGGCACGGCCACCGCCACGGCGGTCAGCAGCCCGAGCGCCCACGCGCCGCAGGTGGCCAGCACGTCGGCCAGGAACGCGCGGTCGGCGGCGAGCCCGGCGGCGGTGGCCAGGACCGTCGAGGCGAGCGGCAGCTCCAGCTGGGAGACGAGCCCGAGGCGGCCGGCCGCCTCGGCGGCGCACAGCAGCGCGACGGTGCCCGTCACGCCGCACACGACGGCGTTGTCGAAGGGGCGGGAGGGGATCAGGCGCACGGCGACGCCTCGGCGCCGGGGGAATGGGGCGGCAATTTATCGGCTCTCCGGAACATCGGTCCGGCCATTCGTCACCGCGGCAGGCCGGAAGGCGGGCAGAGCGGAACGGAAGTCACAGTAACCGAGCCGCGCCTTTCTGCCCGGCCGGGAAAACTCCGGTCACGAGAAGTCCGCCGGTTCCGGCGTCACTTTCCGTGAACTCCCGCCATTTCGGCCCGCCGGATAATGCGCATTTTCCGGCCGGGTTCAGCGTCCGTAGAGTTCGAGTTCGTTGAGCATGCTGCAGGAGTCGCCGATCTCGGCGTCGCAGTCGTCCGCCGGCTCGGTGACGATCATGACGTGCGCGCCGGTGCGGGCCACGGTGTGGTAGCGCATGGCGTAGTCGGTCCGGTCCTCGACCGTGACGACGGGCTCGCCCCAGGAGCGGCCGTCGGCGGAGACGTACACGCGGGCGCCGGCCGGGTACCCGGGGCGCAGGCTGAGGCCGATCCGGTTGATCGCGTACGGGCGGTCGAGGTGCAGGACGTACCGGCCGGGGCCGGCGGCGACGGCGCTGGACCAGTAGTCGGTGCTGCCGTCGAAGGCGGCCGCCGGGCCGGTGCGCGGCCGGCCGGGGCGGGTCCACCGCAGGTCGGTCTCGACCTTGAGCGCGCCGCGGCGGTACAGGGCGGCCAGGTCGAGCAGGTCGGGGCCGGGGGGCGTGACGGTGAACAGCCGGCGCTTGATCGCGTACCAGCCGCCGTTCTCGAACTTGCCGTGGGCCGGGCAGGCCGTCTCGTTGAGCAGCCCGTCGGGGCGCACCCCGGGCAGCTTGCAGTTGTCGAACACCTGGATCAGCCGGTGCGGGCCCACCGCGGCCACGGCGGTGTAACCCGAGGAGCCGTGCACGTCCCGCACGCCGTCGCTGTTGCGGTACGTCACCGTCTGCTGCCGCCACTCCTCGCCGATCCCGTCGGGGGCGATGGCCAGCCAGTTGTGCGGACGCCCGGCGCTGAGCACGAGCACGCCGTCCGGCATCAGCAGCAGCCGCGGCGCCACGCCGCGCACCAGGCAATCCTGGCCGTCGATGCGCAGCGGCCGGACCGGCGACCAGGTGCGGCCGCCGTCGGAGGAGCGGCTCTGGTGCAGCGTGGAGGGCGGCTCGCCGTCCCGGCGCAGCACCGCCAGCAGGGAGCCGTCGAGCGTCTGGGCCAGGGCGGCCTCGTTGTAGACGAACGGGCCCTGGGGCGGCGCGATCACGCCGCGCCTGGCGAACGTGCGGCCGCCGTCGTCGCTGGCGAACACCTCCGGCTGGTAGGACTCGGTGTCGCCCTGGCGGATGTAGGCCGTGAACAGGATCGTGCCGTCGGCGAGCTGGATCGGCAGGCCGTGCGCGGCCCCCCCGGAGGCGGCGGCGTCGGGGGAGGAGACCGTGGCGTCCCAGCGCACCCAGCTCTCGTCACGGGCCGAGGCGGAGGCCGAGGCGGCGGACAGCACGCCCAGCTTGGCGGCGCCCGGCCCGGAGCGCCGCAGGTAGTACTCCAGGGCCAGCAGCCGGCCGTCGCGCAGCTCGATCGGCGCCTCCCGCAGCGGCGTGGGGTTGCTCGGGCCGAACGTGACGCCGCCGTCGTCGGAGGTCGCCGACTCGCTGGAGAGGGTGACGACCTTGTCCACGTTGGTGGCGTAGGTGACCAGCAGCTTCCTGACCGGAGCGCCGTCGCGGCCCACCGTGTCCAGCGCCGCCACGCTCGGGAACCCGGCGAAGTCGAGCCGCTGCTCCGACGACGGCTCGCGCTCGGCCGGCGTCGGGTACGGGTAAATCCACCGCGGTGAGACATCAGTGTCGATCAGGTAAGGCCCCTCCGGAACCGACTTGCCGGTGAACTCCGGCAGACGGCAGAACGTCTCGCCGGCGTGCGTGACCCCATGGGCCGCGGGCAGCCCGGCGGCCAGGAACACCGCCGCCAGCGCGGCTCTGGGCATCGCCACCGGGGACTCCTTCCTCTCGTGGCCGCTCGCGGGCGGCCGCCTCGCGACGGGCGAGGCCATGCCTTGTCTCTGCCCCCTCCGGCCCCTTGTTTCACCTGCGTCCCAGGGTTGCCAACCGTGGATCCGATAGGTATTCGTTAAGTGTCAGTTGACAGCGACGGGCCGCGACCCGAGGATCAGAGCTGCAGGATTAAGTGTCAATTTACGCAGGAGGGACCTTCGGGTCTGGAGGTGGCCTCAGATGAGCATCGAGCCCAGGGCGCGAGTCGCCCCCGAGCGCGTGCCGCCGGTCTGGGCGGCGGACCCGGCGCCGGTGGCGCCGGAGACGGCGGCGCAGCAGAAGGTCGTCCAGCGCATCTGCGCCAGGGTGGCCCCCGAAGGGGTCGAGGTCGGCGTCGGCGAGCTGCCTCCCGGCGGCCTGCAGGTGTGGATCGACGCCCCCGTCCACGTCGACCCCCGCGAGGCCTGGGTGCTCCACCACCGCATGGCCCGCGAGGTCAGCCTCGTCGGCTGGCACTGCGAGGCCGACAGCGACCGGCTGCTGGTGCTCGGCTGGAGCGCCGCCTGCCTGCACAACCGCATCAGGCTGCTGCAGAGCGGGCTGAAGCGCCTGTCCGACTTCGAGCACACCGCGCAGCGGGCCGTGCAACTGGAGGGCGAGGACCCGCGCGGCCGCACCGCGGCCGACGTCGCCGCCGCGACCCGCGCCGCCGTCGAGCGGCGGCTGCGCTGGCCGGCCCGGCTGGCCGAGCTCGACGGGTTCGACCGCAGCTCCGGCCTGGCCCACCTGCAACTGCTCCTGGCCCAGGTGGTCGGGCTGGAGTCGAAGGTGGCCGCGGCCTGCGAAGAGCACCTGATCATGGCCCGCGCCCTGGCGTGGTCCGTGTGCGAGCACTACGCCGCCCACGGCGACCTGCCCAGGGCGCAGCGCGAGGTGCTGGCCGAGACCCGCCGGTGGGTGCACGCCAGCTCGATCATCCGCGGCGCCGCCGCCGTACGCCCGGCCGGGACGCCCCGTCCGCACATGGGGCTGACCGAGCGCCGGATCGCCGCCAGCGTCATCAACCACGGCGTGCCGAGGGCGACCCCCACGGCCGTCATCCCCCGCTCCGGCCACCAGGAGGGCACGTGACGACCCGCGTGCCGCTCCCCGGACGGCAGCACGCACAACCCGTACGAACCCTGTAGGAGAGCTCCCGTCATGCGAACCCCACCGCATCTGCCCGCGCTCGTCCGGCACGAGTCGTCCGACACCGAACGCACCCGCGCCCGCCGCCACCCCTACGGCCCGCACGACGTGCCCATGCAGGCCGCGCCGCGCGGCTCACTCGACTTCCCCGCCCCCGCCCCCGCCGCCGTCCCGCCCGCGCCCTACGAGGCGTTCACCGAGCAGCGGCTGCGTGAGATCAGGGAGATGTCCACCCAGGCCATCGGCTCCATCGACGACCTCCTCCAGCACACCGCCTGACGTGATATCGCATCCCCCGAGGAGAGCCATGCAGGGACTATCGCGAGTGGATCTGCGGCCGCGTGACGTGGGCGCCCACCGACCGCGTTCGCTGGCGGGCACCGAGACCCCGCACACCCTGGACGAGGTACGCGCCCTCGTCCGCCGGGCCATGGTGAGCAAGAGCCGCCTGTACCCGGTCAGCACCGGCAGGAACTGGGGCATGGGCTCCGCGCTGCCGGTCACCGAGGACAACGTCGTCGTCGACCTCAGTCAGATGAACCGCATCCGCGGCCTCGACCTGGAGGCCGGCTACGCCGTCATCGAGCCCGGCGTGACCCAGGCCCAGCTCGCCGAGGCGCTGCGGGACACGCCGTGGATGCTCAACGTCACCGCCTCCTGCGCCGACACCTCGGTCATCGGCAACGCGCTCGAACGCGGCGACGGCTGCTTCCGCTCCCGGGTCCAGGACGTGGCCGGCATCGAGGCCGTGCTCGCCGACGGCAGCGTGATCACCACCGGCGGGCTCGACCCCACCGGCGTCTACCACGGCCGGGTCGCCGGGCCCGACCTGACCGCCGCGTTCGTCCAGCACAACCTGGGCGTCGTCACCGCCATGGCCGTCTCGCTGGTGCCGCGCCCGGAGACGATCGGGCTCGTGCACGCGCGCATCCGCCGCGACCAGGTCGGCGCCGCCGTCGGCGCGATGGCCGGGTTCCTGCGCCGCGGCAACCCCGCGGGCGGGCTCATGCGGCTGCGCGAGCTGGCCCTCGCGCCCAACCGCGACGACGGCTGGCTGCTGCCGGCCGGCGTGGACACCGGCAGGTTCACCGTGCTCGGGCCGCTGCTCGGCACCGGCGCCACCGTCGAGCTGGCCGAGGAGATGCTGCGCAAGGCGCTCATCGAGGTCGAGGGCGGCGAGACGCTGCGCGTGCTCGACGCCGCCGCCGTCGGCCCCGACGACCCGCTCTACACCAGGGCGCTCACCGCCCAGGGCATCCCGACCTGCCAGGGCGTGCGCAACGCGCTCGGCGTCACCTCCTGCGACCAGATCGACGCCGGCGGCATGGGCTTCCTCGTGCTGCTGCCGCTGATGCCGCTGCACGCCAGGAAGACCGAGCGCATCCTCGACGCCCTGCAGACCGCCGTCGACAACCACGGCATCGCCCTGATGGTGGAGTGGAACCTGGTCAGCCCGCACATGGCCAACGCCGTCATCCAGATCTTCTTCGACCGGGCCGACGCCGACGCCGCCCACCGCGCCCACCAGCTGCGCAACGACGCGAGCTGCCTGTTGCGCGGCCACGGCTGCGCCATCTACCGCTCCGACATCGACCACGCCGCCGCCGACGTCTGGTCCGAGACCAGCACCGCCAGCCTCGGCATGCTCCACCGGCTCAAGACCGCTCTCGACCCGGACGGCCTGCTCTCTCCCGGCCGTTACGGCGCCTGACCCCCGAACCACCCCGCGCCGGTCGCACCCACCGCAGTGTGCCGGCCGGCGGGGAACCTGAGGCTTTCTTGCGAGGAGGACCGAGTGCGTGAGACACCAGTGGCCGTCAGAGCAACCGGCGTGACCCGCCGTCACGCCGTGATGCTGCGGCTGGTCGGCGCGGGCGTGATGCTGACCGTGATGGCCGACACCACGGCCACCACCCTGGCCGTCGGCGTGCTGCGTTACACCCCCGCGGGCGCCGGCATGCCGCTGGGCGACCTGGTCTGGCTGACCAGCGCCGCCTTCATCCCGATCGCGGCGCTGCTGGCCACGGCCGGCCGCTGGGCCGACCTGTTCGGCCGCCGCCGGGTGCTGGCGTTCGGGCTGGTGGTCTTCGTGGCCGGCGGGGTCGCCACCGTCGCCGCGTCGTCCTGGTCGTTCGTGCTGGCCGCGCGGGCGGTGCAGGGCGCGGGCGCGGCGGCGATGATCCCGGCCAGCCTCGGGCTGCTGCTCGGCGAGCTGCCCGAGTCGCAACGCCGGGGCGCGATCGCGCTGTGGAGCTCGGCCTCCGGGCTCGGCTGCCTGCTCATGCAGGCCGGCGGCGGCTGGCTGGCCGCCACCGTCGACTGGCGCGCCCTGTTCGTGCCCGACGTCGTCATCGGCGTCGCGCTGCTGATCGCCTGCGCCGCGCTCCCGTCCGGCAGGCGTGCCGCGGCCAAGGGCGTGCCGGACGTGCTCGGCGCCTGGCTGCTGGCCGCCGGGATCGCGGTGATCGTGCTGGCCATCTCCAAGGCCATGGCCTGGGGCCTGGACGTCGTGTGGCTGGCCGTCGCGGCCCTGGCGCTGCTCGGCGGCGCGCTGGCCCAGGCCAGGCACCACCGCCTGCCCGCCATCGACCTGGCGTTGTGGCGGCAGCGCAAGTTCGTCTGGGGCTGGCTGGCCACCTGGTTCTTCGGCGCCCTGTCCTACGGGCTGCTCACCGTGCAGCCGCTGTACCTGCTGCACCTCGGCTACCCCATGCTGGAGGTGGCGATGTGGCTGACGCCCACCTCGGTGGCCGTCGTCGTCACCAGCTACCTGGCCGGCAAGCTGCTCAAGCACATCGGCGCGTACGGCCTGATCTACGCCGGCTCCCTGCTCTGCGGCGGCGCGTGCGTGCTCGTGCTGACCCAGTCCGGGCCGACGGTGTGGGGCCTGATCGCCAGCGTCGTGGTCGGCATGGGCGTCGGCGCGCTGGCGCCCGGCACCTCCGTGGCCACCACCCTGGCCGCCCGCCCCAGCCAGTACGCCTCCGCCGTCGGCGCGGCCACCATGGCGCGCATGGTCGGCGGGGCCGTCGGCATCGCCGTGGTGTCCCTCGTCATCGACCACCCGTTCATCCTGACCGGCCCGCTGGCCGGGCTGGCCGGCGCGCTCGCCATGTGCGTGGCCATCTCGGTGTTCATCGGGGCCATCGCACTCACGAAGATCACCCGGCTGCGGACCGACCCGGGCGACGACATGATCAAGGTGCCGCGCCGGCTGCTGCTGGAGCTGCGCATGACCCTCGCCACCGTCGCGGCGGAGGCCGACGCGCTGCTGCCTGTCGAGACCCGCACGACCCCCAGGGATCACATCCCGAGGCCCCGGGCGGCAGAGAGCTCGGAGACCTACGGAACCACGCACGTCTAGTTCAACCTCAAGAAGGGCTCTCGTCATGGCAACCACCTCGTGCGACGTGGCCATCGTCGGCGCCGGGCTCGGCGGCTGTTTCCTCGCACTGCTGCTGCGCCGCCGCGGGCAGCGCGTCGTCGTCATCGAGCAGGGACCTTCGATCCCCAGCGCGGGCGCCGACTTCCTCAAGCCCCCCGGCCTGCGGGTGCTGGCCCGCCACGGGCTGGCCGAGCTCGTCGAGCGCCACGGCCTGCGGCGCGACCTCATCCGCTACTACCACGACGGCGAGCCGATCAGGGAGTGCCGCTTCCCCGACGGGGGCTTCCTCATCCGCCCCTACCGCGAGCTGGTCGAGCTCATCTACGCCTGCTGCGCGATGGAGGGCGTCGAGTTCTGCTTCGACGCCGCCATCGAGCACGTCGAGCGCGACGGCGACCGCGTCGAGCTGCTGACGCTGTCCGACGGCAGCCGGCTGCGCGCCGACGTGGTCGTGGGCGCCGACGGCACGAAGTCGGCCGTGCGCCGGGCGCTCGACATCGACCAGGTCACCATGCCCTACGACCGGCTGCTGATGCGGGTGGCCACCGTGCCGCTGAGCGCCAGCGTCGCCCGGCTCAACCGGCTCTACTTCAGCTCCGGCGGCTGGCTCGCCTACCTCTACCCGCTCGACAGGGACCAGGCCAGGGTGTTCGTCGGCCTGCCCCCCGAGCAGGACGACGAGGTCTTCGGCCGGGGCGCCGCCGGCCTGCCCGACATGCTGAAGGGCTTCGTCACCGACAGCACCGACGCCTTCGCCTCCCTGCAGGCGGCCGCCTGGCAGCCGATCAGGGTCTCGTCGCTGCGGGTGGGGGCCTACCACCGGGGCAACGCCGCGCTGCTCGGCTCGGCCGCCTTCGCCTGCCACCCCATGACCGGCATGGGCATGAGCTACACCCTGTACGACGCCGAGATCCTGGCCGACGTCATCTCCGCGGCCGGCGGCGACCTGCCGCTGCTCGACAAGCTGCTCCAGGCCCGCTACGAGCCGCGCCGGCAGGCGCACCGGCAGCTCATCGACTACGGCGACGCCCTGGCCGCCACGTTCCACGACCGGCGGGCGTACCTGCGGGCCTTCCGCGCCGACCTGCACATCTACGGCGACGAGGCGGCCCCCCGCACCGCTCCCGCGCTGCAGCCGATCTGACCCCGCCGCCCTCCGGAAGGCCCCCGGCGCCCCGCCTCAGAGACGTACGGGCGGGGCCGCCGGGCCCCGGTAGGGCAGGGTCTGGCTGTAGACGATGTTGGTCGTCGTGCTGCCGAACCGGGCCAGCTCGTCGATGACGCGTTCGAGGTGAGGCATCGAGCCGGCCGCCACCTTCAGCGTGTAACAGTCCTCGCCGGTGGTGCGCAGGCATTCCAGGATCTCCGGGCGCTCGCCGAGCAGGCGGCGCAGCGGCTCGTGCCGGCTGCCGGGATACTTCAGGCGCACCACGGCCAGCACGCCGAACCCGACCTTGCCCAGATCGACCTCCGCCCGGTAGCCGGCGATGACGCCCAGCGCCTCCAGCCGCCTGACCCGCTCGGTCGTCGCCGAGGCGCTGAGGTTGACCCGGCGGCCCAGCTCGGTCAGCGGCAGGCGGCCCTCCCGTTGCAGCTCCGCCAGGATCGCCCAGTCGGTGTCGTCGAGATCCTCGGCCATCCGGCGAATATACCGGCAGATCCACGGCGATTCCCGCCGTACACCGTGAGCGGGGCCTTCAGCCCGGCGGGACGGCCTGGATAACCTTCGGTGTCATGAGAATCGGCGTGAACGTACCGAACTTCGGGCCCGGCACCGACCCGGCCACACTGCGGCGGTGGGCGCAGACCGTCGAGGGCCTCGGCTACGACCTGCTGATGATCTCCGACCACGTCGCGATCACGCCCGACGTCGCCGCGCAGTACCCGGGGCCCTTCTACGAGCCGTTCACCACGCTCTCCTGGCTGGCCGGGATCACCACGCGGGTCAGGCTCGGCACCTCGGTGCTCATCGTGCCGTACCGGCATCCGCTGGTGATGGCCCGGATGGCGGCCAACCTCGACCGGTTCAGCGGCGGCCGGCTGGTGCTCGGCGTGGGCATCGGCTGGGCGCGGCAGGAGTTCGACGCGCTCGGGGTGCCGTTCGAGCGGCGCGGCCGGCTGACCGACGACCACCTGCTGGCCATGCGCGCCGCCTGGTCCGCCGCCGACGACTACCGCGCCGGGCCCATCCCGTTCTGGGTCGGCGGCAACGGCGAGGCCGGGCTGCGCCGCGCCGTACGGCTCGGCCAGGCGTGGCACCCCCTGCGCAACACCCTGCCCTGGCTGCGCGAGGCCGCCGGGCGGCTGGCGGACGTCGCCGGCGAGCTCGGCCGCCCCGTGCCCGCGTTCGCGCCCCGCATCCTGCTGCGGCTGACCGCCGAGCCGGTCACCGGCCCCGGCCGCCACGCCGGGGAGGGCACCCTCGACCAGGTCCTGGCCGACCTCGACGCGCTGCGCCAGCTGGGCGCCGACACCGTCGTGCTCGACCCGTTCGCCGGCGACCCCGCCGAGACGCTGCACCCCCAGACGGCCTGGCACGCGCTCGCCGCCGTGGCCGGCCACTGGGACCTCGAATCCCGCGACCCGTCCAAGGAGGACGACGATGACCCCCGATGACGAGACCCTGCTGCGCCGCGCCATCGAGCTGGCCGCCCGCGCCCGCGCGAACGGCGAGGCCCCCTTCGGCTCGCTGCTGGCCGGCCCCGGCGGCGAGGTGCTGGCCGAGGAGCACAACACGGTCCTCGGCGACCGCGACATCTCCGCCCACCCGGAGCTGAAGCTGGCCCGCTGGGCCGCCCGCGAGCTGACCCCGGAGGTCGCGGCGGCCACCACCATGTACACCAGCTGCCAGCCGTGCGGCATGTGCGCCGGCGCCATCGAACGCTCCGGCCTCGGCCGTGTGGTGTACGCCCTGTCGAACGAGCAGCTGGCCGGCCTCAGAACCGGCCCCGGCTGGCCGCACGTCCCGCAGGAGGGCCCGGCCCTGTACGCCGAGGCCAGCGCGCCGCTGGAGGGCTACTACCGCTGACCCGCCCGTCCCCCGGCCGGCGGCCGCCGATGGTAGGGCCTGCACCACCATCAGGACGGGTGACAGCGGGGGTCCGCCGCGAGGCCGCCGCCGCGATGCTGAGGAGTGATCACGCCCGCCTCACCAGCATCGGAGAGAACCTTGACCGTGGTGGAAACCCCTCGCGCAGCGCCCCGGGGGAGCGACTTCGCGCACCTGTCGCGCCGCATCGCCCAGGCGGGGCTGATGGAGCGGCGGCCCGCCTACTACGCGATCAGGATCGGCCTGGTGGCCGCCCTGTTCGCCGGAGGGTGGACGCTGTTCGCCGCGGTCGGCGACTCCTGGTGGCAGCTCGGCGTCGCGGCGCTGCTGGCCGTCGCCTTCGCCCAGGTCACGCTGCTGGCCCACGACCTGGCCCACGGCCAGGTGTTCCGGTCGCGGCGGCGCAGCAGGATCGCCGGGCTGGTGGTCGGCAACCTGACCGTCGGGCTCAGCTACGGCTGGTGGATGGACAAGCACACCCGCCACCACGCCAACCCCAACCACGAGGATCACGACCCCGACGTCGCGCCCGACATCCTCATCTGGTCGCGGCGGCAGGCCGAGGCCAGCCGCGGCCTGCCCCGCTTCATCGGCAGGTGGCAGGCGTTCCTGTTCTTCCCCCTGCTCACCCTCGAGGGCCTGAACCTGAAGGTGGCCGGCTTCCGCGCCCTGCGCAGGGTGAAGGGCGGACGCACCGAGGGGCTGCTGCTCGTCGCGCACAACCTGGCCTACCTGGCGGGGGTGTTCGCGGTGCTGCCGCCCGGCAAGGCGCTCGCCTTCCTCGCCGTGCACCAGGCCTGCTACGGCGTGTACCTGGGCTGCACGTTCGCGCCCAACCACAAGGGCATGCCGGTGCTCACCGCCGAAAACTCCCTGGACTTCCTCCGCCGCCAGGTGCTGACCTCCAGGAACGTGCGCGGCGGCCGGCTGATGAACGTCGCGCTCGGCGGGCTCAACTACCAGATCGAGCACCACCTGTTCCCCGGCATGCCCTCGGCCAACCTGCGCCGCGCCCGGCCCCTCGTCCGCGAGTACTGCCGCGAGCTCGGCGTCGAGTACGCCGAGTGCGGGCTCGTCGAGTCGTGGGCTCAGGCCATGCGGCACCTGCACGAGGTCGGGGCGCCGCTGCGCGCCCCTCAGGACGTGACCACCAGCTCCAGGCCCTCCTGATCCTCCCGGATCTCATGGCCGGCCGCGGCCAGGACCATCCGCAGCGCGAGCAGCACCGCGGTGCGGATGGTCGCGTACTTCACCAGGCGGGCCGCGGTGTCCGTGCCGGCCGGACCCCAGACGACCACCACCCCGCGGGACGGATCGAGCCAGACGGTGAGCCCCCCGTCGACCGGCGGCAGAGACGGTTCGACGTCGAAACCCGCGTCAGTCAACTCCTGCCGGACCACCAGTTCCAGATCCGGCCCGTCGCCTCGGGCGAAGTCCATCCGAATCCGCTGCCCTGGCACGGACACGCCGAACGCGCCGCCTGTTAAGTGTGGCGGTTGTGTAAGGATGGCGGCTGTGACCGCCGCGTCAGTCTGGCTGCGTCTGTCGCGGGCCGTCGTGTTCGCGACGGTCTGCGGCTTCGTGTCCGCGGCGGGGCACCTGCTGGCCGGTGGCGGGGCCGTCCCGCTCTGGGGCGGCGCGCTCGGGGTGCTGGCCGCCCTCGCCGCCGCGCTCACGATCAACGGCCGCGAGCGCGGCCCCGCGGCGATCCTGGCCGCCACCACGCTCACCCAGCTCGTGCTGCACCAGCTCTTCGAACACCTCGCGCCCGCCACGGGCACCGCCGCCGCGCACGGCCACCCCGCGCCCGCCATGGCGCTGGTCCACCTCACCGTGGCCGCGCTGACGGCGTGGTGGCTGCACCGCGGCGAGCGCGCGCTGTGGCTCATGATCCGCCTGTCCGCCGCGCCGCCCCCGATCCTCGGCCCGCTGCCGCTCGGGCCGGTCGAGGTGCCGATCGAGCTGCGCCGCCCCGGCGGGCGCGCTCCGGCGTACGCCGACGTCCCCACTCCGATGGGCAGGACCGCCTGCCGCACGGTCACCCGGCGAGGGCCACCCCGGCGGCTGCGCCGCCGCTGAAGTGCCGCGTCCGGTCCAGGACGCGTCCCCGTCCTCGCTCTTCCGTGCCCTTCTGTGCCCTTCTGTGCCCGGACGGCGCCCCGGCGCCGGTCCGGCCGTCCGCATCCGGAGTTCCCATGAAGCCCTCCTGGCCCTTCCGCCTGGCCGCGCTCGCCTGCGCGGCCCTCCTGGCGCTGCTGCCGTCCACCGCGGCGCTCGCCCACGACACGCTCAAGAGCAGCTCACCGGCAAAGAACGCGCAGTTGTCCGCGATCGAGCGGATCGAGCTGGAGTTCAACGCCCACGTCCAGTTCCCCTTCGTCGTGCTGCACGACGCGGCGGGCAAGGCCGTCGAGGTCGGCAAGCCCCGCGTCGACGGGCCCAAGGTGGTCGCCGACGTGCCCCGGCAGCCCGCGCCCGGTTCGTACGTGATCGCCTGGCGTGTCGTCTCCTCGGACGGACATCCGATCGAGGGCGAAATCCCGTTCGTCATGAAAGGATCTATTTCTCAACCGGCAGCGGCGCCCTCGCCCGTCGAGGAACGGCCCGCCGCGACGGGCGTCCCCGGCTGGATCTGGGGCGGGCTGGCGGTGCTCGTCGTGCTGGGCGCGGTCCTCCTGATCAGGGGCGCGCGCCGCGGCCCTGACCAGGAGGACGTGGATGCTGGTTGAGCGGGCCAGGGAGCTCGCGCGGCAGTGGGTGCTCGACGAGGGCGCCCGCCTGCCCGGGTTCGAGGGGGCGTTCCTGACCGGGTCCGCGCTGTGGGCGGCCCCGGGCACGGAGCTGGGCCCCACGTCCGACGTGGACGTGATGGTGCTCGCCGACCCGCCGCCCGCGATCGGCAAGTTCCGCTACGAGGGCGTCCTGCTGGAGGTCTCCGGCATCGCCCGCATCGGCTCCACCCACGAGGTGCTGAGCGACTACCACCTGGCCGGCAGCTTCCACCTGCCCAGCGTGCTGGCCGACCCGACCGGGCGGCTCGGCAAGATCCAGCGCCTGGTGGCCCGCGACTTCGCCGAGCGGCCCTGGATCATCGCCCGCTGCACGCAGGCGATGGACCGGGTGCGCGGCTGGATCAACTCCATGGACGAGAACGCGCCCGTCCCCGAGCAGGTGGCGTCCTGGCTGTTCGGCACCGGCGTGACCACGCACGTCCTGCTGGTCGCCGGGCTGCGCAACCCGACCGTGCGCCGCCGGTACGCCGCCGTGCGCGAGCTGCTGGCCGGGCACGGCCGGCTCGACTGGCACGAGCACCTGCTCGAACTGCTGGGCTGCGCGCGGATGACCCGGCAGCGGGTGGAGCGGCACCTGGCGGCCCTGGAGGCGGTCTTCGACGCGACGGCCGGGCTGGAGGCGCCCTCCTACCGCTTCACCTCCGACATCACGCCGCAGGCGCGTCCGGTCGCCATCGACGGCAGCCGCGAGCTCGTCGCCGCCGGGCTGCACCGGGAGGCGGTGTTCTGGCTGGTCGCCACGTACGCGCGCTGCCTGGACAAACGCGCCGCCGCAGGGGCGCCGGCCGGGTACGAGGCGGGCTTCCAGGAGCTGCTGGCCGACCTCGGCGCCGAGACGTTCGCCGACCGGCGCCGCCGCGGCGACCACGTGCTGGCCGCCCTGCCCAGCCTGTGGCAGACGGCCATGGCACTGTGCTGACGGGCCCCCGGGCCGCCCGCCTCAGGTCCGGCGCAGCGAGCGGGTCAGACCGGCGGCGATCGTCGTGGCCAGCACCCAGCCGGCCATGATGAGCCCCCAGGCCAGCCACTGCGCGCCGCCCTGCGGGTTGTAGGCCTTCTCCTGCCCGAGGTCGATGATCGGCAGCAGCAGGTCGAGGGTGTAGACCAGCGCGTGGAACGGCGGCGCCTCACCCGGCTTCAGCGGCGGCGGCACGTCGAGCCCGAACACGACCGTGCCCGCGGCCAGCAGCGCGGCCAGCCAGGCCGCCGCGCGCAGGGGGCGGAAGCCGTAGCCGACGGTGGCGTCCTGGAGGTGGCCCCAGAAACGGGCGTACCAGGGGAGCGTGGCGCGGCGTTGACGCTGGCCGGCCAGCAGCGTCTCGCGGGCGTCGGCGTCGCCGCCGAGCCGCCGGTACATCGCGGCCAGCTGCTCGTAGGCGCCCGGCAGGTAGCCGTCGGGGTCGGCACGCAGCCAGCGCAGCCGCCGCGCGGCCGGCAGCATGGGGTCGAGCACCTCGTACGACAGCCCGTCCATGCGCATCGCCCGCGGCCGCCCGGCGGGGTCGTCACGCAGGACGCCGATCCGCGCGTACCGTAACTCCACCACCCCATCGACCGGCGCGGCCGTGCGCAGCGCCAGCTCGCGGGCCTCCAGCCGCCAGCACTTCAGCGCCACCTCGCCGGGCGCGGCCAGGGTGGCGCCGTCGAGGCACAGGCGGCTGCCGACCTGGGCGCTGGTCAGCCTGATCCGGCCGCCGGGCAGCCGCAGCTCGCCGGTGACGTGGCTGCCCGCCAGCCACAGATTGCCCTCGACCTGGACGTTCGAGGCGGTCAGGCCGGGCAGCAGCGAGCCGCTGAAGCTGAGGAAGCGGGTGCGGGCGTGGTAGAGGTCGGGGGCGGCGTCGAAGGCGCAGCCCTGGAAGGTGACGGGGAAGGGGAGCTCGGCGAACGCCAGGTTGAGCGCGCCGGTGATGCGCGCCCCAGCCAGGATCAGCCGCGGCTGGTCGGCGGGCTCGTCGAACCCGCCGAGCAGCAGCCCGGCCAGCACCTCGCCCCGGACCGTGCGGCCGGCGTCCCAGGACGCGGCCACGGCGGGGTCGTCGCCGGCGGGGTCGCCAGTGCGCAGGTCGACGGCGCGGCCGTGGGCGAGCGCGGCGGCCACGGCCCGCTCGGCGTCGTTGAGAGCGGCGATCGGCACACCGCCATCATCGCCGACCCCGCCTCACGCGCGGACCTCAAGGCCCGGCGCCTCAGGAGCGGACCTCCAGGCCCAGAGCCTCAGGAACGGAGCTCCATGACCCGGGGCCTCAGGAGCGGACCTCCAGGCCCAGCGCCTCGGCGATGACCGTGGCCTGGAAGGGGTCGATGACCGCCTTCTTGAGCGTGACCGTGTGCGGGTCGAGCGTGCTCAGGTCGCTGCCGCGCAGGTCGCAGCCGGTGAGGTCGGCGCCGTGCAGCCAGGCCCCCGACAGGTCGGCCCGGCGCAGCTCGGCCCCGGCGAGCCGGGCCCCGGTCAGGTCGGCCTCGCGCAGCCGGACGCCGTGGAAGGCGCTGCCGCGCAGGTCGGCGCCGGGCAGCCCGGTGTAGGACCAGTCGCCGCCGTCGACCTTCAGCAGCCCGAAGGTGCAGCCGTCGAACATGCTGCCGGTCAGCTTGCACCCCCTGAACGTGGCGTCGAACAGGGAGCACCGGCTGAACAGGCAGTTGAGGAAGCGCGCGTCCTCGTGGGTGGAGACGTTGAGCCGCACGTTCCTGAACGTGCACTCCTCGAACGAGGCCCCCTGGTCGACCAGCTCGGTCAGGTCGACGCCCTGGAACAGGACCCGGTGGAAGGTCTCACCGGCGATCTCCGTCCTGTCCCAGTCGTCGGCGTGGATCGTCGTCTCGATCGGGGGCGCGGGCACCCCGTGCTTACGGTCGGCCATGCGAACAAACTAGCGGATCACGCCTTGTTCGCGATGGCCGTGATGAGCGGCTGGACGAGCTTGGCCGCCAGCGGCCCGAACGCCGCCAGGATCAGCACGTACGCCGCCGCCAGGGCCCCGAGGTCGGGATGGGCCCCGGCGCCCACCGCCAGGCCCGCGATGACGATGTTGAACTCGCCGCGCGGGATGAGGGCGATGCCCGCCCGTGCCTGACCGGCCTTGCCGATGCCCGCCCGTCTGGCCGCGTACGCGCCCGTCAGGAGCTTGGTCACCATGCTCACCAGCGCCAGCAGCGCGGCCAGCCCCGCCACCGGCAGGATCTTCGCCGGGTCGGTCTGGAACCCGAAGAAGACGAAGAACACCGCCGCGAAAAGGTCGCGCAGCGGCGCGAGCAGCGCCTGCGCGTCGTGCGCGAGCTGCCCCGACAGCGCGATCCCGACCAGGAACGCGCCGACCGCCGCCGAGACCTGCAGCTGCTGGGCCAGCCCGGCCACCAGCAGCGCCAGCCCGACCACCTTCAGCAGCAGCACCTCGGAGTTGGGGCTCGACACGAACGCCTCGATGAAGCGCCCGAAGCGCAGCGCCACGACGAGCACGACGCTCACCGTGCCGAGCGCGATGCCGACCGAGATCGCCCCGCTGACCAGGCTCAGGCCGGCCAGCAACGTGGTGAGGACCGGCAGGTAGACCGCCATGGTCAGGTCCTCGAACACCAGCAGGGACAACACCGTCGGCGTCTCCCTGTTACCGATCCAGCCCAGATCGGACAGCACCTTGGCGGTGATGCCGGAGGAGGTGGCGTAGGTGACGCCCGCCATGGCCACCGCCGCGACCGGCCCCCAGCCCAGCAGCAAGGCGCAGATCGCGCCGGGGGCGGCGTTCAGCACGAGGTCGACGATGCCGGCCCGCGCGTTGCTCGTGAGGCTGGTGACCAGTTCGTCGGCGTTGTACTCCAGGCCGAGCGTCAGCAGCAGCAGGACGACGCCCAGCTCCGCGCCGACCGAGATGAACTCCTCGCTGGTCGCCAGCGGCAGCACGCCGCCCGTGCCGAACGCCAGACCGGCGATCAGGTAGAGCGGGATGGGGGAGATGCCGCCGCGCAGCGCGAGCGCGCCCAGAACCCCCAGACCCAGTAGAACAGCACCGAACTCGAGAAAGATGACTGCGGTTTCGTGCACCCGCGGTTACCCGTCAGCCAGGATGCCGGCGACTTCCGCGGTGCTGTCCGCGCTGCCCACCACGACCACGACGTCGCCCTCGCGGAAGACGAAGTCGGGGCCGGGGCTGGCGAACACCTGGCCGCCGCGGACCACGGCGACGATCGAGGCGCTGGTACGGGTCCTGACCCGGGCCTCGCCCATGGTGCGCCCGGCGTAGGGGGAGCCGGACGGGATGGGGAGCTGGACGCTGACCAGGCCCTCGACCTGCTGGTGCAGCTGGTTGAGCCGCTGCACGATGCGGGGGGCGCCGAGGAGCTCGGCCAGGGCGTCGGCCTCCTCGTCGTTCAGCTTGACCGTCTGACAGGCGCGGTCGGGGTCGTCCTTGTCGTAGATCACCAGGTCGCGACGGCCGGTGCGGTGCGAGACGATGCCTACCCGCTGGCCGGCGCGGGTGGTGAAGTCGTGCCGAAGCCCGATCCCCGGCAACGCTGTCTGCTCTACCTCCACCTATCCCACCCATCCCAAAAAATACGCATATTTCTGGACAACACTACCAACGGTCTCCGCCCGCTTGACCTCCTCGTATCCCGCCGTTGCACGCCGTCCGGTGCCCGCCGGCTGCCCGCCGCGTCCCCCGCCCGGCCCGCGCGGGAACGGCCCGCGCGGGAACGGCCCGCGCGGGAACGGGCGGCGCGGGCGGGACGCGGGTGGGAAAATGCCGGGGATGTTGCCGCGGGAGGGCGAGACGAAGCGATGCCGACCACTTCCCCCATCCGGCTGCTGCTCGTGGAGGACCACGCGATGGTGGCCGAGGCCATCGGCCAGGCGCTCGGCCGGGCGCCGGGCATCGAGGTGGTGGCGCAGGCGGGCACGGTCGCCGCCGCCCTCGCCGAGGCCGCCCACCGCCGGCCCGACGTCGTGGTGCTCGACCGGCGGCTGCCCGACGGCGACGGCGTCGAGGCGATCGGCCGGTTCGCGGCGGTCGCGCCCGCGGCCCGGGTGCTGGTGCTGACCGGGGAGGCCACCGCCTCCGTCGCCGCGCGGGTGGTGGAGGCGGGCGGGGCGGGCCTGCTGGTGAAGTCGTCCAGGCTGGAGGAGCTGGAGTCGGCGGTGCGCGAGGTGGCCGCCGGCGGCGTGGTGTTCGCGCCCGGCCTGCTGCCCGGCGTGCTCGACCGGCTGACCGGCCGGGTGCGCAGCCTGAGTGCGGCGCTGACCGCGCGCGAGCGCGAGACGCTGCGGCTGCTGGCCGAAGGGGCGAGCACGGATGAGATCGGCACGCGGCTCGGCGTGGCCCGCAACACCGCGCGCAACCACGTCCAGCACGTCCTGGAAAAGCTCGGGGCCCGGTCCAAGCTGGAGGCCGTGGCCGTCGCGCGCCGGGAAGGGCTGCTCGACTGACGCAGATGCACCAGACGGCGTCCCTCATCCGTACCGGAAGAGGTGGTTCCGCTGCGTCTCGTGATCAGTCCTGTACTGCCCGACAGTAGGAGGATGGGCAGTTTCGCTGCGCCGTACCAGGTGGACACCCAGCTCCCGGAAGAGATGGGCAGCATCACCGCGGCCCGTCAGAGAGCACGTGAGGTGCTGGCCGAGTGCGGCTATCGCGGACGCCGCGAGGACGTCCTGCTCGTGGTCTCCGAGCTGGTGACCAACGCGCTCGTCCACGGCGACGGCCCGCCCGCCTTACGCATCCGCTGCACCCCCTCCCACGTGCGGATCGAGGTGCGCGACCGCGGCCCCCGCCTGCCCGTGCCGCGCGAGCCCGGGCCGGACAACGGCTGGGGCCTGCGCGTCGTCGAGCTGCTGTCCACCGGCTGGGGCGTCTCCCGCCCCGAGGGGGACGGAGCCGAGGGCGACGGAGAGGGCGGCAAGGTGGTGTGGTGCGAGCTGGCGCCCCACGTCGTCGCGCTCGCCCAGGAGCGCTCCAGGGCATGATCGAGTTTCGGTCTTCCGCCGGGCCGTGCGAAGCTGCAGTATGCCCGGTCAAGACAGGCAGTCAGAGGACATCCAGCTGCTCGTCCGCAGCGTCGTCGACTACTCGATCTGTCTCCTCGACCCCGCGGGCCATGTGACCAGCTGGAACGCCGGCGCCGAGCGCATCAAGGGCTACCGGGCCGAGGAGATCATCGGCCGCCACTTCTCGGTCTTCTACCCGCCCGAGGCCGTCGCGGCCGGTCGTCCGGAACAACTGCTGGGCCGTGCGGCGGCGGCCGGCCGGGTGGCCGACGAGGGCTGGCGCGTCCGCAAGGACGGCGCCCGGTTCTGGGCGCGCGTGGTCATCACCGCCCTGCGCGACGAGCGGGGCCTGCTGCGCGGGTTCGGCAAGGTCACCGGCGACCTGACCGAGCGCCGCCTGGCCGAGCAGGCGATGCGCGACAGCGAGGAGCGCTTCCGCCTGCTGGTCCAGAACGTCGTCGACTACGCCATCTTCATGCTCGACGCCCAGGGCCGGATCGTCAGCTGGAACGCCGGCGCCGAGCGCATCAAGGGCTACCGGGCCGAGGAGATCATCGGCCGCCACTTCTCGGTCTTCTACCCGCCCGAGGACGTCGCGGCCGGCAAGCCCGCCATGGAGCTGGAGGTCGCCGTCGCCGACGGCCGGTGGGAGGAGGAGGGCTGGCGCGTCCGCAAGGACGGCACCAGGTTCTGGGCCAGCGTGGTCATCACCGCCCTGCACGACGAGCGCGGCGAGCTGCGCGGGTTCGGCAAGGTCACCCGCGACCTGACCGAGCGCCGCAACGTGGCCCGCGCCCTCGACGAACGCGGCATGCTGCTGGCCCACCTGGTCCGCGCCCAGGAGGTCGAACGCCGGCGCATCGCCTACGACGTGCACGACGACACGATCCAGTCCATGGTCGCCGTCGGCATGCGCCTGCGCGCGATGGAGAGCGGCCTCGGCGGTGAGCAGGCCGCCGAGGTGCGCGGCATCGGCGAGGCCGTCGAGGCGGCCGTCGCCCGCCTGCGCGACCTGACCTTCGAGCTGCGCCCACCGGCTCTCGACGAGGAGGGCCTGGTCGAGGGCCTGGCCGGCTACCTGCGGCAGGTGACGGCCGGCACCGGGCTGTCGTTCGAGATCGACCACCGCCTCGACGCCGACCCGCCGCCCGAGGCCGCCGTCACCATCTTCCGGATCTGCCAGGAGGCGATCACGAACGTGCGCAAGCACGCCCGCGCCACCTCGATCAGGCTCTCGCTGGTCTCGCTCGACCGCGGCGTGCACGTCCGCGTCGCCGACGACGGCACCGGGCTGCCGCCGGGCGCCGAGGGGCCGCTGCGCCACTTCGGGCTGATCGAGATGCGCGAACGGGCCGAGATCGCGGGCGGCTGGTGGAGCCTGACCGACCGGCCGGGGGCCGGGACCACCGTGGACTTCTGGGTGCCGGCCGTCCCGCACGCCTGACCGCCGCTCACCGGCGGGGGAGCACCTCCACGGCCTGGCGGGCGATCTCCCACTCCTCGTCCGTGGGCACGACCAGCACCGCCACCTCCGCGCCCGGCGGCGAGACCGCCCGCTCCCCGGCCGGGCCGGCCGCGTTCAGCGCGGGGTCCACGGTGATGCCGAGCCGGTCGAGCCCGGCCAGGGACTCCGCGCGGGTGGCCGCGTCGTGCTCGCCGACGCCGCCGGTGAACACGATCGCGTCCAGGCGGCCGAGCAGGGCGTAGTACGCGCCGACGTACTTGCGGATGCGCCGGGTGTAGACCTCCAGGGCCAGCCGGGCCTCCTCGTCGCCGCGGGCCCGCACCTCGCGCATGTCGAGCGTCCCGGCCAGGGCGCGCAGGCCGCCCTCGCGGCTGAGCGCGCGCTCCACCTCCTCGCCGCCCATGCCGCGCACCCGCGCCAGGTAGCCGGCGATCGCGGGGTCCACGTCGCCGGAACGGGTGCCCATCACCAGCCCCTCCAGCGGGGTCAGCCCCATGGAGGTGTCCACGCTGCGCCCGCCGGACATCGCCGTCGCGCTGGCGCCGTTGCCCAGGTGCAGCACGACGAGGTCGAGCCCGGCCAGGTCGCGGCCGAGGAGGGCGGCGGCGCGGCGGGAGACGTAGGCGCAGGAGGTGCCGTGGAAGCCGTAGCGCCGCACGCCGAGCTCCCGCCAGGCCCGCGGCACCGCGTACGTGTACGCCTGCGGCGGCAGCGTGAGCTGGAACGCCGTGTCGAACACCGCCACCTGCGGCACCCCGGGGAACGCCGCCCGCGCCACCCGGATCCCCGCCAGGTTCACCGGGTTGTGCAGCGGCGCGAGGGGCGCCAGCTCCTCGATCGCGGCGATCACCTCGTCGTCCACGAGCGCCGGGCCGGTGAAGCGGGTGCCGCCGTGCACGACCCGGTGCCCGACGGCGACCGGCTCCAGCCCCGGCCCGGCCCGCTGGAACGCCTCCAGCATCGCCGCCAGCCCCTCGGCGTGCCCGGGGAACCGCTCCTCCCGCACGTACGGCGGCCCGCTGCCGGCGTGGTGCGTCAGCCGCCCGCGCTCCTCGCCGATGCGCTCCACCAGCCCGCGCGCCGGACGCTCGCGGGTGCGCACGTCCACCAGCTCGTACTTGATGGAGGAGGAGCCGGTGTTCAGGACGAGAATTCGGCCGGCCATGTCCACGACCTGATCTCCGCCGGGTCCTCGCCGTGCTCCCTGGTGTGGGCGCGGGCCCGCAGCCGCGCGTCGCTCATCCGCTGGCGCAGGTGCGCGGCCTTGGAGCCGAGCCCCGGCACCCGGTCGATGACGTCGATGACCAGGTGGTAGCGGTCGATGTCGTTGAGCATGGCCATGTCGAACGGCGTGGTCGTGGTGCCCTCCTCCTTGTAGCCGCGCACGTGCATGTTGGCGTGCCCGGTGCGGCGGTAGGCGAGCTGGTGGATGAGCGAGGGGTAGCCGTGGAAGTTGAAGATGATCGGCCGGTCCACGGTGAACAGCGTGTCGAACTCGGCGTCCGGCATGCCGTGCGGATGCTCCGACCGCGGCTGCAGCCGCATCAGGTCCACCACGTTGACGACGCGCACCTTCAGCTCCGGCAGGTGCTCGCGCAGCAGCGCCGCGGCGGCCAGCGTCTCCTGGGTCGGCACGTCGCCCGCGCAGGCCAGCACCACGTCCGGCTCGCTGCCCTGGTCGGTGGAGGCCCACGGCAGGATGCCCAGGCCGCGCGTGTTGTGCGCGATCGCCTCCTCCATCGTGAACAGGTCCAGCACCGGCTGCTTGCCCGCCACGATCACGTTGACGTAGTCGCGCGAGCGCAGGCAGTGGTCGGCCACCGACAGCAGGGTGTTGGCGTCCGGCGGCAGGTAGACCCGCACCACCGACGCCTTCTTGTTGACGACCACGTCCAGGAAGCCGGGGTCCTGGTGGCTGAAGCCGTTGTGGTCCTGCCGCCACACGTGCGACGACAGCAGGTACGTCAGCGACGCCACCGGCCGCCGCCACGAGATCTTCTGCGACGACTCCAGCCACTTGGCGTGCTGGTTGAACATGGCGTCGATGATGTGGATGAACGCCTCGTAGCAGTTGAACAGGCCGTGCCGGCCGGTCAGCAGGTAGCCCTCCAGCCAGCCCTGGCACAGGTGCTCGCTCAGCACCTCCATCACCCGGCCGCCGGGGGCCAGGTTCTCGTCCGTGGGCAGCAGCTCGGCCTCCCACGCCCGGTCGGTGACCTCGAACACGTCCTGCAGCCGGTTGGAGGCGGTCTCGTCGGGGCCCATCAGCCGGAAGTTGCGCGGGTTGCCGGCGATCACGTCGCGCAGGAACCCGCCGAGCACCCGCGTCGGCTCGGTCAGCTGCGCGGCCGGGGACTTGACCTCGACGGCGTGCCGGCGGAAGTCCGGCAGCCGCAGCGGCTGCAGCAGCTCGCCGCCGTTGGCGTGCGGGTTGGCGCTCATCCGCAGCGGCCCCCGCGGCACCGTCGCCAGCACCTCCTCGACCGGCCTGCCGTCGGAGCCGAACAGCTCCTGCGGCCGGTACGAGCGCATCCACTCCTCCAGCATCGCCAGGTGCGCCGGGTTCTCCCGGACCCCGGCCAGCGGCACCTGGTGGGCCCGCCAGGTGCCCTCGACCGGCTTGCCGTCCACCTCGCGCGGGCCGGTCCAGCCCTTCGGCGTGCGCAGGACGATCATCGGCAGCCGCCGGTCCTGGCCGTCCTTGTACTCGGCCAGCTCGTCGAAGACGGTGTCGAGGGTGGCGGCCATCTCCTCGTGCGAGGGGCCGACCAGGTGGGGGCGGTAGCCGTACCCCTCCATGAGCTTGAACAGGTCCTGCTCGGGGATGCGGGCCAGCACGGTGGGATTGGCGATCTTGTAGCCGTTCAGGTGCAGGATGGGGAGCACGACGCCGTCGCGCCGGGGGTCGAGGAACTTGTTGGAATGCCAGCTCGCGGCCAGCGGGCCGGTCTCGGCCTCGCCGTCGCCGATGACGCAGGCCACCACCAGTCCGGGGTTGTCGAACGCGGCGCCGTAGGCGTGGGCGAGGGAGTAGCCCAGCTCGCCGCCCTCGTGGATGGAGCCGGGCGTCTCGGGCGCGACGTGGCTGGGGATGCCGCCGGGGAAGGAGAACTGGCGGAACAGCCGCCGCATGCCCTCGACGTCCTGCGAGACGTCCGGATAACGCTCGGTGTAGGAGCCCTCAAGCCAGGCGTGCGCGACGGCGGCGGGCCCGCCGTGGCCGGGACCGGCGATGTAGATCATGTCCTGGTCGCGTTCGGAGATCACCCGGTTGAGGTGGGCGAAGCAGAAGTTGAGCCCCGGGGTGGTGCCCCAGTGGCCGAGCAGGCGCGGCTTGATGTGCTCGGGGCGCAGCGGCTCGGTCAGCAGCGGGTTGTCCAGCAGGTAGATCTGCCCGACGGACAGGTAGTTGGCCGCCCGCCAGTACGCGTCTATGTGGTCCATGCCCCTGCCCATTCCTCCGCAGGCGGTGCTGAATCCCCGGGCTGCCGATAATGTGCCGTCACATGGCGCTGCGCAGTTCCCGCTGGTACTCCGGTGACGACAGGAACTCCTACATCCACCGGGCCTGGATGCGCCGCGGCCTGCCGCGCGAGGCGTTCGAGGGCGAGCGGCCGCACATCGCGATCGCCAACAGCGCCTCCGACCTCGCGCCCTGCAACTCCCACCTCGACGAGGTCGCCCGCAGCGTCATGGACGGCGTGTGGGCGGCCGGCGGCGTGCCGCTCGACCTGCCCGTCCTGTCGCTGGGCGAGACGAACGTGCGCCCGACCGCCATGCTCTGGCGCAACCTGGCCGCCATGGCCGCGGAGGAGCTGCTGCGGGCCAACCCGATCGACGGCGTGGTGCTGCTCGGCGGCTGCGACAAGACCGTCCCGGCGCTGCTCATGGCCGCCGCCTCGGTCGACCTGCCGGCGCTCGTCGTGCCCGGCGGGCCCATGCTGACCGGGCACTTCCGCGGCGTGCCGCTCGGCTGCGGCACCGACGTGTGGCGGCTCAGCGAGGAGGTGCGGGCCGGCACGCTCTCCCGCGAGGCGTTCCTCGCCTCGGAGTCGTCCATGATCCGCAGCCGCGGCCACTGCAACACGATGGGCACCGCCTCCACCATGGCCTGCATGGCCGAGGCGCTCGGCATGACGCTGCCCGGCACGGCCGGCACTCCGGCCCCCGACAGCCGCCTGCTGGAACGCGCGCACGACAGCGGCCGGCTGGCCGTCGAGCTGGTACGCGCGGGCCGCCGCCCCAGCCACGTCATGACCAGGGCCTCCTTCCTCAACGCCATCGTGACGCTGGCCGCGATCGGCGGCTCCACCAACGCGGTCGTGCACCTGCTGGCCATCGCCGGGCGGCTCGGCGTCGAGCTGAGCCTCGACGACTTCGACCGGGCCGGCTCGGGCGTGCCGCTGCTGGCCGACCTCCAGCCCGCCGGCCGTCACCTGATGGACGACCTGTTCCGGGCGGGCGGCCTGGCCGCCCTGCTGCGGGAGGTCGAGGACCTGCTCGACCCCGCGGCGATCACCGTCACCGGCAGGCCGCTGGCCGAGCACCTGGCCGGCGCGGAGATCTGGGACGACACCGTGATCCGGCGGCGCTCCGACCCGCTGCTGCCAGACGCGGGCATCGCCGTGCTGCGCGGCAACCTCGCACCCGACGGCGCCGTGATCAAGCCCGCGGCCGCCTCGCCGGAGCTGCTGCGCCACCGCGGCAGGGCGATCGTCTTCGACGGCGTCGAGGACGCCAGGGCCCGGCTCGACTCGCCCGGCCTCGACGTCGACGAGACCTCGGTGCTGGTGCTGCGCGGCTGCGGCCCCAGGGGCTACCCGGGCATGCCGGAGGTCGGCAACCTGCCGCTGCCGCGCAAGCTGCTGGCCAGGGGCGTGCGCGACATGGTGCGGGTCAGCGACGCCCGGATGAGCGGCACCGCGTACGGCACGGTCGTCCTGCACGCCTCGCCCGAGGCGGCGGCCGGCGGCCCGTTGTCGCGGGTGCGCACCGGCGACCCGATCGTGCTGGACGTGGCCGCCAGGAGGCTCGACGTCGACGTCCCGGAGGCCGAGCTGGCCGCCAGGGAGCCGGTCATGACCGGCCACGCCCGGCCGGCCCGCGGCTGGGAGCGCCTGTACGTCGACCACGTCACCCAGGCACACCTCGGCGCCGACCTCGACTTCCTGACGGGCTCCTCCGGCGACGCGCCCGGCCGGGAGTCCCACTGAAAGCAAAGAGTGCCCGGCGCCGTGCGCGGAATCTTCCCCGTGGGGTACGGGGTTCCCTGACGGTAGCCCGGCTCAGCGGATCTCCCGCGAGTGCGGGACGATGTGATCAGGTTTGACGACGTATGAGGAGGAAGCGGTGAACGGCGACATCAGCCAGAGCCAGGAGTGGGCGGCTCTGGGCAAGCATCACGAGGAGCTGGCGGGAAAGCAGCTTCGTGAGCTGTTCGCGGAGGACCCGGGCAGGGCCGGGCGGATGACGGTGAGCGCCGGGGACCTCTACCTCGACTACGCCAAGCACCGCGCCACCCAGGAGACGATCGACCTGCTGGTGGCCCTGGCCGAGCGGGTGGGCCTGCGCGAGCGCATCGCCGCGATGTTCGGCGGCGAGCACATCAACGTGAGCGAGGACCGCGCCGTCCTGCACGTCGCGCTGCGCATGCGGGAGAACGCCAAGCTGGTCGTCGACGGCCAGGACGTCGTGGCCGACGTGCATGCGGTGCTGGACAAGATGAGCGCCTTCGCCGACCGCGTCAGGTCCAAGGAGTGGAAGGGCGCCACCGGCCAGCCGATCAGGACCGTGGTCAACATCGGCATCGGCGGCTCCGACCTCGGCCCGGCCATGGCCTACGAGGCGCTGCGCGACTACGTGGACGCCGGCGTCGAGGCCAGGTTCGTCTCCAACATCGACCCCGCCGACATCCTGGGCAACCTGCGCGACCTCGACCCGGCCACCACGCTGTTCGTGGTCGCCTCCAAGACCTTCACCACGCTGGAGACGCTGACCAACGCCAGGGTCGCCCGGTCCTGGCTGGTCGAGGCGCTCGGCGAGGACGCGGTCGCCAAGCACTTCGTGGCCGTCTCCACCAACGCCGGGAAGGTCGCCGAGTTCGGCATCGACACCGACAACATGTTCGGCTTCTGGGACTGGGTGGGCGGCCGCTACTCCTTCGACGGCGCCATCGGCCTGTCGCTGATGATCGCCGTCGGGCCGGACCGGTTCCGTGAGATGTTGTCCGGCTTCCACAGCATGGACCAGCACTTCCGCACCGCGCCCTTCAACGCCAACATGCCGGTCCTGATGGCCCTGCTCGGCATCTGGTACACCGACTTCTTCGGCGCCGAGACCCGCGCCGTGCTGCCCTACAGCCAGCGGCTGCACCGCTTCCCGGCCTACCTCCAGCAGCTCACCATGGAGTCCAACGGCAAGTCGGTGCGCGCCGACGGCAGCCCGGTGACCGTCCCGACCGGTGAGATCTTCTGGGGCGAGCCGGGCACCAACGGCCAGCACGCCTTCTACCAGCTCCTGCACCAGGGCACCCGGCTCGTCCCGGCCGACTTCATCGGCTTCGCCGAGCCGTTCGAGGACCGCGAGGGCATGCACGACCAGCTCACCGCCAACCTGCTGGCCCAGACCAGCGCGCTGGCCTTCGGCAAGACCGCCGAGGAGATCGCGGGCGAGGGCACGCCGCCGGAGATCGTGCCGCACAAGGTGATGCCGGGCAACCGGCCCACCTCGACGATCCTGGCGACCAAGCTCACGCCGTCCACGCTGGGCCAGCTCGTCGCGCTCTACGAGCACATCGTGTTCGTCGAGGGCACGATCTGGGGCGTCGACTCCTTCGACCAGTGGGGCGTCGAGCTGGGTAAGAAGATGGCGCTCGACGTGGCGCCCGCGCTCACCTCAGACGAGCCGCCGCAGACCTTCCCCGACTCCTCGACCGAACAACTCGTGCGCAGGTACCGCGAGCTGCGCGGAAGGCGGGCCTAGAGATGGGGCGGGCGGGCGCGCTGGTCCTGTTCGGCGTCACGGGCGACCTCGCGCGCAAGATGTTGCTCCCGGCGCTCTACCACCTGACCGCCGACGGCAGGCTCGACCTGCCGATCATCGGCGTCGCCAAGACCGACATGGACCTCGACGCGCTGCGCGAGCACGCCCGCGAGGCGTGCGGCGGCGTCCAGGACGCGGCGTTCGAGAAGCTGGCCGGCAACCTGCGGCTGGTGGCGGGCGACTACCGCGACCCCGGGACGTTCGCGAAGTTGCGGCAGGAGGTCGAGGGCAAGGGGTTCCTCGTCCACTACCTGGCGGTGCCGCCCGCCCTGTTCTCGGTCGTCGCCGAGGGGCTGGCCGGCGCCGGGCTCAACCACGAGGCCAGGCTCGTGGTGGAGAAGCCGTTCGGGCACGACCTCGACTCCGCGCGCAGGCTCAACGACGAGCTGCTGAAGTACTTCGACGAGGACCACCTGCGGCGGGTCGACCACTTCCTGGGCAAGGAGCCGGTCGAGGACCTCATGGTGTTCCGGTTCGCCAACATGCTGCTGGAACCCCTGTGGAACCGGAACTACGTGCGCAGCGTGCAGATCACCATGGCCGAGGACTTCGACGTCGCCGACCGCGGCGGCTTCTACGACGCCAACGGCACGGTCCGCGACGTGGTCCAGAACCACCTGCTGCAACTGCTGGCCATCCTGGCCATGGACCCGCCGCCGTCCATGGACGCCCGCGCCCAGCTCGACGAGAAGTGGCGGGTGCTGCGCGCGGTCCAGGCCGTCGACCCGGCCCACGTCGTGCGCGGCCAGTACGACGGCTACCTCGACACCCCCGGCGTCCGGCCCGGCTCCACCACCGAGACGTTCGTCGCCATGCGGCTCTACATCGACAGCTGGCGGTGGGCGGGCGTGCCCTGGTGCATCCGTTCCGGCAAGGCGCTGCCCACCACCGACCTGGAGATCGTGGCCGAGCTGCGCAAGCCGCCGGTGACGATGTTCCGCGGCGGCGACGTGCCGCCGGGGCCCAACCTCATCAGGTTCCGGCTGCAGCCCGACGCCGGGGTGACCTTCGACGTGCTGGCCAAGGAGCCGGGCCGGCAGCGGACGATCCCGGTGCCGGTGAGCGTCGACTTCACCAAGGTGCTCGGGCCGATGGAGGCCGCCTACGAGCGCATCCTGACCGACGCCGTCAGCGGCGATCCGCGGCGGTTCGCCCGGTTCGACCTGGTGGAGGAGTCGTGGCGGATCGTGGGAAGGCTGCTCGACCTGCCCGACCAGCCGCTGCCTTACCAGAAGGGCACCTGGGGGCCGGAACCGGCGGAGAGGATCCCGCCGGGCGGCTGGCACGAGATCTCCACCACGTTCGACTAGCGGCCGATCCGGGTGAACGATGGGCCCATGGACATCAAGGAGCTGTTGGAGCAGTCGAAGGACGCCGTCACCGTCAGGCGCGTCTTCGGTGAGCCGATCCACCACGGCGACGTCCTGGTCATCCCCGTCGCCCGGGTCGCCCAGGGCGGCGGGGCCGGTCAGGGGCAGGGCCGGGACGAGAAGGGCGAGGAGATCGGCAGCGGCGGCGGTGGCGGCTTCGGCTACAGCGCCACCCCCGCCGGGGTGTTCGTCGTCAAGGACGGCGACGTGCAGTGGCGTCCGGCCGTCGACGTCAACCGGATCGTGCTCGGCGGCCAGATCGTCGGCCTCGCCCTGGTGCTGACGATCCGGACCATCTTCAAGAAGTGGCGTCGCGGGAAGTAACCGGGGCACATCATCTGACGTGCTCATCGATCTGCTCGACGCGGGGCTGCCCGGCCACGAGGCGCTGCTGCCCGGCTCCAACCTGCCGGTGCGGGTCGCCCCGCTGGGCGGCGGCACGTCGCTGGTCCGCTTCCCGCCCCGGTGGAGCCGTCCCGGCCGCGGCCACTACCTGGCGGGGGAGGAGTTCGTGCTGCTGGAGGGCGAGCTTCGGGTGTCGGGGGTGGCGTACCTGCCGGGGGAGCACGCCTGGCTGCCCGCCGGCGCCCTGCGCCACTCCGGCGCGGCGCCGGCGGGGGCGCTGGTGTGCACGTTCTTCGCCGGTGAGCCCACCTGGGTGTCCAGCGACCTGGACGAGCCCGACGGGCCCAGCCTGCGCACCCCGCTGGCGAGCGTCGTCGTCCCCGAAGGCGGGCTGCCGCTCACGTCGCACTCCGTCCTGCTGGACACGCCCGTCCCGCTCGACCACCCGGCCGAGATGATCACGGTGCCGAGCTGGACGTGGGAGCGGTCCACCTTGATCCCCGAGGGCCGGGTGCTCGTAAGGTGGACGCCATGATGACCTCTTTGACGCAGTCCGTGGGGTTCGGCGCCCTGGTGATGGTCGGGGCGATGTCGCCCGGCCCCGACTTCGCGGTCGTGGTGCGCCGCTCGGCGCTGTCCGGCCGGTGGCACGGCATGGCCGCGGCGGCCGGGATCGCCGTGGGCGTGGCCGTCTGGGTGATGGCCGCCGGCACCGGCGTGGCCGCGCTGCTGGCGGCCTCGGCCACGGCCTTCACCGTGGTCAAGGTCGTCGGCGCCGCCTACCTGCTCTACCTGGGGGTCAAGGCGCTGCGCGCGGCCCTGCGCAAGGGCGGCCCGCTCGACCTCGGCCTGCCCGCCCCCGCCGACCGCGGCCCGTGGGCGGCCTTCGCCGAAGGGCTGCTGACCAACGTGCTCAACCCCAAGGCCGCGCTGTTCTTCGTGGCCCTGGTGCCGCACTTCGTGAGCGAGGGGGCCGCGTTCGGCGACACGCTGCTGCTGTCGGCGGTCGCGCTGGCCGGCACGATGGTCTGGTTCCTCACGGTGGCGAACGTGGTGAGCACGCTGCGCCGGGTGTTCGCCCGGCCCGGCGTGCGCAAGGCCGTGGACGGGCTGACCGGCGCCGCGCTCATCGGCCTCGGCGTCAACCTGGCCGTCGCCAGCCGCCCCTGAGCGGCCCCTCGACGGCCCGGCACGAGCGGTGCGCGGCCCCGTCAGGAGACGGCCCGGCCATGAGCGGTGCGCCGGCGTCAGGAGGCGGTCCGGCCATGAGCGGTGCGCCGGCGTCAGGAGACGGCGACGCCGAGCAGGTGGCCGAGGCCGAAGGTGACGGCGGCGGCGGCCGCGCCCAGCCCGAGCTGGCGCAGGCCGCCCAGCCACCACGGCCGCGCGGTCATCACGGCCACCGCCGCGCCGAACCCGAACAGCGCCACCATGCTCAGCGCCAGCGCCAGGAACAACCCCGACGCCCCGAACAGGAACGGCGCCAGCGGCACCAGCGCCCCCGCCGCGAAGGCGAGGAACGACGAGCCGGCCGCCAGGTAGGGCGAGGGCAGGTCGTCGGGGTCGACGCCCAGCTCCTCGCGCACGTGCACGCGCAACGCCTGCTCAGGATCGGCCGACAGCCCTTCGGCGACCCGGCGGGCCAGGTCGGCGTCCAGGCCGCGCGACCGGTACAGGGCGGCCAGCTCGGCCCGCTCGCCGTCGGGGTTGCGGGCCAGCTCGCGCCGCTCCACGGCGATCTCGGCGCGCATCAGCTCGGTCTGGGACCGCACCGACGTGTACTCGCCCGCCGCCATCGAGCACGCCCCCGCGACCAGGCCGGCGAACCCGGCGAGCACCGCGCCGCGCCCGGCGCCCGCGGCGCCCACGACGCCGGCGATGAGCGCCACGTTGGAGACCAGCCCGTCCATCGCCCCGAACACCGCCGGGCGCAACCAGCCGCCGGTGACGTCCCGGTGGCTGTGGTGCTTCTCAGGAGAGTAGGGCCGGGCAAGCTCGATCGTCATGACAATCCTCCCCTTAGTGGCAGTTCGTCACGGAATCTAGGCCCTTCCGGCATGATCCGCAACGAAGGGGAGGCTAGCCTGATCTGCGGTTTTCCCGCCGCGTCACTGTGCGTGCGCGTGCGACCACAGGCTCGGGGACGGGAACGCGAACGTCCCCCCGGAACCCGCGGCGCGCGGGAGCCGGAGGGACGCGGACGGGGTCAGGCGTGCGCCGGGCTGACGGGAGCCGGCTCAGCGGGATCGGGGTGAGCGGAACCGGGCTGAGCGGACCGGGCGGCCTTGGGGCCGTTGACGATCGCGTCGCAGTCGGCGATCGCGTCCGCCAGCAGCCTGCGCAGCAGCGCGTCGGGGTCCTTGATGCACGCCTGGACGATGCCGACCACGGCGAGCTGCACCGCGTTGGGCGCCGCGTACCGGCGGAAGCCCTTCTCGGTGATCTTGGCGGCCCGGCTGAAGCGCCTGGCCTGCTCGGCCGCGTGCGGCACCTGCTCCATCGCCCTGCGGCTCAGCTCGCTCAACCGGCCGGACGGCGCGCCGTCGAGCCTGGCCAGCATCTCCTCGGCCGCCAGCACCGACACCGCGAGCGCGAGCTGGCGCTCGGCGGCGGCGACGGGCAGGGCCGTGGTCGCGCAGCGCAGCGCGATGTGGGCGTCGATCCGCAGGTCGTCGCCGGCCAGCCCGATGATGGACGGCACGAGCCCGACCAGTTGGGCGCGGCTCTCGTCGCCGGTGTTGTCGTTGACCAGGCGGGCGAGTGCGGCCAGCAGCGGATGGGTGCAGGCCGGGTGGTCGCTCCACCGCTCGCCGGCCAGGTAGGACGCCAGTTCCATGAAACAGGCGCCGCGCTTCGGGTTGCGATGCCTGCCGCGGGACAGGACCGGCATGTGATCAAGGTGATTGTCCACGGGGTGCTCCATGCTCCACGCGATCGCCGTCCAGCCAGTTTGCGCTGTCGGGCGCGTCAAAGCCAGTGATCGGGCATCTTCCACAGGAATGGTTCCCTCAGGCGATGCGATCATTCCTCAACCGCTATTCATGGTTATGGCACCAAAGAATTTAATTTATGAGGAATTTTCGGCATTTATGACGAAAACAGCGGCCGTGCGGGCCGGAACCGTCAGCGTGCCGGCCGCCGGGTCGTAGGACGACCGCCTGACCACCTCGTCCGCCGACGCCGCCTGCACCGGGTGCAGCGCCACCCGCCGGCCCGGCGGCACTCCCGGCGCCCGCGTGCAGGGCGACGGGGTGGGGTTGAGCACCACGACCACCGCGTCCCACCGCGGGTCCAGCCCCGCGGTGTCCACCCGCATCACGATCACGCCCTCGCCGCCGGCCGCGAACGACAGCCGCCGCCGCACCTCCTCCGCCGTGCCCAGCGCGAACGCCGGCGTCGAGGCCCTGATGCGCAGCAGCTCCCCGAACGCCGCCCGCGCCGCCCCGATCGCCGCGCAGCCGGGACGCAGCGCCGGGTCCGCCAGCAGCGGCCGGGCGTACGGCCAGGCCGCCTCGTTGTCCGCCCGCGGCGGCAGGCCCGCGCCGAACCCGTTGCCCGCCGAGCAGTCCCACAGCAGCCGGTTGAACCAGTCGCCGGAGTCGTAGGAGTTGCGGTCGAGCGACTTCGAGCGCAGCCGCTCGCTGCCCGCGTGCACGAACGCCGCCCCCTGCCCCAGCAGCACCGTGGCCAGCGACAGCACCTGCATGCGCACCCGGTCGGCCATCGGCGTGCCCGCGGGCAGCTTGTAGGCCAGCGCGTCGAACAGCGTCTCGTTGTCGTGCGCGTCCACGTACGACACGACGTCGTCCGGCCGGGCGGCGTAACCGGCGGCGGCGCCGTTGTGCACGACCTCCCGGCCCGCGCGGCCCGAGGGCAGCACGTAGTCGCGCAGGCCGCCGGTCAGGCCCAGCATGACCAGCTCGGTGCAGTGGCGCAGCCGCTCGCGCTGCTGCTCCTCCGAGCCGTTGACGGGCGCGCCGTTGGGCGCGCCGGCCAGGCCGGAGCCGTACCCCTGCACGCGCGGGTCGGCGTCGAACGGGCCGCCGCCGCGCACCGCGTCCCGCAGCCGGTCGTCGAACGTGCCGATGCCGGTGCCGGCCATGTTGGCCTGCGTGGCCTGCTCGAACCTGGCGTCGCCGGCCACCTCGCCGAAGCTCCAGCCCTCGCCGTACAGGATGATCGAGCGGCCGTCCACGCCGTCGCGCTCGGGGGTGAGCGCGTCGAGCGCGGCGCGCACGGCCAGGATGTTGGCCTTCGGGTGGTGGCCCATGAGGTCGAAGCGGAAGCCGTCCACCTTGTACTGCCTGGCCCAGGTGCGCACCGAGTCGACCACGAGCCGGCCCATCATGGCGTGCTCGGGCGCGGTGTTGGCGCAGCAGGTGGAGGTGGCCAGGGAGCCGTCCTCCAGCAGACGGTGGTAATAGCCCGGCACGATCGGGTCCAGCACGTCCGCCGAGTGGGTGTGGTTGTAGACCACGTCCATGACCACGCGCAGCCCGGCCTCGTTGAGCGCGGCGACCATGGCGCGGAACTCCCTGATCCGCTCGTCCGGGTCGGTCGCGTACGAGCCCTCCGGGACGGTGTAGTGCAGCGGGTCGTAGCCCCAGTTGTAGGAGTCGCGGTCCGCGGTGAGCGCCACGATCTCCTGCTGCCGTTCGGAGTCGGGCGGCAGGGCGGCCAGGTCGCAGCCGGGCTCGGTCCGGTCCGACCGGCGCTCGGGGATCGTGGCCACGTCGAACACCGGCAGCAGGTGCACGTGGGTGAGGCCGTCCGCGGCCAGCGCGCGCAGCTCGCGCATGCCGTCGCCGTCGTGGCCGAAGGCCGCGTACGTGCCGCGCAGCTCCTCGGGCACGGTGGCGTCGGAGGCGGAGAAGTCGCGTACGTGCAGCTCGTAGACGACCGCCCGGTCCAGCGGGACCGGGGCGGGCTTGGCCAGGCGGTCCCAGCCGGGCGGCTTGAGCGCGGGGTCGTCCAGGCTCACCAGCCTGCTGCGGACCCCGTCGGGCGCGGTGGCCAGGCTGTAGGGGTCGGTGACCTCCCTCGTGACGACGCGGCCCGCGGCGGGGGAGTAGACGGTGACGCGGTAGGTGTAGTCCTTGCCGTACCAGGTGGGCAGGCCGCGGATCGACCACACGCCGGTCTCCTCGTCCAGCCGCATCGCGTGCAGGCGGCCGCCGAGCGCCAGCTCCACCCGTCGTGCGGTGGGCGCCCAGAGGGCCAGCCGGGGCAGCAGCCGTCCCGACGGCCCGAGCCCGGCGCGCACGGCCCCGGCGTAGACGTCGTCGAGCACGCCCGGGATCTGCACGCCGGTCGCCGCGGCCAGCGCGCCGGAGCCGTCGTGGGCCACGGCCACCACCTGACCGCGCAGCGCCTCCTTCACCCGCCCGGCGTCCTCGGGGCGCAGCTTGAGCGCGGTGCCGCCGGCCAGGTGCGGCCACGCCCGCCGCCGGACGTCGTCCAGCGCGCCCGGCGTGAGCGGGACGGTCACGGCGTGGCCGGTCAGCCGGCCGTCGTGGCAGCCGATGCCGCCCGCCGGGGCGCAGGCCAGCGCGTGCGTCAGCGACGGATCCACCGTCCAGACGACCGTCTCCCTGTCGATCCAGTGGGCCCGCGCCTCGCCGTCGCCGATCGCGGTCACGTAGATCATGGTGCCCGCCCGGCGGCGGCCCATGCGAGGACGCCGCGCCGGGCGGCGGCCCTAGCTCTCGGTGACGTCGGTGCCGTCGGGCATCAGCATGGCCGTGCAGGCGTATTCGACGTCCGCCCGGCCGTGGCCGGCGAAGGAGCACGCCTTGGCGGCGACGTTCCCGCCCGGGCTGAAGGCCATCGGCGACTCCAGCCATCCCCGGGTGCGCTCGCCTGCCGCGAAGAAACGGGTGGCGTCCTTCCTGTCGGGCTCCGTCCAGGGCTGGAGATAGAAGACGTCGTTCTGCGGCTGCACGCGTGCCCACAGGGTCTGGCAGGTGCGGCTCCAGCGCAGCTCCAGGATCATCCGCCCGGCGGCGACCGTCCGCACGGCGGTGCCGCCCGGCACGGTGACGGCGTCCTTGTCGCAGCCGGTGACGCTCGCGTCCTTCTTGTCGCAGTTCTCGCGGCTCGGGGTCGCGGCGCAGCCCTGGCGTTCCTTGGCGGCCTCCTGGTAGGCGACCGTGCCGGCGAAGGTCACCACCGCCGCCAGCACCGCCGCGAGCACCGCGAACCAGCCGTTGATCCGCGCGGAGCGGATCTGGTCGCCCGGTCCCGAGGAATGTTGTTGCGGCAGCGTCGTCGTCATGATGCCTCGCTTCGGTGCCCTCGCTTCAGATGTACGCCCACTTAGCCCCCGATGTGCGGAAATGCGGCTTTCCCCACCGGGCTCTAGCCGCCAGGAGAGGGCCGAAGAACCCGCCCGCGTTCGCGTGACCGTGCCATTACTTTGCGTAATCAGTGACTTTGCGTGATCCTGGGCTCATGGACGGATTCCTGGACCCCACCTGCGGAGGCATGACCGAACTACGTGTGCACGGCGTCTCCGGCACCCCGCCGGCGAGCATCCTCAACCATCCCCACCCCCGCCAGATCGCCGGTGACGCCACCACCGGCTTCTACCGCCGCTGGTGGCCCGGCGGCCGGCCCGACGGCGAGCAGGACGACCTGCCCGGCATCCGCCACCGCGAGGCCTACGCCTGGGGCGGCCTCACCTCGGGCGGCAGGACCATCGCCCTCTGGCTGCTCCTGCTGCCCTTCTCCCTGGCCAACCTGTCCTACTTCATGCTTCCCAGGCCCCCGGCCGGCGCCCGCCTGCGGCACGTGGCCGAGGCGGCGCAGCGGCTGTTCGCGCTGCTGCTCACCGGCACCCTCGTGGGCGCGGTCACCCGGGCGAGCGTCGACCTCGTCGGCTGGCAGTGCACCGCGGCCGGCCGGGCCTGCGCCCGCGAGAGCGCGCCCGGCTGGGTCCACTGGATGAGCGAGTTGTGGGGCGCCGAGCCGTCGCGGCGGCTGGCCGTCGCCGCGCTGGCGCCGTTCGCGGTGGTCGTGCTGCTGTGGTGGCTGGCGCGGCGCACCTGGGAGCGCGACGAGCAGACCGGTCTGCCGCCCGACGGCGACTCGCGTCCCGGGCCGTTGCTGGCCCGGCCGCGGTTGTGGCACGGTGGCGCGCCCGTGTGGCGGTTGCGGGCCGTGCACGTCGCCTTCGCGCTGGGGTCGATCGGCCTGGCCGTGTCGGCGCCGTTCGTGGGCGACCCGCGCGGGCTGGCGCTGACGGCCGCCAACGCCACCGTCCAGGTCGCCGCCGCCGTGCTGGCGGCGCTGCCCGGCATCGCCAGGCGGCTGGCGCCGGGCGAGGCGGTCCCGCCCTGGCTCACCCGCGCGTGCCGGGCGCTGCGAGTGGCCGGGCCGCTGGCTTTCGTGGCCACGATCGCCGCCGCCCTGGCCGGGATGTCGCCCGCGCTGCCGGGGCGGCAGCTGCCCGGCATCGGCGTTGGAGCGTTCCAGTTCGCGCTGACGGTCGGGCTCGGGCTGTTCATCCTGGTGGCGACGTTCCTCCTGGCCCGCATGGACCGGCCGGCCGAGACCGGCGACCCGATCGAGCGGCGGGCGATGTGCGGCATGGCGGCCTGGTTCACGCTGATGGTGGCGGCCGGCAGCGCCAACGTGCTCGCCCTCGGCCTGCTGTTCTGGACCGCCACGTTCTTCGGCGTGCCCGCCTCGGTCGCCGAGCCCGGTCCGGTCGACCGCAGGCTCTACCTCGACGACCCGGTCTGGTGGACGGCCGCGCTCGTGCCGCTGCTGGTGATCGGCTTCGTCGCCGTGGCGGCCGAGCTGTGGCTGGCCCGCGGGTCGGCCGCCGCCGCGCTCACCCCGAAGCTGACCCCCTACTACGGCGCCTACGACCGGGACGTGGCCGGCAAGTGGGCGCTGGCCACGCTCACCGACCGCGCCGGGCTCGTGCTGGCCGTGCTCACCGGCATCGGCGTGGCCGGTTCCGGCGCGGTGACCGTGATCTACCGGTTCCACCTGTTCGCCCCGGTGGGCGGGCTGGCCGGGCTGCTGGCCTCGATCGGGAGCTGGGCCATGACGGCGATCGTCGTGGGTCTGGTCCTGCTGGGCCGCCGCACCTACAGCGACACGCGGCTGCGCCGCACGGTCGGCATCCTGTGGGACGTCTCGACCTTCTGGCCCAGGGCCATCCACCCGCTGGCGCCGCCCTGCTACACCGAGCGGGTGATCCCCGAGCTGCTCGCCCGGGTCAAGACCCTGACCAGGACCGCCGGCGACGAGGTGGTGCTGTCCGGGCACAGCCAGGGCAGCGTGCTCACCGCCGCGCTCGTCCTCCAGGTACGGCCCGAGCTGCGGCCCCGCGTCCGGCTGCTCACCCACGGCTCGCCGCTGCGCCGCCTGTACGCCGCCTTCTTCCCCGCCTACTTCGGCACCCCCGGCCTGTCGGCGATGCGCGACGTCGTCCGCTGGACGAACCTGTACCGGCTGAGCGACCCCATCGGCGGGCCGGTCTTCCGCCGGGTCGACCCGTTCGGGCCGCGTCCGGCGGGCGAGGGGGAGCAGACCGTCGACCGGTTCTGCTGGGACCCGCTCCAGCCGGGGCCCGGCGAGCCGCTGCCCGAGGCGCGCTGGCACTCCGACTACTGGCTCGACCCGGTCTACGAGGAGACCCTGGCCCGGCTCACCAGGTCAGATGGAGTTCCTCGGGCGCGCGGTGGATGAGCGTGGCGGCCATCACGACGTCCTCGCGGGCCAGCCGGAGGCCGGGCAGCTCGGCCACCAGCAGCCCCAGCGTCACCCGGAGCTGCTCGCGGGCCAGGTACGCGCCGGGGCAGCCGTGCACGCCGTGGCCGAACGCCAGATGACGGGCGCGCGGCCGGGTGATGTCGAAGACGTCGGGCCGCTCGTGCACCGCCTCGTCGCGACCGGCCGAGGCGAAGGAGACGAAGACCGTCGAGCCCTCATCCAAGGGCGTGCCGGCCAGCGTGAGCGGCCTGGTGACGCGGCGGCGGAAGCCCTGGACGGGCGCCTCGTACCGGGCGGCCTCCTCGATCGCGGCCGGGATCAGCTCGGCCGGGCTCGCACACAGCAGCTCCCACTGGCGGCGGTCGCGCAGCAGGCGGTGCACGACCGAGCCGAGCAGCGCGGTCGTGGTGAGATGCCCGGCGAGCATGACGTTCTCGACGTTGGAGGCGATCTCGTCGCGCTGGACGGCCGTCGGCTCGCCGGGGCCGGGCGCCAGGCCGCGCACCACCTCGCCGGTCAGGTCGCCGGATCCGCCTGAACGGGCGGCGTGGGCGGCCAGCAGGCGCCGCAGCGTGGCCACGTCGCGGGCGGCGGCGATCTGCTCGTCCTCGGGCATCGGGGTGAACAGCAGGTCCTCGGCCCGGGAGCCGCCCCTGATCGCGGTGGGCACGTCGGCCGGGGGAAGTCCCAGCAGGTGGCCGATCACGGCGGCGGGCAGCGGCCTGGCGTAGCGGGACATCCACTCGCCCCCGCCCGCCTCGGCGAACGCGGTGACCAGGCCGGCGGCAGTGGCGGTGACGAACGGCAGGGCGGCGGCCACCCGGGCGGGCGACAGGCCGCGGGTGAGCGGCCTGCGGTAGCGCCGGTGCGCCTCGCCGTCGGTGCTCAGCACCACGGGCGCGCCGCCCGGCACCCCGGCCAGCTCGGCGAAGGCCCGCGGGCTCGGGATCACGTCGGGCCGCAGGGCGCCCTGGGAGGAGAAGTCGTCCGGCCTGGACAGCACCTCGCGCACGTCGTCGTGCCGGGCCACCAGCCAGGCGTCCAGCTCCTCGACGAAGGTGAGCCCGGGGGCGGCGCGGGCACGGGCGTAGAGCGGGTACGGGTCGCGGTAGAGCGCCTGTCGATCCACGCGTCCCATCGTCCGGCGCGGCCCGGGACGCCACAAGATCTGAAATTTTCTTTTAGTTCACTCCGAAGTCTTGAAACTTATATCCACGAGCGATTGAGTTCGGTCGTGCAGACCCTCCGTTTCCTGGCCGCCGCCGCGCTCGTGTTAGGGCCGGTGGCCCTGAGCGCGCCCGCGCAGGCCGACCCCGCCCCGCCCGCCGAGGACGCGCTGAAGGCGTCCTCCTACCCGCCGCCCTCCACGCTGATCAGCCAGGCCACCGCCGGGCAGCCCCGGCTGGAGACGGCCAAGAGGACCCGGCCGGTCGCGCCGGGCCTCTCGCTGACCTCGTTCGACACCTACGACGCGCAGGGCTGGCTGCGCGCCGACGCGCTGACCGCCGACCTCGGCGGCGGCAAGGGCGCGCCCAGGGCCGACTACGTCTTCTCCGGCGAGGTGACCAAGACCGAGCCGCTGTCCGGCCCCGCCGGTCGCTCCCGCGCCGTGGCGGCGGTCAACGGCGACTTCTTCGACATCAACAACTCCGGCGCCGCCCAGGGCATCGGCGTGCAGGACGGCACGCTGGTCCAGTCGCCGGCCGCCGGGCACGACAACGCGGTCGCCGTCACCGGCGAGGGCGTCGGGCGGGTGCTCAAGATGTACTTCGAGGGCACCGCCACGCCCTCCGGCGGCGCGCCGATCGCGCTCACCCAGTTCAACCAGATGGTGCAGAACGGCGGCGTCGGCCTGTTCACGCCGCTGTGGGGCTCCTACAGCCGGGCCCGCGCCGTCGAGGGCGCCGCCACGGTCGCCGAGGTCGTGCTGGTGGACGGCGTGGTCACCGAGGTGCGCGACGCCGCCGGCACCGGGCCCATCCCCGCCGGCACCACGATCCTGCTCGGCCGGGACGCCGGCGCCGCCGCGCTGTCGGCCCTGAAGGCCGGCGACCGCGTGGACGTGAAGTACCAGCCCAAGGCGTCGGACGGCGCCGCCGTCAAGGCGGCCGTCGGCGGCAACTACGTCCTGGTCAAGGACGGCGTCGTGCAGAACAGCGGCGACCCGGCCGCGCACCCGCGCACCGCCGTGGGCTTCTCCGCCGACGGCAGGAAGATGTACCTGCTGACCGTGGACGGCCGCCAGGCCGACAGCCGCGGCGTCACGCTCAACGAGCTGGCCGCCATGATGGTGGACCTGGGCGCGGCCGACGCGCTCAACCTCGACGGCGGCGGCTCCTCCACCCTGCTGGCGCGCGAGCCCGGCTCGGCGCAGGTCCAGGTGGAGAACAGCCCGTCCGACGGCGGCGAGCGCCACGTGCCCAACGGCCTGGCGCTGTACGCGCCCGAGGGCAGCGGCAAGCTCAAGGGCTTCTGGCTGGAGACGGCGAGCGACCCGGCCAAGGCGCCCGGCGTCGGCCCGGTCGCGGGCGGCCGTCCCGACCGCGTCTTCCCGGGCCTCACCAGGCGGCTGACCGCCGCCGGCTACGACGAGACGTACGGCCCCGCGGCCGGCACGCCGTCCTGGCGGGCCAACCCGGCCGTGCACGGCGTGATCAGGAACGGCCGGTTCCACGCCCTGGTACCCGGCCAGACCACGGTCACCGCCGCGCGCGGCGGCGCCAAGGGCACGATCGACCTGACCGTGCTCCAGCCGCTGCAGCGGCTCGGCGCGACGGCCGACCGGCTCGGCATCGCGGGCGCCGGCGGCAGCGCCGCCTTCGGCGTCGTCGGCTACGACCACAACGGCAACTCCGCGCCCATCGAGCCGGACGACCTCACGCTCGACTACGACCGGAACCTGTTCGAGGTCACCCCGGCCGAGCACGGCTACTTCACCGTCAAGGCCCGGCAGGCCACCGGCTCCGGGCTGATCACCGCCAAGGTCGGCAAGATCACCACGGCCGTGCCGGTGACGGTCGGCTTCGAGTCCAAGCCGGTCGCCGACTTCGAGGACGCCGCCAAGTGGACCTTCGCCGCCGCCCGCGCCACCGGGTCGCTGTCGGCCGCGCCGGGTCAGAGCGGCGGCGGGCTCAAGCTGTCCTACGACTTCACCACCTCGACCGCCACCCGGGCCGCCTACGCCAGCCCGCCGCAGCAGATCGTGGTGGACGGGCAGCCGCAGGCGTTCGGGTTGTGGATCAACTCCACCGGCAAGGGGGAGTGGCCCAGCCTGGAGTTCTACGACGCGCTCGGCCAGTCGCAGATCCTGCGCGGGCCGTACCTGACGTGGACCGGCTGGCAGTACGTCGAGTTCCCGGTGCCCGCCGGGGTCAACTACCCGCTCAAGCTCCGGCGCTTCTACGTGGCCGAGACCAGGGCCGACGCCAAGTACACCAACGACATCCTGATCGACGGCCTGGTGGCCAAGGTGCCGCCGTCGATCACCGCGCCGGCCGTGCCCAAGGTCGCCGACCCGGTGGTCAAGGCGGACGTGGCCAAGGCGCCCTGGCGGTTCGCGGTCATGTCGGACGCCCAGTTCGTGGCCAGGAACCCCGACAGCGACATCGTCAGGAACGCCCGCCGCACGCTCAAGGAGATCAAGGCCGCCAAGCCCGACTTCCTGCTGATCAACGGCGACCTGGTGGACGAGGCGTCGCCGGAGGACTTCGCGCTGGCGAAGAAGATCCTCGACGAGGAGCTGGGCGGAGAGCTGAAATATCACTACATCCCCGGCAACCATGAGGTCATGGGCGGCAAGATCGACAACTTCAAGGCCGTCTTCGGCGACACCTACGGCACCTTCGACCACAAGGGCACCCGCTTCGTCACCCTGGACACCTCCCGCCTGAACCTGCGCGGCGGCGGCTACGACCAGGTCGCGATGCTCCGCTCCGAGCTCGACAAGGCTGCCAAGGACGCCTCCGTCGGATCGGTCGCCGTGCTGTTCCACGTGCCGCCGCGCGACCCCACGCCGGGCAAGGGCAGCCAGCTCGGCGACCGGAAGGAGGCCGCGCTGGTCGAGGGCTGGCTGGCCGCCTTCCAGCGCGACACCGGCAAGGGCGCGGCCTTCATCGGCGGGCACGTGGGCACGTTCAACGCCTCGCGCGTGGACGCGGTGCCGTACTTCATCAACGGCAACTCCGGCAAGAACCCGGCCACCGCCCCCGAGGACGGCGGCTTCACCGGCTGGTCGCTGTGGGGCGTGGACCCCGTGACGCCCGCCGAGGCCGAGCACGTGCGGCGCAACTGGTTCACCGACGCGCCCGACTGGATCGGCACGCAGGTGCGGCCGCACGTGGACGAGCTGACGCTGACCGCGCCCGCGACCGTCGCCGTCGGCGCGCCCGCGCCGGTCACGGCGGCGATCCGGCAGGACGACCGGGCCGTCCCGGCCGCCTACCCGGTCTCGGTCACCTGGTCCGGCTCGCCCAACCTGCACGTCGGCACCCGCCAGACGGCCAAGCCCTGGCACGTGGCGGTGCTCGACCCGGGCACCGGCACGATCACCGCCCTGCGGGCGGGACAGGTGACGGTCGCGGTCACCGTCAGCGGGGTCACCCGCCAGGCGACCGTGGCGCTCACCGCCAAGGCCGCCGCCTGAGGCCCCCGGCCGGGGAGGAAACGCCCTCTCCGGCCGAAACCCTCCCACATACCGAAATATCGGGATGAAGGGTTAAGAATCTAGGCAGTCATGGGATTCCCCCTCCTTCCTCCGGATAGCACTCCTGACGTGCGGGGACCTGCCCCCGCGAGGCGCGGGACCGGGGGAAGGACTGGGGGTTCGTCGGTGAACGCATGGACCTTCGAGGGACAACCCGGCGCGCTGGGCGACACGGTCACGCTCGTGGAGGGCGGCTCGTTCTGCGTGTGCCAGTGCGGCGGCGACATCGTCCCCGGCGGCGCGCAGGGCGTCTACCACGCCGACACCCGCCTGCTGTCCCGCTGGATGCTGCGCGTGGACGACCATCCCGTCGAGCCGCTGCAGGTCATCATGGGCGAGCCGTACCACGCCACCTTCCTCGGCAAGGCCCGGCCGCGTCCCGGATGGGCGGAGAGCACGCTGCTCGTGGTGCGCGACCGCTACGTCGGCGGCGGGCTGCGCGAGGACCTCACGCTGCGCAACATGTCCGAGGAGGCCGCGGGCTGCGTCGTGTGCGTGCAGGCCGGCGCCGACCTGGCCGACCTGTTCGAGGTGAAGTCCGAACGCAGCTGGCCCGCCGAGGACGTCGAGATGAATCCCGGCGAGCGCGGCATCGAGGTCTACTCGCCCAGCCGCGCCCGCGGCGCCAGGATCGCCGTCGAACCGCCCGGCACGCCGGTCGTCACCGCGCCGGGCCTGCTCACCTTCGACGTCGTGGTGCCCGCCCGCGGCGAATGGCACGTCACCGTGCTGGTGACGCCGGTCCACGAGGGCGAGGAGTCCTCGGCCCGGTTCCCGGTCGCCCATCCCCCCCACCACGCCGAGCCGGCCCGCCGCCTGGCCGAGTGGACCGCCAGCACCCCCGTCCTGGAGAGCACGAACGCCGCTCTCGTCGAGGCCCTGGCCCGCTCCCGCGAGGACCTGGGCAGCCTGCGCCTGTTCGACCGCGACCATCCCGACGAGCCGCCCGCCATCGCCGCCGGCGCGCCCTGGTTCATGACGCTGTTCGGCCGCGACTCGCTGCTGACCTCCTGGATGGCGCTGCCGCTGGACCAGACGCTCGCCCTCGGCACCCTGCGCAGGCTGGCCCGGCTCCAGGGCGCCAAGGTGGACGCGCTGTCGGAGGAGGAGCCCGGCAAGATCATGCACGAGCTGCGCTTCGGCGTCCAGGACGGCTCCTCGCCGTACGGCGGCCGGGCCTACTACGGCTCGGTGGACGCCACGCCGCTGTTCGTCATGCTGCTCGGCGAGGTGCGCCGCTGGGGCGTGCACCGCGAGGCGGTCGAGGAGCTGCTGCCGCACGCCGACGCCGCCCTGGCCTGGATCGAGGAGTACGCCAGCCGCGACGGCTTCGTCTGGTACCAGCGCAAGACCGACCGCGGCCTGGTCAACCAGGGCTGGAAGGACTCCTTCGACGGCGTCAACTTCGCCGACGGCACCATCGCCCGCCCGCCGATCGCCCTGGCCGAGGTGCAGGGCTACGTCTACGCCGCCTACCTCGCCCGCGCCCACTTCGCCTGCCAGCAGGGCGACGAGGCCGCCGAGCGGCGCTACGTGCAGCGGGCGCGGGCGATCAGGGAGGCGTTCAACGAGCGGTTCTGGCTGCCCGGCCCCGGCTACTACGCCATGGGCCTGGACGGGCGCGGCCGGCCCATCGACGGCCTCGGCTCCAACATGGGCCACTGCCTGTGGGCCGGCATCGCCGACGAGGACAAGGCCCGGCAGGTGGCCCGCCACCTGCTCTCGCCGGAGATGTTCACCGGGTTCGGGGTGCGCACGCTGGCCTCGTCCATGGGGGCTTACAACCCGATGAGCTACCACAACGGCTCGGTGTGGCCGCACGACAGCGCGATCATCGCCGCCGGGCTGATGCGCTACGGCCACGTCGAGGAGGCCCAGCGCATCGCCGTCGGGCTGCTGGAGGCCGCGCACGCCTTCGGGGGGCGGCTGCCGGAGCTGTTCTGCGGGTTCGGCAAGGACGAGTACGCGCGGCCGGTGCCGTACCCGACGTCGTGCTCGCCGCAGGCGTGGGCCGCCGCCGCGCCCATCCAGCTCCTGCGCACGCTGCTGCGGCTGGACCCGTGGGTGCCGTACGGGAAGCTGTGGCTGGTCCCGGCGCTGCCCGAGGGGTTCGGGGAGGTGACGATCAAGGGCATGCCGGTGGGCGACTCCAGGGTCGGCATCCGCGTCAGGGGCGAGGACGGCACGCCGCTGGTGTCCGGCCTGCCCGACGGCGTCGAGCTGGTCACCGAACCGCGCTGCCCGATCAGCGGCGCCTGCCGCTCCGGCCCCGCCCGCAGGGCGCACGGCCTGCCGGCGTTGTGACGACCGGACCGACACGGGGGAGGTGCTGGGATGACGACGGAGTTCGAGGACGACTGGGAAGGCGCGCTGCGCATCGTGATGGTCGCTCCGCCCTGGGAGGAGGTGCCGCCGCGGGCCTACGGCGGGATCGAGCAGATGCTCGCCGACCTGATCACGGGCCTGTCCGCCCGCGGCCACGAGGTGACGCTGATCGGCGCGGGCAGCACAGGTCTCCCGGCCAAGTTCCTGGTCACCTACCCCGAGGCGCCCTCGGAGCGGATCGGCGAGGGGCTGCCCGAGGTGCTGCACGCCGCCCAGGCCTGGCGGGCGCTGGAAGGGCTGCCCGCCGACATCGTGCACGACCATTCGCTGGCCGGGCCGCTCACCGCCCTCGGCCGGGCGACCCCGACCGTGGTCACCTGTCACGGCGATGCCGGCGGCGAGCTGGGCGAGGTGTACCGGGCGCTGGGCGAGCACGTCAACCTGATCGCCGTCTCCGACGCCCAGCGCGCCGACGCCCCCGACCTCAACTGGATCGCCACCGTGCACAACGCGCTCGACACCGCCTCCTTCCCCTTCCGGGAGCACAAGGAGGACTGGGTGCTGTGGCTGGGCCGCTTCAGCCACAGCAAGGGCCCGCACCTGGCCATCGACGCCGCCCGCGCCGCGGGCCGCCGCATCGTGCTGGCCGGCAAGCTCACCGAGCCGTGCGAGCACGTCTACTTCGACGAGCACGTACGGCCGCGGCTCGGCCCTGGCGTCACCTACCTCGGCGAGGCCGACGCCGGGCGCAAGCGCGAGCTGCTGGCCGCCGCCCGCTGCATGGTCTTCCCCATCCAGTGGGAGGAGCCGTTCGGCATGGTGGTGATCGAGGCCATGGCCTGCGGCACGCCCGTCGTCGCCATCGGCCGGGGAGCGGTGCCGGAGATCGTGGTGGACGGCGTGACGGGGTTCGTCCGGCGGGAGGCGGCCGAGCTGCCCGCGGCGATCGAGGCGGCCGGGCGGCTCGACCCGCGGGCCTGCCGCGCCCACGTCGAACGGAATTTCGGCGTGAGCGCGATGGCCGCGGCCTACGAGGCGGTCTACCGCCGCATGCTGGCCGCCCCCCGACCGGCGGGGCTCACCGAGGAGCCCGCCGGGCGGTGACCCCGCCGGTCAGCCGGCCGCCGGCACGGTGTACTTCGCGGCCAGCTCCGACACCGCCGCCTCCTTGAGGACGACGGCGCCGCCCACCGCCTGCTTGTCGGGCTTGACGACGTAGGAGGCGCGCGAGGCGGGCCGGTCGAAGACGCTGAAGTCCATCGGCGTGCCGCCCAGCCCGGCCTCCCACGACTTCTGCGACCGGTGGGCCGCGACGATGCCCGCCCGGCTGAGGTCCTTGGCCTGGCACGCCTTGCGCAGCGCGTCGCCGACGATGACCGCCGCGGTCCACCCGGCCGCCACGCCGCTGTCCAGGGGCTGGCCGGCGTACTTGGCCCGGTAGTCGGCGATGAGCTTGGCGTAGGCGGGCAGCGGCGCGCTGATCGGGGCGCCCGCGGTCACGTAGAAGAAGTCCTTCAGCAGCGCCGGCGCGGCCGGGGTGGCCAGGAGCTGCGGGCTGTAGGCCGAGTTGCTGCCGACGAACGGCACGTCCATCCCGGCGGCCACGGCCACGCCGACCAGCGAGGCCGCCTGCCGCGGGCCGACCGAGACCAGCACGGCCCGCACGCCCGCCTTCCTGAACGCCGCCACCTGCGCGGTCATGTCCTGGTCGGTCGCCTTGATCTTCTGCTCGACCAGCGTGAGCCCCAGCTCGCCGGCGGCGTACTTGGACCCGGCGAGGGCGCTCTCGCCGTAGTCGCCCTCGAAGTACAGATGGCCGATCCGGTCCCCGGCCTTGACGCCCTTCTCCTTCACCAGGAAGTCGACGGCGTTGATCATGTCCACGTCGTAGGTGGTGCCGGTGACCTGGATGGCCTGGCTGCCGAGCAGGCCGGTGGCCCACGCCATGGGCAGGGTGAGGATCTGGTCCGCGGTGATCCGGTCCTTGAGCGCGGTGACCATCGGCGAGCCGATGAACTGCGGGATCGCGGCCGTCTTCGGCGCGACCTCGGCGTAGGCGGCCATCGCCTTCTGCGCGTCGTAACCGTGGTCGCGGACGATGGTCTCGATCTTCCTCCCACAGACGCCGCCGCCCTGGTTGACCTGCTCGAAGTAGAGCTGCTGCGCCTGGGTGAGGCTCTTGCCCAGCGAGGCGTAGGGGCCGGTCAGGTCGGTGAGCAGGCTGAGCGTGATCGTGTCGGCGGTGACGCCGGGGCCGGTTTTGACGCCGTCGCCGCCGGCGGCGGTGGCGGTCGCCCGGCCGCCGCCGGTGGCCTTGCCGCTGGCGCAGGCGGTGGCCGCCAGCCCCAGCGCCAGCAGCGCGGCCAGGACGGCCGTGCGGTTACGGGACATGTGAGCTCCTGGTCTTCGGGGACGGTTCCGGTGACGGTGCAGCGGACGGGCGGCGCCCCCGTGACCGGCCGCGCAGGGCGCGCGGCAGGCCGAGCAGGCCGCCCGGGAGGAAGAGGACGACGGCGACGACGGCGGCGCCGTACAGGATGCGGGCGGCCTCGGCGGGGGACAGGCCGCCGCCGGAGCCGGACGGCGACACCAGGGGGATGGCGTCGCCGTAACGGGTCAGCAGCTGCGGCAGCAGGGAGACGAAGACGGCGCCGAGCACCGCGCCGCCCACCGAGCCCAGGCCGCCGATGACGATCATCGCGAGGTAGTCGAGGGAGAGCAGCATGCCGAAGTAGTCGGGCACGGTCCGCTGGAAGACCAGGGCCAGCAGCACGCCGGCCAGGCCGCCGTACATGGACGACAACACGAAGACGCCGGCCCGGTAGCGGGTGACGGGCACGCCCATCACCCCGGCCGCGATCTCGTGGTCGCGGATCGTGTTCAGCGCCCTGCCGGGCCGCCCGCGCAGCACGCCGCGGGCGAACAGCGCCGCTCCCAGCAGCGCCAGGCCGCCCAGGAACCACAGCCGCTCCAGCGCGCCGAACGGCACGTCCATGACGACCAGCTCGGGCCCGTCGGCGAAGGCGAACCCGAAGATCTCCATCGCCGGCACGGCACGCCCGTTGAACCCGCCCGTGACCGGCCCGGCGTTGAACAGCAGATGCTGCCCGCCGAAGATCAGCGCCAGCGTGGCGATGCCCAGGTAGGCGCCCTTGAGCCGGCCCGCGATCGGGCTGAACAGCCCGCCGGCGACCCCGGCCAGCGCCACCGCCAGCACCGCGGCCACCGGCGCCGGCAGGTCCAGGCCGCCCAGCGACGCGGTGGGCTCGGCGGCCAGGTAGACGTAGGCGTAGGCGCCGACGGCCAGGAAGAACGCGTGGCCCATGGACAGCTGCCCGGTCGCCCCGGTCAGCAGGTTGACGCCGATCGCGCCGATCGCCGCCGCCATCGCGAACAGGCCCGCCTGCAGCCAGAACCCCTCCAGGTAGAAGGGCACGGCGGCGAATACGGCCAGAGCCACCAGTGACCCGACGGCCCTAGACACGGGCCCGCTCCCGCGTCCCGAACAGCCCGGCGGGCCGCAGCAGCAGCACGACGACCATGACGAGGAACGGCGCCACGTCGCCGATCCCGCGGCCGAGGAAGGCCAGGTCGTTCTGGTAGCCGGTGGTCAGTGCCTCGGTGACGCCGACGATCAGGCCGCCGGCCAGCGCGCCCGTGGTGGAGTCCAGACCGCCGAGTATCGCGGCGGGGAAGGCCTTCAGCGCGGCCAGCGAGGAGCCGCGGTCCAGGCCGGGCGTGGGGAAGACGCACAGGAACAGCGCGGCCACCGCGGCCAGCGCCCCGGCCACGGCCCACGCGCTGACCGAGACCCGGCCCAGCCGCACGCCCATGAGCGCGGCCGTCTCCGGGTCTTCGGCGGTGGCCCGCATCGCCACCCCCCACCCGGTGTGCTTGAACGCCAGCAGGAACGCCGCGATCAGCACCCCGGCCACGACCAGCGCGACGACCCTGGTCTCGGCGACCGTGACCGGCCCGAGGCGCAGCACCCGCGAGCCCCACGGGTCGCCCATGGCCAGCACCTCGGTGCCGATCCGCCGGGTGAGCTCGGTGGTCAGCACGATGTCCACGCCGATCGTGACGATGGCCAGCACGCTGTGCGAACCGGCCTTCGAGCGGCGGATGACCAGGAACTCCACCAGCGCCCCGATGACCGCCGCCGCCACGACCCCGGCCAGCAGCGCGGGCCAGAAGCCGAGGTGGGGGTGCAGCCGCGCCACCACGTACCCGCCGGCCAGCAGCAGCGAGGCGTGCGCGAAGTTCACCACCTCGCTCGCCTTGAAGATGACGACGAAGCCCAGCGCGATCAACGCGTAGACGGCCCCCAGCGAGACCCCGTTGACGAGCAGCTCCACAAAGGTGATCACTCGCTCTCCTCCACGCCCAGGTACGCGCCGATGACCGCCGGGTCGTTCTGCACTTCGGTGGGCGGCCCGTCGGCGATGCGGCGGCCGAAGTCCAGGACGGTCACCCGGTCGGCCAGCCGCATGACCATGCCCATGTCGTGCTCGACCAGCAGGACGGAGAGGCCCAGGCTCTCCCGTACCGACCTGATCAGCCCGGCCATCTCCAGCCGCTCGCCGCCGTTCATCCCGGCGACCGGCTCGTCCAGCAGGAGCAGGCGCGGTTCCATGGCCAGGGCCCTGGCCAGCTCGACCCGCTTCTGCACGCCGTACGGGAGCAGCCCGACCGGCGTGTCCAGCACCGCGGCGAGCCCGGCGAAGGCCGCGATCTCGGCGACCCTGGCGGCGTGGGCGCGCTGCTCGCGGCGCGCGCCCGGCAGGCCGAGCCCGGCGGCGACGAACCCGGCCCGGGTGAGCCGGTGGCGGCCCAGCAGCAGGTTGTCCCGCACCGGCTGGTGCGGGGAGAGCGCGATGTTCTGGAACGTGCGGGCGACGCCGAGCGCGGCGATCCGGTGCGGGCGCAGCGCGGTCAGCTCGCTCCCGCCGAACCTGACGCTGCCCGAGGCGGCCCGGCAGACGCCGGACAGCACGTTGAAGCAGGTGGACTTGCCCGCGCCGTTGGGGCCGATGAGCGCGTGCACGGTGCCGGGCGCGACCGTGAAGCCGACGCTGTCCAGCGCCGTCAGGCCGGCGAAGCGGACGGTCACGTCGCGCACCTCCAGGGCGGGCATACCATCCGGTTGGTATGTCGAGGTCACGCGGACCACCTCGACAGTCCGGCCCTGGCCCGCGGGACCGGCGGCCCGTCGTCCACGCCGAGGTAGCGGCGGCGCACCTCGTCGCCGGCGGCCAGCTCGGCCGCGGGGCCGGCCAGCGCGACCGCGCCGACCTCCAGCACGTACGCGTGGGAGGCCAGCGACAGGGCCGTGGCGACGTTCTGCTCGACGAGCAGGATCGAGGTCCCGGCCGCGTTGATCGCCCTGATCGTGGCGGCGATCGTGGCGGCCGCCCGGGGGGCCAGGCCGAGCGTCGGCTCGTCCAGCAGCAGCACCGACGGCTCGGCCATCAGCGCCCGGCCGATGGCCAGCATCTGCTGCTCGCCGCCCGACAGCAGCCCGGCGCGCTGGTGCGCGCGCTCGGCCAGGACGGGGAACAGCTCGCGCACCCGCCGCCGGGCCCGGACGGCGGCCGCGCGCGGCGTGCCCAGGCCGCCAGCCCGCAGGTTCTCCTCCACCGTCATGCGGGCGAACACCCGGCGGCCCTCGGGCACGTGCGTGACGCCGCGCCGCACCACGGCCGCGGCCGGCTGCCCGTCCACCCGCGCCCCGGCCACGGTGACGCCGCCGGCGGCGATCCGGCCCCGGTGGAACCGGAGCGTTCCCGAGACCGCCCGCAGCAGCGTCGTCTTCCCGGCGCCGTTCGCGCCCAGCACGGCCACCACCGCCCCGGACGGCACGCTCAGTGACACGCCGTCCAGCGCCCGGACGGGACCGTAGTCCACCACCAGACCGTCCACGCTCAGCTCGGCCATTCGTCTTCCTCACAGGACCCCATGGCGGCCCACCCAAACCGGCGGGCGGGGCCGCCGTCCAGATGCGGCGGCGAAGTCGGGCTCGCTGCCCACCGCGGCCGGGGGCGCGTTGTGCAGCCGCACAACGCGAGGTCACAAAACGCTACAGAGCCTTGTTCTGGAACGGCGGCCGGTGGCAGCCTCGGGGAATGCGTCCCCCTACGGTCGTGGACGAGGACGTCCGCCAGACGTTACGCACCGCAGCCAGGGCACTGCTCGAACGCCTGCCCGAACTGACCGGCGAGCTGGTCGCCAGGACGCGCGGCGGCGACGACGTCTACAGCGCCTGCGTCCCCTACGACGAGCACTGGAAGAGCACCCTCGAAGGCGTGCGCCTGGGCCTGACCGCGATCCTGCAGGAGCCGTCCGAGCGGCGCGACCTGGTCTTCACCCGGTCGATGGCCCAGCGCAGGGCCGAGCAGGGCCTTCCGCTGGAGTCGCTGCTGCGCATGTACCGCCTGGCCGGCCAGGTCACCTGGTCGGCGATCGTGGACCACATGGAACGCGAGCGTCCCGAACGCCTCGACGTCCTGGTCCGCGCCGCCAGCCACGTCTGGCACGCGATCGACCGGCAGTCGCTGGTGGCCTGCGACGTCTACGCCCGGCGCGAGCAGGAGATTCTCGGCCGCAGCAAGGAACGCGTCAACGCGCTGCTGGACGCCCTGCTCGACGGCAGCGCCGACGCGGGGGTGGTGCGCGCCGCCGCCGACTCCCTCGGCCTGCCCGAACGCGCCCGCTACGCCGTCGTCACCGTGCGCTTCCCCGGCGGACGGCACCACGACGACGTCCGGCTGCCCGCGACCCTGGGCGCGCTGCGGCTGCTGTGGCGCATGCGCACCGGCCACGAGGTCGCCGTCGTCGCGCTCGGCCGGGCCACCCTGGACGACCTGTGCCAGGAGCTGAGCCTCATCGTCAGCGGCGTGGCCGGCGTCAGCCCCGTCGTCACCGGCCTGGACGAGCTGGGCACCGCGCACGAGCTGGCCTCCCTCGCCATGCGCACCTGCGCCGACGGCGGCCCCGAGATCGCCCGCCTGGACGAACGCGTGCCGGCCGTGCTGATGATCAGCCGGCCCGGCGTCACCGGCCACCTCGTCGAAGGCGCGCTCGGCCGGCTGCTCGCCCTCGACCCGGCCGACCGCGACACGCTGCTGACCACCCTGGAGACCTGGCTGGCCTGCGACGGGTCGGCCGCCAGGGCCGCCGGCCGGCTGTTCTGCCACCGCAACACGATCATCAACCGGGTCCGCCGGATCGAGCAGCTCACCGGCCGCTCGCTCACCCGCCCGCGGGACATCGTGGACCTCGCGCTGGCCCTGGACGCGGTCCGCCTGCTGCCCCCGCCCGCCGGGTGAGCGCCGGACGGGCCGTCTCAGGGGGCGACGGACGGCGTCAGGCCGCCCGCGTGCACCAGCGAGATCGTCCGTTCCAGGTCGGGGGTCAGGTAACGGTCGTCGCCCAGCGGCGCGACGTAGCGCCTGAGCTCGTCGTGCAGGGCGCGGGTCGCCGTCCCGAGCGGCAGGCCGGCCATCCTCGCCGCGATCAGGTCGATGCCCTGCGCCGCCATCAGGTACTGCACCGCCAGCACGATCTCCAGACGGTCGAGGTTCGCGTGCAGGTCGCGGGCCGAGGCCATCGCCATCGTGTTGTGGTCCTCCTGGCCGTCCTTGACCGGACGCGACAACGTGCCCGCCGGATGGGCCCTGACCTGCATCTCGGGGACCACCGCCGCGGCCACCGACTGTGCCTGCACCATCCCGGAGTTCAGGCCGACGCTCCCGCCGGCCAGGTTCGCCGGCAGGCCGTAGCTCCAGCGGGGCGACAGCAGGCGGCCGGACAACTCCTGCGACAGGACGCCGAGGTCGGTGATCTCGGCGTTCAGGCTGTCGGCGAGATGGCCCATGATCGAGCCGTCCCAGTTGCCGCCCATCACGAACTCGTAGCCGGGGCCGCGCTCGCGCCGGAAGACCAGCGGGTTGGAGGCCGAGGAGTTGGCCTCGCGGGCCAGCGTCCGCCGGGTGGCGGCGAGCACCTGCCGCAGCCCGGCCATGATGTGCGGGGCCGCGCGCACCGAGACCGCGTCCTGCACGCGCGGGGTGTAGTCGGCCGGGTCGAGCCGCCTGCGGCCCTCCTCGGTCATCCAGCCCGAGCCCGCGACCATGGCCCGCAGCCGCGCCGCGACCGCGTCCTCCTCCGGGATGTGCCGCTCGCGGTGCGTGCGCGCGTCCAGCGAGCCGCGCTCGGCCCTGATGGCCTCCATGAACAGCGCGAAGGCCCCCTCCGCCTGGTCGGCGAGCACGGTGGCCCGGTGCACGGCGTGCATCAGCGTGGCGGCCAGCACCGTGCTGCCGCTGACGATCGGCAGCGCCTCCCCGGCCTCGAAGGTGAAGCTCGCCGGCAGCCCGGCCCGGGGCAACATGCGCGAGGCCGGCCCGGTCTCGCCCCGGTAGTGCACCGGCGCGTCCTCGCCCAGCGCGGCCAGCCCGGCCGCCGCCTGCGGCTGCAGGTCGCCGGTGCCGAGCGAGCCGATCTGCGGCATCACCGGCACGACCCCGGCGTTCACCAGGGACAGCAGCCGCTGCGGCACCTCGGGCCGGACGCCCATCTTCCCCCTGGCCATCTGGTTGGCCTTGAGGACCAGGGCCAGCCTGACCACGTCGTCGGGGAAGGCCGGGCCGACGCCCGCCGCGTGCGAGCGCAGCACGTTGCGCTGGAACTGCTCGGCCTCCTCCGGCGAGAGCGGGCGATCCTTCAGCGGGCCGAGCGCCTGGTTCCAGCCGTACACCCGCTGGCCGCTCAGGGCCGCCAGCGCCCCCGCCCGCGACTGCGCCATGCGGGCCCGCGCGGCCTCCGACACCCGCGCCAGCACCGGACGGCCCGCCAGGATCGCGAAGGCGTCCGGCAGCGCGAACCGGCCGCCGTCCAGCACCAGGTTGAGCACCGGGGCCCGCGCGGGCGCCGGGGCCGCGACCGGCGCTGAACCCGGTGCCGCGCCCGGAGGCGGGGCCGGGACGGCGACGGCCCGCTCCGGCACGCACACTGCCGCGAGCAGGCCGACACCGGCGGCCATTCGTCCTACTTTGCTGATCGACACGGCCCCCGGCCCCTTCACGACGAAGATCCACTCCGTTCGGTTATAACCGGCCGGACGGACGGCGCCGGACACGGCTCCGCACCGGGGGACGAGTGCTGACCGGCCCTAGGGCAGGCGCTTACCTCCCGACCTGGACGCCACCGCGACGTGCGGCCGCCCGGTGATCGGATGCGGCCCCACATGGGCCAGGACGCCGAAGACCTCCTCGATGAAGGCCGGGGTCAGCACCTCCAGCGGCGGCCCCTGCCCGGCGACCCGGCCCTCGCGCAGCACGACGATCCGGTCGGCGTAGGCGGCGGCCTGGTCCAGGTCGTGCAGCGCGGCCAGCAGCGTCAGGCCGAGCGAGCGGATCAGGTCCAGCAGCAGGAGCTGGGAGCCGACGTCCAGGTGGTTGCCCGGCTCGTCCAGGATCAGCAGCGGCGCCTCCTGGGCCAGCGCGCGGGCCAGCAGCACGCGCTGCCGCTCGCCACCGGACAGCGTGGTCATCAGCCGGTCGGCCGCCCAGTCCATGCCGACCCGCTCCAGGGCCGTGGCGACCACCGCCCGGTCGCCCGCGCTCTCCCGGTCCAGCGCCCGCTTGTGGCTGTGCCGCCCGGCCGCGACGACCTCGGCCACCGAGAACCCCTCTCCGGCCGGGTTGTGCTGCGGCAGGACCGCCCGCCGCCGCGCGGCGTGCCGCGGCCGCATCCGCCACAGGTCGTCGCCGTCCAGCCGGACGACGCCGCCCGACGGGCGCAGCGACCGGTAGACCGTGCGCAGCAGCGTGGACTTGCCGCTGCCGTTCGGCCCGACCAGCGCCACGAACTCGCCGGGCCCGGCGCTCAGCGTGACGTCGGTGACGATGGGCCGCGCGTCGATGCTCGCGCTCACGCCCGCGAGGTCAAGCCGCATCGCCGCCGCCTCCCGCCCGCCGCCTGCGCAGCAGCCACAGGAAGAACGGCACGCCGAGCCCCGTGGTGAAGATGCCCACCGGCAACTCGTTCGGCCGGTCGGCGATCCGCGCCGCCAGGTCGACCAGCACCAGGAACACCGCCCCGGCCAGCAGCGAGACCGGCAGCACCCGGCGATGGTCGGCCCCGACCACGAACCGGACCATGTGCGGGACCATCAGCCCGATGAACCCGATGCCGCCGACCACGCTGACCACCGTCGCCGTCAGCAGCGACCCGGCCGCCAGCAGCCCGATCCGCAGCGCGGCGACCGGCACGCCGATCGCCACCGCGGACTCCTCGCCGGCCAGCAGCGCGTTGAGCGCCCGCGCCTGCGAGGACAGCCAGGCCACGCAGCACACGACGAGCAGCGCGGGCACCCCCAGATCCGCCCACGACGCCCCGGCGACGCTGCCCATCAGCCAGAACATCATGCCCTGCAGCTCGGTCGGGTTGAGCTGGAGCTGCACGAACGTGGTGGCCGCCGAGCACAGGTAGCCGACGGCCACGCCGGTCAGCACCAGCCACGAGTCCAGCAGCCTGCCGGAACGCTGGGACAGGACGTACACCACCAGCGCCGACAGCAGCGCGGCGGCGAAGGCGGCCCCCGTGACGCCGAGCGCGCCGGTCAGCCCGGCCAGCGCCCCGCCCCCGAGCGCGGGCACCAGCACCGCCCCCAGCGACGCCGCCGACGACACACCCAGCACGTACGGGTCGGCGAGCGGGTTGCGGACCAGCGCCTGCAACGCGACCCCGGCCACCGACAACGCGGCCCCGGCCAGCGCCGCCAGCAGCGCCCGGGGCGTGCGGATCTCCCACACGACCTGCGCCAGCAGCGGATCGGCCTGCTCGCCCCGCCCCGTCAGGTACGCCCACACCACCCCCCACACCTGGTCCGGCGGCAGGTTCACCGACCCGGCGGAGATCCCGATCACCAGGGCCACGACCAGCGCGGCCCCGAGCCCGGCCAGCAGGAACCCGGTCGCCCGCCCGGACACCGCGTGCGGCCGCCGCGGCGGGACGGGGACGGTGCGGCGCGGCGCGGTCAGCGTGTCAGCCACCGGGATGCACCACCTTGGAGATCTTCTCCACGGCCCAGGCGTTCAGCGGCCCGAGATAGACGCCGTCGGAGACGACCGTGAAGGTCCTGGACCTGGCCGCGGCCCAGTGGGGGTAGGCGGCGAACAGCTTCGCCGCCGCCTCCTCGCCCTTCTCCTCGGGCGTGAACAGCCCGACGACCAGCACGTCCACCTCGGCGGTGGCGAGCTGCTCGCGGTTGAGGGTGCGCGTCATGTCGGCGGTCTGGCCGGCGAAGGCGTTGACGCCGCCGGCCGCCCTGATGACGTCGTCGTAGATGCCGCCGGTCATCACGGCGGGCAGGCCGTTGGCGTTCATCATGGCCATGCCGGGATAGGCGATCAGCACCTTCCTGGGCGGCAGCGCCGCGACGCGGGCCCGTACCGACTCCACCCGCGCCCGCAGCCGCCCGATCAGGTCGAACGCCTCGCGCTGCACGTCGAACACCCGCCCGAGCAGGCTGAGGAACTCCAGCGAGGAGTTGATCGACTGGTTGCGGTAGGCGCGCTTCTCCTGCTCGGTGGCCGCCGGCTTGCCCATCGCGCAGTTGACCGGGTTGACCAGCGAGGTGATGCCGGCCGCGGCGAGCTGCTCGCGGGTGGCGAAACCGCGGGCGGGGTCGAACCCGCCGGACCAGGTGGAGACCACCAGGTCCGGCTTGAGCTTGAGCACCTGCTCGGCGGGCACGTCGAAGTTCTTGTTCATGGTCAGCCCGCCGGTCGGCAGCGCCTTGATCCGGGCCGTCATGGACGGGTCGTCGGAGACGCCGTAGCTCTGGGCGTTGGCCAGGATGCTGCGCTCCAGCCCGAGCAGCAGGAAGCTCTCCACCTCGCCGACGCTGGTGCCGTTCAGGATCAGGACGCGCTGCGGCGGCCGGCGGAAGGTGACCCGCGTGCCGCAGTTGTCGAAGGTGAGGGGGTAGACGGTCCGGCCGGCGGCCGCCGGCGCGACGGTGGCCGCCTCCGTGGCGGCGCCGGTCGCCGTGGGCGCGCCGCAGGCGGCGGCCAGCAGCACGAGCGCGAGCGCCGCGGCCCGGCGGGTACGGGAAGGTCTCATGGGTGATGTCCTCTGAGTCGAGTCCGGAGGCGCGCACGCCGGACCGGCCCCACGGCGGGGGCGGGCACGGCGGCGAGCCGGGATTGTCGTCGGAGGAACCGCGGCGGACGGGCGCGCGAAGGACCGCGGGCGCGCCTAGGCGGGCAGGCCCACGACCGTCGGACGGACCGGCCCTCGCGGCTCCGGTCCACCCGCGGGCGGCCCCCGCAGCACCAGCACGTGCCGCAGGAACACCCGCACGCGCGCCGTGACGTCGTCGCGCCCGCCCACCGGTGTGCGCGCCGGCGCAGCCCACCCGGCCACGACGAGGAACAGCACCAGCAGCGGGCGCAGCACCCACCCGGCCAGCTCGCGGACCAGGGCGCACAGCCCCGACTCCACCCAGCGCAGCCAGACCGACGTCAGCAGCACGCTCGCCGCGTGCACGAGCAGCATCCCGAACCCCGGGGCGCCCGTGTCGTGCGCGTGAACCACGTCCACGGGGGCGGCGGCCGGTGCGGGATGGTCGCAGCTCAGGGAGAGCAGAAGGTGCAGGACGACCTGCGAGGCGCCCGTCGCGGGCACGATGGCGGGCAGCGTGCGCTCACGCCCGGTCAGCGCCAGGGCCGGCGCGAGGACCAGCAGGAACCCCGCCAGCAGCGCCCCGGGGTCGAAGCAGCCGCCGCCCGCCAGGTGGGCGAGCGCGGCCAGCGCGGCACACGTGCCGGCGAAGCTCGCCGCACGCAGCCACCGCACCAACGACCATGGACCCATCGAGGCCAGATCCTCCCACACGCCCGGCTCGCCCGTCCCTCACGGGGTGCGGAGGCAGCTGGGGGAGGAGCGCGGGCTGGGGGCCGGGTGCTCATCGGTGGGGTGTGCGGCGTGGCCGGGGCGGCGTACGCTCCGGTTGTGACCCTCCGGTTGACCGCTCCGCCGCCCGACGACCGCTCGACGACGAGGGCTCCGTGAGGAGCCGCACATGACCGGCCTCGGCCCGCGCGCCGTCCTCGTCCCCGACCTGGGCGAAGACCTGGCCCGCGCGGTGGGCGAGCTGGAGAGGCTGCTGCTGGTGCTGCGCGCCGCCGAGTCCGTGGGCTCGCCGCTGCCCGGCCCGCTCGCCGGCGGGATCGCGCTGACCGCGCTGCGCCGGCTCTGGCGCGCGATCGGCCCCACGCAGGGCAGGCGCGCCGCCGCCGCCCGCCTGGCCGGTCGCCTGTACGCCCCCGGCGGCCAGGTCGAGCACGTGCCGCTGCGCCTGGTCGACGTCGACCCGCTCGACGTGGCCACCCTGTCGGCCGCCGCGGTGGCGCTCGGCCTCGGCGCGGTCGGCAAGGGCGTGGTCCGCCAGGCCCTCGACGCCGTGTGCACCGGCCTGCCCGCCACCGAGCTGGTGGCCTCCGCCGCCCGGTTCACCGGGCTGCTCGACCTGGCCGACACCGCCGACTCCATCGTCCTGCGCGAACGGCTGGCCGCCGCCGGGCCGGGCGCCGACGTCGTCCTGACGCCGGAGGCCGAGCGCGCCTACCAGGCCACCGCCGGCCGCCTCAACACCATGTGGCCCGCCACCGGCACCGCCGCCTCCCCCTGAACCGCGCGGTTCACGGCGTCTGGGGAGCGGCGGCGGCCCGGTCGTGCGTGAAGGGCCTGGGCAGGCGCAGGCGGGCGCGCAGCGGCAGGCCCGACGGGATGAACGCCTCGGCCTGGAGCGCCGCGACGCCGATCCTGGGCAGGTCGCGGGCGTTCGGGTAGACGACGAAGCGCGGCTCCCAGATCGGCCGGAACTTGGCGTTGAACCGGTACAGCGACTCGATCTGGAACCAATGGGACAGGAAGACCAGCACCGACCGCCAGGCCCGCAGCACGGGCCCCGCGCCGAGCCGGTCGCCGCGGGCCAGCGCCGAACGGAACATCGCGAAGTTGAGCGACACCTGGGTGATCCCCAGCGACGGCGCCGCCTGCAGCGTCTCGGCGATCAGCAGCTCGTTCAGTCCCGGGTCGGCGTCGCGGTCGCGGCGCATCAGGTCCAGCGAGACGCCCCGGCTGCCCCACGGCACGAAGTGCAGCACGGCCTTCAGGTCGCCGTCCTTGCAGGCGGTGGCCACCAGGCAATCGGCGTCGGCGGGGTCGCCGAAGCGGCCGAGCGCCATCGAGTAGCCGCGCTCGGTCTGGGTGCCGCGCCACAGCCCGGCGGCCCGGCGGATGCCCTCCTTCTCCTCCTCGGGCACGTCGCAGGCGCGGCGCACCCGGCAGACGTACCCGGCGCGGCGGGTGCGGTTGACCATCTGCCGCACGTTGCGCATCGCGCGGCCCTCCAGCGTGAAGCCGTCGACCTCGACGATCGCCTCGTCGCCGATCTCCAGCGCGGACAGCCCGGCGACCTTCGTCCAGACCTCGCCGCCCGTCTCGCCGCAGCCGATGACGGCGGGCACCCAGGCGTGCCGCCGCGCCTCGGCCATGAACGCGGCGATCGCGGCCGGCCACGCCTCGCGGTCGCCGATCGGGTCGCCGCTGGCCAGCATCACGCCGGAGACCACCCGGTAGGCCACGGCCGCCTTGCCCGACGGCGAGAAGATCACGCTCTTGTCCCGGCGCAGCGCGAAGTAACCCAGCGAGTCACGCTCGCCGTGGACGTCCAGCAGGGCGCGCAGACGGCGTTCGTCGTCGGCGGTCAGTTCGGCGGCCGGCCGTTCCGGACGCAGCGCCAGGTAGAGCGTCGTCACGGCGGTCAGCGCGCCCAGCCCGACGAGGGAGAAGTAGACCAGGTCGGAGACGCGTTCCACGGTGAACGTGACCGGCCCCTCGATGCCCGCCAGCCCCAGCGCCACGTGCTCCAGCCGCTCGGCCACGCCAGGACGGCCCACCAGCGCGCCCGGCCGGACGCTCACGATCAGGTAGCCGAGCGCCAGGTCGATCGCGCCGAGCACGAGCAGGTTCCACAACGCCCGCCAGCGCGAGCGCGGGTCGGGCAGCGCAGTGAACTCCCGCCTGCCGGCCACCAGCACGGCCAGCAGCACGACGCTGATCGCGGCGGTCACCGGCCGCAGGTGCAGCACGGCCATGACGGCGCTCACCGGCAGCAGCACCACCACCGCCCGCCAGGCCCGCACCTTCCCCCGGCGCAGCGCGTGCGCGATCATCACCAGCATGATGCCGACCACCAGCGACGTCGCCCGCGCCACGGTCGTCACCGTCCCGGGCAGCAGATCCGACCACTGGCCCATCCGCGTGTGCTCCAGCCGCGGCGCCACGGCCTTGGCGATGTCCAGCAGGCCGATGACCAGCGACGCGTAACCCGCCAGCGCGGGGATCCAAGGACGCTTCACAAATACCGATTGAAGCCCCTGCCGGTTAATCTCGCCGTTAACCACGCGCTTACGCCGGCCGGGATATTCCTGCTGTTCATGGGACTGACCTCGATCGCGTTGCTGGTGACCGCCGTGGCGCTCGCGGTGGCCGGGCTCGCGGCCACCGTCTGGGTGTGGCCGCGGCTGGCCGGGCGGGGCCTGCCGCCGGTGCTGGGCCGGGCCGGCCTGCTGGCGGGCTGCCAGGCGCTCACCGTGGCGGCGCTCGCGCTGCTGGTCAACTACTACTTCGGCTTCTACGCCTCCTGGGCGGACCTGCTCGGCGCCGACACCGGCGCCGGCCAGATCACCGTCGCCGGGGCCGCGGCCGGGCTGCGGGTGCTGGACAGCCGGGCGGTCCCGGGCGGGCGGATCGAGGAGGTCGTCCTGCCGGGCGCGACCACGCGGCTGAGCGAGGAGGCGTACGTGTTCCTGCCTTCGGCCTACTTCAAGGACCCCCGGCGCAGGTTCCCCGCGATCCTCGCCCTGACCGGCTACCCCGGCGACCCGCGCAACCTCATGACCCGCCTCGACCTGCCCGGACGCCTGGCCCACGCCATCGGCCTGCACCAGGTCGAGCCGGCCGTCCTGGTCATGATGCGGCCGAGCGTGGTGCTGCCGCGCGACACCGAGTGCGTGGACGTGCCGGGCGGCCCGCAGGCGCTGACGTACTTCGCCACCGACGTCCGGCAGGCCGTGACCGCGCACTACCGGGCGGCGGCCGGCCGCGACTCCTGGGGCGTGCTCGGCGGCTCGACCGGCGGCTACTGCGCGCTGAAGCTGGCGATGAGCCGCCCCGACGCGTTCTCCGCCGCCGTCTCCCTGTCGGGCTACTACAAGACGATCGTGGACGGCACCACCGGCGACCTGTTCCACGGCGACAAGGCGCTCGCCGACCGCAACGACCTGATGTGGCGCCTGGCCCGGCTGCCCGCGCCGCCCGTGTCCGTGCTCGTCACCAGCAGCAGGAAGGGCGAGGCCGACTACCTGCCGACCGAGCGCTTCCTGAACGCCGTCAAGCCGCCCATGCGGGCCTCGTCGCTGATCCTGCCCAGCGGCGGCCACAACTTCAACACCTGGAACCGGGAGCTGCCGCAGGCGCTGCCGTGGCTGGTCCAGCAGCTCGCCGTGCCCGCCGCGGCCCCCTAGACGGGCACCGGATCGGGGCGGGGTGGTTCGTCCGCGCGCGCACGGGGGAGTAGATCTCTCCGTGACCGACGTGTACGCCACCGCCGCAGACCTCGACCTCGCCCCGGCCGGGTTCGTCCGGGCCATCGAGGAGCTGCCGCTGGTCGACCACCACGTCCACGGCGTGGTGCCGCGCGACCTGTCGCGCACCGCGTTCGAGGAGCTGATCACCGAGTCCGACCGGCCGGTGCCGGAGTGGATGACGCAGTTCGACTCCCAGACCGGGTACGCCATCCTGCGCCACTGCGCGCCCGTCCTCGGGCTCGAACCGCACTGCACGCCGGAGGAGTACCTGGCCAGGAGGGCCCGGCTGGGCGCCGGCGAGGTGAACCGGCTGCTGCTCGGCGCCGCGAACGTGGCCCACTACCTGGTCGAGACCGGCTACCGGGGAGACGAGCTGGTGGGCCCGTCCGGCATGGCCGAGCTCACCGGCGCGCCCGCCGACGAGGTGGTGCGACTGGAGACGGTGGCCGAGCAGGTCGCGGCCGGCGGCTGCGACGCCTCCTCCTTCGCCGACGCGTTCGCCCGGCAGCTGTGGGAGCGCACCGGCGGCGCGCGCGGGCTCAAGAGCGTCGCCGCCTACCGCCACGGCCTCGACCTGGACCCCGAGCCGCCGAGCCGGGCGGAGGTGACCGAGGCGGCCGGGCGCTGGCTCGGGTCAGGCGGCGGTAAGCTGACGGAGCCGGTGCTGCTGCGGCACGTGATCTGGGCCGGGATCGAGCGAGGGTTGCCGATCCAGTTCCACACCGGCCTCGGCGATCCCGACCTCGACCTGCGCCGGGCCGATCCGCTGCTGCTGCGCGGCCTCGTCGAGCGCGCCGAGCCGACCGGGGTGCCGCTGGTGCTGCTGCACTGCTACCCGTTCCAGCGGCACGCGGGGTTCCTCGCGCAGGCCTATCCCAACGTCTACTTCGACGTGGGGCTCGGCGTGACCTACACCGGGGCCCGCAGCGTGGCGCTGGTGGCCGAGAGCCTGGAGCTGGCGCCGTTCGCCAAGATCCTGTTCTCGTCGGACGGGTGGGGGCCGGCCGAGCTGCACCACCTCGGCGCGGTGTTGTGGCGGCGGGCGATGGCGCGGGTGCTCGGCCGGCTCGTGCTGGACGGCGAGTGGTCGGCCGGGCAGGCGATGCGGGTGGCGGCGATGGTCGGGGCGGACAACGCGCGACGCGTCTACGGACTGGGAACACGGGAGGAGAGCACGGGGTGAACGACTTCGGGGGCCGTACGATCAACAGGCCCGTCGATGGAGCCGTCATCGGGACCGGCGGCGTGGACGGCGCCGCCTACGCGGCGCTGCGGGAGGGCCTGCTGCGGGAGCTGCCCGCGGCGCAGGCGCTGCGCCGCGAGCTGCACGCGTCCCCCTGCCTGTCGGGCCAGGAGGGCCCGACGCGGGACCGGCTGCTCGACGCGCTGCCCGCCGGGGACGTCGAGCACGTCGCCGGCACGGGCGCGGTCCTGCGCGTCGGCGGACCCGGCCCGGCGGTCGGCGTACGCGGCGAGCTCGACGCCCTGCCGCTGACCGAGCGCACCGGCGTCGAATGGGCCGCCCCCGAGGGCGCGATGCACGCCTGCGGCCACGACGTGCACATGGCGGCCGTGGTCGCCCTGGCCAGGACCCTCGACCGGCTCGGCGCCGACCCGCCCCTGCTGGTCGTGCTGCAACCGCGCGAGGAGGGCTTCCCCTCCGGCGCCTCCGACGTCGTGGGATCGGGTGCGCTGCACCGCCACCGGGTCGGCGCCATGATCGGCGCGCACGTGCAGCCCCTGCTGGCCGACGGCACGGTCGCCTCCGTGCCGGGCGCGGTCAACGCCTCCTCCGACGAGTTCAGGGTGGTCGTCAGGGGAGCGGAGGGCCACGCCGCCTACCCCCACCTCACCAGGGACCCGGTGGTGGCCATGGCGCAGGTCATCGTCACCGCCCAGCAGGTCGTCAGCCGGGTCGCCGACCCGATGACGCCCACCGTCGTCACCTTCGGCACGGTCAACGCCGGCACCGCGCCCAACGCCGTCCCTGGCGAGGCCGTGGCCAGGGGGACCCTCCGGGCGATGTCCGAGAACTGGCGCCAGGAGCTGCACGAACGTTTCACCCAGGTGGTCGAGGACGTCGCCAGGGCGTGCGGCTGCACGGCCGAGGTGACGATCCTGCCCGGGGAGCCGGTGCTGGTCAACGACACCGGGCTGGCCGTACGCGCCGGCGGGCTGCTGCGCGGCCACGGCTGGACGGTGGACGGCGGGCTGCGCTCGTGCGGGGCCGACGACTTCTCCCACTACGCCTCGGTGGCGCCGTCGCTGATGATGTTCGTCGGCGTGGACACGGCCGCCGGCCTGCACACCCCCGAGTTCCTGCCCGGCGACGCGGCCGTGGGCGCGGTGGCCGAGAGCCTGCTGGCCGGCTATCTCGCGGCCGCCTCCGCGCTGCCCGGCGGCGCCGGGGCGAACGGGATCCTGTTCTCCAGGAACGCCTGAGGCCGGGGCCGCCGCCGGTTCCATTCCTCCAACAACCACGGCAGGGAAGTCCAAGCACCACCAGACGGCGCATCGCTGACGGAACCACCATCAACCCCTACTGTCGGAAGGGATGGATCTCGAAACCTTCGCCCCCGGTTCGGGCCGTCTCGAACCCCGCGCGGCACTCCGCTCCGACGCCCCCGCCCTCGACCTCGACGGCCTGTGGCGCTTCCGCCTCTCACCCGTGGCCGACGTGCCCGACGACTTCGCCCGGCCCGGCTTCGACGACTCCGCCTGGGACGAGCTGCCGGTGCCGGCCCACTGGCCCCTGCACGGCCACGGCGCCCCCGCCTACACCAACGTCTCCTACCCCTTCCCCGTGGACCCGCCGCACGTCCCGGACGAGAACCCGACCGGCGACTACCGGCGCGCCTTCGACCTGCCGGACGGCTGGCGCGGCGGCAGGCTGCGCTTCGAAGGCGTCGACTCCTTCGCCAGGGTCTGGCTGAACGGCCACGAGCTGGGCTTCTCCACCGGCAGCAGGCTGCCCGTCGAGTTCGACGCCGGGCCGTGGCTGCGTCCGGGACGCAACGTGCTGGCCGTGCGCGTGCACCAGTGGTCGGCCGCCAGCTACCTGGAGGACCAGGACATGTGGTGGCTGCCCGGCATCTTCCGCGGCGTCACCCTCACGACGTCGGCCGCCGACGTGTTCGTGCACGCCGCCCACGACGGCCGGCTGTCCTTCGAGGCCGCCGAGGGCCTGCTGAGCATCCCCGAGCTCGGCGTGCGCGACCTGGAACCCGGCGTCGAGATCACCGTCGAGGCCGAGCCGTGGACCGCCGAGACGCCCCGCCTGTACGAGGCCGTCCTCACCACCCCGCACGAGACCGTACGGCTGCGCGTCGGCTTCCGCACCGTCTCCGTCGAGGACGGCGTGCTCCTGGCCAACGGCCGTCCGCTGCTGCTCAAGGGCGTCAACCGGCACGAGTTCCATCCCGACCACGGCCGCGCGGTCCCGTACGAGACCATGCGCGAGGACGTGCTGCTCATGAAGCGGCACAACGTCAACGCCGTCAGGACCAGCCACTACCCGCCGCACCCCGATTTCCTGGACCTGTGCGACGAGCTGGGCCTGTGGGTCGTCGACGAATGCGACCTGGAGACGCACGGCTTCGGCCAGGTCGGCTGGCGGCGCAACCCCACCGACGACCCGCGCTGGGCCGACGCCCTGCTCGACCGCATGCGCCGCATGGTCGAACGGGACAAGAACCACCCCAGCGTCATCATGTGGTCGCTCGGCAACGAGGCGGGCGTCGGCCGCAACCTCGCCGTCATGGCCGCCTGGACGCGCGAGCGCGACCCGTCCAGGCCGCTGCACTACGAGGGTGACTGGTCGTGCGCCCACACCGACGTCTACTCGCGCATGTACGCCACCCACGCCGAGGTCGAGGCCATCGGCCGCGGCGAGGAGGACCCGCTCGACGACCCCGCCCTGGACGCGCGGCGGCGCGCGATGCCGTTCCTGCAGTGCGAGTACGCCCACGCCATGGGCAACGGGCCCGGCGGCCTGGCCGAGTACCAGGAGCTGTTCGAACGGTTCCCGAGGCTGGCCGGCGGGTTCGTGTGGGAGTGGATCGACCACGGCCTGACCCATCCCCGCCACGAGTACGCCTACGGCGGCGACCACGGCGAATCCGTCCATGACGGAAATTTCGTCATCGACGGCCTGGTGTTCCCCGACCGCACGCCCTCCCCGGGCCTGCTGGACCTGAAGAAGGTGTTCGAGCCGGTGCGGTTCGCGTTCGGCGACGGCGTCGTGCGGGTGGTCAACCGGCACGACTTCCGCGACCTGGCCCACCTCGACTTCGAGGCCGTCGTCGAGGACGACGGGCTCGAAGTCGCGCGGTTCCCGCTGGCGGTGCCGCCGTCCGGCGGCGAGGTGAAGCTGCCCGCCCTGCCCCCGCCGCCGGACGGCGCCGGGGAACGTTGGCTCACCGCCCGCGCCACCCTGACCGGCGACCAGCCATGGGCCCCCGCGGGCCACGAGATCGGCTGGTCCCAGACCCGCCTGCCGAGCCCCGCCGTGCCCGCGGCCGCCGGTGCGGGGGGCCGGCCGCGGACGTCCGGCGGGCGGCTGAGGCTGGGCGGCGGCGAGTTCGACCCGCGCACCGGCCGCCTGCTGCGCCTGTTCGGCCTCGACGTCGAAGGCCCGCGCCTGGACCTCTACCGCGCCCCCACCGACAACGACCGCTACGGCGGCCTGGGCCGCAGGTGGCGTGAGCTCGGCCTGCACCGCCTCACCCACCGCGTGGACGGCGTGCGGACCGGTGACGGACTCGCCGTCGAGACCAGGGTCGCCCCCGCCGCCACCGACCTCGGCATGCGCGTCGCCTGGACGTGGACCGCGCCCTCCGGCGACGCCCTGGAACTGACCGTGGACGTCGAGCCCGAGGGCGAGTGGCGCGACCCCATCCCGCGCCTGGGCGTGCATCTGGCGCTGCCCGGCGAGCTCACCCACGTCACCTGGTACGGCCGGGGGCCGGGGGAGGCCTACCCCGACACCGGCATGGCCGCCCGCGTCGGCCGCTGGAGCGCCACGATCGACGACCTCCAGACGCCCTACGTCTACCCGCAGGAGAACGGCCGCCGCGCCGACGTGCGATGGGCCGAGCTCGGCGGGCCGGCCGGGACGCCCGGGTTCCGGGTCGCGGGCGAGCCGGCGTTCGGGCTGACCGCGCGCCGGTGGAGCACCGCCGAGCTGGAGGCCGCCCGCCACCGTCCGGACCTGGTGCCCGGCGACCGGGTGCACCTCCACCTGGATCTCGCCCAGCAGGGCATCGGCACCGCCACCTGCGGCCCCGGCGCCCTGCCCCGCTACGACCTGCACGCCGCCCCGGCCACCCTGCGCCTGCGCTTCACCCGGGCCTGACCCGCAGGGCGCCGGCCGGGGTCCCGCGACCCCGGCCGGCCCCGCCCTCCAGGACGGGCGCCCTACAGCGGGATCCACTCCGTGGACGTCGTGATCTCCTCCAGCACCGACGGGATCGGCTCGACGCCGAGCCCCGGCCCCGTGGGCACCTCCAGATGGCCATCCACCAGCTCGAACGGCTCGGTCACGTCGGTCGCGAAGTAGCGGCGCGACCCCGAGGTGTCGCCCGGCAGCGTGAACCCGGGCAGCGCCGCCAGCGCCACGTTCGCGGCCCGGCCGAGACCCGTCTCCAGCATGCCGCCGCACCACACCGCGATGCCGTTGGCCCGGCACAGGTCGTGGATGCGCCGCGCCTCCAGGTAGCCGCCGATGCGGCCTGGCTTGATGTTGATGATCGAGCAGGAGCCGAGCGCGATGGCGGCCGCCGCGTGCTCGGCCGACTCGATGGACTCGTCCAGGCAGATCGGCGTGCGCAGCTGGCGGGCCAGCGTGGCGTGCTGGACGAGGTCGTCGTTGGCCAGCGGCTGCTCGATCAGCAGCAGGTCGAACGCGTCGAGCCGGGCCAGCCGGCGGGCGTCGGCCAGCGAGTACGCCGCGTTCGCGTCCACCTGGAGCAGCAGGTCGTCGCCGAAGCGCTCGCGCACCGCGCGCACCGGCTCGACGTCCCAGCCGGGCTCGATCTTCAGCTTGATGCGGACGTACCCCTCCTCGACGTAGCCCGCCACGGCGTCGAGGAGCTGCGGGATCGAGTCCATGATGCCCACCGACACCCCGCACGGCACCCGGTCGCGGGCCGCGCCCAGGAAATGGCCGAACGACTCGCCGGCGGCCCGCAGCTGCGCGTCCAGCACGGCGGTCTCCAGCGCGGCCTTGGCCATGCGGTGGCCCTTGATCGGTTCGAGGGCGCGGCCGACGCCGTACGCGTCCACGGCCGGCGGCAGGGCGGGCAGCAGGAACCGGCGGATCACCTCGGCGGCGCCGTCGACGTACTCGCTGGAGTAGAGCGGCTCGGACATGGCCACGCACTCGCCCCACCCCTCGGCGTCGGGGGTCACCACCCTGACCAGCAGGACGTCCCGGGCCGTCTCGGTGCCGAACGACGTGCGGAACGGCGCCACCAACGGCATCGCGATCCGGCGCAGCTCTACTCCTGTGATCTTCACACTCTCTCCAACTCGGTCGGCGCGCAGGTGCTCCCTGGCGACCGTACGACATGCGGCGACATCAGGGTTCGTGCCGGGCCACCAAAGGCCGGCGGTTCTTCGTCGCCGAGCCCCACAGCCCCCCGTGAGCCTCAGACGACGATGCCGGGGGTGCGGGCGATGCGGATCCGGCACGGCGTGTCCTCGCTGAGCCGCACCGCCTCCAGCGGCACCGTCACCTCCGGTGTGCGGTACCGGCCGCCGGAGAACGCCGCCGCCACGCGGGCCCGTACCGACTCGGCCGGCATCTGCCCGTCGATGGAGCCGGCGCCGTCGCGCCCGATCTCCGCCACGCACGCGCCCGGTTGCGTGGCCAGCGCCAGACCGGCCACCGTCGCCCCGGCCAGGGCCGACACGTCGCGCCTGGTCCAGCCGTAGTGCCACATGCCGGCCGCCACCACGGGCGCGGCCGGGCAGGCGGGTTCGGTGATCACCACGTCGAGACCCTGGAGCAGCGCGGCGGCGATCTGTTCGGCGCCTATGAGCGCCCCGGACCCGATCCGCAGGCCGGGCAGCTCGGGCAGCGGGCCGCCGAGCGTGTAGATCAGCTTGATGCCGGTGGTGAAGGGGCCCGGACCGCTGTCGTGCCAGCCACAGGCCACGACGCCGACCGACGGGGCGGCGCCCAGCGTGCCGATCCGCAGCATATGGAAATGACTACCCTCTGCGGCCCCCGATCACACACCGTCAACCCTCCGGTGGACGGATCGGGGCTGGTCAGCGCATGCTCCGGGCGTCGAGGGCGCGCAGCACCCGGGAGACCACCTGGGGGTCGGCCCGCGGGTCGCGGCGGGCGTCCAGCACCGCCTGCCGGGCGGCCGACATCATCTCCTCCTGCACCCGCCGCACCAGCCGGGCCCGCCGCGCCCGCTGCTCGAACGCCTCGCGCCGCTCGTCGTCGGCGGCCTCGGGGCTGATCCGCAGCCCGAGGTCCATCATGCGCCGGCCCAGCAGCTCGACCACTTCCTCGGGCAGGTCCTCGGCCTCGTCGATCTCCCGCAGCCGCCGCTTGGCCGCGTGGGCGGCCCGGATCGCCAGGCGCTTCTCCAGATCGCGCTCGGCCGCCGTGTCGGCCTTGACGCCGAGCCGCGCCACCAGCCACGGCAGCGTCAGCCCCTGCACCACCAGCGTCACCAGGATGACCGCGAACGCGATGAACACGATCACCGGCCGCTGCGGGAACGGCCGCCCGTCGTGGATGCGCAGCGGGATGGCCAGCGCCAGCGCCACGGACGCCACGCCGCGCATGCCCGCCCACCACATGACGACGGTCTCGCGCCAGCTCATCGGCACCTCGGTGTCCTCGCGCCGCCCCTTCTTGGCCAGCCACGCGGCCGGCAGCAGCCACAGCAGCCGGACGACCACGACGACGCCCACCACGGCGGCGCTCCACCACAGCACCTCGCCGAACCGGCCGTGGACCGTGCCGAACACCGTGTGCAGCTCCAGCCCGATCAGCCCGAACGCGACCCCCGTCACCAGCGTGTCCACCACCTGCCAGAACGTGGACGAGGCGAACCTGCCGAACACGTCGTCGGCGTCCCACATGCGGTCGCTGAGGTAGAAGGCGGTGGTCAGCACGGCCAGCACGCCCGAGCCGCGCAGCTCGTCGGCCACCGCGTAGCTCACGAACGGCACCACCAGCGACAGGCCCACCTGCAGCGTCGCGTCGCCCAGCAGCGCCATCAGCTTCCCGGCCGCCCAGCCCAGCGCGAACCCCGCCGCCACGGCCACCCCCGCCGACAACACGAACTCGCCCAGCGCCCCCGGCCAGGAGAACACGCCGGTGACGACCGCCGCGACCGCCACGTGGTAGAGCACGATCGCGGTCACGTCGTTGAACAGGCCCTCGCCCTCCAGCAGCGACACCATGCGCCGCGGCAGGCCCAGCCGCCCGGCCACCGCCGTGGCCGCCACCGGGTCGGGCGGCGCGACCAGCGCGCCCAGCGCCACCGCCGCCGCCAGCGGCAGGCCGGGGACGAGCGCGTGCGCCGTGGCCGCCACGGCCGCCGTCGTCACGAACACCAGCGCCACCGCGAGCAGGAAGATCGGCTGCCAGTTCGCCGCGAACTGCCGCCAGGACGTACGCCGCACCGCCGCGTACAACAGCGGCGGCAGCAGCAGCGGCAGCACGATGCCCGGCGGGATGTCCACGTTCGGCACGAACGGCAGCACCGCCAGCAGGATGCCCAGCAGCGTCATCAGCACCGGCGCGGGCAGCCCCAGCCGCTCACCCAGCGGAACCGTGACCAGCGCGCCCAGCAGCACCAGCATGAGCAGCACGAACTGATCCACGACGCCCCCCGGTGATCGTCGTCACCCAGCGTAAGCGCAGGCCGCCTCAGCGGTCGAGGACGTGCAGGGTGTGCGGCCGCGTGCCCAGCGGCACCGGCTCGGCGGCCGTGCAGGCCACCACGTCGGCCACCCGCGCGCCGAACAGGTCGGGCACGTAGATGGCCGGTTCCAGGCAGACCGTCATCCCGGGGGCGAACACCGCGTCCTCGCCGGCCCGCGGCCCCTCGTCGTGGCCCAGGCCCACGCCCCGGCCCACGTGCGGGGCGGCGAAGCGGCCGTAGCCGCTGGCGTCGATGACCTCGTGCACCGTCCTGGCCAGCTCCGCGAACGGGACCGACGGCCGCAGCGCCGCCAGCGCCGCGCGGTGGGCGGCCAGCACGACCGAGTACATCGCCTCGTAGTCCTCCGGCGGCTCGGCGACGGCGAACACCCGGCCCGCCTCGGCGCAGTAGCCGTCCCAGCGGCCGCACACCGACACCAGCAGCGCGTCGCCCGGGTTGATCACGCGCCCGCCGGGCACGTGCTCGGGCCGCGCGGTGTGCTCGCCCGCCGACACGCGCAGCGAGATCACCTCCTCGCAGCCCGACTCCAGGGCCAGCAGCCGCAGCCGGCGCGCCATCGCCCGCTCGGTCGCGCCGAACCAGGCCAGCTCGGCCGCCTGCGCCAGCACCGCCTCCGCCGCCGCGACCGCCCGGCCGAGCGCCGTCAGCTCGGCGGGGTCCTTGCGCAGCCGCAGCGGCGCCAGCACCGCGGAGGCGGGCACCAGCTCGGCGGCGATCGCCAGCCGGAACAGCTCGCTCGCCCGCATCTCCGGGTCCACCCCCACCCGGCGCGCGGAGGCGGGCACCAGGCCCGCCGGGTCGCGGGTCTCGACGATCGCCTCGGCCGTCACCACGAGGAACACGCCCGGCCCGGCGCCGCCGTCCGGCGCGCCGCCCTCAGGCAGGACGCCCTCAGGGAGAGCGCCTTCTGGGGAGGCGCTCAGGAACCGGAAGTCGGGCGAGGGCCGCAACACCAGCACGTCGATGCCCTCCTGGGCCATCGCCCGCCGCACGGCCGCCACCCGCGCGGCGTGGCTCCGGCTCACGCCGGCTCGTGCAGCCAGCAGGCGACCGGCCCGAAGTCCGGCTCCTTCTCGCGGCACACCTCCATCACCAGCGGGCAGCGCGGGTTGAACCGGCAGCCGCCCGGCGGGTTCGCCGGATCGGGCACGTCCCCGGCCAGCTCGGCGGGCAGCACGCCCATGCCGTCCGGCTTGGGGATGGCCCCCAGCAACGCCCTGGTGTACGGATGTTTCGGGTCGTCCCACACCTCGGCCGTCCCGCCCACCTCGACGATCTTGCCGAGGTACATGACGGCGATCCGGTCGGCGATCAGCCGCACCACCGACAGGTCGTGGCTGATGAACAGCAGCCCGGCCCCGGAGTCCACCGCGAGGTCGCGCATCAGCCGGGCCACCTGGGCCTGGGCGGAGGCGTCCAGCGCGGAGATCGGCTCGTCGCCGATGAGCAGCCGGGGCCGGGCCGCCAGCGCCCTGGCGATCGCGATGCGCTGCCGCTGGCCGCCGGAGAACTCGTGGGGGTGCCGTCCGGCGAACTCGCGCGGCAGGCCCACCCGCTCCAGCAGGTCGGCCGGGTCGGTACGGGTGTCATCCGCGGTGCGCAGGCCGTCGGCGATCTGGTCGCCCACCCGGCGCCGCGGGTTCAGCGACGCGTACGGGTCCTGGAACACCATCTGGATGCCCGTGAGCTTCCTGCGCCGCAGGCCGAGCGGCGTGACCCGCTGCCCCTCGAACGCGATCGACCCGTGGGTGACCGGGTTCAGCCCGCAGACCGCCCGCGCCAGGGTGGACTTGCCGCACCCCGACTCGCCCACCAGGCCCACGACCTCGCCGGCCCGTACGGTCAGGCTGGCCCCCGCCACCGCCCGCACCACCGGACGCCCGGGGGAGCGGTGCTCGACGACCAGGTCCTCGATGTCCAGCATCAGCCCTCCACGTCCGAAGCAGAATCAGGCAGCGAGTCCAGCAGCGCGCGGGTGTAGGGGTGCTCGGGGTCGCGCAGCACCCGCCCGCGCGGTCCGGTCTCCACGACCAGGCCTTCCTTCATCACGCTCACCTCGTCCGCGACCGCCGACATGACGCCCAGGTCGTGCGTGACCAGCAGCACGGCCAGGCCCAGCTCGTCGCAGAGCCCGCGCAGCAGCCGCAGCACGCCCGCCTGCACGGTCACGTCCAGCGCCGTGGTCGGCTCGTCGGCGATCAGCACCTTGGGCGAGCAGGCCAGCGCGACGGCGATCGCGATGCGCTGCCGCATGCCGCCGGAGAACTGGTGCGGGAAACGCCCGTACGCCTCCTCGGCGCCCGGGATGCGCACCTTGCCCAGCAGCTCGACCGCCCGCGCCTTCGCCTCGGCCTTGCCCAGGCCCAGGTGGTGACGCATGTGCTCGGTGAGCTGCCGGCCGATCGTGAGCATCGGGTGCAGGCTGGTCGCCGGGTCCTGGAAGACCATGGCGACCTCGCCGCCGCGCACCTGGTTGAGCTCCTTGGGCGGCAGCGTCAGCAGGTCCCGCTCGCCGAGCCCGATCCGGCCCGAGACGCGCGCGCCGTGCGGCAGCAGCCCCAGCACGGCCAGGCCGGTCATCGTCTTGCCCGACCCGCTCTCGCCGGCCAGGCCGTGCACGCGCCCGGCGGCCAGCTTCAGGTCGACGCCGCGCAGGATCTCCTTGCCGTGGATCGACACCTTCAGGCCGGTGATGTCCAGCGTCACAACGCACGCTCCTTGATCGCGCGGGCCGTCCGCGGGTCGAGCGCGTCCCGCAGCGTGTCGCCGAGGAAGTTGAACGCCAGCACCACGGTCAGGATCGCCAGGCCGGGGAACGTCGCCACCCACCAGCTGTCGAAGACCTCCACGCCGGAGGCCACCATCGCGCCCCACTCGGGGGACGGCGGCTTGGCGCCCAGGCCCAGGAACGACAGGCCGGACAGCAGCAGCAGCGCCGTGCCGATGTCGAGCGTGGCCAGCACCAGGATCGGGCCGGTCACGTTCGGCAGCACGTCCACCCGCAGCGAGCGCCACACCGAGAAGCCCAGCAGCCGCCCGCTCAGCACGAACTCCCGCTCGCGCACGCCCAGCACCAGCCCGCGGGTGACGCGGGCGTAGGCGGGCCAGGCCACCACCAGCACGGCCAGCACCGCGTTGCCCAGGCTCGCGCCCAGCGCCGCGGCCACCACCATGGCCAGGATCACCGTCGGGAACGCGAACACCAGGTCCGCGATCCGCATGATCGTCTCGCCGACCCACTTGCCGAAGTACCCGGCGCACGCCCCCAGCAGGCCGCCGACCAGCACCGACAGCACGACCAGCAGCAACGTCAGCGGGATCGACACCCGCGCGCCGTACATGACGCGGCTCAGGATGTCGCGTCCGAGCTGGTCGGTGCCGAACCAGTGGCCGGGCCCCGGGGGCGCCAGCCGCGGCAGGTCCTGGGCCAGCGGGTCGTGCGGCGCCAGCCACGGCGCGGCCAGCGCGATCACCAGCCAGGCCACGGCCAGGACGGCGCCCGCGACGGCCAGCGGCTGCCGCCACGCCTCGGGCAGCCTGCCCAGCAGCCCCTTGCCTCTCATTGCAGCCTCACTCGGGGATCGATGACGCCGTACAGCACGTCCACGATCAGGTTGATGACCAGGTAGACCACGCCCACGACCAGGCCGACGCCCATCACGGCGGGCAGGTCGAGGCTGGTGGCGCTCTTGTAGGCGTACTGGCCGACGCCGGGCCAGGCGAAGATCGCCTCGACCAGGACGGTGCCGGACAGCAGGCTGCCGAAGGCCAGACCGGCCACGGTGATGATCGGGACCAGCGCCGAACGCAGCACGTACCTGAACAGGATCACCCGGCCCGGCAGCCCCTTGGCGCGGGCCGCCCGGACGTAGTCCTGGCCCAGCACCTCCAGCACCGCGGAACGGGTGAAACGGGTCAGCAGGCCGATCGTGTACAACGCCAGCACCAGCGCGGGCGTGATCAGATGGCCGACGGCGGAGGTGAAGATGTCCCACCGGCCCGCCAGCAGCGCGTCGACCGTCTGCAGCCCGGTCACCGCCGGCGCCGAGCCGAGCGCCGCGTCCACGCGGCCGCTGCCCGGCGTGATCTGCAACCGGAAGAAGAACACGTAGAACGCCACCAGCGCCAGCCAGAACGTCGGCACCGAGATGCCGACCAGGCTGACCAGCCGCAGCACGTGGTCGGACAGCCGGTCCCTGCGCAGCGCGGCGACCACGCCGAAGGCCACGCCCAGCACCAGCGAGATCAGGATCGCCGCGCCCGCCAGCTCCAGCGTCGCCGGGACGAACTCGGCCAGGTCCTGGCTGACCGGGCGGTGGCTCTGCTGGCTCATGCCCAGGTCACCCTGGACCAGGCCCTGCAGATAGATCGCGTACTGCTGCCACAGCGGCTTGTCCAGGCCGTGCTCGGACCGCCACTGGGCCACGATGGCCGGGTCGCCCAGCGCCCGCTGGCCCAGGTTGGCGGCCACGGGGTCGCCGGGCACCAGGTTCGTCAGCAGGAACGTGACGAGCGTGATGCCCCAGGCCAGCAGCACGGCGATGAGGATGCGCCGGATGAGGAAGCGCGCCAGCGGGTGCACCCCCCGCCGCCGCCGCGCGCCCGCGGCGGCCGCCTCGACCGGGGAGCCGGTGCCGGGGCGCGGCGGTGAGCCCGCCGCGCCCAGGTTGTCGGACACCTGCCGGTCTCCTTACTTCGCGCCGAGGTCGGCGACGTCCACGGTCCAGACCGGGTGGTACTCCAGACCCGTCACGGACCCGGCCGACACGATGTTCTGGCTCGGCTGGATCAGCGGCACGAACGGACCGGAGGTGTTGAGCTTGGTCTGCAGGTCGGCGTAGGCCGTCTTGCGCGCCTCGTCGCCGATCGCGGTCGCGGCCTTGTCAGCGGCGGCCTCGATCTCCTTGGCCGCGCCTTCCTTCCAGCCGGCCCGCAGGCCCACGGTCTTGCCGGGCGCGAAGGCCAGGTAGTCGCTCGGGTCCGGGTAGTCCGGGCCCCAGTACCACAGGCCCATCTCCTCCTTGCCGTTGCGGTAGTTGTCCAGCGCGGTCGTCACCGGCGCGGGCTGGAGGTCCACCGTGATGCCGACCTCCTTGAGGTTGGCCTGGATGCGCTCGGCCAGCGGCTGGAACGACAGGCCGTTGACGGTCAGCTCGCTCGGGAACTCCAGCTTGACGGTCGGGTTCGACACGCCGCTGGCCGCCAGGGCCGCCTTGGCGCCCTCGACGTCCCGCTTGGGCGCCTGCTCCGGCGGCAGCGCGCCGAGCAGCTGCGACGGGATCACGCCCGGCGCCTGCGTCGAGCCCTCGCCGGCCAGCTCCAGCAGACCCGCGTAGTCCACGCCCTTGCGCACGGCCTCGACGAACTTGGCGTTCGGCGTGGTCTTGCTGACGCCCGAGTCCTGGTTGGCCAGCAGGAAGATGACGTTCGCCGAGGCGGTCTTCTTCACCTGCAGGGTGGAGGGCATGTTGGTGACCTGGTCACCGGACAGGTTCAGCGCCACCTGGCTGTCGCCGCGCTGCACGTTGAGCTTCTGCGTGGCGGCCTCGACGTTGCGGATGACGACCTTGTCGTAGGCCGGCTTGGTGCCGTAGTACTTGGGGTTCGCCTTGAGCGTGACCTGGCTGCTCACGTTGAACGACTCGATCGTGTACGGGCCGGACCCCGCCGAGGAGGCGTTCAGGTACTGCTCGGCCTTGTCCTGGGCGTCGGCCGTCGCGCCGTGCTCCTTGGCGACCTTGCTGTTGAGGATGCCCAGCGCCGGGTTCGGCAGGATGTAGGGCAGCGCCGGGTTCGGCGCCTTCGACGTCAGCGTGATCGTCGAGTCGTCGGTCTTGGCCACCTCGACGCCGTCCAGCAGGAACGACGGGGTGCCCTTCATGTCACGCACGCGGTTGAGCGAGAACACCACGTCGTCGGCGGTGATCGGCGAGCCGTCGGCGAAGGTGGGGCCCTTCTTGAGCTTGAGCGTCAGCGTCTTGCCGTCCTCGCTCAGCTCGTAGGACTCGGCCAGCGCCGGGACCGGCTTGGTCACGTCGGAACCGTCGAAGGTCAGCAGCGTCTCGTAGACGGCCTTGCCGACGATGAGCCCGGTCGGCTCGTAGGTGCGGCCGGGGTCGGCCGTCTTGAGGTCGAACGACGTGTCGATGACGAGCGTCTTCCCACCGCCACCGGAGGCCGCCGGGGTCTGCGAGGTGCCGCCGCTTCCGCAGGCGGCGAGGGCGAGCGCACCGGCGAGCAGCACTGCCGCCGTCTGCGAGCGGGTCGCCATGGGGTCCTCCAAATTGGACGTTCGGGAGAAGGATGTCGAGGATTGTCCGGCAGAACGTCCAGGTCATGTGCGGTCCGCGAGACGGATATAAATGGTCGAGGTGTAATGATGAGTGATATTTCCAGAAATGGTGCCAGCGGCAGCGGTCAGCCTGGACGGATCGGCATCGGTCTCGAGCTGGACGACGTCCACATGAAGATCCTTGAGGTCCTGCGCGAGAACGGCAGGATCTCGGTCGCCGCGCTGGCCGAACGGGTGGGCATCTCCCGCGCGAACGCCTACACGCGCTTCGAGGCGCTGCGCGCCGACGGCGCGATCAAGCGCTTCACCGCGGAGATCGACCACGTGCGCGCCGGGCTCGGCATCACCGCGCTGATCTTCGTGACCGTGCGCCAGCAGATGTGGAAGCAGTTCAGGGCCGAACTGGCCCGGATGCCCGAGGTCGAGTACTGCGCGATCACCACCGGCCAGCACGACGCCATGATCCAGGTACGGGTCTCCGACGTGGCCGCCGTGCACACCATGGTGACCGACCGCCTGGCCAACATCCCGGCGGTCAAGGCCACCGAAACCGTGTTCATCCTGGACGAAGTGCTCAAGCGGCCGTACGTGCTGCCGTCCGACCGGGACGCCTCCCGTCCCGCGCGCCGCACGCCCCAGGAGACGCAAGGGGACGTGCCGCTCGGCAAGATGCGCTTCGTCGGCGCGGCCGAGGGACGCGCCGCCCTCCGCAAGGACGGCTAGCCACCGCCCTGCCGCAAGGAGGGCCGGTCGCCGCCTTCCATGAGGGGGCCGGGCGCTGCCTTCCGTGAGGAGGGCCGGGCGTCGCCTTCCGTAACGGGGCCGGGCGGTGCCTTCCGCAAGGACGGTTGGGCGCCGGCCCTGCGCCGAGGCGGCCGGGTGGCGGGGCGGCCGGGCGGCCGGGTGGGCGGTGCGTCGTCCGCTTCCGGCCGATCGGCCCCCGGCCTTCCGGCTTCCCGTCGGAGGGCCGGTCAGGAGGCCGGGACCTCGGCGCACACGCTGACGTGCAGCGTGTCGTCGCCGTCGAACCGGAACTCCTCGACCAGCCGCAGCAGCCCGTCCTCACCCTGCTCGACGCGGCTGCTGCTCTGGCCGCCCGCCTTGCCGCCCGCCTTAAGCGCGTGGGCGTAGGAGATGGAGACGTCGGCGCCGTCGCGCGTCCCGACGAAGCGGCCGTGGGTCACGGTGTCGCCCGTGTAGCTGCCCCACACCACGCCGTCGGCCTCCCAGTACTGGAACTCCGTCGGGCTGTCGGGGTCCACCGCGCTCGCCGTCGAGCTCACCATCACGAATTTACGGCCGTTGAGATTCACGCCGTCCATAGTCACCATTTTTCTGGATCATCACCGACCGGCTGGACGTTTGGTCAGAACACCCGGTCATGATCAACGATCCGTCCAGCGGCGGCGCCGCCCCGGACCCCTGCGCGAGCAGGTTCTCGACCTCCCTGGGCCGCCCCGGCTGTGTCCTCCGCCGACCTCTCGGCGGCCGACACGCTTGCCGCGACTTTACCTGCCGGTAGCTGACACCAGCGTCGCATAGTGTGATAGTCATGTAACACTGTGTATTCGAGAAGATTTGGGAGATCTTCATGTGGGCGTACACGCTCTCGATCGTGGCGGCCGTGGGCGTGGTGGCGCTCACCGCGCTGGTGTTCCGGCTCACGAAGAAGGGCAGCGAGGATGCCGAGCCCGACGGGGTCTCGGCCGGTCACGCCGGGTCGATGTTGTCGGCCCTGTTCCTGCTGGTGTTCGCGATCGCGATCATCGTGCCGTGGACCACGGCCGACGCCGCCCGCCAGAACGCCCAGGCCGAGAGCCAGGCCGCGATCGACGCCTACTGGGCCGCGGCCGACCTGCCCGGCACCGCTCAGCAGACGGTCCGCACCGCGCTGCGCGACTACGTCACCTTCGTGGTCAGAGACGAGTGGCCGCTGATGGCCGAGGGCCGGATGGACCCGGTCGGCGCCGCCCGGCTCGACGCCATGCGCAGCCGGGTGAGCGCCGTCGCCGCCAAGACCGACGACGACAAGGACGCCCGCGACGCCGTGCTCGAACGCGTCGCCGCGATCGCCGCCGCCCGGTCCCAGCGCTCGATGGACGCCGCCGCCACCCCGCCCCAGGGGCTGCTGTTCCTGACCGTGCTCACCGGCCTGCTGGTCGTCGTCTTCCCCTACCTGGCCGGCGCGCGGCCACGCGGCCTGGCGGTTCTGCCGCTGCTCGCGATGGCCGCGATGCTCGGCTTCGGCACCTATCTGACCTGGGACATCTCCCACGCCTTCGCCGGGCCGCTGGCGGTCGGGCCCCAGGCGTTCCAGGGCGCGCTGCAGGAGTTCTCCCGCATCGCCGGGGGAATGTGACCGTGGGCGTCAGGCGCGCGCCGCTGCTGCTGGCCGCCGCTCTGCTCGCCGCGAGCGCGGCCGGCCCGGCGGCGGCTGACCTGCAATCCCCGGCCTCCGGCACCGTGCGCGTACGTCCGTCGCAGCTCCCGAGCCCGGGGATCACGATCCACGGCGGGCGGGGGCACGACGGCCGTACCGGGCCGGTGGTGTCGGTGCCGGGCGCGCAGATCCGGGAGGACGGTCCGGGGCCGCGCGTGTCGGTGCCGGGCGCGCAGATCTGGGACGATCCTGAGCCGCGGGGGTCGGCGCCGACTTCGGAGGCGATCCGGCCCGGCGGGCGGGCGCCGCGTACCGGCGTCCCCGCGCCGCGCGTGTCGATCGGTCCCGGCTCGGTGTGCGTGTACGGGCCGAGCGGCAGCGTCGAGGTGGGCGACTGCGACGTCCGCCCGTCCCCGCCGCCGTCCCCGCCTCCGCCTCCGCCGCCTCGCTCGTCGCCACGGCCGACACCGCGCCCCACGCCTCCGCCCACTCCGCCGCCGCACACGCCGAGGCCGGTGCACCATCCGACGCCCCGGCCGGTGCGCGTGGCCCCTCCGGTGCGGGTGCCCGTCCAGGAAGTCACGCCGACGCCCAAGCCCACCCCGAGGGTCGCTGTGCGCAAGCGGGTCAAGCAGGTCCAGGCGCCGCCGCGACGCAAGAACCCGCTCGGCACGGTCCTGGTCATGGTGGTCCTGGTGACAGCGATCGCCTCCACGACCGCCGTCGCCTTCAGACCCCGCTGACGCCTCCCTCCCGGCGGGGCCGGGGCTCGACGGCGGTGGCCGGTGCGCGCCGGGATGCGAGGATGGCGGGCGTGTCCGAGGGTGACGAGAAACTGCTGACCGGTGGTTGGTGTGATGGGGAGCCGCTGACCGGTGGCGGTGTGAACCTGGTGGTGCGGGTCGGTGCCACCGTGCGCCGGCCGACCGGCCCCTGGACGCCGGCCGTGCACGCGCTGCTCGCCCACCTGGCCGCCTGCGGCTTCACGGGCGCGCCGGCCGGGCACGGGATCGACGCTCAGGGCCGGGAGGTGCTCGACTTCGTCCCCGGCGAGGTGCCCGGTGATCCGTTGCCCGCCTACGCCCGTTCCGACCAGGCCCTCGGCAACGTCGCTCGACTGCTGCGCCGCTATCACGACGCCACCGAGGGTTTCCGGTCCACCACCGGGGCCGACTGGTACTTCCCGCCGCGCGAACCCGCCGAGGTCATCTGCCATGGGGACGTAGCGCCGTACAACTGCGTGTTCCGCGACGGGCGGCCGGTGGCCCTGATCGACTTCGACACGGCCCACCCGGGGCCGCGTGTGTGGGACGTCGCCTACGCCGCCTACCGGTTCGTCCCGCTGAGCGATCCCCGCCACGACGGGGCCGACCCAGTGCAGGAGCAGGCACGCAGGCTGCGACTGTTCGCCGACGCCTACGGCCTGGCCGAAGGTGACCGTCCGGCGCTGCCCGCCACCGCCGCCGATCGGCTGGCGCACCTCGTACGGCACATGCACGAGCGCGCGGCGGCGGGGGACCAGGCCTTCGCCGCGCACATCGCCCGCGGCGACGATGTGTTGTACGGCGCCGACCGCGAACACATCCTGCGCCACCGCGCTCTGTTCGCCACGGCGCTGACGGAGCCGCCACCCGCCTGATCCGGTGGGGTGTCGCCACCAGACCGGCCGGGCGTCGTTTGCAGGAACGGCCCCGGCGTCGCTGCCTGAGGGGCCGTGTGTCGCCACTGGACCGGCCGGGCGCCGCTGCGGGTCGGCTGGGGTGCCGCTGCTGGGACGGCTGGGTGGGAAGAGCGGGCGGGTGTGTGGGGTTGCACTCGACCGTGGAGACGACCGAGGTTGTGGTGATCGGGGCCGGGCAGGCGGGGCTGTCCAGCGCGTACTTCCTGCGACGGTTCGGGATCGGGACGACCGTGCTCGATGCGGCCGCGGGGCCCGGGGGCGCGTGGCGGCACCGGTCGCCGTCGCTGACCATGGACAAGGTGCACGGGATCTTCGACCTGCCCGGCGTGCCGGACGGGGTGGCGGCGGCCGGTGACCGGCCGGCGGCGGAGGTCGTCCCGGAGTACTACGGAGACTACGAGCGGCGGGTGGGGCTGGAGGTCCTGCGGCCGGTCAAGGTGACGGCCGTCCGGGAGGGCGAGGACGGGCGGCTGGTCGTGGCGGCGGACGCGGGGGAGTGGGCGGTCAGGGCCGTGGTCAACGCGACCGGCACCTGGACCCGTCCGTACTGGCCGTACTACCCGGGGGCCGGCGACTTCCTGGGCGAGCAGCTTCACTACGCGGGTTATCGCGGGCCGGCGGCGTTCGCCGGTCGGCGGGTGGTCGTGGTCGGGGGCGGGGCCTCGGCGATGCACGTGTTGTCGGAGGTCGCCGGGGTCGCCGCCGGCACCGTCTGGGTCACCCGGCGGCCGCCCGTCTTCAGGGGCGACGACTTCGGCGAGGACGCCCGGCGCGAGGCCGTCGCTCTGGTGGAGGCGCGGGTGCGGGCCGGGTTGCCGCCGCAGAGCGTGGTCAGCGTCACCGGGCTCGGCTACAGCGTCGTCGTGCGGGAGGCGATGGCCAAGGGGGCGCTGGAGCGGTTGCCGATGTTCCGCCGCCTCACCCCGTACGGCGTGGAGTGGGCGGACGGGCGGCAGACCGCGGCGGAGGTCGTCGTGTGGGCCACTGGCTTCCGGTCGGCGCTCGACCACCTCGCGCCGCTGCGTCTGCGGGAGCCGGGCGGCGGCATCAAGGTGGACGGGACGCGGGTCGTCCGGGAGCCGCGGCTGCAACTCGTCGGCTACGGGCCTTCGGCCAGCACGGTCGGCGCCAACCGCGCGGGCCGCACCGCCGCCCGCAACATCCGCACCCTCCTGACCCCCCGCCCAGCCATCCCGGCCGCCTGACCCCCGGCCCCAGCCATCCCGGCCGCCTGACCCCGCGGCCGGTGGTCCCTTCGCGCGGCTTGGCGCGGTGGGTCAGTTCTCGGCGACGCCGAAGGCGGTCCAGCCGAGGTCGGGGAAGCCCGCCGCCTTGGCGACGGCGGCCGAGGCGGTGTTGCTGACCGCGTGCATGTACGTCGGCACCGCGCCCTCGTCCAGCACCCGCCGCGCCGCCTGCGCCACCAGCCGTCTGGCCAGGCCGCGCCCCCGGGCCTCGGGCGCGGTCACCACCGACAGCTCCCGGCCGAACCGGTCGTGCCGCTTGATGCCCACCCCGGCCAGATGCTCGCCGGTCTCGGGGGCCACGGCCACCAGCACCTCGCCGCCGAACACGCGCAGCCATCCGGGGACGGCCTCGTCCGTCGCCGGGACCCACTCGCCGGCGTCGGGCAGGGGCGCGGGGTCGGTGGTCCACCGGAAGACGGCGTCGAACCAGCCGCGATCCCCATATCCGATCAGCCCGGGGATCTCCCGGAGCGTCCGCGCGGCGCGTACCCGGGCGACGTGCTCGGGCGGCACCGACAACACCGCCCCCTCCGGGGTGCCGACGCCGACGGCCGGGTGCACGCGACCGTCCCAGGCGGGCAGCGTACGCAGCGGCGAGCCCGTGACGTCGAGGTTTCCCGTGGGCGGCCAGGCCCCGAGCCATTCGCGCAGATGATCGGTGAGAGCCACGGACCTACTATAGGAAGTAGGAAAAATACCGATTGGGACAGGGGGTCGGTTACTCCAGCGAAGGGACTCGACACGGCCTGTTACCTTCGGCTAGCGTCCTGACATAAGGATCTTTATCCGGTCAGGAGGCCCGACATGGCTGTTCCCGGTTACACGGAGATCCGGGAACTCGGTCACGGAGGAACCGGCCGCGTCATGCTCGCCGTCCGTGACTCCGACGGCTTACCGGTCGCGATCAAGCACCTGTCCGAGTCTCTGCGCGCCGACGGCGAGTTCGCCGCCCGCTTCCGCGCCGAGGCACGGGTCATCAGCGAGATCGACAGCCCCCATACCGCCCGCCTGCTGGACTACGTCGAGGCCGGGGGCACTTCCGCGATCGTGATGGAGCTGGTCGACGGCGTCACGCTGCGCCGCCTGATCGCCGCCGAGGGCGGCACCGGCGTGGAGGCCGCGCTCACCCTGCTGAAGGGGGCCCTGCTCGGCCTCGCCGAGGCGCACCGGCGCGGGGTGGCGCACCGCGACTTCAAGCCCGAGAACGTCATCGTCACCCCGGACGGCGACAGCAAGCTGGTCGACTTCGGCGTCGCGACCCGGTTCGGCGAGACCGGCGCCCTGGCCGGCACCCCCGCCTACATGTCCCCCGAGCAGTGGGAGGACGCCCCGGCCGGCCCGGCCTGCGACGTGTACGCCGCCGCCCTGGTGTTCTACGAATGCCTCACCGGCCGCCGCCCGTTCACCGCCGCGAACCTGGCCGCCCTGGCCTTCCAGCATCAGCACATGCCGCCCCCGCTGGAGCACGTGGACGGACGCCTGCGCGGGCTCGTCGAGCACGGCCTGGCCAAGGACCCCGCCCACCGGCCGGCCTCGGCCGAGGCGTTCCTGGCCGAGCTGGAGGAGGTGGCACGCGGGACGTACGGCGCGGGATGGGAGCTGCGCGGGCGGTCCGGCCTGGCCGTGCTGGCGATGCCGTTCGCCGCGCTGCTGCCGTCGGCCGGGACCGGCGGAGGGATGGGCGAGGGCCTCGGCGGCGGGATCATCGGGAGGAGCGGTGCGGAGAACGGCGTCGCGACGGGCACCAGCGTGGTGCGCAGCTCGTTGGGACCGCCGGCCAAGCTGGCGGTGACCGGCGGGCTGGTGCTGGCGACGGCGGCGGCGGTGGCGTCGACGTTCGTGATCTGGAGCGGCTCGCCCTCGCCCGGCAGCGGCATCGCGATGCCGCCGGAGTCCACGGAGAGCTCGTTCACGACGCCGCCCGTCTCACCCGATCCGGAGCTGCCCGCGCCGAGCGGGTCAGGGACGGTCCCGCCGTCCTCGACGGCCACGGCCGGGCCCAGCGGAGATCCGACCGCGGCGACCGTGCCGACGGTGCCCGGCGTGCCGACCGCGGGGCCCGCGTCGTCCGCGCCTCCGGCGCCGCCCGTCACGAAGGCCCCGAACAGCCGCCCGCCGAGGCCGACCAACGGGCCGTCGGAGTCGGGGCCGCCCAGGTCCGGGCCGCCTTCTGTGCCCCCGAAGTCGGAGCCGCCTTCGGGGCCGCCGTCCACGCGGCCGTCGCCGACATCCACCCGGCAGTCCGCCACCGGCGGCCCGGTTCCCAGACCGCCCGCCACGAGCGCCCCCGCCCCGGAGCCCTCCGCCAAGCCGCCCGCCAAGGGCCACGAACCGCTCCTGTCGGTCTCGGTCGGGTTGTCGCTCGGCGGCTCGCTGCTCGGCCGCGGCGGGGGCGGGCTGCTGGACGCCGACCTCGACGTCGGCCTGGGCTCCAGCCTGCTCGGCATGCTCGTGGTGCCCGGATCTGCCCTGCTCGGAGGCCGTATCGCGGTCAGACGCGCACGAAAATCACGTAGTCAGGAAAAGTCATGAGTTGCGGGGAATGATGCTTGATCCCCTACTATCAGCGTCGGAAAGAGGGCGTCCCGGACTCTGATTAGCTCCTGACCGGAACCTGCCCTGCGGCTCAGGCTAAGGAGGACAGTGGCGGTCGCCTCCTCCGCCGTGGGCCACGTGGCGCGGGCCGTGCTCGCCGTGCTCGTCGCCATGGTCGCCACGATCGCCGGGCCGCCGATGGCGGCGGGCAACGCCTCGGCCGGGCGCGCGGCTCCCAAACCCTCGGTGAAGCAGCTCAAGAAGGAGCTGGCCGCGCTGAGCAAGGAGTCGGACCGGCTCATCGAGGAGTACTACAACAGCCGCCGCGCCCAGCAGCAGGCCGAGAAGACGGAGAAGAGCGCGCGCGAGCGGCTGGCCGCCGCCCAGGAGGTCTACGACCGCGAGTCCCTCCAGCTCAGGACGCTGGCCGTGGCCCAGTACATCGGCGGCGAACCCAACCAGATCGCCCTGGTCACCGGCAGCCAGAACCCGGACGCGCTGCTGAGCCGCCTGGCGCTGAGCCGCCACCTGATCGACGTCCAGGACGCCCGGCTGCGCGGCTACGCCAAGGTCAGGGACGAGCGCCTCAAGGCAGAGCAGGAGGCCGCCGCCCGCGCCGAGGAGCTCGGCACCGCGGTGGCCGACCTGGAGGGGCGCAAGAAGAAGGCCGAGAAGCTGATCGAGAAGATCAGGGACCGGATCGACAAGCTCTACACGGCCCCGGGCGTGCGGCGTCCGGACGGCACGTGGGTGCCGCAGCTCCCGGACGGCTCCGAGAACATCACCCCCCGCATGCGCCTGGTCAAGACGCTGATCAAGGAGCGGTTCGTGGTGCCGTACGGGATCGGCTGCTACCGGACGATCCAGGACGGCGGCGAGCACCCGCTCGGCCGCGCCTGCGACTTCATGCTCAGCCACGGCGGCGCGATGCCGTCGGCGGCCGAGGTCAAGCGCGGCTACGAGATCGCCGAGTGGGCCATCAAGAACTCCCGGCGCCTCGGGATCATGTACATCATCTACCGCCAGCGCATCTGGCACGCCAGGACGGGCACCTGGCGGACGATGTCGAACCGCGGCGGCACGACGGCCAACCACTTCGACCATCCGCACATCTCGGTCTACTAGCGCGTCTCGGGGCGTACCCGTCCGCGCGGCTTCAGGCGGATGGAGGGCAGCGCCGGGGCGGGCAGCGGCTCGCCGTCGAAGCCCTCGACCGCGCCGAAGCCCTCGCCCTCCGCCCACTCCTTGCGGAAGGCGGCGATCTCCTCGTGGGAGCGCCCCACGAAGTTCCACCACATGACGATCTCCTCACCGAACGGCTCGCCGCCGATCAGCAGCACCCGCCCGCGGCCCGACAGCGGCAACGTGCCGGCGCCCGGCGGCAGGTAGCGCAGCGCTCCGGGCACGGCCTGCTCGACCTCCCCGTCGAGCTGCAGCAGCCCGTGCTCGAAGGCGGGGTCGAGGGGCACCTCGCCGGTGCCGTCGACCGTCACCTCGGCGCCCACCAGCGGGGTGTAGGTGGTGGCGGGGGAGGTCACGCCGCCGAGCGTGCCCATGATCACGATGGCGTCGAAGCCCGGGCCGGACAACACGGGCAGGGTGGCGTGGTGCTCGAAGGCGGGGGCCGTGCGCCGGTGGGCCTCCGGCAGGGCCACCCAGAGCTGCACACCGTGCAGCGTCGTGCCGGGCGACTCCTCCGAGTGGGAGATGCCGCGCCCGGCCGTCATCAGGTTGAGCCGGCCGGGACGCACCGTGCTCAGGCTGCCGACGCTGTCGCGGTGGAGCACCTCGCCCGCGAGCAGCCAGGTCACCGTCTGCAGGCCGGTGTGCGGGTGGGGCGGCACGCGCATCAGCGCCGGCTCCGGGCCGTAGGCGTCGACGAAGCACCAGGCGCCGATCATTCGCCGGTGCACGCCGGGCAGCGTCCTGCTCACCCGCATCGCGCGTGGGCCGCCCAGCGGTACCTCGCGTCCGGTCAGCACCTCGCTCCGGTCGCCGCCGTCGGCGGCGCAGCGGAGTTCGCGGGGGTCACGTTCCATGTTGCTCACCCCACGACTGTAGGGGGCCGTACGGCCCCCCACACCCGGCGTCACCCGGACGTGATGGCTGTCCCGCGGTCTCCCACCGGCTGTCCACGGATGGGACGGTTATCCCAGGGTCTCCCACCAGCCGTCCACGGACGGGACGGCGGTTACGTCGACGCCCTCGCCCGGGCGGGGCACCACGATCTCGACGTCGCGCGCCTTCGCCTCCCGCCACAACCGGTCCACCGGCTCGGCCCACGGGTGCAGCGCCAGCGTGAACGTCGCCCAGTGGACCGGCAGCAGCAGCTTGCCGCCGAGGTCGAGGTGGGCGTTGACGGCCTCCTCCGGGTTCATGTGGATGTCGGGCCAGGCCGGGCTGTAAGCGCCGATCGGCATCAGGGTCAGGTCGAACGGCCCGTGCGCGGCCCCGATGCCCCGGTAGCCCTGGAAGTATCCTGAGTCGCCGGCGTAGAACACCCGCTTGTTCGCCCCGGCCACCACCCACGAGCCCCACAGGGTGTCGTTCCTGGTGAAGGCCCGCCCCGAGAAGTGCCGGGCGGCGGTGGCGACGAAGCGCAGGCCCGCCACCTCGGCCTCTTCGTCCCAGTCGAGCTCGATGATCCGGTACAGCGGCACGCCCCACCGTTCCAGGTGCGCCCCGATGCCCAGCGGGACCAGGAACGGCGCCTTCTGGGTGCGCGTGAGCGAGCGCACGGTGGCCATGTCGAGGTGGTCGTAGTGGTCGTGCGAGATCGCGATCGCGTCCACCTGCGGCAGGTCGCCGATGTCCACCGGCAGGGGGTGGTGCCGCTTGGGGCCGACGAGCTGGGACGGCGAGACCCGGTTGCTCCACACCGGGTCGAACAGCACCCGCTTGCCCTCGATCTCCACCAGGGTGGAGGCGTGGCCGTACCAGACCGCGCGCAGGCCGTCGGCCGGCGGCGGGCCGGACGGCGGCAGGCGCAGCGGGATGGGCCCGGCGGGATGCCGCTGCTCCTTGTTCCTGGCCATCTCGGCCAGCAGGCCTACCGGCGGCGTGGTCATCAAGGCGGTCGGCTCGGACATGGGGTTGACGAACGTGTCGCCCCTGAACTGCGGCGAGCGCCGCATCCTGCTCACCCGGTCCGGCCCCGACGTCAAAGGCCGCACGCCCAGCTCGGCCGGTATCCCGCGCAACGCCCACCCGGCCGCGGCGGCGAGCGCGCCGCCCGCGAGGATCCGCCGTGCGGTCCGCATTCCTGCCATTGCCCACACTCCCCTGGAGATGATGTCCATCCCGCCCAACCGGGCGGGATTCCCCGGTGTTCCCGTTCTACGATATATCGCGATAGTTCATACCGTCTTGATCGCTCCGCCGTCGATGACGTAGTCGGCGCCGTTCACGCTCCCGGCGTGCGGCGAGGCCAGGTACGTCACCAAGGAGGCGACTTCTTCCGGTTCGACGAACCTACCGGTCGTCATTCCGGTGGCTGACGGCAGCCCCGCGAGCAACTGCTCGTGCTCCATGCCGAGCGAGGCCGCCAGGGCGGCGCCGTACCCGTCGGGGGCCTCCCACAGCGAGGTGCGCGCGGCGCCGGGGGAGACCGTGGCGACCCGCACGCCACGCGGGCCGAACTCCTCGGCCAGGGCCTTGCCGAACGCCGTCAGCGCGGCCTTGGCGGTGGTGTACACGACCGGCCCCATGTGCGGCACGCGGGCGCCGTTGGACGAGACGTTGATCACGGTGCCGCCCCGCCGCAACAGGCTGGGCATCGCGGCTCTGGTGGCTCGCACGGCGCTGAGGAAGTTCAGGTCGTACGACTGGCGCCAGGCGTCGTCGTCGAAGCCGAGGAAGCCGTTGACCTGCCCTTCGCCGCCGTCGCCGCCGCCCACGTTGTTGACCAGGAGGTCGATCTCGCCGAGCTCGGCCAGCGCGCGTTCGACCAGCTCGGCCGGGCCCGCCGCGGTGGACAGGTCAGCGGTCACGGCGATCGCGCCGGTGCGCTCGAGCTCGGGGGAGATCGTGCGGGCCGCGGCCACGACGCGCATGCCTTCAGTCGTCAGCGCCTCGACGATCGCCAGCGCCAGCCCCAGCCCCCTGCTCGCCCCGGTGACGACGGCGGTCTTGCCGGTGAGTCGCATGTCCATGTGAGTCGCCCTTCTTGCATCAGTGGTGATGCGACGACTCTAGAACTTGCAACACTGATGATGCAACTTCGATTCGAAGAGGAACTGTGCTGTACCCTCTGAGGTGTGAGTGGGACTACACGGGCCCTGCGGTCCGACGCGGAGCGGACCGTCCAGGCGATCCTGGAGGCCGCCGAACGGGTGCTCAGCAGGAACCCGGCGGCCAGCATGGAGCAGATCGCCGAGGCGGCCGGCGTGGCGCGCACGACCGTCCACCGGCGCTTCGCCTCCCGGGAGTCGCTGGTGGAGGCCATGACCGAGTGGGCCACCCGGCAGTTCGCCGCCGCCGTGGACGCCGCCCGTCCCGAGCAGGCGCCGCCGCTGGTCGCGCTCTACCAGGTGACGGCGAACGTGCTGCGAGTGAAGATCGACTGGGGGTTCGCGATGAGCCGCGGGCCGTCGGCGGGGGCCGAAGTGGCCCGGGTGCACTCCGAGGTCGAGGCGAGGTGTGAGCGGTTGTTCCAGCAGGCGCGGGCGGCCGGGGTGCTGCGGGAGGACGTGGAGCCGGAGTGGGCCCGGCGGGTGTACTACGCGCTGATCCACGAGGCGGCGCAGAGTCGCGACGGCGAGCCGGAGGCGCTGGCGGGCCGGCTGGTGGACACCTTGTTGCGCGGCGTGGGCCCAGGCTCCGGCCTGCCCTCCACTCCGCTTGCCGCGCCGAGCCCTCCCTCTGGGGCGCCCGCCGCTGCGAGTTCTCCCTCTGTGGCGCCGGCCGCTGGGAGTTCTCCGTCTGCGGCGCCCACCGCTGGGAGTTCTCCTCTGTAGCGCCCGCCTCCGCGAGTTCTCCGTCTGCGGCGCCTGCCTCCGTGAGTTCTCCGTCTGCGGCGCCTGCCTCCGCGAGTTCTCCGTCTGCGGCGCCTGCCTCCGTGAGTTCTCCGCCCGCTTCCGCGAGTCCTTCGGAGTAGGAGGTTCGCGGCTCTCGGGCTCGCGGGTCCCGCCTTCTGTCAGGGGTTGCGGGTCAGGGCGTCGCGGCGCTCGTCCGGGCGGCGTTCCGGGTGGGGCCACGGGTTCGGACGGCAGCGGCCCAGCGACTTCGACTGCTGGACCATCACCGGAGCCGGCAGGCCCGGCCCGGGGCAGGCGCGGTGGCCGTGTCCCAGGCTGTGGCCGACCTCGTGGCTGATGAGGTAGTCGCGGTAGGCGGCCAGGTCGCCCTCGTACTGCGGGACGCCGTCGGCCCAGCGGAGCGCGTTGATGACCGAGCGCGTCCCGTTCCAGCACGACAACGTGCCGCCGGTGCGCAACGGCAGGCACTGGCGGACGGTCAGCCCGGGGCTGGACAGCGCCACCCGTACCCGTACCGGGCCGTGGTCGACGCGCTGGAAGCGGGCCCAGCCGCGCGGGTCGTTGAGGGTCCGGTGCACGGCGGCCGCGAACACGGTCCCGTCGATCGGCAGGCCGCGTTCGACCTCCACCAGGTACCGCACCACCTCGCCCTCTCCCGGCCGGGCGGGCGCGCCGCCGGGCACCACGGCGTACGAGCCGGAGGCGGCGTAGGGGACCTTGACGTGCGCGGCGGGAAGGGGGATCGGCGCGGGGACCGAGGGGCGCGGCGGAGGGGTGACGGCGGGAGCGGCCCGTTCTGTGGGGCTCTGGGGGCCTTCCGCCGGTTCCGGGGCGGTGGCGCATCCGGCGGCCAGCAGCAGGACGATCAGCAGCGCGAACAGCGGCAACGCGGCCTCCCCACGAGATCACGGTGGGGAGAAATCCACCATATCCGCGCAGCACAACCTGGATCATGCCGGGGTCTCGCTAATGCCGACTTACCGCCAATGCCCAGCAGCCGGACGCGGCAGGGCCGCCGTTGGCCGCCCTTTGAGCTGGTTCAGCCTGCTGTCCGAACGCGGTACGGCTGGCTTTCGTCGTGAGGCGTGCCTGCACTTTGGGTGGAGAGTGGTTTCGCTGGGCCGCTCTTCTCGTGGTTCGGTCTGCAGTCTGGATGCGGCATGGCTCCGCCGGCGGCTGTCGTTCCTGGGCCGGCCTGCCGTTTGGGGGCGGTGTCGTCCTGCTGAAACGCTCTGGAGCGGCGGCCGATGGATGCCTTCACGCCCGGTTGGGCCTCACCCGGCTCCACGGGTCGGCCTGGTCGGTGCGGGGCCCGCGCCGGCCAGGCCGGTGGGTCAGGCGGTGCGGGGTGCGTAGGGGGTGAGGTCGATGGGGGGTTGTTCGTCGAGGGCGAGCTTGGCGACGAGTTCGCCGGTGAACGGACCCGCCGTCAGCCCGTACGCGCTCAGCCCCGTCGCCACCACCACCCGCGGCGTAAGCCGCCCGATGAGCGCTGGGCCGGGGGCGTTGACCGGCCGCAGGCCGACCCTGGTCTCCGACACCGTCGCCCCGAACAGGCCGGGCGCCACCCGCAACCCCGCCGCGATCACCTCTTCGAGACCGCCCATCGTGACCCGGGGCGCGAACCCGACGTCCTCCACGGTCGCGCCGATCACGACCCGCGATCCGGGGAACCCCAGCAGGTACGGCCCGCTCCTGGGCAGCACGATGGGCCAGAACGCGGTGTCCACGCCGTCGAGGGTGGCGTGCAGGATCTGTCCGCGCCGGGGGAACACCGGCAGTTCCACCCCGAGCGGACGGCACACCTCGCCCGTCCACGCCCCGGCCGCCACGATCACGACGTCCGCCTCCAGCGGCACGCCTTCGCCGGCGGGCACGCGTTCGGCCACGGAAGGGGCGACGGGTTCGGCCGGTGGGACGGGCACGTCCGGCTCCACGGGCGGGACGGGCGCGGGGACCGGGGCCGGTCCCTCGGGGGAGCCGTCCGGAGGGCCGCCGAAGGGGGCGTCGCCCGCTGCGCCGACCGGTCCCTCGGCGGACGCCTCAAGGGGGCTCTCGGTCAGGTCGCCGGTGGCGGACGGCGGGTAGTCCGGCATGAGGGGAGCGGCCTGGCGCCACGAGGTCGTCCGGCCGCTCACCGCGCCGGCTCCAGGCCCCGGCTGGGCCCACCGCGGCCCGCTCCCCGCCGGGATGTCCTCGTCGGCGGCGTGCAGGCGCACCTGCCCGTCGGGGGTGAGGACGGCGCTGCCTTGCAGCACCTCGGCGCCCCGGGCGACGGCGGCGCGCAGCAGCGCGTCGCGCACGGCGCTGCCGTCCACCCGGGCGGCGCCCGGCACGAGGAGCGCGCTGAGGTCGTCGGACAGCGGCGGGAACAGGTCGGACGGCGTCAGCACGTCGGTGACCTCGCCCATCTCGGGCGCGTCGGCGTAGCGGCGGCGCAGCAGGGCCCGCACCGGTTCAAGGTCGACCGGGTCCTCCGCCACCAGCAGGGCGCCGACCTTGGCGTAGCCGATGTCCTCGCCCAGCGCCTCGACCAGCCTCGGGTAGTGGCGGGCGCCCTCGCTGGTCAGCCGGTACCAGGAGTCGTCCTCCGGATGGTCCCCCCAGGGGCACACGATGCCCGCGCCCGCCTGGGTCGCCTGGCCCTGGGAGCCGCGGTCCACCACGGTCACGGCCACGCCGCGGCCGCTCAGGTAGTAGGCCGCGCTCGCCCCGACGATCCCGCTGCCGATCACCACAACACGCATGCACCCATGATCGCAGGCGCGGGCGATCTCGGACGATGACCGGATCGTGCGCTTACCATCCGGATACTCCCTCACGCCCATCCCGGGAGCTACGGGCCCACCCGCCGTAATGGGACCACCCGCCGTAACGGCCCACCCACCGCTAAAGGACCGCCCGCTCTCGTGACGGGACCGCCCGCTGCTACAGGACCGCCTGCTCTCGTGACGGGACCGCCGCCACTGCGGGCGCGAGCGGGGGCGGTGCGGGGAGGATCGGTGCGGGCGTGGGACGGCACGGGCGCGGCCGTACGTGGGTCAGCCCACGCCCCACCCGTGCGTCTGCATGAGGACGGAGGCCACCCGCGCGAACCGGTCGCCGTCGAGAACCGCGCCCTCGCGGCGGATGTCGTCCTCGTCCAGGACGAAGACCCGGTCGAGCCGCAGGTACGACACCCGCCCGTCGCGGCCCCACGCGCCGATCTCCAGCCAGTCGGAGCCGTCGTCGCCCTTGCTCGACAACATCATGCCGAGAAGCCTGCGGCCGGTACGGCCCACGACCAGCAGCGGCCGGTCCTTGCCCCGCGACGGATCCTCCTCGTACGGCACCCACGCCCACACGATCTCCCCGGGATCGGCCAGGCCGTCGAGGTCGGGGGAGTAGGCCAGGGCGACGGGACCGTTGAGCGAGTGGACCTCGCGTACGACGCCCCGGGCGGGCCGGGGGTCCTCACCTGCATCACGCATTGGGGGAGCTTACGGTGGCAGGCGACCCGAAATCCACCCGTCCGTGGGGAGCGGAGGAGGCCAGCAGGCGGCGTAGGACCGTCGGGGTGTGGCCGACGTGGCGGCGGATCGTACGGGTCAGGTGGGCCTGGTCGGCGAAGCCGAGGTCGGCGGCGAGCGCGGCCAGGCCGGTCTCGCCGTTCTCCAGCCGGTCGAGCGCCCGGCTCACCCGCACCCGGTTGCGGTAGTGGGTCAGCGAGACGCCCAGCTCGCGGGTGAAGGCCCTGCTGAGCCGGTAGGGGGAGACGGCCAGGAACTCCGCCAGCGGCAACAGCCCGGCGGCCGCCGGATGGTCGGCCGAGATCGCCTCGCGGGCGGCGTCGGCGATGGCCGCGGTGGAGCGGACGGGGGAGGGCGCGGGCCGGCGCGCTCCGGCCGCCCCTTCTGCGACGGCCGGGGTGGTGGGCCCGGCCAGCTGGGTGAGGGTGGCGCCGGTCAGCGACAGCAGGGATTCGACCAGGGCGAAGTCGGGGTCTCCCGCGCGGGCGGCGGCCAGCAGGCGGCGGTGCGCGAGCTCGAAGCGGGCGTCGACGTAGACCGTCGAGCGGGCGAGGCGGGTGGTGTCGCCCGCGAGCGTGCGCCAGAGGGAGGGGGACAGGGACAGGGAGGTGCAGACGTCGCCGCCAGCCGGGTGTGCGAAGCGTTCCTCCTCGCCGGGCGCGCCGAGGTAGGCCATCGTCGGGTCGACGGCGGCCTGGCGGCCGTCGGCCATGCGGCGGAACGCGCCACGGTGGACCAGCACCATGCGGTGGGCCCGGCCCACCTCGGGCCGCGACCAGCCGCGGTGGTCGTCGACGCAGGTCACCAGGTCGAGGGTGAAGCCCTTCCCACGGGCCAGCAGCTTGGAGGATCGCACCCGCCGAACGCTACGCCCCACCACCGACAATCTCCCCGCCGGCCACGGCCCGAGCCTCCCGTGCCCCCTTCGGCCTCCGGGGTTACAGCGTCGGAGGGGGATCGCGGCGGAGCCACGGGGCCGGCGCGGTGAGGCCCGAAGCGGAGGCATGGGGCGGCGGGCGTAGGACGGGGTGCGGCGAGGGGTGGGTTCAGGGGTAGGGCCGGGGCGGCGGTGGGGTGCAAGGATGTTCAAGACCTCCGACGGGGTCAGCGGCAGGGTGGGGGCATGACAACAGTGATGTCCTCCATAGTTTTCGACTGCGCCGACCCCGTCGCCCTGGCGGCCTTCTACGCCAAGGCGACCGGCTGGCAGGTCGGCGACTCCGACCCCGGCTACGCCACCGTCACCGGCGGCCCCGTGCCGCTGGCCTTCCAGCGGATCGACGGCTACCGGGGCCCGGGCTGGCCCAACGACGGCAAGCACGTGCACCTCGACCTGACCGTCCCCGACGTCGAGGAGGCCAGGCGGGCGCTGGTCGCCCTGGGCGCCACCCTGCCCGGCCACCAGCCGGGCGGCGACGACTGGACGGTGCTGCTCGACCCCGAGGGCCACCCGTTCTGCGTGATGCCCGGCTAGAGCAAGGTCACCACAGCGCGGCCAGAGCACGGCCAGAGCACGGCCAGAGCGCGGCTAGAGCACGGCCAGAGCACGGCCAGAGCGCGGCTAGAGCACGGCCAGAGCACGGCCAGAGCGCGGCTAGAGCTCGGTGAAGAACGACCTGACGTCCTCGGCCAGCAGGTCGGGGGCCTGCAGGGCGGCGTAGTGGCCGCCGCGCGGCGGCTCCGACCAGCGCACCACGTTGTGGGAGCGCTCGGCGTAGCGGCGGACCGTGCTGTCGCCGGGGAAGACGGCCACGGCCGTCGGCGTCCTGCCGGGCTCGGCGGGCGGCTCCCAGTCGCCGCCGCTCTCGCGGTACAGGCGGGCGGAGGAGCCGGCGGTGCCGGTCAGCCAGGTGATGGTGACGTTGGTCAGGATGTCGTCGGGGGCGACGCCGCCGGGGTCCTGGCCCCAGCTCGCGAAGGCGTCCAGGTGCCAGGCGAGCTGGCCGGCCGGCGAGTCGGCCAGGGCGTAGGCGAGGGTCTGCGGCCTGGTTCCCTGGACGGCGGCGTACCCGGAGAACTCGCGCTGCCAGCGCTCGATCCGCCGCGCGCGTTCGGTCTCGGCCTCGGTCAGGCCGGACAGGTCGTCGGAGACGAACGCCGTGAGCGCGTTCAGGTGCACGCCCGTCACCCGGTCGGGGGCCATCCGGGCCAGGGCGGGCGAGACGAGCGAGCCGAAGTCGCCGCCCTGCAGGCCGTACCGGTCGTAGCCGAGGCGGTCCATGAGCTCGATCCAGGCGGCGGCGACCCGGCGCACGCCCCAGCCGGTCTCGGTGGTGGGGCCGGAGAAGGCGAACCCGGGCACGGACGGGATGACGAGGTGGAAATCGCGGCCGAGCGCCTCGGCCACCCGGGAGAAGTCGGCGAACGTGCTCGGCCAGCCGTGCGTCAGCAGCAGCGGCAGCGCGCCCGGACGCGGCGAGCGCACGTGGGCGAAGTGCACGCGCTGGCCGTCGATCTCGGTGGTGTACTGCGGCAGCTCGTTGAGCCGCGCCTCGTGCGCCCGCCAGTCGTAGCCGTCCAGCCAGTACGCGGCCAGCTCGCGCACGGCCTCGGGCGGCACGCCGTACGACCAGCCGACCCCTTCCAGGGCGTCCGGCCAGCGCGTACGGTCCAGCCGCGCCCGCAGGTCGTCGAGCGCGGACTGCGGGATGTCGATGACGAATCGGTTCATGCCGCCCACGCTAGGCAGCATTGCGGCCAGGATCGGGCCACAATGGACCCGTGCTCGACACCTCGGCGCGGCTCCTGCGCCTGCTCTCGCTCCTGCAGACCCGGCGCGAGTGGCCCGGCGCGGAGCTGTCGCAACGGCTCGGCGTGGCCCCGCGCACGCTGCGCCGCGACATCGACCGGCTGCGCAGCCTCGGCTACCCGGTGGGCTCCACGCCGGGGGTGGCCGGCGGCTACCGGCTCGGCCCCGGCGCCGAGCTGCCGCCGCTGCTGCTCGACGACGAGGAGGCCGTCGCGGTCGCGGTCGGCCTGCGCACGGCCGCCGGCGGCACGGTGACCGGCATCGAGGAGACCTCGCTGCGCGCCCTGGCCAAGCTGGAACAGGTGCTGCCCGCCCGCCTGCGGCAGCGCGTCAACGCCCTGCAGACGCACACCGTGCGCGTCGGCGGCCAGGGCCCGACGGTCGACCCCGAGCTGCTGACCCGCATCACCGCCGCCTGCCGCGACCGCGAGCAGCTGCGCTTCGACTACACCGATCACGAGGGCGCCGTCACGCTGCGCAGGGCCGAGCCGCACAGCCTGGTCAGCAAGGGCAGCCGCTGGTACCTGGTCGGCTGGGACGTCGACCGCCGCGACTGGCGCACGTACCGGGCCGACCGGATCGAGGTGCGCACGCCCAACGGCCCGCGCTTCGCCCCGCGCGAGCCGCCGGAGGCCGACGTCGCCGCCTGGGTGCGGCACCGGCTCGGTCACCAGATGTGGCCGGTGCAGGCCCGCTTCCTGATCCACGCCCCGGCCGGACGGCTGGCCGGCCGCATCGGCGGCGAGGTCGAGCCGGTGGACGAGACCGCCTGCGTGCTCACCATGCGCGGCGACGACCTGCGCCTGATGGCCGTGGCCGTGGCCTTTCTCGACCTCGACTTCGAGGTGCTCGAACCGGCCGAGCTGAAGGAACATCTGCACGCGCTGGGACGGCGGCTGCTCGCTTCCAGAATATGATTCGGTGATGGCGACGTCAGCGTTCTTCACGCGCAAGGAGGGCGAGTTCGTGCCCGCCCCGCACGCGCGCAGCCCCTGGTCCCCCGACATGCTCCACGGCCGTCTGCTCGGCGGCCTGGCGGCGAGCGCCCTGGAGGAGCGGCACGGCGAGCCCGGCCTGCACTTCGCCAGGCTGACCGTCGACCTGTTCCGCAACAGTCCCATGCTGCCGGTCACGGTGGAGACCACCCTGGTCAGGGACGGACGGCGGATCCGGGTCGCCGACGCCGTGCTCTCCACCGAACAGGGCGTGATCGGCCGGGCCTCGGCCGTGCTGCTCCGGAAGGGCGAGCAGCCCGCCGGCCGGCTGCCGCACACGCCCGCCTGGGACGAGCCGCCGCCCGCCGGCGACCCGGCCGAGGGGCACGGCTGGAAGCCGCCGTTCGACCTGTGGCGGCTGACCGATTGGGGACAGGGCGGGCGCGACCGGGTCTGGCTGCGGGAGACGCACCCGCTGGTGGACGACGAGCCGCTGACGCCGCTCACCCGCGCCGCCCTGGCCGCCGACTTCGCCAGCCCGCTGGCCAACGTCGGCTCGGCGGGCGTCAGCTTCATCAACGCCGACTACACGCTGACGCTCGCCCGGCTGCCCGAGGGCGAGCTGATCGGCGTCGAGGCCACCGGCCACCTCAGCGCCGACGGCGTCGCGACCGGCCAGGTCACCCTGCACGACGCGGCCGGCCCGATCGGGTTCTGCGTGGTCACGGCGGTGGCCAACCCGGTCGCGCTGACCGGCCGCTGACCGTCCGCCGAGCCCCGGCGGGCGGTCAGGCGGGGTGCTCGGCGCGGTCGCCCGACCAGTCGGTGTGGAAGGCGCCCTCCCGGTCCACCCGGTGGTAGGTGTGCGCGCCGAAGTAGTCGCGCAACCCCTGCACCAGCGCGGCCGGCAGGCGGTCGCGGCGCAGCCCGTCGTAGTAGGCCAGCGCGGAGGAGAAGCCCGGCGTCGGGACGCCGATCCGCACGGCCGTGGTCACCACGCGCCGCCACGCCTCCTGCGCGGCGTTGAGCGCGGCGGCGAAGGTCGGGTCGGCCAGCAGCGTCGGAAGCTGCCGGTCGGCGTCGTAGGCGGCGCGGATGCGGTCGAGGAACTTGGCCCTGATGATGCAGCCGCCGCGCCAGATGGTGGCCATGGCGCCCGGGTCGACGTCCCAGCCGTACTCCTTGGAGGCGGCGGCGATCTGGTCGAAGCCCTGCGCGTAGGCGACGATCTTGGACGCGTACAGGGCCTGGCGCACGTCCTCGATCAGCTCGCGGCCGCCGACGCCGGACAGCTTGGGGCCCTCCAGCGAGGCGGCGGCGGCGCGCTGCTCGGGGTGGCCCGACAGCGCGCGGGCGAAGACCGCCTCGGCGATCCCGGTCACCGGCACGCCCAGGTCGAGGGCGCTCTGCACGGTCCAGCGGCCGGTGCCCTTCTGCTCGGCCTGGTCCACCACGACGTCCACGAACGGCTTGCCCGTGGCCGCGTCGACCTGCTCCAGCACCTCGGCGGTGATCTCGATCAGGTACGAGTCCAGGTCGCCCCGGTTCCACTCCCTGAACACCTCGGCCAGCTCGGCCGGCGTCGCCCCCAGGGCCTGGCGCAGCAGGTCGTAGGACTCGGCGATGAGCTGCATGTCCGAGTACTCGATGCCGTTGTGGACCATCTTCACGAAGTGCCCGGCGCCGTCGGGGCCGACGTGCACCGCGCACGGCACCCCGTCCACCTTGGCGGAGATGTCCTGCAGGATCGGGCCCAGCGCCTCCCACGACTCCTTCGAGCCGCCCGGCATGATGCTCGGGCCGAGCAGCGCGCCCTCCTCGCCGCCGGAGATGCCGGTGCCGACGAAATGGATGCCGCGCTCGCGCAGCGCCGCCTCACGCCGCCGGGTGTCCTGGAAATGCGCGTTGCCACCGTCGACGATCATGTCGCCCGGCTCCATCAGCTCGGCCAGCTGGTCGATCACCGCGTCGGTGCCGGGACCGGCCTTCACCATGATGATCGCCCGGCGCGGCCGCTTCAGCGACGCCACGAAAGCGGCCAGCTCCTCGGCCGGCACGAACGTGCCCTCCCCGCCGAACTCCCTGACCAGCTGCTGGGTGCGGGCCGTCGTGCGGTTGTGCACAGCGACGGCGTACCCGTGCCTGGCCAGGTTCCTGGCCAGGTTGCGCCCCATGGTGGCCAGGCCGGTGACGCCGATGTCTGCCAAGTCCATCTCAATGCTCCTCTGTGGGGGATACGCACGATCAAGCTGGGAGGTTCGGCGAGATATTCCCCCCTCGCTCAGGACGGGGAGCGCACGCCGAGCTCGTCCAGCCTGTCGAGCATGTCCGCCGGATCGGCGTACACGCGGAAGGCGCCGGCACGTTCGAGCTCGTCCCTGCCATATCCACCGGACAGCAGCCCGATGCCGAGCGCGCCCGCCCGGCGGGCGGCCAGCAGATCCCAGACGCTGTCGCCCACCACCATCGCATGCAGCGGGTCCACCTGGACGAGCGCCGCACCGGCCAGGAACAGATCCGGGTCCGGCTTGGCCCGCCGCACCTGGTCGCGGGTGACCATCGGGGTGTCCTCCGGCAGGCCGAGCATGCCCAGCGCGAGCCGGGCCGTACGGGCGTAGCCGCTGGTGGCGATGGCCCACGGCACGCCGCGCGCGGTCAGCTCGCCGAGCAGCTCGGCCGCGCCGGGCAGCGGCTTGACCGAGTCCACCTGCTGCTCGTACGCCTCGGCGTGGTGCACCTGGAGCTGGTCGATCTGCTCCTGGGTCAGCTTCAGGCCGGTCTCGCGCAGCAGCGCGCTGACGAACAGGCCGCCGCTCATGCCGATGCGCCGGTGGATGCGCCACACCGACAGGTCGATCCCCATCCCGGACAGCGCCTGCCGCCAGGCGATGACGTGCTGGTAGACGCTGTCGATCAGGGTGCCGTCGAGGTCGAACAGGAACGCGGGCGTGGGGGCCTGCGGGAAGTCGTTCATGACGTCCATGACACCATGGGGGCATGCGGATCATCATCGCGGGTGGGCACGGCAAGATCGCGCTGCGGCTGGCCGAGCGGCTCAGGTCCGGCGCCGTCGGCCTGGTGCGCAACCCCGCGCACGTGGCCGACGTCGAGGCCACCGGGGCCGCGGCCGTGCTGTGCGACCTGGAGAAGGCCACCGCCGACGAGGTGACGGAGATCCTGCGCGACGCCGACGCCGTGATCTTCGCGGCCGGCGCCGGCCCGGGCAGCGGCGCGGCCCGCAAGGACACCGTCGACCGGGCCGCGTCCGTCCTGATGGCCGACGCCGCCGAGCGGGCGGGTGTGCGGCGGTTCATCCAGATCTCCTCCATGGGCGCGGGCCGCCCGCCCGCGCCGGGCAGCGACGCGGTCTGGGCCGCCTACATCGAGGCCAAGACCGCCGCCGAGGACGACCTGCGCGCCCGCGACGGCCTGGCCTGGACGATCCTGCGCCCCGGCCGCCTGACCGACGAGCCCGGCACGGGCCTGGTCCGGCTGGCCCCGCAGGTGCCGCCCGGCTCGGTGCCGCGTGACGACGTGGCCGCCGTCGTCATGGCGCTGCTGGAGAACCCGGGCACCGCGCATCGCACGCTGGAGCTCGTCTCGGGCGACACCCCCGTGATCGACCTCATAGCCACCGAGTAATGCGTCCCCTTTGCCGATTGCTGGCTATGACTTGCGGCTTCTTCGGCTAGATGTCCCCCTGATGCACTAGGGGGAGATCAAATGTCCGACATGCCGTTCAGGTCGTTCTTCGGAGGAGATCCGTTCAGGGGGTTCGAGGAGCTCACCGGGCGGGTGTTCGGCGGGATGGAGGGCTGGCCGCCGTCCCGTCCCAGCGTGCAGCGGGTCGACGTGGGCAAGCTCCTCAGCGCCTCGGCCAGGGAGGTGCTCAGCCGGGCCCTGGAGGTCGCCGGGCAGCGCGGCGCGCAGGACATGGACGTCCTGGACGTCCTCGACGCGCTGACCGAGTCCGACGCCACCCGCCCGCTGATGCAGGCGGCGGGCGTCGACCTCGGCAGGCTGCGCGACCGCATCGACGCCCTGGCCGGACCCGGCACCGGAACCGAGCAGCCCACCACGCTCACCCCGGCGGCCAAGCGCGCCGTCCTGGACGCCCAGCGCATCTCCCGCGCCCTCCAGTCCTCCTACATCGGCCCCGAGCACCTGCTGCTCGCCCTGGCCGCCAACCCCGACTCCGGGGCCGCCCGCCTGCTCCAGGAGCAGGGCGTCTCGGCCAACGAGCTGCAGCAGGCCATCATGTCCGGCGCGTCCCGCCAGCAGCACGGCGACGGACGGCGGCCCACCGACACGCCCGCGCTCGACGAGTACGGCCGCGACCTGACCGAGGAGGCCAGGCAGGGCAGGATCGACCCGGTCGTCGGCCGCGAGGACGAGATCGAGCAGGCCATCGAGGTGCTCTCGCGGCGCACCAAGAACAACCCGTGCCTGATCGGCGAGCCAGGCGTCGGCAAGACCGCCATCGTCGAGGGCATCGCCCAGCGCATCGTCAACGGCAGCGTGCCCGACACGCTCAAGGACCGCCGCGTCGTCGCGCTCGACCTGACCGGCATGGTCGCCGGGTCGAAGTACCGGGGCGAGTTCGAGGAGCGCATCAAGAAGGTCATCGACGAGGTGCGCGCGCACGCCGACGAGACCATCGTCTTCATCGACGAGGTGCACACCCTGGTCGGCGCCGGCTCGGCCGAGGGCGGCATGGACGCGGCCAACATCCTCAAGCCCGCCCTGGCCCGCGGCGAGCTGCACGTCATCGCCGCCACCACCATCGACGAGTACCGCAAGAACATCGAGAAGGACGCCGCGCTCGAACGCCGTTTCCAGCCCATCCTGGTCAGCGAGCCCACCGTCGAGCAGACGGTCGAGATCCTGGCCGGGCTGCGCGACGCGTACGAGGCCCACCACCAGGTCCGCATCACCGACGAGGCCCTGGACGCCGCCGCCAACCTCTCGGCCCGCTACATCCCCGACCGGTTCCTGCCCGACAAGGCCATCGACCTGATGGACCAGTCCTCGGCCCGGGTCCGGCTGCGCTCGCGCACCCCCGCCAGCGACGTGCGCGAGCTGGAGGAACGCCTCGACGCGCTGCGCCGCGACAAGGACCAGGCGGTCACCTCCGACGACTTCGACCGGGCCAAGGAGCTCACCGTCCAGATCGACAAGCTCCGTCCCGAGCTGGACCGCGCCCGGCAGGGGCACGACAGCGTCCCGCAGGTCATGGTGGAGGACATCGCCGAGGTCGTCTCCCGGCGTACCGGCATTCCCGTCACCCAGCTCACCGAGCAGGAGCGCGAGCGGCTGATGCGGCTGGAGGAGCACCTGCACGAGCGGGTCATCGGCCAGGACGAGGCCGTCACCGCCATCGCCGAGGCCGTCCGCCGCGCCCGAGCGGGCCTGTCGGACCCCGGCCGGCCCATCGGCAGCTTCCTGTTCCTCGGCCCGACCGGCGTCGGCAAGACCGAGCTGGCCAGGGCGCTGGCCGCCGCGCTGTTCGGCGGCGAGGACCACATGGTGCGCATCGACATGAGCGAGTTCCAGGAGCGGCACACCGTCTCCCGCCTGATCGGCGCGCCTCCCGGGTACGTCGGCTACGAGGAGGCCGGCCAGCTCACCGAGGCCGTCCGCCGCCGCCCGCACGGCGTCGTCCTGCTCGACGAGATCGAGAAGGCCCACCCCGACGTCATGAACATCCTGCTCCAGATGCTCGACGACGGCCGCCTGACCGACGGCCAGGGCCGCACGGTCGACTTCACCAACACCATCGTCATCATGACCAGCAACATCGGCGCCCAGCTCATCCTGGACGCCGAGGGCGACACCCCGCGCCTGCAGGACGAGCTCATGGACCTGCTGCGCCACTCCCTGCGCCCCGAACTGCTCAACCGCATCGACGAGGTGATCGTCTTCAAGCGGCTGGAACGCGAGCAGCTGCGCCAGATCGTGGACCTGCTGCTGGACCGCACCCGGCAGCGGCTGCGCGGCCAGGACGTCACCCTGGAGGTCAGCGACGAGGCCAAGGACTGGCTGGCCCGGCGCGGCTACCAGCCCGAGTTCGGCGCCCGCCCGCTGCGCCGCACCGTGCAGCGGGAACTGGACAACCGCCTGTCCACGATGCTGCTGACCGGCGAGGTGGCCGAGGGCGGCAAGGTCACCGTGGACGTCGAGGACGACCGGCTCCGGCTCAGGGCCCACAACCCCGAGCCGGTCGGCTGACCGGTCAGCGCCGCGGCAGCCGGGCGCGCTCGCGGCACTCCTGCAGGGTGAGGGCCGCCAGCGCCTCGCGGACGACGGGCACGCACACCGGGGCCATCGACAGGCTGGACACCCCGAGCCCCACCAGCAGCGGCGCGACCGCCGGGTCGCCGGCGGCCTCGCCGCACACCCCGACCGGCTTGCCCGCCCGCAGCCCGGCCTCGGCGCACATGCCGACCAGCCGCAGCAGGGCGGGCTGGGCCGGGTCGAGCAGGTCGGACAGGCCGGGATGCTGCCGGTCGGCGGCGAAGGTGTACTGGGCCAGGTCGTTGGTGCCGACGCTGAGGAAGTCCACCTCGGCCAGCAGCTCGTCGGCCTGGAGTGCGGCGGCTGGCACCTCGACCATCACGCCCGCGCGGGCGATGCCGCGGGCGCGCACGCGGCGGGCGAAGTCGGCCGCCTCGCGCGCGGTGGTCACCATCGGGGCCATCACCCGCACGTCGGCGCCCGTGGCGCGGGCGGCCTCGGCGATGGCGTCGAGCTGGGCGTCCAGGACGCCGGGCAGCACGCGGTCGACGCGCAGGCCGCGCACGCCCAGCGCCGGGTTGGGCTCGGCCGGCAGGCCGAGGAAGGGCAGCGGCTTGTCGGTGCCGGCGTCGAGCGTGCGCACGGTCACCGGCCCGCCCCCGGCGAACACCTCCGCGTAGGCGGCGACCTGCTCCTCGTGGGAGGGCGGCAGCCTGCGGCCGAGGAACAGGAACTCGGTGCGGAACAGGCCCACGCCCTCCGCGCCCGGCCGCAGGTCCGCGGCCGAGCCGATGTTGTGCAGCAGCCTCACCGGGTGGCCGTCGGCGGTCCTGCCGGGCCCGGCGCCGGCGGCCAGCCGCTCCCGGTCGCGCCGGTCGGACTCCCGTACGCCCTCCGCCTCAGCGCCGGTGAGGCCGACCGTGACCTCGCCGGTGACGCCGTCCACGCCGATCACCGTCCCGTCGGGGACGTCCATGACCCCGGCGCAGGCCACCACGGTGGGCAGGCCGCGGCCGCGGGCCAGGATCGCGGTGTGGCTGGTGGGCCCGCCGCGCTCGGTCACCAGCGCCAGCACCCGCGGGCCCAGACCGGCGGTGTCGGCTGGCGCCAGGTCCGCGGCCACCAGCACGAACGGATGGCCGGGGTCGGGCACGCCCGGCATGGGCAGGCCCAGGGCGGCGGCCACCGCGCGGGACCTGAGGTCGTCGAGGTCGGCGGCCCGCTCGGCGAGGTAGCCGCCGAGCGCGGCCAGGGCCTCCCGGTGCGCGGAGAAGGCGGCGTCCAGGGCGTGGGGGGCGTCCAGGCCGTCGTCGCGCACGTGCGCCTCGGCCTGCTCGCGCAGCTGCGGGTCGGCGGCCATCATGGCCAGCGCCTCCAGGATCTCGGCCCCTTCGGCGCCGGCGTGGGCGGCGCGGCGTTCCAGGTCGGCGGCGAGGGCGTCGAGGGCCTTCGCGACGGCGGCCGCCTCGGCGCCGGGGTCGGTGACCCGGCGGGGCGCGGGCAGCACGGGCGGCGCCGCCATCCGCACCACGGGCCCGGCGGTGCGGCCCTGGCTGACCCCCACGCCCTTCAGCGCCGCCTCAGGCATCGAGCGCCTCACCGGCCGCAGTTTCAGCCGCGCCGGGCGCGGGGACGGCGTCGAGGTCGCGGGTGAGCAGGGCGGCCAGCGCGTCGAGCGCCTCCTCGGCCCCCGCGCCCTCGGCCTCCAGCGTCACCACCGTGCCCCGCACCGCGCCCAGCGACAACACCCCCAGCATGCTGCCGGCCGGCACCGACTTCTCGCCCAGCCGCACCCGCACCGGCACCCCGAGCCGGGCCGCCTCCCGCACGAACACCTTCGCCGGACGCGCGTGCAGGCCGCCGGCCGAGGCCACGGCCACCGTTCGACTCGCCATCGCCAACCTCCTTCAGGGTTCTATCGTCACCTTGATCGCTCTGCCCGTGCTGACGAGGTCGATCCCGTCGAGCACCCGGGGCAGCGGCAGCCGGTGGGTGATCAGGTCGGACACCACGACGGCGCCCTCGGCCACCAGGCGCAGGGCCTCGGCGTTGTGCGCGGGGCTGGAGCCGTTCGCGCCCACGATGGTCAGCTCCCGGTAGTGGACCAGGTTGGCGTCGAGGGCGATGACCGGGTCGTCCTTCGGCAGGCCGCCGAAGAAGCTCACGCGCCCCTGCCGGGCGGCCATCCGGACCGCCTGCTCCTGGGCCGCGCCGGAGGCCGCCGCGGTGATCACGACGTCGGCGCCGCGGCCGCCGGTCAGCTTGAGCACCTGCCCGACGGCGTCGGAGTCGATCACCGCGTCCGGACGCACCAGCGCGGCCGCCATGGCCAGCCGGTCGGCGTTGACGTCCACGAGGAAGACCCGGGACGCGCCGCGCGCCCGCGCCAGCCGTACGTGCAGGCAGCCGATCGGTCCCGCGCCCATCACCACGACGTCGTCGCCCGGCCCCACCCCGGCCAGCGACTGGCCGTTGAGCACGCAGGCCAGCGGCTCGGCCACCGACGCCTCGGCGAACCCGACGCCGTCCGGAACGGTGTTGACCCCGTTCACCGCCAGCACCTTGGCCGGGACGACCACGTACTCGGCGAAGCCGCCGTCGTAGTGGTAGCCCATCGACTCCTGACGCGGGCAGACGGTCAGGCGGCCCCGGCGGCACTCCGGGCACGTCCCGCACGGGATGGCGGCGATCACCTGCACCCGCGCCCCGGTGCCCACGACCTCGCCGGCGATCTCGTGGCCGATCACGCGCGGCGGCCTGATGTGGTGGTGGCCGTACCGGAAGATCTTGGCGTCGGTGCCGCAGGTCGAGCAGTTGCGCACCCGGATCTTCAGCTCGCCCGGCCCGGCCTGCGGCTCCGGCGCGTCCTCGATCCTGAGGTCGCCCGGGGCGTGGAACCTGGCTACCTTCACGTCAGCTCCTTCAGCACCTGGCCCGGCTCCGTCGCCTCGCGCAACGTCCTGGCCCGTTCGGGGTCGAGCAGGATCTCGGCCAGCGCCGCCAGCAGCGGCACGTGCCCGTCGCCGGCCGCGGCGATGCCCACGCACAGCGTGACGCGCTCGCCGTCCCAGTCGATCCCGCCGGGGAAGCGCACGACGCAGATCGCGTCGCGCGTGACGTCCCGCTTGGAGGCGGCCGTGCCGTGCGGGACGGCCACCCCCTCGCCGACGTAGGTGGAGATCGTGCGCTCGCGTTCGAGCATCGCCTCGACGTACGGCTCCGCGACCGCCCCCACCTCCACCAGCACCCGCCCGCACCGGCGGACGGCCTCCTCGCGCGAGGCCGCGCTCTCGTGCAGCAGGATCGCCCGCGCGTCGAGCAGGTCCTCACGCATCGACGGCGCCGCCGTTCCTGATGGTGTTCACCAGCGCGGTCACCGCCGGGTCGCCGAGGAAGACCTGGAAGGACACCAGCGCCTTGCCCGGCGCGGCGGCCCTGGCCCGGGCGGCCAGCCCGGAGTGGCACACGACGACGTCGGCGTCGGCGGGGATGGAGCTCACCGGCGTGTGCTCGACGGTGACGCCGCTCTCCTTGAGCTGCTTGCGGAGCTGGGAGGCGAGCATGACGCTGCTGCCCATGCCCGCGTCGCAGGCCACGACGATCTTGTGGATGTCCTTGCTGTCGATGCCGGCCACGGCTCACGCCTCCTTGCTGACGGGTTCGGTCCTGACGGGTCGGGTGCCGGCGGGTTCGGGGCTCGCGGGCTCGGAAGTCGCGGTCTCGGGGCTCGCGGGTTCGGGCGCCGGCGGGTCCGCGACGGCGTCCTGCGGGCCGGGGGCGTCCGGCTCCGGCTCCTTCTCGCCCCGGCCGAAGCCCAGCAGCACGGCGGCGACGGCGAACGAGACGGCCGCGGCCACCGCGATCCCGGCGATCGAGCCGAGCCAGCCGCCGCGCGGCGTCACCGCGAGGTAGGCGAAGATGCTGCCGGGGGACGGCGTGGCGACCAGGCCCGCGCCGGTGATCATGAAGGTGAACACGCCGGCCGCCCCGCCCGCGATGACGGCCAGGATGAGCCGCGGCTTCATCAGCACGTACGGGAAGTAGATCTCGTGGATGCCGCCGAAGAAGTGGATGATCATCGCGGCGGGCGTGCTTGGCCGCAGCGGACGCGGCCCGAACAGCAGGTACGCCACCAGCAGCCCGAGCCCGGGGCCGGGGTTCGACTCCAGCATGAACAGGATCGACCTGCCCTGCCGCACCGCCTCGGCCACCCCCAGCGGCCCGAGCACGCCGTGGTTGACCGCGTTGTTCAGGAACAGCACCTTGGCCGGCTCGATCAGCAACGAGGCCACCGGCAGCAGGTTGTTGGTGATCAGCCATTCGACCGCCTGGCCCGCCGCATCGGTGACGACCCGGACGACCGGCCCGATGCCCAGCACCCCGGCCACGGCCATCGCGGCGCCCACGATGCCGGCGGTGAAGTTGTCCACCAGCATCTCGAACCCGGCCCGGGTCCGCTGCTCAGTGAACTTGTCCACATATTTCAGGATCACTGCGGCGAGCGGGCCGACGATCATCGCGCCGAGGAACATCGGGATGTCCGAGCCCACGACCACGCCCATCGCCGCCACCGCGCCGACGACCGCGCCGCGCTGCCCGTGGACCATGCGGCCGCCGGTGTAGGCGATGAGGATCGGCAGCAGGGACTTGATGACCGGGTCGACCAGCGCGGCCAGCTCCTTGTCCGGCAGCCAGCCGGTGGGGATGAACAACGCGGTGATCAGGCCCCAGGCGATGAACGCGCCGATGTTCGGCATGATCATCCCGGCCAGATGGCCGCCTAGACGCTGGATGGTGGCCTTGACTCCGGTGCCGTAGACCGGAGGGGTGTAACTGTCGGCCATGGACGTGCTCCTTCGGGGGGATGAGCAGTGGATCAGCCGTGCGGTGCGGGGGCGACCGGCTCCGGGACGGGCGGCGCGTGCGGGACGGTGAGCGGGCGGGCCGGGTCGGGGGCTCCCGTGCGCACCCCGGCGCGGTCGATGTCGGCGGGGCCGGGCATCCTGCTGCCGGGCAGCCGGACCGCCGCCGCGCCCCAGGCCAGCGCCTCGGCCAGGGCGGGGACGCCGTGCCCGCCCGCGGCCAGGAACCCGGCCAGCATGGCGTCGCCGGCCCCGACGGAGCTGCGCGGCCCGGTGACCGCGGCCTCGCCGTACCAGACGCCGTCGTCCTGGACGAGGACGGCGCCGTCGGCCCCGAGGCTGGCCAGCACCGTGCGGGCGCCCGCGGCGCGCAGCCCGGCCGCCGCCTCGACCACGTCGCCGACCCGGCACAACGGCCGGCCGGTCACCGCGGCCAGCTCGTCGAGGTTCGGCTTGACCAGCGCCGGACCGGCCTCCAGCGCACGGGCCAGGGCCGGGCCGCTGGTGTCCACGGCGACGCGCAGGCCCGCGGCGGCGAATCGGCGGCACAGCCGGGCGTAGACGTCGGCGGGCGCCCCGGGCGGCAGGCTGCCCGAGGCCACCACCCAGTCGGCCTCCCGCGCCGCGGCCAGCACGGTCTCGGCGATCGTGTCCAGCTCGGCCGCCGACAACGCGGGCCCCGGCTCGTTGATCTTGGTGACGGTGCCGTCGGGCTCGGCGAGCGCGACGTTGGACCGGGTCGTGCCCGCCACGGGGACGGTGACCATGTCCAGGCCCTCGGCGGCCAGCAGGCGGACGAGCTGCGCGCCCTCGTCCCCGGCGAAGGGCAGCACGGCGCGGGCGGCGACGCCGTTGGCCAGCAGCGCCCGCGAGACGTTGACGCCCTTGCCGCCCGGGTCGAGCCGGGCCCGCGCGGCCCGGATCACCGCGCCCCTGGCCAGGGCGGCGATCTCGATCGTGCGGTCGAGGCTCGGGTTGAGCGTCAACGTGAGGATCACGCCCGGATCACCTCCGGCCCGGCCGCGGCGACGTCGGCGGCCAGCGCCGGGTCGATCCCGGCGTCGGTGATCACCACGTCGATCTCGCCCAGCTCGGCGAACGTGGCCAGGTAGGTGTTGCCGAACTTGGTGTGGTCGGCCAGCAGCACGCTGCGCTGCGCGGCCCGGACCATGGCCCGCTTGATCGCCGCCTCGGCCGGGTCGGGCGTGGTCAGGCCCCGGTCGGGCGAGCAGCCGTTGGCGCCCATGAACGCGACGTCGACGTTGAGGTGGGCCAGCGGGCGCAGCGCCCAGTCGTCGACCGTGGCCAGCGTCTTGCCGCGCAGCCGCCCGCCCAGCACGATCACCTGGAGGTTGGCCCGCGATGCCAGGACGGTGGCCAGCGGCGGCGAGTTGACGATCACGGTGAGCTCGCGGTCGGCGGGCAGCGCCTGGACCAGGCGGCCGGTGGTGGTGCCGGCGTCGATGATGACCGAGCCGTCCTCGGGCAGCTCGGCCAGGGCCGCCTTGGCGATGCGCTCCTTCTCCGCGGTCATCACCTCGTCGCGGGCGGCCAGCGCGGGCTCGAACCCCAGGCGTTCCACGGGGATCGCGCCGCCGTGCACCCGGCGCAGCACGCCCGCCCGCTCCAGCGCGGTCAGGTCGCGGCGGATCGTCTCGGTGGTCACGTCGAGCTCGGCGGCCAGCCGCACCACGTCGACGCGGCCCGCGTCCCGCGCTCTGCGGAGGATCTCCTGCTGCCGCTCCTCGGCGTACATGATGTTGGTTCACCGCCGTTTCTGTTTGGTTTCTCCTGTGTTTATACCCGCTTTCGTTGGACGGTCAAGGGGTGGACGACACAATCTGGTAGTTATAGGCGGGTGCGAATGAAGCCCCTGGCCGCCGCGGCGGCGGTCGTCCCCGTCGTGGCCCTGGCCACGCCCGCCCACGCCGCCGTCGCCCGCCCGATCCAGGTGCCCCCGGGCACCACGGCGGCCTGGGTGGTGTTCGACAGGAAGGCGGGCAGGATCGTCGCCGTCCGGAACGCCCACCGCAAGTTCCGCTCGGCGTCGGTCGTCAAGATCCTCATCGCGATCGACTACCTGGAGCGGCGCAAGAGCGTGCCGCCGGCCGACGCCCGGCTGCTGAAGATCATGTTGCGCTCCAGCGACGACGACGCCGCCTCGGCGTTCTGGGACCGCGACGGCAAGGGGCAGATCATCGTCCGGACCGCCCGCCGGCTCGGGCTGTCCGACACCACCCCGCCGCCCGCGTCCAAGCCCGGCTTCTGGGGCTACACCTCGCTCAGCGCGTACGACGTCGTCCGGACCTACCGCTACCTGCTCGACACCGCCGACGCCCGGGTGCGCGACATCATCCTCGGCCACCTGCGCGCCGCCACGCCGTGCGGCACCGACGGCTTCGACCAGACCTTCGGCATCCCGCGCGCGGTGCCGAGGCCGTGGGCGGTCAAGCAGGGCTGGTCGGGCTTCGGCACGACGCCGCCCGGCAAGTGCGACCCCAAGGCCCTGGCCGCGCCCGTCTCGTGGATCGCGCAGCGCGCCACCGGCTCGGGCGTGCCCGACTACGGCCGGCCCGTGCTGCACACGACGGGCCTGGCCGGCGCCGGCGACCGCCTGGTCATGGCGGTGCTCACCGCGCACCCGGCGGGCAGCGCGTGGAGCGGCTCGGTCAAACGCGTCACCGACCTGACCGCGGCCCTCCACCGCTCGGTGTCGTAGCCGCGGCGGGACGGCTCAGGAGCCGGTCCGGAGTTGCTGTTCCAGGCGGACCTTCTTCGGGACGCACATGCGCCACGCCTCCAGCACCAGCTCGCGCATCTCCGCCACGTCGAGGGCGTCCATGCGGGCGACCACCCAGTTGAAGCGCAGGTCGGACTCGCCGGGCATGAGGAACTTGTCCGGCTCGGCCGCGACCAGGGCCTCGCGTTCCTCCTTGGGGAACCCGAAGCCCATCAGCGTCTCGTCCCGCGAGAACGCCACGTAGACGATCTTTCCCACGCGGAACTTGACCCGGTCCCGGATCAGGTGCTCGGACGAGCGCGGCAGGGTGCGCGCGAAGCGCCGGACGTCCTCGACGGTGATCACACAGCCACGTTAGCGGTTGCCCTCCGCGGCCGAGATGTCGGCGAGCGCGGAGTCCGGGTCGCGCTCCACCGCCAGGTCGCCCAGGCTCACGATGCCGACGGGACGGCCGTCCTCGACGACCGGAAGGCGGCGCACGGCGTGCGAGCGCATGATCTGCACGGCCTGGTCGATGCTCGTGTCGGGCCCGACCGCCTCGACCGACGGGCTGCACGCCTCCCTGACCGGCGTCTCCGGCCCCCGCTCGTCGGCCACCACCCGGATCGTGATGTCCCGGTCGGTGACGATGCCCTTCATGCGCCCGTTCTCGTTGACGATCACCGCGCCCGCGTCGTTGTCGCGCATGAGCGCCGCGGCGGCCGACACCGGCTGGTCGCACTCGACCGTCGCCGGGTGCGAAGTCATCACGTCTGCCACGGTCTCTGCCATGGGATCCTCCTGATTGCTCACGTCCCGGCCGCTTACTACCCGGGCCGGGGGAGCGCTCACAGGGCTTTGTCGGATCCCGGCGTCCGGCCATGCGTGTCCGGTACGTCCGTGGAGGAGCCCTTTACCGGGCCTCAGAGCGTCTTCGCCGCCAGGCGGATCTCCTCCAGCAGGATCGCCAGGTCGTCCTCGGTGGTGTCGGGATGCAGGAAGCAGGCGCGCAGCGCGTCCCGGCCGCCGAGGCGGGTGCCGGTGAGGAAGGCGTTGCCGCGCGCCTGGACCGCGCCCGGCAGGGCCCGGTTGAGCGCGTCGAGCCCGCCGGGTTCGCCGGGTTCGCCCGTCGCGGGCGTGTGGCGGAAGGCCGTGATGGAGGTGGCGACCGGCGCGAGCAGCTCGAAGTCCGGGGCCTGCTCGACCATGGCGGCCAGCGTGCGCGCCAGCCCGGCGGTGTGCTCGACCAGGCGCGTGACGCCCTCCCTGCCCAGGTACGACAGCGTCGCCCAGGTCTTCAGCGCCCGGAACGGGCGGGTCTGCTCGGGCCCGTACTCGGCGAACCAGCCCAGGTCGTCGGCGTTGTCGTCGATCAGGTACGACGGCACCAGGCTGAAGGCGGCCCGCGCGGCGGCCGGGTCGCGCAGCAGCGCGCAGCCGCAGCCGACCGGGACGCCGAGCCACTTGTGCGGGTCGAGGGCCAGCGAGTCGGCCCGGTCCAGCCCCGCGTAGGCGGGCGCCGAACGCGCGTCGAGCACGCCGAGCGCGCCGTAGGCGCCGTCCACGTGGAACCAGAGCCCGTGCTCGGCGGCCACGTCGGCGATGGCGTCGAGCGGATCGACCGCACCGGAGTTGACGGTGCCCGCGCTGCCCGCCACGCAGAACGGCCGCAGGCCCGCCGCCAGGTCGTCGGCGATCATCGTGCGCAGCGCGCCGACGTCCATGCGGAAGGTGGCGTCCACCGGCACCTTGCGGACGTTCCGGGCGCCGAGGCCGAGCAGCTGGGCCGCCTTGTGCAGGCAGCTGTGGCCCTCCTCGGTGACGTACAGGACCATGGGCGGGCGGCCGTGCAGGCCCTCCTCGCGGGCGTCCCAGCCGTCGGCGAGCGCGGCCTGCTGCCGGGCCGTGGCCAGGCAGACGATCGTGGCCATCGACGCGCCGCTGGTCAGCAGGCCCCCGCCGGGCGGGTGCGGGAAGCCGACCAGCTCGGCCAGCCAGCGCACCACCGTGCGCTCCAGCAGCGGGCCCGCGTGGTCGCCGCCCGCGCAGCTCGGGTTGAGCGCGGCGGCCAGCGGCTCGACCACCACCCCCGCGGGGGAGGGCGGCGAGTTCACCCAGCCGAAGAAGCGCGGGTGCCCGTTGCCCATCGGGTACGGCAGCACATGGGCGCTCACGTCGTCGAGCAGCGCGTCGAGCGGACGCCCGGCGTCGGGCAGCGGCAGCTCGCCCAGCCAGGCGCGCTCGGCGGCGGGCACCGGCCGCCACACCGGCCCGGCCGGGACGCCCTCCAGATGGGCGGCCGCGATCTCGGCAGCCCTGACGCCGGCGCGGCGCAGCTCATCCATGCGGGGAATCCCTCCAGGTCTCGTGGTGGCCGCCGCCACCCAGCTCCATGGCCAGGTAGAAGACGCAGTCGGCGGTCCCGTCGTTGGCGAAGGCGTGGCGGTGGTCGCCGGGGTAGGCGGCCGAGTCGCCGGCCGCCAGCTCGTACGGCCGGTCGTCGATCGTCAGGCGCAGCGTGCCGCGTTCGACGGCGAGGTACTCGCGCGAGCCCTTGGCGTGCGGGGCGAACTCGCCCGCGTCCACGCCGGGGCCGATCGTGGTCCGCATGAACTCGAACTCCACCTCGGCCAGCACCGGCGACAACACCCGCCGTTCCCAGCCCGACGGGTCGCGCAGCACCCGCTGCCGGTCGTGCCGCAGCACGCGCACGTCCTCGCGGGCCGGTTCGTCGAGGAGCCGGGAGATCGACGTGCCGAGGGCCGTGGCCAGGCGGTCGAGCACCAGCACGGTCGGCGACTTGGCGCCGCGCTCGACGTCGGAGACCATGCTCCGGCTGATGCCGCTCAGCTCGGCCAGGCGCTCGACGGACAACCCGCGCCCGCGCCGCTCGGCGCGGATGCGCCCGCCCAGCTCGGCCAGGGACAGCCCGCTGGACAGCACGCCTTCACCTTGCATTCCTCCACTATAGCGGAGAAACGTCCTCTTTAGCGGCCTTGGTCTGCTCGTAGGCTGCCAGCACCTGCTTGCGGCGTTTGGCCGGCAGGCGGTCGATGTACAGGTAGCCGTCGAGATGGTCGGTCTCGTGCTGGAGGCAGCGGGCCAGCAGGCCGGTGCCCTCGACGGTGACCGGCCGCCCCTCGGCGTCGAAGCCGTGGACGGTGGCGTGGTCGGGCCGGGGGAGCGGGGCGAACTGGCCGGGGACCGACAGACAGCCCTCGTCGTCGGGATCGAGGCGGCGCTCGCCGAGGCCGGGCAGCTCCAGGGACGGGTTGACCACGACGCCCTTGTGGCCGACCCCCTCGGCGTCGGGGCAGTCGTAGACGAACACGCGCAGCGGCACGCCGATCTGGTTGGCGGCCAGGCCCACGCCCTCGGCCGCGTACATGCTCGCGAACATGTCGTCGACCAGCGCCGCCAGCTCGCCGTCGAACCGGGTGACCGGCTCGCACGGATTGTGCAGCACCGGATCGCCCACGTGCACGATCGGCCGGACCTCTCCCACGACCACGCCTTCCTTTTGCCGGGACATTGCCGCGACCAGTCTATGAGCGACGCCGGACGCGCGATGCCGTCTCAGATAGAAAGACACTTTCTCTCGATAGATGAGACTCGCGCTAGGGTCGGAGCACACATCGTCGTGAAGGAGTCTTTCGATGGACGCCGTCTACACCCACGGGCACCACGAGTCCGTCCTGCGCTCGCACCGGTGGCGCACCGCGGAGAACTCGGCCGCGTACCTGCTGCCGCACCTCCAGCCCGCGATGAAGGTCCTCGACGTGGGCAGCGGGCCCGGCACGATCACCGCGGACCTGGCCGCACTGGTGGCCCACGTGACGGCGTCGGAGGTCACCGAGGACGCCCTGGCGCTGGCCAGGGCCGAGATCGGCGCGCGCGGGCTGGGCAACGTGGACTTCGCCGTCGCCGACGCGCACGCCCTCGACTTCCCCGACGACACCTTCTGCCTGGTCCACGCCCACCAGGTGCTCCAGCACGTGGGAGACCCGGTGCGGGCGCTGCGCGAGATGCGCCGGGTGACCAAGCCCGGCGGGTACGTCGCGGCCAGGGACAGCGACTACTCGGCCTTCGCCTGGTACCCGCGCCTGCCCGCGCTGGACGACTGGATGGCCCTCTACCAGCGCCTCGCCCGCGCGAACGGCGGCGAGCCGGACGCCGGGCGGCGCCTGCTGTCCTGGGCCCGCGCCGCCGGCTTCCAGGAGATCACCGCCACCTCCTCCACCTGGTGCTTCGCCACCCCCGACGACCGCGCGTGGTGGGGCGGCATGTGGGCCGACCGCGTCCGGCGGTCGGCCCTGGCCGAGCAGGCGCTCGCCACGGGCGCGGCCACCGGGTCCGACCTGGAGCGCATGGCCGAAGGCTGGCTGGAATGGGCCGCCGACGACGACGCCTGGCTCTCGGTCCTGCACGGCGAGATCCTCTGCCGCCCCTGACCCGCCGAGCGTGTGGCGTGGTTCAGAGGCCGAGGGTGCGGGTGCGCTGCCACTGGGGGTCGCGGTAGAGCACCTGGTCGGTGCCCAGCAGCTCGTCGGGGGCCGACAACATGGCGATCTCGCCCGCCGCCTGGAGCTGGAGCAGCAGGTCGCGCACCCGAGGCCCCACCGGCAGCCGCCCGGCCGGCAGCCCGAACCCGGCCCGCACCGTGTCGGCGATCTCCGACAGGCGGAACGGCCCGTCGAGCCCCGCCACGATGCCGCGCACCACGGTCATCGTGATCAGCTCCTCGGCCTCGGTGTGGGCGAGCTGCCAGGTGAGCTGCTCCTTGCGGCCCCCGGTCGCCGCGCAGACCGTGCACCCGCGCGTCAGGTCGGGGGCCAGCTGCTCCACCGCCGAGCCGAGACAGGCCGAGCACCGGCCGTTCTCGGCGGCGTGCAGCTCGGCCGCCATCCGCCCGGCCAGCACCGCGCCGCAGTCGCAGCCGAAGCCGTCGCCCAGGATGCCGCTCTGCGGGGAGATCGTATGCTTCGTCATCAAGCCGACTCTACCGGCCCGGGCCGCCGCCCCCGCGGGCCCGCAGCCGTCTCCCCGCAGTCCTGTCCCTCCGGCCGCGTCCCCCAGCCGCGTCCCCCAGCCGCGTCCCCCAGCCCTGTTCCCCTCGCAGCCGCGTCCCCCCGGCCGTGGCCCGTCAGGTGCGGATGTCGGCGAGGCCGCGCAGGCGGCGCAGGGCCTTGCGGGCCGCGGCCGTGACTCGCTCGTCCGGGTGGTGGTCGATGACGACCCGCAGCACCCGTCCCGTCCACGGGTGGTCGCCGAAGGCGAGGATCGCGATCGTGCCCGCCTGCTCCTCCGCGTCCATCCCCATGGCGATCGAGTCGATCACCTCGCCCGCCTCGCCGCCGCCGAACTCCAGCAGCGCCGCCGCCATGTCCACCAGCACCCAGGCGATCTCGTCGGGGGTGGGCCGCCGGTCCTCCCGGCCCGTCCTGGCCGCGACCACCGCGCCCAGCCGGGGCTCCTCCAGCAGCCCGCGCAGCGCCCGGCGGCCCTCCTCGCCGAGGCTCGACTCCAGCAGCTCGACGCCGACCGCCCGGCTCAGCGGGCTCACCCCCGCCAGCGCCCCGGCGATCTCGGCGGCGGCCCGCTCGCGGTCGCGGCCGGCCAGCCAGCCCGTCAGCTCCTCGCTCCGCTCGGCCTCGGGGTAGGAGCGCAGGCCGTGCAGCAGCGTGGCGGCGTCGGCGCCGGCCAGCGTCCCCATGACGGGGATCTCCTGCCCGGCGGTCTCGGCGATGATCAGCCGCGCCACCCACAGCCCGAGCCAGCTCAGCGTGTACGGCTCCGCCTGCCGCACCAGCCCCAGGTCGGTCAGCGCCTGAGGCACCCGCCCGGCGACCGGCTCCCTGGACAGGAACATGCGGATGAGCTCCAGCAGCAGCCGCTCGTCGGCGGCCAGCCGCGCCCGGCACACCCGCGCCCACGCCTCCAGCACCCGCGCGTCGCCGGCCCGCTCGTCGCCCTGCTCCTCTCCCTGCTCGTCGCCCTGCCCGGCCTGCGGGGCGTCGCCTTGCCCGGCCTGCAGGGCGTCGGGGTCGGCCTGCGGGGCGTCGGGCGGGTCGAGCAGGGCCTTCAGCTCGCCGGCGAGCGGCGCGGCGCGGACCGCGGAGGCCAGGGTGGCGGCGTCGGGCAGCCGGATCGGCGGTTGCAGCGGCAGCGCGTCGTCGTCGTAGGACCTCACGGAGCCCATCCTGTCCTCATCGTCGGCCGGGTCGGAATCGTCCCGCCGGATCGCGAAACGCCGGAAACTGGACGCGGTCCAGCGTACTCACGTCGCCCTCCGGCCACGAGGGGAAGATCACGTCCGGGAAAACGGCGGGCGGGCGGCGGCGGGGTGGACTAAAGTGCTGCGAAATGTCGGGAGAAGGGAGGCACTGAGATGTTTGGCAGTGTAAGTGTGGTTTTCATTTCTCGGAGGAACTGTGCTTTTCCGTCCCGCGGCCGAGGCTGACCTCGACCGCCTGCTCGGCTGCGTCGTCGACGAATCCATCAGCTGGGCCCATCCCGACCGGCTGCTCTCCTTCCTGGAGAGCAGCAACTACCGCTACGACCGCATCTGGCTCGCCGAGGAGAACGGCGAGATCCTGGCCCGCGCCGTCTGGTGGGGCTTCGCCGGCGAGGAGCGACCGCTCGCCCTCGACTGCGTCTACGTCCACCCCTCGGTCGAGGACCGGGTGGGGCTGGCCGGTGAGCTGCTGCGCCACGCGCACGCCGCGTTCGGCCGCACGCCGGAGTACCACGTCTTCGTCTCCAACGGCTGGCGTGAGGACCCGAAGGCGTCGGCGGCCATCGCCTGGCGCTGGGAGGCCGCCGGCCGCGCCGGGCTGACCGAGGAGCTGGAACGCCTGCGCTACGCCTGGACGCCCGGCTCGCCCGTGCCCGAGCCGTCCGACCGGCTGGTCTTCCGCGGCGATGACGACGACGAGGTCTTCGTGGACGCCTTCCGCCAGGTCGCCGAGGGCACCCTCGACTTCCACACCCGCCAGGCCCTGATGACCATGGACCCCGTGGAGCAGGCCCGCGAGGACGTCCGCGACAACCGCTCGATGCGGGGCGAGCGGTCCTGGTGGCGGCTGGCCTACGACAAGAGCGGCGACCTGGTCGGCGTCGCGCTGCCCTCGGCCAACGACGCCGGGCCCGTGGTCGGCTACCTCGGCGTGGTGCCCGCGCACCGGGGCCGCGGCTACGTCGACGAGCTGCTCGGCGAGATCACCCGCTTCCACGCCGAACGCGGCGTGCCGGGGATCATGGCCGACACCGATGCGGGCAACGTCCCGATGGCGAGGGCGTTCGAACGCGCCGGGTACGAGAACGTCTCGGTCCGGCTCGTCTTGTCGGCCGACCCCGGCGCCGCCTGACCACCCGTCCCGTCCCTGACCCGCCGCGCCCGTCAGGGGCGGGACGCCAGGCGCGCGCGCACGGCCAGGTCGTGCAGGGCGTCGCCCGCGGTGGCCCGCTCGGGCAGCGCCGAGCCCTCGCGCGCCGCCTCCAGCGCGGCCGTCATCCGCGCCACGTCGTCGGCCACGCCCGCCACCTGCGGCGCCGCGCCGTGCTCCGCCTCCCGCTTGGCCGCCACCAGCTCCGGCAGGTACGGCGGCCCGTACGGCAGCAGCCGGGTCAGGTCGGCCTCCAGCTCCCCGGTGCGCATGAGGTGGGTGCCCGTCGCCAGCACGCGGAAGGTGTACAGCAGCGGCTTCAGCTCGCCCGTACGCCCGAACAACCGCCACTGCGTACGCGCGAACCCCAGGTAGTGGTGGGCGTGGTGCCGCGTCACGCACCCGGCCGCCAGCGCCACCAGCTCCTCGTGCACCGGCGATGAGGCCACCACCAGCGGCGACAGGAGCTGTTCGAGCACGTAGCCGTTGCGGCCGAGCAGCAGCCGGCAGAACTTGACCAGGTCGTGGGTGACCAGGTCCACCTCGACGCCCTCGCGCGTCCACGTCCGGTCCAGTGTCTGCGGCCCGGTGCGCAGCCCGGCCACCTCCTCGACCGGCAGCACGTGCACGCCACGCAGGTCCACGTCGGAGTCCACGGACGGGAAGCCGTACAGGTGGGCGCCGCTCACGGTGGCGAACGCCACCGGGTACGGCTGCTCACCGGGGATCTCCGGCAGCCACGACGGTAACCAGGACGGCAGCGCGTTCACAGGTGCTCCTTCCGCACGCCCACCAGGAAGTCCTCCACACGTTCACGGTCCGGACGCTCCGGCAGGACGCAGGGCGCGGCGGCCAGCTCCGCCGCCAGCCCGGCCCGCCAGGCGTCCACCTCCGCCCACGGGACCTCGCCGCGCCGGACCGCCAGCAGCCGTTCGCGGTGCGCCCCGACATCGACCAGCGGCTCGCCGTGCCGCATCAGGTGCAGGCCGCTGAGCAGCAGCCGCAGCATGTGCATGGCCTGCTTCCACCTGGGCGCGGCCGGGTCGAGACGCCGGAACTGGTCGACGGCGTACCCGGCGAAGGTCTGCCGCGCCCGCCGCGACACGAACGCCCCGCGCAGCTCCAGCAGCCGCCGCCCGGCCGGGGTGGCCACCTCCACGATCGGCGACCACAGGCACTCCAGCACCGTCGGGTTGGCCTCCAGGGCCAGCACGCAGAAGCGCTCCACCTCCCACGAGAACTGCTCGGGCAACGGCCCGTCGCGGTGCGTGGGCGGCTTGGCCAGCCGCCAGAAGTCCGCGGTGGGGGCCACGAACACGCCGCGCCGGTCGGTGTCGGACGCCGCGGTCTCCAGCCCGTACGCCCGTGAGCCCGTCACGACGGACAGGATGAGATCGTCATTCATCCGGACACCCTCCCACGGGGCTTGCGTTCGGGGGCCGGCGGCTGGTCTGATCGAAAAGTGGGCGGCTATGACGAGGCTTACCGGCGGAGCATCCAGCGCCCGGAGGAGTTCTGGGCGCAGGCGGCGCGCGACATCGACTGGGACGTCGCGCCCGCCGTCGTCAGCGACGGGAAGCGGTGGTTCCCCGACGGACGGCTCAACACCTGCCACAACGCGCTCGACCGGCACGTCGCGGCCGGCCGCGGCGAGCAGGCGGCGCTGATCCACGACAGCCCGGTCACCGGCGCCATCCGCACGATCACCTACGGCGAGCTGCTCGACGAGGTGGCGCGGACGGCGGGCATGCTGAAGGCGCTCGGCGTGACGGCCGGCGACACCGTCGTGATCTACATGCCGATGGTGCCCGAGGCGGTCGTCGCGATGCTGGCCTGCGCCCGGCTCGGCGCGGTGCACTCGGTGGTGTTCGGCGGCTTCGCGGCCAGGGAACTGGCCCTGCGCATCGAGCACGCCGAGCCCAAGGTCGTGCTCTCGGCCTCCTGCGGCATCGAGCCGGCCCGGGTCGTGGCCTACAAGCCGCTGCTCGACGCCGCCCTCGACCAGGCCGCCCACCGGCCCGCCCACTGCGTGATCCTGCAGCGCCCGCAGGGCCCGGCCGAGCTCACGCCCGGCCGCGACCTCGACTGGCACGAGGCCGTGCGCGCCGCCGAGCCCGCCGGGTGCGTCAGCGTGGCCGCCACCGACCCGCTCTACGTGCTCTACACCTCCGGCACCACCGGCCTGCCCAAGGGCGTGGTGCGTGACAACGGCGGCCACGCGGTCGCGCTGCGCTGGAGCATGACCAACGTCTACGGCGCTGCCCCCGGCGAGGTCTTCTGGGCCGCCTCCGACGTCGGCTGGGTCGTCGGCCACTCCTACATCGTCTACGCGCCGCTGCTGACCGGCTGCACCACCGTGCTGTACGAGGGCAAGCCCGTCGGCACGCCCGACCCCGGCGCGTTCTGGCGGGTGACCGCCCAGCACGACGTGCGCACGCTGTTCACCGCGCCCACCGCGATCAGGGCCATCAGGAAGGAAGATCCCACCGGCAGTTTCGCGAAGAAGTGGGACCTGTCCGGGTTGCGGCACCTCTTCCTCGCCGGTGAGCGCCTCGACCCCGACACCTACCACTGGGCCAGCGACCTGCTCGGCGTCCCCGTCATCGACCACTGGTGGCAGACCGAGACCGGCTGGCCGGTCGCGGCCAACTGCGTCGGCATCGAGACCCTGCCGATCAAGCCGGGCTCGCCGACGAAACCCGTCCCCGGCTACGACGTGCGCGTGCTCGACGCCGAGGGCCGCGAGTGCCCGCCCGGCGTGGAGGGCGCGGTCACCGTCCGGCTGCCGCTGCCGCCCGGCTGCCTGCCCACCCTCTACCGGGACGAGGAGCGCTTCCAGGCCTCCTACCTGTCCCGCTACCCCGGCCACTACCTGACCGGCGACGGCGGCCACATCGACGCCGACGGCTACCTCTACGTCATGGGCCGCATCGACGACGTGATCAACGTGGCCGGCCACCGCCTGTCCACGGGCGCGATGGAGGAGGTGATCGCCGCCCATCCCGACGTCGCCGAGTGCGCGGTGATCGGGGTGGCCGACGCGCTGAAGGGCCAGCTCCCGGTCGGGTTCGTGGTGCTCAAGTCCGGCTCCGGCCGCGACCCGGCCGACGTCGAGCGCGAGCTGACCGCCCTGGTGCGCGAGCGCGTCGGGCCGGTCGCCGCCTTCCGCCGGGCCGTGGTGGTCGCCCGGCTGCCCAAGACGCGCTCGGGCAAGATCCTTCGCGCCACGATGCGCGACATCGCCGACGGCCGGCCGTACGCCACGCCGTCCACCATCGAGGACCCCGGCGTGCTGCCGGAGATCGCCGACGCGGTGAAAGGCCCATAGCGGAGCGGGCATCCGGGCAGCGCCGGGGCCCCTCCCGGCGCATGATGGGACCTCCCGGTCCCGGAGAGAAGGCTGATGATCGAGACCCCGAGTTACGCCGACGCCCTGAGGGTGCTCGGCTGCAAGGAGGGCAGGCTCGTCAAGGTGGTCGGCTTCGCCGCGGCCGCCGCCCGCACGGGGTGGGCGCTGGCCGGGGGCGGGCTGCTCACCATGGGCCTGGCCGACCTGCGTTCCGACGTCGTGCGCTACGGCGAGGAGGTCATCCGCAGGATGCCCGAGCTGAAGGGCGGCGTGGACCGTTACACCCGCACCCAGCGCCTGGCCGCCGCGCACGCGGTGATCGTCGTGTCGGCCTGGTTCGAGGCGCTCGGGGAGGCCAAGCTGCCCTTCACCCTGGAGCAGCTCGACCGGGCCGACAAGATCTCCCACGGCGTGCCCACCCCCGAGCGCTTCGCCCGCCTGGTGGCCGGTCTCCTCATGGAACGCCTGCCCACCCCCGAGCCGCACGTGCCCTTCGCCGAGACCCGCCAGGCCGTCGAACGCGCCCACCTGCGCATGTCGGAGGCGATGGCCGGGTTCGTCGGCGGCCTCAGCGTGTGGGACGAGCTGCCCGTCGACGACCAGCTCCTGTTACCCCGCATGCTGGCCGAGGGCCCGCCCGCGCACGCGCTGCGCATCTACGACGAGGACTTCCGCTCGTTGTCCCTGGACAGCCACGAGTTCGGCGTGCGCAGCCTGGTCGCCGACCGCCAGACGCCGGGCACCGGCCTGTCGCGGGTGGCCTGGCTGCTGGCCGAGCTGGCCCCGCCGCGGGTCGGCGACCGTCCCATGATCCACCGGGTCAGGATGGCCGCGAACGCGCTCGACCGTCCCCTGCTGGCCGCCGGGAAGCTGCCCGAGGACGTCTCGCTCCCGCTGCTCGGCGAGGGCTACCTCAGTCCGCGCTGCCGGGTCGCCGAGCTGACCCGCGAGTCCGACCCCTCCTCCGTCAGCTGGTGGCGGGACCAGCGCCTGCTGCCCGACGCCGAGGCGTTCCTCGTCGGCCACCTCACCTCGCTGCGCGCCACCCAGGCGCCGCTGCTGGTGCTCGGCGAGCCCGGCTCGGGCAAGTCCAAGCTGACCGAGGTGCTCGGCGCCCGGCTGGCCAGGTCGGAGTTCCTGCCGATCCGGGTGGAGCTGCCGCGCGTCTCGCCGCGCGCGCCGGTCGCCGAGCAGATCGAGCAGGCCGTCGCCGCCGTGCTGGAGGAGGAGGTCGCCTACGCCGACCTGGTCGCCGCGGGCGAGGGCGCGCTGCCGGTGATCCTGCTCGACGGCTTCGACGAGCTGCTGCAGGGCGGCGTCAACCGCTACGACTATCTCGGGCATCTCCAGGAGTTCCAGCGCCGCGAGGCCGCGCTGGGGCGGCCCGTCGTGGTGATCGTGACCAGCCGGACCGTGGTGGCCGACCGCATCAGGTTCCCCGACGGGCTGCTGGCGCTGCAGCTCCAGCCGTTCGAGGACGACCAGGTGCGCCAGTGGCTCGACATCTGGGACCAGGCCAACCGCGCCCTGCTGGCCCGGCGCGACCTGAAGCCCCTGCCCGCGGCGACCGCGCTGGCCCAGGGCGAGATGGCCCGGCAGCCGCTGCTCCTGCTGCTGCTCGCGCTCTACGACGCCGGCGGCAACGCCCTGCAGCGCGAGCACCGCCCGATCGGCCGCGCCCGCCTGTACGAGGTGCTGCTGCGCGACTTCACCGAGCGCGAGACCGCCACCCCGCAGCGGGTGCTGATCGACAGCGAGCTCGTCCTGCTCGGCACGGTCGCCCTGTCCATGCTCGCCCGCGGCCGGCAGGTCATCACCGAGGAGGACCTCGCCCGCGACCTGCCCGCCCTGTGCGAAGGCGGCCAGGACGAGCCCTACGAGCCCGGCGAGCCGCGGCCGCCCGTCGACTGGGCCCGCCGGGCCACCGAGCGCTTCTTCTTCATCCGCCGGGACGGCCACTCCTTCCTCCACTCCACCTTCGGCGAGTTCCTGACGGCCTGGCTGACCGTGTACGCGCTGCGCGACCTCGACCGGCGCCGCCGCCTGGCCGGGGACGAGCCGCTGGCCCTGGCCCAGAGCGTGGACGACGACCTGCTCTACGCGGTCACGTCGTTCTCCTGCCTGGCCGAGCGCGGCCCGACGGTCGGGTTCATCCTGGAGCTGCTGGACGAGGTGCCGGCGGCCGTCCGCGCCCGGTGCGTGACCCACCTGGCCGGGCTGCTGCGCCGGTCCCTGTACGAGCGCCGCCGCCGCTGCTTCACCGGCTTCGAGCCGGTACGCCATCCCGTCACCCGCCGCCTGGCCGCCTACTCGGCCAACCTGGCGCTGCTCATCGTGGCCGCCTCGCCGGAGCCGGTGGCCGTCTCGCACATCCTGGGCGGCCCCGACCCGCTGGGCCGCTGGGCGTCCTTCAGCCACCTGTGGAAGGGCCAGCTCGGGCACGAGGGCTGGACGGGCCTGGTCAACGCCCTGTCGGCGCATCGCGCCGCCGGGCGGGGCCAGGAGGAGGTGATCCTCGGCGGCGGCGAGGGCACGGCGATGGGCGACGCGATCGCCGCCGCCGCCACCGGTCACGCGCCCCGCCACCGCAGGCTGCTCGACCTGCTGATGCTGGCCGTGGGGGAGGGGCGCGCGCTGCGCTTCCACGACCGGGTGGCCGTCCTGCGGGAGCTGGTGGAGACGGCGGCCGTGCGGTCCCCGGCGGTGCACCGGGCGCTGGGCGCGTTGTGGCGCGAGGACGGCGCCGACCACGCCGAGCTGCGCCCGCTGCTCGGCCTGGTGCTGGCCGACCCGACCGAACGCGTGGCGACCTGGGAGCAACTGGTCAAGGCGGGCGTGCCGGAGGAGGAACTCTGGCAGATCCGCCAGGGCGGCGACTGATCCATCGAAGCGGCTTCATCGACGGCGGCGCGCCGGATGTCAGGGCGCGGACGGGTCCACCGGCAGCTCCACGGTGATCGTCAGGCCGCCCTCGTCGCGCGGCCTGGCGGTGACCGTGCCCTCGTGGGCCTCGGCGATGACCCGCACGATCGACAGGCCGAGCCCGCTGCCCCGCTCCGAGCGCAGCCGGTCGCCGTGCAGCCGCCGGAACGGCTGGAAGATCGTCTCGATCTCGTACGGCGGCACGTGCAGCCCGGTGTTGGCCACCACCAGCTCGACCTGCTCGGCCCGCCGCCGCGTCGTCACCCACACCTCGCCCTTGGGCTGGTTGTGCCGGATCGCGTTCTCCACCAGGTTCTGCACCAGCCGCTCGACCAGCACCGCCTCGCCCGTCGTTGGCGCCGAGTCCAGCAGCCGGTGGATCGTCACGTCCCGCTCGGCCGCCTCCTCGCCGGCCTGGTCGAGCACGTGCTCGGCGACGTCGGTCAGGTCGAAGGGCCGCCGGTCCAGCACCGCCTGCTCGCCCTCGGCCAGCGCCAGCAGGCCGTCGATGAGGCGTTCGTGCCGGGCGTTGACCAGCAGCAGCGACTCGCCGAGCCGCTTGACGTCGTCGGTGGCGTCGGGGCGGCGCACCGCGACGTCCACCAGGGTGCGGTTGATCGTCAGCGGGGTGCGCAGCTCGTGCGAGGCGTTGGCGACGAACCGGCGCTGCCCGTCGAAGGAGCGGGCCAGCCGGTCGAGCATGGTGTCGTAGATCTCGGTGAGCTCCTTGACCTCGTCGCGCGGGCCCTCGTAGGCGATGCGCTCGGTCAGGTCGTGGCTCTGGGCGACCCGGCGGGCGGTCTCGGTCACCGTCTTGACCGGGCGCAGCACCCAGCCCGCCGCCCGCCAGCCGACCCCGAACGCGCCGGCCGTGGCGGCCAGCACGACGATCCCGCCCACCGTGCGCACGCAGCTCAGCGTCTCGCGCTGGTAGGCCGCGCGCACCCGCATCGCGTTGCGGTAGGCGGCCTCGTAGGAGTCGCCGTAGGAGTACTCCCGGGGGAAGTCGGGCCTGATCAGGTCCGCCCGGTACTCCAGCTGCGACCGGACGACGAAGTACACCCCGGTCACCGTCAGGGCGCCGAGGAAGAGGAACACCCCGGCGCAGGCCAGGGCGAAACGCATGCGCACGGTCATGGGATGCGGTACCCCGATCCGGGGACGGTCTCGATCACCTGCGGTTCGCCGAGCTTCTTGCGCAGCTTCATCATCGTGGTCCGCACGGTGTTGGTGAACGGGTCGATGTGCTCGTCCCAGACCTTCTCCAGCAGGTCCTCGGCCGAGACCACCGCGCCCTGGGCGCGCAGCAGCTCGGCCAGCACGCCGAACTCCTTGCGGGCCAGCGGCACGTACACGCCGTCGCGGAACACCTGCCGGTGCGCCCAGTCCAGCCGCACGCCCGCCCGCTCCAGCATCGGCGGGTCGGCCCGGCGGGCGCGCCGCCCGAGCGCGTGCACCCGCGCCACCAGCTCCTCGAACGCGAACGGCTTGGGCAGGTAGTCGTCGGCCCCCAGCGACAACCCCGACACCCGCGAGCGCACGTCGCCGGAGGCGGTCAGCATGAGCACCCTGACCAGCCGATCCTGCTCCACCACCGTCCGGCACACCTCGTCGCCGTGCACCCCCGGCAGGTCCCTGTCGAGGATCAGCACGTCGTAGTCGTGCACGCCGAGCCGTTCCAGCGCCGCCTCCCCGTCATAGGCGACGTCGACGGCGAGCGCCTCGCCCCGTAACCCCTCGGCGATCGAGTCGGCGAGCATGCGCTCGTCCTCGGCGATCAGAACCCGCACCTGTAGCCCCCAAAAAGATCTTAAATGCCGCAAGTCTGGATCAGACCGCATAACGCGGGCGTAACCAGTTCCGGTGACGCTCAGGTTATCGGCGTCCCGCTGGACTGCCTCCCTGACGACCGGGACCGGCCCGGTCGGCCACGGGGGAGAAGGTCATGGCAGCCACCCTGGCCGGAACGCGTCCGCTCGCGCCCGCCGCGCGCCGCCCGCGCGGCCACGGGCTGTTCGCCTGCGTGCTGGCGCTGGCCGCCGCACTGCGCGTGCTGGTCATGCTCGGGTACGACACGGCGCAGCTGTACTGGTACGACTCCTTCACGTACCTGGACACCGCCGTGCACCTGCGGCCGCAGGCGGCCTTCCACCCAGCCGGGTACTCCTGGTTCCTGTGGGCCCTGCGGCCCTTCCACAGCGTGGAGCTGGTCGCCGGGGTGCAGCACGCCATGGGGCTCGGGGTCGGCGTGATGATCTACGCGTTGCTGCGCCGCCGTTCGCTGCCCGGCTGGGGGGCCGCCCTGGCGACCGTGCCGGTGCTGTTCGACCCGTCCTTCGTCCGGCTGGAGCACGCCGTGCTGTCGGACCTCCAGGTCATCTTCCTGATCACCGCCGCGCTGGTGGTGCTGATGTGGCGCCGGGCCCCCTCGGACGCGCCGCGCGGCCTGCCCGCGGTGCCGTCGGCGCGGGCCGCGGCGGTGGCCGGGCTGCTGCTCGCCCTGGCCGGGCTGACCAGGACCGCCGCCGTGCCGCTGCTCGCCCTGGCGGCCGGCTGGCTGGTGCTGCGCCGCGCACCCTGGCGGCGGGTGGCCGCGCTGGTGCTGGCCGGCGCGCTGCCACTGGCGGCCTACGCCGGCTGGTACGCCCAGCACCACGGCCGGTTCGCCCTCAGCGGCTCCGACGGCGTCGCCCTGTGGGCCAGGACCATGACCTTCGCCGACTGCTCGATCATCCAGCCGCCGCCCGCCGAGGCCCCGCTCTGCCCGAACGGCACCGTCGCCGACGCCGCCTCGGAGTACGTCTGGGCCCCCGGCGCCTCGCTCAACCGGCTGCCGGGCGACCGGTTCGCCCACAACGACCTGGCCAGGTCCTTCGCGCTGCGCGCCATCGCCGCCCAGCCGCTGGACTACCTGCGCGAGGTGGCCCGCGACACCTCACTCGCCTTCACCTGGTCGCCGGTGCCCCACCCCCGGCGGATGAACCCCTCCACCACCTTCCCCCGCGGCTCCTGGCCGCTGCCCGAGCAGCAGCCCCTCGTCGCGAAGGTGCGCTCGGAGTACGACCCCGGCATCCGCGGCATGAGCTCCGTCGAGCCGTACGCCTCGATCCTGGCCGCCTACCCCTACCCCTGGTTCCTGCACGGCACGGTCTTCGGCGTGCTGCTCCTGGCCGGCGGCCTCGGCTCGGCCGGACGCCGCCGCGCCGCCCTGCTGCCGTGGGCCATGGCGGCGTTCCTGCTGGTGGCCCCGGTGGCCGCCCTCGACTTCGACCACCGGTACGTCCTGCCCGCCATCCCCTTCGCCTGCGTGTCCGCCGCTCTGGCCGTCGCGGGGGCGGGACCGCGGACCTGGGGGTTTCCGGGCCTGACCTTTCAGAGGCTGACATCCTTGCGAAAAAATACGTAATATCCACTGCATCACGAGCGTTGGGGGCGCCAAGGTGCCGGGACAGAGCGTGGGTGTGGTCGTCGATCCGGAGGTTCCTCCGGAGGTCGCGGGGATGCTGCGGGCCAACACTCGGCTGCTGTCCAGGATCCGGTCGGGCTGGGTGCCGCCGGCCGACGCGCGCCCGGGCCGGTGCCGGAACGTCTCCAGCCTCGCCCTGCTGGCCGCCACGCCCGGGGTGGTCGCGCTCATGGCCGTGCTGCTGGCCCTGTCCCACCCGGCCGCCGGGTTCACGTTGCTGGGCACGTTCGTCTTCATCGTCCTGGTCAAGATCGCGTCGATCAGCGAGCTGCCCGAGCACGACGTGTCACGCGACCGCGCGGTGTACGAGCGGGCCCGCCCGTACCGGGACCGCTACCTGCTGCCCGAGGACTTCGACCAGGCCGCCGCGGACGTGCTGACCAGGGCGCAGCGGGCCATCGGTTCGGTGCTGCGCTCGCACGTCAACGCCGAGGGGCTGCTCGACGACGCCCGCAACGCGGTGATGCTGCCCGCCCAGGAGTGGGAGATCGCCCGCCTGCTGGCCAAGCTGTCGGCCTTACGCGCCGAGCACGCCGCGCTGGTGTCCAGGGGCGTCGCCCCCGAGGTGGCCGCCGTGATCGAGCCGCTGGACAGGGCCCTGGCCACCAGCGAGGCCGCCATGATCGCCCGTGTCGAGGCCCTGGAACGTTACGCCGGGCACGTCGCCGAGGCCGAACGCGCCTTCCACGCCCGCGGCCAGATCGAGGAGCTGCGCGCCCGCCTGCCGCGCTACGAGGAGCTGCTGGCCGAGACCGGCGCCGACGCGCTGGCCGTCCCGGAGATCGACCGGCTCGCCGAGGACGCCGACCACCTGGAGCAGGTGTTGCGGCGCAGCGTGCGGTCGGCGCACGAGGCGTTCCGGTACCTGGAGAGCTGACATGCCGGTGGCCGGGCGGAACCGCCCTCGCAGGAGGTGAATCCCCATCCGATCCGACATCATGGCCGACGTGATCGTCGATCCCGGCGTGCCGCCGGCCGACGCGCGGCTGCTCAGGGACAACCGGCGGCTGCTGCTCAGGACGCGCAGGGGCTGGGTCCCGGACGCTCCGGGCCTGCCCGCCGCGCCGTACTGGCGGCTCGGCGCGGTCTGCGGGGCGACCGTCTGCCTCGGCCTGCTGCTGGGCGCCGGAGGGCTCGGCCGCTCGCTGGGGCCGCTGTTGCTCGTGCTGCTCGCCATCCCGCTGATGATCGTGACGTTCGTCCGCACCGAGACGCCGGAGGGGGAGGAGGCCGAGCACGAGCGGCGGGTGCACGCCCAAGCCGTCCGGCACGAGGGCCGGTACGTGCTCCTCGACGACCTCGACGAGTCCTCGCGCAGGCTGCTGCGCCGGGCCCAGCGGGCGGTCGCCACGGTGTCGCAGTCGCGGGTCAACCTCGAAGGGCTGCTGGACGACGTGCGCAACGCGGTGATGCTGCCCGCCCAGGAGTGGGAGATCGCCCGCCTGCTGGCCAAGCTGTCCGGCCTGCGCGCCCGGCACCGGCAGACGCTGTCGGGGGAGAGCGCGCCCGAGGTGGCGGCCGTGGCCGAACCCCTCACCAGGGCGCTGGACAGCAGCGAGCAGGCCGTCGTGGCCCGGGTGGAGGCCCTGGAGCGGTACGCCGCCAACGTGGCCGAGGCCGAACGCGCCTACCGGGCCCGCCAGCAGATCGCCGAGCTGCGCGCCCGGCTGCACGAGTACGAGGAGCTCGTCGCCGAGACCGGCGCGGGCGAGGCCGCGATGGACGAGCTGACCCGCCTGACCGAGGACGCCGACCGCCTGGACCAGGCGCTGAGGCGGAGCGTCAGCTCCGCCCACGAGGCCTTCCGCTACCTGGAGCCGGGCCCTCCCGAACCCTGACCGCCCTGGACTCCGAAGCCCTGACCGGCCTGACCGGCCTGACCGCCCTGGCCGTGCGGCGCGGGGGAGCCGGCGGCGTGCGGTGGGCGGGTTCCGCCGTGGGCGGCCTCCAGGAGCAGGTCGCACAGGGCGTCGGCGGCGTCGAGGCGGCCCAGCTTGGCCGCCGCCTGCCCCATCGCCGCGCGCAGCCCCGGATCGGCCAGCATCGGCATCAGCTCGGCCAGCAGCTGCTCGGCCGTCGGCCGCGGCTCCAGCAACGCCCGCGCGGCCCCCGCCGAGACCAGGTAGCCGGCGTTCTTGCGCTGCTCGTCGCCGCCGGTCGGGATCAGCGGGATCAGCAGCGACGGCTTGCCGATCGCGGTCAGCTCCGACACCGTGCCCGCGCCGCTGCGCGAGATCACCACGTCGGCCGCGGCGAACAGGTCGGGCAGCTCGGCCCCCACGTACGGCACCGGGTGGTAACGGTCGGCCAGGCCGGGCGGCACCTCGACCGCCCGCATCTGGTCGATCCAGGCCGGCCCGCACTGGTGGACGACCTGCGCGTGCGGCAGCAACCGCGGCAGGATCTCGGCGATCAGCGTGTTGATCTGCTTGCTGCCCTGCGCCCCGCCGGTCACGTAGATCAGCGGCACCTCGAACGTCAGCCCGAACAGGTCGTAGGCCGCCGCCCGGTTGCCCTGCAGCAGCTCCGGCCGCACCGGGTTGCCGGTCACCACGGCCTTCGCCCGTGCCGACGGCGGCAGGTACTCCAGCGACGACTCGTGCGACAGCGCGATCCGGGTCGCCAGCCGGGCCAGGATGCGGTTGGCCAGGCCCACCACGGTCGTCTGCTCGTGCATGACCAGCGGGCGGCGGATCAGCTTGGCCGCCACGCCGATCGGCACCGCCACGTACCCGCCGGTGGACAGCACCACGTCGGGCAGGTAGCGGGCGGCGTGCCCCACCGCCTGGAACACCCCGACGGGGATGCGGAACACGTCGGCGATGTTGGTGCCGAGCTCCTTGAGGTTCGGACGGCGGCGCAGCTTGCCCGTGGTGATCGCCTTGAACGGGATGCCGTGCTCGGCCGTGATCCGGGCCTCCAGGCCGTTCTCCGTGCCCACCCACAGCACGTCGTGCGGCACCTGACGTCGCTGGACGGCCGACAGGGTCGTCAGGGCCGGATAGGTGTGACCGCCGGTGCCGCCGCCGGTGATCAGCAGTCGCAGGGTTCGTGACATGCGATCAGACTATGGCCGCGCGGCGGAAGCCCGTGTGCCCGGTCCGGCCGCCGGGCGTGTTCGACGGGCGCGCGGCGGCCCGGTGACGGCCGCCCGGATCTGCCCCGCCCGGCCGGGGCAGATCCGGCTTCGCCCGAAAAGCCGCAGACCGGTAGCGTTTTCCCATGCGACTAGGCGTGCTGGACATCGGCTCGAACACCGTCCATTTACTCGTCGTCGACGCCCACCGGGGCGCGCGGCCCATGCCCGCCTACTCCCACAAGGAAGAGCTGCGCCTGACCCAGTACCTGGGTGCGGACAACAGGCTCGCGCCCGAGGGCATCGAACGGCTCGGCGCGTTCGTCGAGGAGGCGGTGCGCCTGGCCGAGGACAAGGGGGTGGAGGACCTGCTCGCCTTCGCCACCTCCGCCGTGCGCGAGTCGGCCAACGGCGAGCAGGTGCTCGCCGAGATCGACAAGCGCTGCGGCGTGCACATCGCGGTGCTGTCCGGGCGCGACGAGGCCCGGCTGACGTTCCTCGCGGTGCGCCGGTGGTTCGGGTGGTCGTCCGGGCGGCTGCTGGCCTTCGACATCGGCGGCGGCTCGCTGGAGATCGCCGCCGGGGTGGACGAGGAGCCCGACGTCGCGGTGTCGCTGCCGCTCGGCGCCGGGCGGCTGACGCGCGACTGGTTCACCGGCGACCCGCCCTCCGCCGAGGAGGTGCGCAAGCTGCGCAAGCACGTCCGTACGGAGATCGCCCGCACGGTCGGCGACGTGGCCAGGTACGGCGAGCCCGACCGCGCCGTGGCCACCTCCAAGACCTTCAAGCAGCTCGCCAGGATCGCCGGCGCGGCGGCCTCCAGCGAGGGCCCGTACGTCTCGCGCGCCCTCTCCCGCGCCGACATGGCGTCCTGGGCGGCCAGGCTGACCGGCATGAGCTCCGCCGAGCGGGCCGAGCTGTCCGGGGTGTCGGAGGGCCGGGCCGCGCAGCTGGCGGCCGGGGCGCTGGTGGCCGACGCGGCCATGGACCTGTTCGAGGTGGAGCGGCTGGAGGTGTGCCCGTGGGCGCTGCGCGAGGGCGTGATACTGCGCCGGCTCGACCTGCTGCCCGGACGGCTGGACCAGTCGACGGGGATTGCCGAGTAAGGCCGATATATCCCAAAAAATTGGCATAATTCGCTGGTGAGCGGGCACTTTTCGCCCAATGTTGACAGTCCTCGGTACGATCGGCTCCCTGGTGATCGTCTTCGTCCTCATCGTCCTGGCCGTCCTGGTCATCGCGGTGGTCGCGATGCTGGCGATGGCCGCGCTGGCCGGAACGATGGTGGACTGGCACACGTTGTGGCGGCGGCTGACCCGCCGAGGGGCACGGTTGACGCTGAAACTCAGCGCCCCCGAGGCGCCCGCGCGGCTGCGGGCGAAGCTGAGCGGCGGCACGCCCCTGGTGAGCCGCCGTCTCCGGCTCGCGCCCGTGATCCGCGGGGGCGACCGGCGTCCCGACGTGAGCCGTCCCGGCCGGAGCGCCCGCGTTCGCAGGCCCTCCGGCCTGACCACCACCGCCGTCTCCGGCAACGAACAGTGAGGAACGAACAGTGAAAGGGCCGGGGGGGGGCGGGGGCGGGGGGCCCCCCCCCCGGGGGGGGGGGGCAGGGCGGGAGGTTGGTGGGCCCCCCCCCCCCGCTTTCTCGTATTTTATTTTTTGATTTTTTTTTTTGTTCGGGGCGGGTCGCCGGTGTCGGGGGCCCCCCGGCCCCGGTGTGCGGGTCACCTGGCGATGAGATGCTGTCCCGCCGCCCCAGGGGCGAAGCGCAGCTTCTTCTCCAGGCAGACCATCGCCCCGTTCTCGCGCACGTTGGTGAACCGGATGTCGTCGGCGAGCGCGCGCATGATCTGGAGTCCGCGGCCGTGCTCGGCCCCCGGGCCGGGTTCCATCACCTTGTTCGGATCGAAACCGCCCCCCGTGTCGACGACCTTGATGACGCACAGGTCGTCGCACACGCAGGCGCTGACGGTGTAGTCGTCGCTGGGCGCCGCGTGCTTGACCACGTTCGCGCACGCCTCGGTCAGCATCAACTCGATGTCGTCGCGAATCTGGGCCTCGACGCCGAGCGAGCGCAGCGTGCCGTCCAGCATCTGCCTGATCAGCGGGACGCTCGCCGCATCCCTGGGCAGTCGGAGCGCTATCGTCGCCTCCACTGCGTCTCCTCCCGTCTGGATGCGTGCGAGCCTTCTGCCCCGGATTCCGCGCGCCAATCGTCCGTCCGCCGGTGAAGTGCCCCAGGGGTCGCTACTGCTCCACGAGCCGCAGCGCCACCTCCATGCACGCCTTGTCGATCTCCTCCTCGGTCAGCCCCTCGCCGGCCATCGACAGCCACTTGCCCGCGTGCAGCGCGAACAGCGCCAGCGAGCGGCTGATGCGCTCGGTGGGCGTGGCGCCGGCGTCGCTCATCTCGGCGGTGAGCTCCATCATCGTGTCGCGCATCTTGGCGAGCTGGGGATGGTTGCGCATCGCCGTCTGGTTGCTCTCCAGGAATCGGGCGACGGCCAGGTAGCGGGGCTGGCGCAGCCGTTCGGCGTAACGCTCGAGCAGCTCGCGGCGGGTCTCGGGGGTCTTCGGCGCGTTCCTGGCCCACTCCAGCAGCTCCTGCAGCTCGGCGACCCGGAGGTCGACGAGGCTGCCGATGATGTCCTCCTTGGTCTTGAAGTGGTAGTACAGCGCGGCCTTGGTCACGCCCAGCTCTTCGGCGATCTCGCGCAGCGAGGTCGCCTCGTAGCCCTGCTCCGTGAAGAGTTTCAGCGCGATCTCCTGGATCCGCGCCCGCGTGTCTTCCCGCACTTTGCACCTTGATTTCGACTTGACGGTCGGCAAGTAAGTATCTAGCTTATTCTAAGCTTGCCGGTCGGCAAGTAAGCAAGATCAAAGCTGGGGGTGTGCAGTGGCGGAGGCAGTCGGACGGCGCCGCGAGGTCATGGTCGTCCTGCCGGGCCTGATGCTGGCCATGGTGCTGGCCATGCTGGACAACATGATCGTGGGCACGGCCATGCCGCGCATCGTGGGCGAGTTAGGCGGCCTGACCCATCTGTCCTGGGTGGTGACCGCCTACGTCCTGGGCACGACCGTCTCGACGCCGATCTGGGGCAAGATCGGCGACCTGTACGGCCGCAAGACCATCTTCCTCACCTCGGTCGTCATCTTCATGATCGGCTCGGCGCTGTGCGGCATGGCCGGCTCCTCCATGCTCGGGGGCCCCGCCGACGGCATGACCGAGCTGATCGCCTTCCGCGCGATCCAGGGCCTCGGCGCCGGCGGCCTCATGGTCAACGTCATGGCCATCATCGGCGACCTGGTGCCGCCCCGCGAGCGCGGCCAGTACCAGGGCATCATGGCCGGCGTCATGTCGCTGGCGATGATCGCCGGCCCGCTGGTCGGCGGCTTCATCACCGACCACCTCGACTGGCGCTGGGCCTTCTACGTGAACCTGCCGGTCGGCGCGGTCGCGCTGGTGCTGCTCGTGCTCAACCTCCACCTGCCCCGCACGCACAACAAGGTGCGCATCGACTGGGCGGGCGCGGTGCTGCTGTCGGTCAGCATCACCGCGATGGTGCTCATCACCACCTGGGGCGGCAACGAGTACACCTGGGGCTCCTGGCAGATCCTCACCCTGATCGCGGTCGCCGTGGTCTTCCTGGCCGGCTTCATCGTGGTCGAGCGCCGCGTGGCCGAGCCCATCATGCCGCTGCAGCTGTTCCGCAACCGCAACTTCACCCTGATCTCGGGCATCGGCTTCCTGCTCGGCTTCGCCATGTTCGGCGCGATCAACTTCCTGCCGCTGTTCCAGCAGACCGTCCAGGGCGCCACGGCCACGAACTCCGGCCTGCTGCTGCTGCCCATGATGGCCTCGGCCATGGTCGTGTCGCTGTTCGTCGGCAAGGCCATCACCAGCACCGGCAAGTACAAGATCTACCCGATCGTCGGCGGCGTCGGCATGGCCGCCGGCATGTGGCTGCTGTCCACGATGGGCGTCGACACGGCCTCCTGGCAGACCGGCCTCTACATCGCCGTGCTCGGCCTCGGCATGGGCTTCCTCATGCAGACCACCATGCTCATCGCGCAGAACAGCGTCGAGCAGAAGGACCTCGGCGTCTCCAGCAGCGCCACCACGTTCTTCCGGTCGATCGGCGGCTCGTTCGGCGTCTCGCTGTTCGGCGCGATCTTCAACAACCACTACCTGTCGGAGCTGACCGGCCGCTTCGGCGCCCAGGCGGCCGAGCGCATGACCTCGGGCGGCGGCGCCAGGATGGACCCCAAGCAGCTCGGACAGCTCCCCGCGCAGATGCGCACCGGGATCCTGGAGTCGCTGGCGACCTCGATCTCCGGCGTGTTCTGGTGGGCCATCGCCTTCGCCGTCGTGGTGCCGCTGCTGGCGGCCTTCATCAAGGAGATCCCGCTGCGCGGCGGCGCTCCCGCGGAGGCGGCCCCGCAGGAGGCGGTCAGCCCGGCGGCAGGCTGAACAGCCGGTCGATCGCCGTCAGCAGGAACAGGCTGCGCAGATAGGGCGTCAGCGCCACCACCCGCACCACGGCGCCGGCGTCGGCGGCCCTCAGCTGGAGGCGGACGAGCCCGGCCAGGCCGGAGGAGTCGACGAAGGTCAGCCGGGACAGGTCGACGTCGATCGCGGTGCAGCCCGCCGGGATGGGGAGGTCGCCCAGCCGGCTGACGGACTCGTAGTCGAGGTCGCCGCTGAGGGCGAGCGCGACGGTCGCCGCGCCGGTGGTGGCGACCTCGATGTGCAGCGGCTTCCTGTCGACCACCAGGCCAGCCTAGCCACCCCGGGAAAAATGGGAGGCGCCGGGGTGGCGAAGTGTGCACAATCCTCCCCATGCACATCTTGAGCCGTCCCCGGGTCGACGACGCCGCGGCCATCCACGAGCTGGTCGCGGCCTACGACACCGACGTCATCGGGTCGCCCGACATGACGCTCGACGACATCGCCGACGAGCTGGCCGAGCCGGGCTTCGACCTCGACAGGGACGGCTGGCTGGCCCGCGACGAGACCGGCCGCCTGACCGGCTGGGCCTGGGCCTGCCGGGTGGGCGACAGCGACCTGGTCAACATCGAGGTCATCACCCGCCCCGGCCTGGCCGGTCCGGACGGCCTGGACGACCTGCGGCAGGAGCTGTGGCGCGCGGTCACCGCCCGCGCCCGCGAGCTCGGCGCCGAGCGCGGCCACGACGGCGTCACCCTCGACATCGGCATCTACCGCGTCGACCAGGACAAGCAGTCCTACGCCAAGGAGCAGGGCTTCGAGCCCGGCACCAGCTTCCACCGCATGCGCGCCGACCACACGCCCCCGGTCGAGCCGCCCGCCCCGCCGCCCGGCCTCACCCTGCACTCGGGCGAGGACGAGGAGACCCGCCGCGCCGCGCACGCGGTGCACCAGATCGGCTTCGCCGAGCACTTCGGCTTCGTCTCCGTCGACTACGACCACTGGTACGAGCGCCGCCAGGCCATGAGCGTCACCGACTGGAGCCAGCTCACCCTGGCCAGGATCGACGGGGAGCCCGCCGGGGTGCTGATCGGCAGCAACCAGTTCGTCCCCGACGAAGACTGCGGCTACGTCGCCACGCTCGCCGTGCACCCCCGCTTCCGCGGCCGGGGCCTGGGCCGCTTCCTGCTCCGGCACGCCTTCGCCGCCGACGGCGCCAGGGGCCGCAAGGGCACGATCCTGCACGTGGACAGCAACAACACCACCCCCGCGCTGGGCCTGTACGAGTCGGCGGGCATGCGCCGCGTGCTGGCCATCGACGTCTGGCGGCGCCGCCTCTGACGCCGTCCCGTCACCGGTTCCCGCTAGACCCGGTGGCGGGCCAGGTGCTCCAGCACCGACTGGTTGGCCTCCCAGCCGTCGGGGAACTTCACCGGCACCCCCAGCTGCACCGGCTCGGCCGAGGGGTGGGCGTCCAGCAGCTCGGCGATGCCCGCCCGCGCCACCATCACGCAGGCGTGCCGGTGGCGTGAGGCCAGCACGCACAGCCGCCCCGACTCCAGGTGGAAGGCGGTGGCGTCGCGCCGGCCCGACAGCGGGTGCAGCACGATCGTCACGTCGTACTCGCGGCCCTGGAGGCGGTTGGCGGTGTCCACGGTGATCTCCGGCGGCAGCCCGGCGTTCCTGATCGCGGCCACCTGGTCGCGGTGGGCCGCCCCGACCGCGATCCGGTCGGCGGTCACCGGCCGCTCGCCCTGCTCGGAGGCGGCCACGGCGCCGCGCTGCAGCAGCCGCGCCGCCAGCAGCGCCACGGCCTGCACGGCCTCGCCGTCGGTGCGCACGGTGTGCCGCTCGGGCAGCTCCAGCAGCGCCCACCCCGACCGGGCGGCCTCCTCCAGCGCGCGGTCGTGCACGGTGCCCATGCCGCCGGCGGTCAGTTCGAGCCGCCGGTCGCCCGCCGAGGTGCCCGACCGGAACCCGGTGAACGGGTAGAACGCCTTCGACACCACCGGCGCGGCCGAGGCTGGCAGCCGCCAGGACACCGGCAGCCGGTGGACCGGCAGCTCCGGGTTGTGCCGCAGCAGCACCGCCACCGCGCTCTGCAACGGGTCCCACGACAACCCTGACCAGCGGTCGCCGTCGACGATCGAGAACGGGTCGAGCTGCCCGGGGTCGCCGACGAACAGCGCCCGCTCGAACAGTCCCGCGATGCGCAGCAGCTTGTCCGAGCGCATCTGGTACGCCTCGTCCACGATGGCCCACGGCCACACCCGGCCGGAGATCCACGCCCACTTGTCGGCCGTGGCGATGACGATGTCGGGGTCGCCGAGGTCCTGGATCCTGGTGCCGACGGTGACGCCGGCCAGCTCCAGCATGCGCGGGTGGGGCACGTAGCCGCCGGCCGACAGCCGTCCGACCTTCAGGTGCGGGTGTTTGTCGGAGATGCGGGCCACCAGGTCGTCGACCTGCTCGTTCGTCTGGGCGACGATCATCAGCGGCTCGCCGGTGGCGGCGATGTGCGCGGCGGCCCGCACGACCAGCGTGGACTTGCCGGCGCCGGGCGGGGAGTCGACCACGACGCCGCGGTTCCTGGGCAGGTCGGCCAGGACGTTCGCGATCACCTGCTCCGGGCTCTCGCTCACGACCATTCCTCCTGGGCGTCCTCGTCGTCGGGGATGTACTCCTGCGGCGGCCCGCCGTGCGTCCACGGCGTGGCCTCGGCCTCGGGCAGCGCCGGCGAGCCCTGGAAGTCGTCGGTCAGCGAGGTGTAGCAGACCCGCTCGCCGATCTCCGGCACGGCGCCGGGGGCGGGCGTCTTCCCCCGGCCCATGCCCTTGGTGATCTTCAGGGTGACCAGCCCGCCGTGGGCCTCCACCAGCTCGGCGCCCTGGCCGCGGCGCTGCGGGGTGCCGAGCGAGGCGCCGGGCGGCAGGCGTACCGGGTCGTCGGTCTTGAGCACCACCAGCGGACGCAGCTTGCGCGAGCGGCCCTCGCCCTCGACGTTGTCGGGGACGGTCTCGACCACCTCGCCGGCGAACGCCTCGCCGGTCAGCCGGTACTCGGCCATCACCAGCGGGTCGTCGTAGGCGCGCTGCACGTCGTAGGCGGCCTGGGCACGTTCCATGCGGGCCAGCTTGGCCGCGGCGGCCACCGCGCCGTCGCGCCTGGCCTGCGGCGGCGCGCCCTCGGCGATGTGGGCGGCCATGGCGCTGAACGAGCCGCGGTCCTGCTCCCAGCGCTGGGCCACGCTCGCGCCCGGCTCCAGCCCGGCCAGCAGGTCGAGCGCCTGCCACATCAGCCGCCAGGTGGGTTCGAGCTGGGTGCGCAGCGCCTCGGCGACCCGCTCGGGCGACTCGCTGTCGATGGCCGGCGCGAGCACCTCGGCGTCGAAGCCGGGATCGGTCGCGGGCCCGGCGGGCGGCCAGATCAGCGGGTCCTCGGCGTCGTCGGAAGGGCCTTCGGTGATCCAGGACAGCAGCGCGGCCAGGTTGGCGTCCTCCAGCGCGCTCTGCCCGCTGGCCCAGTGGCGGCCCAGCTCCTCGGTGGCGGCCAGCGTCAGCGACGAGCCCGGGAAGGCGGCCCGCTCGGCGAAGTACGTCAGCCACCGCCCCAGCAGCGGCACCTCCGGCGGCACCGGGTAGGGCCCGTCGGGCCTGCGGAAGCGCGTGGAGCGGCCGAGCAGCCTGGTGAAGCCGACGCCCGCCTGGTTCGGCAGGACGAGCTGCGGCGCGTCGAGCGCCCGCTCGTAGGGGTCGGCGTTCTTGCGCTCGACCGTCTCGGTGTCGGCGGTGAACCCCTCGACGTACGGCAGCAGCACCCCGGCCAGCTCGGCGGCCCAGGCGAAGCGCAGCTCACGGTTGCGCGGCTGGGTGACGACGAGCAGGCGCGGCCGGTCGCGGTCGGTGCCGAGCATGGCGGCCAGCGGCGCGGCGGCCTCGCCCGACAGCTTGAGCGGGATGAACACCATCGGCCGCGCGCTGACGTGGCAGTGGCGGACCGTGGCGACGGGCTGGGCGATGCCCTCCCGCAGGGCGCGCAGCCGGGCGAGCGAGGTGAGCAGGCTCAACTGAGGCACTCCCTGCGCAGGCGTTCGGCGTTGCGGAGCAGGCCGGCGATCTCCTCCTGGCCGTCGGCCGGGTCGCGCAGGCCGTCGGCCAGGCCCAGCGCCTCGGCCACCGAGGCGACCCCGCCCAGCTCGTCGCGCACCTGGCGGCCGAGCAGGTCGGAGGCGCCCTCCTGGCGGGCCTCGTCGCGGCAGAAGAAGCACAGGTCGCACGCGGACAGGCAGTCGGGCGCGTAGCGGGCGGTGGTCCTGCGCAGCGCGTCGGCCAGCTCGGCGACCGGGCGGGTGGGCCGGCCGTCCTCGCCGGGCCGCAGGTCGAAGCTGAGGTCGTCGGGCAGCGCCGCGAGCAGCCGGTCCAGTCCGGTCATCCGGGTGAGCTGACGGCGCAGCACGGCGAGCTGCCTGCGCACGTCGACCAGGGTGGCCACCGGCCGGTTGGCGAAGTTCTCGGGGCACACCAGCACCACGTCGTGGGAGACGGTGAGCGGGTCGTGCCCCAGCTCCGCCAGCATCGTGCGCAGCGCCAGCACGTAGACGGCGGCCTGGCGGGCGGCGGCGGCCACCGCGGCCGGCTCGGCCTGCCCGTCGACCACCGCGAACGACTTGATCTCCACCACGTGGAACCGCCCGCCTAGCTGGAAGGCCACCACGTCGGGTTCGAGGAACGCGGTGTGGCCGGCGATCTCCAGGCTGAGCAGCGGGTGGTCGAACAGCGTGCCGGCGTCCTGGTCGCCGCGCGCCGCCCGGTCGAACAGGGCGCGGGTGTGGGTGTGGCGCAGGTGGGCGCCGACGTTCTCCACGTCGTGGTAGGCCACCTCGGCGACCGGCAGGTGCAGCACCTCGCGCAGCAGGCGCAGCAGCTCGGCGCAGCCGTCGGCCTTGACCAGCGCCTCGAACGCGTTCCCACGGGTGATCGCGAACGGCGACTGGCCGAACGGCGCGGGGAAGCCCAGGTGGCGGGCCGCGGCGTCCTTGTCGACGCCGGCGCCGTCCATGAGGGCCCGGCGGGTGCAGCCGGGGTTGGCGGCCAGGGCCGCGATCGCTCTGGCGTCGTGCGGCTTGGGCGGCGTCGTGCCGCGCAGCGCGTCGAGCCGGTGGGCCGGGCCGTCCTCGCGTCTCAAGCCGCTCACGTCGCTGTCTCCTCCTTGATCGTGCCCAGCGTAGCGGCGCCGAAGAGCCTGGCCACGTCACCGAGCTGGGATGTGGCGCGTCGTGCCAGCTCGGCGCGGTCGCGCGTGTCGCGTTCTGCGTGCACCGCCAGCTCGGCCCTGGCCGCCTCGGCGATCCGCCGGCGGTCGGGCGGGCCGAGGTCGGCGGCCGTGGCGCCGGGCACGTTCCTGGCCATCCGCGCCAGTAAGCGCAGGGCCCGCTCGTCGTCGCTGTCGTGCGTGGCCACCGCGATGGCGCAGGTCAGGAAGTCGACGCGGGGGCTGAGCGGGCCGACCACCCGCCGCTCCAGCGGCCAGGTGCTGAGCGTCAGCAGGCCGCGGGCGGGGGAGAGGCGGTCGGTCAGCGCCGCGCACAGGTAGTACGGCCTGCCGTGCGGCGTGGACCGGAACGAGCGCTCCTCGTCGCGGCGCAGGCTGGTGAGCTGGGCGCTGCGGATGGTGCCGGCGAAGAACGCGCCGCTGACCGCCACCACCAGGCGCGGCTGCGCGCAGGCCCCGAGCAGCGCGAGCGCCTGGTGCACCTGCTCGCGCACGGTGACCAGCCGGGGCCCTGCCGCCCTGGCGCGCGGCTGCTCGCCGCTCACCAGGGCGTCCCAGGCCCGCTCGGCGGCGCGCAGCTCGGCGCGCAGGACGCGGGCCGTCGCGCCGTCCCTGACGCGCATGGCCTTGCGCACGCCGGCCCGGAGCCCGTCGATCCGCCGCTCCAGCTCGTCCAGCGGGTCACTCATGGCGCGAGGGTATCAACAGTTCCAGTATTTCCCAGTATTTACACCGAAATCTACGATGTAAAGGGCCGGGCCAGGAACCACGTGCGGTCCTCGGTGAGGAACCGCTCCAGCCGCAGCCCCTCGGCGGCCAGGGCGTCGGCCAGCTCGTCGTCGGTCATGCGGCGCGAGGTGAACGACTGGGTCCAGACCCGGTCGCCGTGCTCGTAGCGCATGGTCGCCGCGAACACGCCGGGGGAGATCTGCTCGACCTCCGCCAGGGTGATCGTGACGTCGCCGTCCTTCCTGCCCGAGCCGGCCCGCCAGGCGTCGTGCCGCTCGGCCGTCATCCACTGGACGAGCACCGCCCCGCCCGGCTTGACGTGCCGCGCGCACGCCGCCAGGAAGGATCGCCTGACCTCCACGTCGACGACGTTGACGAGCTGCGAGGCCAGCGTGACGGTGTCGAAGCGCCGGTCGAGCCGCAGGTCCTGGAGCCGCGCGTGCACGGTCTCGGCCTCGCGCACGTGCGCCAGCATCTCGGCGGACTCGTCCACGGCCACGACCTGTAACCCGGCCTCGACGAGCGCGTGGGTGACCCTGCCGACGCCGGCGCCCAGCTCCAGGACGGACCCGCCCGGCGGGGTCTCCTGGATGACGACGTCGGCGTCGCGGCCGGGCTGGAGGAGGGTGTAGAACTCGACAGGGGATCCGTCGGGGGTGATGGCGCCCGGGCCTGTTCCGCTGTTCTTCATGACCAAAAAGCTAACCGCCGCGTGAGCCGTCCGTGAGCGGGGGACGATGGCCTCTGTGACCGGTGAGGTACGAGTTCTGATCGGCGTCGGCGTGGGCCTGGCCGCCGTTCCCCCCGTCTACTACCTGACCGAGGCGGGCGCCAGAGCGCTGCGGGCCGGGCAGGCGGCCTTCGCCCCGGCCCCCGCCGGGCCGGGGTTGCTGGCGGCGGCGGCCCTGATCGTCGCGGTGCTGGCCGCCTGGCCGGCAGCGGCGCTGGCCTGCGGGCTGCCGCTGGCGGTGGCGGGCGTGCTGTTCGCCCTCGACCTGCGGGCCGCGATCGGCCTGGCGGGCGCGCTGCCCGGCCTGTGGGAGCCGCCGTGGGCCGAGCCGTCCGGCACCCTCGCCGGGGCCACCGGCCTGTACGCCTACACCGGCGCGTTACTGGTCTTCTCGGCGCTGCTGCCGCGTCGTCTGCGATCTATCCTGAGCAGATGAGCAGACGGGACCCCGACCGGCGCAGGGCGCTGCTCGACGCCGCCGACCGGGCCATCCTGACCGAGGGCCCCGAGGTGTCGATGGCGGCCATCGCCGCCGAGGCCGGCATCACCAAACCCGTCCTCTACCGCCACTTCGGCGACAAGAGCGGCCTGTACCAGGCGCTGGCCGACCGCCACGTGCGCACGGTCATCGCCCAGCTCCGCCCGCAGTTCGCCGGGCCCGGCACCGACCTGCGGGCCCGGGCCCGCGCCGCCATCGGCGTCTATCTCGACCTGATCTCGGCCAACCTCGACCTCTACCGCTTCCTGTTCCACCGGGCCAGCGCCGAGGACACCCGCATCCGCTCCCACATGACCTCGCTCGTGCGCGGTCTGGGCGAGGAGCTGGGCCGGGTGCTGGCCGACGAGCGGGTGGTGGCCGACCCGGTGCGGGCGCAGGTGCTCGGCCACGCGTTCGTCGGCATGGTGCAGACCACGGGCGACTGGTGGCTGGAGCATCCGGAGGTCGACCGCGCGCAGGTGGTGGAGGGGCTGGTCGACGTGATCGCGGCGGCCGTCGCCGGAGGCTGAGAGCCCGGCGGCCGGGTGGTCGGGCGGCCGGGTAGCCGGGTGGCAAGGTCAGGTCAGCAGGCCGAGCAGGTCCCACTCGTTCTGGCAGGCGCGGCGGCCGAGGGCGGCCAGCTCCACCGAGGAGGCGCCGCCGCGCACGTGCCGCATGGTCTGCATGACGCAGATGATCCCCCATTTCAGCACCCCGAACGTCTCCCACCAGCGCAGCGCGTCCAGGTCGACGGGCCGCCCGCCGGCCTCCTCGTAGGCGGCGGTCAGCTCGGCGTAGCCGCCGAACCCGCCCACGGGCAGCGGCGAGCCGAACCGCCACGCCTTGACGCACAGCCAGCCCAGGTCCTCCAGCGGGTCGCCGGCGTGGGCCAGCTCCCAGTCGAGCACGGCCCTGACGCCCTCCGGGCCGACGATCAGGTTGCCGTTGCGGAAGTCGCCGTGCACGACGGCCGCCGGGGCGGCGGGCGGCCGGTCGGCCGCCAGCCTCCGCAGGGCCAGCTCGAACACCGGGTGCGGCTCGCCGGTCAGGTCGAGCACGTCGCGCCAGCGGCGCAGCGGGTCACCAGGCACGGCCTGTGGCGCGGACGCGGTTTCTGGCAGGCAGGACAGTGGCATGCGGTGGATGGCCGCCAGCGCCCGCCCGCACTGGGCGGCCAGTTTCGGCCTGGCCTCCCGGTACGCCTCGTCCCGCAGGATCCGGCGCGGGATGGTCTCGCCGGGGATCCGGCTCATCAGGACGTACGGCCCGGCGTGCGGCCGGGCGGGCGGCCCAGGGGGCCGGCTGGTGGGCGAGTCGGTGGGTGGGCCAGCTGGTGGGCCGGCGGCGGCCACGACGTGCGGGACGGGCACCCCGGCCTCGGCCGCCGCCCGCATCAGCCGCGCCTCCTCGGCCAGCCCCGTCCCCGCCTCCAGGGCGGCCCCCGGCCCGTCGAGCCGGAGCACCAGCTCGTGCCGGTCGCCGCCCGGGACGACCACGTCCAGGGCCCAGGTCTCCCTGGAGGCCCCGCCGGTCAGCCTGACCGCGTACGGGACGGCCGCGTCCGGGCCGTACACCTCGCGGGCGATCGCCTCGACGCGGTTCATCGCGGGCCGAACTCCCAGGCGCCGCCGGCCGCGTACGCACCCAGGAGGCGGCGGCCGACCGCGTCGATGTGCACCTCGTCGGGGCCGTCGTAGACGCGCGCGGCGCGGGCGTGCCGGTACATGCGGTCCAGCGGCGTGTCGGGGGTCAGACCGGCCGCGCCGTACACCTGGACGGCCCGGTCGATGACGTTGTGCAGCATGCGCGCCCCCACCACCTTGATCGCGCCGATCTCGACGCGGGCCTGCGAGCCGGCGTCCACGGCCTCGGCGGCCTGGAGCGTGAGCAGGCGGGCGGCCTGGATCTCGGTGTAGGAGTCGAACACGTGCTGCCGCATGAGCTGCTTGGCCGCCAGCGGCTCGCCGAAGGCGGTGCGCTCGTGCAGCCGCCGGCACATCAGGTCGAAGGCCCGCTGCGCCTGCCCGAGCCAGCGCATGCAGTGGAAGATGCGGCCGGGCCCGAGCCGCCGCTGGGCGATGGCGAAGCCGTGCCCGCGCTCGCCCAGCAGGTTCGCGGCCGGCACCCGCACGTCCTCGTAGCGCACCTCGCAGTGCGCGCCGCCGAGGCCGAGCACCGGGGTCTCGCGCACGATCGTGTAGCCGGGCGTGTCCGTCGGCACGAGGATCATGGAGAAGGCCCGGTGGGGCGGCGCGTCCGGCTCGGTCCGGCACATCACGGTCGTGTACGCCGCCACCGACGCGCCCGTCGTGAACCACTTGTGCCCGTTGATCACCCATTCGTCGCCGTCGAGCACGGCGGAGGTGGTGAGCTGGGTGGGGTCGCTGCTGGAGACCTCCGGTTCGGTCATCGCGAAGCTGGGCGAGATGTCGCCGCGCACCAGCGGCTCCAGGTAGCGCTCGCGCTGCCCGGGGGAGGCGTGCTCGTGCAGCATGAGCGAGTCCTGCAGCGTGAACGTGCCGAGGGCGAGCTGCCCGTACTCGCTGCGGCCCTGGACCTCGTTGACGTAGACGTAGTCGAGGAACGGCAGCCCGCCGCCGCCCAGCTCGCGCGGGTGGCCGAGCGCCCACAGGCCCTCTTTCCTGGCCTCGTCCCGCAGCCCGGCCATGGTGGCGGCGGCCCGCGGCCCGCCCTCGTGCAGCACCTCCTCGGCCGGTTCGACGCGCTCGGTCATGAACGCGCGCACGGCGTCGCGGATCGGCCGGACGTGCTCCGGTACGGCGAAGCTCATGGGGTGATCTCAACCGAAATCCGTTGCGCGGTCAACGGTCGGCGCGCCCGCGCAGCAGCAGCGGCCGAAGTCGAACCGCTCGGCGCAGGCCCGCTCCCACAGGCGGGCGGTCTCGCCGCCGGCGCGCGGGAAGACCAGCCGCGCGATCACCAGCGCGACCACCGCCCGGGCCCCGGCCAGGTAGAGCGCCGAGGCCGCGCTCTGGACGTGCGCGCCCGAGACGAACAGGTCGTCCACCAGCAGCACCCGCGCGCCGTCGACGCGGCCCAGCACCTGGAAGGCCCGCTCGTCCGAACGCCGCCGCGCGAGGTTCTCGGCCGCCTGCGCCGAACCGGCCATCAGCACCGGACGGTGCAGCCCCCGCAGGTCGCCGACCAGGTCCACGATCCGCGGCATCGGGCCGAAGACCTCGATGGGCCGGTCGAGCCGGGTGCTGGGCAGGGTGGTGACCATCGTGAAGGGGCCGCCGGCCAGCCGGGTCAGGCACGCGGAGTGGGCCCGGTGGAAACGCGCCACGGTGGCGGCCAGGAACGGCACCCGCCGCACGCTGCCCGGCGGGTCCCTGCGCCGGGTCACGATCGCGTGCAGCTGGGCGCCGTCGCCGTCGCGCACGCACAGCGAGACGGGCACCACGTGCTCGGTGTGACGGTACAGGCCCTGGGTGGTGACCCCGCAGGTGACGCAGAGCCCGGACGGCCCGCCGGCGCCGGTGTGGCAGATCCGGCAGACGCCGGGGCCGGCGGCCGGGACGTTGCGGAAGATCTGCAGGTACGCCTCGGTCACCGCACGGGCGTCGCCCACGGTCAGAAGACGGTCGTCAGCCGGGTCACATCTACAAGATTGACCGCCTGGCGCGCCAGCTCGTCAATGCCCGCTACGACAGTGACTCCTCCCCGGTAGGCCAGCCGGGGCGTCCAGGGCAGGCCCGGCGCGGCGAAGACGTGCTTGCCCTGGGACAGCGCCATCGCCGCCCGCTCGCCGTCGCCCGCGCCGGCGGCGTAGAGCGCGGCGGCCAGCCCGCTGGTCACCAGCCCGGTCACCGCCCGCGTCCGGGCCGTGGCGGCCGTGCCCGGCCAGAACGGCGACACCGCCACGACGACCCCCGGCCCGCCGGTGACCGGCCGCCCGCCGCCCGGCCCGCCGACGACGGCCATCGGCTGACCGTCGTGCGGGGCGACGACGATCGCGCGGCCGCCGGCCGCCGCCGCAGCGGCGGTGCGCGGCCCGTCGCACACGACGGTCAGACCGGCCGCGGCCAGCGCGCGGGCCGCGGCGCAGGCGCCGGGGGCGTCGCCGGTGACCGCCACCGACCGGTGGTCGCCGCCCTCCAGCCGGCCGCGCACCCACAGGAACGGCTGGAGGTTGTAGGCGTAGGCCAGGTTGCCCGGGTAGTCGTCGTCGAGCACCGTCACCAGCGCGGCGGGACAGGAGGCGATGAGCGCCTCGGCCCGGCCGAGGTCGCCCGGCCGCAGCCGCGCGAGGACCCGCGCGGCGTGCGCCCTGTCGTGCCCGCCGAGGCCGCCGAGGTCGCCGCGGACCAGCCGCAGCGCGCTGCCCGCGGCCTCCACGACCCGCGCGGTGTGGTGCCACGGCCCGGCGGTGGCCCTGGTCAGGGCGAGCACTGCGGCCTGCTCCTCGGTCACCGACATATCACCCACCGTCCGGTTGGGACGACCGTACGCGTGCCCACCGACAGAACCGGCTCCCCATCGTGCCGCCCGCGGCCGCCAGGACCGCGCAGACGCGCCGTGGCACGGGAAAGGGCCCGGCGGCCGCGGGACGTCCGCGGCCGCCGGGCCCTTCGGAGGGGACGGGGTCAGGCCGCGTTCTCCTCGGCCTTGCGGGGCAGGACCTCCAGCTCGAACGCGCCCGACCTGACCGCCTCCAGGAAGTTCTGCCAGTCGCGGCGCGGGATCTCCAGGACGACGTCCGGGGAGGAGTCGTGGATGAGCTCCACGTGGTCGTTGATGCGGCAGGCCTTGACGCGTACGTCGTCGTTCATGCTGCGCTCCCTCGGGTTGACTGCGGCTGAGCGGCCCGGGGAGCCGGGGGGCCGGGAGCTGCGCCGGGCGACTTTCCCAGCCGTCCGGGCCGTCCGCGTGACCCCGGAGGGCCGGGCCGCTCGGGAAGCGTGCCATCGTCGCGCGGGGGCCCGCCACCGCCGGTATGGGCGGCTCGGTAGAGACACGCCGATCGCGGGCGGAGGTCTGTCGTCCCGGGGGTGGAGAAAGGTCATCCGTGGGCCGGGGGCCTTGACAGGCAGGGCGGTGATCCCTATGCCTGGGGCTGACGACTGGCCGTGCGCGGGCGTACGGCTGCGCAGCCGAGCTGACGGGAGTGCCGCCGATGGCGCAGCCCCATGACGTGCCCACCGCCGCGCAGCTCGTCGCGGCCGTCCGCGGGTTCCTGCGGGACGACGTGCTGCCCGCGGTCGAGGGGCGGGTGCGCTTCCACACGCGGGTGGCGATCAACGTGCTCGCCATGGTGGAGCGGGAGATCGAGCTGGGCCCGGACCAGGCCGCCGAGCACGCCGCGCGGCTGGCGGCGCTGGGCGTGGCCGACGACGCCGAGCTGGCCGCCGCCGTCCGCGCGGGCCGCTTCGACGGCGACGACGCGGTCACCGCCGCCCTGGTCCAGGCCGTCCGGGCCAAGCTGGAGGTGGCCGATCCCGGCTACCTCCAGCGGCCGTGAGCGTCAGTGGGACCCGGCCAGGTCCAGGTCCTTGACGCCTGGGTCACCCTCGTCGGCGAAGTAGTCGCCGCGCCGGGTGGCGTCCGCGCCGTCGGCCACCTTGGCCGCCCGGAAGATCAGCGTGGCGACCGCGGCCACGACCAGGTTGACGATCAGCGCGAGGAAGCCCGCGTAGATGGTCATCTTGGTGTCCAGGCCCAGGTTCGACAGGCCGAAGGCCGAGCCGCCGAAGTGCTCCTTGCCCTTGGCCGGGTTGGGGATGAGGTAGAGCATCCACATGCCCGCCGCCAGGCCCGCGGCCCAGCCGGCCATCAGGCCGCCCTTGTGGAACCAGCGGGTGTACAGGCCGAGCGCCACCGACGGCAGCGTCTGCAGGATGATCACGCCGCCGATGAGCTGCAGGTCGATCGAGAACTGCGGGTCGAGCAGCAGGATGCACAGCACCGCGCCCACCTTGACCACCAGCGAGACGACCTTGGAGACGTTGGCCTCCTGGGCGTCGGTGGCCTCCTTGTTGATGTACTCGCGGTAGATGTTGCGGGTGAACAGGTTCGCCGCCGCGATCGACATGATCGCCGCCGGCACCAGCGCGCCGATGCCGATGGCCGCGAACGCCACGCCGGCGAACCAGTCGGGGAAGAGCTGGTCGAACAGGTTCGGCACGATCGTGTTCGGGTCGCCGCCGACCGGCTTGGTGCCGGCCGCGATGGCCATGAAGCCCAGCAGCGCGATCAGGCCGAGCACGAAGCTGTAGGCGGGCAGCGCCGACATGTTGCGCTTGATGACGTTGCGGTTCTTGGAGGCCAGCACGCCGGTGAGGCTGTGCGGGTAGAGGAACAGCGCCAGGGCCGAGCCGAAGGCCAGCGTGACGTACTGGAGCTGGTTGGCGCCGTTGAGCAGGATGCCGTCGCCCGGCGCGGGGGTCTTGTCGAACTTGGCCTGCGCCATGTCGAAGATGTTGCCCCAGCCGCCCAGCTTGGCCGGGATGTAGATGACCGCGGCGAGGATCACGATGTAGATCAGCGCGTCCTTGACGAAGGCGATCAGCGCCGGCGCGCGCAGGCCCGACTGGTAGGTGTAGGCCGCCAGGATCGCGAAGGCGATGATGATCGGCAGGTGCCCGGTGATGCCCATCGACTTCAGCACGGCCTCGATGCCGACGAGCTGCAGCGCGATGTACGGCATCGTGGCCACCAGCCCGGTGATGGCGATCAGCAGCGCCAGCGTCGGCGACCCGAACCGGGCCCGGACGAAGTCGGCCGGCGTGACGAACCCGTGCACGTGCGAGACCGACCACATCCGCGCCAGCACCAGGAACACCAGCGGGTAGACCACCACGGTGTAGGGCAGCGCGTAGAAGCCGAGCGCGCCGGAGCTGAACACCAGCGCGGGCACGGCCACGAACGTGTAGGCGGTGTACAGGTCGCCGCCGACCAGGAACCAGGTGACCCACGAGCCGAAGCTGCGGCCGCCGAGGCCCCACTCGTTGAGGCTGGCCAGGTCGGTGGGCCGCCGCCAGCGGGCCGCCACGAAGCCCATGCCGCTGACCAGGATGAACAGCAGCCCGAAGACGACCAGCTCGGTCACGTGCCCGCTCATTTGGTCATCCTGTAGACGATCGTGGTGCAGCCGACGCCGACCACGATGAAGGCGAGCTGCAGCCAGTAGAACAGCGGGAAGCCGAGCAGGCGCGGCTCGTCGGAGTTGAACAGGAACGTCAGCAGCGGCAGCACGATCGGCACGACCAGCAGCCAGTTCCACGGGCTGCGGTCGGTACGCGGCGGCTGCCCGGATTCCCCGGTAGTCATCGGCCCTCCGATTGGGGGATCAGGAGCGGCGTGTTGACCGGCTCCTGACAACGTCGTCAATGGAGGGAGATTAGCTTTCCGGTGGTATTAAACCCAATGTCCGGAACATTACGGTTTGGCCTAAATGTCGAGATGAAATCTCAATATGTGAGACCAAGCCACCCCTCGCCAACGGCACGTTAAGTCGCTCCCGGGCCGCGCGGAACCGGGCGATCGGCGAATGGTCGGCTACTCGCGACGAACGGTCACTTCGTCGGCGATGTCGCGCGTGCCGTACCCCTCGGGGGCGGGCACCTCGGTGATCGGATCGGGGCGGTCGTCGAACTCCAGCCGCAGCGCCCGCGCCATGGTGGCGTGCATCTCGTACAGGCAGACGATGTAGGTCAGCTCCAGGATCTGCTCGTCGGGCAGGTGGGCGCGCAGCACGTCGAACACGTCGTCGTGCACCCGGCCGCCGTCGAGCACCAGGCCGTCGGTGTAGGCCAGCACCGCCCGCTCCAGCTCGCCGAACCGGTCGCTGACCTGCCAGGAGGCCACCGCCCGTACCTTCTCCTCGGGCACGCCGAGCGCCCTGAGCTGCTTGCAGTGCTGGGAGTAGACGAACTGGCTCTGCCGCGCCCAGCCCGCCCTGGTCTGCCCCAGCTCGCGCAGCACCGGGTCCAGGCGCGACTCCCGGTAGATCTGGAAACCCTTGACGCAGTGGCGGAAGATCTTGGGGTCGAGGGCGAAGACCGTCCACCAGTCGCCCGGCGAGCCGGTCGCGGTCCCCGTGCCGTCGGGCGACAGCAGCCGGTCGTGGAAGAACCGGACGACGGGGTCGGTCACCTCCTCGGGCGGCACCCGGCGCAGCCGCGGCATCAGACGGTCCGGTCGGCGGCGGTCCTGGGCTCGTGCCGGACGTCGCCCGGCTGCCCGACCGGCCGCGTCCAGGCGGCGAACTCCACCAGGATCCCGTCGGGGTCCTTGAAGTAGATGGACCGGACGAAGACGCCCTCGTGCATCGCGGGCGCCACGCCGAACTCGCTGTCGTCGTGGTTGAGCAGCACGCCCACGTCGATGCCCTTGGCCACCAGCCGCTCGCGGTACTCCTCGATGCGCTCGGGCGGCACGTCGAAGGCGATGTGGTTCATCGAGCCGACCGCCGAGAGCAACTCGCCCCGGTCCGGCAGGTTCCTGGGCGCCGAGACCCCCGGCACGCCCTCGGGCGCGTCGGGGAACCAGAAGAAGGCCAGCGCGTTGCCGCCGCCGCAGTCGAAGAAGAAGTGCTGGCCCCAGCCCAGGGGCAGCTCGATCGTCTTGATCAGCGGCATGCCCAGCACGCCGGAGTAGAAGTCGACGGTCTGCTTCATGTCCGAGCAGACCAGGGCGATGTGGTTGACCCCGCGGAGCTCGAATTCGCTGTTCATGGTAATCAACTACTTATCACAGCGTTCTGCCGGAAAACATGACAGTAGGTGGCGGGTATTCGGGCCACGATCGTGCCCGTGATTGTGGTGGTGGCGGGCGCGACCCGCGGAACGGGACGAGGAATGGCGGTCGCCCTCGGGGCGGCCGGAGCGACGGTCTACTGCGCCGGACGGAGCACGCGCGAGCGCCGTTCGGAGATGAACCGTCCGGAGACGATCGAGGAGACCGCCGAGCTGGTGAGCGCGGCGGGCGGGACGGGCATCGCGGTCCCCGTCGACTTTTTGGACCCGGCGGCGGTGGCCGAGCTGGCCGCCCGCGTCGAGCGGGAACAGGGCCGGCTGGACGTGCTGGTCAACGACGTGTGGGGCGGCGACCGCCTGTGGAAGTGGGAGACCCCCGTCTGGGAGCAGGACCTGGACGACGGGCTGCGCCTGCTCAGGCTGGCCGTCGACACCCACCTCATCAGCGCCCGCCATCTGCTGCCGCTGCTGATCCGGCACGAGGGCGGCCTGGTCGTGGAGGTCACCGACGGCACCTGGGAGTTCCACCGGACCCGCTACCGCGAGAACGTCTACTTCGACCTGGCCAAGCTGTCGGTCAACCGGCTGGCCTTCGCCTGGTCCCACGAGCTGCGCCCGTACGGCGGGACGGCGGTGGCCGTCACGCCCGGGTTCCTGCGCTCGGAGGCGATGCTGGACGGCTTCGGCGTCACCGAGGAGAACTGGCGCGAGGCGAAGGCGGACAGCGCGTGGATGGTCTCCGAGACCCCCGCCTACGTCGGTCGCGGCGTGGCCGCCCTCGCCCAGGACCCCGACCGGCGCAGGTGGTCGGGGTCCTCGGTGACCAGCGGCGAGCTGGCCGAGGCGTACGGCGTCACCGACGTGGACGGCAGCCGGCCGCAGGTGTGGCGCTACATCGCCGAGGTCATGGAGAAGGGCGGCGAAGGCGGCTGGGAGGACTACCGCTGACGCCCGCCACGCGGCCGGGCAGCCCTTCGCAGCCGGTGGAAGCCCAGCCACGCGGGCGTTCTCAGCGCCGGTAGAGATCGGCCATGCGGGCGGCGGCGTCGGCGACCTGGGCGCGCAGCTCCTCCGGCGCCAGCACCTCGGCCTCCGGGCCGAACCGCAGCACCTGGGTGAAGGCCACCTGCACCGACTCCACGGCCAGCCGCACGGTCCCGTCCGGCTGGAGCGAGGCCAGCGCGTCGTCCAGGGCGGCCGGGTCGGCGACGTACCGCAGCATGCGCCGGCCGGCCGGGGTCAGCCGCAACGTGATCACGTCCCTGAGCAGGGAACGGCTGAACTCGGCCGCCTGCCCGGCCCAGAACGCGGCCAGGTCGAAGTCCGCGTCCCGCTCGAAACGCGGCTCGCGGGCGCGGACGTCCCCCATGCGGTCCACCCGGAAGATCAGGAACCGTTCGCGCAGGCGGGCCACCAGGTACCAGGCGCCCGCCTTCAGCACCAGCCCGTACGGCTCCAGCTCCCGCGTGCGCTCCTTGTAGACCACGGTGACCGGCAGGTCGTTCCACACCGCCCTGGCCAGCGGGGCCAGCGCCGGGGGCGGCGGCGTGTCGGCGGCGTACCAGCCGGGCGCGTCCAGGTGGAAACGCTGCGCGGCCGTGGCCGGCGCGTCGCGCAGCGAGGGGGACAGCGCCGCGGCGGCCTTGAGCCGGGCCGTCGCGGCCACCTCCTGCAACCCCATCTCGCGCAGCGCCGCGGGCACCCCCGACAGGAACAGCGCCTCGGCCTCGGCCCGGTCCAGCCCGGTCAGCCGGGTGCGGTAGCCGTCCAGCAGCCGGTAGCCGCCGCCGCGCCCGCGGTCGGCGTAGACCGGCACGCCCGCCTCCGACAGCGCCAGCACGTCGCGGTGCACCGTGCGCTCGGAGACCTCCAGCTCCCTGGCCAGCTCGGCCGCCGTCATCCCGCCCCTGGCCTGCAACAGCAGGACCAGCGACATCAGCCGCGCGGCGCGCACAGCGGCAGCACCACGGCCGAGGGGCGGGCGGGGGAGTGGAACACCTCGACGTCGGCCGGCACCATCGGGCCGCCGGGCGCGCCCACCGGCTCGCCGGTGCCCGGGTTGCGGGCGATCGTCGGGTACGCGCCGGCCGCCACGTGCACCCGGATCCGGTGGTCGCGGCGGAACCGGTGGCCGATCGGCCACAACTCCACCCGTACCCGGCGCACACCGTCGCCGTTCCCTTCGTCGGCGGTGTGCGGGCCCAGCCGGCGCACGCCCTCGCACAGGTTGAGCGAGCGCCCGTCGGGGTGCACGTCGCAGACCCGGACCACGACGTCCACGTGCGGCGTGCTGGACCGGACGTAGACGTCGGCGTGCACCGGGCCGATCATCTCCACGTCGGCCTCCAGCGCCGCGGAGCTGTAGACCAGCACGTCGCGCCGGGCCTCCAGGCGGCGCTGGTCACGCGGCCTGGAGTCGGCCAGCAGCACGGGGCCGCCGATCGCCGGCGTCGGGTGGGCGGGGTGGTAGCGGAACCGGTCGGACCCGTCCTCCTCGGGCTCGCGCGGGTCCAGCCCGCCGCCCGGCCGCAGGTGCCAGCGCTGCTCCCGCACGCCCGGCACCGGCCAGTCGGGGTAGTCGCGCCACTCGCCGGCCCCGGTGACGTACAGCCGCACCGGGTCGGTCCGCAGGCCGGACGGGTCGTCCATGAGGTGGGCGCGGAACCAGGCCAGCGCCTCGGCCATCGAGGGCCGCCCGTGCCGGGAGTCGACGTGGTACCAGGGCCCGATCGTCAGGTACGGCCGCCGCCCGGCCGCCCGCATCGCCGCGTAGTCCTTGAGCTGCCAGGGCAGGAAGACGTCGTACCAGCCGCCGAGCATGGTGACCGCCGCCTCCACCTCGCCGACCTTGAGGGAGAAGTCGCGCTTGTGCCAGTACGGCACCGCCGGGTCGGCGTGGTGGGCCAGCAGGTCGCGGAAGAAGCGCAGCGGCCGGCCCGCCGAGGCCACGTCCAGCTCGGCCACCGGCCGCCCCGACAACACGGCCCGGCGGGTCAGCCTGGGGGCGGTCAGCATCGCGGCCCCGCCGACGAAGCGGCGCGTCATGGTGTCGGTCAGCGTGGTCCAGCTCAGCGTCGACTCCAGCGCGAACGCGCCGCCCACGTAGGCGGCGTCCCTGAACTGGGAGGCGGTGATCTGCGTGGCCATGGCCTTGAGCTCGGGCCCGGCCTCGGCGGCGACGGCCCATTGGGCGTAACCCAGGTAGGAGGGGCCGAACATGGCGAACGAGCCGCCGTACCAGGGCTGCCGGCGCAGCCAGGCGATGGTGGCCAGGCCGTCGTCGTGCTCGTCGCCGAGCGGGTCGAGGCTGCCGCCGGAGCCGAAGCCGCCGCGGCAGCTCTGGATGAGCACGTGGAAGCCGTTCCTGGCGAAGCCGCGGCCGTACATCCAGCCGAACAGGCCGCGCCGGCCGTACGGCGAGCGGATCAGCACCGCCGGGGCCGGCCGCCCATGAGCCGGGGCGTAGTGGTCGGCCAGCAGCGTCACACCGTCGGGCATCGGGACGGGGATGTCCCGCCGCAGCCGCACGCGTCTCATGTCCTAACCAGTAACAGATGTGACGGGACAGGTGGTAGCCGGGGGTTACGGTCGCGTAGGGACAAAGGTCCTTGGCAAACTATCCGGTCATGGGACGAATCACTTCGTATGTCGCCCTAGGGGACAGCTTCACCGAAGGACTTGAGGACCCGGCCGACCACGGGTTCCGCGGCTGGGCCGACCGGCTGGCCGAGCACATCGAGGCCGACCGCCGCCAGGCCGGGGAGCCCGGACTGCGGTACGCCAACCTCGCCGTCCGCGGCCGGCTGATCGAGCAGATCGTGTCGGAGCAGGTGCCGAAGGCGGTCGAGCTCGGCGCCGACCTGGTCTCGCTGTGCGCCGGGGGCAACGACATCCTGCGGCCGGGCAGCGGACCGGCGTCCGTGGCCAGGCGGCTGGAGGCGGGCGTCAGGACGCTCACCGAGGCGGGCAGCCGGGTGCTCATGTTCACCGGCTTCGACCTGCGGCACGTGCCGGTGATGCGGCTGGCCCACTCCAAGATCGAGGTCTACAACCTGCACATCCACGACATCGCCCGCCGCTACGACGCGCTGCTGGTGGACCTGTGGCCGATGCAGGTCCTGCGCGACCCGCGCGCCTGGAACGCCGACCGCCTGCACCTCAGCCCCGACGGCCACCGCCGGGTGGCGCTGCGGGCCGCCGAGGTGCTCGGCGTGCCGGTGGCGGAGGACTGGCGCGAGGCGTACCCGGCCAGGCGGCCGCCGGTCTGGACGGCCGCCCGCCGCGAGGACCTGCGCTGGGCCAGGACCTACCTCGGCCCGTGGATCGGCAGGCGCATCAACCGCCGCTCCTCGGGCGACGGCGTCGCGCCCAAGCGCCCCGACCTCGCCCCGCTGCCGACCGCCGCCCCCTGACCCAGGCCCGGTTCCCGGCCCCTTCTTCAGGCCCGCCGCCGGTCCCGGCCACCGATCCGGCCGGGACCGGCCGCCGATCCGGCCGGGACCGGCCGCCGGCCCGGGGCCCCGCCGCACCAGGAACGGCGGGACCCCGGACGGTCAGGGCAGCGCCTTGTCCGGGCGCTCGGAGACGCGCACGCCGTTGACCAGCGTGGCCCCCTGCCGGGCGGCGAAGCGCACGTTGAGCTGACCGTCGGTCACCTTCACCGTGTACTGCCTGGCCACCGCCGTGTACGTGCCCGCCTCCAGCGCCAGGTCCAGCGCCGGGATCGCGAGCTGGCCCTCGACGAGCACGTCGAAGACCCGCTTGCCCATCTGCGTGCTCTTCACCTCGGCGAAGTCCAGCTCCACCGTGTACGTCCCGGCGGGCACGCCGTCGAACCGGTACTCCAGCATGCCCTCCCTGGCCGTCCGAAACAGCGCCTGGTCGGCGGTGCCCGCGATGGTCCTGGACGTGCTCGCCGTCTTGGACGAGGTCGCCACGTAGCCGTACCCGCCCTGGGTCCAGCGGCGGTCGGGCGACCAGGCGTCGCCGTCGGCGTCGGTCAGCGCCTTCGACCCGCCGGCGTCGACGGCCACCTGGAACTTGGGCACCACCACGGTCACCTTGATCTCGATGGCCGGCTGCCGCCCGCTGGCCGACTTGACGACCAGCTTGCCGGTGCGCATCCCGCCGGGCGTCACCCCGGCGGCGGAGAGCGTCACCCGCAGCGTCGCCTTCTGGCCCTTGGCCAGCTCGCCCGCCTGCGGCGTGACCGACGCCCAGTCGGCGTCGCTGGTCACCGTGTAGGCGGTGGGGGAGCCCAGGTTCGTCAGCTCCAGCGTGCGCGTCCTGGTCGCCCCGGCGGGCGTCACCGCGGTCAGCTCGGCGGCCGAGGCGCTCACCCGGCCGGTGACCAGAGCGGTGTCGATCCTGGTCAGCGTGCCGGGCGCGACCGTGACGGGCTTGGTGAAGGTGCCGTAGTTCTCCTTGGCCACCACCACGTCGTGGTCGCCCGCCGGGACCTGCCCGAAGAACGACCCGTCCGCGCCGGTCGTGAACGAGGCCGCGTCGCCCAGCTTCACCGACGCCCCGGCCAGCGGCTGGCCGTCGTTGGCGTCGGTGACCACGCCGGTCACCAGGCCGTGCCGGCTCGCGGTGAACGTCACGCCGCGGCCGGTGGCCAGCGCCGCCTCCTCGTAGGAGTAGAGCAGCGCGTCCGTGCCGGCCGCGTTCTCGATGCCGACCGTGGCGCTGGAGCCCTGGTCACGCTCGCTCTCGACGTCCTTGTACCGGAAGGAGACCGAGCCGTCCTCGCCCAGCAGCGCCGCGAACGACACCCGCTCGCCGGTCGCGCTGTAGAAGGTGACGTTGCGCCACTCCACGACGTACTGGCGGTGCGGGGCGGTGCCTACCACGCCGGTGTAGACGCCCGCCTCGGCGTCCACCTTCAGGTCGTCCCAGTACGGGTAGACCGCGTTGTTCGGCGTGCCCGTGCCCGGCAGGCGGCTGTTGCTGCCCGTGGTGACCCGGTCGGCGGCGAAGGTGACGAACCCGTTCGTGCTGATCCACGCCCTGGACTGCCCGGTGCCGTAGAACGGGACGGCGAACGGCAGCGTCACCTGCACGGCCTCGTCGTCGCCGGTCAGCGCCAGCTTCTCGGTCCCGGCGACGTACGGCTGCGCCGCCGCCCGGCAGGTGTAGCCGAAGCCGTCGCCGCGCAGCGGCAGCTCCACGTCCCTCACCGTGTCGCCGTCCACGGCGACCTGCGCGCTCGCGCCGCTGGAGCAGCGCGAGACCGGCGTGACCGTCAGCGTGTACGTCCCGCGCGGCAGCGTCATCGTGTACCGGCCGGAGGCGTCGGTGACCGCGCTCACCGGCGTGCCGCCGGCGGCCACGGTCGCGCCCGGCTCGGGCACGCCGGCCGTGCTGACCGTGCCCGACAGCGTGCCGGACGGCTGCCGGACGAGCGTCACGTCGCCGGTCGTGACCTGATCGGCGGTCACCGTGGCCGTGGCGCTCCCGCGGTCGTAGCCGAACTTCTCCGCCGTCAGCGCGTACTCGCCGGGCAGCAGGCGCGGGATCGTGTACGTGCCGTCCTGGCCGGTGACCACCGAGCGGGCCAGCGGCCCGGTCACCTTGACCGTCACGCCCGGCACCGGCTCGCCCGCCGCGGTGACCGTGCCGCGCAGCTCGCCCAGCCCCTCGTCCGGCGCGGCCTGGACGGCGGCGTAGGCGTCCAGGCGGCCCTCGCCCCAGACGTTGTTGTCGGCCGCGGTGCCGCCGCAGCTCGTGTCGGCCACGTCGATCGCCGTGCGGTCCAGCAGCGGCCGGGTCGCGGCCACGTCGCCCTGCAGCCGGGGCGCCGCCGACCAGATCAGCGCCACCGTGGCGGCCACGTGCGGCGAGGCCATCGAGGTGCCGGTGTAGGAGTCGTAGTCGTCGTCCGGGACCGAGGAGCGCACGTTCACCGCGGGGGCCGCGATGTTCGGCTTGATCTCGCCGTCCTGGCCCTCGCCCTTGCTCGACCTGGCGTACAGCACGTTGTTGACATCGAAGCCGCCCGCGCTGTAGCTGATGGCGTACTGGCCGGGCGAGCCGCTGGTGCGGCAGGCCGGGCCCTCGTTGCCGTTGGCGAAGGCGGGGAAGATGCCCGCGGCCACCCACGCCTGGACGGTCTCGACGTACCAGGGGTCGAACCCGTTGCCGCCCCACGAGTTGTTGACGATGTCCGGCGCGAGGTCGGGACGCGGGTTGGCGCCGTTCAGGTCGGTCGGGGCCAGCACCCACTGGCCGGCGGCCAGCAGCGAGGCGTCGGTGCAGGTGTTGACCTCGCAGCCCTTGGCGGCGATCCAGCGCACGCCGGGCGCCACGCCGATGCCGTTCGCGCCCGCCATCGTGCCCATGACGTGCGTGCCGTGGCCGTTGTTGTCGCACGGCGCCGCCGACGGGCAGACGCGCGCCGGGTCGAACCAGTTGTAGTCGTGGGTGTAGGAGCCGTCGGGGTTCCTGCCCCGGTAGCTCGCGGCCAGGTCGGGGTGGTCGTACTGGACGCCGGAGTCGATCGAGGCGACCACGATGCCCTCGCCCCGGTCGCCCAGCTCGCTCCACACCCGCGGGGCGCCGATCCGGTCGACGTTCCACTCGACCGCGCCGGCCCTGGGCTCGGCCCGGCCGGTCACCGGCTCGGGCAGCGCCACGACGGTGACCGGGTCGATCCGGTCCACCTCGGGCAGCTCGCTGATCGCCGCCGCCAGCTTGGCGTCCGCGGTCACCCGTACGGCGTCGACGATCCAGTACGAGGTGTAGTCGGCCTTCTGGGCCTCCAGCAGCTTGACCAGCCCGGCCTGCGAAGCCTTGGCCCGCTCGGTCTTGGCCTGGTAGACCAGCTGCGTCCTGGCCCGTTTGGTGGCGGCCCGGCGGGCGGCGCCGAGGTCGGCGGTGCCCTTCATCCGGACCCAGAAGGTGGCCTTGCCGTCCTCGTCCAGGTCGGCCTGGACGGCCTGGGAGATCTTGCCGGGATCGGGCGCCGCGTGCGCCGGGGCCTGGGGGACGGCCAGGGCGGCGGCGGTGACGATCCCGGTCAGGATCGCACGCCAGGTGAGGGTGTTGCGCACGTGCTCTCCTTCACGACGTTCACGACGGTGAGGAAGAGGTGATCTTTCCGCCTCTGTCGAGAAGGGTGAAGAGATCCTGTCGGGAAAGCAAGGGCGCTGATCCTAACAAGCTCGGATAAGTCCCGAAATGTAATGTGGTCAGCTGAAATGTCGCCACATCGGCCAGGTGGCGGACCACGGCCGCACGGGATCCCGGCACAGCCACACCGGCATGCCCTGCTCCTCGTTGTCGACGTCCGCGCCGTTGTCCACGCGGGCCTTCTGCTCGCAGGAGCCGAACATCGCGCGGGCCCGGCCGCCCGCGTTCACCAGGATCGTCACGGTCGCGTCGTCCGGCGGCGGGCCGTACGCCCAGAGCTGGTTGTGGCCGGAGTACACGCGGGTCAGGCCCGCCCGGGCAAGGGCGCCGTACTCGCCGTAGTTGCCCGTCACGACCACCGCGCGGGCCCGCTCGTCCGGCGGCAGCGCCCGCAGCACGCCGCCGACGGCCGCGGCGAAGCGCGGCCAGCCGACCGACTCGCGGGCCACCTCGTTGATCGCCGGCACCGGCGTGCCGGCCAGCGCGCCGACCGGCACGAGCGGCAGCGCGAGCACCGCGCAGGCCGCCGCGTTGACCGCGAGGAACGCCCACGCCGCGCGCACCCGCCCGGCCCGCGCCCGCGACACGCTCACGCACCCGGCCGCGAACAGCGCCACGATCAGCCCCGCGGTGTAGTCGAAGCGCCCGCCGCTGACCAGCGTCAGCACCGCCGTCACCGGATAGGCCACGGCCAGCGCCCGCACCCGCCGGTCGCGCCACAACCGGACGAACCCCAGCGCCGCGACCACCGACACCACCGGCCCGAACAGCGTGAGCTGCATCGGCACGAACATCACCCGCATCTCGGCGCCCTTGTCGGCGCTGAGCGCGGCGGCCATCGACAACTGCGGCCAGCCGTGCGTGGCCTGGTAGACCAGGTTCGGCGCGGCCAGCACGGCGGCGAGCAGCGCGCCGCCCCACAACCACGGCCCGGCCAGCGCCCGCCGCGGCCCGGCGATCAGCAGGCCCGCCGCCAGGCCCAGCACCAGCAGCGCGATAAGGTGCTTGTTGTAGGTGGCCAGCCCGATCACCGCGCCCGCCGCGAGCCACCAGCGCGGCTGCCCGCGCAGCAGCGCCCGGAGCGCGAACAGGATCGCCGCCGTCCACAGCGGCAGGTCGAAGCTGACCGTCAGCAGCGTGTGCGCCGCGATCAGCGTGTACGCCCCGGTCGCCGCGCCCACGGCGGCCATCGTCTGGGCGAGCCGGTCGCCGCCCAGCTCCCGGGCCACCAGCGCCACCAGCACGACCACGGCCGCCGCGGCCAGCGCGGGGAACACCCGCAGCGCCGTCACCGTGTCGCCGAACAGCCCGAGCGCCGCCTTGGCCAGCATCGGCGTCAGCGGGGGCTGGTCGACGTACCCCCAGGCCGGGTGGCCGGCCAGGACCCGGAAGTACAGCTCGTCGCGGTGGTAGCCGTACCAGGGGCTCAGTGCGAGGGCCACGCCGGCGGTCAGGACCGCGGTCACCGTCACCGGACGCCACGCCCAGGGCCGTTCCATGGACGTCGAGGCTAGATCCATTACCCGCCGTTTGTCACTGCCGGAGCGGGTGTCGCGTTGCGCGATCTTGGTCCGGCGGTTAACCTGGGGGCATGCGAAATCGCCCTCAGATCCAGTGGTGGCGCCGCTCCTAGGCGGCGCGTTTTCGCATTCCTCTCAAAGGACGGCCGCCCCGGATGGCGGCCTTTCTCGTGTCCGCCCCCGGGGCCTCATGATGTGACGTGGTAAGGGGCAGCAAGTGGAGAGCAGCGGATATACCACCGCCGGGGGCGTCGGCGTCGAGCGCGAGGCACGCGACGTGTCGGAAGAGGCGCTCGAAGAGATCGTCACCGCGCTCGGCGAGCGGCGCGGCGGCGCCTTCTCGTCGGGCATGGACTACCCGGGCCGCTACAGCCGATGGGCCTTCGGCTACGTCGACCCCTGCCTGGAGCTGGTCGCCAAGGGGCGGGTCATCTCGGCGACCGCGCTCAACGAGCGCGGCAGGGTCGTGCTGCCCGCGGTGGCCTCCTGCCTGCTGGCCGCGGGCAAGCCGGTCAGCGAGCCGACGCCCGACCGCGTCGAGGTGCACGTCCCCGAGTCCGAGGACCTGCTGCCGGAGGAGATGCGCAGCCGCCGGCCCACCGTGTTCACCGCGATCCGCGAGGTCATCGCCGCCTTCGCGGGCGACGACCCCCACCTCGGCCTCTACGGCTCCTTCGGCTACGACCTGGCCTTCCAGTTCGAGCCCATCCGGCAGGAGCTGGCCCGTCCCGACGACCAGCGCGACCTGGTGCTCCACCTGCCCGACCGGATCGTCGTCATCGACCGCCAGCGCGAGACCAGCGTCGAGTACCGCTACGAGTTCACCGTCGACGGCGCCACCACCCGCGGCCTGGAGCGCACCGGCACCTCCGTCCCGCAGGTCGTCCCCGGCGAGCTGCCGAAGGACCCCGTGCGCGGCGAGTACGCCAAGGTCGTGGCCGCCGCCAAGGAGCGGTTCAAGCGCGGCGACCTGTTCGAGGTCGTGCCCGGCCAGGTCTTCCACGCCGTCTGCACCGACCCGTCGGCCTTCTACCGCAGCCTGCGCCACAGCAACCCGGCGCCGTACGAGTTCATCATCAGCCTCGGCGACGGCGAGCACCTCGTGGGCGCCTCGCCCGAGATGTACGTCCGGGTCAACGGCGACCGCGTCGAGACCTGCCCCATCTCCGGCACCATCGCCCGCGGCAGCAACCCGGTCGAGGACGCCGAGGCCATCCGCACCCTCCTGAGCAGCGTCAAGGAGGAGTCGGAGCTGACCATGTGCACCGACGTCGACCGCAACGACAAGTCGCGCATCTGCGTCCCCGGCACGGTCAAGGTCATCGGCCGCCGCCAGATCGAGCTCTACTCGCGCCTGATCCACACCGTCGACCACATCGAGGGCCGGCTGCGTCCCGAGTTCGACGCCCTCGACGCCTTCCTCACCCACATGTGGGCCGTCACCGTCACCGGCGCCCCCAAGACGTGGGCCATGCAGTTCATCGAGGACCACGAGGCCACCACCCGCCGCTGGTACGGCGGCGCCATCGGCTTCATCGGCTTCGACGGCTCCATGAACACCGGCCTGACCCTGCGCACCGCCCAGATCAAGAACGGCGTGGCCACCGTCCGGGCCGGGGCGACCCTGCTGTTCGACTCCGACCCCGAGGCCGAGGAGCGCGAGACCGAGCTCAAGGCCAGCGCCCTGCTCGGCGCCCTGGCCGCGGTCAACCAGCCCGGCGCCGTCCCGCCCGCCGTGGTCAGGGAGCAGCCGGGGGCCGGCATGAAGGTGCTGCTCGTCGACCACGAGGACTCCTTCGTCAACACGCTGGCCGACTACTTCCGCCAGGAGGGGGCCGACGTGGTGACGCTGCGCCACGGCTTCCCGGCCCACACCATCGACGACGTCGCGCCCGACCTGGTCGTGCTCTCGCCCGGCCCCGGCTGGCCGTCCGACTTCGGCATGGCGGCGCTCATCGACGAGATCTACGCCCGCGACCTGCCCGTCTTCGGCGTGTGCCTGGGCCTGCAGGCCATGGTCGAGCACGCCGGCGGCTCGCTGGAGCTGCTCGACTACCCCGAGCACGGCAAGCGCGGCCAGGTCAGCCGCCTCGGCGACAGCGCGCTGCTGGCGGGGCTGCCCGAGGAGTTCACCGCGGCCCGCTACCACTCGCTGCACGCCAAGCGGCCCGGCGTGGTCGGCTTCACCCCGACCGCGCTCACGCCCGACGGCAACGTCATGGCCATCGAGGACGTCGAGCGGCGGCGCTTCGCCGTGCAGTTCCACCCCGAGTCGATCCTCACCCAGGAGGGCGGCGCGGGCGCGAAGATCATCGCGAACGTGCTGCGCCTCACCCGGCGCTGACCCGGGCCGGTTCGTCTGGGAAGGGGCAGGGTGTTCCTGTCGTAGGGCAAAACGTCCGCGGGGGCGTGCGGGGCTCCCCTAGAGTCTCCGCATGCTCCCCGTAGCCCTGCCCGACACGGTGCGTGACGCGCTGCTCGCCCCGCTCGTCGACCACCACTGTCACGGGGTTCGCCGGGACGACCTGACCCGGGCCCAGTTCGAGCCGCTGATCAACGCCGGCGGCGCCCCGGCCCCGCCCGGCACCACGCATTTCGACTCGCCGTTCGGCATGAGCCTGCGCCGCTGGTGCGCCCCGCTGCTCGGCCTGGAGCCGCACGCGCCCCCGGCCGTCTACCTCGCCCGGCGGGCCGAGCTGGGCGCCGGCGAGGTCAACCGGCGCCTGCTGGCCGGGGCCGGGGTGGTGGCGTTCCTGGTGGACACCGGCGACGAGGACATCGACCTGCTGTCGGCGGCCGAGATGGGCCGCCACGGCGGAGCCGCCGCCGACGAGATCGTCCGGATCGAGCAGATCGAGCAGGACGTCGCCGAGTCGGCGCAGCTCGCCGTCGACTACCTCGACGGCCTGGCCGACGAGCTGTCGGCCAGGGCCGCCAGGGCGGTCGGGCTCAAGACGGTCATCGCGGGCCGCTGCGGGCTCGACTTCGACCCGGCCAGGCCGAGCACCGGCTCGGTCATCGCCGGCGCCAACCGCCGCCTGGCCGACCCCAAACGGCCGCTGACCGACCCGGTGCTGCTGCGCCACCTGCTGTGGAGCGCGATCGACGTGGCCCGCGAGCGGGGGCTGCCGGTCCAGTTCCAGGCCGGGTTCGGCGGGCGCGGCCCCGACCTGCACCGTACGGACCCGGCCAGGCTCAGCGCCCTCATGGACGCGTTGCAGCCCCTCGGCGTGCCGGTCATCCTGCTCGACTGCTACCCCTACCACCGCACCGCCGCCTACCTGGCGGGCGTCTACCCGCACGTCTACGTCGACGTCGGCCCGGCCCTGCCGCACGCCGCCGCCTCGGCCCGCGTCATGGACGAGCTGCTGGAGCTGGCGCCGTTCCACAAACAGCTGTTCAGCTCCGGTTGCCGCGGCGTGGCCGAGACCGGCTACCTCGGCGCCCTGTACCACCGGCAGGCGCTGGGCGCGGCCCTGCTGGCCAGGCTGGAGGCGGGGGAGTGGAGCCCGGCCGACGCGGCCAGGATCGCCCACATGATCGGCTCGGGCAACGCCCGCCGGGTGTACCGCCTCTGACGCCCGCGTGCCCGCCCGTCCGCCCGCGCGTCGCCGGTGGCGGCGGTGCGCGTTGTCGCCGTAGCGGAATGCCATTAATTCACGACATTTCCATCACTAATCGGAAATTTACATTTTCGGTAATCAAATTGTGATTTGTCTGTTTGTCAATATTGCTGTGATGATCGTGGACGCCAGACCCCCTACGCCACACCTGGAGGTGTCGTGTCCTGGCGTCCCTTCGTCCTCACGGCCGCAGCCCTGTCGCTCGCGCTGGCCGTTCCCGGTGTCGCGGCGGCTGACGACCCGCCGCAGCCGCAGGTGGAGTCCCGGGCCGGCACCCGGGCCCCCGCCGAGGTGAGCGGGCTGGCCGAGCCCGCCGCCGGGGCCGACCTCGTCGCCGCGGCCAAGGCGCACCTGGCCGACCCGCGCTACCACCTCGACCCCGCCGACCTGGTGCCGCTGCGCACGGTCGTGAACGGCCAGGACGAGACCGTCAGGTTCGCCCAGCGGTACCGGAACCTGCCCGTCTTCGGCGCCCAGTACCTGGTGCGCTTCCGCAGGGACGGCGCCGGCCGCGAGGTGACCGGCGCCGGCGGCCGCTTCCTCACCGAGCTCGACGTGAACACCACGCCCACGGTCACCCCCGCCCTGGCGGCCCGGCTGGCCCGCGCCCGGCTCGTCCGGGACGACCAGGTCCGCGCCACGGTCAAGGCCACGCCCGGCGAGCTCGTCGTGCTGCCGCGCGGCAAGGGCGTGCTGGCCTGGCACGTCACCCTGACCGGCGCCGACGCGGCCAGGAAGCGGCCCGTCCTGCTGGACGCCTACGTGGACGCCCACTCCGGCCGCCCGCTGTTCGCCCTGGACCGGCTGCGCATGGAAGGCCCGGCGACCGGCAGCGGGCAGACCGCGCACGGCAGGACCGTCCCGCTCAACGTCTACCAGCGGGCCGACGGCGCGTACGAGCTGCGCGACCGCGCCCGCCCGATGTGGAACGGCACCACCGGCGAGATCCTCACCTACGACGCCGCCGGCGCCGACGTGCAGCAGTTCCTCGACCCCGGCGTGCCGGCGGGCACCGAGCTCGCCAAGTCGCCCACGCCCGCCTTCGGCCCCGAGCACACCGAGAGCGGAGCCGTGGACGCCCAGTGGGGCGCGGGCAAGGTCTACGAGTACTACAAGGGGCTCGGCCGCGACGGGCTCGACGGCAAGGGCGGCACGATGTACTCGGTCGTCAATGTCACCTACTACGGCAGCCCGTTCGAGAACGCCTTCTGGGACGGCACCAAGATGGTCTACGGCGGCGGCGGCGCCGACCTGCACTCCTTCGCCGCCGGCCTCGACGTCGTCGGCCACGAGATGACCCACGGCGTCATCACCCACAGCGCCGACCTGGTATACCAGGGCCAGTCGGGCGCGATGAACGAGGGCCTGGCCGACTACTTCGGCAACGCCATCCAGACCGGCGCGCTCGGCATCCCGATGAGCGACCCCGACGCCAGCCTGCTCGGCGAGGACCTGTGCAAGAGCCTGCCGCCCGCCCAATGCGCCACCCGCGACCTCGACGACGACCGCGACGCCGCCGAGGACTACCTCGGCGTCACCACCGCGATCGACGCGGGCGGCGTGCACCTCAACTCCACGATCTTCTCCGGCGCCCTGTGGGACGTCAGGGAGAAGCTCGGCGCCGGCTTCGACAAGATCGTCTACAAGGCGCTGACGGAGTACATGACCCCGCTCGACGACTTCGCCGACGGCCGCCGCGCCGTCGAGTCGGCCGCCCGCGCCGCCCGGCTGCCGGCGCGCGAGCGGCTGGCGATCGCGCTGGCCTTCGAGCGGCACGGCATCAGGCCCGGCTGGGAGCGGCTGATCCGCACCGACAGCCGCGTCGTCCTGGACGGCCTCACCGACGCCATCGACCCGCCCGCCCTGGCCGGTGACCGGTACGCCGTCACCGACAACACCCCCGACGCGAACGGCCCCACCGTCATCAGGACCGGACGCGTGAGCGGCGGCCCCGCGACCACCGTGTCCGACGACGGCCGCTGGGACTGGACGCCCGCCACTGACGGCAGGCGCGCCGCGTGGGTCGCCCTCGACGCCGCGTCGGGCCGCTTCCAGGTCCGCTCCCGGCCGCTCGACGCCTCGGCGCCGTCCACCGTCCTGCACGAGACCACGGGCTACGTCTACGCCGTCGCGGTCTCGGGCGACGCCGTGGCCTGGTCCGGCGAGGACCCCGCGACCGGCGAGGTCGAGCTGTGGCTCAAGCGCGGGAACGCCGCCCCGGTCAACCTCACCGCCGACCAGGGCGTGGCCGGGTACATGCCGTCGGTCACCGGCGGCCGGCTCGTCTACGTGCGGGTGAGCTTCGGCTCCGGCGGCGGTCACAGCACGCCCGTCGTGCACGACCTGGCGACCGGCAAGGAGGTCGTGGTGCCCGAGGTGCCGCCGACCGGCGCGATCCCGTCGCTGTCGATCCGCCCGGCGCTGACCGCCGGGCACGTCGTCTGGCTCTACGACGCCGACCGCGACGGCCGGATGGGCGTCATGCGGGCCGCCCTGGACGGCACCGGCCAGACGCCGGTCGTGCCGGACGGGCCGCAGGCGCCGTACGCCACCTGGCTCGACGCGAGCGAGTCGCGGGTGACCGTCGGCGTGCAGCCGGACGGGACCACGCTGGAGAACGCGAACCTGACGAAGATCTACCAGGTTCCGGTCACCGGCGGGGCCCTTGAGCGCTACTCCTGCAACCGCGGGGAGCAGGCGCTGTTCGCCGCCGGCGCGGCGGGCCGTGTCCTGTGGCTGGACGGGACCGCCGGCGACACCGACCTGGTGACCCGCGACAGGCCCGCGCACCGCTGCTGACCTGGCAAGGGCCCCGGCCAAGCGCCCGCCGTTCCTCCGGAGGGGGACGGCGGGCGCCGAGTCGCGCGCAGCCCCGGGAGCTGGTTTGCTTGAGCCCGTCACAAACCACAGAACCCGAGCGGGGGGCTCCCTTATGCGCAGTGTCGAACCCGAGGTCTTCATCGTCGCCCGTCCTGAGCTTGACTACGACGAGCTCGGCCGTTACCTCGCCGAGGTCGGCGGCGAGAGCTGGCTGGAGCGGCTCGACCGCGGCGACCTCGACGCCCAGAACCTCGCCGAGTTCGCCGGCCGCCTCTGCTACCGTTCCTTCGAGCCGGGCCTCAACCCCAACGTGGTGCGCATCAGGGAGAACCAGGACGACTACCTGCGCAACATCCTGGCCAGCGCGCACGGCTCGGTCCTCGAACACGTCAGCTTCAGCTTCGTGCTGCACAACGTCAGCCGCGTCCTGACGCACGAGCTGGTGCGCCACCGGCCCGGCGTGGCCATCTCCCAGGAGTCGCTGCGCTTCGTCCGGCTCGACGAGCTGCCGTTCTGGTTCCCCGAGTGGGCCCAGCAGGACCCCGAGCTGATGAAGCGGGCCACGGCCGTGCTGGAGCAGCTGGAGCAGTTCCAGCTCTGGATGGCCGGGCACTTCGGGCTCGACGAGGAGGGCGTGCCGTTCTCGGAGAAGAAGCACCGCACGTCGTTCATGCGCCGCTTCGCCCCCGAGGGCCTGGCCACCGGCCTGGTCTGGACGGCCAACGTGCGCACGCTGCGGCACACGATCGAGGCCCGCACCGCCGTCGGCGCGGAGGAGGAGATCCGCCTGCTGTTCCAGCGCATCGGCGAGCTCATGCGCAAGGAGGCGCCCGCCCTGTTCGGCGACTACGTCGTCGAGGACGGGGCCTGGGTGCCGGGCTGGCGCAAGGTCTGAGGCGTCAGGCGAGCGCGGGCAGCACGTAGACCTCGGCGCCCGGCGGCAGGGCGCAGTCCAGGCCGCCGAGCCCGCGGGCGTTCTCCCCGCACACGATCATGCTGATGTGCCGCCGGATGCGGCCGTAGTCGTCGCGCAGCCGCTCCTCCAGCAGCGGATGGGTGCGCCGCAGCATGTCGAGCGCCGAGCCGAGCGTGGGCGGGGAGTCACGGTCGGCGCCGACCGCGAACACCTTCACCTCGGTGCGCCCGCTCACCCACCGTCGCAGCGAGCTGGGCAGCACGAACACGACCATCGTCACGGGCTTGGTGAATGACCTGGCCATCGGTCAGAGCACCGCCGCGCGCACGCTCAGCACGTCGGGCAGGTGGCGGGCGACCTGCGACCAGCTCTCGCCGTCGTCGCGCGAGCAGTGGACCTCGCCGTCGCGGGTGCCGAAGAACAGCCCGGCGGGGGAGGCGGTCATCGCGTCGCGCAGCACGGTGGCGTGCACCGGACCCTCGGGCAGGCCCTCGCCCAGCTCCTGCCACGTGGCGCCGGCGTCCTGGCTGCGGCAGACCCGGTAGCGGTGGCCGACCGGGGTGCGGTCGACGTCGGCCGTCAGCGGCAGCACGAAGATCGTGTCGGGGCGGGTGGGGTGGACCACGATGGGGAAGCCGAAGTCGGAGGGCAGCGCGGTGCCGATGTCGTGCCAGCTGCCGCCGAAGTCGTCGCTGCGGTAGACGCCGAAGTGGTGCTGCAGGTAGAGCCGGTCGGGCCGGGCGGGGTCGAGGCAGACCTTGTGCACGCACTGCCCGAACTCGGGGTACTGCTGCCCTTCCGGCAGGAAGGGCGCCCGGATGCCCTGGTTGGCGGCCTCCCACGACATGCCGCCGTCGCGGGTGCGGTAGAAGCCGGCCGCCGAGATCGCGATGCCCATGACCTCGGGGTCGGTGGGATGGGGGACGATCGTGTGCAGGCACAGCCCGCCGCCGCCCGGCTGCCATCGCGGCCGGTGGGGATGGTCCCACAGGCCCTCGACCAGCCGGTAGCTGACGCCGTTGTCCTCCGAGCGGAACAGCGCGGCCGGCTCCACGCCGGCCCACACCACGCCCGGCTCCGACGGCGAGGGCGTGAGCTGCCACACCCGGGCCAGCGTCGCGTCGGTCTTGTCGGGGAAGGCGATGGGCGGCTGGGGGGCCTCGTCCCAGGTCTCGCCGAGATCATCGGAGTACATCACGGACGGACCGAAATGGCCGTATTCGATACCGGCCAGCAACCGGGGTGTGCCTCCCCGGGTGTCGATGGCCACCGAGGGCACCGCGACCGTGGAGAACCGGATCGGCTCGATCTCGAACGGGCCGCCGCCCGCCGAACGGGCGAGGAACAGGCCCTTGCGGGTGCCGATCGCGAGGACTGCGTCACTCATAGCATCGCTCCCATGTTCGCTTGCCGCCATCGTGCCACGCGCGCGGCGGCGGTGCCGAGGACTGGGAGATTTGCCGCACGCCTGCCCCCCGGCCGTCCCCGGACGGCCGGAGCGGCACGGGCATTACCTGGCAGGTAATCGTGATACTTCCCTCGCAGCGCTAGATTTCCTGACATGGGAGCAGTAGCGATACAAGAAGAGACTTTTGGTGATTTGTTGCGTTCGTGGCGGCAGCGGCGCCGGGTGAGCCAGCTCGACCTGGCCATCGAGGCCGACGTCTCCTCCCGGCACGTCAGCTTCCTGGAGACCGGCCGCGCCCGGCCCAGCCGCGAGATGGTGATGCGGCTGGCCGAGGAGCTGGACGTGCCGCTGCGCCACCGCAACCGGCTGCTGGTCGCCGCCGGGTTCGCGCCGGTCTTCCCCGAGCGTGAGGTGCGCGCCCCGGAGATGGCCGTCGTCCGCCAGGCGCTGGACAAGATCCTGGCCGGGCACGAGCCGTACCCGGCGCTGGTCGTGGACGCGGCGTGGAACCTGGTGGCGGCCAACTCGGCGGCCGCCATGTTCATGGCCGGCGTGCCCGCCGAGCTGCTGGCCGAGCCGGTCAACGTGATGCGGCTGTCGCTGCACCCCGACGCGATGGGCGGCAGGCTGCTGAACCTGGCCGAGGTCCGCGCCTACCTGCTGCACCAGCTCCGCAGGCAGGCCGAGGCGTCGGCGGACGGCCGCCTGGCCGAGCTGCACGACGAGCTGGCCGCCTACACCTACCCCGGCGTCAACCTCAACGTGGCCCACGTGCCGGGACCGGGCGACATCCTGCTGCCGCTGCGCATCGCCGACGGCGACCGCGTGTTGTCGATGTTCACCACCATCGCCACCTTCGGCACGCCGATGGACGTGACCGTCTCGGAGCTGGCCATCGAGACGTTCTGGCCGGCCGACGAGGAGACCGCCGCCGCCTTCCGCCGCGACCCGGCGGCCTCCTGACGCCCCCGGCGAGGACGTTCTAGCGTTCCCCCGGGACGACGTCGCGGTGGATGCGCGACAGCGGCACGCCGTCGGCCCGCAGGCGGCGCACGGTGCCGTCCACCATGCCGCCCGGGCCGCAGACGTAGACGTCGTGCTCGCACCAGGAGTGGAAACGCCCGGTCACCTCGGGCAGGTGGCCGCGCATCCCGGCGTAGGAGGGGTCGCCCGAGACCACCGGCAGCACCTGCAGCCACGGGAAGGACGCCTGCATCGCCAGCAGGTCGGGCAGGTCGTACAGCTCGTCGGCGGTGCGCGCGCCGTGCAGCAGGTGGATCCGCGGCCGGCGGCCCGAGGCGATGACGTGCTCGACGATCGCCTTCAGCGGGGCCAGCCCGGTGCCGCCGGCCACGCACAGCAGGTCGCGGGCGCTGTGCTCGCGCGGCGTCATCGTGCCCATCGGCGGCCCGAGCATGACCGTGTCGCCGATCCTGGTGTGCCTGGTCAGCGCCGTGGACACCCAGCCGCCCGGCACCGAGCGCACGTGCAGCGTGACCGTCTCGTCCGGGCGCGGCGCGTTGGCGATGGAGAACGTGCGCCACACCCGCGGCCAGCGCGCGGTCTGGACGGTGACGTACTGGCCCGCCGTGTACGGCAGCCGCTGCGCGGGCCGCAGCGTGATCACCGCGATGTCGGGACGGCGCAGCTCGTGGTCGACGACCTCGGCCGGCCACCAGGCCGGCGTGACGCCCGCCTGCGACTCGGCCGACTCGATCATCAGGTTCGCCGCCGCCGTGTACGCCGACACCCACGCCGCCTCGATCTCGTCGTTCCACACCTCGGCGGCGAAGCGCCGGATCGTGGCCAGCAGGGCGGTGCCGACGGCCGTGTAGTGCTCGGCGAGCACCCCGTACTTGCGATGGTCCCTGCCGAGCTGGCCGAGGTAGGCGGCCAGGCCGTCCGGGCTGTCCAGGCTCCACACGATCCTGGTCAGCGCGCCGAACAGCCGGTCGCGCTGGACGTCCATCGCGGGCGGGAACATCCCCCGCAGGTGCGGGCTCGCGGCGAACAGCCGCCCGTAGAAGTACGCGGTCGCCTTGTCGGCCACGGGCTCGACGAGTGAGAAGCTCTCCTTCACCAGTCGCGGATTCAACGACATGCACTCAACCCCACCCCATTGGGCCGGAAATTCGATTCCGGCCGCGTCGGCCACCTCCTGACGGCTCCGGGTCGTGAACGCGCTGCGTGCCCCGGCACATCCGGCGCGCTCGGAAATGAGTCTTACACCACCTCTGATGCGTCACAACCGATTCACCCCAATTGCGATATGGGCTTTTCCGGCGGAGAAAACGAATAAAAGTGATTTTCGTCTTTCGGTTTCCGCTGTTTCCCGCCGGACGGCGCAGGCGTAGCATCCCGCCATGGCGGTCCTCCACCCCGGCCCGGCGAGGCCCGGCTGACCGCCGGGACGGCCTCCCGCCTGCCCTGACCCGCCCCTGGAGATCCGCATGTCCCGACCGCTCATCGGCATCACCGCCTACCTGGAGGCCGCCCGCTGGGGCGACTGGGTGCGCGAGGCCGTGCTGTCACCGCCGTCCTACGCCAAGGCGATCGAGCGGGCCGGCGGCGTGCCGGTGCTGCTGCCGCCGCTGGACCCCCACCTCGCCGGCGACCACGTCGGCGGCCTGTCCGGCGTCCTGCTGGCCGGCGGCGCCGGCCTCGGGGCCGCGGCCTACGGCGGCGAGCACGACGAGCGGGCGCCCGAGCCGCAGCCCCACCGCGACCGGTACGAGCTGGCCCTGGCCGGGGCCGCCGTCCGGGCCGGCCTGCCGATCCTGGCGATCGCCCGCGGCCTGCACGTCCTCAACGTCGCCCGGGGCGGCACGGTGATCCCTTGGCTGCCCGAGGTGCTCGGCCACGAGCGGCACGGCGCGCCGGGCGCGGTCCACGACATCCAGGTGAGCGTGTCGAGCAGGCTCGGCAAGGCCGTCGGCGACCACGTCGAGGCGGTCGCGCCGCACCACCAGTCCGTGCGCCGCCTGGGCAGCGGCCTGCTCGCGGTGGCCTGGGCCGACGACCAGATCGTCGAGGGCGTCGAGCTCCAGGGCCACCGGTTCTGCGTCGGCGTCCAGTGGCATCCCGAACGCGGCGGGGACAATCGGCTCTTCGATGCGTTCGTCGAGGCGGCCCGCTAGGCTGCGCTCATGCCGCTGCACCCCCAGGCGCGGGACTACGTCGCCCTCTACCCGTCGGACCTCAACACCGACCTGGCCACGCTCGACCTGGCCACGATCCAGGAGATGCGCGCGCACGACGGCCTCGCGGCCCAGCGGGGGCCGCTGACCAACCTCCCGTTCGTCCGCGACGAGCTGGCCGGCGACGTGCCGATCCGCATCTACCGCGCCGACCCCGGCGACGGCCTGCTGCCCGTCGTGGTCTACTTCCACGGCGGCGGCTGGGTCTTCGGCAGCGTCAGGCGCAACGACGCGCTCGGCCGCGACCTGGCCCTGCGCACCGGCGCCGTGGTCGTCTCGGCCGACTACCGGCTGGCCCCGGAACACCCCTTCCCGGCCGCCGCCGACGACGCCTGGACTGTCGTGCGCGACGTCTTCGCCAGGCCCGCCTTCTACCAGAGCAACGGCAGCGTGGCCGTCGTCGGCGACAGCGCGGGCGGCAACCTGGCCGCCGTCGCCGCCTGGCGGGCCGCCGGGTCCGGCATCCGGCTGGCCCACCAGGCGCTGGTCTGCCCGGTGCTCGACACGGCCATGGACACCCCCAGCTACCGCGCCTACGCCAAGGGCTTCGGCCTCGACGCCGCCGAGATGGCCTGGTTCGCCGAGCGCTACGCGGCCGGCGCCGACCCCGCCGACCCGCTGCTGAGCCCGCTGCGCATCGCCGACCTGACCGGCCTGCCGCCGGCCACCGTCCTCACCGCCGAGTACGACGTGCTCCGGGACGAGGGCGAACACTACGCCCGCCGCCTGGCCGACGCCGGCGTGCCGGTGGAGGCGCGCAGGTTCGACGGCGCCGTCCACGGCTTCTTCGGCCTGCCCGGCCTGTTCGACCAGGCGGCCGAGGCCAGGCAGTACATCGCCGACCGCCTGCGGGAGCACCTGTGACCTACACCAAGCTCAAGCTCGACACCCCGGCCGAGGGCGTGCTGCGCGTCACGATCAGCGAGCCCGGCAGGCTCAACGCCGTCGACATGACCGGCCACCGCGAGCTGAGCGAGATCTGGCGCGAGGCCGACCGCGACGACACCGTCCGGTCGATCGTGGTCAGGGGCGAGGGCACGGCGTTCTCGGCCGGCGGCGACCTGTCGATGATCGAGGAGATGACCCGCGACCACGCCACCCGGATGCGCGTGTTCGCCGAGGCCCGCGACATCGTCTACAACGTGCTCAACTGCTCCAAGCCGATCGTCTCGGCCGTCCAGGGCCCGGCCGTGGGCGCCGGGCTCGCGGTGGCGCTGCTGGCCGACGTCTCGGTCGCCGGCCGCACCGCGCGCATCATCGACGGCCACACCCGGCTCGGCGTCGCCGCCGGCGACCACGCCGCGATCATCTGGCCGCTGCTGTGCGGCATGGCCAAGGCCAAGTACCACCTGCTGCTGTGCGAGCCCGTCACCGGCGAGCAGGCCGAGCGCATGGGCCTGGTCAGCCTGTGCGTCGACGACGACCAGGTGCACGACAAGGCCATGGAGATCGCGGTCCGGCTCGCCCAGGGCTCCCAGGAGGCGATCCGGCTGACCAAGTACTCGCTCAACAACTGGCTGCGCCTGGCCGGCCCGTCCTTCGACGCCTCGCTGGCGATGGAGTTCCTCGGCTTCACCGGCCCCGACGTGGTCGAGGGCGTGCGCGCGGTGCGCGAGAAGCGGCCGCCCGCCTTCGGCTGAGCCCGGCGCGTGTGCTTGTCCGGGCCCGGGGTAGGCGCACTTCCATGACGGACAACGATGTGGTCGACCTGCTGGTGCGCCAGCACGAGCAGATCAAGAGCCAGTTCACGGAGGTCGAGAACGCTGCCCCCGAGGACAAAGCAGCGGCTTTCCAGAAGCTGGTGCGCCTGCTGGCCGTCCACGAGACAGCAGAGGAGGAGATCGTCCACCCCTACGCGCGCCGCCACGTCGACGACGGCGACGACCTGGTGGACGAGCGCCTGGCCGAGGAGAACGCGGCCAAGGACATGCTCACCCAGATGGAGCGGGCGGGCGTCGACGACCCGCAGTTCGCGGCCAACCTGGCCACGCTGCGCAAGGCCGTCGTCGAGCACGCCGAGGCCGAGGAACGCGAGGAGTTCCCCAGGCTGAGGCAGGCCGCCGGCGAGAAGGAGCTGCACGCGATGGCGATCGGGGTCAAGGCCGCCGAGGCGATCGCGCCCACGCATCCGCACGCCGGCGTCGAGACCGCGCCGAAGAACCTGCTGGCGGGCCCGCCCGCCGCGATCATGGACAGGGCCCGCGACGTGATCCGCAAGGCGACGGGCAGGGCCTGAGGGCCGTCAGAAACTCCGGGGCAACCCGAGCACCTGTGTCGCGAGGTAGTTGAGCAGAAGCTCCTCCGTCACGGGTGCCACCCTTCCGATACGGGCGTCGGCCAGCAACCTGGCCACCGGGTACTCCAGCGAGTACGCCATGCCGCCGTGCGTCTGGAACGCGGCGTCGGCCGCCTCCCACGCGGCCTGGGAGGCGGTCAGCTTGGCGATGTTGGCCTCGGTGCCGCACGGCAGCCGCCGGTCGAAGGACCAGGCCGCCTTGTACAGCATCAGCCGGGCCAGCTCGATCTTGGCCTTGACCTGCGCCAGCGGGAACGCGATGGCCTGGTTGGCGCCGATCGGGCGGCCGAACACCTCGCGCTCCTTGGCGTAGCCGACCGCCACCCGCAGCGCCACCTCGGCGCCGCCCAACGCGGAGGCGGCCAGCAGCACCCGCTCGGGGTTGAGGATGTCCCACAACACGGCCGCGCCGCCGTCCACCTCGCCGACCACGCTGGTGGCGGGCACCCGCAGGTCGTCGACGAACACCATGTTGGACGGCGTGGTGTTCGCGCCCATCTTGGGGATCGGCCGGAAGGACAGCTGCCCGGCGGCGACCGCGTCGGGCACGTTCACCAGGAACACGGTCAGCCCGTGGGTGCGCGGCCTGGCCTCGGCCGCCGGGACCGTCCTGGTCACCAGCAACATCCAGGTGGCGCGCTGCACGCCGGTGATCCAGATCTTCTGGCCGTTGAGCACGTAGTCGCCGCCGTCCCGGCGGGCCGAGGTGGTGATCGCCAGCGAGTTGGAGCCGGCGTCCGGCTCGGTCAGGGCGAAGCACGTCTCGACCTCGCCCGTGGCCAGCCGGGGCAGCAGCTCGGCCCGCTGCTCGGCGGTGCCGTGCCGGGCCAGGGTGAGCGCGCCGAAGCCGGGGGTGAGCACGTACGTGAAGGCCGACCCGCCCGCCGCGCCCGAGCTCGCCAGCGTCTCGGTGGCCACCGCCAGCTCCAGCAGCCCCTGCCCGCCACCGCCGTACTCCTCCGGCACGGCCAGGCCCAGCCAGCCGCCCTTGGCCAGGTCGGCCCAGACCTCCTCCGGCCAGCGCTTGTCGCTCTCGCACCGCTGCCAGTAGTCGAGGTCGTAGCGGGCGCAGATCTCGGCGACGCCGCGCTGGACGGCCTGGGCGCTCTCGGGAAGGGTGAAATCCATCACGCCATCGTAGAATCTCGTTCTGTTCAGGGTCGAGGTCTGCGGGCGTGGAAGACGAAGGCCGGCGGCGTGTTGCGCCACACCGTACGTCCGGGCACGACCTCCTCGAACCGCTCGGCCAGCAGCGCCCGGAACCGCCGGGCCGAGCTCAGCGGGATGGCGTGGATGTAGGAGAAGGTGGTGAAGGCGGCGCCGGGGCTCATCACCGACGTCACCGCGTCCAGCAGCTCGTGCTGCAGCTCCGTGGGGAAGGCCGCCCACGGCAGGCCGCTCACCACGACGTCGGCGTGGCCCAGCCCGCGCCCGGCCAGCAGCTCGCCCAGGCGCGCGGCGTCCGCGTGGGCCACGTCCACGGCGGGGAAACGCGCCGCGAGCAGCCCCGCGAGCCGCTCGTTCACCTCGACGGCCAGGTGGTGGCCGCGCCCGGCCAGCCGCTGCTGGATCTCCGCCGTGAACGGGCCCGTGCCAGGACCGAGCTCCACCACGGTCGGCTCGCCACGCTCCGGCACCGGCGCGCAGACGGCCGCGGCCAGCCGGCGCGAACTCGGGGCGACGGCGCCGATCACGGCGGGGGCGCGCAGGAACTGGCCGAGGAACATTGCGGTGTCGTTGGACATGGCCCCGAACGTATCGGGAAGATCACCCTCTGCGCTCCCTCCTCTGGACGAACCTGCGGCCACTAGGAGGAGACGGGGTCCTCCGCACGGAGGATCAGCTATCGGGCGAGGGTGGATAGCGTGAGGCCATGCGTTGGCGTGGTGTGCCGCTCGATGTCCTGCTCGCGGCATCTGGCGTGGGGCTGGACCTGTTGACGACGGCCCACGCGGGCGACACCGCGTACCTGCCGGCGGCGATGAACATCCCCATGGCCCTCCTGGTGGGCCTGCCCATGGGGTTCGTACGGCGGCGGCCGCTGGCCGTCACCCTCTACCTGGCCGCCTTTCTCGTGCTCAGCGACCAGCTCGGCTCCTACACCTCCAACACCGCGCAGATCCTCATCTGCGTCGCGCTCGGCGTGGTCGGCTTCCGCGTCCCGTGGCGGCCCGCCATGGCCGGTGTGGGCGCCACCGTCCTGGCCACGGCGGTCAACATCGCCGACCCCGGCATCGCGATGACCGGCAACACCTGGATGTACTCGGTGCTGCTGCCCGTCTTCCCCACCGTGCTCGGGGCCTACCTGCGCAGCTCGGCCGAGCGGCTGGAGGAGCGCGACGTCACGCCCGACGCGCTGCTGGCCGCCGGCGGTGTGGCCATCACCGTGCTCAGCACCTGGACCTCCTGGCACAGCGGCGCCCTGCCCGTGTGGGTGATCGGCCTGCTGGCCGTGGTCGGCGGGCTGTCGCTCGGCGTCGCCCGGCGCCTGCCCGGCCTGGTCCTGCTGCTGCAGGCCGTGCTGCTGATCGCCGCCGACACCTACCTGAACGACGCCGTCAACACCTGCCTGATCCTCACGCTCATCGCGATCGGCGTGTTCTCCATGCGCGTGGCCTCCTGGGCCTGGACGGGGGCCGCGTACCTCACCGGCTGCCTGCTGGCCGCCATCGCCGTCGTCGGCGAGGGCACCGAGGTCACCCCGCTGCGCGTCGGCGTGCTGATGACGCTGGTCGCCACGCCCATCGCGATCGGCCGCTACCTCGGCATGCGGCAGGCCGCCGCCGCCGCCGAACGCCTGCGCGCCGAGGAGTCGGCCCGGCTGGCGGTCGCCCAGGTGCGCGCCGACCAGCTCGCCGAGCGCGAGCGCATCGCCCGCGACGTGCACGACATCGTGGCCCACCACGTCGGCGCCATGGTGCTGCGCGCCAGCGCCGCCCGCTACACCGCGCCCGACGGGCCGGTCGCCGACGCGCTGTCCGACATCCGCGAGACCGGCCACCAGGTGCTTCAGGACCTGCGTGACCTGCTCGACCTGCTGCGCGACCCCGACCGCGGCCCCGACCTGCTGGCCAACCCCGCCGACGTGGTCCGCGAGTCCGCCGAACGCATGGCCGCCGCCGGCCTCGTCGTCGATCTCGACCTCGACCCGGCCAGCGACCGCGCCCCGCTCATCGCCCGCGCCTCCGCCGCGCGCATCGTCCAGGAAGGTCTCACCAACGTGCTGAAACACGCCGGGCCCGGCACCCGGGTCCGCGTCACCGTCGCCCCCGCGCAGGAAGGGTTGTCCATCGAGATCCGCAACGGCCGCCCGCCCACCGCCATCGAGCGGCTGCCCTCCTCCGGCCGCGGCCTGGCCGGCATGCGCGAGCGGGTGCGCGCCCTCGGCGGCACCCTCAGCGCCGGCCCCGACGGCGACGGCGGCTGGCTGCTGCTGGCCAGCCTGCCCGCCAGGAACGCCGCGTGATCCGCGTGCTGGTCGCCGACGACCAGGCGCTGGTCCGCGCGGGCGTGCGCATGTTGCTGCAGGCCGCGGGGGACATGGAGGTCGTGGGCGAGGCCGAGGACGGCGCCGAGGCCGTCCGCCTGGCCGAACGCCACGTGCCCGACGTCATCCTCATGGACCTGCGCATGCCCCGCGTCGACGGCCTGGAGGCGACCAGGCGGGTGCTGGCGGCCCGCCCGGCGGCCCGCGTGGTCGTGCTCACCACCTTCGCCGAGGACGCCGACGTGCACGCCGCCCTGCGCGCCGGCGCCGTCGGCTTCCTGGTCAAGGACGACGAGCCGGAACGCATGGTCGACGCCGTGCGCAGGGCCGCCGCGGGGGAGCAGCTGCTGGCCCCCTCGGTGCTGCGCCGGGTCGTGGAACGGTTCCTGGCCGCCGAGGAGCAGGCCGCCGCGCCGCCGCCGTCCGGGCTGACCGAGCGGGAGCTGGAGGTGCTCGCCCTGGTCGGCACCGGCCTGTCCAACGCCGAGATCGCCGAGGAGCTGCACGTCGGCGTCACCACCGTCAAGACGCACATCGCCGCCGCCATGGACAAGCTCGGCCTGCGCAACCGCATCCAGGCCGCCGTGGTCGCCCACCGCACCGGTCTCGTGGACGCCGCCTTCCGGCCGGTCCGTCCGCCACGTGGGGGACCGGGGGGTCATCCCGCAGGCTGACGACCGTATGCGGCCGCCCTCGACACGATATGGGTCCTTCGTTCGCAGAAAGGATCCACATCATGGGGGAGACACAGGTCATGCCGCGTCCCGGCACGACCCGGCAGGTGTCGGCCGGCCTGCTCTACAGCCTGCGCGTCGCCATCATCGCCCAGGCCGCCGCGCTGCTCGTGGCCGCCTCGTTCGCCGGGCAGGCCGTGTCGGCGGGCGGCGGGCCGGTGGCCGAGACGCACGTCATGGCGGGCATGGTCGTCCACCTGGTGGCGCTCGTGCAGATCGTGCTGGCGATCCTCGTCTGGCGGCCCGGCCGCGGCGCGGGCTGGCCGGTGTGGGCCAGCGTCGCGCTGTTCGTCGTCGGCGGGCTCCAGCACGTCACCTGGCTCTGGCTGGGCGCCCACGTGCCCAACGGGGTGCTGCTGTTCGGCCTCATCGGCGCGCTGCTGATCTGGTCGTGGTCGCCGTCGGCGGCGCGGCGCCGCTAAGGTCTGAGGTGTGTATGTGAAGATCTGCGGGTTGAGCGAGCCCGAGCACGTCGAGGCCGCCGTCGAGGCTGGCGCCGACGCCATCGGGTTCGTGCTCACCCGGAGCCCGCGCAGGGTCACGCCGGAGCGGGCGGCCGAGCTGGCCGCGCCGATCCCGGCCCACGTGCTCACCGTGGGCGTCTTCCGGGGCGAGACCCCCGAGGAGGTCCGGGCCGCCGCGCTGGCCTCGGGCGTGCGCGCCGTGCAGCTCCACGGCCACCACCCCCACGCCGACTTCACCGCGCTGAAAGACCTCGGCCGGCCGCTCGTGCGGGCCGTCGACGCCGCCGCCGACCTGCGATGCGGCGCCTACGACGAAGACCTGCTCATCGTCGACGCCCCGCGCCCCGGCTCGGGGGAGCCCTGGGACTGGGCGGCGGTGCGCGGCCGCCCGTCCGGCCGGTGGATGCTGGCCGGCGGGCTCGACCCGGCCAACGTCGCCGAGGCCGTCGAGGCCGCCGGCCCGTGGGGGGTCGACGTGTCCAGCGGCGTCGAGACCGCGCCGGGCGTCAAGGACTCCGCCCTGATCAGGGCCTTCCTGCGGGCCGCGCGCGGTGGCTGACGAGCTGGCGCGGGCCCTTTCCTTCCTGCACGGCTTCGCCCGCCGCAAGGCGCCCGTCGTGGCGCCGGTCCCCGGCGGGTTCGCGGTGCTCGACGCGCGCTACCCGATGTCGCACGACGACAACAAGCTCGTGGTCTGCAGCGGCGCCCCGGGGCCGGTGCTCGCGGCCGCCGAGGAGCGGCTCGCCGGGCTCGGCCACCGGCTGGTGTGCGTCGACGACGACCGGCTGGGCCATGAGTTCCGGCCCGCCTTCGCCGCCGCCGGATACAGCCACGAGACGAACGTCGTCATGGCCTTCCGCGGCGCAAGCCCCTCCGCGTCCGCGGCTGCCACTGAGCGGCTGACGCTGGAGGAGCTGCTGCCCGTGCTGCGCGAGGAGTGGCGCGCGTCGCTGCCGCAGGCGCCGCAGAGCGTGGTCGACGGGCTCGCCGCCCGCGCCGCGGCCCGCGCGTCCGCCGCTGACGTGGTCGAGTTCCACGCCGTACGCGCCCCCGGCGGTGAGATCGCCGCCCACGCCGACCTCTACGTGCACGAGGGCGTCGCCCAGATCGAGAACGTCTACACCATGGAGCGCCACCGCGGCCAGGGCTTCGCCCGCGTCCTGCTGACCGCGCTGACGGCCGCCACGGCCGGCGCCGAGCTGACGTTCCTGGTCGCCGACGCCGCCGACTGGCCGCGCGAGTTCTACGCCCGCCTCGGCTTCGAGCCGGTCGGCCACACCCACGCCTTCCTGCGCACCTGACCGCCCGGCCCGACCGCCCGGCCTGCCCCCGACCTGACCGCCCGTCCCGACCGCCTGGCCCGACCGCCCGGACGGGCCTGGTGGCGCGCTCAGGTGCCCAGCCAGCGGGTCAGGGCCACCGCGGCGGGCCCGAGCAGGGCCAGCACGGCTCCCGACAAGGCGTGCACCACCGTGTACGCCAGCAGCGGCGTCCCGTTCCCCGACATCGCGCGCACCCCGCCCAGGACGGCCGTCAGGCCGTGCTGCCCGGTCACCGCGCCCAGCACCAGCGGCGGCGGGACCATCATCAGCTTGGCCCCCATGGCCAGCGAGATCACCACCGGCACGGCGGCCGTGGCGACCGCGCCCAGGGCCGCCTGCCAGGCGTGCCGCGCCACCAGCTCCACCGCCGCCGGCCCCGCCGACAGCCCGAGCGCCGCCACGAACACGCCGAGCGCCACCTCGCCCACCACCCGCGCGGCGCCCGCGTCGTACTGCCCGAAGCCGGCCCGTCCCGCCCGTGCCCGGCCGAACACCAGCCCGGCCGCCAGGCAGCCGAGCGACGCCGTCAGGCCGCCCGCCAGGCCCGCCACCAGCCCCGCCACCAGCCCGGCGGCCAGGTAGACGACGTCGGCCCGCCGCCCGGCGTCCGCCCGCGCCCCGAGCCAGGACGCCGCCCGGTCCACGTCCCGCTTCAGCCCGGTCACCCGCACCACGTCACCGGCGCACAGCTGCGTGCCGGGCCGGACCGGCAACCGGCACCCCACCCGCCGCACCTCGCACACGTGCAGGTCCTGCACCCCCTGACCGGACAGCCCGGCGCGCAGCTCGCGCACGGTCGCCGGCGGCCTGCCCCCGAGCATGACGTCGGCCACCTCCAGGTCCAGGTCGAGCTCCCGCCCGCCCGGCACCTCGGGCCCGACCACCGCGCCGGCGTTGACGACGTCCTGCCGCACCCCGACGACCACCACCTCGTCGTCCCGCCGCAGCAGCGTGTCGGGGCCGAACGGGATCGGGCGGCCGTTCCTGCGCAGCCGCTCCACCGAGACCCGGGTGCCCATCGCGATCTCCGCCTGCCCGACCGTCCGGCCCTCGCCGGTGGTGACCTGGTGGGCCCGGCCCAGCACCGCCGGCGGCGGCGTCTCCTCCGCGCCGTCCAGCCGCCGCCACAGCGCCGCGGCCTCCTCCCGGGGGTCGAACCGGAGCGCCGCGGGCGCGGCCCTGACGGTCAGCAGCGCGATGGTGACCAGGGCGAGGAGGTAGGACAGGACGTACGCGGGCCCGAGCGCCTGCTGCGCGACCCCGGCGCCCTGCAGGGCGTCGGCCGCCGTGCCCAACGCCACCGGCCCGGCCGCCGCCCCGGCGACCAGCCCGGCCGTGACGCCCGGGTCGAGCCCGAGCGCGTCCGCCGCCAGCGCCGCCACCGCCAGCGCCCCGACGACCTCGACGACCGTGAACCACAGGTACCGCAGGTTGCGCCCGGAGAACGCCGCGAAGAAGGCGGGCCCGAGGGTGTAGCCGAGGGTGAAGGCGAAGATCGAGAAGGCGATCACGCGCACCTGCTGGTGGACCTCGACGCCGCCGGTCAGCAGCCCGACGGCGAGGGCGGCGGCCAGCGTCCCGGCCACGCCGCCGAGGGCCACGCCGCGGAACCTGAGCCTGCCCAGGGCGAACCCGAGGGCCAGGCAGAGGAACAAGGCGATCTCCGGCGCGTCCCGCAGCACGCCGGACTCCCAGGGCCACATCCGATCCCCCCAAGGCAGGCCGGCGACGCGGGGGGATCGATCATCCAGCCTTTTCCCGCCCCCACATGCCGCGAAACGCCACCAACCCCCGTCGGCCCCCGCGTCCGGGCGGGGGAGTGCGGGCGGGGAATGGTCCCTGGTGGGGCGTCTGTGCCCGAGTTCCACGCAGTAGGGTCTCTGCGTGAGCGAAACTTCCGCCGAGGACCGGATCTGGACGGTTCCCAACCTGCTGAGCTTCCTGCGCCTGCTCGGCGTGCCCGTGTTCCTCTGGTTGGTTCTGGGGCCCAGGGCGGACGGGTGGGCCATCGCCATCCTCATCGTGGCCGGGTTCACCGACTGGCTCGACGGCAAGATCGCTCGCGCGTTCAACCAGACCAGCAAGCTCGGCCGGGTGATCGACCCGGCCGCCGACAAGCTGTACGTCTTCGCCACGATCCTGGCGTTGCTGCTGCGCGAGGTCATCCCGTGGTGGCTGGTGGCCGTCATCGTGGCGCGGGAGCTCTTCGTCGCCTGTTCGTTCCCCGTACTTCGCAAACACGGATATAAGGCACTTCAGGTGCATTTCCTGGGCAAGGCCGCCATGTTCAACCTCATGTACGCCTTCCCGCTGCTCTTCCTCGCCTCCCACACCGGGTGGTATGCCGATATAGCGCGAATTGCCGGGTGGGCCTTCGCGCTCTGGGGCACGGGCCTGTATTGGTGGGCAGGGATCCTGTATGTGGTGCAGGTGCGCCAACTCGTAACCGCGACCACGAAGGAGTGATCGGGTGAAGGCGGTCGTCATGGCGGGCGGGGAGGGGACTCGGCTGCGTCCGATGACCGCCAACCAGCCCAAACCTCTGCTCCCGGTGGCCAACCGCCCGATCATGGAACACGTCCTGCGCCTGCTCAAACGGCACGGCATCACCGAGACGGTCGTCACCCTGCAGTTCCTGGCCGCCCTCGTGCGCAACTACTTCGGCGACGGCGACGAGCTGGGCATGAACCTCCAGTACGCCACGGAGGACCTGCCGCTCGGCACCGCGGGCAGCGTCAAGAACGCCGCCGCCCGCCTGCGCGACGACCGCTTCCTGGTCATCTCCGGCGACGCCCTCACCGATATCGACTTATCCGACATGATCCGTTTTCATCGCGAAAATTCGGCTCTTGTCACCATCGGTCTGAAACGCGTTCCCAACCCGCTCGAATTCGGGATCATCATCGTCGACGAGAGCGGACGCGTGCAGCGCTTCCTGGAGAAGCCCACCTGGGGCCAGGTCTTCTCCGACACCGTCAACACCGGCATCTACGTCATGGAGCCCGAGATCCTCGACGCCGTCGCCGACGGCGAACCGGTCGACTGGTCCTCGGACGTCTTCCCCGCCCTCCTGGAACGCGGCGCCCCCATCTACGGCTACGTCGCCGACGGCTACTGGGAGGACGTCGGCACCCACGCCAGCTACCTCAAGGCCCAGGCCGACGCGCTGTCCGGCCGGGTCCGCCTCGACATCGGCGGCTTCGAGCTCTCCCCGGGCGTCTGGGTGGCCGACTCGGCCACGGTCGACCCCGACGCCGTCCTGAAGGGACCGCTGCTGATCGGCGACTACGCCAAGGTGGAGGCGGGCGCCGAGCTGCGCGAGTACACCGTGCTCGGCAACAACGCGGTCGTGCGCGAGGGCGCCTTCCTGCACCGCGCGGTCGTCCACGACAACGTCTACCTCGGTCCCGGCGCCCACCTGCGCGGCTGCGTCATCGGCAAGAGCACCGACGTGATGGGCGGCGCCCGCGTCGAGGAGAACGCCGTCATCGGCGACGAGTGCGTCATCGAGGCCGAGGCGTACGTCTCCAGCGGCGTCAAGGTCTACCCGTTCAAGACCATCGAGGCCGGCGCGGTCGTCAACACCAGCGTCATCTGGGAGTCGCGCGGCCAGCGCAACCTGTTCGGCCCGCGCGGGGTCAGCGGCCTGGTCAACGTCGAGATCACCGCCGAGCTGTGCGTCCGGCTGGCCGGCGCGTACGCCACCACCCTGCGCAAGGGCGCCTACGTCGTCACCTCCCGCGACTGCTCGCTGGCCGCCAGGGCGCTCAAGCGGGCCGTCATCGGCGCCCTGACCGCCGCCGCGATCAACGTCCTGGACCTGGAGGCCGCGCCGCTGCCGGTGGCCCGCTTCCACACCGCGCGCGAGTCGGCCGCCGGCGGCATCGCCCTGCGCACCACGCCCGGCGACCCGCAGAGCGTCGACATCGTCATCATGGACGACCGCGGCGCCGACCTGCCCCCGGCCGCCCAGCGCAAGCTGGAGCGCGTCTTCTCCCGCCAGGAGTACCGGCGGGCCTTCCCCGGCGAGATCGCCGAGCTGCACTACCCGGCCAGGGCCGTCGAGGGCTACACGCACGAGCTGATGCGGGCCATCGGCGTCACCGGCGTCAAGGACATGAAGGTCGTGGTCGACTGCGCCGGCGGCACCTCCTCCCTGGTGATGCCCACGCTGCTCAGCCGCGCCGGCGTCGAGGTGCTCACCGTCAACGCCCGGCTGGACGACGTCTCGCCCACCGAGACGCTGGCCGAGCGCCGCCGCGACCTGCAACGCCTGTCGGAGCTGGTCAGCTCCTCGCGGGCGGCGTTCGGGGTGCGCTTCGACCCGGTCGGCGAACGCATCGCGCTGGTGGACGAGACCGGCCAGCTCATCAGCGAGGAACGCGCCCTGCTGGTCGTGCTGGACCTGGTGGCGGCCGAGCGCCGGGGCGGCCGGGTGGCCCTGCCGGTCACCACCACCCGGGTCGCCGAGCAGGTCTGCCGCTTCCACGGCGTGCAGGTGCAGTGGACCTCGACCGCGCTCGACGCCCTGACCTCCGCCGCCCAGGGCCCCGACATGATCTTCGCGGCCGACGGGCGCGGCGGGTTCGTCGTGCCGGAGTTCAGCCCGGCCATCGACGGCCTGGCCGCGTTCATGCGCCTGCTGGGGCTGGTGGCCCGCACCCGGCTGTCGCTCAGCCAGATCGACGCCAGGATCCCCGAGGTCAAGCTGCTGCGGCGGAGCGTCCCGACCCAGTGGGCGGCCAAGGGCGCGGTGATGCGCTCGGTCATCGAGGCAGCCGAGGCCGAGCCCGACGGCTGGCGCGTGGACACCACCGACGGCGTGCGCGTCGCCCGCGACGACGGGTCGTGGGTGCTGATCCTGCCCGCCGCCGCCGAGCCGGTCACCGACCTGTGGGCCGAGGCCCCCGACATGGACGGCGCGCAGGCGTTGCTCGAACGGTGGGCCCGCGTGGTCGAGCAGGCGGCCGTCTGATCACGTAGAGTAGCGGAAAAGCCTTCGCCCGAGATGTGCGCGCGGAGTGCCGCAAGATCGTAATGTAGAAACGCGCGGCGGCATGGACCACGGGGTGGGGGCGGCGGTAACTTTGTCAGCGTCCGAACCGCAGTCCAGCGCCCCGCCTTGACCTTTGCCGCTGATCAGCGTAAGTTGCGGCATTCGCAAACTTGAAGAGCGAAGGCAGGCGCGTCCCCAGCACCGTCGCCGCGTCTTCGCGGTAGGAGGCCGAGCCGATCGATGCCGAGCGTCTACTGCACGCAGTGCGGGCACGCCAACCCCGAGGATGCCCGTTTCTGTTCCCGCTGTGGGTCACCGCTGACCAGACCCGAGGTCTCCGGGGACACCACGTCGACGATCTCGGTCGCGGGAATCGAGGCGTACGAGGCTGAGACAGGCGACATGCTCCTGGCCGAACGGGCGCTGGTCGAACAGCTCCCGCCCGGCACGGCGTTGCTCACGGTGACCAGAGGGCCCAACCAGGGCAGCCGGTTCCGGCTGGACAAGGACCTCACCACGACCGGGCGCCACCCGGAGAGCGACATCTTCCTCGACGACATCACCGTCTCGCGCCGCCACGTCGAGTTCTACCGCCACCGCGGCGGCCAGTTCTCCGTACGCGACGTGGGCAGCCTCAACGGCACCTACGTCAACCGGGAGCGCATCGAGGAGGTCCCCCTGCACTCCGGAGACGAGGTGCAGATCGGCAAGTTCCGCCTCGTCTTCCTGATGAGGGTCAACGCCGGCGCATGAGCTCACAGGCGGCACGCTCGCACATGAGCATCGGGGAGGTGCTCGCCCTGCTGCAGGGCGAGTTCCCCGACGTCACCGTGTCCAAGATCCGCTTCTTGGAGGGTGAGGGGCTGATCGAGCCCGAGCGCAGCCCCTCGGGCTACCGCAAGTTCACCCATCTCCACGTCGAGCAGTTGCGGTTCATCCTGACCGAGCAGCGCGACCACTACCTGCCGCTTCGGGTGATCAAGGACAGGATGGCCGAGAGCTTCGGCCGTCCGCGCGCGGTGCAGCAGGCCCAGGAGATCCGCTACGACCGGGCCCAGCTGCTGGAGGCGGCCGGCATCGACGAGGAGACCCTCGCCGAGCTGGAGGACTACGGCCTGCTCGCCCCCGTGGCCAGGCGCTACGACGAGGAGGCGCTGAAGATCGCGCGCACCGTCGGCGCCCTGGCCCGTTTCGGCCTGCACGCCCGCCACCTGCGCGCGGTCAAGGCCGCCGCCGAGCGGGAGTGCGGGCTGGTCGAGCAGACCGTCGCGCCCATACTCAAGCGGCGCGCGCCCGGCGCCATCGGCGAGGCCGACGAGGCTGCCAGGGAGTTGTCCACCCTCCTGCTCGACCTGCACGCCTCCCTGGTGCGCCTCGGCGTCAGGTCTGTCCTGGGCCGTTGAGGGCACGGAGCTGGAAGGCCGGGGCACATTCCACGCCTGCCGGGTGTTACGTTGAAATACACAAGCGTGTAGCAGAAACGACCCAGTCAACAGCTGTGCCGGGCGACCGGCCGGTCGAATACGGAGCAGCCCGTGTTGCAGATGGAGGTCGTGGGCGTTCGAGTTGAGATGCCCACAAATCAGCCGATCGTCTTGCTCAAGGAGGCACACGGGGAACGGTTCCTTCCGATCTGGATCGGCATGACCGAGGCGACCGCGATCGCCCTGGCGCAGGCCGAGGAGCCGCCGCCCCGGCCGCTCACGCACGACCTGTTCAGGGACGTGCTGAGCGCGCTCGGCGTCGGGCTGCGCGCGGTCAACATCGTGGCCCTGCGTGACGGCATCTTCTTCGCCGACCTGGTGTTCTCCAACGGCGTGGAGGTCAGCGCCCGGCCCTCCGACTCGATCGCCCTGGCGCTGCGCACCGGTGCGCGCATCTTCGCCAGCGAAGAGGTCGTCCAGGAGGCCGGTGTGATCATCCCTGACGACCAGGAGGACGAGGTGGAGAAGTTCAGGGAGTTCCTTGACACGATCACTCCCGAGGACTTCGGCAGGGCGGGGTAGGTATTTCAGTGCATTTACGCTTCACGACGCGCCGAGCCGGATCGTTGACTGAGCATGGTCACGGTCCTACGGTGCAAGTGAAACCCGTGGTCGCCCTTTACGAACCCCCAGATCAGGCCATGGGATGAGAGAAAGCCGGAGGTCCGCGTGGCGGTCAGCAGCGGCGAGGGAAAGACGGCCGGCCAGGAAGATCCGGTGCGGCGCGAGAGCGCGCGGCAGCGTGCCGGAGAGCAGGGCCTGCTCTTCGACGAGCAGCCTGCGACCGTGCCCGACGACATCGGATACCGCGGGCCCACAGCCTGCTCGGCGGCCGGCATCACCTACAGGCAGCTCGACTACTGGGCGCGCACGGGCCTGGTCGAGCCCACGATAAGAGCCGCGCACGGCTCGGGCTCGCAGCGGCTCTACAGCTTCCGCGACATCCTGGTGCTCAAGGTCGTCAAGCGGCTGCTCGACACCGGGGTGTCGTTGCAGCAGATCCGCACCGCCGTGCAGCATCTGCGTGACCGCGGGGTCGCCGACCTCGCGCAGATCACGCTCATGAGCGACGGTGTCAGCGTCTACGAGTGCACCTCGGCCGACGAGGTGATCGATCTGCTCCAGGGCGGCCAGGGCGTGTTCGGCATCGCGCTCGGCCGGGTCTGGCGAGAGGTCGAGGGCTCCCTCGCGGAGCTGCCGGGGGAACGGGCGGCGGTCGAGGACACCGTCCCGGCCGACCATCCCGCTGACGAGCTCGCCAAGCGGCGTCGCGCACGCCGCACGGGGTGAGCTGAACCGCTGAACACACCGTAGTAATCTAGGACAGAGTAAGGCTGATGACCCCGTGCGGGAGAGTCCCTGGGCTTCGGTCCTGGGGCGCCGAAGGAGCAACCCTCCCCGGAATCTCTCAGGCATCCCGTACCGCTCGGGTGAGGCAACTCTGGAAAGCAGGTGCGCCCGCCAGGCGCACCTCACCGACGGTGCAAGCCCCACGGTGGGGTGAAGCTCTCAGGTCGCGATGACGTCGCGATGACAGAGGGGGAGATCCGGCACTCGCCCGCGCCCTGGCGCCGGTCTCCAAGCCTCGGGAGGCAACCTCCATGACCGACCTGTCCGCTCCGCCGTTCTCGTCCAGGCACATCGGCCCATCGGAGTCCGAGCAGCAGCGCATGCTCGAGGCCGTGGGCTTCGAGTCCGTCGGCGATCTGGTGGCCGTGGCCGTGCCCGAGGCCATCAGGGTCAAGGACCGGCTCAAGCTGCCGGCCGCCGCGAGCGAGACCGAGGCCATCGCCGAGCTGCGCGAACTGGCCTCCCGCAACCGGGTGCTGACCTCCATGATCGGCCTGGGCTACTACGACACCGTCACGCCCGCCGTCATCCGGCGCAACCTGCTGGAGAACCCGGGCTGGTACACCGCCTATACGCCGTACCAGCCGGAGATCTCGCAGGGGCGCCTGGAGGCGCTGCTGAACTTCCAGACGGTCGTCTCCGACCTGACCGGCCTCGACGTCGCCGGCGCCTCCCTGCTGGACGAGGCCACCGCCGCGGCCGAGGCCATGACGCTGGCCCGCCGCGCCGGCAAGTCCAAGAGCGACGTGTTCGTCGTCGACGCCGACACGCTGCCCCAGACCAAAGCCGTGCTGGCCACCCGCGCCGAGCCGCTCGGCATCACGCTGGTCGAGCACGACCTCGACGGCGAGCTGCCCGAGTGCTTCGGCGTGCTCGTCCAGTACCCGGGCGCCTCGGGCCGCCTGCGCGACTTCCGCGACGTGGCCGCCAGGGCGCACGAGGCGGGCGCGCTCGTCGTGGCCGCCGCCGACCTGCTGGCCCTCACGCTCGTGGCCGCCCCCGGCGAGCTGGGCGCCGACATCGCCGTCGGCTCCTCCCAGCGCTTCGGCGTCTCCTTCGGGTTCGGCGGGCCGCACGCGGCCTACATGTCCGTACGCGAGGGCCTGCAGCGGCAGATGCCCGGCCGCCTGGTCGGCGTGTCGGTCGACGTCGACGGCGACCCCGCCTACCGGCTGGCCCTGCAGACCCGCGAGCAGCACATCCGCCGCGAGAAGGCCACCAGCAACATCTGCACCGCCCAGGTCCTGCTGGCCGTGATCGCCGGCATGTACGCCGTCTACCACGGCCCCGAGGGCCTGCGCCGGATCGCGCACCGCGTGCACCGGCACGCCGTCGCGCTGGCCGGCGGGCTGCGCGAGGCCGGCCTGGAGGTCGTGCACGGCGAGTTCTTCGACACCGTGCTCGTCCGCGTGCCCGGCAGGGCCGCCGAGGTGGTGGCCGCCGCCGCCGAGCGGGGCGTCAACCTGTGGCAGGCCGACGACGACCACGTCTCGATCGCCTGCGACGAGAAGACCGGCGCGGCCGAGCTGGTCAAGGTGTGGGCCGCCTTCGGCGTCGAGCGCGAGGAGGTGGCGCTGGAGGCCGACGCGCTGCCGGACGGGCTGCTGCGCGAGTCGGACTACCTGACCCACCCGGTCTTCCACAGCCACCGCTCCGAGACCGCGATGCTGCGCTACCTGCGCAGGCTCCAGGACAAGGACATCGCGCTCGACCGTTCGATGATCCCGCTCGGCTCGTGCACGATGAAGCTGAACGCGACCACCGAGATGGAGCCGATCACCTGGCCGGAGTTCGCCGGCGTGCACCCGTACGCGCCGGAGGCCCAGACCGAGGGCTACCGGGAGCTCATCGGCACCCTGGAGGGCTGGCTGGCCGAGGTGACCGGCTACGACGCCGTCTCCATCCAGCCGAACGCCGGCTCCCAGGGCGAGTTCGCCGGCCTGCTGGCCATCCGCGCCTACCACCAGGCCAACGGCGACACCGGGCGGGACGTGTGCCTGATCCCGTCCTCGGCCCACGGCACGAACGCGGCCAGCGCCGTCATGGCCGGCATGCGGGTCGTGGTCGTGGCCTGCGACAGCGACGGGAACATCGACCTGGCCGACCTCGACGCCAAGATCGCCAAGCACCGCGACAAGCTCGCCGCGATCATGGTGACGTACCCGTCCACGCACGGCGTGTACGAGGAGTCGATCACCGAGGTGTGCGCCAAGGTGCACGAGGCCGGCGGCCAGGTCTACGTCGACGGCGCCAACCTCAACGCCCTGGTGGGCCTGGCCAAGCCGGGTGAGTTCGGCGCCGACGTGTCCCACCTCAACCTGCACAAGACGTTCTGCATCCCGCACGGCGGCGGCGGCCCCGGCGTCGGCCCGGTCGCGGTCCGCGGCCACCTGGCGGCCTACCTGCCCGGCCACCCGCTGCGCGACGGCAGCCCGGTCGGCCCGGTCTCGGCGGCCCCGTACGGCTCGGCGGGCATCCTGCCGATCTCGTGGGCGTACGTGCGGATGATGGGCTCCGAGGGCCTCACCGCGGCCACCGAGCAGGCCATCCTGTCGGCCAACTACCTGGCCCGGCGGCTGGCCCCGCACTACCCGGTGCTCTACACCGGCCGTGGCGGCCTGGTGGCCCACGAGTGCATCGTGGACCTGCGCCAGATCACCAAGGAGACCGGCGTCACCGTCGACGACGTGGCCAAGCGCCTGATCGACTACGGCTTCCACGCGCCGACCATGTCCTTCCCGGTGGCCGGGACGCTGATGATCGAGCCGACCGAGAGCGAGGACCTCGACGAGCTCGACCGGTTCGTGGACGCCATGATCGCCATTCGCGGTGAGATCGCCAAGGTGGCCTCCGGCGACTACGACACGACCGACAACCCGCTGCGCAACGCGCCGCACACGGCCGAGTCGGTCACCGCCGACGAGTGGGCCCACCCGTACTCGCGGACCGAGGCGGCCTACCCGCTGGCATCGCTGCGCGAGGGCAAGTACTGGGTGCCCGTGCGCCGCATCGACCAGGCGTACGGCGACCGCAACCTGGTGTGCTCCTGCCCGCCGCTGGAGGCGTACGAGGACTGATCCGCCCGCGCGGGTCCCCGCCCGGGGGCCCGCGCCGGACCCGGCCCAGTCCGGCACCGTCAAGTGAGCAGACATGATCGCGACGAGCCGTTAGGCTCGGTGCGATCCGTCGCCGGAAGGAGCTCTCTTGACGTTCTCAGAGCTGCAGACCCCGCCCCTCGACACCGCCCGCCGCCTGGCCGAGGGGGGCGACCTGGAGGGTGCGGCGGCGATCCTGACCGAGCTGGTCGCCGACCCCGACAGCCCCGACCGGGCCCAGGCGGCCGTGGGGCTGGCCGTGGTGCTCGACGAGCGCGGCGACACCGAGGCCGCCCGCGCCGCGGCCCGCACCGCGCTGGCCACCGGCCATCCCGAGTACGCCGCGCAGGCCGCCTGCCACCTGGCCCAGGGGTTCGAGCGCGAGGGCCGCGACGACCAGGCCAGGGCCGCCTGGCAGGCGGTGCTCGGCGTCGGCACGCCGGCCTACGTCCCGCTGGCGCACCTCGCGCTGGCCCGGCTGGCCGGCAGCCCCCAGGAGGCCGGCAAGGAGCTGCGCTCCGCCCTCGACGCGAGCCTCGACTCAGGCGACGCCGAGGCCGCCGCGCACGCGGCCCGCCAGCTCGCCGAGACGCTGCTGGAGTACGGCGACCCGGGGGAGGCCGCCGGGCTGCTGCTGGACGCGCTGGAGTTCGCCCCGGCGCGGGAGCTGCCGGGGCTGCGGGTGCTGCTCGGCATCGCGCACCTGGAACTGGCCTGCGCCGAGTTCGCCGAGGCCGTCGAGAGCGGGGCCGACCCCCAGACGGGCGCGCTGGCCATCGAGCTGCTGGCGCGCACGCTGCCGCTGCGCGGGCGCACCGAGGACGCCGGCCAGGTGTGGACCTACGGCCTCGAACACGAGGACCGGACCATGGCCGCCGAGGTCCGGCTGCGTTTCCACCGCGACACCTGAGTGCCGTGAGGGGAAGGCTCAGCCGCGGCGCATGATGGCCACGGCGGCGGCCACGTTGATGGCGACGATCGCCAGCCACGTGATCGTCAGGCCGACCAGCCCCGAGTTGCCCGCCGCGATGGCGGTCAGCGGGATGCCGAGACCCATCGAGCCCAGCGCGACGGGGATGATGGCGGCGCCATTGTTCTGCCGCTGCTTCGCCTTGGCCTTGACCGGCGCGAGGCCCTGGCCGCTCAGCTCGGCCTGGACGCGGGCGGCGATGGTGGCGTCGAGCCGTTCGACGAAGGACTCGACGAGCGCGGCCTCGTAGTCGGGGCCGAGGTCGCGGCGGGCGTCGAGGGTGGCCTGCAGGTCGTCCCGGATCGGGCGCATCTCTGACATGAAAGCCATCATCCCGGTTGTCCGGCGCGCCGTCATCAGACCTGGGAGCCAACGGCGGATCCTCCCCAGGTACGGTGCTGCCATGGAGATCATGACTCCGCGGGGGCCGGCGCTGGTGCAGGTCGACGAGGCAGCCGAGGCCCGGCTGCTGCTGGTGCTGACCCACGGCTCGGCCGGGGGAGTGGACGCGCCCGACCTGCTGGCCGTCCGCGACGCCGCGCTCGGGGTGGGCGCGACCGTGGCCAGGGTGTCGCAGGCGTTCCGGGTCGCGGGGGCGCGGGCGCCGGGCTCGGCCGCCCGGCAGGACGAGGCCTGGGAAGCGGTGCTGGGTGAGTTGCGCGCCGGGTGGCCGGGGCTGCCGCTGGTGCAGGGCGGCCGGAGCAACGGCGCGCGGGTGGCCTGCCGTACGGCCTCGGCGGTGGGCGCGGCGGCGGTGGTGGCGCTGGCCTTCCCGCTGCACCCGCCCGGCAAGCCGGAGCGTTCCAGGGCCGAGGAGCTGCGCGGGGCCGGGGTCGACGTGCTGGTGGTCAACGGGGACCGGGATCCGTTCGGAGTGCCGGATCCCGCGGACTGCGCCCGGCTGGTGGTGCTGCCGGGCGAGGGCCACGACCTGAAGCGGGACCCCGCCCGGGTGGGCGAGGTCGTGGCCCGGTGGATCGGCGGCTACGCCGCCGTCAGGCGGCGCCCACCAGGGGGTCGGGCCGGTGCGGCGCGATGACGGTGCCGCTGGGCAGCAGCTCCCCGGTGTCCTCGAACAGGACGACGCCGTTGCAGAGAAGGCTCCACCCCTGCTCGGGGTGGCATGCGAGGGTGCGTGCTGCCTCGCGGTCCGGCGCCTCGGCAGACGGACAGGCCGGGTCGTGCGGGCACATCGGCGTGCCTCCGATATCTCGTGGGTGCTCCCGGGAGAGGGACGGGAGCCGCTCGGGTTTGTTGTTCTGGCAAGTGTGCGACGTGTGTCACACGGTCCGACATAGCCCGTTCGGACTGTTACAGGAGGATCCCCCGGTCGTGTGACCTTCGACACAGCGTGCCTTATGCAGGATAACGGGCCAAGCGCGACACGCGCACTACGTTTGCAACCCCTTGAGCAAAGCGTCGAGCCCTCTTTCGAAGTCGACATCCGCTCTTTCGTCCCTCCTGACCCATTCATCGACTTCTGGGTCAGCCCATCCGGATTGCTGGACTTCGACCGCCACGCTGCCGAACACGAACGCCCGCAGCGCGCGCACGGCCTCCGGGGCGTCGCTCAGGCCGCCGTCGGCCAGTTGCTCGGTCTGCTCCCTGATGGCCACCGCGGTGGCGCCCTTGGGCGGCTTGGTCAGCGCCAGGGCGAGCACGCCCGGATGTTCGCGCAGCAGCTCCCGGCCCGCCCGGCACCACGCCCTGGCCGTCTCCTGCCAGGTGGCCGCCTGCTCCACGTGCACGGTCGTGACGTGCTCGGCCAGCGCGTCCATCAGCGCCTCCTTGCCGCGGGGCAGGTGGTGGTAGATGGCCATGGCCTCCACCTCCAGGGCGTCGCCCAGCCGGCGCATGGTGAGCCGGCGCAACCCCTGGCTGTCGGCGATGTGGAGTGCGGCCTCGATGATGCGCTCGCGGGAGAGTGGCACGGGAGGTCTCTTTGCGGGCATGGTGATCATCTTACTGGGCGGCCCCGTCCGTCGCCCGGTGTTCGGAGGCGGTGTCGGACGGCGTACCCTTGTGGGTTGAACAGCAAAGACTGCGTGAAGGGCAGGGTCGATGGCGTTTTTCCGTCCGCGGGTGAGCCGGGAGGCCGAGGTTCGCTACCACGCGGACCAGGAGATCTCCAAGGGCTTCCCGCAGCTGCTTGACAAGGCCAGGCAGGCCGAGCAGATCGTGCGCGACCTGCGTGCGGCCGCGGCCGACGAGATCGAGCTGCTGGCCGCGGGCCGGGCGTTCGACGTCGCGCTGACCGAGGCGCTGCGGGCCGCCGAGGCCGGGCAGCGGGCCACGTTCGGCGTGCGCTCGTACGACGACCGCATCGCGCGCCGCAAGGCCAGGGCCACCCCCCGCGGGGCCATGTGGACGGCCGAGGTCGACCGGCTGCGCACGCTGCGCGAGGAGAACCGCATGTGGGGCATCCCGCGCGTGCCCCGGCCGGTGCCCGCCACCGTCTGACCGAAGGAACCCGAAAGCCCCGGCGCCGCGCGCGCCGGGGCTCTTCGTGCGTTCCGGACCCGTCACCGTCAGGTCCTGACGGCCGGGGCTCGCGTTCCGGGCCCGTCACCGCCAGGTCCTGACGGCCGGGGTCCGCGTTGCTGGGCCGTCGCCGTCAGGGGCTGACGGCGGCGGCCGGGGCGGTGCGGGTCAGCTGGCCCAGTCGAGCAGCGGGCGGGTGTTGCTCGGGTGGCGCAGCTTCGACAGCGACTCCTTCTCCAGCTGGCGGATGCGCTCGCGGGTGAGGCCGAGGTGCTTGCCGATCTCGTCCAGCGTGTGCGGCTTGCCGTCCACCAGGCCGAACCGCAGGGCCATGATCTTCGCCTCGCGCGGCGAGAGGTTGTCGAGCACGCCGCGCAGCTGGTCGCCCAGCAGCTGGCGGTCGACGATCTCCGACGCCTCCGGCGAGTCGACGTCCTCGATGAGGTCGCCGATCGTGGTCTCGCCGTCCTCGCCGATGGTCGCGTTCAGCGAGATCGGCTGGCGGCTGGTGCGCAGCAGCTCCTCGATCTGGTCCGGCGTCTTGTCGAGCTCGACGGCCAGCTCCTCGGGCGTGGGCTCGCGGCCCAGCCTCTGGTGCATGTCCCGCTCGATCCGCGACAGCTTGGAGAGCATCTCCAGCACGTGCACGGGCAGCCGGATCGTCCGGGCCGAGTCGGCGAAGCCGCGCTGGATGGCCTGCCGGATCCACCACATGGCGTAGGTGGAGAACTTGAAGCCCTTGGTGTAGTCGAACTTCTCCACGGCCCTGATCAGTCCCAGGTTGCCCTCCTGGACGACGTCCAGCAGGGACATGCCGCGGTCGGTGTACTTCTTGGCCACCGAGACCACCAGGCGCAGGTTGGCCTCCAGCATGTGGTCCTTGGCCTGCCGGCCGTCCTCGATGACCAGGTGCAGGTCGTCGCGCACGGACGGCGGCACGTCGGGGTCGGTCTCCAGCTTGTACTCGGCGTACAGGCCGGCCTCGATCCGGCGGGCCAGCTCGACCTCCTGGGCGGCGGTGAGCAGGGTACGGCGGCCGATCGACTTCAGGTACGTGTGGACCGAGTCGCCCATCACGGACTGGTTGTCGTCCAGGTCCATGGCCTCGTTCTCGATCTCGGCGTCCTCGGCCGTCAGCTCGAGGTCGTCGGGGGCCACGTCCTCCTCGTGCTCCGGCTTGCCGTCCACCGGGTTTTTTGCCTCGGCGGCCGTGCGGCCGGTAGCCTTTGCCCCGGAAGCCTTCCTCGGCTTGGGGGCGCTCTTGCTCGCGGTCTTCTGGGTGGTCTTTCTGGCGGCGGTCTTGGCCAGCGACGGCTCGTTCTCGGCAGCCAGGCTCACACCGGCCTCCGAGAGCTCACGCAGGATCGTGCGGCCTTCAGAGGGGCTGATGCCGGCCTCGGCGAACGCGTCGCGCAGCTCCGCCAGAGAAAGGTGACCCTGGGCTCGCCCTCGTTCAATGAGCTGGTCGAGAGTCGCGGGTGGGGTCGCCACGGCGGTTCTGGGCATGAGGACACCTCCTCCGTACGGAGTCGAAGCGATCAGGCAGGTTGTGGTGGGGCGGTGGTCACTCCGCTCGGCGCACCAGTATCAATAACGCCATCCACCGCTATTTGTTCCCGGAGGGCTGAAAAAGGGGCGGAACGCCCACAGGGTGCGCCACCCCCGGAAGGCGGGAACTACTCCGCCACCTCGAAGCTTCCGGTCCCCTCCGGCATGGGCATCGGCTCGGCCTCTTCCATGCGCTTGTCGGTCCAGTAGTCGATGACCTCGCGCGGATCGGGATTGACCTCCGTGGAGACCACGACGCCCTCGGGGTCGCCGGGCGAGGGCGCCGGGCGGCCGGTCGGCGACGTCTGCTCGGCCGCCGGGTCGGCTGCCTGGTCGACCTGCTGATCGACCACGGCCCGGGTCTCCCTGGCGACGGCGTCGAGCTTGCCCGCCGAGGCGGCCGCCGCGACCGACGCGCCACCGACGACGATCACGCCGACGACCGCCGCGGACGCCCACATCTTGCGGGTCTGGTTCATGAAGGCTCCCTTCCTTCTCCCCGTTATGACGCAGCCGCGCCGCGTCAGGTTCCTGTACGCAGCCGTACGAGATCGGTCTTGCCGTTGGGCAGCAGCGGCAGACGGGGGAGGAGACGCAGGTCGCGGGGCGCGGCGTGGGCGGGCAGCCGGTCGCGGCAGTAGGCGCGCAGCTCGGCCAGCGTGGGCGGCGCGGCGGGGTCGGCCGGCACCACGAACGCCGTGACCGCCTCGCCCCACTCCGGGTCGGGCAGGCCGGCCACGGCGACGTCGGCGACCTCGGGATGCGTGCCGAGCACCGCGCTCACCACGGCGGCCACGACCTTCTCGCCGCCGGTGTTGACGACGTCGTCGGCTCGGCCGAGCACGCGCAGCCGGCCGCCGCTGAGCTCGCCGAGGTCGGAGGTGACGAACCAGTCGCCGTCGAAGCCGGTGCGCCCGGCGAAGCGGTAGCCGGAGAAGAGCACGGGCCCGGCGATCCTGATCAGGCCGTCCTCGCCGATTTTGAGATCTACATCGTAAAGGGGGCGGCCGTCGTAGACGCAGCCGCCGCACGTCTCGCTCATCCCGTACGTGGTGACCACCCGGGCGCCGAGCTCCACGGCCCGCTCGACCAGCCCCGCCCTGGGCGCCGCGCCGCCGAGCAGGATCGTGCGGAACACCGACAGGTCGGCGCCCGTCTCGACCAGCCGGTGGAGCTGCGTCGGCACCAGGGAGACGTGGTGGGCGCCCGAGGACAGCACGGCCCGCACGTCGAAGGAGGGGTGGATGATCGGCTCGCTGCCCGACAGCAGGGCGCGGACCAGCACCTGCAGGCCGGAGACGTGGGAGACGGGCAGGCAGCACAACCACCGGTCGCCCTCGGCGGCCCCGATCCTGCTCAGCGACGCCGACGCCGAGGCGCGCAGGGCGGAGGCCGACAGCTGCACGCCCTTGGGCGCGCCGGTGCTGCCGCTGGTGGCGATGACCACCGCCACGTCGCCCGGGACGCCCTCGCCGCCGGGCCGCGGCTCGCCGCCGGCGTGCGTGGGCCGCAGAGCCTGGAGGACCTGGTGCTCGTGGCCGGGCTGGAGCGGCAGGACGGCCGGGCCGTCGCCGGAGAGGGCGTCGCGGATCGCGGTGAGAAGGCCGGGGCCGGGAGGCTGCACAATGGCATGCAGCGGACGGTCCGGATGCGACGGGTTCCTCCACATGCTCGTAAGGTTAATGGCGACAGGTCGGACACAGGTGCAGGGTAGGGTCGTGACGCGTTCTCCCGTGGTCTTCCGGATTCCGATGCGGACGCGGTTTCGCGGGCAGACCGTCAGGGAGGGCGTGCTGCTGCACGGCCCGGCGGGCTGGGGCGAGTTCTCCCCCTTCCCCGAGTACGGTCCGCGCGAGTGCGCCCGCTGGCTGGCGTGCGCCCGTGAGGCCGCCTTCGACGGGTGGCCCGAGCCGGTGCGCGACCGCGTCCCGGTCAACGCCACCGTCCCGGCGGTCGACGCCGAGCAGGCCCACGAGCTGGTGCGGCGTTCCGGCTGCGGCACGGCGAAGGTCAAGGTGGCCGAGCGCGGCCAGACGTTCGCCGACGACCTGGCGCGGGTGGAGGCGGTGCGTGACGCCCTGGGGCCGTCCGGGCGGCTGAGGGTCGACGTCAACGGCGCCTGGGAGGTCGACGAGGCCGTCACCCGGCTCAAGCGGCTCGACCGGTTCGGCCTGGAGTACGCCGAGCAGCCGTGCGCGACCCTGGAGGAGCTGGCGGCGGTGCGCAGGGCGGTCGACGTGCCGATCGCGGCCGACGAGTCGATCCGGCGTGCCGAGGACCCGCTGCGGGTCAGGGCGGCCGAGGCGGCCGACATCGCGGTGGTCAAGGTGCAGCCGCTGGGCGGGGTGCGCGCCGCGCTGCGGGTGGTGGAGTCGTGCGGGCTGCCCGCCGTGGTCTCCAGCGCCGTGGAGACGTCCGTGGGGCTGGCCGCGGGGGTCGCGCTGGCGGCGGCGCTGCCGTCGCTGCCGTACGCGTGCGGGCTCGGCACGATGTCGTTGCTGGCCGGCGACGTGGTGGAGGACTCGCTGGTGCCCGTGGACGGATGGCTCCCGGTGCGCCGCCCCTCGGTGAATTTTCAGCATTTGTCGGAATTTGAGATTGAATCTCCCCAGTGGCTCGGCCGGATGCAGGAGGCGTCACTTTGAACCCCGCAACCGCGCTGGCCACCGTGCTCGTCGACGAGCTGGTGCGCTGTGGCCTGACCGACGTGGTGCTCGCCCCCGGCTCCCGCTCGGCCCCCCTCGCCCTGGCGCTGCACGCCGAGTCGCGGGTGCGCCTGCACGTGCGCATCGACGAGCGCTCGGCCTCCTTCCTGGCGCTCGGCCTGGCCAAGCGCTCCGAGCGGCCGGTGGCGCTGATCTGCTCCTCCGGCACGGCCGCGGCCAACTTCCATCCGGCGGTGATCGAGGCCGACGAGTCGGGCGTGCCGCTGCTCGTCCTGACCGCCGACCGTCCGCCCGAGCTGCGCGGCACCGGCGCCAACCAGACGATCGACCAGGTCAAGCTGTACGGCACCGCAGTCCGCTGGTTCGCCGAGGTCGGCGTGCCGGAAGACCGTCCCGGCATGGTCGCCTACTGGCGTTCGCTGGCCTGCCGCGCCTACCAGCGGGCCGCAGGGGCGGCCAACCCCGGCCCCGTGCACCTCAACCTGGCCTTCCGGGAGCCGCTGATCCCCGATGGCGACACGAGCTGGTCCGAGCCGCTCGACGGCGGCGCGAACGGCCCCTGGGTGCGGGCCCGCGTCGCGCCCCCGCCCATCGCCCTGCACATCCCGCCCACCAGGCGCGGCGTGCTCGTCGTCGGCGACGGCGCGGCCAACGTCCGGCGTTACGTGGCCGCCGCCGGCATGGCCGGCTGGCCGGTGCTGTCGGAGCCCAACGGCGGCGCCCGCTACGGCGACCACTCCATCTCCAGCTACCACTACCTGCTCGGCACGCCCGAGTTCGCCGACTCCCACCGCCCCGACGTGGTCGTCACGCTGGGCCGGCCGGGGTTGTCGCGGCCGCTGCTGTCGTGGCTGAAGCGCACGGACGAGCACATCGTGGTCGCCCCCGACCTCGACCGCTGGCCCGACCCCACCCGGTCGGCCACCCAGGTAGCGCAGGCCGTGGAGATCCCGGTGGCCTCCGGCGACGACAGCTGGCTGCACGCCTGGCGGCAGGCCGACACGGCCGTCCGGTCGGCCCTCGACGCGGTCCTCGACGTCTCCGGCACCTCCGAGCCGCGCCTGGCCCGCGACCTGGCCGACGCGCTGCCCAACGGCGCGCTGCTGTTCTGCGGCTCCTCGATGCCGATCAGGGACCTCGACCAGTTCATGCGGCCGCGGCGCGGCATCAGGCTGATGGCCAGCCGGGGCGCCTCCGGCATCGACGGGCTGGTGTCCACCGCCATGGGCGCCGCGCTGGCGCACAACGGGCCCTCGTACGCGCTGCTCGGCGACCTGTCATTCCTGCACGACCAGAACGGGCTGATCCTCGGCCCCCGCGAGCCCAGGCCGGACCTGTGCATGGTCGTCGTCAACAACGACGGCGGCGGCATCTTCTCGCTGCTGCCGCAGGCGGCGGTGCGCGACCCGTTCGAGCGGGTCTTCGGCACGCCGCACGGCGTGGACCTGGCCTACGCCGCCGCCGCGAGCGGGACGCCGTACACGCTGCTCGGGGACGTCAGCGAGCTGTCCAAGGCCATGCGCGGCGAGGGGCCGCGGGTGGTGGAGGTGCGCACCGACCGCGAGGAGAACGCCGCTGTGCACGGCCGCCTGCGCGAGGCGGCCCAGGACGCCGTGCGGGAGTTCCTCAGCTCCTGAGCGCCTCCAGCAGGCGGTTGAGCGGGCTGTCGAGGCCGTAGCGGTCGGCCAGGGCCACCAGGGCCTCCGGGTCGCGCGGCTTGTCCGGCAGCGTCAGGTCGGCGGCGGGCAGCGGCGCGTCGGAGGCCACCTGCACCACGGCGGGCGCGGCGTCGAGGTAGTCGCGGGCCGCGGCCAGGCGGTTGCGGCTGCCGGCCGGGAAGCCCTCGGTGACGCCGGAGTCGAGCGCCTCCAGCAGCGCGGCGAGCGAGCCGAACCGGGTGATCAGGGCCGCCGCCGTCTTCTCGCCGACGCCGGGCACGCCGGGCAGGCCGTCGCTGGGGTCGCCGCGCAGGGTGGCGAAGTCGGCGTAGGCGCGGCCGGGGACGCCGTACTTGGCGGTGACGAACGCCTCGTCGACGAACTGCAGGTTGCGGATGCCGCGCGCGGTGTACAGGACGCGGACCGGGCGGGAGTCGTCGACGAGCTGGAACAGGTCGCGGTCGCCGGTGACGATCTCGACGGCGCCCCGCGCCTGGTGGGTGAGGGTGCCGATCACGTCGTCGGCCTCGTAGCCGGGCGACTCGGGACGGGCGATGCCCACGGCGTCGAGGACCTGGTTGATCACGGCGATCTGCGGCACCAGCGCCTCGGGCACCTCCTCGACGTCGCCGTGGGCCACCCGGTGCGCCTTGTAGGTGGGGATCGCCGCCACCCGGAAGGCGGGCCGCCAGTCGGCGTCCATGGTGGCGGCCAGCGCCGCCGGTGAATGCTGACGGACCAGCGTGGCGATCATGTCGATGAGCCCGCGCACCGCGTTGACCGGGGAGCCGTCGGGCGCCTTGACCGACTCGGGCACGCCGTAGAAGGCGCGGAAGTAGAGGGACGGTGTGTCCAGAAGCATGAGCACCCGTCTATGGTCGCACTCCCGCCGCCCTCCCGTCCGGCTCCGGGACGGCGACGGCCAGCAGGCACGCGTCGTCCTCGGGGTTGGGGCCGCCGATGTCGGCCAGGAGGCGGTCGAGCCCGGCTTCTAGATCGTGGGCGGACAGGCCGCCGGCGGCCGCCAGCACCAGCTCAAGGCCGACGTCGATGTCGCGGGTGCGCCGCTCGACCAGCCCGTCGGTGAACATCAGCAGCAGGTCACCGGGGCGCAGCCGGGTGCGGGCCAGCTCGTAGGGCCGCCCGGAGACCGCGCCGAGCAGCACGCCCCCCGGCCTGCCCAGCCGGGCCGCCCGGCCCCCGCGCACCAGGATCGGGTCGAGGTTGCCCGCCTGCCCCCAGGTGAACAGCAGCGTCTCGGGGTCGAGGTGGCCGATGACGGCCGTGGCGGTGGTGTCCTTCAGCTGGTGCAGGACGAGGTCGTTGAGCCACGACAGCAGGCGGTCGGCGGGCCGGCCGGTCATGGTGAGGCCGACGAGGGCGTGGCGCAGGTGGGCCATGTGGGCGATGGCGGGCAGCCCGTGGCCCGACACGTCGCCGATGGCCAGCAGCAGGCGGCCGTCGGGCGTGGTCGCGGCCTCGAACCAGTCGCCGCCCAGACTGGCGGTCTTCTCGGCCGGCACGTAGCGGACGGCGATCCTGGCCCCCGGCAGGTCGAGGCAGCCGGTGGGCGCGGGCAGGATGGCCTCGCGCAGCGCCAGCATCACGTTGCGCTCCTCGGCCGCCTGCTCGCGGGCCTCCAGGAGCTGGCGGCGCGACTCCGACATCATGCGCTCGGCCCTGCGGCGGCCGGTGATGTCCTGGATGACGCCGTGCATGCCGACCGGACCGCCGGGCGACATCAGCGGTTCGAGCACGACGCGCAGATCGCGCAGCTCGCCCGTGCCGCGCCTGACGCGGAACTCGGCGTGCACGGGCTCGACGCCCTCCACCACGTGCCACAGCAGCCGGTCGAGCGCGTCGAGGTCGGCGGGCTCGACCATGGCGGCCAGGTCGGGAAGGGACAGCGGCCCCTCCTCACGGTCTCTTCCGAAGATCGCGTAGACCTGGTCGGACCAGATGGCGGCCCCGGTGCGCAGGTTCCATTCGGCCCAGCCCATGTTGCCCAGCCGCTCGGCGTGGGCCAGCCGGACGGCCAGCAGCTCCGCCCCCGCCCCGCGCGCCCGCCCGTGCGGGGCCTCCCTGACCAGCTCTGCCGCGCCTGCGAAGTCGACCATGGCCTCACTCTCAAAGTGCAGTGGAACTGGACAATTGGTCCCACACTACGTGATCAATGTGGAACGGAGTGTAGTCATGGGCTCCCATGTTGTGAGAAGTTTTCGCGGATTTTAGCCCTCGGCGGACAAGCGGCCTGCTGGAGTGGGGGCGCCGGGCGTCCGAGTAGATTTGGCTCGTGACGTCCTCAGACCTGTATCCCGTGTCCCGTCTTGCCGCCGTGCAGGAGGCCACCGCCAAGGCCGGCCTCGACGCCCTGCTGCTCACCCCCGGGCCCGACCTGCGCTATGTCAGCGGCTATGACGCCAAGCCGCTGGAGCGGCTGACCTGCCTCGTGGTGCCCGCCTCGGGGGAGGCGTACATGATGGTGCCCCGCCTTGAGCTGCCCGCCGCGCAGGCCTCGCCCGCCTCCCGGCTCGGGCTGGAGTTCGTGGCCTGGGACGAGACCGACGACCCCTACAGCATCGCCGCCTCCCGGCTGGGCCGGGTGGCCAAGGTGGGGCTGGCCGACCGCATGTGGGCCATGTCGTCGCTGCGCTTCCGCGACGTGCTGCCGGAGGCCGAGCAGGTGCTGGCCGGCACGGTGCTGCGCGACCTGCGCATGCGCAAGTCGCCGGCCGAGGTGGCCGCCCTGCGCGAGGCCGGCGAGGCCATCGACGCGGTCCACCGGCAGGTGCCCGGCCTGCTGCGCGCCGGCCGCACCGAGCGCGAGGTGGGCCGCGACATCGCCGAGGCGATCCTGGCCGCCGGCCACGCCACGGTCGACTTCGTCATCGTCGCCTCCGGGCCCAACGGCGCCAGCCCCCATCACGACGTCTCCGACCGGGTGATCCAGGCCGGCGAGCCGGTCGTGGTCGACATCGGCGGCCAGCTCCACAACGGCTACTGCTCCGACTCCACCCGCACCTACTGCGTGGGCGAGCCGCCCGCCGAGTTCGCCGCCTACTACGAGGTGCTGCGCCGCGCCCAGGACGCCGCCTGCGCCGCGGTGCGGCCGGGCGTGTCGTGCGAGTCGATCGACGCGGCGGCCCGCGAGGTCATCGCCGAGGCCGGCTACGGCGACTACTTCATCCACCGCACCGGCCACGGCATCGGCATCGAGACGCACGAGGAGCCCTACATCGTCTCGGGCAACGACGAGCCGATGGAGGCCGGGTTCGCCTTCTCCGTCGAGCCTGGCATCTACCTGCCCGGTCGCCACGGCGCCCGCATCGAGGACATCGTCGTCTGCACCGAGACCGGCGGCGAGCGGCTGAACAACACGCCGCGCGAGCTGGTGACCGTCCAGCCGTAACGGCATGTTCACCGAGGTCAGGTACGCCACCCGGCCGGGGTCGGCGCGGCCCAACGAGGACCTGGCGGTGGCCGGGCCCTCGTGGGCGGTCGTGCTCGACGGGGCCACGGCGGCGGCCGGGGCCGGCGGCGGCTGCGCCCACGGGGTCGCCTGGCTGGTCGGGCGGCTCGGCGGGGCGCTGGCCGCGGGGCTGGCCGCCGGCGGGCGCGCGTCGCTGGCCGACATCCTGGCCGAGGCCATCTCCGTCACCATGGGCGCCCATGCGGGCACGTGCGACCTGGGCGACCCCGACTCGCCGTCCACCACCGTGGCCATGGTGCGCCTGGGCGGGGGAGTGGTGGAGTACCTCGTGCTGGGGGACTCCCCGGTGGTGCTCGCGCGGGCCGACGGCGGGGCCGAGGTCATCGGCGACGACCGGGTGGAGCGGCTGCCGGGCGGGCGGCCGTACTCGCCGGAGCTGGTGCGGCGTCTGCGCAACGCCGAGGGCGGGTTCTGGGTGGCCTCCACCCGTCCCGAGGCCGCCGGTCAGGCGGTCAGCGGGGTCGTGGAGGCGTCCGGGCTGCTGGGCGCCGGGCTGTTCACCGACGGGGTGACCCGGCTGGTGGAGTGGTACGGGTGGAGCTGGGAGTCCGTGCTGGCCGAGCTGGCCGGCGGGGGGCCGGGGGCGGTGATCTCGGCCGTACGGGGGCTGGAGGCCGAACGCGGCGCGGTACGCGGCAAACCCCACGACGACGCCACCGCCCTCTGGGCCGCCTTCCCTTCCCCTTGACCTCGCCCCCGCCCGCACCTGAGGGCGGCCCGCACCCATCTGAGGGCCGGCCCGCGGCCATCTGAGCGCCCGCGGCCATCCGAAGGCCCACAGACACCTGAAGGCCCGGCCCACGGCCACCCGAGGCCGCAGCCCACCTGACGACCCACCCCCACCTGATGCCGCCCCCACCCGGCCCTGACCCGCGCGTGACGCGGCTTTGTGGGTGACGCCGCTCCCGACTGACGGCGTCCTTCCGACTGGCCTGTGCCGCCTGGCTGCCGTCGGCTAGCGGAGGTGGGAATGGCTTGATGGGGGTAAGTGATCATGAAAGAATTCTTCGGCAGGTGCATTCGTCCGGCCGGCTGTTGGGGGGGCGTCGCCATGAGCTGTGTACCGTGCGGGTGGCCCTAGGGTGCCCGGCGAGGAGCTCGAGGAGGCGTACCGGCTCGGCCGCACCTGCGCCCTGGCCGCCGAGTGCGGCAGGGACCTGCGGCGTTGCGCCCAGCTGTACGACGGCCTGTTCCCCGGCGCCGCCTTCGACGCCGAGTTCTACCAGACCCTGACCCTCGGCACGGCCTTCAGCGCCCCCTGGGCGGGCGCGGGCGGGCTGAAGGCGGTCAACCGCAGCGCCCTGTGGGTGCTGGCCGTCGGCCGTCTGGTCGACCACACCGCCACCACCCGCGAGCAGGTCGACCGGCTGACGCGCGAGTGCGTGGAGGTCGCCGGCGGCGCGGTGCCGCGGTCGCCGGTCACCCGCTTCCTGGCCGACCTGCGCGACGAGCTGGCCACCGTCGAGGGGTTCGGGCCGGCGCGGCGGCTCTGGCACGACCAGCTCGCCCGGACGCTGGACGGGATGGCCAGGGCCTGGGTGTGGCGGGACACCCGGGCCGCGCCCACGCTGGAGCGCTACCTCGACAACGCCGACAGCCGCGGCTCCTGCTTCGTGGACCTGTCCCACTGGATCTACACCGGCGACGGCTGGACCACCGGCCACCTGGAGGAGCTGCGGACGGTCAGCCGGCAGGTGCAGCGCTACCTGCACCTGCTCGGCGACGTCGCCTCCTACCGCAGGGACCTGAGCTGGGGCGACCTCAACGTGCTGGGGCTCGGGGTCACCGGCGGCGAGGTCACCGCGGCGATGGCCGGCCTGGCCCGCGAGGCGACCGGCCTGATCGAGGCGCTGCGCGGCTGCAGCCCGCGGACCGCCGCCTACCTGGGCCGACGGATCGGCTTCAACGCCGGCTTCACCGGCATTTCGGACCTCGACCCCGTAACCTAACGATCTCGTCGAATAAGCTGACAAGTCTCTTGACCGCCCGTCGCGCGCCAGGCGATTTATGGGACTACCGACGATAAATCGTGACATTTGGTTCGTTGTAAAAGTTTATGTCTTGAGTGGAAAATGTGGCGTTGCTAGGGTGGCTCGATGCCAGGCACGTCGAACGGCCTTCACCACGCGCCTTGACAGATATCACTGACCATGCGCGAAGGCCGGGACGTGCGCGGGACCTGTACGGGCGGTGCTGGATGGAATTCGGTCGCGTCGACCGTTGGCGGCTGCCGACCGCGATCAAGATCTTGATCGCCGGCGGATTCGGCGCGGGCAAGACCACCATGGTCGGCGCCGTCTCCGAGACCCGCCCGCTGCGCACGGAAGAGGCGCTCACCCACGTCGGCACGCACGTCGACGACCTGTCGGGCGTCGAGCGCAAGCTGACCACCACCGTCGCGATGGACTTCGGCCGCATCACCATCCGCGACGACTACATGCTCTACCTGTTCGGCACCCCGGGGCAGGAACGTTTCTGGTTCGTGTGGGACGAGCTGGCCATGGGCGCGCTGGGCGCCGTGGTGCTGGCCGACACCCGCCGCCTGGCCGACTGCTTCCCGGCCGTCGACTACTTCGAGAAGCGCGAGCAGCCGTTCATCATCGCGCTCAACTGCTTCGAGGGCACCCGCCCGTTCACCGTCGGCGAGGTGCGCTCGGCCATCGGGCTGGAACCCGACGTGCCCATCGTGCTGTGCGACGCCCGCCGGCGCGACTCCGGCCGCCAGGTGCTCATCACCCTGGTCGAGCACGCGATGAACCGAGGGGTCGCTCCCGTCGGGACCATGTCGTGACCATCACCGGCTACCTTTGACCGATGGAGGAGATCGACCGCCGGATCGTCACGCTGCTCGCCCACGACGGCCGCATGAGTTTCACCGACCTGGCCAGGGAGACCGGGCTCTCCGTCTCCGCGGTCCACCAGCGCGTACGCCGCCTGGAGAAGCGCGGCGTCGTCCGCGGCTACGCCGCCGTCATCGACCACGACGCGATCGGGCTGTCGCTGACCGCGTTCGTGTCGATCAAGCCGATCGACCCCGCCGCGCCCGACGACGCCCCCGTGCGGCTGGCCCATCTGAGCGCCATCGAGGCCTGCCACAGCGTCGCCGGGGACGAGAGCTACATCCTGAAGGTGCGGGTGGCCTCGCCGGTGGCGCTGGAGGACCTGCTGCAGCAGATCCGCGCCTCGGCCAACGTCTCCACCCGCACCACCGTGGTGCTGAGCACGCCCTACGAGCACCGTGCCCCCGTCGTCGCCCCCGACGTCACGCCCCCCGAGCCCGACCAGAACGCGTCCGCCTGAAAGCCCACCGGATCGCCTTCCCCCGACAGCCCCGACGGGCGCCGCCCCCCGCAGGGACCGGCGCCCGCGTCCGGGGCACGTACCCGACGAGCGGCACCCGCACGCCGGCGGCCCGGTCAGCGGGTGACCGGGAGCGCGAAGTGCGAGCGCAGCCGGGCCAGCGCGGACTCCGGAGCGCCCAGGTGCTCCAGCCCCAGCAGCGCCGCCCCCGCCACCGGCGGCAGGTCGGCCACCACGAGCTCGGCCTGCGGCGCCCTGGCCGCGAACGCCGACTCCAGCAGCGGCGTCAGCAGCGGGTCCCGGGCCGCCAGCATGCCGCCGCCGAGCACCACCTCGACCGGCGTCCCCAGCAGGCCGAGCCGGCGCAGGCACACCTCGGCCATCACGGTCACCTCCTCGGCCTGCCGCTGGACCAGCGACCGGGCGACCGCGTCCCCGGCCGCGGCGACGGCCAGCACGCCGGGGGCCAGCTCGTGCAGCCGCCCTTCGTCCACGCGCCCGAAGTGCAGGTCGAGCACCAGCTCCTCGACGGTGGCCGTGCCGAAGTGGGCCGTGACCAGCTCCGCCAGGGCCGTCGGGGCGCCGCGGCCGTCCTCGGCGCGCACGGCGTGCCACAGCGCCTCCTCGGCCACGCCCTGGCCGCCGCCCCAGTCGCCGCTGATCCGGCCGAGCGAGGGGAAGCGGGCGACCTGCCCGCCGGGGGAGACGCCGACCGCGTTGATGCCCGCGCCGCACACCACCGCGACCCCCCACGGGGCCGACGTGCCGGCCCGCAGCAGCGCGAAGGTGTCGTTGCGCACCACCACGTCGGCGAACCCGCGGGCGGCGAACTCGGCGGCCAGCGCCTCCTCCTCCACCGGGAAGTCGGCCCCGGCCAGGCAGGCCGACACGTGGCCGAACGCCTGGGCCGGCAGGCCGCTGCGGGCCGCCGCCTCGGCCACCACGTCCACGGCCGCCGCCACGCCCGCGCTCTGCGGCTCGAAGGGGCCCGCCCGGCCGGTCGCGACCACCTCGCCGTCGTCCGCGACCACCGCGACGTCGGTCTTGCTGTTGCCGCCGTCCACGGCCAGGAGCAGCCGGGAGCCCGCCACTAGCCCACCGTCCAGGGCAGGTGCTCGCGGTTGGCCGCCAGCAGCAGGCCGGTCAGCTCCTCGGCGACGTCGTCCTGGCCGATCAGCGGGTGCGCCAGCAGGGCGTCGCGCACGCGGTCCGCGCCGCCCCGGCGGGCGGCGTCCAGGGCCAGGGTCTCGTACGCCGACACGTGCGCGATCAGCCCGGCGTACAGCGGCTCGACGGGCGGCACCGGCAGCGGCGCGGCGCCGGCGGCGGTGATGGCCGCGGGCACCTCGATGACGGCGTCGTCGTCCAGGAAGGGCAGGGTGCCCTGGTTGCGCACGTTGACGACCTGGGCGTCGCCCCGGTCGCCGAGCAGCGAGGCGATCAGCGCCACCGCCGACTCGGAGTAGAACGCGCCGCCCCGCCGGTCCAGCAGCTCCGGCTTGGTCACCACCGACGGGTCGCCGTACATCTCCAGCAGCCGCGTCTCCATCTCCGCCACCTCGGCGGCCCGGGACGGCTTGGCGCGCTGCTCGCGCACCACCGCGTCGTGGGCGTAGAAGTAGCGCAGGTAGTACGACGGGATGACGCCGAGCCGCCGGATGAGCTCCACCCGCAGCCCGAGGGAATCGGCGATCTCCTCGCCGGCCCGGTCGATGATGTCGGGCAGCACGTCCCGGCCGTCGAGATGGACCGAACGCTCCCAGCTCAGGTGGTTCAGCCCGACGTGTCCCAGCGAGATGCGGCCGGGGTCGACGCCCAGCCCCGCGGCGAAGCGGCGCTGGAAGCCGATCGCGACGTTGCACAGCCCGATGGCCCGGTGGCCGGCGTCGAGCAGCGCCCTGGTGACGATGCCGACCGGGTTGGTGAAGTCGATGATCCAGGCGTCCGGGGCCTGCCGGCGTACGGTCTCGGCCAGCTCCAGCACGACCGGGACCGTGCGCAGCGCCTTGGCCAGGCCGCCCGCGCCGGTCGTCTCCTGGCCCACGCAGCCGCACTCCAGCGGCAGCGTCTCGTCGACGTTCCTGGCCGCCTGCCCGCCCACCCGGAGCTGGAACAGCACGACCTGGGCCCCCGCGACCCCCTCGGCCACCGAGGAGGTGGCCAGCACGCGCGCCGGATGCCCGGCGTGCGCCAGCATGCGCCGCGACATCCCCGACACCAGCTCAAGACGGGACGGATCCGGATCGATGAGGGCGATCTCCGTCACGGGCAGCTCGTCACGCAGCCTCGCGAACCCATCGACCAGCTCCGGCGTGTACGTCGAGCCGCCCCCGACCACGGCGAGTTTCAACCCTTCACTCCTGTCAAGGTCACGCCCTCGATGAAGACTTTCTGGGCGAGGAAGAACACGATGATCACCGGGGCGGTCACCAGCAGGGTGGCGGCCATGGTGAGGTTCCACTGGACGCTGTGGAACGCCTTGAACGTGGCCAGGCCGAGCGAGAGCGTCCAGCCCTCCTGCTCGACGCCGGCGTACAGCAGCGGGCCGTAGTAGTCGTTCCAGCAATAGAAGAACTGGAACAGGGCGACGGCGGCGACCGCCGGACGGGCCATCGGCAGGATCACCCGCACCAGCGTCCTGAAGTCCGAGCAGCCGTCCACCTTCGCCGCGTCGATGTACTCGCGCGGGATGGTGATCAGGAACTGGCGGAGCAGGAAGATCGAGAACGCGTCGCCGAACAACATCGGCAGGATCAGCGGCCACAGGCTGTCGGTCAGCCCCAGCCGGGCCCACACCAGGTAGATCGGCACCGCGATGACCTGCGGCGGCAGCATCATGGCGGTGATCACCAGCAGGAACGCCGCCCGCCGCCCCCGGAAGCGGAACCGGGCCAGCGCGTAGGCCACCGGGATCGAGGAGGCCAGCGTGAAGACCGTGCCGAGGCCCGCGTACAGCAGCGTGTTGATCCCCCAGCGCAGCAGCTTCGACTTCTCGAACACCACCACGAAGTTGTCGAAGTTCCACGTGCGCGGCCACAGGTCGCCGGTCAGCGCCTGCTCGTCGGTCATCAGCGCGGTCAGCGTCAGGAACACCACCGGCGCCAGGAACATCAGGGCCAGCACGATCGCCGTCGCGTGCGTGGCGACCCACATCAGCGTGCGCCGCCGCCGCGCCCTGACCCCCTGCCGCCGCGCGGGGGCCGCGGGCGGGGCGGGGGCGGTCATGGTCGCGCTCATATCGCCTCCTCGGCCCGGCGGAACTGCCGCAGCAGGATCAACGTGAAGATCATCGATGTGGCGAACAGCAGCAGCGCCAGCACGCACGCGTAGCCCATCGTCCAGTCGCGGAAGCCCGACTGGAAGAGCCACTGAGGCAGCGTCAGCAGCGACTCGTCCGGGTAGCCGGGGGTGAAGGTGGAGCCGGGGGAGTCGGTCGAGCCCGAGGCCACCCGGGAGGCGATCATCGCCTGGGTGAAGTACTGCAGGGCGTAGATGACGTTGGTGACCAGGGCGAACATCAGCACCGGCGCGATCGTCGGCAGCGTCACGCTGCGGAACTGCCGCCAGGCGCCGGCGCCGTCGATGGCGGCGGCCTCGTACAGGTGCCGGGGGACGTCCAGCAGCGCCGCCATGAAGATCACGGCGAGCTGGCCGCAGCTCCACAGCGACAGCAGCGTCAGGCTCGGCTTGGACCAGGCCGGGTCGCCGAACCAGTCGGGCCCGTGGATGCCGAACAGGGCCAGGAACTTGTTCCACGGCCCGGTGGCCGGGTTCATCAGGAAGACGAAGGTGATCGTCCCGGCCGCCAGCGGGACCAGCGACGGCAGGTAGAAGATCGTCCGCAGGATGCCGACGCCGGCCTTGAGCCGGACCACGAGCTGGGCCAGGGCCAGGGAGAACAGCACCGTGGCCGGCACCATGATCGCCACCAGCCACAGCGTGTTCTTGGCCGACATCGCGACCCGCGGGTCGTGCAGCAGGTAGGCGTAGTTGTCCAGCCCGATGAACTCCGGCGTGCTGGTCATGTCGTAGCGGTAGAAGGAGAAGTACACCGTGGACAGCAGCGGATAGACGAAGAAGATCGACACTCCGGCGATCCACGGCGACAACCACAGCAGGGCGCGCAGGCCCTCGCCGCGCCGCCTCGGCGGCGCGGCGTGGGGGGAGGAGGCCATCGCCGATCAGCCCCCGGACAGCTTCAGCTTGTCGTCGATCTGCTTGTCCACGCCCTTGAGCCCGGCGTCGAGGTCGGTGACCGCGCCCTTCTCCCACTTGACGACGAAGGTCGCCAGCGCCTCCTGGTTGAACACGCTGTTGACGCTCGGCGGCAGCGTCGAGGTCTTGGGGTGGGAGAAGACGTCGAGGAAGGTGGCGAAGTTCGCGTCCTTGGTCAGGTCGGGCGATTCCATCGCGGCCTTGGTCGTGGGCACGTTGCGCAGGGCGTTGGAGAGCGTCACCAGCGAGCTGGTGTCGGTGGTCAGGTACTTGACCAGCTCCCAGGCCTGCTGCGGGTTCTTGGCGCCCTTGGGGACGCCGATGACGGTGCCGGCGGTGAAGCCGCTGCCGTACAGGTCGGGCTTGTCGTCGGCGACCGGCAGGGGAGCGGTGGCGTAGTCGAGCTTCTTGGCGTCGTTGGCGATCATGGCGTTGCGCCATTCGCCGTCCAGGACCATCGCGATCTTGCCCTTGTAGAACGGGTGGTCGGCGCTCCACTCGTCGCCCAGGCTCTTGCGGAACTTCTCCAGCTTGTCGTAGCCGTACCAGTCGATGAGCTCCTTCTGCCAGCGCAGCAGGGCCTTCCACGCCGGGTCGGTGCCGATGGCGGAGGTGCCGTCGGCGTTGTACCAGGTGGCGCCGACCATGGGGGCCAGGTGGCTCGGGCTGTTCTCGTAGTACTGCGTGCTGGGGACGAACCCGGCCACCTTGATGTCGCCGTTCGCGTCCCGCACGGTCAGCTTCTTGGCCAGCTCGGCCAGCTCGGTCAGCGTCTTGGGCGGCTGGTTGCCCTTCATCAGGGCCTTGTTGTAGTAGAGGCCGTACGCGTCGGCCAGCAGCGGCAGCGTGCACTGCCGGCCGCCGAAGCCGGTGTAGGAACGTGCCACCTCGGGCAGCACCGACAGGTCGATGCCGTCCTGCTTGATGACCGGGGTGAGGTCCTGGAACGATCCCGACCTGCACCACTGGGCGACGTTGTCGGTCGTGAAGGAGGCCGCCACGTCCGGCGCGTTGCCGCCCCGGATGGCCTGGGTGATCTGGTCGTCCTGGACGCCCTTGGTGGCCTTGACGGTGATCTGCGGGAACTTGGCGTGGAACCCGGCGATGGCCTCCTCGAACGCCTTGACCTCGGCGTCGGTGGAGAATCCGTGCCAGAGCTGGATGGTGGCCGCCGGGAGGGCCGCGGAGGCCGAGCCCGAGGGTCTGGGCTGGGAGCCGAGCGAGGGCCCGGCCTCCCTGCCGGCGGTGCAGGCGGCGAGCGCGAGGATCGCGACGGCCGCCAGGGGGACGAAGCGCACGGGGGGTGCCTCCTACCGCTGGGGGATCATGAAGGGAGGGTGGAACGGGATGGAGAAAGAGGCTCTAGGAAGGGACGGTCGAGCTGAAGACCTCGTCGCGCACGGTGTCCAGGGCCAGGTCGAGCGCCCCGGCCAGCACCGGGTTGCCCTCCACGTGCGACAGCCGCACGACGGGGCGGGGGATGGTGAGGGCGTGCAGCTCGTGCTCGACCAGCTCGCGCAACGGCTCGCCGCCCGACAGCACGACGCCGCCGGTCAGCACGATCAGGCCCGGGTCGATGACGGAGGTGATGGCCGCCAGGCCCACCGCCAGGCGGGCGGCGATGTCGCGCAGCCCCGCCTTGGCGTCGTCGGCCTTCTGCCCCGAGCCCTCCGAGACGCGTACCGCCTTGGCGATGGCCTGGCGGAAGTCGGTGCCGTGCACGCCGTAGGAGCGCAGCAGCCGCAGCACGGCCGGGCCGCCGGTGAGCGCCTGGTAGCCGTGGTTGGCGTAGCGGCCGGCCTCGCGGGCGGTCGGCGCGCCCGGGGTCGGCATGTAACCCACCTCGCCCGCGCCGCCGGTCGCGCCCCTGTGCATGCGCCCGCCGAGCACGATGGCCGAGCCGATGCCCTCGTCGGCCCACAGCAGCACGAAGTCGGAGTGCCCGCGCGCCGCGCCGTGCGCCTGCTCGGCCAGGGCGACGAGGTTGACGTTGTTCTCCACGTCCACGGCCGTGCCGAGACCCGCGCTGAGGGTGGGCACGAGGTCGTCGATCTGCCAGCCGGGCACGTCCTTGGCGGCGGCGTAGCCGAGCCGGCCGGTGGCCGGGTCGATCGCCGCCTGCACGCCGATCACGACCCGGTGCAGCTTGTCCGGCGGGTTCGCGCCGGCCAGCGCCGCGCCCAGCCGGTCGACCAGCTCGCCGCCCGGCCGCCGGGGCGTGGGCAGCGTGTACGAGCCCACCACGGTGCCGGTGATGTCGGCGACGCGGGCCTCGATGCGGTCGGGGGTGACGTCGAGGGCGCCCACGTAGGCCGCCGCCGGGTTGATCCGGTAGACCTCGGCGGTACGGCCCGGCAGGCCCTCCCTGATGCCGTCCAGGACCACCAGCCCGGCGTCCTGGAGGCGCGACAGGAGCTGGGAGGCGGTGGGCTTGGACAGGCCCGTCAGCGCGCCCAGCTCCGGACGGGTCAGCGACCCGCGCTCGAGGAGCGCCCGCAGGGCCGCGCGGTCGTTGATCGCGCGCAGCAGGCTGGGCGTTCCCGGAACCGGACCGCTCATCAGGAGGACCCCTTCGACGAAGTTAGGAAACTTTCCTAACTCGAGAACATAGGGAGTTCTCCCATGCTGGTCAAGAGGGCGAAACCAAGCCGTGACCCGGAAGGGGGAAGGGAAGATGGGAGTGCCTCGACAGGCGTGCTAATGTCATCGTTTGTCGCAACAACAAGCAGAATGGCCCGGAGTGTCCCATTAACCACAATAATGGTCAGGCGGCAACTCGTCAAACGGAGCTCGCCAAGGAGCAGTCCTACGTCACCGGTCTGTACGACCGCCTCGACGAGCTGCGCGAGCGCACCCAGCGCCGGCTCAAGGAGGTGCTGGCCACGGGTGCCGTCGGCACGATGCAGAACAGATCCGAGCGCGACTCCTTCGCCGACATGTACGCCGGGCGCCTGGCCCGGCTCTGGGCGGTGGAGCGCGGCCTGGTTTTCGGCCGGCTCGACCACGTCGAGGAGGGCCGCCTCTACATCGGCAAGCTCGGCCTCACCGACGACGAGCAACGCCGCCTGCTCATCGACTGGCGCGCGCCCGTCGCGCAGCCGTTCTACCGCGCCACCCCCGCCGCGCCCATGGGCGTGACCAGGCGCCGCCACCTGCAGACCAGGGAACGCAGCGTCGTCGGCGTCGACGACGACCTGCTCGACCTCGACGCGCTCACCGACGACGATCGCGCCACCCTCAACGGCGAGGCCGCGCTGCTGGCCGCCCTCGACGAGCGCCGCACCGGCCGGATGCGCGACATCGTCGCCACCATCCAGGCCGAGCAGGACCGCGTCATCCGCAGCGACCTCAACGGCGTCCTGGTCGTGCAGGGCGGCCCCGGCACGGGCAAGACCGTCGTGGCCCTGCACCGGGCCGCCTACCTGCTCTACACCCACAGGGAGCGCCTGGAGCGCCGCGGCGTGCTCATCCTCGGCCCCAACCTCACCTTCCTGCGCTACATCGAGCAGGTCCTGCCCTCGCTCGGCGAGACCGACGTGCTGCTGTCCACCGTGGGCGAGCTGTACCCCGGCGTGACCGCCACCCGGCGCGACCGTCCGGAGGTGGCCGCGGTCAAGGGCGACGCGCGGATGGCCCAGGTGATCGAGCGCGCGGTGCGCGAGCGGCAGAAGGTGCCGCGCAAGCCCGTCGAGCTGACGGTGGGGCGGCTGACGCTCACCGTCGACCGCGCCATGCTCGACGCGGCCAAGAACAAGGCCGTGCGCTCGCGCCGCCCGCACAACCAGGCGCGCGCGGTGTTCGTCAGGTCGCTGCTGAACGCGCTGGCCCGGCAGCAGGCCCGCAAGATCGGCAAGGGGCTCATCGACGACGACGAGCTGGCCGACCTGCGCGAGGAGCTGCGGACCGAGCCGGTGGTCAAGGCGGCCCTCAACCGGCTGTGGCCGTACCTGACGCCCCAGCGGCTGCTGCTCGGCCTGTACGGGTCACCCGAGCGGCTCGAGGCGGCGGGGGGCGTCCTGAGCCCCGCGGAGAGGGCGCTGCTGCGCCGCGACTCGGCCGAGTGGACCGACGCCGACGTGCCGCTGTTGGACGAGGCCGCCGAACTGCTCGGCGACATCGACGAGCACGTGCTGCGCGCCTCGGCGATGCAGGCCGAGGAGGAGCTGGCCGCAGCGAGGCAGGCCGAGGAGCACCAGCGCGAGGCCGAGCTGGCCTACGCGCGCGAGGTGCTGGAGCTGACCGGCCTGTCCGACGTCATGGAGGCCGAGCGGCTGGCCGAGCGCCAGCGCGGCGACGGCCCCTACCTCACCACCGCCGAACGCGCCGCCGCCGACCGCACCTGGGCCTACGGGCACGTGATCGTGGACGAGGCGCAGGAGCTGTCGCCGATGGCCTGGCGGGCGGTCATGCGGCGCTGCCCGACGCGGTCGATGACGATCGTCGGCGACATCGCCCAGACCGGCTCGGCGGCGGGGGCGCGCTCGTGGGCGCAGGTGCTCGACCCGTACGTGGCCGGGCGCTGGCGTCAGGAGCGGCTGGCGGTCAACTACCGCACGCCCGTGGAGCTCATGGAGGTGGCCGCGCGGGTGCTGGCCACCATCGACCCGGCCCTGCAGGCGCCGACGTCCGTGCGCGAGCTCGGCGCGCGGCCCTGGTCGGCGCCGCTGTCCGCGCTGCCGGAGCTGGCCGGGGCGGAGGTCGCGGAGGGCGGCAAGGTCGCCGTCGTGGTGCCCGACGCGCTGCTGGACACGCTCGGCGCGCGGCTGGTCGCGGCCGTGGAGGGCGCCGCGGTGGTCACGCCCGGCGCCGGACGGGCCGCCGGGGCCGCCGCCCTGGACGCGCCCCTGGCGGTGATGGGCGTGGCCGACGCCAAGGGCCTGGAGTTCGACTCGGTGATCGTGGCCGAGCCGGACCTCATCGCCGCCCAGTCGCCACGCGGGCCGAGCGACCTGTATGTTGCTCTGACCCGTGCCACGCAACGGCTGGGCGTCGTCCACGAAGGGCCGTTGTCGCAGGCGCTGTCGGGCCTGCCGGGCAGGTCCCCGACGTCGGCAAATGGGCTTTGACCCGCTTTGCGATGGCAGGCCGAACATGTCCCACCTGCGGAAACTTGATGTTCCCGCTGATCGGGACACGGTTGACATCTGAGGTGGAGTCGGTAGTTTGCTGCGCAGTCCAGCACGGGACTTGGCCGGTTGGCCGTCTCTGACATCGCCGGATCCTGCGTCCGTGACGGAGCGTGACTTCGTCCACACAGCCAGGTGCAGGGCCGTCGGTCCGTCGAGTCGGGGCACCCCAACCGGTTGGGGGGTTGGACCCGGGACGGGTCCGGGAGCCCAGTAGACAACGGAATTCCGCGCTCGCCGCCGACGAGACGGGTCCGGTCCGAAGGGTTTCCGGGCCCTCTTCCCGCTCTCGTGCGCAGGATCGCGGATCGCGCCGGGTGATCCCGTCCCTAACGGGATCACCCAGCCGGCCGCCTGTGAGCGGCCGTTCTCGATCTCCATTTTCGATCTTCGCGTGCGCCGCCGGCCTGAGCGCGGCCCCGGGGCGGTAGCGTTTTCGCAAGCAGGCGTGCGATTTTGCGAGGAGACCCGGCGTGGTTCAGGACAAGACGAGCGTTCCGCCCGTCCCCGGGCGCGAACCGGCTCCCGAGGCGGAGGCCGCCGACGGCCCCGCGGACACCGTCTCCTCCGCGGTCGAAGGCATCGGCGCCCGGGGCGAGGGCCGGCGGGTCCTGGCCGCGCGGGTCGCCGCCATGGTCGCCGGCGGGCTGCTGCTCTACACCGCCTTCCCGCCGCTCGACTGGTGGCTGTGCGCGCCGATCGGCATCGGGCTGATCGTCGCCGCCCTCTACCGCGCCCGTCCCCGGCGCGCCGCGTGGCTGGGCTATCTGGGCGGCGCCGTGTTCCTGTTCCCGACCCTGGCCTGGGTGCGCACGATCGGCGACGACGTCTGGGTCATGCTGGTGGCCACCGAGAGCGTGTTCTACGCCGTCATGGCCGCCCTGGCGGCCCTGGTGTTCCGGCTGCGGCTGTGGCCGCTGTGGTTCGGCGCGCTGTGGGTGATGATGGAGTGGATCCGCAGCCTGGTGCCCGTCGGCGGCTTCCCGTGGGCGCGGGTGGCCTTCAGCCAGGGCGAGTCGCTGTTCACCTCCTACGCCGCGCTGGGCGGCGCGCCGCTGGTCTCCTTCGCCGTCACGCTGTGCGGCGCCCTGCTGGCCCACGCCGTCCTGGTGCGGCCCGCCGCCCCCGTGGGCAGGGCCGTGAACCACGTCGTGCGCAGGGCCGTCCCGGTGGCCGTGGCGCTGGCCGTGCCGCTGCTCACGCTCGTCCTGCCGAGGCCGGGCGACGAGGGCCGCTCGATCAACGTCGGCATCGTGCAGGGCAACGTCCCGGGGCGCGGCATGCACCCGCTCGGCGACGAGCCGGCCGTCGTCCTGCGCAACCACGCCGAGGAGACCAAGCGGCTGGCCGACGCCGTGCGCGCCGGGGCCCTGCCGAAGCCCGACATCGTCGTCCTGCCCGAGAACTCCACCGACATCGACCCCTACACCAGCGCCTTCGCCCGCCAGGTCATCGACGAGTCGGTCAAGTACGTCGGCGTCCCCACCCTGGTCGGCGCCGTCGTGGCCATCGGCGACGAGCACCGCGCCACGCGCAGCCTGGTGTGGGACCCGGTGAGCGGTCCCGGCGCCTACTACGACAAGCAGCACCTGGTGCCGTTCGGCGAGTACACGCCGTTCAAGGAGATCGTGCTGGCCCTGTGGGAGCGGGCCAACCTGGTCGGCCGGCAGTCGGTCGCGGGCACCAGGCCGGGCGACCTGAAGCTCGGCCCGGTCACCATCGGCGCGGTCAACTGCTACGAGGTGGCCTACGACGACACCGTGCGCGGCACCGTGCGCGCCGGCGGCACCCCGCTGGTGGTGCAGACCAACAACGCCAGCTACGCGCTGTCCAACCTGCCGCCGCAGCAGCTCGCGATGTCCAAGCTGCGGGCCGTCGAGCACAACAGGGCCGTCGTCACGGCCGCCACGACCGGGATCTCCGCATATGTCACGCCTGACGGTAAAGTCTCCTGGCAGACCCGTGAACTTGTCCCTGACATGAACGTGGTCAAGGTGCCCGTACGCACCCAGGAAACGATCGCCACAAAGGTGGGCGACCTTCCTGAATGGGCATTGATGTTGATGGGAGCGGTGGCTGTCGGAGTCGCCGCACGGCGCGGCAGGCGAGGCGACCGAATGGGGAACGGCTCATGATGGAGACTGTCGGCCGGGTGCTCGTCGTCGTCCCGACCTACAACGAGCGCGACAACCTGCCCGCGATCGTCGAGCGGGTGCGCGCCGCCGTGCCGGACGCCCACGTGCTGGTGGCCGACGACAACAGCCCCGACGGCACCGGCGCGGCCGCCGACGCGCTGGCCGAGGCCGACGAGCACGTCCACGTGCTGCACCGGCCGGGCAAGCAGGGGCTCGGCGCGGCCTACATCGCCGGCTTCCGCTGGGGCCTGGGCGAGGGCTACGACGTGCTGGTCGAGATGGACGCCGACGGCTCCCACCAGCCCGAGGAGCTGCCCAAGCTGCTGCAGGCGCTGGCCGACGGCGCCGACCTGGCGATCGGCTCCCGCTACGTGCCCGGCGGCAAGGTGGTCAACTGGCCCCACCGGCGCGAGCTGCTGTCCAAGGGCGCCAACATCTACACCCGGGTGATGCTCGGCCTGCCGGTGCGCGACGCCACCGCCGGTTTCCGCGCCTACCGGGCCGCCACGCTGGAGAAGGTGGGCCTGGCCGGGGTCGAGTCGCAGGGCTACTGCTTCCAGGTCGACCTCACGCTCCGCACGTCCAGGCACGGGCTGCGGGTGGTGGAGGTGCCGATCACGTTCGTCGAGCGCACGGTCGGCAAGAGCAAGATGAACGGCAAGGTCATGTCCGAGGCGTTGTGGCGCATCGGCATGTGGGGCGTCACCGGCCTGCCCCGCCGCCTGCGCCGCACCCGCGGCTGACCGGCGGCTGACGGGCGCGTGAGGATCCGCGTCCAGGAACGCGCGCGGCCCGCCGGACGTTGTTCCTGATGTACGTGTGCGCGGAATCGAGGAAACGATGCGGCTGCTGCTGTTGCTGGCCCTGCTGGGCGTCCCGGTGCTGGAGGTCTGGCTGCTGATCCAGGTCGGATCGATGATCGGCGGATGGCCGACCGTCGGCCTGCTGATCGCGGGCAGCCTGCTGGGCGCCTGGCTGGTGCGCCGCGAGGGCCGCCGGGTCTGGCGGCGTCTGCAGGCGGCCCTGTCGGAGGGCCGGGTGCCCGACCGTGAGCTGGCCGACGGCGGCCTGGTGCTGGCCGGCGGCGCCCTGCTGACGATCCCGGGCTTCTTCACCGACCTCGTCGGCTTCGTCTTCGTGCTGCCCTTCACCCGGCCGCTGATGCGGCGGCTGGCGTCGTCGTTCTTCGACCGGCGGATCAAGCGGATGGCGGCGGCCTCGCCGTACGCGAACGTGTTCCCGCCGGCGCCCGGCGTGGACCGGGCCCCGCAGGGCGGCAAGGTCGTGCACGGCGAGGTCATCCACGGCGAGGTCATCCGCCACGACCGGGACGCCTGAGGGCGCTACCAGCGCCGGTAGACCTCCTCGGCCCAGCCGTACAGGCCGTCGACCGTGACGCTCGCGCCGTCGTCGGCGACGACCGTGCCGCGGTAGTGGCCGAACGCCTGGGCCTCCTGGCTGCGCATGTAGAACGCGCGCCGCACGTCGGCCTCGCGCACGTGCTCGGGGACGAACTCCAGGTCCACGCGCTCGCCCTCGATGCGCCAGGGCGCGCGCCAGTCGGTGGTGTCGTACCGCCAGACCAGCTCCTCGCTGATCTTGTGCAGCCGGCCGTCGAGGATCAGGCCGTTCTCCACGCTGCCGGTGCCGTCGGTCCACTTGCCGCCGATCTGCAGGGCGACGTCGCGGCCGCCGGGCCGTCCGGCGGCCGCCCCCCAGTTCCAGCGGATGTCGCCGGGCCAGCGCCCGCGCCCGAGGTCGAGCGTGGCCAGGGCCTCGGCCGGGTCGAACTCGTAGGTCAGCCCGCCCACGCGCACGGTGCCCTCGGCGGGCCGGCCGACGTCCTTGACCGTGTACTGGAAACGGCGGGGGCTCCAGGGCACCACGACCGACAGGCTCTCGCGGCCCGGCACCCGGCGCACCAGCACGTCAGCGGCGATCTCGGCGGACTTCAGCCGCAGCCGGGTGCCGTCGGCGGTCTCGTCGACGCTGATGCGGACCGGGCCGGCGCCGATGCGCACGCTGCCCTCGCCGCCGCGCTCGGAGAAGGACACGCCCCTGGCCGGGACGAGCAGGCCCCGGCTGGAGACCTGCTCGCCGGTGCGCCGGTCGAGGAAGAACGCCGACTCGCCGGCCAGGTAGTCGAGGCTGCTGGCGCTGAAGGCGAACACGTGGCCGGGGCTGGTGACGCACCAGTAGTCCCAGCGCATGGTGCGGCCCCAGCCACGGATGTTGGCGCGGTGCAGCGGGGTGCGGCTCCAGCCGACCGCGGCCGGGTTGAGCCGGCCGTCGGGCAGGCACAGGTCGACCCGGCGGGTGATCTCGCGCTCTGCGACCGCGCGCGGGCTCGTCTTCATCGTGCTCTCCGTCGTGCTCTCCGTCATCGTCCCAGCCCCACGCTGAGGTACTTGTACTCCAGGTAGTCGGCCACCCCGTGGTGGCCGCCCTCGCGCCCGTAGCCGCTGCTCTTGACCCCGCCGAACGGCGCCTGCGGCGGCGCCAGCGGGCCGCCGTTCACGGTGACCATGCCGAACTGCAGCTCCTCGGCCACCCGCAGGGTCCTGGTCAGGTCGTTGGTCCACACGTAGGCGGTCAGGCCGTACGGGGTGGCGTTGGCGCGTTCGACGACCGTGTCGCAGTCGTCGAACTCCAGCACCGGCGCGACCGGCCCGAACGTCTCCTCGCGGCAGACCAGCATGTCCTCGCTCACCCCGCCCAGCACGGTCGCCGGGTAATACGTGCCCGCCCCCTCCGGACGCCGCCCGCCGGTCAGGACGGCCGCGCCCTTCGTGACGGCGTCCTCGACGTGCCTGCTCACCTTGGCCACGGCCGCCTCGTCGATGAGCGGGCCCAGCTCGGCCGCCCGCGCCTGGCGCACCAGCTCGTCGGTGAAGGCGGCGGCCAGCGAGGAGTGGACGAAGAGGCGGTTGGGCGAGGTGCAGGCCTGCCCGGCGTTGAGGAACTTGCTGCGGGCCACCGCGCGGGCGGCGGCGACCGGGTCGGCGTCGGGGAAGACCAGCACGGGCGCGTGCCCGCCCAGCTCGACGCTGAGCCGCTTGACGTCGTGGGCGCTCTGCCTGATCAGCTCGCGGCCGACCTCGGTGGAGCCGGTGAAGGACACCTTGCGCACTCGCGGGTCGGTCATCACCGCCTGCCCGAACGCGGCCGGGCGGGACGTGGTGACCAGGTTGAACACGCCCGGCGGCAGCCCGGCCGCGACGAACGCCTCGGCCACCGCGATCGCTGACAGCGGGGTCTGCTCGGCCGGCTTCAGCACGACCGTGCAGCCGGCGGCCAGCGCCGGGCCGAGCTTGCGGGTGATCATCGAGACCGGGAAGTTCCACGGGGTGATGCCCGCGACCACGCCGACCGGCTCGGGCAGCAGCCAGATGCGGTTGCCCTCGTGCGCGCCGGGCACGGTCTCACCGTACAGGCGGCGGGTCTCCTCGGCGGCCCACAGCAGGTGGTCGGCGCCCGAGAGCACCTCGCCGGTCGCCTCGGCGAGCGGCTTGCCCTGCTCGGCCGTCATGATCGCGGCGATCCGGTCCGCCCGCGCGGTCAGCTCGCCGGCGGCGGCCCGCATGAGGCCGGCGCGCTCGTGCGCGGGCATGGCCCGCCAGCCGGGCAGCGCCGCCGCGGCCGCGTCGATCGCCTGCGTGGCCAGCTCGGGGCCGCAGTCGGCGACCTGCGCCAGCGGCTCGCCGGTGGCGGGGGAGCGGACGGTGAAGGTCTGGTCGGCCTCCTGCCATGCGGCTCCGATGAGAGCCCTGCGGGTGTCAGCCATGTGTCTCCTGGATTCCTTCGATGAGGGCCTTCATGGCGGCCATCTCGTGCGCGTGCTGCAGCCTGCCCGCCAGCGGGATGTCGCCCTCGACCAGGGCGTTCCTGATGGCGATGTGCTCGGCGTGCGACTTGGGCAGCCGCCAGGGCACCAGGCGGAAGCCGCGCTGGGCGGTCTCCGTGCGGGCCCACAGGCTCTGCAGCATGCGGTGGGTGAGCTTGCTGTGCTCGGTGTCGCACAGCAGGGAGTGGAAGCGCCGGTTGAGGCGGGCGAAGGCGGCGACGTCCTCGCGGGCGACGGCGGTCTCGCACTCGGCGAGCACGGCGTCGACCTCGGCCAGCCGCGCGCCCTCCAGCGGCACGCCGCCCAGCTCCAGCGCCAGCGCGGTGAGCGCGGCCCGGACGCTGTAGAGCTCGCGCACGTTGGCCACCGTGAGCTCGGCGACCACGGCGCCGACGTGCGGGCGCTCGACCAGCCAGTCCTCGGAGCAGAGCTGCTTGATCGCCTCGCGCACGGGCGTCTCGCTGATGCCCACGGCCTCGGCCACCACCCTCGTGGTGATCTTCGTGCCGGGAGGCGCCTGGCCACTCATGATCAGATGTTTGATGTGCTCCGCCGCAAGATCCGCCTTGGTGCGGAAGGGGGAACGCGATTCGGCCATGGTTGAGGAGCCCTTCAGACCCGCTGGACGGTGAGCGGCTCGATCGCCGCGTGGTCCAGCTCTACACCGATTCCGGGCCCCGTCGGAACGGCGACGAGACCGCGGGAGTCGGGCAGCAGCGGTTCGGTCAGCATGGCGTGGAACACCTCCGGGACGATCACCGGCGGATCGTAGGGGTACTCCAGCCAGTCGCAGTTCGGCAGCGAGGCGCAAAGTTGCAGGTTGCCCGCCACGCCGAGCCCGGTGGCCCAGGCGTGCGGGATGACCTTGCGCTGCCGGGCGGCGGCCATGGCGCCGAAGTCGCGCAGCGCGCCGATCTCCTCGCTCTCGTTCGCGTCGGGCTGAAAGATGTCGAAGCAACCATCCTCCAGCATGCGCACGAGCTGGCCGATGCCCCGGTTGTGCTCGCAGCCGGCGATCGGGATCGGCGAGGCCGCGGTCAGCTCGCACAGGGCGCGGTAGTCGTGCCGGGGCAGCGGCTCCTCCAGCCACGCCACGCCCAGCCCGGCCAGCTCCCTGGCGGTGGTCAGGGCGCGCTCGAAGTCCCAGATCAGGCGGGTGCCGTCGGGGGCGTAGCGCCAGCGGGCGGCCGCCTGGTTGGCGTCCACCATGATCGCCACGTCGGGGCCGACCGCCTCCCGCACGGCGGCGACCTGCCGCACGTCCTCGGCGACGGTGGCCGCGTGCACGCGCAGCTTGATCCCCTGGAAACCCCGTTCGACGGCGGCCAGGGCGTCCTCGGCCCGCTGCCGCGGGTCGCGGAGCTCGCCGAAGCTCGCGTACGCGCGGACAGCTCCCGAGTGCCCGCCCCAGAGCTTGTACAGCGGCTGCCCGCAGGCCTTGCCGACGGCGTCCCACACGGCGACGCCGACGACCCACGGCCGGGGGAAGACGTACTCGGCCACGTACCGCAGCCGGTTGGCGACGTGCGTGGTGTCGAAGGCGTCCAGGCCGACGAGCTGCGGGCGGATCCAGCCGCGGATCGCCTCCAGCAGCATCGGCCCGGTGCCGTGGCCCATGTCGCCGCCGGACACCCCGACGATGCCCTCGTCGGTCTCGACCTCGACGATGACCGCCGACATCGCCCGGTGCGCGCCCTCCGGGGCCCATGACGGCACGAACGGCCGGGGATAGGGCAGCTCGATGACCCGCGCGCGGACGTCTGTGATCCTCATCGGCTCCTCACCCCTTGGTCGCGCCGTCCGCGAGACCCTTGATCAGGTACTTCTGCACCAGCAGCGCGAAGACCACCACGGGCAGCACGGTCAGCACGCCGACCGCGGCCAGCGGCCCCCACATCCCGCCCTTCTCGGTGTCGGCCGCGATCCCGGCGATGGCGACGGGGATGGTGACCGCCCGGTCGTTGGTGAGGATCAGCGCGAACAGCAGTTCCTCCCAGGCCAGGATGATGCAGAAGATCAACGTCGAGACCAGGCCGGTCAGGCTCGTCGGCACGATGATCCGGAAGAACGCCCCGAACCGCGAGCAGCCGTCGATCATCGCCGCCTCCTCCAGCTCCTTGGGCAGCCCGCGGAAGAAGGCCCGCATCAGCCACACCACGTACGGCACCAGGAAGGTCACGTACGCCAGGATCACGGTGATGTACTGGTCGGTCAGCCCGAGCTTCCTGGCCACCAGGAACAGCGGCACCACCAGCGCGATCGGCGGCACCGCGCGCGAGGCCAGGATCAGCCCGCCCACCACGCCCGCGCCGCGCATCCGCAGCCGCGACAGCGCGTACCCGGCCATCGAGCCGGCGACCATGGAGATGGCCGAGGCGCCGGCCGCCACGATGACCGTGTTGACCATGCGGGGCAGGATGCGCGCCTGCTGGAAGTAGCTGACGTAGTTGTCGAGGGTGAACTCGCTCAGCCAGCGCGGCGGCACCGTGAAGATGTCCCTGGGCAGCTTGAACGAGATCGAGACCATGTAGAGCACGGGGAACAGGAAGGCCAGCGTCACCAGGACGGCCCCCGTGACGGCCGCGTACCGTCTCACCATCGGTTCTCCAGACGCCGGGTCACGCGGAACAGGACAAAGGTGATCAGCATCGTCAGGACCAGGACGATCGTCGCCATCGAGGAGGCCGAGCCGAACTCCAGGCTCCGGAACCCCTTCTCGTAGATGTAGAGGTTGATGACGTTGGTCGAGTTGCCCGGCCCGCCCCTGGTCGCGGCCAGCGCGATGTCGAACATCTTGACCGCGCCCAGCCAGCGCACCACGAACGCGGCGGCCATCACCGGCACCAGCAGCGGCAGCGTGATGCGCCGCAGGATCGCCCAGCGGCCGGCGCCGTCGGAGCGGGCGGCCTCGTACACGTCGCCGGGCAGTGCCATGATCCCGGCCGAGGCGATGAGCACCACGAACGGCGTCCAGCGCCAGGTGTCGATGACGATCAGGCTGACCATGGCCAGCGCCGGGTCGCCGATCCACTCGACGGGCCCGACGCCGACCAGGCCGAGGGCGTAGTTGACCACGCCCCACAGCGGGTCGAGCAACATCCGCCACACGCCGCCGGCGACCACCGGCGCCACCACCATCGGGATGAGGAACAGGGCGCGCAGCACGCCCCGCCCCCGCCAGGCGACGTTGAGCAGGAACGCGATGGCGAACCCGAGCACCATCTGCAACGGCAGCGCGATCACCAGGTAGACGCCGGTGACCCGGAGCGAGTCCAGGAAGCCCGGATCGCGCAGCACGGCCTCGTAGTGCCGCCAGCCGACCCACCCGGACGGCTGGAAGGAGGCCAGGTCGAAGTCGGACACGCTCACCCAGGCCGTGTAGAGGATCGGGTAGAGCAGCATGCCCGCCAGCAGCAGCAGGGCGGGGGCCAGGAAGAGCCAGGCCGTGCCCGGCTCTCCCAGTCGGGCACGCCTCACTGGTTGTAGCCCTTGGACGTCAGCAGGTCGCCGATCTCCTTGGCGGCCTGGTCGATCGCCTGCTGCGCGGTGGCCTGCCCGGACATGGCCCGGCTGGTCTGCAGCGCCAGGATCTGCTGCACGGCGTCGGACTCGGGGAGCCTGGGCCGCCACATCTCACCCTTGGAGACGACCTCGTAGCCGTCCTTGAGCGCCTTGTAGACCGGGACGGCCCACTCGGCCGGCGGCGTGCCGTCGAGGCTGGAGTTGCGGGCGGGGAAGGTGCCGAACGCCTTGCCGGTGAACTGCTCGCCCTCCTTGGAGGTCACCCACTGCAGCCAGGTCCAGGCGGCGGCCGGGTGCGTGGACTTCTTGGAGATGCCCGCCGTCCAGATCCCGCGGTGGGCGCCCGGCGCGGTCGATCCGGCGGGCAGGGTGGTGAGGCCCACCTGCTCAGGGGTCAGGGTGGTGGTCTCCTTGTCCACGGCGGTGCCCTTGTAGACGCTGCCCCACATGAACATGGTGGCCGTCTTGCCCTGCCGGAAGGCCTCCAGCGGCTCGTTGAACTGGTACGTGCTCGCCCCGGGCGGCGCGTACTTGAGCAGGTCCACCTGCGTCTGCAGGGCCTTGACGCCCGCGGGGCCGCCGAAGGCGACCTTCGTGCCGTCCAGGATCTTGCCGCCGTCGGAGTTGAGCACGGTCTGCCACACGGTGGGGGTGAGCGGGTCCTTGGTGAAGTACGTGCCCACGGCCCAGGAGTCGGTCCTGCCGTCGCCGTCGGTGTCCTGGACGAGTTTGGGGGCGTCCTTGAAGTACTGCTCCCAGGTGGTCTCGGCGGTCGGCTCGGCCACGCCGGCCTTCTTGTACAGCGACTTGTTGTAGAACATCAGCAGCAGGTTGGAGCGCACGGGCACGGCGTACTGCTTGCCCTCCCACTCCCCGGCGGCCAGCGGCGAGGGGTTGAAGTCGGCCCAGTCGTAGCCGGGGTCGTTCCACTTGGCCAGCTCGGGGCCCTTGAGGTCGTACAGGGCGCCGGTCTTGGCCAGCTGCGGCAGCCAGGGGTCGTCGGCGAGCACCACGTCGTAGGTGGCGGTGGTGCCGGTCAGCTCCAGCATCGTCTTGGGCAGCTGGTCGTTGTAGGGGATGCCGTCGACGGTGACCTTGATGTTCGGGTGCTTCTTGGCGAACTCCGGCACGAGCTTGTCCTGCCACTGCTTGGCGAAGGCGTCGTTGGCGATCACGCGGATCGACACCGGGGCCTGCGCCGTGCCGAGGCCGCCGCCGTCGGCCGGGACCTCCTGCGACGACGAGCCGCAGGCGGCGACGCTGAGCGCGAGCACGGCCGCGGCCGTGACGAGCCGGGTGTTGGTCAACACGGGTGTCCTCCCGGAGGGGAATGGGGGATTTCAGGCGGAGGGGTCGACGGCGAGCTTGACGACGTCCCGGCCGTCCAGCGGGTGGCCCGAGCCCAGGGCCTCGAGCGCCTCGCAGACCCGGCCGAGCGGCACGCGGTGGCTGACCACGCGCTCGAAGGGGCTGCCGCCGCGTTCCAGGATCGTCAGCGCCTGGTGGTAGCGGCGCTGCATGTCGGGGCCGGCGCCGTAGACGCCGGCGATGGTGAGGTCCCGCTTGAGCAGGTCGCTGTAGGGATTGACGGGGACGGCGCCGCGGTCGGTGAAGTTGCCCAGCTCGGCCAGCACGCCGCCGTCGGCGACCAGGCCGAGCGCCTCGGTGAACGCCTCGGGCGAGCCCGCGGTGCCGATGACGGCGTCGGCGCCCGCGCGTCCCAGTGCGTCGAACACCGCCCGGCGGCGCCCGGCGGGTCCTTCGCCGAGGCCGACGACGGTGTCCGCGCCGAGCAGCGCGGCCAGCTCCAGGCGGGCGCCCGGCGCGCCGACGGCGACCACCCTGGCCGCCCCGGCGGCGCGGGCGGCGACCACGGCCATCAGGCCGATCGCGCCGACCCCCTGGACCACGACGGTGGAGCCGATCCGGATCGCGGAACGTTCCACGCCGTGCAGGGCCACCGACAGCGGCTCCTGCAGCACGGCGACCTCGGCGGGCAGCTCGGTCCGGTAGAACACCGTGCCCGCGTTCGAGGCGTACAGGTGGGTGGCGAAGCCGCCGGTCAGGTACGGCGGCCGGTCGGCGGGGGAGGCGAACCCGTAGGACGGCCGCCGGTCCGGGCAACTGCCCGGCCTGCGGCGCACCTGGCACTCGAAGCACCGGCCGCAGCTCAGCGACGGGAAGACGCCGACCCGGTCGCCGACGGCCACCGGCCGGCCCGCGTGGTCGGTCGCGACGCCGTCGCCGAGCGCGGCCAGCCGGCCGACGATCTCGTGCCCGAGCAGCGCGGGGAACCGCACGCTGGCCAGCCGGCCCCGGTAGATGTGGGCGTCCGTGCCGCACATGCCGCACAGCTCGACCTCCAGGACGAACTCTCCCGGACCGGGCTGCGGCAGGCCGTACTCGCGCACCTCCACCGCTCCCGCGACGTCGGTGACGATCGCCGCGCGTGCCGTCGCGTCCATGCACCGCCTCCTGCATTCTGCTTTCTATAGAATGTGGAAGACGCTAGTTCGTCCGGTTTTGTACGGTCAATCCTTGTTACCGGAATGTTTCTGAGGCCACGTCCACGAAGTAGGCCCGCAGCAGCCTGCGTCCTTGCTCGATCATGGCCGGATCGCCCTGCGGCGTCGCGGAGAACGTCAGGTACAACACCGCCGCCGTGGACTGGATCGCCAGCCGCATCACCCGGTACGGATCCGGCAGCGCCGGCAGCCCCGCCTCCTCCAGCGCGAAGTGGTAGAGCCGCTCGGCCAGCACGTCCCCGCTCTCCCGCACCCGCCCGGCGGGCAGGAACGACGGGCCGCCCGGCCGGGTGTCGGCGAAGTCGACCACGGTGAAGCCCGGCACGCTCCTGCGCATCTCCACCGTCTCGGCCAGCACCAGCTCCGCCGCCCGCGGCCAGGTCAGCGGCGGCTCCTCGGCGACCCTGGCCCGCAGCCGGGCCAGCAGCACCTCCAGGTTGCGCAGCGCCAGCTCGCGCAGCATGCCCGGCTTGCCGTCGAAGAACTGGTAGATCGTGCCGGAGGGCACACCGGCGCTCCTGGCGACGTCGGAGATCGTCAGGGCGTCCAGGCCGACCTCGTCCAGCAGCCGGGCGCAGGCGTCGAGGATGCGTTCGACCCTGTCGATGCTGCGTCGCTGGACCGGTCGCCGCCGGATGCCGGGGTTCTCCACGAACAAGTCTTAACATAACGACCTGTCATGTTCTAACGTGACATCCTCTCACGTTCCCCCCCAGGGAGGACCTGCATGGCCGAACCGCGCCTCGCGCCTGACAGACGGGTGTCCGCGGGCTGGATGTCTCTGCTGGCGCTGGCCCAGATGGGGGTCATCATGGCGATGACCGTCGGGAACCAGATCCTGCTCCCCTCCCACGTGGCACGCATCGATCCGCAGCACAAGGAGGCGTCGCTGGCGGTGGTGTTCGCCGTCGCCGCCGTCTGCACGATCGTGGCCAACCCGCTGTTCGGAGCTCTTTCCGACCGCACCCGCGCCCGGATGGGCCGGCGCCGTCCCTGGATCGCGGGCGGCGCGCTGGTCTGCGCCGCGTCCCTGGTCTTCCTGTCCCGCCAGGACTCCCTGGCCGGGCTGGTCGTCGGCTGGGCGGTCGCCCAGCTCGCCTTCACCGCCGCCCTGGCCACCGCCATCGCCACCGTGCCCGACCAGGTGCCGATCAGCCAGCGGGGCAAGGCCTCGGCGCTGGCGGGCGTGGGCCAGCTCGCCGGGCCGCTGCTGGGCGGCGTCGTGGTCACCGTCGTGGCGACCGGCTCGCAGGCCGGGTTCCTGGCGATGGCCGTCCTGGTGCTGCTGCTGGTGCTGCCGTTCAGCCTGTTCACCAAGGAACCCGCGAGCGCGCCGGCCGACCTGCCGCCGTTCGGGCCGCGCTCGCTGCTGCGCAGCTTCAAGGTGAGCCCGCGCAGGCACCCCGACTTCGCCTGGGCCTGGCTGAGCCGCTTCCTGATCACCCTCACCCTGGCCATGGCGATCGGCTACCTGCAGTACTACCTGCGCGACGGCGTCGGCTACGAGGCGCTCTTCCCCGGCTCCACCGTCGAGCAGGGCGTCGTGGTGCTGGTCGCGGTCTTCACGCTGAGCAGCGTCGCGCCCACCCTGGTCGCGGGCTGGTTGTCGGACCGGTTCGGCAACCGCCGCACGGCCGTCTTCGTCGGCGGGCTCACGATGGCCGCCTCCGGGCTCGTGCTGACCTTCCTGACCAGCTGGCCCGCCGCGATCGCCGCCAGCGTCCTGCTCGGCGCCGGCTACGGCATGTTCGCCGCCGTGGACCAGGCCATGGTCACCCAGCTCCTGCCCGCCGACGCCGACCGCGGCAAGGACCTGGGGATCGTCAGCCTGGCCAACTCCGCCTCCAGCACGTTCGGGCCGGTCATCGCCGCGCCCCTGGTCACCTCCGCGGGCGGCTACCCGCTCATGTACGCCGTCGCGGCGGCCTTCGCCGCGCTCGGCGCCTGCCTCATCTGGAGAATCCGCAGTGTCCGATAAAGCAGTGTCCGATAAAACAGTGTCCGACGGTCTGGCAGTCTTCGACGGCGACGCCTGGTGGCGTGACGCCGTCGTCTACCAGATCTACCCCCGCAGCTTCGCCGACGCCGACGGCGACGGCCAGGGCGACCTGCCCGGCGCGCTGGCCCGCCTGGACCACCTGGCCGACCTGGGCGTGGACGCCGTCTGGCTGAGCCCGTTCTACCCCTCGCCGCTGGCCGACGGCGGCTACGACGTCGCCGACCACACCGACGTGGACCCCCGCTACGGCACGCTGGCCGACTTCGACGCCTACGTGGCCGCGGCCGCCGCCCGGGACATCAAGGTCATCGTCGACATCGTGCCCAACCACTGCTCGGCCGCCCACCCGCGCTTCCGGCAGGCGCTGGCGGCCGGCCCCGGCAGCCCCGAGCGCGAGTGGTTCCTCTTCCGCGACGAGCCCAACAACTGGCAGTCCATGTTCGGCGGCCCGGCCTGGACCCAGACCCCCGACGGCCAGTGGTACCTGCACCTGTTCGACTCCGCCCAGCCCGACTGGAACTGGCGGCACCCCGGCGTCACCGCCATGTTCGAGGACGTGCTGCGGTTCTGGCTGGACCGCGGCGTGTCCGGGTTCCGCATCGACGTGGCCGCCATGCTGTTCAAGGAGGACGGCCTGCCCGACGTCGTCCCCGGCAGCCAGGGCGCGCCGCTGGCGCCCGGACGGTCCGCGGTGCCGTACGAGCACCAGCCCGAGCTGCTGGAGCTGTACCGGTCCTGGCGCAAGATCCTGGCCGCCTACCCCGGGCCGCGCGGCACGGTGGCCGAGATCTGGTTCGCCGACCCCGCCCAGGCCCGGCCCTACCTCACCGGCGACGGCCTGGCCCAGCTGTTCAACTTCCGCCTGATGCCCCTGCCGTGGTCGGCAGCGGAGTTCCGCGCGGTGATCGAGGAGTCGCACCGGCTGGCCCGCGAGACGGGCGGGTCGATCCCCTGGGTGCTGGGCAACCACGACGTGCCGCGGATGGCGACCAGGTTCGGCATCGACCAGGACCTCGTCCGCGCCCCCACCGCCGACGTGCTGCTCGGCAGGGTCGCCGTCGACCACGAGCTCGGCCGCAGGCGGGCCCGCGCCGCGACGCTGCTGCTGCTCGCCCTGCCCGGCGCCGCCTACCTCTACCAGGGCGACGAGCTCGGCCTGCCCGAATATCTCGACATGCCGGCGCAGGCGCGGCAGGACCCGATGTTCGAGCGCACCGGCCGCGCCTTCATCGGCAGGGACGGCTGCCGCGTGCCGCTGCCCTGGTCGGGCACGTCCGCGCCGTACGGGTTCGGGCCGGGCGGCACCTGGCTGCCCCAGCCGGCCGACTGGGCGCACCTCACCGTCGCCGCCCAGCGGGACGACCCCGGCTCCACCCTCAACCTCCACCGCGCCGCCATCGCCCTGCGCCGGGAGCATCCCGCGCTCGGCGACGGCGACCTGACCTGGCTCGACGCCCCGCCCGGCGTGCTGGCCCTCACCCGCGAGCCCGGCTTCACCCTCATGGTCAACTTCGGCCCGGACGTGGTGCCGCTGCCGCCGCACCACGACGTCCTGCTGGCCAGCGGCCCCCTGGACGGCGGCGTCCTGCCCGCCGACACGGCGGTGTGGCTGTCGTGACCGGCGACCCGATCCCGCTGCCGGAGTACCCCCGGCCCCAGCTCGTCCGCGACAGCTACGTCAACCTCAACGGCCGCTGGCAGTACGCGATCAACGACGGCTCGCGGCCCGGGGCCTACGACGGCGACATCCTCGTGCCGTACTCGCCGGAGGCGCCGCTGTCCGGGGTCGGCCGGCAGCTGCTGCCGGGGAAGACGCTGTGGTACCGCCGCACCTTCCGGCCGCCCGCCGGGCCCGCGGGCGGGCGGGTGATCCTGCATTTCGGCGCCGTCGACCAGACCTGCCGGGTGTGGGTCAACGACGTCGAGGTCGGCGGCCACAGCGGCGGCTACCTGCCGTTCTCCTTCGACGTCACCGACGCGCTGACCGAGGGCGTCAACACCCTCGACGTGGCCGTCCAGGACGACAGCGACACCGGCTGGCGGTCGCGCGGCAAGCAGCGGCTGCGCCGCGGCGGCATCTGGTACACCGCCCAGTCGGGCATCTGGCAGACCGTCTGGGCCGAGCGCGTGCCCGGACTGCACGTGGAACGGCTCACGCTGACCCCCGTGCTCGCCGAGGAGTGCATCGAGGTGACCGTGCACGCCGCGGGCGGCGAGGCCGAGGTCGAGATCCTCGCCGGCGGGCAGGTGGCGGGCCGGGCCACCGTCCCCGCCGGGCGGCCGGTGCGCGTCCCGCTGCCCGGCGCGCGCCCGTGGACCCCCGAGGACCCCTTCCTGTACGACGTGACCGTCTCGCTCGGCGAGGACCACGTCCGCGGCTACGTCGGCATGCGCTCCTTCTCCGTCGGCCCGGACGCCGACGGCGTGCCCCGGCTGCTGCTGAACGGCCGGCCGTACTTCCACGCCGGGATCCTCGACCAGGGCTACTGGCCCGACGGCCTCTACACGCCGCCCTCCGACGAGGCCATGGTCGACGACATCGTCATGATGAAACAGCTCGGCTTCACGATGCTGCGCAAGCACATCAAGATCGAGCCGCTGCGCTGGTACCACCACTGCGACCGGCTCGGCATGCTCGTCTGGCAGGACCTGGTCAACGGCGGCCAGACCTACCGGCCGCTGGTCGTCACCACCCCCGCGCTGCTGCCGCTGCGCCTGGACGACCGCCGCCACCGCCGCTTCGGACGAGCCGACGCCGCCGGGCGGGCCGCGTTCGAGGCCGAGCTGCGCGAGACCGTCGAGCACCTGCGCAACGTGGTCGCGCTGGCGGTCTGGGTGCCGTTCAACGAGGGCTGGGGCCAGTTCGACGCCGCGCGGATCGCCGGCGAGCTGGCCCGGCTGGACCCCACCCGCACGATCGACCACGCCAGCGGCTGGCACGACCAGCGCGCGGGCGACCTGCACAGCCTGCACGTCTACTTCCGCCGTTTCCGCCCGCCCCGCCCGGACGGCCGCGTCCTGGCCCTGACGGAGTACGGTGGCTACAGCCTGGCCGTCGAAGGCCACACCTGGGGCGAGAAGGAGTTCGGCTACCGCCGTTACCGCACCGCCGACGAGCTGGGCGCGGCGTTCGTCCGGCTGCACGAGGAGCAGATCGTCCCGGCCATCCGCAAGGGCCTGAGCGCCACCGTCTACACCCAGCTCTCCGACGTCGAGGACGAGCTGAACGGCCTGCTCACCTACGACCGGGCCGAGCTGAAGCTGCCCGCCGACCTCATCCGCTCCGTCACGAGGAGGCTCGCCTTCCATGACCACCCATGAACGGGAGCTCACCGCCCCCGCCGACCTGTGCCTGCCCGGCGGGCGGCTGAACCCGGCCGCGGTCGGCTGGACCCGCACGCCGCTGCACCGGGCCAACCTGCGCGGCTGGGGACGGCGCAAGCGCTGGGAGTACTGGGGCGTCGTCACCCCCTCCCACATCATCGGCCTGGTGGCCTCCTCACTGGACTACGCCGGGGTGCACGGCGTCTACGTGCTCGACCGGGCCACCGGCGCGGAGTTCGCCAAGGACGTCGTCGTGCCGCTGGCCCGCGGCGCCGTCTTCCCCGACCGCAGCGGCGCCGGCACGGTGTCCGTGCGCGGCGGCGGGCTGACGATCGACATCCGGCAGGACCCGGCCGCCACCGTCATCCGCGCCGCCGCCCCCGGCGTGCGGATCGACCTGGAGGTGCCGCTGCCCCAGGGCCACGAGTCGCTCGGCGTCGTCGTCCCCTGGGGGCCGAACCGGTTCCAGTACACGGTCAAGGACGTCGGCCGCCCGGCGCGCGGACGCCTGCGCCTGGGCCCGGACGAGTTCGCGATCGACCCCGCGGACTCCTTCGCGGTGCTCGACCACGGCCGGGGCAAGTGGCCGTACGCGGTCACCTGGAACTGGGCGGCCGGCAGCGGGCCCGGCCGGTCCGTCCAGCTCGGCGGCAAGTGGACCGACGGCACCGGCGTCACCGAGAACGCCCTGTTCACCGGCGGCCGGCTGCACAAGATCGGCGACGAGCTGGAGTGGGCCTACGACCGCGGCGACTGGCTGCGCCCCTGGCGGATCACCGGCCCGCGGGTCGAGGTGGAGTTCCGGCCGTTCCACGAGAAGGTGGCCCGTACCCAGCTGGGCGTGGTGGCCGGCGAGACCCACCAGTGCTTCGGCCACTTCTCCGGCCGCGTCCAGGACGACGACGGCGCGTGGGTGGACCTCGACGGCCTCACCGGCTGGGCCGAGGAGGCGCGTCAGCGCTGGTAGCGGGGGCCGGGCACAGCAAAACCCCCGGGCGTCGCCCGGGGGTTTTCACCGTGAGAAGTGGTCAGGCGCTCTTGCGGCGCTGGGCGCGCAAGACCGCGAGCCTCTCGTTGAGCACCTCTTCCAGATCCTCGATGGACCGCCGCTCCAGCAGCATGTCCCAATGAGTCCGTGGGGGCTTGGTCTTCTTCGACTCCGGCTGCTCACCGTCGACCCGCACCGCGGTCGCGCCGCACATGCGGCACTCCCAGGTCGCGGGGATCTCGGCCTCGGCGGCAAGCGGAACCTCGAAGCGATGGCCCTTAGGACAGGTGTAGGACACCTCCTGGCGTGGGGCCAGATCCGTGTTACGGTCGTTCTCGTAGCTGGTTGCCCCGAGCCGGGTGCCACGAAGCGCGCGCTCGCCCATGTCTAAATGCCTCCTACAGGGCCCCCATACGTGGGGGGTCTGTCTCCCACGGTGTCTAACGCTTGGTACCGTGATGGGATTCCCACCCGCGGGGTGATCCAATCGCGCTTGGGGCCTCGGGTATTCGAGCCCGCTCCCACCGGCGCTCCTTCCTCAGGCCGCGGCGGTCGTCCGCGGGGCTCTGAGCAGGCTCGCCGCCAGCCACAACGCGCCGATCATGATGAGCGCCCCGTGCGCGATCCGCACCGGGTACGGGCCGAAGAACTGCGGGATGAACAGCGCCAGACCCAGCGCGAGCGCCGTCCCGGCCCCCTTGGGCAGCATCCCCGAACGCCACACCGCCACGGCCGCCATCACCGTGCCGACGCCCAGCAACGCCAGCCCGGCGGCGAACAGGGTGATCGCCAGCGGGTCGAAGCGGAACCGCTCGGCCAGTTCCATCAGCGCGGGAGTGCCGTCGCGCAGGGAACGTTGCGCGATCACGTGCAGGCCGAAGTCCTCGGCCCCGTAGTAGGGGAGTGTCAGGCCGGCGCCGGCCCAGGTCACCGCGGCCGCGCGCAGCGACAGACGGTCGCCGAGCACCTGGTGCAGCCCGAGCGTGCCCAGCCCGAGCAGCACGAACCCGAGCATCGCGGCCACATGGCCGGTGACCCACGCGGTCGAGGCCATGGCGACGGCGTCGTCACCGGACGGCCGCACCAGCGGGTAGACGAACAGCAGCACGCCGCCGAGGGCGAAGGCGGCGGAGGTGAGGCGGGGGGAGGCCATGGACAACTCCTGGTTGAGGGCATCGCTCTGTTGTGAGAGCAATGCTCTCGTGACAGGGGTTCTGTGTCAAGAGCACTGCTCTCTCTTTGGGGCGATGGCCGCATTCGGGTGTCAGGCCAGCAGCGGCACCAGGGTCCGGTCGCCGAACCTGGTCATCGCGGCCAGCGGCGCGGAGGCCGCCCCCACCAGCAGCGGAAGGCCCGGCCTGCCCTTGTCCCTGGCGATGCGGGGGCCCAGGGCGGCCATCAGCGCGGTCAAGCCCGGCAGCGGCCTGATCCACATGGTGATCTCCCGGACCAGGCCGTCGTCGTCCAGTTCGAGCTGGGCCACCTCGTTCAGCGGCTGGCGGCCCACCCGGGCGGTCGCCGTGAGCATGCGGGTGCGGCCGTCGCCGATGTCGCTGCGGTAGCGCAGGTCCGACAGCACGTCGAAGACGGCTTCGAACAGCGCTCCCACCTGTGTCAGGCCCTCGAACCTGGCCCGGTAGCTCAGCGGCGAGTGGAACACCACGCCGTCGGCGAGGGTGGCCTTGAGCGCCTGGACGTCGTGCGCCTCGCCGGCCCGGCGGTAGGCGCCGGCTGGTGAGTCCTGAATGTGAACTGTCATGGGTTCACAATATCAACCGACTATCATGGGTGCATGAACAGGTTCGGTGAGATGCACTGCTCCATCGCCCAGGCCGTCGGCGTCATCGGCGAGCCCTGGACGCCGCTGATCCTGCGCGACCTGTTCCTCGGCCTGCGCAGGTTCGACGACCTCGCCACGGACCTCGGCATCTCGCGCAACCTGCTGGCCCGCCGGCTCGACCATCTCGTCGCCACGGGGGTCGTGGAGAAACGGCCCTACCAGGAGCGTCCGGTGCGCCACGAATACCTGCTGACCGAAGCGGGGCGTGACGTCGTGCCAGCCCTGCTGACGCTCATGGCCTGGGGCGACCGGTGGTCCACCCCGCCCGGCGGGCCGCCCGCGCTGCTCGTCCACTCCTGCGGGCGGGAGTTCACGCCCGTCGTCACCTGCCCCCACTGCGGCGGCGAGGCCACGGCCGAGACCGTGCTGCCGATGCCCGGTCCCGGAGCCGCCCGGGGGCCGGGCACCATGGTGCTCGCCGCCGATCTGTGACGCCAGGTGTTTGACGCGCGACCCTTCGTGAGAGGACTCTCATGGCCCGCTCACGGCCGCCCCACGGCGGCCCCGCAGGCTGAGGGAACCGCGACGTCGATCAGGAGGCGTAGATGGATCTCGTGCCACGCTGCTCCGCGGCGGCCGCCGCGCTCGCGTTCGTCCTCGTCGGGGGAGGGACGCTGCTTCCGGCCCAGGCGGCGGCCGGCCCGCCTCCGGCGCTCGTCGTGGCCGTCCACGACGAGGACGGCGGCGACGATGACGACGACGACCGCGCGGCCCCCCGGTCCGGGCGGCGCGAACCGGCCAGGAGACAGGCCCACGCCCCGCGCCGGGACGACGACGTCGAGGCCATCCCCGGCCTGGAGGCCCGCGACTCCCGGCCGGCCGAGCCCGTCACCCGCCCGGAGCGGGCTCCGGAGCGGGCTGAGATCCGGCTGGAGAGCGGCGCCCTGACCGGCGGCGGGCACGCCGGCCCGCTGGTGCTGCTGGCCATCCTAGGCACCGGCGCGCTGGTGGGCGCCTCGTACTGGCTCTCGCGCCGGTACGGCCCCTGACGGGCCTCAGATCCCCGCGGGGACCTCGTTGCCGGCCGCCCTGATGGCCTTGGGCAGGTTCGTCAGGGCGAGCAGCACGAAGCCCGCCACGAAGAATATGATCATGGACACGATGGCGATCCGGTAGCTGTTGGTGACCTGCAGCGCGATCGTCACGGTCAGCGATCCGATGAACGCCGAGCCCTTGTCGCTGATCTGCAGCAGGCTGAAGTACTCCGCCTCCCGCCCCTTCGGGATCACCTGCGAGAACAACGACCGCGACAACGCCTGCGTGCCGCCCAGCACGATGGCGATGGCGAAGGCCATCAGGTAGAACTGCAGCGCCTGCCCCTCGCCGACGAACATCGCCACCACCACGATCCCGGTCCACACCACCAGGCTGGCCAGCACCGTGCGCTTGGTGCCGAAACTGCGCGCCAGCCACCCCAGCAGCAGCGCCCCGAAGAACGCCACGAACTGCACCATCAGGATCGCCGTGATCTGTACGGTCTTGCCCAGCTTGAGGGCCTCGGAGGCGAAGGCCGCGCTGTTGCCGATGACCGTCTGCACGCCGTCGTTGTAGACCAGGTAGGCCACCAGGAACAGCAGCGTCAGCGGGTAGCGCCGCAGCTCTGCCAGCGTCCGGCCGAGCTGGCGGAAGCTGCCGCGCACCGAGCGCAGCGCCGTGGTCTCGTGCGCCGCCACGGGACGGTTGCGCAGCCGCAGCAGCGGGATGACCGTGAACGTCGCCCACCACAGGCCGGCCGACATCATGCTGATGCGCACCGCCATGCCCTCACTCAGCCCGAGGCTGTCGTGCTGCAGGAACAGCGCCAGGTTGAGCAGGAGCAGCAGCCCGCCGCCGAGGTAGCCGATCGCCCAGCCGCGCGAGGAGACCCCGTCGCGCTCCTCGGGGGTGGAGATCTGCGGCAGGAAGGAGTCGTAGACCACCACGGAGGAGCCGTAGGCCAGGTTGGCCACCACGAACAGCACGCCGCCCAGCAGGTACCGGTCGCCCTCGACGAAGTACAGGCCCATGGTGGCCAGCGCGCCGACGTAGGCGAAGCCGCCGAGCAGCTCCCGCTTGCGGCCGGTGTGGTCGGCCAGCGCGCCCACGATGGGCAGGAACACGATCTGCAGGAACACCGCCACCGTCAGCGTCAGCCCGAAGAAGGCCGCGGGCCTGATGTCGGCGCCGAGCACGTCGACGTACCCCAGGCCGGGGTGGCGCAGGACCAGCGCGTCGAACTGGGAGGCGCACGTCTCGGGCGCGAGGCCGGGGAAGTCCTTCGCGCAGGCCGCGGTCCTGGCGACCGGGATCAGGTACGGGCCCAGGAACACCGAGATGATCGTGGTGTAGAAGGCCGAGTTGGCCCAGTCGTAGAAGTACCAGCCGCGCTGCTCGCGGCGGCGTGCCGCGGGGGAGTCGTCGAGGGCCGCGGGGGGTGCGGTGGAGGCCATGGTGTCGTGTCGCTCCTCTGCGGCCGGGCGGCCGGGGGGCCTCGCGCGGCCCGGCCACGGGGTGGGGTCATGCCTGACGAAGTGCCCATCTTCGCAGGTCGTGGGTCACGTCCACGTGTCGTGCCCATGACCTTACAGTGATCACCTCAGGAGAGGAAGGTCACCGCCGGGCGGGTCAGGCCGCCAGGCCGCGCGGGTGCCACAGGCCGCGCCGTTCGAGCACCTCGCGCAGGCCGGTGACGTTGTCGGTCATGATCCCGTCGACGCCGAGGTCGAGCAGGTGCTCCATGCGGACGGTGTCGTTGATCGTCCACACGTGCACCTGCATGCCGATGGCGTGGGCCGTGCGGACCAGGCGCCGGGTGGTGACGCGCAGGCCGCGGAAGCCCACCGGCACCTGCGCGCACGGGATCCCGGCGCGCGACAGGCGGGCCAGCAGCCGGCCGTAGCCGGAGGTGGCGGCGGCGGCCCGCAGCGCGGCCACCCCGCGCGGGCCGAGCGCCGAGCACACCTCGCGGCCCATGGCGGCCCTGGCCATGACCAGGCGCTCGTCGGAGAAGGAGGTCAGGCAGACGCGGTCGTAGGCGTCGGTGCGGCGGACCGCCTCGGCCAGCGGCGCGATGGCCGCCGCCTCCTTGACGTCGATGTTGAAGCGCACCTGCGGCCAGGTGCCGAGCAGGTCCTCCAGCAGCGGGATCTCGTGCACGCCGGCGATGCGGGCCTGCCGGACCTCCCGGTAGGGCAGCTCGGAGATGCGGCCCCGCCGGTCGGTCACCCGGTCGAGGGTGTGGTCGTGGAAGGCCAGCAGCACGCCGTCGGCGGTGGCGTGCGCGTCGGTCTCCAGGTAGTCGTAGCCGAGCGCGACCGCGCGTTCGAAGGCCGCCAGGGAGTTCTCGGCGCCCTCCAGCGCGCCGCCGCGGTGGGCGAAGGCCAGCGGCCCCGGATGGTCGAGAAAGGCGAAACGACGGCTGAGCACGACCCGGTGTCCCTTCCGATGGTGGACGGTTCGGTCACGGTTCGGGGAGATTCTCCCACTCCTGGCGGCGCGCCTCGGCCAGCGCGATGGCCGCGGCCACCGACACGTTGAACGAGCCGACCCGCCCGACCTGCGGGATGTAGCAGACGCCGTCGGCGGCCTCCAGCAGGGCGGGGGAGCAGCCGTGGTCCTCGCTGCCGACCACCAGGCACACGTCGCGGCCGAGGTCGGCGCGGTGCAGCGGCACGGCCTCGGCGGTCAGCTCGATGGCCAGCACGGCGTAGCCGTCGTCCTTGGCGGCCTTGACCGCCTCGGTGGCCGGGACCGGCTCGTGCCAGGTGACCAGGCGCTCGGTGCCGAGCGCCGTCTTGCCCGCCTTGGGGTTGGTGGGCGGCGTGGCGTTGCCCGCCAGCCAGATCTGGTCGACGCCGAACGCCGCGGCGCTGCGGAAGATCGAGCCGACGTTGAACGGGCCCGTCACCGACTCCAGGATCAGCGCGAGCCGGTTGTCGGTGTTCCTGCGCCAGGTGCGGTTGAGCCGCTTGACGTCGGTGGGGCGCAGCTGCCTTCTCATCGGGCCACCTTCAATATGCGGTAGGCGGCTCGGGAGGCCTCGCGGGAGGCCTGCCAGCCCTGCTCGCCGAGCCAGCGTTGCAGGGAGTCCGAGCCGAGGTGTTTCTGGACGACCAGGTAGGCGACGCCGTCGGGCGTCAGCCGGGTGAGCCACCTGGTGAGCATCTCGTGCAGAGCCGGCTTGCCAATCCGGATGGCGGGATTGGACCAGATGGCCCGAAATTTCACGTCATCCGGCACTTCATCAATATGAACAGGTCTTACTTTGTAAAGGCCGGCGGCCTGGGCGTTCCGTCCGGTCAGCTCCAGGCTCCGCCGGTTCACGTCGACGGCCCACACCGTCGCCCCGGGCGCCCGCGAGGCCATCGTCAGCGCGATGGGCCCGTAGCCGCAGCCCAGGTCGAGCAGGTCGCCCTCCTGCGGCGGCGGCGGGACCGACTCCAGCAGCGCGCGCGTGCCGACGTCGACCCGGTCGGGTGAGAACACGCCCCGGTCGGTCTCCAGCCGCAGGTGCAGGTCGGGCAGGACCAGGTCGACCGAGCCCGGCCTGCTCGCGGTCTCGGGACGTTCGGAGAAGTAGTGGGCCACGTGGGAAAACGTTACGGGATGCGGGTGCCGAACAAGACCGCGGCGCCGGCCACGAGCAGCCCGAGCACGATCGCGGCCACGATGAACCACTGGGTGATCTCCTGGCTGACCAGCTTGAACCCCAGCGAGGTGCCGATCTGCTCGTAGACGTCGCGCAGCTCGCTGCCGGACTCGGCGGCGTAGGCGCGGCCGCTGGTGCCGTCGGAGAGCGACTGGAGTGTCTGCTTGTTGACCGGGACGTTCACGGGCCTGCCGTCGATGTCGACGGTGCCCTCCTGGGTGCCGTACGCGATGGTGGAGACCGGGACGTGGGCCTGCTGGGCGGCCTCGATGGCCTCGGTCACCGACCGGCCGGAGGTGTTGTCGCCGTCGGACAGCAGCACGATCGCGGCGGGCGGCGGGTCGGTGGCGGCCTGCTGGTCGAAGGAGCGCACCGAGTCGAGCGAGTTGAAGACGGCCTCGCCGATCGCGGTGCCGGGCCGGGTGGTCAGGTTGCCGATGGCGGTGACGACGGCCTGGTGGTCGGTGGTGGGGGAGATGACGACGTTGGCCGAGCGGGCGAAGGAGACCACGCCGACGTTGAAGCGGTCGGGCAGCTCCCTGGCGAACGCCTGGGCGGCGGCCTTGGCGGCGCTGATCCGGTTGGGCTGGACGTCGCCGGCGTCCATGGACAAGGAGACGTCGAGGGCGATCATGATGGTGGCGCGGTCGCGCGGGACGCGCACCTGGTCGGCGGGTTTGGCGGCGCCGACCACCAGGAGCGACATCATGACCAGGAACAGCGCGGGGGGCACGTGCCGGCGCCAGCCCGGCCCGGCGGGGGCGACGAGGTTGAGCAGCGCCAGGTTGGTGAAGCGCACGGTGTAGCGGCGGCGGGCGAACTGCGCCACGACGTATCCGGCCATCAGCAGCGCCACCAGCACGAACAGCCACAACCAGCCGGGCGCGAGAAACGTCATACGGGTCTCCGGTGGGCGAGGTGGCTCATGCGGCGCTGGCGCAGGACGAACTGCGCCACGTCGAACACCCAGTCCCGGTCGGTCCGCAGCACCAGGTGGGCGATGCCGGCGCGGCGCAGGGCGAGCCGGGTGCCCTCGCGCTGGAGGGCGGCGGCTTCTGCATATGCTTGCCGGACTTTGGGAGAAAGGTGCACTTCACGTACGTTCCCGGTCTCGGGATCGGTGAACGCCACCCGGCCGACGTCCGGCAGCTCCAGCTCGCGCGGGTCGATGACCTCCACGGCCAGCACCTGGTGGCGCGCGGCCAGCCGCCTGATCGGGCGTTCCCAGGGGCGTTCGGCGTCGGGGTCGAGCTCGGGGCGGTCGTCGAGGAAGTCGGAGACGACCAGGCGCAGGCCCCTGCGGCGGCGGGTGGCCGCCAGCACGTCGATGCCCTCGGCCAGGTCGGGCGCGTCGGGCACGGCCCGGCCGCGCGGGGCGTCCATGAGGGAGCTGAGCAGCCCGTACAGGGCCGGGCGGCCGGTACGTGCGGGCATGCGGTGGATGTACTCCTCGTACAGCACCAGCGCGCCGAACCGGTCGCCCATGCGGCTGGACAGGAAGCCGATCGCGCCGACGGCGGCCACGACCAGGTCGCGCTTGTCGGTGTCGGCGGTGCCGAAGTCCATGCTGGCCGACAGGTCGGCCAGCGCCCAGGTCTCCAGCTCGCGGTCGGCGATCAGGTCCCGGACGTGCGGGACGGTCGTACGGGCGGTGACGGCCCAGTCCATGCGGCGCACGTCGTCCTCGCCGGGCACGTACAGGCGGCTGTCGCCGGTCTCGCTGCCGGTGCCGGGCAGCAGCCCCTGGTGGGCGCCGTGCAGCAGGCCGTCGAGCCGCCGCGTGACGGTCAGCTCCAGCCGTCGCAGCGCCTGCTCGGCGGTGTTCAACGGTTCTGGTTCCAGACGACCAGGGGCGGCGGCACGGCGTGCAGGATCTGCTTGACGACCTGCTCGGGATCGACGCCGTCGGCCAGGGCGTCGAAGGTCAGCATGAGCCGGTGGGACATGACGTCGACCGCCACGTCGCGCACGTCGTCGGGCAGCAGGTAGTCGCGGCCGCGCAGCAGGGCCAGCGCGCGCCCGGCCGAGACCAGGCCGAGCGTGGCGCGGGGGCTGACGCCGATCTCGATCGTCTCGGCCAGGTCGCCGAGCCCGTAGTCGGCGGGCGCGCGGGTGGACATGACCAGGCGCACCACGTAGTCGGCCACGAGCTGGTGCACCGAGACCTGCTCGGCGGCCTGCTGCAGGGCCAGCAGCCGGGCCGGGTCGAGCACGCGGTCGGGCACGGGCGGCGTGACGCTCATGCGGTGGAGGATCTCCAGCTCCTCGTGCGCGCTGGGGTGCGGCACCCGCACGCGGAACAGGAAACGGTCGCGCTGCACCTCGGGCAGCGGGTAGACGCCCTCGGACTCGATCGGGTTCTGGGTGGCCAGCACGATGAACGGCCTGGGCAGCGGATGGGTGACGCCGGCCAGCGTGACCTGGCGCTCGGCCATCACCTCCAGCAGCGCGGACTGCACCTTGGCGGGGGCCCGGTTGATCTCGTCGGCCAGCAGGAAGTTGACGAACACCGGACCCAGCTCGACGTCGAACTTCTCGTTGGAGGGGTGGAAGACGCGGGTGCCGACGATGTCGCTCGGCACGAGGTCGGGGGTGAACTGGATCCGGGCGAACGTGCCGCCCACGACGGTGGCCAGGGTGGAGGCGGCGAGGGTCTTGGCGACTCCCGGCACACCTTCGAGCAGGCAGTGACCGCGGGCCAGCAGGGCCACGACCAGCCGCTCGACCATGTGCTCCTGTCCCACGATGACACGCCGGACCTCGTCGAGACTTCGGCGCAGCAGTGCCGCGTCGTTTCCGCCTGGCAACTCTTCGGCGACGCTCATGACGCCATTCCACCAAACGCGCCGCGAACGTGCACGACGCCACGTCTGTGCTTTCATGGCAAACGTGGCAAGTCCCCTGCAGTACGGTGATCCGCCCCAGCTGGGGCGCTACGTCGTGCAGGCCCGCCTGCACACGGCTCCGGCCGGGTTCGTCTACCTGGGACAGGGACCCGACGGGCGCGCGGTGTCGCTGGCCGTGCTCACCCGGGGCGCCGCCCTCGACGCGGCGGCGCGCGACCGGTTCCTGACCGCGATCAAGGAGGCGTCGGGGCGGTCCGGCGGGCGCGGGTGGCTGGGGCTCGGCCGGGCGCGCGCCTCGGTGCTCGACGGGACGCCCGAGGTGCTCGACGTGCACGACGGGCCGGCGCCGTGGGTGGCGGTGCCGTACGCGCCGGGGCAGCCGGGGGCCGAACGCTTCCTGGAACCGGTCATGGTGGGCGGGACGCTCATCGGGCAGGCGCACGGGCCGGACTTCGTGCCGTACTGGCTGACCGACCGCGCGCCCGCGCTGCCGGGGCCGCTGGCGCGGCGGCTGCCGCTGACCGAGACGCGGCGGCGGGTGCTGCTCGCCGCGCTGGCGCTGGCGCTGCTGCTGGTGCTGGTCACGACGATCCTGCTGTTGCTGCTGTTCGGCCGGCGCGACAGCGAGCCGATGCCCCGGCAGCTCCCGCCGACGGTGTTCGTGCCCACGCCGCCGCCCACGCCGGCCACGCCGGTGCCGGAGCCCTCGCCGTCGCAGTCGCCGTCGCCAACGCGCACCGGTCCCGGCACGCCGGGGCAGTCGCCGGGCGACGATCTGGGGGAGTCGCCGCTTTAATGCGTTTGAGCCTCACGTTACGTGAGGCTTTAGCGTCCGCGGCATGGAGTTCATCGTTCACGACACGCTCACGGCCATGGCGGACCTGCTCGCCCGGCCGCTCGCCGACCGGCCCGAGGCGCTGCGGGAGATGCTGGCGCCGATCCGGCCGGCGATCCCGGTGCCCGGCGACATCGTCGACATCCACCACCAGGGCGGCGGCTTCCGCGTCGACGCCGAGGACGCCCGTTACCTGCCCGCCGTCCGGGCCATGATCGAGGCCGACGTGCTCGGCCAGGTGCGCAGGGAGCTGGAGCGCGCCTCCCACGCGCTGAAGGAGGCCAGGCAGGCTTCCTCGCTGCAGGTGATGTTCGTGCTCGGCGACCCGGACAACGAGCACCTGATGAAGGTCAGCGGCGGCTACTACGGGATGGGCGGCTCGCCCGGCTGGCTGTACCTGCTGGGCTGGCCGTCGCAGGAGGTCATCGGCCGGATCGCGCACTGCGCGGTGCACGAGTTCCACCACAACGTGCGCTACACCAACGTCGAGTGGGACCCGCGGAAGGTCACCGTGGGCGAGCACGTGGTGGCCGAGGGGCTGGCCGAGGCGTTCGTCCGGGAGCTGTCCGGGCCGGAGGCCATGGGGCCCTGGTCGCGGATGGTGACGGGGGAGGAGCTGGACCGCGCCCACGAGCTGATCATGGACGCGTTCGACCTGGAGGGCATGCACAACACCCCGGCGTACGTGCTGGGCGACAGCGCCATGCGGCGCTTCGGGCAGGAGCCCCGCGGCATTCCCGACATGGCGGGTTACGCGGTGGGGCTGCGGCTGGTGGACCGGGCCCTGGCCGAGCAGGGCCTGAGCGCCGCCGAGGCCACCCTGCTGCCGGCCGCGCGGCTGCTCGGCCGATCTCAGCCGGGCGAGACGAACCCGGACTCGTAGGCGGCGATCACGGCCTGGGTGCGGTCGCGCGCGCCCAGCTTGGCCAGGACGTTGCCGACGTGCGTCTTGACGGTCTCCTGGCTGACGACCAGCTCGGCGGCGATCTCGGTGTTGGACATGCCCCTGGTCATCAGCCGCAGCACGTCGCCCTCGCGGCCGGTGAGCCGGTCGATGCCCGGCACGTGGGCCTGCGGGCGACGGCCGGCCAGGGTGCGGATCGCGGCCGGGAACAGCAGCGACTCCCCGGCCGCCACCAGCCTGATCGCCTGGAGCAGGTCGTCCGGTCTGGTGCGTTTGAGCAGGAAGCCGCTCGCGCCGGCGCGCAGGGCGTCGTAGACGTGGTCGTCGTTCTCGAACGTGGTCACGACCAGGACCTTGGGCGGGTCGTCGAGCGCCACGAGCCGGCGGGTGGCCTGGATGCCGTCCATGGCCGGCATGCGGACGTCCATCAGCACGACGTCGGGGCGCTCGCGGCGGACGACCGGCAGGACCGCGGCGCCGTCGGCGGCCTCGCCCACCACGCGCAGGCCGGGCTCGGCGTCGATGATGACGCGCAGCCCGGCGCGGATGAGGTCCTCGTCGTCGGCGATCACGACCTTGAGTGTCATGCCCCCGACCGTAGCGGCAGCCGGTCGGGCAGGGGCCGGGGGCGTCCTGGGTTGACGGGGGCGGGGGCCTGTCCCGGGAGCGAGCTGTCTGGAGGGGGCAGGGTGTGGGAGTCAGGGGGTCGGGCGCAGGGGGAGGCGGACCGAGACCGTCCAGCCGTCCTCGTCGGGGCCGGCGTGCAGGTCGCCGCGGAGCAGGCGGACGCGTTCGCGCATGCCGGCCACGCCCCGGCCGCCCCGGCCGCCCCGCCCGTGGCTTCCGGCGCGCTTCCCGGCGGGGTTGCTGACCTCCAGCCGCAGGTCGTCGCCCTGGACGGCGGCGGCCAGCCGGACCGTGCCGCCGCCGTGCCGGATCGCGTTGGTCAGCGCCTCCTGCAGGATGCGGTACGCCTCCCTGGAGACGACGGCGGGCACGCCGGACAGGTCGCCCACGTCCTGCCGCACCTCGGCGCCGGAGCCCGCCACCAGCGCCGCGAGGTCGGCCAAGGTCCCCTGCGGCGCCCGCCGCGCCGCCTCACCGTCCTCCCGATGGCCCTCGCGGCGCCCCTCCCGCCTGTCCTCGCTCACGTCCTCGCGCCCGTCGTCGCGTGCGTGCTTGCGCCCGTCCTCGCGTGCGTCTTCGCGTAGGACGCCGAGCACGTGGTCGAGGTCCTCCAGTGCGGCGCGGGCCGACTGCTCGATGGCCGCCAGCGCGGTCCTGGCGGTGGCCGGGTCGCGGTCGAGGACGCGGCCGGCCGCGGCGGCCTGCAGGGTGACGACGCTGAGCGCGTGCCCGACCGAGTCGTGCAGCTCGCGGGCCAGCCGGTTGCGTTCGGCCAGCGTACGGGCATGATCTTCGGCGGCGGCCAGCCGTTCGGCGGGGGTGGGGCCGAGCAGCGGGGGAGCCAGGGCGGCCAGCAGCGCGCCCGCGCCCGCCGCGCCCGCCACCAGCAGCGCCAGCGCCCCCACGCCCGCCGCCGCCCACAGCAGGGACGGCCACCCCGGCTCGGCCGTGAGGCCCAGCACCGGCATCGGCTCCCCGACGAACGGCAGCGCCATCGTGAACACCGTGAACGGCACCACCGCCAGCGTGAACCCGCTGACCACGCCGCCCACCGCCAGATGCAGCGTGAACCACGCGGCGGTGCGCCGCCGCTCCTGCCACGACCGGCGGGCCTGCCGCGGCGGGGTCTCCACCCGGGCCCCGAGCAGCCCCTGGGCGGCGTTCACCTCCAGCGCGCGCACCGGCAGGAACAGCCCGGTCACCGCCACCACCGGCAGCACCGCGACGAACACCCCGACCTGGATCGGCATCAGCAGGTCAGACGACACGCCGCGCCACAACCCGGCGACCAGCACCCCGGCCATCATGTACGGCATCAGCAGCGCCCCGCCCAGGATGAGGCACGCCCAGCGACGGGGGAGGTTCCTTCTCACATCCGGGATTGTATGTCGATACTTTTTCGCGCTGGGAGTAATGCGCCTTGAGGGAAATGCGCCCCCAGCGAAAATGGGCCGGAATTAGCCGCCGCCGGGTCTAGCGTTTTTCGCGGAATTAGTTTCGGCAGAAAGGCGACGTCAATGACGGAGACCCAGCGCGCGGCCTGGCCTGACCAGCTCAGTCAGCGCCTGCTGAAGGAACGCATCGTGGTCCTCGGCCAGGAGGTCGACGACGAGATTTGCAACCGGCTCTGCGGTGAGCTGCTTTTGCTGGCCGCCGAAGACCCCAATCGGGACATAACGCTCTACATCAATTCGCCGGGCGGCTCGGTGACGGCCGGCATGGCGCTCTACGACATGATGCAGTTCGTCCCGTGCGACGTGGCGACGGTGGCGATGGGCTTCGCCGCCTCCATGGGCCAGCTGCTGTTGACCGCCGGCGCGCCGGGCAAGCGTTACGCCCTGCCCAACGCCCGCATCGTCATGCACCAGCCGCTGGGCGGCATCGGCGGCTCGGCCAGCGACATCCAGATCCAGGCCGACAACATGCTCTACACCAAGCGCAGGATGGCCGAGATCATCGCCCACCACACCGGCCAGCCGCTGGAGCGCATCCAGGCCGACTCCGACCGCGACCGGTGGTTCACCGCCCAGGAGGCGCTGGAGTACGGGTTCGTCGACCACATCGCCGAAGGGATGAACTGACCATGAGCGGTCGCTACGTGCTGCCCTCCTTCACCGAGCGCACCTCCTACGGGGTGCGGGAGATGAACCCGTACAACAAGCTGTTCGAGGACCGGGTGGTGTTCATCGGCGCGCCGATCGACGACACGGTGGCCAACGACGTCATGGCCCAGCTCCTCACGCTGGAGTCGCTCGATCCCGACCAGGACATCAACATGTACATCAACTCGCCGGGCGGGTCGTTCACGGCGATGACGGCCATCTACGACACGATGCAGTTCGTCCGGCCGGAGATCCACACGGTCTGCATCGGGGAGGCGTCCTCGGCGGCGGCCGTCCTGCTCGCGGCGGGCACGCCGGGCAAGCGGGCGGCCCTGCCGCACGCGCGCGTCCTGCTCCACCAGCCGGCCACCGAGGGCGGCCGGGGGCAGTCGAGCGACCTGGAGATCCACGCCAGGGAGATCGTGCGGATGCGTGACCAGCAGGAGGAGATCCTGGCCCGGCACACCGGGCGCGGGGTGCTGGAGATCAGGAAGGACATCGAGCGCGACCGCATCTTCACCGCCGAGCAGGCGCGCAGCTACCGGCTGATCGACGACATCTACGCCTCCAGGAAGCGCGCCCTGGTCCCCGCCCGCTGACCTCCCGGGGCCCGGCCGGGCCCCGGGGGTCATCCGTCCCGGCCGTCGCGTCCGGCGCGCAGGCGGCGCAGAGCGAGCAGCCCGCCGACGCCGGGGACGAACGCGCTCCAGCGGGCCCCGGGCGTCCCCTGTGCCCTGGGCGTCATGGCCGCCGTGGCGATGACGACCAGGTAGGACATGCCGTGCAGCGGTCCGGCGTAGGTCGTGACCGGCTGGGCGTGCACGGTGAGCAGGTTGGCCAGCAGGATCGCCAGCGTGACGGCCTCGACGGCGGCGGCGATGCGCAGGGTGAGCACGTTCAGGCTCCCGTCTGCTCGCCGGGGCGGACGATCATGAGCACCACGACGACCGCCCACAGCAGGTTGTAGACGCCGGCGAGCATCGCCAGTGTGCGCAGCCGCCGGCCGTCGTCGGGGGCGTCGAGCGCCTGGCGCTGGCGAGGGTGGATCTGGGTGGCCAGCAACGCGCCCGCGACGGCGGTGAGGATCATCGCCACGACGATCCAGGTCTGCCCCATCCGTCCCTGCACGCCGGCCAGCACGATCCCGGCCAGCGGGACGACCAGCCCGAACACGGCGTAGCCGCCGGTGATGCGGTGCAGCACGGCGGCCACGGCGGCGTTGCGTTCCGTGTTGCGTTCCGTGGTGGGGGGTGTGGCGGGGCCGGTGGCGGCGCTGGCGACGGGGCCGGCGACGGGGGCGTAGCGGGGGAACAGGCTCGACGCCACCGCCGAGCCGCCGACGAACACGATGGCCGCCAGCACATGAACGGACAACAGGACATGCTCCATGGATCTCCTCCAACCTTCAGGGTGCCTGAAGCTTAGCGAGACCTTCAGTCCCCCTGAAACTCGGCCGGACGTCTGGAGGCTCCGCCGCAGCGCCACGTTCTCGACGACAGGTCCCGCTGCTACGTCCGGACGGGGGCGGAGCGCACCACCGCGACCACCGCCGAGGCGGGCAGCAGGCCGAACTGCCGTGAATCCGCGCTCCGGCCCGGATTGTCGCCCAGGACGGCGACCCGCCCCACGGGCACGAGGCCGCCCCCGAGCACGGCGGGTAGCCGCTCCCCCTCGCACGCGGCCAGTCGCTTCACCATCAGCCCGCGGCCCCCGCGCACCACGACGATGTCACCGGTGACGCCCGCGCCCCTGCGCGCGAGCAGTCGCTGACCCGGCCGCAGGGTCGGCACCATGCTGACGCCCTCGACGGTGACCGCCAGGTAGCGCCCGCGCAGCCACGCCAGCCCCGCCGCCGCGACCGCCGCTGTGGCCGCCGCCACCAGCAGGTACCTCATCCGACCGCCTCCGCGACGTACCCGCTGGACTGCAGGGTGAACAGCCGGGAGTAGGGGCCGTCGCGTCCCATCAGGTCCCGGTGCCGGCCCTGCTCGACGACCCGTCCCTCGTCCAGGACCACGATGAGGTCGGCGTCGCGCACGGTGTTGAGCCGGTGCGAGATGAGCAGGCTCGTCCGGCCCGCCCGGCCCGCACGCATCCGAAGGTGGATGTCGTACTCCGCCTCGGGATCCAGCCCGGAGCTCGGCTCGTCCAGGATCATCAGCTCCGGATCGTCCCGCAGCAGGGCCCGGGCGATGGCGATCCGCTGCCACTGCCCGCCCGACAGTTCGACCCCCGCGCTGCCCTCGGCCTCGTCGTCGAAGAACAGCCTGGTCAGCAACGTGTCATAGCCTCTGGGCAGCGCCTTGATGGCGCCGTCGATCCCCGCTCGCCCGGCCGCGGCCCTGATGGCGGATGCCGAGCCGATCAGCGGGAGGTTCCCGAGTCCGATGTTCTCGGCGGCCGACAGGTCGTAGGCCATGTGGTCCTGGAACACCGCGCTGATCCTGGCCCGCAGGTCCTGCGGCGCCGCGTCACGGAGGTCGACGCCGTCCCACAGGATCGTGCCCCTGGTGGGGTCGTAGAACCTGCACAGCAGCTTGACCAGGGTGCTCTTGCCCGCGCCGTTCAGGCCGACGAGGGCGAGGGCGCCGCCGCAGGGGATGAAGAGGTCGACGCCGCGCAGGATCCAGGGGTGGTCGTCGCCGTAACGGAACCACACGTCGCGCAGCTCGATCCCGCGGCGCAGCGCGGGCAGCGGGACGGCGGCGACCGGCAGGTCGGGCGGGGTGGAGGTGACGCGGAGGTAGTGGGCGAAGAGCCGCAGGCTCTGCGAGATCTGCGCGATGGTCTGCGCCAGCGTGTTGAGGCCCTGCTGGGTGCCGGCCACGGCGCCCGCGAACATCGCGACGTCACCGACGCTGAGCTCGCCGGCGCTCGCCGCCAGCCCCGTCCACACCAGCCCGCCGCCGGCGACCAGCGCGGCCAGCAGTTCGAGCCCGCCGTGCGAGGCCAGCTGCAGCACGTCCAGGCGGCGCCGGACGCGGTTGACCTGCCTGCGCTCGTCCAGCATGCGGCCGCGCAGGAAGGCTCCCGTCCCGAAGAGCCTGATCTCCTTGGCGGCCTGGGTTCCGGTGAGCAACTGCCCGTAGAAGAACTGGCGGCGTTCGGCGGGGCTGGTCCGCCACAACATCGCCGCCTGCCGCCTGGCCAGCCCCAGCTGGACGGCGAGCGCGGGCACCAGCGACGCCAGCACGACAGCGGCCATCCAGGCGTTGATCAGGGCCACGGCGCCCAGGAAGCCGGCGATGGTGAGCGCGGCCCGGCCCGCCTCGAACACCGATCCGAGCAGCCCGTGGCAGCTCGCGGTGGACTGCTGGGCCAGGCGCAGCCGGTCGAGGAACGCCGGGTCCTCGAAGTGCCGCAGCCCGACGAAGCGCTCGGTGGCCTCGAAGAGCCGGTCGGTGGCGCGCAGTCCCACCGACCGGCCCAGTGCGCTGTTGGCGAAGGACGACACCGCGGGCAGCACCCCCGCCGCCAGCCCGCAGGCGGCCAGCCCCACCGCCGGGCCGAGCACGGGCCCGCTGTGCCGGCTCAGCGCGTCGAGCAGGGCTTTGGTCAGCCATGCCGCGGCGATCGGCAGCAGCGCCTGGGCCAGCGTGGTCGCGACGTAGACGATCACCATGGCGGGCGCGCCGCGCCAGGCCAGTTCCGCGGCCCCGGCCAGCGCGCGAGGGGAGGACACCTCAGTCATGCGTGGCGGCGAGCACGTCGTCGAGCGTGTGGCCGGCGGCCAGCACGGTACGGCCGGCGTCCAGGAGGAACACCTGGGGGAAGGCCTCGACCTTGAACGCCTCGGCCAGCGGCCCGCCGTCCGGCCCGCCGTGCCGGATCCTGGCGACGGGGTCGAGCAGTTCCCGCAGCGTGCCCGTGTCGTCGGGGAATCCGGCGATCACCGCGACGACCTGCTCGCGTCCCATGGTCGCGGCCAGTTCGGCGAACGCGGGCGCGAGCTTCTTGCACGGGGCGCAGGTGGGCGAGAAGAAGCCGATCAGCGTGCGCTCGGGCAGCGGGGCTCCCGGCTCGAACCCGGCGACCGTCTCACCGGGCTGCACGGCGGCCGGCGGGCCGTCCGCGGGCCGCTCGTACAGGGCGTTGAGCCGTTCGGTGTGCTCGCGGAGCCTGCGGATGACGCCCATCGCGAGCATCGCGTTGGCCACGCACAGCACGGCAAGGATCATGACGGCGGTCCACAGCGCGTACATCATCTGACCTCCTCGTCGAGGGAAAAGGAGGGCCGGACCCCGGTGGTGGAGCCCGGCCCGCGGATCACGGCTTCGACGGGTTCCTAACAGACCGTCCAGCCGTTGCACCTGGTCCCGGTGCTGTAGACGCAGCACCGGCGGCAGTAGCGGCCGTTGATCTCGTCCCAGCAGTTGCTGGCCGCCGCCGTCAGGCGGGGGACGAGCCGGGCGACGAGGCGGTCACACAAGTCGTGCATCATGAGCCCTCCTAGCAGGCCACGTAGCCGTTGCACCTGGTTCCGGACGTGTAGAGGCAGCACCAGCGCTTGTAGCAGGTGCCGTCGACGTGGAGGTAGTCCCAGTAACAGTTCGAGGCTTCGGCCTCGACCCGGGGGACGAGTAGTGCGACCGTGCGGTCGCAGAGCCGGGTGAACACGCTCATCGAGCCCTCGCTTCCTGCGGCGAACGAACCTTTCGCCTGCACACTGACCCGGCCGTCTCAGCGGTTTCTCAGTGATTTCGCAGCGATTTCTCAAAGGAGCGAGAGGTGTTCCCCGTGCGGCCCGGCGCGGGTGCGCTTCCTACCTGGATGGCCGGCGGGCCGCGTGGGGGGCGTGTCGCAGGTCAGGCGGGGGAGGTGGTGTCGCCGGGTCGGCGGGGGCCGGTGAAGGCGGTGCGGATCGCGTCGCCCACCTGCTGGTGGATCGGGTCGGCGTCGGGGCCGAAGAGGCGTTCGTCGACCTTGGTGACGGCCTGGGCGGCCTGCCGCAGGAGGCGTTGTCCCTCGGGGGTGAGTTCGATGGTGGAGGCGGACCCCGCCCGCGCCGTACGGTCGCGTACCAGCCCCGCCTGGACAAGCCCCTTCACCGCCGTGTGCACGCTCTGCACGGAGATGCCCGACATGCGCGCCAGGTCGCTGAACGACGCGCCGGGCACGCCGGCGATGTGTCCCAGCAGCCCCAGGCGGCTGATCGTCAGCTCAAGCGGCGCCAGCTCGGCGGACAGCTCCGTCTCGACCCGCCGCGCCAGCGTCAGCACCACGATGGAGGTGCTCGACACGGGCGGTCCGTTCTCGATCGTCACCGGTCCAGTCTCGCCTACCCGGCCACATCGTCCACCCGCCGGCCACCCGCGCAACGCCGGGTCGCCGGCCGGCCGGCCGCCTCCTGGCCGTCTGACTGCTCCACCGGAGGGGTGGGTGGTTGGAGGGGGGCTGTAGTCTTCTGGGCGTTTCCTGGGGGAGTGGGGGAGCGGCGTGCCGCTGGAGCAGGTTGTGGTGTTGCTGGCGGCCGCGGCCGGCGCCGGATGGGTCGACGCGGTCGTGGGCGGCGGCGGGCTGGTGCAGCTGCCGGCGTTGCTGATGACCGGCATGCCGCCCGTCCAGGCCATGGCGACCAACAAGTTCTCCTCGGTGTTCGGCACGGCCTCGGCCGCCGTGGCGTACGCGCGCTCCACCAAGATCGACCGTCAGGTGGCGTTACCGGGCGCGGCGCTGGCCGTGGTGAGCGCGGGGCTGGGCGCGTGGGCGGCGGCGGCGATCTCGGCCGACGTGCTGCGCCCGGTCGTGATGGTGGTGCTGCTCGGCGTGGCGGCGTTCGTCACGTTGCGCCCTTCGATGGGCGCCCTGCCGCAGCCGCACCTGCGGACCGGCGCCCGCGTGGTGGCGGCGGTGGCCGCGGCGGGCGTGGGCATCGCCTTCTACGACGGCATCATGGGGCCGGGCACCGGCACCTTCCTCATCATCGCCTTCACCACCATCCTCGGCCTGGACTTCGTCTCCGCCTCCGCCTCGGCGAAGATCATCAACGTGGGCACCAACCTCGGGGCGCTGGCGGTGTTCGGGCTGCAGGGCCACGTGCAGTGGGCGCTCGGGCTGGGCATGGCGCTGTGCAACGTGGCCGGCGCGCAGCTCGGCGCCAGGATGGCGATCAGGCGCGGCACGGCGTTCGTCCGGGTCGTGCTGTTGTGCGTGGTGGTGGCGATGGTGATCAGGCTCGGCTGGCAGCAGTTCGGCTGAACCCCGGCCCGCCGCCCGCGCCCGGACGCCTCAAGGGCGCACGGCGGGGGCCGTCAGGGCCACGAAGGCCGCCATCAGCGCCGGTACGGCCAGCGCCCGGGGCAACCCGGCGAGCTCGGCCACCGCCCCGATGATCACCGGCCCCGACAGGAACCCCAGGTACCCGACGGACGCCACCCGCGCCAGCGCCCGCCCGGCGAAGGCCGGATCCCGGTGCCCCGCGGCCGAGAACACCTGCGGCACGATGCACGACAACCCCGCCCCGAAGCAGCCGAACCCCACCACCCCGGCCACCGGCCCACCGCCGAGCAGCGCCAGGCCGAGCCCCGCCGCCGCCAGCAGCCCGCAGCACCGCACCAGCGCAACCGGGCCGAACCGGGCGGCCAGCCGGTCCCCCGCCAGCCGCCCCGCGGTCATCGCGATCGAGAACGCGGCGTACCCGGCGGCGGCGAACCCCGCCGAGGAGGCCAGGTCCTCGCGCAGGTAGACCGAGCTCCAGTCGGCCGCCGCCCCCTCGCCCACCAGGCAGCAGAAGGCCAGCACGCCGAGGAACAGGATGCCCTTGGGCCGTCCGGACCCCGAGCCGCCGGCCGGCAGGGGAGCGGGCGCCGAGCGCAGCGCCCACCGCCACGCCCACACCGCCAGCACGGCGATCACCGTCCCCACGCATCCGAACGTCACCGACGGCGGCAGCCCGGCCTGCGCGAACACCCCGCCCATCGTGGCCCCGGCGAACCCGCCGATGCTGTAGACGGCGTGGAAGGACGACATCACCGGCCGCCCGTGGGCGCGTTCCACCTCGACGGCGTTGGCGTTCATGGACACGTCCAGGACGCCGTGGACGATCCCGAAGGCCAGCAGCGCGGCGGCCAGCGCGCCCAGGCCCGGCGCGAAGGCGGGCGGCACCAGCACCGCGCCCTGCGACAGGGCCGCCGGGATCATGACCCGGCTGCTGCCGTACCGGTCGACCAGGCGGCCGACGGTCGTCATGCCCGCGACGGCGCCCGCCGCGATGGCCAGCAGCGCCAGGCTGAGCCGTCCCGCGTCGAGGCCGAGGCTCTCCTTGATGGCGGGGATGCGGGCCGTCCAGGTGCCGATGGCCAGGCCGGCCAGGAAGAACAGCAGGTAGACGGCCGTCCGTTCGCGTCTCACCCGGCCTCCTTGACGTCCACCCCGGCCGCGAGGAGCGCGTCACGCTGCTCGGGCGGCACGCCTTCGTCGGTCACCACGACGTCCAGGCGGGAGATCGGGCAGACCGCGCCGAAGGCCGTACGGGAGAACTTGCCCGAGTCGCAGGCCACGATCACCCGCCGGGCGGCGGCGATGGCCGCCCGTTTGACCGCGACCTCGGGCAGGTCGTGCGCGGTCAGGCCGTGCTCGGCCGACAGGCCGCAGCAGCCGATCACCGCGGTGTCGAAGCGCAGCGCCGCGATCGAGCTCTCGGCGAGCGGGCCGGTGAGGTTCAGTTCGCCCTTGCGCACCTCGCCGCCGGGCAGCACCAGGCGCACCCGCGGCGCGGCGGCCAGCAGTGAGACGGCCTGCAACGCCAGCGGCAGCACGGTCAGCCGCCGCCCGGCCAGGGCGCGGGCCACCTCCAGGACGGTGGTGCCGCCGTCCAGGACGACCGCCTCCCCGTCCGCGATCATCGCCGCGACCTGGACGCCGATGCGCCGCTTGGCCTCCACCGCCTCCCGCTCGCGCACCCCGAACGGCGGCTCCTCGCCGCGCAGCAGCAGGGACAGCGCCCCGCCCCTGACCCGGCGGACCACGCCCTGCTGGGCCAGCTCGTCCAGGTCGCGGCGGATCGTCATCTCCGACACGCCGTGCCGCTCGGCGAGCTCGGTCACCGTGACGCTGTCCTGGGCGCGCAGGGCGTTCATGATGGCGGTCAAACGTTCCATCTGTTCATACAAACACCGAAAATGTGCGCAATACAATGACGGATATGCGCGCCAGCCGTCTGCTCTCCCTCCTCCTGCTGCTGCAGACGCGGGGCCGCATGACCGCGCCCGAACTGGCCGCCGAGCTGGAGGTGTCGATCCGCACGGTCTACCGGGACGTCGAGGCCCTGTCGGCGGCCGGCGTCCCGGTCTACGCCGACCGCGGCCCGGCGGGCGGCTACCAGCTCCTGGACGGCTACCGCACCCGCCTGACCGGGCTGACGGCCGAGGAGGCGTCCTCGCTGTTCCTGGCCGGGCTCCCGGGGCCCGCCGCCGAGCTGGGGCTGGCCGACGTCGCGGCGACCGCGGAGCTGAAGCTGCTGGCCGCGCTGCCGCCCGAGCCACGCTCGCACGCCTCCCGCATGCGCGAGCGTTTCCTGCTGGACGTGCCCAGCTGGTACCGCTCGGCCGACGACGTGCCGCACCTGAGCGACGTGGCCGAGGCGGTGTGGGACCAGCGGCCGCTGCACATGACCTACCGCCGGTGGGGGCAGCGGGAGGTCGACCGGGTGATCCACCCGTACGGGCTGGTGCTCAAGGGCGGCTCCTGGTACCTGGTCGCCGCCCCGCCCGAGGGCTCGCCGCGCACCTACCGGGTCTCGCGCATCCTCACCGTCGAGCAGCTCCCGGGCCGTTTCCGCAGGCCGGATGGGTTCGAGCTGGCGGCGTTCTGGCGGGCGTACGCCAAGGAGTTCCGCGAGCGCATGTACACCGCCGAGGCCGTCATCAGGCTGGCGCCCGGCCGGGAGGACCTGCTGGCGTACACGATGGGGTCCGACGTGGTCGCCGCGGCGCTGGCCGCGGCCGGCGAGCCGGACCCCGAGGGCTGGCGCACGATCACCGTGCCGGTCGAGTCGCTCACCCACGCGCGCTGGCTGCTGCTGCGCATGGGCGCCGACGTCGAGGTGCTGGAGCCGGCCGAGCTGCGGGCGCTGATGGCCGAGGCGGTGGCCGGTCTCGGCAAGCTGTACCTCTAGATCCACCTGTCCTGATAAATCGCGAGAAATAGGCCGCCTTCTCTGTCAGCATGCCCACCATGTACCTTCTGGCTTTCGTCGGCGCGTGCTTCCTGGTGGCCATGGTCCCCGGCGTGAGCACCGCCGTCATCCTGCGTCAGACGATCCGCTCCGGCCGCGGTTCCGGCGTGGCGGCCACGCTGGGCAACGAGACCGGCATCCTGCTGTGGGGGCTGGCCGCCGCGTTCGGGCTGTCGGCGCTGCTGGTGGCCTCGCAGGTCGCCTACGACGTCATGCGCGTCACGGGCGCGGTCGTGCTGGTGGTGATGGGCGCGCAGGCGTTGTGGAACGCGCGCCGGGGCACCCCGCCGGTGGAGGGCGAGGCGGTGGCCGGGCTGCGCGGGTCCTACCTGTCGGGGCTCGGCACCTGCCTGGCCAATCCCAAGGCCGCGGTGTTCGCGATGTCGTTCCTGCCGCCGTTCGTGCCGGCCGGGCAGAACGTGCCGCTGACGCTGGTGACCCTCGCCGTCGTGTGGGTGCTGGTGGACACCGTCTGGTACGGCCTGCTCATCTGGACCGTCGCCAGGGCCAGGGACTTCCTGGGCCGCCCGGCCGTCCGGCGCCGCCTGGAGCAGATCTCCGGCGTCGTGCTCATCGGCCTCGGCGTCCGCCTGGTCCTGGACGCGCGATGACCTGCTGAGCGGCGGGAGATCGTGGACTACCGTTAGGGCATGACCAACGACCTGGCGTCCCTGATGAGGCAGGCGCAGGACGACGATCCGCTGCTGGCCCTGCACGCCACCACCGCGCTGCGGCGCGAGATCGAGCGCCTGGAGGCCGTCCAGGTGCGCCGGGCCAGGGTGGCGGGCCTGCCCTGGGCGCAGATCGCCGACGCGATCGGCGTCAGCAAGCAGGCCGTGCACAAGAAGTACGGCCGTCGCTGATCGCGCCCGCGTATCACGCCCGCGTCCATCGGGCGGCGAACCAGTCCAGCACGATGTTCCAGGAGTAGCCGCGGCGGATGCGCCCGGCCACGTCGGGGGGCAGGGTGTCCAGGCCGCGGTGTTCGAGCAGCACCTGTGTGCCGTCCCCGACCGCGGTGAAGGCCACCTCGATCTCCATCCGGCCGCCCGGGTTGAGCAGGTCGGCCCAGACCAGGCGGCGGGGCGGCTCCCAGCGCACGATCCGGCCCAGGTCGGCGTGGCCGCCGGCGTCCCACAGCTCGCGCAGGTAGCCGTCCTGGAAGCGGATGGCCACCGCGCGGGCGGGGTCGACCCAGCTGTGGCGGCCGCGCACGTACCACTGGTCGATCTCGTCGGTGAACATCCGGAACGCGGTCGCCGGATCGACCGGCACGACGACCGCCGCCCGTACGGCGGTCACCGCCCGCGCTCCACGTGGTCCTTGAACGAGCCGAGCTGCTCGGCCCAGAACGCCTGCACCTGGTCCAGCCACGCCTGCAGCGCCGCGAACGGCTCCTGGCGCAGGGTGTAGAGCCGCAGCCGGGCGTCGTCGCCGCCCGCCTCGGCCCGTACCAGGCCGCCGGCCCGCAACACGCGCAGGTGCCTGCTGAGCGCGGGGGCGCTCATGCGCACCGCCTGGGCCAGCTCGCCGGCCGGGCGCGGGCCCTCGCGCAGCAGGTCGATCACCTTGCGCCGGGTGGGGTCGGCCAGGGCGGCCAGCGTGGCGTCCAGGTCGTTAACGTCGTTGTTAATCTTTGCCTGCTTCCGTTATGGTGTTGGTGCTTAACGTCAGCGGCAATTATTGCGGGGAGACGTGCATGACTGTCCAACTGGGTTACTACACCCTGTCGGTCGAGGACCTGGAGCGGGCGGCGGCCTTCTACGGGCCGCAGTTCGGCTGGGAGTTCAGGCGCGAGCACGAGCGCTACCTGCACGTCACCAACACCGACGTGCCGATGGGCCTGCACGCCGCCGGCCGGTCCGCGCAGCCCAACCTCTACTACCACGTCGAGGACATCGACGCCGCCGTCGAGCGGGTGCGCGAGCTCGGCGGCACGACGGGCGAGGTGTACGAGAGCAAGTCCGGCCGCGGCTGCACCTGCACCGACGACCAGGGCACCGAGATCAGCCTGTGGCAGCCCGCCCCCGGCTTCGCGTGACCCTCGCCCGGCCGGCGTCACTGCCTGGGTAGGCTTCGCCGGTGACGACAGACGCGTGGCGCATCACCGGCCAGTCCCAGATCGACAGTTATGTCGGTAGATGGGTTGATCTGGCCGTCCTGCTGGTCAACGAACTGGCCGTCACCCAGGTGCGTGGTCGTCCCGCCGGGCCGCCGGCCGACCGGCGCGCCGCCCTCGACGCCGCCTTCGTCCGGCACGGTTGGACGCCCAGCAGGGCGCTGACCGTGGCCGACGCCGACCGGCTGGCCGGGGTGGCCGGCGAGCTGCGGCCCGCCTTCACCGCGAGCCCCGCCGCGCCGGCCGCGCTGAACCGGGCCCTGCTGCGCCACGGCGCCGTGCCCAACCTGCACGGCGACCCGCCGGTCCTGGCCTTCCACGGGCCCGCCGCCGGCCTGGTGGAGGCGTGGGCGGCCGACACGGCCACCGCGCTGGCCATGGTCATCGGCGTCGGCCAGGGGGTACGGCTGCGCACGTGCGAGGCGGCGGCGTGCGAGCTGGTCTTCTTCGACGTCACCCGCAACGCCTCGCGCCGGTTCTGCGGCCTGTCGTGCCAGAACCGCGCCAAGGCCAGCGCCTACCGGGCCCGCCGCCGTACCTGATCTACAACGTAAAGGCGTCGGGCCGGGACGGCCACCTCCGTCAGTGCACGGAGAAACCGCCGTCGACGAAGAGCAGCTGGCCGGTGACGAACGCCGAGGCGTCCCCCGCCAGGAACACCGCCGCGCCCGCGAAGTCGCCGGGCACGCCGTTGCGCCCGGTCATGTGCCGCGCGGCCAGCTCCTCGACGCGGCCGGGGACGGCCTGGGCGGGCTCGGTGAGCGGGGTGAGCACGAACCCGGGGATGATCGTGTTGACGCAGACGCCGTGCGCCGACCACGCCTCGGCCTGCGAGCGGGTGAGGCCGGCGACGGCGGCCTTGGCCGCGCCGTAGACGCCGCTGTCGCCGAAGGCGCTGATGGACTGCTGGGAGCCGACGTTGATGATGCGGCCCCGGCCGCGGGCGGCCATGCGGGGGCCGAAGTGCTGGCCGAGCAGGTAGGGGGCGGTCAGGTGCACGGCGATGGTCTGCTCGTAGTCGCCGGGGGTGAGCTCGGCCATGGGCTTGCGGATGTTGTTGCCGGCGGCGTTGACCAAGATGTCGATCTCGCCGGCGGCGGCGCACAGGCGGGCCAGGTCGTCCCGGTCGTGCAGGTCGGCGCTGACGGCGGAGGTGGTGACGCCGTGGGCGCGCAGCCGTTCGGCGGCCCGGTCGAGCTCGGCGGGCCTGCGGGCGGCGAGGACGACCTCGGCTCCGGCCCGGCCGATCGCCTCGGCCATGGCCAGGCCGATGCCGGAGCTGCCGCCGGTGACGAGGGCGCGGCGGCCGTGCAGGGAGAACAGGTCACGCAGATAGTCCGACACGACGGCTCAAGGTAGCAGCAGCCGCGGGAAGGCGGGCGGGCGGCGTCGGTTGCCGGAACGGCGAAGGGGGGCTAGGCTCGTGAGCTCGACAATACGAGAAGCGGCTCCACAGAGCTCCCGTAAAGGAGTATAGCAGGGAATGGCTAATCGTCAAGATGGTCTCGCGCAAGCCCTTGACAGCGAGCAGCGTATGGTCCGGCGGCTGTACGCCCGGCTCGACGCGGCCAGGGAGCGGGCGCAGGCGACGCTGCGCCAGGTGTACGCCGGCGGTGGCGCGCCGGGCACCCGCCAGGCACGGTTCGAGCGCGAGGTGACCGCCGCCGAGCAGGCGCGGCGGCTGGCCCAGCTCAACGCGGTCGAGCGCGGCCTGTGCTTCGGCCGGATCGACGACTCCGGCGGCGTCAGCACGTACGTCGGCCGGATCGGGCTGCGCGACGAGGACCACGAGTCGGTGCTGATCGACTGGCGGGCCCCGGCCGCGCGCCCGTTCTACGTGGCCACCGCCACCGACCCGGGCGGCCTGGTGCGGCGCCGGCATCTGCACCTGAAGGACCGCACGGTGGTCGGCATCGACGACGAGGTGTTCGACCTGGACGGCATGTCCGACGGCGACCGGCGCACGCTGGTGGGCGAGGCGGCGCTGCTGGCGGCGCTGCGGCGGGGCCGTACCGGCCGGATGGGCGACGTGGTGGCCACGATCCAGATCGAGCAGGACCGGGTGATCAGGGCGGGTCTGCAGGGGGCGCTGGTGGTGCAGGGCGGGCCGGGCACCGGCAAGACCGTCGCGGCGCTGCACCGGGCCGCCTACCTGCTCTACACCCACCGCGACACGCTGGAGCGGCGCGGGGTGCTGGTGGTGGGGCCCAACCCGATGTTCCTGCGCTACATCGGGCAGGTGCTGCCGGCGCTGGGGGAGACGCAGGTGGTGATGGCCACGGTGGGGGAGCTGTTCCCGGGGGTGCGGGCGGTGGCGGCCGATCCGCCGGCGGCCGCGGTGGTCAAGGGCGACCTGCGGATGGCCGAGGTGGTGGCCGCGGCGGTGGCCGACCGGCAGCGGGTGCCCGCAGGGGATCTGGAGGTGGAGCTCGACGGGCTGCGGCTGCGCGTGCCGCACGCGGTGTGCGTGCGCTTGCGCGAGCGGGCGCGGGCGGTGCGCCTGCCGCACAACATGGCCCGCAAGCTGTACGTCACCGAGCTGCTGAAGGAGCTGGCCAGGGCGGAGGCGCGGGCGCTGGAGGAGTCGCTGCACCTGGAGGAGCTGGCGGCCGACGACCCGGAGCTGGCCGAGCCGCTGGACCTGGAGGGCGACCTGGACGAGACGGACATCGCGCTGGCGGCCGAGCGGCTGTGGGGGGAGGAGCCGGTACGGCGCGCGGTGGCCGAGCTGTGGCCGGAGCTGACGCCGCAGGAGCTGGTCGCCGATCTGCTGTCCACGCCGGACACGTTGTGGTCGGTGTGCCCGCCGGGCCTGGACTGGACGGCGCTGGTGCGGCCCCGCGAGTCGCCCTGGACGGTCGGCGACGTGCCGCTGCTGGACGAGGCGGCCGAGCTGCTGGGCCACGACGACTCGGCCGAGCGGGTGGCGGCGCGGCGCGCGGGGGAGGAGTGGGCCGAGCAGGAGTTGTACGCGCGCGAGGTGCTGGAGACCACCGGCCTGCTGGAGGGCGGCGTCTTCGACCGGGCCGACGTGCTGGCCGAGCGGCAGGCCGACGACGGCGCGGGGCTGACGACGGCCGAGCGGGCGGCGGCCGACCGCACGTGGGCCTACGGGCACGTGATCGTGGACGAGGCGCAGGAGTTGTCGCCGATGGCCTGGCGGACGGTGCTGCGGCGGGTCCCGGCGCGGTCGCTGACCGTGGTGGGCGACCTGGCCCAGACGGGGTCGGCGGCGGGGGCGCGCTCGTGGGCGCAGGTGCTCGACCCGTACCTGGAGGGGCGCTGGCGGGAGGAGCGGCTGCTGGTCAACTACCGCACGCCGGTGGAGATCATGCGGGTGGCGGCCGACGTGCTGGCGGCGGTGGCGCCGGGGCAGGAGCCGCCGGAGTCGGTGCGGGACGGCGGCGACGAACCCCGCGCGGTGCGGGCGGCGGTCGCGGAGCTGCCGGCGCTGGTGGCGGCGGAGCTGGCCGAGCTGGGCGCGCGGGGCGAGGACGGCCGGTTGGGGGTCATCACGCCCGACGGGCTGCACGCGCGGGTGGCGGCTCTGTTCCCGGGGTCGGCGGACCTGGACGCGCCGGTGGTGGTGCTGACGGTGACGCAGGCCAAGGGCCTGGAGTTCGACGGGGTGGTGGTGGTCGATCCGGCGGGGATCCTGGAGCAGTCGCCGATGGGCGGCCACGACCTGTACGTGGCGGTGACCCGGGCGACGCGGCGGCTGACGGTGGTCTGCGAGGGCGAGCTGCCGGCGATGTTGTCCCGTCTGAAATCTACAATGTAAAGCCGCTGGGCTGGTGGCATTCACCCGCAATTCATCAAAAAAGCCGCAACAATCGGGAGCGCCCCGGGTGGGTCATTCGTTGTAGAGCTTGTCCGCGACTTCGTGGATGCGGCGGGTGGCGTGGTCGAGGGCGCGCAGGGTCTCGGTGTCGAGGTGGGACATGATGCGCTTGTAGTGTCTGAGGCCCGCGTCGTTGATCTCGGCGATCAGGGTGGCGCCGGCGGGGGTGAGCTCGACCCGGCGCACCCGGCGGTCGTTGGGGTCTTCGTGCCGGCTGACCAGGCCCTGGGCGACCAGGCGGTCGACGATGCCGGTGACGGTGGCGAGGCTGACGCCGAGGGTGTGGGCGAGCTCCTGGCCCGAGGCGGAGCCCTGCGTCGACAGCTGCATGACGACGTGGAGCTGCCGGATGGTGAGGTTGGAGCTGAACAGGGGGGACTGTTGCCGGGTGAACAGTCTTCCCAGGTCGCGCTGTGTCTCGGTGATCCGGCGGATCAGGTCTTCGCGGTCGTCGCTCACGCTCACCTCTCGCTTCCTGAGAAGGTTATCAGGAAAGCTGAGTGAGGCTAAATATTCGTATAAGGCAAAGTGTTAGTCTGGGGCGAACTTTGGAGGGGAGCCTATGACCGCTTTCGCCCGGTTGAGTCTGGTCAACCGCAGTCTTGTGATCTTGGTGGCGGTCGTGATCACCGCGTTCGGCGCGTTCACGATTCCGCAGTTGAAGCAGCAGCTCCTGCCGTCGTTGGCGTTCCCGGGCGCGTTCGTCATCGCGCCCTTCCCCGGCGCCTCGCCGGAGATCGTCGAAGACCAGGTGACGAAGCCGATCGAGGACTCCTTCCAGGGGATCCCCGGCATGGAGCAGATGACCTCCACGTCGAAGGAGGGCATGGCCCAGATCCAGGTAACCTTCGAGTACGGCACCGACATCGAGGCCTCGCTGAACAAGATGCAGCAGGCCGTCGCCAGGATCACGCTCCCGCAGGGCGTCGATCCGCAGGTGGTGGCGGGCAACACCGACGACATCCCGGTGCTGGTGCTGGCGGTGGGCGACGGCGGCGACGAGCGGGCGATGGCCGACAAGCTGCGCCGGATCATGGTGCCGGAGCTGCAGAGCGTGGAGGGGGTGCGCGAGGCGGCGGTCACCGGCACCCGTGACGAGGTCGTCACGATCGAGCCGGACGTCAAGAAGATGGCGCTGGCCGGGGTGTCGGCGGCGCAGATCCCCGAGGTGCTCAAGGCGAACGGCACGCCGATCCCGGCCGGGTCGCTGACCTCCGACGGCAGGTCGCTGACCGTGCAGGTGGGGTCGCGGGTCGACTCCCTGGAGAAGCTGAAGAACCTCTACCTGACCCCCGCGCAGCCCGCCCAACAGCAGGCCCAGACCCCGGCCCAGACTCCGGGGCAGACCCAGGGGCAGGCGCAGGGCCGCCCGCAGGCCGGGCAGCCGGCCCAGACGGGCCGGGCCGCCCTGCCGCAGCAGGTCGCGCGGCCCAAGCCGCTCAAGCCGGTCAAGCTCGGTGACGTCGCCGAGATCACGCGCGGCCTGGCCGACGCCTCGACGATCACCCGTACCGACGGCAAGACCAGCCTCGGCGTGTCGGTGACGATGACGCCCGACGGCAACGCGGTGACGATCTCCCACGAGATCCGCGAGAAGCTGCCGGAGCTGACGCGGTCGCTGGGCGACTCCTCCGACACGCAGGTGTCGGTGGTGTTCGACCAGGCGCCGTACGTGGAGGAGTCGATCGAGAACCTGACCACCGAGGGCCTGCTGGGGCTGGCGTTCGCGGTGCTGGTCATCCTGGTGTTCCTGCTGTCGGTGCGCTCGACGCTGGTGACCGCGGTGTCGATCCCGCTGTCGGTGGTGATCGCGTTGCTGGCGTTGTGGGCGGGTGACTACTCCCTCAACATGCTGACGCTGGGCGCGCTGACGATCGCGGTGGGCCGGGTGGTCGACGACTCGATCGTGGTGCTGGAGAACATCAAGCGCCATCTGGGTTACGGCGAGGCCAAGCTGCAGGCGATCCTGACCGCGGTGCGGGAGGTGTCGGGGGCGGTGACGGCCTCGACGCTGACGACGGTGGCGGTGTTCGCGCCGATCGCGATCGTGGGCGGCATGGTCGGGGAGTTGTTCCGGCCGTTCGCGGTGACGGTGGCGGTGGCGTTGCTGGCCTCGCTGGTGGTGTCGCTGACGGTGGTGCCGGTGCTGGCGTACTGGTTCCTCAAGGCGCCGTCGTTGTCGCCGGAGCAGGCGCGGGCCCAGCGTGAGGAGGCCGAGGCCAAGGAGCTGCGCAGCCCGTTGCAGCGGGCGTACCTGCCGGTGTTGCGGTTCGCCACGCGGTTCAAGCTGGTGACGGTGCTGATCGGCGTGGCGGTGTTCGTCGGGACGATGGGCCTGGCGGGCGGTCTGCGGACGAACTTCCTGGACTCCTCCGGGCAGAACACGATCTCCCTGACGCAGAAGATGCCGGTCGGCACCGATCTGGCCACGACCGACAAGGCGGCCAAGAAGGTCGAGGGCGTGCTGTCGGGGCTGGCCGGTGTGGAGACGTACCAGGTCAACGTGGGTGGCGGCAACGCCATGCAGGGCGGCGTGGGCGGTGGCGCGGACCGGGCGTCGTTCTCGGTGACGGTCAAGGACGGCGCCGAGCCGGCGACGGTGGAGCGGCAGCTCCGCGAGAAGATCACGGGCCTGTCCGGGGTCGGCGAGGTGACGGTCGGCGGCGCCGGCGGTGGCGGGTTCTCCTCCGACACGGTGAGCGTGATCGTGCAGGCGCCCGACGCCGAGTCGCTGCGCACGGCGACCGAGGCGGTCAAGGTCGCGATGAGCCAGGTGAAGGGTCTGCGTGACCTGTCGTCGAACCTGGAGGCCAGCGCGCCGCGCATCGAGGTCGCGGTGGACCGGGAGAAGGCGGCGGCCAAGGGGCTGTCGGAGGGGCAGGTCGGTCAGGCGGTGGCGCAGGCGTTCCGCGGCGCGCCGCTGGGCCAGATCACCCTGGACGGCCGCAGCAGCGACCTGGTGCTGCGCGGCGGCGACGCGCCCGACGACGTCAAGGCGATCGAGGACCTGAAGCTGCCGACGGCGGCGGGGCTGGTGAAGTTGTCGTCGGTGGCCAAGGTGGAGCAGGTGGCCGGTCCGACGCAGGTGACCAGGATCGACGGTGAGCGTTCTGCGACGGTGTCGGGCAAGGTGGAGGCGTCGGACCTGGGCACCGTCACGCAGGAGCTGACGACGAAGATGAAGTCGGTGGCGCTGGGCGCCGGCGCCCGGTACAAGATCGGCGGCGCCTCGGCCGACCAGGCGGACGCGTTCTCCGACCTGGGCATGGCGATGCTGGCGGCGATCGCGATCGTGTTCATGATCATGGTGGCGACGTTCCGGAGCTTCGTCCAGCCGCTGATCCTGCTGGTGTCGATCCCGTTCGCGGCGACCGGCGCGGTGGGGCTGCTGGTGGCGACCGACACGGCGATGGGTGTGCCGGCGCTGATCGGCATGCTGATGCTGATCGGCATCGTGGTGACGAACGCGATCGTGCTGATCGACCTGATCAACCAGTACCGGGATCAGGGGCTGGGCGTGGTCGAGGCGGTGATCGAGGGCGGCCGGCGCAGGTTGCGGCCGATCCTGATGACGGCGGTGGCCACGATCTGCGCGCTGACGCCGATGGCGCTGGGGGTGACCGGGTCGGGCGGGTTCATCTCGCAGCCGCTGGCGATCGTGGTGATCGGCGGTCTGGTGTCCTCGACCCTCCTGACGCTGGTGCTGGTTCCGACGTTGTACACGGTGGTGGAGCGGGTGAAGGAGCGGGTGGGGCGCAAGCCGTCCGCGCCCAAGCACGAGGCCAAGGTCCTCACGCCCACGTCGTGAGCGGAGCACCCCGGCGCCGACCTCATGCGGCGCCGGGGCCGGGCGGGTCACCCCATCCCGCATTTCATAATGCTGATATGAGGCGGTTGTGGGCGCTCGTTGCAGTGGTGGGCCTCCTTGCCATTTTTGGCTGGGGAGACCTGGGGGAAATGGTGTCAAAGTGGACTTCCGGCCCTTTGGGATCAACCACGCAATGGGGGCCGTTCACTCTTTTCTGGTGGGGTCGTCTCGGGAAGTGTCTGCAGTTCCTTGGCGGCCTTGTCGCCCTGCTCGATCTGGTGGATCCGGAAAAGGTTAGAGAAGCCGCCCGAAAGGCGTCCGCCCGGGCCCGAAAGCTGCGCAGAACTCTTCACCTGAGCTCGTACCTGTCGGAGCTGATCGCGCTTGAGAACCTGCTGCTCAGCCGTACCGTCTGGCACAATCCCACCGACTGGCGAGGGCTGGAGGCCGACTACATCGATCCGACGCCTCCCCGGCAAGGGTTCGCCGGCAGCCTCGTCCCGCTCGAGGACTACCTGCGCATGAAGGACGACTTCGTCAAGAATCGCCATGACTATTGCGGCCGTCAATGCCGCTACGGCGAACCGCATGAGTGGATCTGCAGCGACCAGAAAGTGCGGCTGAAGCGGGCCATCCGCGATCTGGTGACGTCCGGCCTGCCTGCCGAGGAACGTCCTGTGCGCGAACTGGCAGAAGAAGAAGTGGCTGCGTTGAACCTTGCCGAGCCCCTTCTGTCGCTGGCCGTGCTGGGAGCAGGTATCGGCATCTTCACCTGGGGCGTCGCGGAGTTCAGCCACAGCGCGATGTGGGCGGCGATGGGCCTGTTCGGCTCGGCGTCGCTGGCGTTCACCGTGATGACGTCCGGGGAGCTCATGCTGGAGAAATCAGGCGTCTGGCTGAGGTACAAGCCGGCCATCTTTCTCCGCTTACGGTTCGCCCGAGCGCTGGAGGTCATGCGTCCCAGTCGCAAGCTACGCTGGGCCGGATTCGCGATCTTCTTCGTCGGGTTTCACCTCGACCTGCTGGCTTCGTAAGCCACCTGCCCATTCATCAGCTTCGGGGACGCGTCGGCCGCGGAGCAGCTGTCTGTCTGCTTCACCCGCCGTCCGGGTGGTCCCCCAGCAAGGTGCTGAACCTGGCCGCGCAGGCCGGTGACGGCGCCGTGATCATCAGTTGGGGGCTGCCCGTCGACGACGGCAGCTCCGCGATGCTGGACGCCCACCCCTATGACACGCAAGCTCCGCCGTGAGCGCGTTCCTGGAATGGCTCCACCCCTACATGCTCGGCAGCACGGTCGCCACGTGGTCGTCGTTGCTGGTGCCGGGGCTGCTGGACGCGCTGCTGCTGTGGTGGCTCCTTGGCCGCCGAGGAGGCCTTGGGGCATGCCGCTGGCGCAGGTATGCCTTCTCCTGCTGCTCCTCGTACGCCGCCTCAAGAGGTGACGGTCCGGCAGAAGTAAAAGAGTTATGTGGAAGTTGCTTCCACGGCGTAATGAAAATGCCTGCCGGAGTTTCCGGGGAAGAAATGCGTTTCGGCGGCGGAAATAAATTCCGGGCGGCCGTCTTGACGATTCCCGGTAATGGCGGGTCACGATGGAGGGGCCAGAGGAAGAAGTCCTGTGGGAGGAACCGTGTTCAAGGAAGCATGCGCTGTGAGCGCCCTTGTCGCTGCCGCCCTCGCCCCTTCGACGGCCTCGCAGGCGCTGGGGGAGAAAGTCCACGCCGCCACCGTCACGCCCGCCGCGTCGGCCGCGCCTGCCGACTGTGCCGCGGGCGGCGCCGCCAGTGGCGCGCCCAAGTGCAAATATCTGGAGGAAGGCAACAAGCGCTGCTACTACTGCCGCGACAAGAAGGGCGGCGGGTACAAGAAGCAGTACTGCGAGCAGAAGACCAAGCAGCCCGAGCAGGCGACGGAGCGCGAGTGCAAGACCACCAAGGAGCCGATCACGGGGAGCCCGGACCGTACGTGCAAGACCTGCACGGACGCCAAGACGGGCAAGGTCCTGTCCCGGGAGTGCAACAGCTAGCCGGCGCCGGGCACACGCTTCTGGTGACGGTCCGGCCCCTTCGGCCGGCCGGGGCCCGGTAGCAGGGGCCGGTGACCGGGAAGCGGGGGAGGCGGCGCGGTGCGAGGTCGGGACGACCCGCCGCACCGCCCCCCAAGGCCCGCGGCGGTTACTTCTTGAAGGCGTCCTTGACCTTCTTGCCGGCGTCCTTGACCTTCTCACCCGCCTGCCTCAGGCCGCCTTCGGTCTGGTCGGCGCGGCCTTCGGCCTGAAGGCTCTCGTTGTCGGTGGCGTCGCCGATGTTCTCCTTGGCGCGTCCCTTGAGCTCCTGGGCCTTGTTGCGGATCTTGTCGTCGGTGCTCATGTTCATGCCTTTCTGGTCGGGTCCTCGCGACTTCCTGTACTTACCGGCCAGGACAGGGGGAAACATGGCCTCCGTCCGGCCCGGCGCGCGACGGCGCTGGTCAGCGCCCGTCCGCGGGGGCGGACGTGCCCGCAACGTGCCTGCAACGTGGCCGCAACGGGGCCGCGGGGAAGGGCGTGCGGGCTGGATGCGGTGGCGGTGACGGGGTGTGAATAGACTTGTCCAACGTGACTTCCAAGCCGCGCATCCCGAACGTCCTGGCCGCCCGCTACGCCTCACCCGGGCTGGCCCGCCTGTGGTCTCCCGAGTACAAGATCATCGCTGAGCGGCGGTTGTGGCTGGCGGTGCTGCGGGCGCAGGCCGAGCTCGGGGTGGCGGTGCCCGACGGCGCGGTCGCCGACTACGAGAAGGTGGTCGAGCAGGTCGACCTGGAGTCGATCGCGGCGCGCGAGCGCGTCACCCGCCACGACGTCAAGGCGCGCATCGAGGAGTTCAACGCGCTGGCCGGGCACGAGCAGGTGCACAAGGGCATGACCTCGCGCGACCTGACCGAGAACGTCGAGCAGCTGCAGATCCGCGACAGCCTGCTGCTGGTCCGCGACCGCGTCGTGGCGCTGCTGGCCCGCCTGGCCTCCCTGGCCGAGGAGCACACGTCCACCGTCATGGCCGGGCGGTCCCACAACGTGGCAGCGCAGGCCACGACGCTGGGCAAGCGGTTCGCCTCGGCCGCCGACGAGCTGCTGGCCGGCTACCACCGGCTGGAGGAGCTGATCGGCCGCTACCCGCTGCGCGGCGTCAAGGGCCCGGTCGGCACCTCCCAGGACATGCTCGACCTGCTGGGCGGCCGCCAGGACAGGCTGGCCGAGCTGGAGGAGAAGGTCACCGCGCACCTGGGGTTCTCCCGCCGGCTGACCAGCGTCGGCCAGGTCTACCCGCGATCCCTGGACTTCGAGGTGGTCTCGGCGCTGGTGCAGCTGGCGGCCGCGCCGTCCTCGCTGGCCAGGACGATCCGGCTGATGGCCGGGCACGAGCTGGTCACCGAGGGATTCAAGGAGGGGCAGGTCGGCTCCTCGGCGATGCCCCACAAGATGAACACCCGCTCCTGCGAACGCGTCAACGGCCTGACCGTGGTGCTGCGCGGCTACGCCTCCATGGTGGGCGAGCTGGCCGGCGACCAGTGGAACGAGGGCGACGTGTCCTGCTCGGTGGTGCGCCGGGTGGCGCTGCCGGACGCGTTCTTCGCCTTCGACGGGCTGGTGGAGACGATGCTGACCGTGCTGGAGGAGTTCGGCGCGTTCCCGGCGGTGATCTCGGCCGAGCTGGGCCGCTACCTGCCGTTCCTGGGCACGACGAAGATGCTGATGGCCGCCGTGCGCGCCGGCATGGGCCGCGAGCAGGCCCACGAGCTGATCAAGGAGCACGCGGTGGCGGCGGCGCTGGCGATGCGGTCGCGGGGCGCCTCCAACGAGCTGCTGGACCTGCTGGGCGCCGACGAGCGTTTCCCGCTGGACCGCGCCGAGCTGGAGGCGCTGCTGGCCGACCGGGTCTCCTTCACCGGCGCGGCCGCCGCGCAGGTGGCCGAGGTGGTGCGGCAGGTGGAGCATGTCGTGGCCGAGCACCCGCAGGCCGCCGCGTACCGGCCGGGCGAGATCTTGTGATCCACCGGCTCGGCGACCCGGGCGCGCTGCGCGCCGCGTGCGGCGACGACGACCTGGTCGTGTGGACGGGCCAGGACCTGCGCGGCCGGGCCCGCGCCTGGGCGTTACGGGAGGCGGTGGTGGCCGCCGCCCCGGGCATCGCCCGGCACGACCGGCTGGCGGTGTGGGGCGACCCGGACGACGCAGCCGAGCTGGTCCGGCACGCGCTGGCCGAGCTGGGGCCCACCTTCCGGCCGCTGGGCGAGCGGGAGCTGATGCGGCGGGTGGCGGCGAGGCTGGAGGGTGTGACGGAGAGCGGCGCGTTCTCCTGGATGAGCCTGCCGGGGCCGCCCCGCCCCCGGCCCGGCCAGGCCGGCGCGCCGCCACGGGATGCCGGCCCACGCGACGCCGGCCCTCTGGATGCCGGCCCGGCGGGCGGCCCCGCTGTGGGCCCGACGTCGGCGGTCGGCTGGCCGGGCGGCGAGGCTGCGGGCCCGACGTCGGCGGTCGGCTGGCTGGACGGCGCGGCCGAGCGGGAGATCGCCGCGCTGCTGGCCGGGGACGCGCCCGCGTCGTACGCGGTGCCGGGCGCGGCCGGGGTGCGGCGCTGGGCGGGTGTGCGGGTGGGGCGCGAGCTGGCCGCGGTGGCGGCCGACGCGTGGTCGGCGCCGTCGGTGGGCCTGCTGGCCGGCGTCGCCACGGCGGCCCGCTTCCGCGGGCGGGGGCTGGCCGAGCGGGTGTGCGGCTGGATGTCGTCGCAGCTCGTGGCCACGCACGGCCGCGCGGCGCTGATGGTCGACGACGTCAACGCCGCGGCGATCAAGGTGTACGAGCGGATCGGCTACCGCCGGCGCCTGGTGCTGGCCTGCCACGTCGCCGGCTGAACCCCCGCGGGGGGAGGCGGTGGGTCAGGTGATGGCGCGGTAGGTCAGGTGGGTGGCCAGGGGCGAGAAGTGCGTCTCGACCGGTTCCCACTGGCGCGGGCGCGCGTGTGCGAACAGGCGGGTGCCCGCGCCGAGCAGCAGCGGCGCCAGGTGCAGGCGCAGCTCGTCGAGCAGCCCTTCGTCGGTGGCCTGGCCGATCAGGTCGGCGCCGCCCATGACGACGATGTCGCCGTCGCCGGCCACGGTGCGGGCGTGCTCGACGGCCGCGGCGGGGCCGTCGGTGATGAAGGTGAACAGTTCGGGCCGGCGTACCGCTGGCGGCGGGACGTGGGTGACGACGAACACGGGCGGCGTCTGCGCCTGCTCGCGGGCCGAGCCGTAGCCGAGGGGGTCGCCCCACCCGTAGGGGCCGTCGACCACGTCGAAGGTGCGCCGTCCCATGAGGACGGCGCCGGTGGCGCGGACCGCGCCGCCCAGGACGCGCGCGTCGACGTCGGTGGGCTGGCGGGCCCAGGCGTGCAGCAGTTCGCCGCCGGTGCCCAGGCCGTGTTCGAGGCCGGGATCGGGGCCGGTGACGTAGCCGTCCAGCGATACGGAGATGTCGGCGACGACCTTGCTCAACGGGTCCCTCCCCCTGGCGTGTCCGGTCGGTCACCACGCTGTCATCGGCGCTGGGAAAACCGGGTGAGGTTCGAGCGGTGCTCGTGCAGAGTTGACGGCGTGATGTCCAATTTTGTGCCTGGTATTGAGCTTTCTCGTGCCTTCTACGGCGAAGTCGTCGCGCCGCTCCTTCCCGGCGTGCGGCACAGCGCCGCGCTGATCGGCCCGGGGTCCGAGGTGCTCGCGTTCGACACGGCCCGCTCGGCCGACCACGACTGGGGGCCGCGGGTCCTGCTGTTCGTGCCCGCCGGTCAGGTGGAGCCGGTACGGGACCGGGTGGCGGCGGGGTTGCCCGACCGGTTCGGCGGTTTTGACACCGTGTTCGAGTACCACGGGGTGCGGCAGCCGGGGGTCGTGGTGGCCGAGCTGGGGGAGTGGCTGGCCGGGCGGCTCGGGTTCGATCCGCGTGCGGGTGTGTCCCTGCTGGACTGGTTGTCCGTGCCGTGGCAGACGCTGGCCGAGGTGACGGGCGGTGAGGTCTTCTGCGACGGGTTGCCGGGCGTGGGGCTGGAGGCGGCCCGGCAGGCGTTGCGCTGGTATCCGCAGGACGTGTGGCGGTACGTGCTGGCCTGCCAGTGGCAGCGCATCGGCCAGGAGGAGCCGTTCCCCGGGCGGTGCGCGGAGGTGGGGGACGAGCTGGGGTCGGCCGTGGTGGCGGCGCGGCTGGCGCGGGAGGTGATGCGGCTGGCGTTGCTGCTGCGGCGCCGCTACCCGCCGTACGCCAAATGGCTGGGCAGCGCGCTGGCCCGGCTGCCGGGCTCGGCCGAGCTGGGTGAGGCGCTGGGGGTGGCGATGGCGGCGCGGTCGTGGCGCCAGCGGGAGGAGGGCCTGACGGCGGCGTACGGACGGCTGGCGGCGCTGCAGAACCGCATGGCGCTGACCGAACGGCTGGAGGAGGGGGTGCGGGGGTTCTTCGACCGGCCGTTCCGGGTGATCGGCGGGGAGCGGTTCGCGCGGTCGCTGCTGGCGTCGGTGACGGATCCGGTGGTCAGGGGGCTGCCGGTGGCGGGGTGCGTGGACCAGTTGTCGGACACGGTGGAGCTGGTGACCTCGCCCCGCCGGGCGCGCGCGCTGACGGCCGCGGCGCTGGACCTCCCCGCTTAGAAATCTACATTGTAAAGCTGCTGGGTTCGGACAAGATCCATTTTTTTACTTCAAAAACCCTTCAGCCAGGTCAGAGGTGGCGGGCGTTGGCGTGGATGGCCTGGCGGTAGTACGCGGCCAGGCCGGGGGCGCGGTCGTCGTAGGCAGCGGTGAAGCGGGGGTCGGTGGCGTACAGGTCGCCGAGGCCGCGGTGGAGTTCGGGCGTGCAGTCGTAGAACCAGCGGGTGATGTGGGCGCGGTGGCGTTCGGCGATGTCCATGACGTCGGGGTGGTCGGGGGCGAGCCCGCGGGTGCGGGCGGCGTGCATGTCGTCGTCGATGGCGGTGGCTTCGGCGGTGAGCTGGAGCCAGTCGGTCTTGGTGTAGGCGGCGGTGCGGCGGCGGCTTTCGGCGTGGGCGTCGGTGTGGCCCCAGCGGCGTTGGACTTCGGCTTGGTGGTCTTCGGGGGTGAAGTCGCCGAAGACGTCGAAGCGTTCTTCCGGGGTGAGGGGGAGGTGGTGGGTGTGGGCTTGGATGGCGCGTTCGACGTTGGTGATGACCTGGTGGAGGCGTTGGGCTTTGCGGGTGAGGAGTTCGTGTTGGCGGTGGAGGTGGGTGAGGTGGTCGGTGTGGGGCTGGTCGAGGATGTCGGTGATCTGTTCGAGGGGGAAGCCGAGTTCGCGGTAGAGGAGGATTTGCTGGAGGCGGAGGAGGTCGTCGTGGGTGTAGCGGCGGTAGCCGGCGGTGGTGCGTTGGCTGGGGGTGAGGAGGGCGATTTCGTCGTAGTGGTGGAGGGTTCGTACGGTGATGCCGGCCAGTTTGGCGACTTGGCCGATGGAGAGGGTCATGGGTCTGACGTTACGTGAGGGTTGGTGTGTAGGTGGATGAGGAGTTGCTGCCGATTGGGCAGTTTGCGCGGCTTGGTCGGTTGAGTGTGAAGCAGTTGCGGCATTACGACGAGTTGGGGTTGTTGCGTCCGGCGTATGTGGATGCGGTGACGGGTTACCGGTATTACCGGGCTGGTCAGGCGCGGGAGGCGTTGTCGATCGGGTTGTTGCGGTCGTTGGATGTGCCGTTGGCGGTGGTGGGGCGGGTGTTGTCGGGGGAGGTGGGGGCTTTGGAGTCGGTTCGGGTGTCGTTGGAGGTGGAGTTGGCGCGGCGGCGGCGGACGTTGGCGTCGTTGGAGCGGGTGCTGGCTTCGGGGTTGCCGGCGGCTGAGGTGTCTTTGGTGCGGGAGGGCGGGGTGCGGGCGGCGTTCGTGGGTGAGCGGGCGGCGGGGATGGAGGATGTGGGGCGGGCTACGTCTGCGGCGGTGGCGCGGTTGGTGGCGGGGTTGCCGGAGGGGTTCGGGCCGGTGCGGTTGGTGGGGTTGTTTCCGGTGGATGTGGGTGAGGTGGTGGACGTCCGGGTGGCGTTGTTGCTGGAGGACGGGGTGGAGGTCGGTGGGGGGTTCGAGGTGGGGGTGTTGCCGGGTGGGGTGTTCGCGCGGGCGACGCATGTGGGGCCTTATGACCAGATCGCGTTGACGGTGCATGCGGTTCTTGCGTGGTGTGCTGAGCGGCGTCTGGTGGTGAGGGGTGCGGTGCGGGAGGTGTATGTGTCGGATCCGGGGTGTACGCCGCCTGGGGAGTTGGTGACGGATGTGCTGGTTCCGGTGGTGGACGGGGTTTCGTGAGGGAGGTGGTCAGGGGCAGCCGTTGGGGGGCTGGACGGCGACGACGATGTCGACGGGTGGAGCCTGCGGTGGCGGTGTCGCCGGGCGGGGGATTTGCTGGGTTCCGTTGCCCCAGGTCCATACGGTGCCGTCGGTGTGCAGGGCGTAGCTTTCGAGGTAGACGCCGCTGGTCTGGGTGACGTCGTGGCCGCCGGTGGAGGCCATGGGGATGGGGTGGGTGACGGGGGTGTCGTTGGTGCCGTTGCCGACTTGGCCGAAGAAGTTGTATCCCCATGCGTGGACGATGGGTGCGGTGCCGGTCTGGGTGGTGGGTGTGAGCGGGGCGGTGGCCAGGAGGAGTGCGGCGGCGAGGGTGGCTGTGGCAGGCGGTGTCTCGCTGGTCTCTTTCGGTGGGTGGTCTTTGTGGGGTGGGCGTTCCATCCCGTTCCAGCAGTCCGGATGTTGGGTGTTTTGTCGGTTTCGTGATGAGGTCACGGGCGGTCGGTGACGAGGTCTCTGGTTCGGCGATCAACGACCCGGCAGAGTCGTGGACGTCCCCACCGGAACCGAAAGGACCCCTGATGAGAACCCTTGCCCTGTTGTCCGCCTCCGCCCTGGCGGCGACCCTCCTGGCGGCCCCGGCGCACGCCGCCGTCACCCGGTGGAGCTCCTGTCAGCCCGGCGAGGGCGTCGATCCCCGGCAGGAGTGCGCGACGATCGAGGTGCCGATGGACTACTCCGCCCCCGGCGGTCCGTCGGTCACGCTGGCGGTGTCCAGGATCGAGACGGCTCGTCCCGACCTCCGCCGCGGCGTGTTGCTGATCATTCCGGGCGGTCCCGGCAGCCCGGGGCTGAACCGGCCGAGCACGTTGGTGAAGAAGCTGCCGAAGGAGGTGCTCGACCGGTTCGACATCGTCGGGTTCGACCCGCGTGGCGTGGGGAAGAGCTCGCCGGTCTCCTGCGGGCTCGCGCCCGCCGACCTGTCGCTGACGCGGCTGAAGCCCTATCCCGACGCCGACGGCGGGATCGCCGGGAACGCGGCGTGGTCGCGCCGGATCGCCGAGGCGTGCGCCCGCAACGGCGGGCCGCTGATCCGGCACATCAGCACCCGCAACCACGCCAGGGACATCGACCGGATCCGGGTGGCGCTCGGCGAGGACAAGATCTCCTACTGGGGCGTCTCCTACGGCACCTACGCGGGCGCCGTGCACGCCACGATGTTCCCCGGCACCACCGATCGGGTGATCCTCGACAGCAACGACGACCCCGATCCGCGCAGGGTGGCGCGTCAGTGGCTGGCCAACTACGCCGTCGGGGTGCAGGACGCCTTCCCCGACTTCGGCGCGTGGGCGGCCGCGCGCGACGGCGAGTACGGCCTGGGCGCCGACGTGGCGGCGGTGCGCCGGACGTTCCTGGAGCTGGCCGCCCGGCTGGACCGCGAGCCGCTCGCCTGGCCCGGGGCGGAGCCGGAGCAGCGGCTGAGCGGCAACCTGCTGCGGGAGACCCTGCTCAACGCGCTGTACTCGCGGGCCAATTACCCGATGCTGGCGGGGCTGTTGAAGGCCGCGCTGAGCGGCGCCGGGCTGCCCGCGCCCAACCAGCCGCCGCAGGCCGCCCTGCAGAACACCGCCGCGCACGCCGGCGCCACGATGTGCAACGACGTGGTGTGGCCGGGCTCGGTCGCCCGGCACGAGCAGCAGGTGCGGCGCAGCCGGGCCGCCTACCCGTTGACGGCGGGCATGCCGGTGAATCTCGGGCCGTGTGCGTCCTGGCCGTGGCGGCCCGCCGAGCCGGCCACGCGGATCGGTTCGCGCGGTCCGGCCAACGTCCTGTTGATCCAGAATCTGCGGGATCCGGCCACGCCCTACAGCGGGGCACTGAAGATGCGTGAGGCGCTCGGGCGGCGGGCCCGGATGGTCGCCGTGGACTCCAGTGGTCACGGGGTGTATCTGGCCAACGGCAACGCCTGCGGCGATCGTGCCGTCACCGACTTCCTGGTGACGGGCCGCCTGCCCGCGCGTGACCTGAGCTGCTGACCTGCGCTGCTGACCTGCGCTGCCGGCTCGGCGAGGCGGTGCGGGTTGTGCCGCTCCCACACCCGCATTTGTCCAGATTCTGACGTATTGTCCACCAGCGCGGCCTTCGCCTGTTAGATTCCGAGTCGTGATCAAGGAGAGGCACGGCAACGGCCCCGCCACGGGCCGCTGAGGCAGGACGAGGGATGCTCCACCGCCAGGCCAGGGGGCCCGATCATGCGCCGTGCGAGCAGCCCCGCCCGCCGATCGACGTGCCGATCGACGATAGGAGCAATGTGCTGAGAAGAACATCCCTGCTCGCCACCGCCCTCATGACGGTGGCGACGCTGTTAGCCGTCCCCATGGCGGGGACGGCCGGCGCGGCGGTGACCCGGCAGGACGTCACGGATGCCGTCGGCAAACGCGGCATCACCTGGGGGCCGTGCGAGGAGGAACCCACCGTCGAGTGCGGCACGCTGGCCGTGCCCGTCGACTGGTCCGAGCCCGACGGGCCGACCGTCGCCCTGGCGCTGGCCCGCCGCAAGGCCACCGCCCCGTCCGCGCGGATCGGCTCCCTGCTGAGCAACCCCGGCGGCCCCGGCAACTCCGGCGTGAACGACATCCTGCGCCCCTCCGGCTTCAGCCAGGACATCCAGCGGCGCTTCGACATCGTCGGCTACGACCCCCGCGGCGTGGCCCGCAGCCGCTCGGTGACCTGCTCGGCCTCGGTCTACAACCAGATGCCCTACCCGGTCATGACCAGCCAGGCCGACTACCTGACGTGGGTCGCCTTCGACAGGAGGCTGCGCGCCGACTGCCGCAAGCTCACCGGCCCGCTGTACGACCACCTCGACTCGGTCAACGTGGCCCGCGACATGGACGCCATCCGCGCCGCGCTGGGTGAGGACAAACTGACCTCCTACGGCGTCTCCTACGGCACGCTGGCCCAGCAGATGTACGCCGAGCTGTTCCCCAACCGGATCCGCGCCATGGTGCTGGACAGCAACATGGACCACAGCCTGGACGTCAAGGCGTTCCAGGTGAGCGAGGCGGCCACCGTCCAGGACAGCTTCGAGGAGTTCGTGGCCTGGTGCGGGCGCGACAGCGACTGCGTGCTGCGCGGGCGCGACATCCGGGCGTTGTGGAAGGGGCTGCTGGCCAAGGCGGGCAGCGGCCAGCTGCGGTGGCCGGGCGACGGCCGCCCGGTGAGCGCGCACAACCTGCTGTGGCTGGGGGTGGTGCTCAACGAGGCGCCCGCCTGGCGGCTGGAGGCCAAGGTGCTGCTCGCGCTGGCGGGCGGCCCGGTGCCGGAGGACATGCCGGGCCCTCCCGGCAACTGGCCGGTGAACGGCACGTACGCCGAGCTGCCCACCGCGATCTTGTGTCAGGACTGGAACCTGTCGCTGCGGGGCTACGCCGAGTACGCCGAGGTGATGCGCGCCTCCAACGCGGTGGCGCCGGACATGCGCTACAACCCGATGCCGATGGGCGACATGCCGATCTGCCAGGGCCATCCGGTCAACAACCCCCAGCACCCGCTGCGGTACAAGGGCAGCACGCCGCTGCTGGTGGCCACCTCCAAGCACGACCCCGACACGCCGTACGCGTGGTCGGCCAACGTGGCCCGCCAGCTCGGCGCCAAGGCCACCCTGCTCACCTACGAGGGCTGGGGCCACGGCGTCTACGGCATGACCACGTGCACCACGGCCGCGATGGACAGCTACCTGATCTCCGGGGCCGTACCCGCCAAGGGCATCAGCTGCCCGGCGGAGGAACCCCAGGGCTGACACAGGGCTGACACAGGGCTGACACGGGGGTTCCACGGGGCTTCACAGGGCTGATCGTGCCGGGCGCCTTTTGGCACGATCAGCCCCACCCCTCGCGCGGCCGGTCAGGCGAGCGCGGCGGCCAGATGCTCGGCGGTGCGGGAACCGGAGGCCGTCAGCAGGTCGGCAGGGGTGCCCTGGAACATCAGGCGGCCGCCGTGTCTGCCGCCGCCCGGCCCGAGATCGATGACCCAGTCGGCCCGTTTCACCACCTCGATGTGGTGTTCGACCACGATGACCGTGTTGCCGGCGTCGACGATGCGGTCGAGCAGGTCGATGAGGGTGGCGACGTCGGACAGGTGCAGGCCGGTGGTGGGCTCGTCCAGGACGTAGACGGCGCCGGTCTTGGTGAGCTCGCCGGCCAGCTTCATGCGCTGGCGTTCGCCGCCCGACAACGTGGAGGTGGGCTGGCCCAGGGTGAGGTAGCCCAGGCCGACGTCGACCAGGCTGGTGACGCGGTCACGGATGGCCGGCTCGGTGAAGAACGCCGCGGCCTGCTCGGCGGTCAGGGCCAGGACGTCGACGATGGTGTGGCCGCGCAGCCGGTGCCGCAGGACCTCGGGGTTGAAGCGGGTGCCGCCGCACATCTCGCACACGGCGGTGACCGGGTCCATGAAGGCCAGGTCGGTGTGGATGACGCCACGGCCCTCGCAGGCCGGGCAGGCGCCGGTGGAGTTGGAGCTGAACAGGCCCGCCTCGGTGCCGGTGGCGCGGGCGAACAGCCGGCGGATCGGATCCAGGACGCCGATGAAGGAGGCCGGGCTGGAGCGGGCCGAGACGTTGACGGCCCCCTGGTCGACGACGACCGCGCCGGGGTGCTGGGCGGTGAACACCTCCCCGACGAGCGTCGACTTGCCCGACCCGGCCACACCGGTGACGCAGGTCAGGACGCCGGCGGGGATGTCGAGGGTGAGGTGGTCGAGGTTGTGCAGGGCGGCGTCGGTGATGGCCAGGTGACCGGTGGGGCGCCGCACGGCGGTCTTGAGCGGGGTGCGGGCGCGCAGGTGGCGGCCGGTCAGGGTGCCCGAGCGGGCCAGCCCCTCGACGGACCCCTGGTAGACGACGGTGCCGCCGTGCGGGCCGGCGCCGGGCCCGAGGTCGATGACGTGGTCGGCGACGGCGATGACGTCGGGGTCGTGCTCGACCACCAGCACGGTGTTGCCCTTGTCACGCAGCGCCTGGAGCAGCGTGTTGAGCCGGCCGACGTCGGCGGGATGGAGGCCGGCGCTGGGCTCGTCGAAGACGTAGGTCATGCCGGTGAGGCTGGAGCCGAGATGGCGGACGGTCTTCAGACGCTGCGCCTCCCCGCCGGACAGGGTGGTGGTCTCGCGGTCGAGGGTGAGGTAGCCCAGGCCGATCTGCTCGATTCGGCGCAGCGCGGCGGCCGCGGTGTCGGCGACGGGGTTGCCGAGCCCGGCCAGGACGGCGATGAGGTCGGTGACCTCCATGGCGGCGTGGTCGGCGATGCTGTGCGGGCCGATCCTGGTGGCCAGCGCGGCCTGGTTGAGGCGGGCGCCCCGGCACTGGGGGCAGGTGCCCTCGGTGACGAAGGCCAGGACGGCCTGGCGGGTCTTGTCGCTCAGGCCCGACAGGTCACGTTTGAGGTAGAGGCGGGTGAAGCGGTCGGCGACGCCTTCGTAGTCGACCTTGTTCAGGGTGCCGTTCTTGCCGCGGACCTCGACGGTGAAGCCGCCGCCGTGCAGCAGCAGGTGGCGCTCCTGTTCGGTGTAGTCGGCGACGGGTTTGGCGGGGTCGAAGGTGCCGGAGCGGGCGTAGATCTGCCACTGCCAGGTGCCGACCCCGAACAGCGGGAAGCGGATGGCGCCGTCGTCGAGGGACCTGCCGGGGTCGAGCAGCGCGTCGAGGTCGAGGCGCACCGCCCGGCCGAGGCCGTCGCAGCCGGGGCACATGCCGTGAGGGTCGTTGAAGGAGTAGGCGTAGGAGTAGCCGGCGCTGGGGGTGCCGTAGCGGGAGAACAGCACGCGCAGGATCGGCAGGATGTCGGTCATGGTGCCGACGGTGGAGCGCGAGCTGCCGCCGACCGGCTTCTGGTCGACGACGATGGCGGCGCCGAGGTTGTCGATGGCCTCGGCCTCGGGTTTCTCGTGTTTGGGCAGCCGGTTGCGGACGAACCAGGAGTAGGTTTCGTTGAGCTGGCGCTGGGACTCCACGGCGACGGTGTCGAAGACGACCGACGACTTGCCCGAGCCCGACACGCCGGTGAAGACGACGAGCCGGTTCTTGGGGATGCGCAGGGACAGGTTCTTGAGGTTGTTCACGCGCGCGCCGGTGATGACGATGCTGTCGTCCATGCTGTCGACCATGCTGTCCTCCATGCGGTCACGCTAGCGACAGGCGCCGACAGTTTCCGGGAAGGGGCGAGGTGGCCGAGCAGACGGCGTCCGGGGTCGGGCCGGACCGGGTGGACCTGGTGTACGAGCGGCTGGGCCACCGGGCCGCGCCCCCCGTGCTGCTGATCATGGGAGCGGGCGGTCAGCTGATCAACTGGCCCGACGGGTTGTGCGCCGAACTGACCGGGCACGGCCTGCAACTGATCCGGTTCGACGGCCGAGACTGCGGGCGCTCCACCCACTTCGCCGCCGCCGGCCTGCCGGACTTCGCTGCGGCGCTGGCCGGAGACCTGTCCTCGCAGGCGTACACGCTCACCGATCTGGTCGCCGACGCCGTGGGGCTGATGGACATCCTGGGGCTGGACAACGTCCACCTGGTGGGCGCGTCGCTGGGCGGCATGATCGCCCAGGCGGTCGCCGTCGCCCACCCCGGGCGGGTCAGGTCGCTCACCTCGATCATGTCCACGCACGGCGACCGCATGACACCGCCGCCGCCGCAGGCGGCCTCGGTGATCGGGTCGGGCGACCGGCGGGAGGGGCTGGCCGGGCTGGCGGTGCCGGCGCTGGTGATCCACGGCGCGGCCGACGCCGTCGCCGACCCCGCCTGCGGGCGGGCCACGGCGCAGGCGATCCCGGGCGCGGAGTTCCTGCTGGTCGAAGGGATGGGACACGGGTTCCCGCCAGGGGTGTGGCGGCAGGTGAGCGCCCGGATCGCCGCGCTCGTCCACCGGGCCGAGCGACACGAACCGTCATGAGGACGGGCGGATCAGGCCGCTCTCGTAGGCGAACACCACCACCTGGGCGCGGTGACGCAGCCCGAGCTTGAGCAGCACGCGGCTCAGATGCGTCTTGACCGTGGCCTCGGCCAGATGCAGGGCCGCGGCGACCTCGGCGTTGGACAGGCCGCGCGCCACCTGGACGAGCACGTCGTGCTCGCGGGCGGTCAGCAGGTCCAGCAGCCGGTGCTGTTCACGGGGGCCGGGGGTGAGCTGGGGGGCGAACCTGTCCAGCAGGCGGCGGGTGACGCGCGGCGACAGCACGGCCTCCCCGGCGGCGACGTTGCGGATCGCGCCGAGCAGGTCGGCGGGCGGGGTGTTCTTGGGCAGGAACCCGGCCGCGCCGGCCTTCAGCCCGGCGAAGGCGTACTCGTCGAGGTCGAAGGTGGTCAGGATGAGCACCTTCGAAGCGGGACAGTCCCGGACGATCCGGCGGGTGGCCTCGATGCCGTCCAGACCGGGCATGCGGACGTCCATGAGCACGACGTCAGGGCGCAGCCGGCGGGCCAGCAGGGCGGCCTGCTCGCCGTCGGCTGCCTCGCCGACGACGTGCAGGTCGGGTTCGGCGTCCAGCACCATGCGGAAGGCCATGCGCAGCAGCGCCTCGTCGTCGGCGATCAGCAGCCGGACGGTCATGGCACCTCCGGGCCGGACAGCTGGGAGCCGGTCAGATGGGAGCCGGTCAGGTCGAGGCTCATGGCGCGTCTGGGCCGGTCGCGCGGGGGCCACTCCTGTGAGGGCTGGTCGTGTGAGAGATGGCCAGGTGAGGGCTGGTCGTGTGAGGGCCGGTCAGGTCGAGGACCGCCGCGACGCGCCAGCCACCGCCGGGGGCCGGGCCGGCGTGCAGGGTGCCGTCGTAGGCGGCGACGCGTTCGCGCATCCCGGCCAGCCCCCGCCCGGCGGGTCGCGGGGGCGCCGGGCGGCCGCCGTCGTCGGTGATCTCGATGTCGGCCCGCCGCCGGGTCAGGCGTACCTGGACGTGCGCGCGGGCGCCGGGGGCGTGCCGCAGCGTGTTCGTCAGCGCCTCCTGGGCCAACCGGTAGAGGGTGAGCTGCGCGGCGGCTGGGACGTCGGCGGGATCGCCGTTGACCTGCAGCCGGGTCGGCAGGCCGGCGGCACGCATCCGGTCGGCCAGCGGGCCGAGATCGGCGATACCGGGCGCCGGGTGCAACGGGGCGCTGCCGAACTCCTGCCCCTGCCCGATGCCTTGCCCGATGCCTTGCCCGGCGACCTGCCCGGCGCTCGGGCCAATAACCTGGTCGGCGCCTCCCTCAGCGCCTCCCTCAGCGCGTCTGCCGGTGCCTCCCTCAGCGCCCTGGTCGGTGCTGAGGGAGCGGCGCATGTCGCGCAGCGCCTGCCGGCCGGTGTCGGCGATCTGCGCCATCGCGGCCACAGCCTGACCGGGCGCGCGGTCGTGGACATAGGCGGCGCTGTCGGCCAGCGCCACCATGACCGACAGGTTGTGGGTGACGATGTCGTGCATGTCGCGCGTCATCCGGGCGCGTTCCTCGACGACCGCCAGACGTGCCCGCTGGTCGCGGTCGCGTTCCAGCGAGGCGACGTAGGCCCGCCGGGTTCGCGCCCACAGGCCGGCGGCCAGCGCGGCGGCCGACATCGCGCTCAGCGCCGCCACCGTCAACGGCATCCGGCCCGGCGGCGCCCACCGCGCCGCGGCCGCCACCACCCCGGCCTCCAGCACAAAAGCGGCGGCCAGCGTCGCCCACCACGGGCGACGGGCCGCCACCGTGTAGAACGCGACCAGCAGCGCCGCGTCGGCCGGAAGCTGCACCCCCATGGCCCACTGCACGGCGGCCGCGCCGCTGATCGCGCACAGCACCAGCAGCGGGGCACGTCGCCGCCACACCAGCGGCGCCACCAGAGCCACCTGCAGCGCCAGCACCGCAGGACCGCCCTCCGCCACCCGGCCCGGCCCCAGCGTGACCACGAAGATCACAGCGGCCAGCAGCGCGTCGGCAACCACAGGCGGCACCGAACCGACCACCGAACCGACCGTCGAGCCGACCGTCGAGCCGACCGTCGGACGGATCTCTGAGCCGACCGTCGAGCCGATCCCCGGGCGGCCCCTCAAGCCCCGCACAAAGCCCCTCACCGAGCGAACCACTGGGCGGCCCGTCGAGCCGATCGTGGAGCCGATCCTCGAGCGGGGCGTCGCAGTCGGACGGGCGGCCGGAGTCATGCGCCCACCCTAAAGGCCGCGCCCCGGCGCCCCCCATCCTCCGCAAGGAGGAACATCCGGGCCCCTCATCCGAAAGTCGTACCCGCAGGTCAGCCCGTGGCCGCTGGTCCGCCCGCGAGCTCGCCTGCCAGCCTCGGACCACACCCCCCGCCTTCCCTTCCCGTTCGAGGAGAACACCGGCATGCCCGTGATGACGTACGCGGCCCCTCTGGCCGTCGCCGCCCTGGCCCTCACGCCCGCCACCGTCCCCCTGCACGCGCAACAGCAGCAGCAGGCGCGGCAGGCGGTCATGGTCGCCCTGCCCGCGCCCGGCGGCCCCCACCCGGTGGGAACCGTCGCCCTGCGCCTGGTCGACCGCTCCCGCCGCGACCCCCTGGTGCGGTCGAAGCCGTATCGCGAGCTGATGGTCAGCCTGTGGTACCCGGCCCAGAGCGGCGCGCAGCCGCTCGCCCCCCACATGGCGCCCCTGGCTGCCGCCGACTGGGACCGCCGCTCCGCGCCGCCCATGGGCATCGCCAAGGGCGCCGTCGACTGGGCCGCCACCCGCACCGCCGCCCGTTCCGGCGCGCCGGTCGAGCGCGGTGCGGGCCGGCTGCCCGTCGTGCTGTTCGGCTCCGGGGACGGCGGCCCGCGCACGCTGGGCACCACGCTCGTGCAGGACCTGGCCTCGCGCGGCTACCTGGTCGTCACCGTGGACCACACCTACGAGGCCGACCAGGTGGAGTTCCCCGGCGGGCGGGTCGTGCGCGCGCTGCCGCTGCCGGCCAAGCTCACCCCGCGCGTCATCGCGGCGCTGCTGGAGCGGCACGCGCGGGCGCGGCTGGCCGACATGCGGTTCGTGCTGGACCAGGTCACGGCCCTGGGGCAGGGACGGGCCATCCAGGGACGGGCCGCCGGCGGGGAGATGCCCGCCGGGTTGCGCGGCGCGCCCGACCTGACGCGGGTGGGGGCGCTCGGGCAGTCGCTGGGCGGGTCGGTGGCGGCCCAGCTCGTCCACGACGACCCGCGGGTGGACGCCGGGGTCAACCTCGACGGCGGCTACGTCGGCCCGGTCGCCGCCACCGGCGTGGCCAGGCCGTTCCTGCAGCTGGCGGCCCAGACGCACACACGGGACAACGAGCCGAGCTGGAAGTCGTTCTGGCGGGCCTCGACCGGGTGGAAGCGGGAGCTGCGGTTCAAGGGCGCCGCGCACGGCTCGTTCACCGACCTGCAGGCGCTGCTGCCGCAGATCGCCGCGGCGCTGCCCAAGGCACAGTCCGAGGCCCAGCCCGAAGCACAGGACGGCAAGCAGGACGGGAAGCAGAGTGCCGTGCCGGTCGCCGACTTCGTCGGCACGATCGATCCGCAACGGTCGGTGGCGGCCCAGCGCGCCTACGTCGGGGCGTTCTTCGACCTGCACCTGCGGGGCAAGCCCACCCGCCTGTTCCAGGAGCCCGACAGCCGTTTCCCCGAGGTGTCCAGCATCCCCTGACCCCCAGCCCGCTGGGAGACCCACCCCGGGGCGATAACAATACCGGTATAAGTATCGTGCGGGTGTAGGGTGGGGGCATGGTGCGATCCCCGCTGACCCCCGAGGAGCGGCTGCGCGGCGAGCAGCTCGGCCACGTGCTGCGCCAGGCCCGAGGCGAGCGCAGCATCGTCGAGGTCGCCGCCGCGGCCGGCATGTCCGCCGAAACCCTCCGCAAGATCGAGACGGGGCGCATCGCCACGCCGGCGTTCTTCACCATCGCCTCACTGGCCGACGTCCTGGGCATCTCCCTCGACCGCCTGGCCGTCCGCGTCACCCCCGCCCGCACCTGACCCACCCGTCGGGGATCAGTCCGGGCCGCGATCAGTCCGGGCCGGGATCAGCCCGTACGGGAGCGGCGCACCTCCTCCAGCACGTCCTGGATGCGGCGCCAGGCGTCCTCGGCCGAGGCAGGGTGGAAGGTGTCACGCTCGTCGGCGGCGAACCCGTGGCTCGCGCCCGGATACACCACCGTCTCCAGCCGCTGCGCGATCGCCCGCTGCTGTGCGCCGTCGATGATCGGGTCGTCGGCGCCGAGCAGCACCACCAGCCGCCCCGGCGCCCGCGCGGCCCGCTCCAGCGTCGGCTCCGGCCGGCTCAGCGGCAGCTCGGTGCCCGTCAGCCAGCCCGGGTACAGCGCCACCGCCGCCGCCAGCCCCAGCTCCCCGGCCACCGAGCACACCACGTGCCCGCCCAGGCTGAACCCGACCGCCGCGGCGGGCCCGGCGCCCACGCGCCGCAGGTGCTCGGCCGCGGCACGCGCGTCATCCAGCACCTGCTCCCGGCGCAGCAGCCAGGCCAGCTCCAGCCCCCGTTCCCGGCCGGCCGCATCGGCCGGCAACTCCACCACCCGCCCCGGCGGGCCACCCGTCACCGCATCCACGGCAACCGGAACCCCCGCCTCGCCCCGAGGAGCCTCCGAAGGCGCGGGAGAGGGCCGCAGCTCGTGCCGGTGGTTGAAGTCCGGCACGACGGCCGCATGCCCCAGCCCGGCCAGCCGGTCGGCCATCCGCCGCGCGTACCCGCTCACCCCGAAGATCTCACCGGCGACCAGCACGCCCACGGGCCGCCGCACCCCCACGGGCAGGGCCGTGTAGGCCGCCATGCCCGCGATGTCCACCCATCCGGTGGTGATCTGTCCGTTCACGCCGCAGACTCAACCAGCTCCCGGCCGCCCCGGGCCAATCACGACACCGATGGCCGCCATCACGACCCCGATCACCCAAGGTGGCCGGGGCTCTGCCGGGACGGCTTGTCCCGCAGCAGCGGGTGCGACCGCATCGCCACCTCCAGCTCCCCGGGCAGCTCGTCACGGTAACGCCCCAGCGTCGACAGGTCACTGTGCCCCAGCACCCGCCGCACCGCGTCCATGTCGACCGCGTCGGCCAGCAGGTGCGTGGCCGTGGTGTGCCGCAACCCGTGCGGCGTCACCGAACGCCGCTGATCGGGATCGACGTGCCGCTGCACCCGGTCGATCACCGCCTGCACGTCGCCCCGCGCCAGGCGCCGCCCCCGCCACGACAGCAGCAGCGCCTTGCCGTCCTCGGCGCCGGCCACCTGGCCCCGCCCCCGCGCCAGGTAGGCCTGCAACACCTCGGCCACGTCGTCGGGCAGCGGCACGTCACGCGTACGGCCGCCCTTGCCGAAGATCCGCCAGTAGCGCACCCCGTCGTTGGTGTAGAAGTCCTCCACGTTGGCGCGCACCAGCTCCGACACCCGCGGCCCCACCGTCGACAGCAGCAGCACGATCACCGCGTCGCGCAACTGCATGCGCTGGTCGCGGCGCTTGCCCTCCTGCTCGGGCGCCTCCCGCAACTGCCGCGCCGCGCCGATCAGCCCCTGGGCCTGCTCGCGGGTCAGCGCCCGCCGCTCCGGACGCAGCCCGCCCCGCTGCTTGGCCGTCACCGTCGCCGCCGTCATCGGGTTGATCTGCACCCACCCGGCCAGCGTGGCGTGCTTGAACAACGCCGAGATCGACCGCCGGAACCGGGCCTGCGAGGACGGCGACTGCCCCGCCCCCGACCCGCCCGCCTGCCGCGCGTCGGGCTTGCGCGCGAACGCCAGCAAGATCGCATCGACGTCCTCGCCGGTCAGGTCGTCGAGCACCACGTCGGCGCCGGCCAGCGCCACCAGCGTGGCCACGTCACGCGCGTAGACCTCGGCCGTGGCCGGGGACAGCGCGCCCGTCGACGTCTTGGCCACCACCAGCTCCACGTAGCGGTCAGCCGCCTGTCCCACCGTCAACCTGTCCAGCTCCGCGGGCCGCACCGGCTCCCCTCCTCACATCTCGGCGACGCACCGAACGCACCCGCCCGCAGACGATGCCGCCTGCGGGCGCGTGCCGCCTGCAGAGGAGACGGTAGCGGCCGCCACCGACGAAAATCAGATGTCGCGGAAGGTCTCGATCCGCGCGCCCAGCGCGTTCAGCCGCTCGGCCAGGTCCTCGTAGCCGCGGTTGATCACGTACACGTTGCGCAGCACCGACGTGCCCTCGGCGGCCATCATGGCCAGCAGCACCACCACCGCCGGGCGCAGCGCCGGCGGGCACATCATCTCGGCGCTGCGCCACCGCGTGGGCCCCTCCACCAGCACCCGGTGCGGGTCCAGCAGCTTGACCGAGGCGCCCAGCCGGGTCAGCTCGGTCAGGTAGATCGCCCGGTTGTCGTAGACCCAGTCGTGGATCAGCGTCGAGCCCTGCGCCGCGGCCGCGATCGCGGCGAAGAACGGCACGTTGTCGATGTTCAGCCCCGGGAACGGCATCGGGTGGATCTTGTCGATGGGGGAGACCAGCTTGGAGGGCCGCACCGTCAGGTCGACCAGCCGGGTACGGCCGTTGGCCGCCCAGTACTCGCCCGTGCGGTCGCAGTCGAGCCCCATCTCCTCCAGAACCGCCAGCTCGATCTCCAGGAACTCCACCGGCACCCGGCAGATCGTCAGCTCCGAACTGGTCACCACCGCCGCCGCCAGCAGGCTCATCGCCTCGACCGGGTCCTCGGAGGGGGAGTAGTCGACGTCCCGCTCGATGGAGGCCAGCCCGTGCACCGTCAGCGTCGTGGTGCCGATGCCCTCCACCCGCACGCCGAGCTGCTCCAGGAAGAAGCACAGGTCCTGCACCATGTAGTTGGAGGAGGCGTTGCGGATGACCGTCACCCCCGGATGCCGGGCCGCGGCCAGCAACGCGTTCTCCGTCACGGTGTCGCCGCGCTCGGTCAGCACGATCGGCCGCGCCGGGGCGGCGCCGCCGTCCACCTTGGCGTGGTAGAAACCGCCCGTCGCGGTGATGTCCAGCCCGAAGTGCTTCAGCGCCGACATGTGCGGCTGGACGGTACGCGTGCCCAGGTCGCAGCCGCCCGCGTACGGGATCTGGAATTCCCCCGTACGGTGCATCAACGGCCCCAGGAACATGATCACGCTGCGGGTACGGCGCGCCGCCTCGGTGTCCATCGCCTCCAGCTCCAGCCGAGCCGGCGGCACGATCTCCAGGTCGCTGCCCTCGTTGATCCACCGCGCCCGCACCCCGATCGAGGCCAGCACCTCCAGGATCCGGTAGACCTCCTCGATCCGCGCCACCTTGCGCAAGATCGTGCGGCCGTTGTTCAGCAGCGACGCGCACAACAGCGCCACACACGCGTTCTTGGACGTCTTGACGTCGATGCTGCCCGACAGCCGGCGCCCGCCCACCACCCGCAGATGCATCGGACCGGCATACCCCAGGGACACGATCTCGCTGTCGAGCGCCTCCCCGATCCGGGCGATCATCTCAAGACTGATGTTCTGGTTGCCGCGCTCGATCCGGTTGACCGCGCTCTGACTCGTCGCCAGCGCATCGGCCAGCTGAAGCTGCGTCCAACCGCGATGCTGACGCGCATCCCGGATGAGCCGGCCGATCCGCACAAGGTAATCATCTGCCACAACACACGACCATATCTCACATATGAGATGCCGCCGCGACCGCGGGGCCCGACGCGCCGGACAGCTCCCGATGACCCGCCAGATGCGGGGGAGTGGCCTGCGCCCGCGCCTTGCCCACGAACGCCCGGCGCGCCGCCCGGAACCCGTTGCGGTCGTCGAACATGTCCCGGCTCATCTCCGCCAGCTCCTCGGCCCGGTAGGCGTCCAGCGGCTTGCGCCGCTCGTCGGCCTCACGCGCCTGCCGCCGCGCCGCCAGCAACGCCTCATACGAGGGGTCCTGGGCCAGCCGGTGCGCGTAGTCCACCACCCGCCGCTCGAACTCCTGCCGCGACCCGCCCACCATCCGATCGGCCAGCCCCAGATCCACCGCCTCGGCGGCCCCCACCGGCAACGCCCGCCCGGTCAGCTCCGCCGCCGCCTGCGCCCCCACCCGCCGCGGCAGCACGTACGTCCAGAACTCGCTGCCGAACAACCCCATCGTCCGGTAATGCGGATTGAGCACCACCGGCTCCCGCACGATCACCCGGTCGGCGCCCAGCCCCATCATCACCCCGCCCGCCCCCGCGTTCCCCGCGATCGACGTCACCACCAGCTGCGAGGTGCACCGCACGATCTCCCGGCACACCGCGTTGATCGCGTTGATGTTCATCCACGCCTCCAGCTCCGGATGACGTGCCGCCTCGATCACGTTCAGGTGGATGCCGTTGGAGAACACCTCGCCACCCCGCACCACCAGCACCCGCGTGTCCTGCGCCGCCGCGTACCGCAACGCCGCCGCCAGCCGCCGGCACTGGTCGGTGGACATCGCGCCGTTGTAGAAGTCGAAGCTCACCACCCCGACCTCCTCGCCGCGCTCGTAGGTGATCTCGCTGTAGCCGGCCCGCTCACCCACACCCGCCAGCCGCTCACCCAGCACCATCGTGGCCGGCAGCTTCACCCCGCCGCCTTCCTGGCCCGCCCCCGCCTCCAGGCGCAGGTGGCCCACCCACACCGTCCCCTGACCGGTGTGCACCAGCACCGCACCCTCACGCCGGGCCGCCACCGCCCCCGGCGTGCCGGCCAGATCGGGACCCCGGTGCACGTCGAACACCCGTACCGGCAACTCGCACAACCGGGCCCGGCCGCCCGGCGCGCCGTCGGCCGCCCGCACCACCCGCACGATCTCCTCGGCAGGCTGCTCCCAGGAGAACTCCCGGTCGGCGTGCCGCATCGGCCGGCGCAGCCGTCCCGTCACAGCGGGGGAGCGGTAGTCCAGCGGCGTCGGCGTGAACAACGGATCGGCGGCCTTGCCCGCGACCTCCGCCACCAGCTCCACCGCCGCGTCGGCCACCGGCCCGTTGTACAGCGCCGACTTGCGCGGCGGCTCCGAGGGCATCGGGAACGTCCGCCACCCCCAGATGGGGCCGGCGTCCATCTCCTCCACCGCCTGCAGCGCCGTCACACCCCACTCGCGCTCGCCTTCGGCGATCGCCCAGTCCAGCGAGGACGGCCCCCGGTCCCCGGGCGGCCCCGGATGGATGATCACCGTACGGTGCCCGCGCCACAACGCCTCCGGCACCCGCTCCTTCAGGAACGGGCAGATGACCAGGTCCGGCTTGACCAGCTCGGCCGCCTCCACCATGACCCGCTCGGAGATCGCCAGCTCGACGCTCACATCATGGCCGGCCCGCCGCAGCTCCAGCCAGGCACGCTGGGTCAGGCCGTTGAACGAGGAACACAGGAGCAGGATGCGCAACGCGGAACTTCCTTCACCGAGACGTCAAGGGGAGCGGGCAGGGGAGAGGCGTCAACCGATCGCGAGCCGGCGAACACCACCGGCATCGGCATCAACGGCAGTCCCACAAGGCCCAGGCATCTCTAGATGTTGACACGAATCTCCCACCGATGCTGACAAATCACCGCAGACAGCCCAGCTGAGCAGCCAAATTGCCCCGATATGCCCGAAAAAATGCTGGCGGGGGAGACACCTCAACCCCGACCAGCAAGACACAACCCACCACAATGGATCACATGGACACCCGCGCCGCCGCCCAGCACTTCGCCGACACCTGGCAACACGGCTGGACCCACCACGACACCACCGCCATCATCGCCCTCTACAGCGACGACGCCACCCACACCAGCATGCCCTTCCGCCCACCCCACCACGGAAAAGACGCCATCGCCGACTACATCCGCCAATCCTTCACCGGCGAAAGCGACCCCCACGTCACCTTCACCACCCCCATCGTCGACGGCGACCAGGCCGCCATCGAATACCGGGTCCACGCCCTCGACAACGGCCACCCCATCACCCTCGCGGGCTGCGTCTTCGCCCGCTTCAACCCCGACGGCCTGGCCGTACAGACCCGCGACTACTGGCACACCACCCCAGGCCACCGATAAGCAGAGAAATCAGCGCCGCCCCATCGGCACCGGCGCCACCACACCCGGCGACACACCAGGCGCCGGCAACGGACGCGCCACCTGCCGCGTCTCCTCCACCTCCGCGCTCACAGCACGCCGCTCGGCGTGCCCACCCCCGCAATACCCGTTCGTCAGGATCAACCGCCCCCGCAGCGGGGTGTACGCCTCCCTGTCCGAAGCAGGCAGAACCCCCTGACACACCGGACATAAAACCGACTGGTTCCCCACGTGCTGCTCCTCTCGCTGAGCGAATGGCAGGAGCTCTACCCTAAATCCACCGAACATGACAAAGACAGTGAATCAACACGCCGTCAAAGCCCCCGTCAGCCACCGCAGAAGCCCCACCACACCACCACATCACCCCACGAAACCCCAGATCGCACCCGCATTCCCAAAGCGCCCGACAAGATCACAATGAAGGCGGAAACACCCGAAAAAAACTTCTCACCAACCCCACAAGCAACGCCCACGGCACCCACCACAGCCCGCCACCGCTCAACCACCCAGCCTCGTTCGCGGGCTACGCTCCGCCCATGGGCAAGTTCCTCGCCGTCCTCAACGGCACGGCCGACGACACCGACAAGGCAACACGGACGCGAAAACCGGATACGCGATCATAGAGGCCGAAACACACGAAGACGCGGCACAGCTCTTCAGCAACCACCCTCACATCACACTGATGCCAGGCAACTCCATCGAAGTCCTGGAGCGCCCACCCACCCCGTCCTGAAAAGCGTGCACGCCCGGCACCGCAGGCGGGCGATCAACCCCCTCACGGGATGAACAACGACCCACTCACCCCGACCGGCTCCCACAAGCTGAGCGCCCGCAACAGATTCCTCGCCAACGCCCGATGCCCGTACTCATTGGGATGGCACCCCGACCCCATCCAATGCTCGCCACCATCCCAGGCCGCATGATGATCCACCAACACATCCGCCTCCAGCGAGCGCACCACCTCGGCATAAGCCGGCAGATCAGCCCAGCCGGACTCCGGCGCCCGATTGGGCGTCTGAAGCACCACCTTCGCACCCGCCTCCCGCACCCGGGAGACCACCGCGGCATAGTCACGGGCAAAAGCCGAAAGACCCGCCGCCCCGGCCACACAGTCATTGAGCCCGAACATCAGCACCACCACATCAGGCCGATGACGCAACACCGCGTTCTCCACATCGAGCTGCGAGACCTTCTGACCACTCACACCCGTGTTGATCACCACATCACCGGGCCGATTCAGCTCGAACCGCACCCGCTCGGCGAACAACTGCGTATAGTCACGCCACCCGAACGTGTGCAACGCCCCCTGAGTCACGCTGTCACCCGTGAACAGCCACACCGTGCCCATCCTCCGACCACCCCGCTCACCAACGCCCGAAGACAACATCGCCCGAAGCGTAGACGATCATCCACTGGTCACCATGCGGGGGAGTAGCGCAAGGAACCACCCAGGATGCGCATCGTTGGACAACCACCAACAAGTAGCGCGCCGCCGCACCTCGACCTCGTCCAGAAGCGGAGGCGAACCCCGGACATGGTCGGTAGAAGCGGGTAGCTCGTCCTGCCCACACGCAAAGGCCCCACCGGCGGGGATCACGACAACGATCCCGGCTCCGACCGAACAGTCCAACGCATCAGACCACTGCCGGCTCGACCACGACGACCCACCACCCTCGACCGGATGCGCGGAGGAGGCCCGTCGATCCGGTCTACTTGACATAATGTTCATTATCGAGCAACCAGCCGACGCCACGACCCGGCAAAAACACGCCGCATGAACAGTCACCCGCCGGGCAGATTTCCACCATGCCCAGCCTGACGTCCAGCCAGCTCCTCGCCGCCCCGCCGGCCCTGGCCGCCTCGACGGCCGGCCTCGTCGCACTCACCGCCGTCATCGTCGCCGCCGTCATCTGGCTGATCATTCTGGCCGTGCGATTCACCAAAAGCCCCCGCAACCGCCCCAACCCCAGCGTCGACCTGGTGGACCAGGCTCGGGAGCTGAAGGCGCTCGGCCAGATCCAGGAAGCCGTCTTCCTGGTACGCGGCGAGACCGGCATGAGCCAGCGTGCCGCCTCCCGCTTCGTGAACCGCCTCTAGCCGGACAAACTGCTCATACCGTACAGAACGTGGATTCTGTGTGGTTTGGGTAATCCGTCCGCAAAAGGGCTGGTCGTGCGACTCTGGAGATCCCGGTGATTACGCACGGCGGTCGGACGGCTGCTCTATGCTGTCGGGGTGCGGGTGTGTGAATAGGGGGCGTGAAACCCCTCCGGCCTCGGCGGGGCCGCCTTGGTGCAGGGGTCGGCGGCCTCGGCGTGTGTCACCGGCCGCACGGTCCACGGTCCACTCCCCTCTTCCGATGCCGGGCATGTGAGAGCTCGGGAATGGCGGCTTTGTCGTGAATACCCCGGACCCCCTCGGGTGTGTGTCCCTCCCCCATCTGCTCTATGTCGATCACCAGTTGCGCATCACGTGCTGCCCGATGCCGGGTCCGTCGATCATCCGGTTGGTGGGCGAGGTGGACGCGACGAATCAGGTGGCGCTGGCCGAGGCGTTGGGCCGGGCGCGGCGGATCGACGAGTCGCTGGTGGTGGATGTGAGCGGGCTGGCTTTTCTGGGGGTGGAGGGGGCGCGGTTGCTGGTGATGTCGTGCCGTGCGGGGCGTACACAGTTGGTGGGGACGCCGCCGCATGTGTTGCGGTTGTTGCGGGCGATGGGGTGGACGGGTGGTCAGGGGGCGTAGGGGTGGGTGGCGGTGACGGCGGTGACGGGGAGGGGGCCGTAGAGGTGGGGGTAGCCGTTCTCGGTGCGGATGTCGAGGCCGGTGGGGTCGATGTCGAGGACGAGGAGGGGTTGGGTGACGGCGGTGTAGTAGGTGTCGTGGACGGTGCGGAGTTGGGTGTGGTCGTGGCTGAGGTGGATGAAGCCGATGTCGTCGAGGGTGTGGCCGAGGGTGGAGATGCGGTACTCCCCTGCGTGCCGGGCGTGTTCCCAGTCGGTTTGCAGGGCGAGGTGGTGGACGACGGTCATGGTTTCTCTGGTCCCTTCGCCTTTGGCGATCTCAATTGTCGAGGAGGGTGGCTTGGTGGCGCATGGGGTTCAGTGGTTGCCGGCGAGGTTGAGGACGATGACGCCGCCGATGATGAGGAGGATGCCGCTGATCTTGGGGAGGGTGAGGGTTTCGCCCATGAGGGTGGCGCCGATGAGGGCGATGGCGGCGGTGCCGGCGCCGGACCAGATGGCGTAGGCGGTGCCCATGTCGAGTTGGAGTTTGAGGGCGCGGGCGAGCAGGACGAAGGAGGTGATGTAGCCGGTGGCGACGGCGATGGTCCAGCCGATGTGGGTGAGGCCGTTGCTGAGTTTGAGTGCGGTGGTGGCGAGGACTTCGGAGGCGATGGCGAGGGTGAGCAGGATCCAGGCCATGGGGTTCCTTCGGGGTGTGGGGTTGGTGGGTTCCGCTTGAAAAGGTAGTCGAATGCGTGTTCCACTGGTTGGGTGGGTTGGGATGCGCTGGCGCTTGTGGAGGCGGTCGATGAGCGGCCGTTGATCGAGCGGCGGGCGGTGGTGCGTGACGGTTTTTATGAGACGCAGGCCCGTACGGTGATCGAGCGGGTGCCGGGGAGTGCGGGCATCGTCGAGCGGTGGGCGGTTTCGCCTTATCGGGGTTGTGTGCATGCGTGTCTGGGGTGTGGGGCGCGGGCGGGTCATCGCAAGCTGGGGTTGGATGCGGGGGCTGATTTCGATTCGCGGATCGTGGTCCGGGCCAATGTGGTGGAGCGGTTGCGGTCGGAGTTGGGGCGGTGGGAGGGTGAGCCGCTGGCGGTGGGGGTGGCGGGTGATGGTTATCAGCCTGCTGAGGAGCGGTATCGGTTGATGCCGGGGGTGGTGGCGGCGCTGGGGGCGGCGGGGGTGCCGTTCACGGTGTATACGCGTAGTGCGCTGGTGTTGCGGGATGCGCGGGTGCTGGCGCGGGCGGGTGCGCGGGTGGCGGTGTCGATCGCGTTCGTGGACGAGCGGATCAGGCGTGCGGTGGAGCCGGGTGCGGTGGGGGCGCAGGCGCGGTTGGAGCTGGTGTCGGCGCTGGTGGAGGCCGGGGTGGAGTGCCGGGTGTTGATGGCTCCGGTGTTGCCGTTGCTCAGTGATGCGGCTGATCAGTTGACGGCGACGGTGCGGCGGATCGCGGGTGCGGGGGCGGTGGCGGTGGAGCCGGTGGTGTTGCGGTTGCCGCCGGGGACGCGGCAGTGGTACATGCGGTGGTTGGCTGGGGCGCATCCGCATCTGGTGGAGCGTTATGAGGAGCTCTACGATCGGGCGGGGTTTCCCTCCCCTGGCTATGAGCAGCGCATTACGGGGCAGATTGCGCAGTTGTGCCGGGTTTATGGGATGCGGTGCGGTGCGCCGGAGCCGGTGGGCCGGGGGCCGCGGGCGGCTCAGTTGTCGCTGGTGTGAGGCCCTGGGGTGGGGGTCAGGGGCGTTGGGTGAGGATCATGCCGGGCCACTCCCCTACGGTGAAGGGCTGGTCGCGGGTGAATCCGCAGCTTTCGTAGTAGGCGATGAGGCGTTGGTCGTCGCCGGCGTAGCAGTCGACGCGGACGAGTCCGAGGTGGCGGTCGCGGGCTTCTTGCAGGGCCCATTGCAGGAGGTGTCGTCCGACGGATCGGCCGGCGTGGCGTTGGTCGATGACGAGGACCTGGATGTAGAGCTCGGGTTCGGTGGCGGGGGTGACGTAGGGCAGGGCGTCGCCGACGACGATGCAGCCGGCTGGTTGGTCGTCGATCTCGGCGATGCGCATGCCGCCGCCGGCGAGCCAGTCGGCGGCTTGCTGGGTGCGTCGGGGGTCGCCGGTGAAGGGGCGGGTGCCCCATTGGCCGGTGCGGTTCTGGCTGGCGAGCCATTCCACGGCGCTGTCGAACATGGTGAGGAGGAGGGCGTCGTCGCCGGGGCGGCCTTGTCTGATCTTCACCGGTGACACTGTAAGGGGTGGTGGGTGGTTTGGGTGCTGACGGGGGTGGCGGTGTGGTCCCTCTCCCCCGTCTTTGGGATTGTCTCTGCTCGACGGGCCCGGCTGCGGCTTCGGGAGGGCCGGTATCACGAGTGCCGTGATCAGGTGGAGCGTGGTTGAGGCGATCAGGACGATCGGGGTTCGACGGCAGCTCTCGGCTCACCACTGTCCGGGCCGGACGCCGGTGCGCACGTCGTCGCCTCCGTGTCCGGTGCGTGCATCCCCGGAGCCCCCGCGCCACGTCGGGGATCATCTTGCGCAAACATGCACGCCTCCGCCTATTTGCTGCTAAATATCTGAAACGATTGCCTTTTATTTGTCTTTCGACACTCCTTGCCTTCCGCAGGAAAACTTGTGCGCTATATCGCTTCGCCGAAGGGGTACTTTCGCATTCGCAACCATTTAGGGGCAGCTATTGGCCCCGTTCGTTCGAATCTGGCACCTACAGGGGACACACGTGGCTCAACACCAGAGCGGGCGCGCTTCGCACCCCCTCGGCATCACGCGCACGATGGCGTTTGCTCTAGCCGCTACGGCAACCAGCGCACTGACGGCTCTTTCCATTCCGGCGCCGGCCCTTGCCGGCGTCCACGCGACATCGGTCGCCGGCGTTCACGGCCCCGCGGATGCCAAGGTCGTCAAAGCGCACAACCGCTCCTTCCCCGTCGGGATGGAAGACGACAACGCTGTCGCGATCGACTCGGCCTTCCAAGGGGACCCCGAGGACGCGGAGAGGCCGCCGACCAAGTTCGTAGGGGTCATCCGGGAGGACAAGGTACTGATCAGGGATCCGCGGACGACGCCACGATGGCACGACCTGTCCTCGCGGCTGCCCAGAAACTTCGGCCGCCTGGTCGACATCACTCTGGCCGCGCCCGACGAGGGCACGACCGTGCACGTCACCGTGCTCAACGCACACTCGCGCATAGCGCAGAGCACGTGCACCGTCTTCCCGCCTCCGGGCACCATGGGGACACGGCCCTGGCCCGCCAACTGCAGCCCTTTCTTCGACATCACGCCGCCCGCCTGAGTCGACCGGGTCTGATCCGCTGACGCCGCTTGCCGTGCCCTGCAACCTGCAGGGCACGGCATTCGCGTTAGTCGCGACCGCTTTCGGCTCATGTTGGGTCCCTGGTCAGGGCCCGCGTGTGCCACGGCAAGAGAGCCAGGGTGCGCTCCAGAGATCTCCCCAGAGGGCGAGGAGGCGTACGGCGGCAACCGCACCTCCCGGTACGTCCGACAGCGCTTACATCACTGAGTGACTGTTCGAAGTGCGGCTACGTCTTCACCGGGCTCCAGGCGTCCGGAGCCACCGGGAGCATGAAGAACTCTCATCCCGGCTCGTCGGGCCGCCGCTGTCACGGCGACCTCGGAGCGATCGCCACCGGCCGCGCCGGTTGCTCTCCGCGATGGCGACCGGTACGCGAGCGCCGCTTTGTAAGTGCATAGAATTCTCCAAAGCGCCTTTGGTGGAGCGTGGCCAAGCCCTTGAGTGGCGCCGAGGCAATCCGCAGTACGCTGATTGTCACGTCGGCGCCTCATGTCCAAGCGTGATTCAGTGTCCTGTCTCTGCTCGTAAGAATCCCGCAAGGGGGACGCGATGTTGAGAAGACGACTCATGATCTTCCTGAAGGCGCTTAGCGCATCACTTCTGTTCTTCGTCAACACGTCTCCAGCTTTCGCCGGCATAGATCGGGACGGCCCGTCGACCTATCTCACCAACAGGTATTCCGGCCTGGATGCGGACTTCTCGATACCCTCGAGCTGCTACATCCCCGACAATGCCGCATGCCCCAATGGGACACCCATCGCATTGGGGCCGAGCCGAGAAATCTTCGGTTTCCATGAGATGGGCGACGGGTGGAAGGAGGTCAAGTGGTTCGGGGACTATTGCCTGGATGCCGAGGCTGCGGGCACGGCCAATGGCACCAAGGTGATCCTGTGGCAGTGCCACGGAGGCCCTAACCAGCTCTGGATCCCGCGCATATTCGTATCCGGGGATCCCGACACCAAGATTCTGGTGAATCGCAACAGCGGCAAGTGCCTCGATGCCGACAATCCGGCCTTCCCTGCACCACCCAAGCCTGGCGCCCGCTTGCAGCTGTGGGACTGCATCGGCAGCACGTCGGCCTATAACGCCGTGAACCAGGACTGGAAATTTGAGTGGTGAAGTCGCCGGCCATATCACCGCCGCCAATGCGGTGACCCACTGCGAGCGAAACCGGGTCAGGTCAATCACAAGCCTGTCTCCTTGACTTCCTTGATGAACTGCTTGAACGGCTCCACCTTCGCCAGCTCGGCCATGATCCTTCCGTTCTCGGCCCGCAGCGCCTCCACAGCGGCGCTCAGCTCAGCCCGGATCGGCTTGACGTGAGTGTCTTGTGCGCGGGCACATCGGCAGGTGTGGGCTTGCGCGTCGGTGTCAGGTTGCCGTCGTGCCAGGTGGCGGATTCACCACAGCGAGGGGTTGCCGCCTCGCCGGCGCCTGATGCGTTGGGTGTCGCGCAGGTGCCGGGGCACCTCCTCCTGGTGGACGAGATCCCAGTCGGCGCCCACGCTACGCAACACCGATGTGAGCGTGCCCCTCCACAGCACCCCCTCACGCGAGCGTTGGTCTCCGTCCCGTCGCCCTGCTTGGCGGCTTCCTCGCGCAGCAGGTCGTAAAGGGCTCTGGAGTCGGCGGCGAGGTCTACCTTGCGCGACGTTCCCTCAGTCTGGGCGGTGTCGCCGATCTTCGGCATGCAGTCATCAGCTCCTGGCGGCGTTACAGGTGGACAGGCAGCTTCCCGCAAGGGTTCCGAAGCGGCGCGCTCGCGCGCCCGCGCTTCGGCCGGGACGTGGCTGGCAGCGGCGAGTGCTTCGGCGCGGGTTCTTGTGATCACTACCGTTCTACGCTGAGCCGTACGATCGACACCGACCTCCACAAGACCGTGGTCGCGGGGCTGTCGGGGATGCGCCCTGCTCCCCCGGTCCTTGTCTGCCTGCTGCTCTACCCTTGCCTTCAAAACAGGCAACAGAGGGGTTTGCGTGAAGCCTGACGCCAACGGTTCGCTCGGTGTGTCCCTGGATGCGGTCCTGGAGCGCATCACCTTCGCCAGTGAGGAGACGGGGTACACGATCGCGCGGGTGGCCACCGAGCGGTCGGGGGCGGAGTTGCTGACGGTGGTGGGGCCGTTGCTGGGGGCGCAGGTCGGGGAGTCGTTGCGGTTGCGGGGGCGGTGGACGTCGCATCCGCGGTACGGCAGGCAGTTCGAGGTGTGGTCCTACACCACGGTGTTGCCGGCCACGGTTCAGGGCATCCGGCGTTATCTGGGGTCGGGGCTGATCAAGGGGATCGGGCCGAAGATGGCCGAGCGGATCGTCGATCATTTCGGCACGGGGACGCTGGAGGTGATCGAGCAGGAGCCGCAGCGCCTGGTGGAGGTTCCCGGGCTGGGTCCCAAGCGGACGAAGATGATCGCGGCGGCGTGGGAGGAGCAGAAGATCATCAAGGAGGTGATGATCTTTCTGCAGGGGGTCGGGGTGTCCACGTCGATCGCGGTGCGGATCTTCAAGCAGTACGGGGAGTCGTCGATCTCGGTGGTGCGGGAGCAGCCGTACCGGCTGGCCGACGAGGTGTGGGGCATCGGGTTCAAGACGGCCGACACCATCGCCCAGGCGGTGGGGATTCCGCATGACAGTCCCGAGCGGGTCAAGGCGGGGCTGCGGTACACGTTGTCGCAGGCGGCCGACGACGGCCACTGCTACCTGCCGGCGCCCAACCTGGTGGCCGACGCGGTCAAGATCCTCGACGTGCCGGCCGAGCTGGCCACGCGGTGCATGGAGGAGCTGGCGGCCGAGGAGGGGGTGGTGCGCGAGCAGGTGCCGGCCGGGGACAACAGTGTGCCGGCGGTGTATCTGCCGCCCTTCCACCGGGCCGAGCTGTCGCTGGCCGGCGGGTTGTCGTCGTTGCTGAACAGCGGCCATGACCGGCTGCGGTCCTTCGCCGACGTCGACTGGGAGCGGGCGGAGTCGTGGCTGGCGGCCCAGACGGGCGCCGAGCTGGCGCCCGAGCAGCGTCAGGCGGTACGGCTGGCGCTGACGTGCAAGGTGGCAGTGCTGACGGGCGGGCCGGGGTGCGGCAAGAGTTTCACCGTGCGCTCGATCGTGACGCTGGCCAGGGCCAAGCGGGCCAAGGTGATCCTGGCCGCGCCGACCGGGCGGGCGGCCAAGAGGTTGTCGGAGCTGACCGGGCACGAGGCCACCACGGTCCACCGGTTGTTGCAGCTGAGGCCGGGCGGGGAGGCCACCTTCGACCGCGACAATCCGCTGGACGCCGACCTGGTGGTGGTGGACGAGGCCTCGATGCTGGACCTGCTGCTGGCCAACAAGCTGGTGAAGGCGGTGGCGCCGGGCACGCATCTGCTGCTGGTGGGCGACGTGGATCAGCTTCCCTCGGTGGGGGCCGGGGAGGTGCTGAAGGATCTGCTGGCCGCCGTGGACGTGCCGCGGGTGCGCTTGACGCAGATCTTCCGCCAGGCGCAGGAGTCGGGGGTGGTGACCAACGCCCATCGGGTCAACACCGGGCACCATCCGGTGCTGGCCGGCATGTCGGACTTCTTCCTGTTCCCGTGTGAGGAGCCGGAGGAGATCGCGGCGATGACGGTGGACGTGGTCGCGCGGCGCATCCCGGCCAGGTTCGGGCTGGACGCCCGGCGCGAGGTGCAGGTGCTGGCGCCGATGCACCGCGGCGCGGCCGGGGCGGGGGCGCTCAACATCGCGCTGCAGGAGGCGCTGACCCCGGCCCGCGAGGGCATGCCCGAGCGCCGTTACGGCGGGCGGGTGTTCCGGGTGGGCGACAAGGTCACCCAGTTGCGCAACAACTACGACAAGGGCGCGGCGGGGGTGTTCAACGGCACGGTGGGGATCGTCACCGGCATCCGTCCCGACGACCACAGCCTGACCGTGCGCACCGAGGAGGACGAGGAGGTCGACTACGCCTTCGACGAGCTGGACGAGCTGGCCCACGCCTATGCGGTCTCCATCCACCGCAGTCAGGGCAGCGAGTATCCGGCGGTGGTGATCCCGCTGGCCACCAGCGCGTGGATGATGTTGCAGCGCAATCTGCTCTACACCGCGATCACGCGGGCCAAGAGGCTGGTGGTGATCGTGGGGTCGCGGCGGGCGCTGGCCCAGGCCGTACGGACCAAGGGTGCTGGACGGCGGCACACGAGCCTGACCCATCGCCTGGAGCGGCGCTGAACCCCCCGCGGGCACGAGCGTTGATCGTCGCGTTGACGCAGGTTGACCTGGGGTTGACAGCAATTAGTGATGCAAATGTGACCGAACTCTCCTAAATGCTTCTGCGTCATACATGCAGGAGCATTAAAGTCTTTGGGGTGGGTTTGCCGCCCTGGTGGAGAGGACAGTCTTGAACGTTGCGCCCGCTTGGACGAAGTCTGCCGCCGGCCTCGCGCTGCTGGCGGTGGCGGCCCTGACGGCATCCTGCTCGAGCGGGAACGCCGCCTCGCGCGGGCCGGAAGCGCCCGATGCCACCACCGTGGCCACCCCGCAGGCGCCCACGGTGACCATCAGCCCCGCCGAAGGCAGCGCCAAGGTCAGCCCCGACAAGAAGGTCGTGGTCACCGCCGCCGGCGGCGCGCTGGAGGAGGTGACCGTCGAGGGCGGCGGCCAGGCGGTCGAGGGCAGGTTCAACGCCGACAAGACCAAGTGGGTCTCCCGGACGCCGCTGAAGCCCTCGACCAACTACAACGTCGCGGCCAAGGCCGGCGCCACCGCCGCCACCAGCACCTTCACCACACTCAAGCCCGAGCGGGAGCTGCAGGTCGCCGACGTCACCCCCAACGCCAAGGGAGAGACGGTCGGCGTCGGCGCCCCGATCATCGTCACCTTCAACCAGCCGGTCACCGGCAAGGCGGCCGTCGAGCGCGCGCTGGAGGTGGAGGCCGAGAAGCCCGTCACCGGCGCCTGGCGGTGGATCAACGACACCACCGTCATCTACCGCACCGCCAAGTACTGGCCCGCCCACCAGAAGGTCACCTTCAACGCCCGCATCACCGGCGTCAAGGCCGGCAAGGGCCTGTACGGCGTGAAGGACTACTCCGCCAGCCTCAAGATCGGCGCCAAGGTCATCAGCAAGGTCAACACCAAGACCCACATGATGTACGTCTACAAGGACAACAAGCGCGTGCAGACCATGCGCATCAGCGCCGGCATGGCCACCACCCGCGAGTACACCACGACCTCCGGCGTGCACCTGACGATGGAACGCGGCAACCCGGTGCGCATGATCTCCCCCGGCCGCAAGAAGGGCGACCCCGGCTACTACGACGTGATGATCAACCACGCCGTGCGCATCTCCAACTCCGGCGAGTACGTCCACGCCAAGGACAACGTCTGGGCCCAGGGCGTGCGCAACGTCAGCCACGGCTGCATCAACTCCCGCCCCGACCAGGCCAAGTGGTTCTACGACAACTTCCAGCGCGGCGACGTCGTGGAGATCACCGGGACCAACCGCGAGCTGGAGTGGAACAACGGGTGGGGCTACTGGCAGCTGCCCTTCTCGCAGTGGAAGAAGGGCAGCGCCCTGCACGCCAAGCCCTGACCGCTCCCCCGCTCTCCCCAACTCCTCCTGCTCCTGAGGGGCCGGCTTCCAGCCGCTCACCGCCGCCGAAAGACGCGGCGGTGAGCGGCTTTTTTTTGACGGCCGGACCGCTGTCGTGAACCGTCCTCGACGGGCCCTCGCCCTCGCCATCAGCGAAAACGCCTCGACGTGCACGAAGGGTTGCCATACGATTACCCACCGTGGGCATTCGTCAGGAACCCTCGAAGGAGAACACGTTGAAGAAGATCCTTCTCGTCCCCGCGATCACCGCCGGGTTCGTCCTCGCCTCGGCCGGCGCCGCGTACGCCTCCCAGTACGTCGCCTACGAAGGCCCCGGCTTCACCGGCCGCTCGGTCGTCCTGGACGCCTGCGGCGTGTCCAACATCCCCTACCACGGCTCCTACAAGTGGTACGGCGACGGCCAGAGCGGCCGCATGTACAACCAGCCCAACGCCTCCGGCGTGATGCACTTCGAACTGGCCTCCAACCGCAACGCCGAGCAGCGCACCCCCGTCGGCTGGAAGAGCATCTTCATCGTGTGCTGACCCGCCGCCCCTGACCGGCCGTTCCCCGGGCACAGGGGGCGGCCGGTTTCGGCATGCGCGCGTACGGGCGGCCGTGGGAGGCACACTTGCCAGTACGACCATCGGCACGCGTGCGGGGGGCGAGATGGGCAGGAGCGCGAGCATCGGCGCGGCCACCAGCGCGGCCCCCGACCCCAGCAGCAGGACCAGCACCACCAGCACCAGGGCCACCAGCACCAGCCCCACCAGCACCAGCGCCAGCGCCACCTCAAGCGCCGCGGCGACCTGCACCTCGGGCGTCGGTGCGAGCAGCGTTGCGGGCGCCAGGGCGAGCACGACGGTCATGGCGCTGATGTCGCTCCTGGTGGCGGCGTTGTCCGGCTGTGGCGTGCCCTCCCTGCCAGGCGCAGGCAAACGGTCGCCTTCCGCCGGCGGTCAGGCATCCTCCGCAGCGGCACCCTCACCAGGATCGTCCCAGGGAGCGGGGCGGGGGCAGGGGCAGGGGCGGGGGGCGGCGAGCAGGGGATGTGCCGCCACGGCCGGCCGGCTCACCTCCGGCCCCCACCAGCTCACCACCGCCGGCCTGACCCGCCGCTACCTGCTGGCCGTCCCCGACGGCCCCGGCCCCCACCCGGTGCTGCTCAACCTGCACGGCCTCGGCTCCGACGCCGCCGAACAGGCCGCCTACAGCCGCCTGTCCCAGATCGGCCCAAGCCGCGGCTACATCGTCATCACCCCCCAGTCGGCGCCCGGACGGCTGGCCTGGACCCTGCCGCACACCGCCGGCCCCGACGACACCGCCTACCTGGCCGCCCTGCTCGACGAGGTCGAACGCCACCAGTGCGCCCACCCCGGACGCGAGTTCGCCGCCGGCCTGTCCTACGGCGCCGGCCTGGCCGTCTCGCTGGTCTGCGCCCTGGACGGCCGCCTGAGCGGCGTGGCCGCCGTGGCCGGCATCCCCATCGCCCAGCCCTGCGCCCATCCCGTCCCCACCACGATCGTCGCCTTCCACGGCACCGCCGACCGCCTGGTCCCCTACGGCGGCGGCCACCCCGAGCCCGGCGGCGAACTGCGGCACCTGGCCGCGCTCATCGTGCTGCCCCCGGTCGAGCAGACCATGGACGCCTGGGCCGCCGCCCAGCGCTGCTCCTCCCCCGCCACCGGCCACCCCCTGCGCCGCGTCCGGCTGCGCCTGTGGGCGTCCTGCCCGCGGGGGGCCACGCTGCGCCTGTACACGGTGGACGGCGGCGGCCACACCTGGCCCGGCCCCATCGAGGTGCCCCGGCTCGGCGACACCGCCCGCGACCTGGACGCCAGCCGTCTCATCCTGGACGCCTTCGACCGCGCCCCCACCCGCTGACCGGACCCGCTCATCGGACCCGGGCCGCCGCATGGAGGAGGCCGGGTGCGCGATCAGGAGCGGCGGCGGTGAGCCTGCCGGTGCGGGGTCACGGGTTGTGGAAGCCGACCTCGGGGTTGTCCGGGGTCGGGCCGTCGAGCAGGGGCCGCTTGAGGTGGCGAAGGTGCTGGTCGAAGAAGGCGGCGACGTAGGCGCGGGTGAGCGCCAGGCCGCGTGCGGCGGCGATGGCGCCGGGAGCCGGCGGGCCGATCAGGCTCTGCGGGAGGGCCAGGTCGGTGAAGCTGCTGTGCTGGGCCTGGGCGACGGTGAGCCAGCGCTTCCAGCCGCGCAGGGCCTGCCAGGCGCTGTCCCAGGTGTCGTCCTTGCCGGGGCTGTGGTCGCGCTGGCTGCCCATCAGCAGGAAGGGGCGATCGCCCAGGCCGGTGGCGGGGAGGGTCGCGCTGATGGTGCCGTCGAGGTTGATCCCGGCCTTGACCCGCTTGTCGGCTGCCATGGTGGCGGAGGCGGCCTCGCCGCCGAGTGAGTGGCCGGCCATGCCGACGCGCTTGGGGTCGATCAGGCGGGCGCGTTTCCAGGCCGGGTGGCGGCCGGTCAGCCGGTCCAGGACGAAGGAGACGTCCCTGGCGCGGTTCCTGGCGAGGGCGGCCTTGCCGCCCTCGGGGGGCTTGGGCTGGTCGCACAGGGGTGCGCAGGTGAGCAGGCCGAGGCCGGGGAAGACGGTCCCCGACGATTCGTAGGCGTGGTCGAGCGAGGCGACGACGTAGCCGCGGCTGGCCAGGTCCTCGGCCAGGGAGGTCAGGCTGGCCCGCGGCAGGCCGAGGCCGGGTGAGAGCACCACCAGGGGGTGGCGGCCGTTCCTGGGGGGCGTGCCGGTGCGGGCGTGGGTGCGGATGTCGCTGACGGTCTCAGCGGGCAGGCCGGCGCCGGGGGCCTTGCGCCGCAGCAACGACGCGGCCTCCTCCACCGTCATGAAGGGGGCCGGGGCGCCGGTGGCCGAGCGGGCGGGGTAGTACATCGAGACCATCAGCCGGCGCGGCCCCGATCGGGGAACCCACGGGTCCTTACGGCTGGTGTCGACCAGGTACAGGACGTCACGGCCGACCGGATCGGGGCCGGTGGGAGGCGGCAGTTCCAGCCGGGCGGGCGCCGGGGAGGCGGTGGCCGGCGTCGTCGTCGCCGGGGAGGCCGGGACGGGAGCCCAGGCCGTCCAGCTCACCCGCCGGCTGCGCCCCGACGTCGTCGTGATGGACATCCGCATGCCCGGCATGGACGGCATCGAGGCCACCAGGGCCATCACCGCCGAATCCCCCGACACGCGCGTGATCATGCTCACCACGTTCGACGACGACGCCAACGTCCACGCCGCGCTGCGGGCCGGAGCCAGCGGGTTCCTGGTCAAGGACATGGCGCTGGAGGACATCCTGACCGCCGTGCACGTGGTCGCGGCCGGCGACGCGCTGATCGCGCCCAGCGTCACCCGCCGCCTCATCGCCGAGTTCGCCGCCCGCCCCGAACCCCGCCCGCTGCCGCGCGAGCCGCTGGGCGTCACCGCGCGCGAACGCGAGGTGCTGACCCTGGCCGGGCGCGGCCTGTCCAACGCCGAGATCGCCGCCCGGCTGCATATCAGCCCCGGCACCGCCAAGGCCCACATCGCCAGCCTGCTCACCAAGCTCGGCGCCCGCGACCGGGTCCAGCTCGTCATCGCCGCCTACGACGCCGGCCTGGTCTCCTCGCAGCACCACGATCGATGAGGGCCAGGCCGGCCGGCGCCGCTAGTCTTGTCGCCCATGAGTCAGGTGGGACAGGTGACGGCCCGCGCGCTGCTGCGCAGGCTGGCCGTCGAACAGGCCGAGTGCAGGGTGCCGTCGCTGACGGCGGCGATCGTCCGCGACGGGCGGACGGTGTGGTTCGGCGGCCGCGGCCGCGTCGGCGACGGCCCGCCGACCCCGGCCACCCAGTACCGGCTGGGATCGATCACCAAGTCGATCGTGGCCGTGGCCGTCATGCGGCTGCGCGACGAAGGCAGGCTCGCGCTGACCGACCCGCTGGAGCGCCACGTGCCCGGCACCGCCGCCGGGCAGGCCACCATCGCCCAGCTGCTGTCCCACACCTCGGGCCTGACCGCCGAACCGCCGACCGACTGGTGGGAGCGCACCCCCGGCCTGGAGCTGCCCGACCTGCTCAAGCGGGTGGGCCCCGACCAGGTCAGACACCGGCCCGGCCGCCTCTTCCACTACTCCAACGTCGGGTTCGCGCTGCTGGGCGAGCTGGTGGCCCGGCTGCGCGGCACCGACTGGCAGCAGGCCGTGCGGCAGGAGGTGCTGGCGCCGCTGGAGATGAACGCCACCACCGCCCGCCCCCGCGCCCCGCACGCCACCGGCTACGCCGTCCACCCGTGGGCCGACACGGTGCTCACCGAGCCCGAGCACGACGCCGTGGCCATGGGGCCGGCCGGGCAGCTGTGGTCCACCCCGCACGACCTGGCCCGCTGGGCCGCCTTCGTCGGCGGCGACACCGGCGGCGTGCTGTCCCCCGACACCCTGGTCGAGATGCGCGAACCGGCCGGCGTGGCCGACGGCGACTCCTGGACCGTCGGCTACGGGCTGGGCCTGCAACTGGCCCGCGTCGGCGGGCGCCGCCTGGCCGGGCACACCGGGTCCATGCCCGGGTTCCTGGCCACCGTGTGGGCCGACCCGGCCGAACGTGTCGGCGTGCTGTTCATGGCCAACACCACCAGCGGCATGACCGGCACCCTGACCACCGACCTGCTCGACATCCTCGACGAGCACGAGCCGCGCCTGCCCGAGGAATGGCAGCCTGCCCCCGCCGACCCCGACCTGCTGGCGCTGACCGGGCTGTGGCACTGGGGGCCCAAGCCGTACGCGCTGCGGCTGCTGCCCGACCGCGGGCTGTCGCTGGCGCCCGTCGACGGCAGCGGCCGCGCCTCCCGCTTCGTGGCCCAGGACGACGGCACCTGGCTCGGGCTGGACGGCTACTACGCCGGCGAGACGCTGCGCGTGGCCGCCGACCACCTCGACCTCAACACGTTCATCTTCACCCGCGAGCCCTACGGCCCGGCCGCGCCGGTGCCGGGCGGGGTGACCGGCTGGCACGCCTGACCCCTCCACCCGCCGCACACGGACCGGCCTGCCTGGGCAGCCTCAGCCCGGCGGGCCGGACAGGGCCCTGGCCAAGGTGGCGGCCGGGCCGGGCGGCAGCGCGCCGTGCACCAGCTCCACACGGTGCACCAGGCGCGGCGCCGCCAGCGGCACCCCCGGCCCGGCCGAGGCCGGCAGCAGCGTCAGCCCGTGCCCGGCGGCCACCAGGTTGAGCACGGTGTGCACGTCGTCGCCCTGGTAGACCAGCGCGGCGGCGAACCCGTCACCGGCCAGGTCACGCAGGCGCGGCAACGGGCACAGCGGCGTCTGCAGCCAGCGGGCGTCGACGAGGTCGGCCAGCCGCAACGCCCGGCGTCCCGCCAGCGGATGCCCCGGCGGCAACGCCACCACCAGGTCCTCCTCGCTGACGCCTGCCGTCGTCATCGGGCCCGATTCCGGCAGGCGCAGCGGGTCGCTGGGCGCGGCGATGCCGTCGGCCAGCCCGAGATCGGCCTCGCCCTCGGCCAGCAGCTCGGCCAGCCGGTGCCGGTCACAGGTGCGCACCTCCACCCGCAGGCGCGGCTGGGCGGCGCGCGCCTGGGCCAGCCGTGCGGCCAGCACGGCGTTGACCGCCAGCGGGGTGGCGGCCAGCCGCAGCCGGTGGGCCGGCTGGGCCGCCGCGCGCAGCACGTCGGCGCGTGCCGCCCGCAGGCGCAGCAGCAGCGGCCCCGCGTGTTCCAGCAGCCGCTCGCCGGCCGGGGTCGGCGCCACCGGGCGGCGGCCGAGCAGCGGCAGTCCCAGATCGGCCTCCAGCGCCGCGACCTGCTGGGAGATCGCCGACTGGGTGTAGCCGAGCTCGTGGGCGGCGGCCGAGAAGGAGCGCAGGCGGGCCACCGTCACGAACGTGCGCAACAGATTCGGGTCCATCAGGAATGCTTATACCAGATGCAGACATCATCGTTGGTGCTTAAGGGCGGGTGGAGGTCACGATGGGAGGCATGAGAATCGCCCTGGTCGCAGACCGCTCACCCAGCGTCCGGTCCCACGCCCGCGTCCCCCGCCTGATCGAGGCGCTGCGCGATCGCGACGGCATCGCTTTGGACCCCTACTGGATCCCCACCACCGAGGCCGACGACCTCGACGGCTTCGACGGCATCTGGATCATGCCCGGCAGCCCGTACGCCAGCGAGGCCGGCGCGGTCCAGGCCGCCCGCACCGCGCGCGAGCGGCGCATCCCGTTCCTGGGCACCTGCGGCGGCTTCCAGCACATGCTGCTGGAGTACGGCCGCAACGTGTGCGGGCTGGACGTCGCCCACGCCGAGAACAGCCCCGGCGGCGAGGCGTTCCTGCTGGAGCCGCTGTCGTGCTCCCTGGCCGGGCACGAGGGGCTGGTGCGGCTGGCCCCCGGCTCGCGGATCGAGCAGATCATGGGCACCACGTCCATCGTCGAGGCCTACAGCTGCTCCTACGGCCTCAACGACGCCTACCGCGGGACGCTGGCCGAGCACGGGCTCGTCTTCTCCGGCCACGCCGAGGACGGCATGGTGCGGGTGGCCGAGCTGCCCGGCCACCCGTTCTTCGTCGGCACGCTGTTCCAGCCGGAGCTGGCCGGCGACGGACGGCGTCCGCACCCGCTGATCGCCGCGTTCGCCGCCGCCGTGCAGCGCCACGCCCAGCCCGCTGTCGCGGCCCGCTGAGCCCCCGGCCCGTACGGCGGGCCGGGGGCTGGGAGCCGGCGCGTACCGGCTCAGCGCCGGAAGTGGCGTGTACCGGGCCGGCTCTGGAAGTGGGCGCGTGCCGGGTCAGCGCTGGAGGCGGCCCGTGCCGGCCGGCGTTGAAGGCCGGTCCGTACGGCGGGCCAGCAGCGCCAGGAGAGCGGCCGTCACCAGGCCGAGCACCGTGAGCGAGACCCGGTCGGCGGCCGTCTCACCGTTGGCCAGCACTCCGAAGGCGGTGTGCCCGACCAGCGCGCCGCCCGCCAGCGCCAGGCTGTGCCGCTGGCCCCAGCCGCCGCCGGCCGCCCACCGCCGTACCAGCAGCGCGGCCCCCACTGCCAGCAGCGCCGCGGCCGCCATCGGCGCCGCCACCCAGCCGCCCTGGGTGAAGGCCGGATGCCGGGCCCCGCCGAAGGGGAACAGCAGCGCCAGATACCCGAACGCCACGCCCCCGGCCCCCACCGCCACCAGCGCCGGAACGGGCACCCCCGCCGATCCCCCGACCGCCGGCGGAGACCCGGCCGACGGCGGCGGGACGACCCGCAACGCCAGGACGGCCAGCGCCGCCACCGCCAGCAGCAACCCCGCCTGCACCGGCCACGGCGCCAGGTAGCCGGGGTCCATGAAGGCCGCCGTCCAGCGCAGCAGCAGCACACCCAGCACGAACACCACGCCCGCCACCACCAGCCCGGCCCGTCCCAGGTAGGGGCGGTGACGCAGCGCCGGGAACAGCAGGTCGGCCAGCAGGATCGGCAGCGCCACGCTGAACACCGCGTGGTAGGGGATGTTCAGCTCGGTGTAGGCGCTGTTGAGGCCCAGGACGCGCGGCGCCCACCCCGCCGCGCCGTACAGGGTGGGGCTGGTCAGCGCCTGCAGCGCCAGCCCCTCCTCCACGATCCCGTACGCCGCCCCCAGCAGCAGCACCGACCCCCACCCGCGACCGGCACGGCGTACCAGCTCGCGGATCAGGACGGTGCCCGCGCCGTAGATCGGCGTCCACACCAGCAGCAGCCACGCCTGGCGCAGCGGCGGATTGCCCAGCGTGAGCTCGGCGACGACCGGGGTGAGCCCGGCCAGTACGAGCGCGGCCCACCGGCCGCGTGCCTGAAGAGAGACCATGCCCCCACGTTCCCGTCCCGGACGGGGGTGGCGCTGCTGGCTTGCGGCCGGTCTGTGGCCACCGCGGTCGTGCACCGGTTGCGACTTTGGTTGCCACGGCCGGTGACCACGGTTGCCGCCCGGCACGGCGCCCCCGGGCTACGATCGGCCATGGTGTTCGGGGCGCGCAGCCCGCAGACGGGCGAGCAGAAACAGGCCGGCCAGGCTGGGCGAACATGGCGGGCCTGGTGGGCCTGGTGGGCCTGGTGGGCCTGGTGGGCCGGCAGCTCCGGCGACGGCCAGGACGACGGCCAAGACGGTGAGCGAGCCGGTGAACGAGAAGGCGGGCGAGCCGGTGAACGAGCCGGTGAACGAGAAGGCGGGCGGTCGCGGCGGGGGCGGGCCGCCGTTGCCGGAGGGGTCGTGCTCGCCCTGGCCGGCGCCGTCTCGGTGGTGTGGGGAGACCTCGCGCCCGGCACGCCCCGCTGGTACCTGTGGGCCGACGTGATCGGCGGAGCGGCGGCGTGCGCGGCGCTGTGGTGGTGCCGCCGCCGTCCGGTGGCCGCCGGGCTGGTCGCCGTCGCGCTGGCGATCCCGGCCGCCGCCGCGTCCGTCGCCGCCGGGATCGCCACGCTGCTCGTCGCGCTCCACCGGCGTCCGCCCGCGGCCGTGGCCGTCGGGGTGGCGTGGGTTGTGGCGTCGCTGACCAGGTTCGCCCTGCGGCCGCCGGGGCTGGCGCCGTACCCGGTGTGGGCGCTGGTCGCGGTGCTGTTCGGCGGGGCGGTCACCGGCTGGGGCATCCTGGCCAGGACCCGCCGGCAACTGCTGGCCTCGCTGGCCGAACGCGCCCGCCGCGCCGAGGCCGACCAGCGGCAACGCGCCGAGGAGGCCCGCCGCGCCGAACGCCTGGACATCGCCCGCGAGATGCACGACGTGCTGGCCCACCGGCTGTCGCTGCTGGCCGTGCACGCCGGCGCGCTGCGCTTCAACGCCGCCGCCACGCCCACCGAGGTCGCCGAGGCGGCCGAGGTCATCCGCGCCAGCGCCCACCAGGCCCTGCAGGAGCTGCGCGGCGTCATCGGCGTGCTGCGCCGGCACCCCGGCGACCAGCCCGCCCGCGCCCAGTCGCCGTCCGCCGAGCAGCCGCCGGCCGGGCTTGAGCCGCTGGTGACGGAGTCACGGCAGGCCGGGATGCGCATCGAATTGCGTGAACACGGCATACGCTTCGCCGACCTGCCCGAGCCGACCCGGCGCACCGCCTACCGCGTCGTGCAGGAGGGCCTGACCAACGCCCGCAAGCACGCCCCCGACCGGCCCGTCACCGTCGAAGTGCGCGGCACGGCCGGCCGGGAGCTGACCGTCGAGGTGCGCAACCCGCCGCCCGCCGGGCCACGGGCCGAGCTGGCCGCCACCGGCGCCGGAGCGGGGCTGGCCGGACTGGAGGAACGCGTCACCCTGGCAGGCGGCCGGCTGGAACGCGGACCGGCCGGCGACGGCGGGTTCCGGCTGGCCGCACGGCTACCATGGCCCCGTGGAGGAGTCGCGGAGTGAGCCCGGCCCGATCCGGGTGTTGATCGTCGACGACGACGCGCTCGTCCGCACCGGGCTGACCCTGATGCTCAAGGGCTCCCCCGACCTGCGCGTGGTCGGGTCCGTGGCCGACGGCGGGCAGGTCCAGGCCGCGGTCGGCGAGCACTCCCCCGACGTGGTGCTGATGGACATCCGCATGGCCGGCCTCGACGGCATCGAGGCCACCCGGCGGCTGCGTGCCCGCCCCGGCGCCCCGCAGGTCATCATCCTGACCACCTTCGACGCCGACGAGCACGTCTTCCGGGCGCTGCGCGCCGGAGCCGGCGGCTTCCTGCTCAAGGACACCCCGCCCGAGGGCATCGTCGAAGCCGTCAAACGGGTGGCGGCCGGCGAGCCCAGCCTGTCGCCCAGCGTCACCCGCCGCCTGATCGCCCACCTGATGCCCGAGGAGGACGACCGGCGGCGCGCCGAGGCCCGCCGCGTGCTGTCGGCCCTCAGCGAGCGGGAGCGCGAGGTGGCGCTCGCCGTCGGGCAGGGCAAGCCCAACGCGGTCATCGCCGGCGAGCTGCACATGAGTGTGGGCACCGTCAAGGGCTACATCTCACGCATCCTGACCAAGGCCGGCCTGGACAACCGGGTGCAACTGGCTCTGGTCGTCCACGACGCCACCTAACGGGCCGGCGCCTCCAGCAGGCGTGCCAGCCTGCGCAGCGAATGCCGGGCCAGAGCCGTCACGATCGGACGCCCCGCCGGCCACAACGCCCGGCCCGCCGCGCCCAGCGGCAGCAGCAGCTCCTCGGCCCAGATCACCCGGCTGCCGCCCCGCCACGGCCGCACCCGGATCGCACCCCGGCCGCGCACCAGCCGCCCGGTGTGCTCCATCAGCACGTACGACGGCGGCTCGAAGGCCACGATCGTCATCGTGTCCAGGAACCCCACCGGCCGCACCCCGGTGTAGGCCTCCACCCGGCGCTCGCCCACCTGCCGCGCCGACGTCATGAACATCCATTCGCGGTGCCGCGGCCAGTCGGTGATCAGCGCGAACACCTCCTCCGGCCGCGCGGCCACCTCCACCGCCGCGCCCGCGTACACCGGTCCCATCCCTGGCCTCCTCGTGTGCCGGCTCATCCCTCAGGACATGAGATACCTGCTCATGATCCGGCAGGACGAACCCGGCACCGGCCGGCGGCCGACATGAGAAGGTCCCGCCGCCGGGCTGAGGACTGGGGAAGTCAGACCCGGCGGCGGGACCGGCATCGGGTTCACGACCCCGGCGAGGAGCTCCCGCCGCGGCCGGCCGGGCCGTACGCGGTGAGGTACGGCCTTGCGCGACCGTCCGGGCGGTACGCGGCTGCGCTGCGGACAACGGCCGGCCCCGCGTCATGGGGGTGACCGTCGGGGTGACCGTGGTGATCGCAGCGGCTCGCGGCCCTGACCGGGGACGTGCCCGTGCCCGTCGCGACCCGAGCCGCGACGCCGCCGCCGGCGAGCCTGACCGTCGGCACCTCGACGACGGCCTCCAGCCCGCTGACGGCTGTGCCTGTCATGCGCTCCTCCTCCCTGCCCGAGCGGGCGACTCTTGCACCGTGACTACCCCATGTCACTCTCCGTGAAGCTCGATCGCCGGGTAAAATCCCCGGTCAGCAGCCCAAACGCAGGGCGGCGATCACTTTGGGTGAGGGAAACGGCGGCGCGGGAGGCACGTCCGGCGGAACTGTCGGCGCCTGGTGGCACACTCGGCGGGCATGAGCGATGACGTGCGGCTGCGGCCCGTCCTGGAGGCCGACCTGGAGGTGTTCCTGGAGCAGGAGCACGACGAGGAAGCCGTCCGGCGGTCCAGGTTCGTCCCTCGTGAGCGGGCGGCCTTCATGACCCACTGGGCCACTCGGGTCCTCGGCGATCCCACCGTCCTGGTGCGCACGGTCACGGTCGGGGGTGAGGTGGCCGGGAACGTGGTGTCCTGGTGGGAGGGCGAGCGGCGTTTCGTCGGCTACTGGCTGGGCCGCCCCTTCTGGGGGCGCGGCGTCGGCACCGCGGCGCTGGGGCTGTTCCTGGCGGAGGAGAAGACCAGGCCCCTGTACGCCGACCCCTTCGCGGGCAACACCGGCTCGGTGCGGCTGCTGGAACGCCACGGGTTCCGGCGCGCCGGCACGGTCCGGCACGGCCAGGACGAGCATCTGCTGCTGGTGCTGGGCGACGACCTGTCCGCCTGACCGGTCAGGCGTGAGGTCGGCGGTGTTCGGGTGGGGCTGGGGTGACGGCTGGGGTCAGCCGCGGCCGCCCGTGAAGGGGGGCTCGCCGTCCTTCAGTGCGCGGAAGCGCAGCGCCGACCACGTCTCGTCCACCGCGACCTGGCCGTTGGGACGCAGCCCGTACTCGCCGACGATGGGCCACAGCGTGTCGCGGTTGATGTCGGACTTGTTGCCCTTGGGGTAGGCCACCCAGACCACAGGCGGTGCGGTGATGTCGTCGCGGTGCTCGTCCAGGATGCGGTGGGCCGCGGCGGCGTCGGAGGCGAAGATCAGCGCGACGTCCGCCTCCTGGACGGACCCGGCCTCGCGGGCGCCCTCGGGCAGCGGCCCAAGGAGCGGCCGATGGGCCGGGTCAGAGAGCCACACGGTGGTCGTCGGCTTGATGAGCAGCTTGTCGGCGACGGTCTTGGCGGCCATGTCATGCCCTCGTGTAGATCAGGTTCAGCACGCCGGTGCTGAAGGTGGTGGACGTGGTCAGGGTGAGGGGGATCTGCTCGCGCACGTCGTCGAACAGCCGCTTGCCCGAGCCGACGACGATCGGGTGGAGCAGCAGGTTGAGCTCGTCGAGCAGGCCCTCGCGCAGCAGCGAGACCACCAGGGTGGCACTGCCGACGACCGAGATGTTCCCGCCCGGGCGCTCCCGCAACGCCGCCAGGTCGGCCAGGCTCACGACCTCGGTGTTCTGCCACGACGGCGAGGTCAGCGTGGTGGAGACGACGTACTTGGTCGAGGAGTTCATCGCCTCGGCCATCGGCTCCTTCTCGGGGTCCTGGTGGGGCCAGTATCCGGCGAACTCCTCGTAGGTGCGCCGGCCCAGCAGCATGGCGTCGGCGGCCTGCATCTGCGCGCCGACCGACTCGCCCATCTCGTCGTTGAAGTACGGGAAGTGCCAGGTGTCGGGGGCCTCGACGACGCCGTCGAGGGAGATGAACAGGCCCGCGGTGATCTTACGCATGGTTGTCGCTCCTTGAGTTCCTGAGGTGCCTCAACCTTCCCACCGACAAATCAAGTTGTCAAGACGACTTCCGTTGTCCGAAGCGCGCGACGGTCTGAGGTCATCGAGCCGGGCGGCGAGGGTGATGCATGACGACGAGCCGCTGTTTGGGCAGCACGGTAGAACCGGCAGGGCTCGGCGCTGGCCGACTTCTTCGGAGGAAAGGAATCTCCGCCCCCGGGTGGGCGGCTCTCGAACCCGAGGCTGCTGTGGCCGATCTTCCGGCTGCGAACCGCCCCTGCTGGGCGGGGATCCGGTCACAGGTGACGGAAGCTGCTCCCGGCCTGGAGTCCGAGCACGGCCCAGAGGCGGGCCCGAGGGCGGCCCCATGCCGCAGGCCGCTACAGCTTTGGTGAGAATGGGCGGCAGCGGCTTTCTCGGCACGAGAAACGGCCTTCTGGCCGCGCCGGAAACCCGCAGCGGATGGCGGTTCGGCCGCGGGCTACTGAAAGGCCTCCTGGCCATGAGCTGCCGAGAGCGTCCCGACAAGCGGCCCCTGAGGGCGGCCTCCCTGGTCGCAAGCCGCTTCCGCCACGGATGGGTTCCCGTGGGGCCTGCGGGAACGGCTCTGCGGGCCGGTGAACAGGTCGCCGGTGGCGGGTTGCCTCGGAACGGCTGTGACTTGTCGCGTGGAGCGCCTCTGGAGGCTGTGGTGGGGGCTTCTGGGGGGGCTGCGGGTGACGCTGGGGGTGGGGGTTAGAGATGGGCGGTGCGGTGGGGGTTAGGGATGGGGCTGGGCGGTGGAGGTGGACAGGAGGGTGAGGGCGGCTTGGCGGGCGTGGTCGGCGGCGGCTGCGTCCTCGTGGTGGGCCGCGACGACGGTCGCTCCCTCGACCAGCATCAGCAGTTGCCGTCCCACAACCCCGGGATCGGCGGCCCCGGCGCGTTCGGCGATGCCGGTCAGCAGCTCGAGGTAGCGGTCCAGGTGGCGGGCGGTGATGGCCCGTACGGGGTCGGCGTGGTGCTGGGCGGCGGCGTTCAGCAGGGCGCAGCCGCGGAAGGCCGGGTCGGCGTACCACTGCCGCAGGGCGTCGAACACCGCGGCCAGCTGGGCGCGCGGATCCTCGCCCACGGCCTGGACGCGGCCGGCCAGCCAGCGGGCGACCCGGTCGCTGCGCTCCCGGAGCACGGCCTCGACCAGGCCCTCCTTGGTGCCGAAATGGCGGTAGAGGGTCTCCTTGGAGATGCCGATCGCGGCGCACAGCCCGGCGACGCCGATGCCGTCGAGGCCGCGCTCGTACAGCAGGTCGGTGGCGGCGCTCAGGATGGCGGCGCGGGTGCGGGCGGGATCGATCGTGGAGCCTTTGGCCACGGGCATGGCTTGGATAGTACCGGTCGGTTCGATCGGCTGCTAACGTCTCGGGTCGTACCGATCGGTTCGATCTAGGGGAGTTCACCCGTGTTTGATCCGCTTGCCGCCGACCCGCCGCGCGACCCCGACTTCCCGGCCACCACACCGCAGGTGACGTTCGACAGCGGCGGCGAGCGCCTGCTCGGCGTGCTGCACCTGCCCGCCGGACGCGGCCCGCACCCCGTCGTCGTGCTGCTGCACGGATTCCCCGGCAACGAGCGCAACTTCGACCTCGCCCAGACGCTGCGCCGCGCCGGCTACGCCGCCCTGGTGTTCCACTACCGCGGATCATGGGGCGTGGGCGGCGCCTGGTCCTGGGGACACGTGCTGCAGGACGCCGCCGCCGTCGTCGCCGCGCTGCCCGGCCTGGCCGCCGCCCACCGGCTCGACCCGCGGCGACTGGCACTGGTCGGCCACAGCATGGGCGGGTTCGCGGCCCTGATGACGGCCGCGGCCGACCCCTCCGTGACCGCCGTCGCCTCCGTCGCCGCGTTCGACCTCGGTGTGGCCGCCGCGCTGTGCCGCGCCGACGCCGAGGTGCGGGCCGGGTACGTCAAGGCGTTCGACGGCGAGCTGGCCCCCCTGCGCGGCACCAGCGGGCAGGCGCTGGTCGGCGAGATGGAGGCGAACGGCGACGCCTGGCGGCTGGCCCGGCTCGCGCCCCGGCTGGCCACCCGCCCCGTGCTGCTCGCCGGCACCGGCCACGACGTCGTCACGCCGCACGAAGTGCACCACGATCCGCTGGTCGCCGCCTACCGGGCACACCCCGTCGAACGCCTCGAAGACCACCTGTTGCCCACCGACCACGCCCTGTCGGACCACCGGGTCGCCCTGGCCCGCATGATCCTCGGCTTCCTCGAACGCTCCCTGTGACGGCCGCGCCCCGCCCAGGCGGCGGCCCGTCAGGAGGGGCGGGCCACGTACGCGCGCTTGGCGCCGCCGGAGAAGCCGCAGGCGCGGTAGAAGGCGTGGGCCGCAGGCCGGCGCGAGCTCGTCATCAGCATCGCCTTGTAACAGCCGGCCTCCCACGCGGCCTGGAGGGTGGCGGCCATGATCTGCTTGCCCAGCCCGGCGCCCCGCCGTGACGCCTCGACGACGACGTTCTCGATCACGACGTTCTCGATCACGGCGTACGGCGAGGCCGACCGGGTGAGGTTGGGGATCACGTTGAGATAGGTCGTCGCGACGACGGACCCGTCCAGTTCGAGCACGAAGAGACGCAGCGCCGGGGATGCGAGGATCTGCCGGAAGACCGCCGCCTCGGAGCCGTCCGCGACCTCGGGGTCGTCCGGCTGCAACTGCCGGTAGAGGCGGACGACGTGCTCGAAGTCGTCAGGCCGGGCCTCGCGGAACATGCCGGGAGCATGACAACCTGCCGATCACGCCATAGGCCCCCGCCTCAGCGGGGCAGCGCGGCCCGGATCAGCGCCGCGTCCTGGTCGAGCCGGGCGCGCGAGCGGCTGCGCCACTCGGCGCCGACCACCACGCCGTCGCCCGCGAAGCGCGGCACCACGTGCAGGTGAAGATGGAAGACCTCCTGGCCGGCGGCCTCGCCGTCGGCCAGCGACAGCCGCACCCCCTCGCACCGCAGCCCCGAGGCCCGCAGCGCGGCCGCCACCCGCCGCGCCGCCCGCCAGATCGGCCCGCCGATCGCGTCACCGGCCTCGGCCAGGCCCGCGACGTGCGCGCGCGGGATCACCAGGACGTGACCGGGGGTGGCCGGGTGACGGTCGAGGATCACCAGGACGTCGTCGTCGCCGAAGACCACGCTCGCCGCCGCCCGCCCGGCGACGATCTCGCAGAACGCACACGTTTCCATACCGGTCATGATCGGCGGCGGCGGGCGGCTGCCGCACCCGGATTTCCGCGCGGCCCGTCAGCGGCTCACGACGGTCTCGTGTCCGATGCGGGACAACTTGCCGGGATTGCGCACGGCGTACAGGCCGCTGATGAGGCCGCCGTCCAGCCGGATCGCCACGACGCTGTCGATCTCGCCGTCGAGGTCGACGAGCAGCGCCGGATGACCGTTGACGTGGGCCGGGCGCAACCGGGCCGGGCCGGCGAGCCTGGCCAGCACCCCGGCCACCGTGACCGCGCCCTCGATCGGCGCGAGCGCCGCCCGCACCACGCCGCCGCCGTCGGTCAGCAGGACCACGTCAGGAGCCAGCAGGTCGAGCAGACGCTGCAGGTCGCCGGTCTCGATCGCGCTCTGGAAGGCCGCCAGCGTCTGACGCGCCTGCTCGGCCGAGACGCTCGCCCGGGGACGGCGTGCGGCCACGTGCCCCCGGGCGCGGTGGGCGATCTGCCGCACCGTCGCCGGGGTCTTGCCGACGGCTTCGCCGATCTCGTCGTACTCCAGGCCGAACACCTCGCGCAGCACGAACACCGCGCGCTCGGTGGGATGGAGCGTCTCCAGCACCAGCAGCATGGCCATCGAGACGCTCTCGGCCAGCTCGACGTCCTCGGCCACGTCCGGCGAGGTCAGCAGCGGCTCGGGCAGCCACGGCCCGACGTAGGACTCCTTGCGGCGGCGCATCGTGCGCAGTCGCGTCAGCGCCTTCCTCGTCACCATGCGGACCAGGAACGCGCGCCGGTCACGCACGGACTCCAGCTCGACCGACGCCCACCGCAGCCAGGTCTCCTGCAGGATGTCCTCGGCGTCGGCGGCCGAGCCCAGCATCTCGTAGGCGACGGTGAACAGCAGGTTGCGATGCTCGACGAAGGCCCGCGTCGCGCTGTCGGCCTGGTCCGCCGGTTCGGCGCTGGTGTCCATCATCTGCTCCCGCCTGTCGGTTCTCGACCTTGCCACACGCACCAGACGCCGGTCGCCGCCGCCGCGTGACATCCGGGAGCAGTGGCGCCCGTCACATCGCGCGGGCGGTCAGCGGGACTCCGCGGCGGCCTTCAGGTCGCGCAGCCATGCCCGCAGCCCCGCGCCGAGGAGCTCGGTGGCGGTGGCCACGTCGGCCTCGACCTGACCGCCGGTCCAGGTCTCCTCGGTGTGCACGCGCACACCGCCCTTGACCTGGGTGAACGTCCACAGGTGCACGCCCCGGTCGATGCGCACGCCCGTGCCGGCCGCCGGCCCGCTCCACAGCAGGCAGGCCTCGCGCTTGACGCGCCGGAGGGTGGAGGTGATGTGCATGGTGGTGGCCGGGGTGGTGGCGGTGGCCGGAGCGGGCGTGCTCCACCGCCACGACGAGCCGGGACGCAGCGGGCCGCGGTCGAGGCGCTTGCTGGACAGGACCGGCTGCTGCCAGTCGGGCCACTGCTCCACCCGCGTCTGCAGACCGAAGACCCTGCTCAGCGGAGCCTTGATCACGATGTCGGCCCGGTAGCGGATGCGGGCGGAGGCGTCGACCCCCTCCCCCTGGCACCGGGCCGCGCCGGCGGCGGCGTGGGCGGCGGCGGTGGCGGCCGGGACGTTGCCCGCCAGGACGCCGGCCACGGCGAGCGGGATCAGCATCGAGGCGACGCGGACGTTACTGGACATGGTGTTCCTCTCGTTGAGGGATCGAAGAAGGGGGCCGGCCGGGGAGACCGTCAGCGCCGTCCGGTCCGCACGACGGCCGCGACGAGCGCGGCGCAGGCGGCGACGATCAGCACGGCGAAGGCGGGATGCATGTCCTTCGACAGGCTCGGCGCGCCGCCGGGCCGGACCACCCACACGGCCAGCGGCGCCGCGTAGGCCAGGGCGACGAGCACGGCCGCCCACCGAACCAGCCGGTCCTGGGCGTGACGCAGCGCGCCGACCAGCACGACCGTGACCGGAACGATCGCCAGCAGCGCGAACTGGCCGACGATCAGGACGGGGACCGCCCAGGCGGCGACGCTCACCGCCACCGGCGTACGACGACGGGCGGACGGCTGGTACGTGGTCATGACGTTCCCCTTCACCTGGACGAACACGAACAGATAGATGCTCATGCGTTCGTTAGAAGTTATAACCGGACGGCGGAGGGAGTGTCAACAACGTTCGTGATAGCCTCTAACTAAATCTCCTGGGTATAGCGGCGGAAGGCGGCAACGCATGGCGGACACCGGCACGGCGACCCCGCGCGAGCGCTACCGCGCCCAGATCCGCGCCGAGATCAAGGAGCGCGCCTGGCAGCAGATCGCCACGACGGGAGCCTCTGCGCTGTCCCTCAACGCGATCGCCAAGCAGATGGGCATGAGCGGCCCCGCGCTCTACCGCTACTACGCCAACCGCGACGAGCTGATCACCGAACTCATCCGCGACGCCTACCGCAGCCTCGCCGACACCCTCCGCTCAGCCGCCGAAAAGGCCGTCGAAAAGGCCGCCGAAAAGGGCAGCGAAGAGGGGGGTGGGGGGCTGGTCGTGCTGGCTCACGCCGTACGTGCCTGGGCCCTGCGTGACCCCCAGCGCTACCTGCTCATCTACGGCACCCCCGTCCCCGGCTACCACGCCCCCGACGACATCACCGCCATCTCCTCCCAGATCATGACCCTCCTGCTCGACGCCGCCTCGACGACGACCCCGCCCCGGCGCCCCGAAACCCCGCTCGACCACCACCTGGCCACCCACCGCGACTGGGCCGGCGACCACCCCGCCCCGCCCGCCGTCCTGCACCGGGCGCTCAGCTTCTGGACCCGGGTCCACGGCGTGCTGTCCCTGGAACTGGCCGGCCACTTCGCCGGCATGGGCTTCGACCCCGCCCTGCTCTTCGCCGCCGAGCTGGACGACCTGCCGGCCCGCTGACCCCGCGCACACCACAGGCCCGGCCCGCCGGAGGCGATGCCGGGCCTGTGACAGCCGCGTTACCGGACGTCCTGGGGCAGGTGGGTCTTGGCGTCGTCGTAGGAGCCCTCGCCGGCCGCCCCGGCCGGCCGGTAGACCAGGTACAGCACGCCCGTGGTGAACGTCTGCGAGCTGACCAGCTCCAGCGGGATCGAGCTGTCGCCCTCCTCGAACAGCCGCTCGCCCCTGCGCACCGCGATCGGGTGCACCAGCAGGTGCAGCTCGTCCAGCAGCCCGGCGGACAGCAACTGCCGCACCACCGAGACCGAGCCGCTCATCGCGATCGGGCCGCCCGGCTCGGCCTTCAGCGCCGTCACGCCCTTGACCAGGTCGCCCTGCAGCAGCTCGGAGTTGCGCCAGGTGAACTCCAGCGGCTGGCGGGAGACCACGATCTTGCGCGCGTCGCCGATCGTGCGGGCGAAGTCGGCGTCCTCGCCGCCGGCCGTCTCACGCTCGGGCCACGCCCCGGCGAAGCTGTCGTACGTCTTGCGCCCCAGCAGCAGCGTGTCGGCCATCTGCGCCGTCACCGCCGCGCCCATCTCGTCGTTGAAGTACGGGAAGTGCCACTCCGCCGGCTCCTGGACGACGCCGTCGAGCGAGATGAACAGGTTGGCGCTGATCTTCCTCATGATGGTTCTCCATGGCGTCTCGGGATGTGCCTGAAGTCTGGCCGGGCCGGCTTACGGATCTCTTAAGGTCTTCCTTCCCGGCCGATCCCGGCGACCAGGAGCCCGACCAGGCGGCGGGCGTCGTACCGGGGATCGGCCTCGGCCCCGATGCACAGGTTCCCCACGCCGCGCATGAGCTCGAAGGCGTCCAGGTCGTCGCGGATCTCGCCGGCGGCCGCCGCGGCCTGCAGCAACTGGGCGCACACCGGCACCAGGCGGTCGAGGAAGTAGGCGTGCAGCGCCTGGAAGCCGGTGTTGTCCGGCTGCAGCACCGCGGCCAGCCCGTGCTTGGTGACCAGGAAGTCGACGAACAGGCCGATCCACTGCCGCAGCGCCGCGTACGGGCTCGCAGCGGCGGCCAGCAGGGCCGGGCCGGCCTGCGCGCAGGACTCCACCTGGTGCCGGTAGACGGCGATGACGAGGTCGGCCCGGGTGGGGAAATGGCGGTAGATCGTGGCGGTGCCGACGCCGGCCTTCGCCGCGATGTCGCGGATCGGCGCCTCCACGCCCGAGGCGACGAACACGGCGGCGGCCGCGCGCAGCAGGTTCTCCTCGTTGCGCCGCGCGTCGGCACGTTTGGGACGCGACTCCTCCACGCCGTTCCTCCCAGGGTCGGATTGCTAAACGGGACACGGTCCCGTATCGTCGAAAACGGGACACGGTCCCATTTGCACACATCATGCCAGAGCTGCGGCCCGACGGCCAAGCCCTGCCCTCTCCCGCGCCCACCTGCGGCAACTCACCCGGAAGGCACCACCATGCCCGCATCACCCACCCCCGTCGTGTCGGTCAGGCCGGTCGTCCTGCCCGCCCCCGGACGGGGCCAGGACCTCCAGGTCCGCGTCTCGGCCCCCGCCACCGGCGACCGGCTGCCCGTCGTCGTCCTGTCCCACGGCCATGGCTGGTCCATGGACGGCTACGCCCCCCTGACCGACTTCTGGGCCGCCCACGGCTTCGCCGTCGTGCAACCCACCCACCTCGACTCCCGCACCCTCGCCCTCCCCGCCGACGACCCCCGCACCCCCCACATCTGGCGCACCAGGGTCGACGACCTCAGGCGCGTCATCGACGGCCTCGACGTCCTGGAAAAAGCCCTGCCGGGCCTGGCCGGACGCCTGGACCGCGGCCGCGTCGCCGTCGCCGGGCACTCCTGGGGAGCCCACAGCGCCAGCATGCTGCTCGGCGCCCGCGTCCTGGACGCCCACGGCCGCCCCGGGGAGGACCTGTCCGACCCGCGCGTCACGGCCGGCGTGCTGCTCGCCCTGCCTGGCGCCGGCGGCCAGGACCTGTCACCCTTCGCCGCCGAGCACTTCCCCTTCATGAACCCCGCCTTCGCGTTCATGACCACCCCGGCCCTGCTGGTCGCCGGCGACAAGGACGACTCACCCCTGACGACACGCGGACCCGACTGGTTCACCGACGGCTACCACCACAGCCCCGGCGACAAGAGCCTGCTGACGCTGTTCGGCGCCGAGCACACCCTGGGCGGCGTCGCCGGAGACCACGTCGCCGAGACCACCGACGAGCACCCCGAACGCCTGGCCCTGCTGCAGCAGCTCACCACCGCCTACCTCCGCAGCGCCCTGAACCCCGGCGACCCCGCCTGGCCCGCCGCCCGCGCCGCCCTGGCATCGGCCCCCCACCCCCTGGGCCGGATCGACGGCAAGCAGGCCGATCAGCCGGCCGGACGGCGATAGCCGAAGGTCTCGTGCCGGCGGCGGAAGCCCAGCGAACGGTACAGCTCGCGGGCGGCCACGTTGCCGGCGTCGTGGTTCACCGTCACCGCCGTCATGCTCAGCGCCCGCATGCGGCGCTTCGCGTGCAGCATCGCCGCCCGCGCCAGGCCCCGCCGCCGGAACGCCGGATGGGTGCCGACCGGCTCGAAGTGACCGGTCGCGTTGCGCCCGTCGAGGCAGCCGAGCGCGAAGGCCGCGATCCGGCCGTCCGGCGCCTGGACCACGATCTCGTCGGCCGGGTCGTAGCCGGGCCGCTCCATCACCGCCGAACGGTAGAGCGGCCCGGTCCAGTCATCGCCGAACGCCGCGTTACGCGCCTCACCCAGGCCCGGCGCGTCCTCCGGCACGGCGTGCCGCACCTCGAACCCGGCCGGCGCGCCCGGCTCGGGCAGCGGGCCGCCCACTCCAGCATGTCCAGCTCCGCCGGCCCGCCGCGCAGCCGGGGCGCGGCGAAGACGTCGAAGGCGCAGCCGAACCGCAGCAGGATCGCGATCCCGGCCAGACCGCCGGCGTCCTCCCACAGCCGGACCAGCTCGGCGGCCGGACGGCGGTCACGCAGGTTGTCATAGACGCGGTGCGGCAGCTCACCGGCGTGGTCGTAACCGCACCGCCCGGCCTCGGCGATCCACCCCGACAGGACCTGCCGCAGCCGCGGCAGATCCTCGTGACGAAAGACGCGCGGACGCACGAAGCCCCCTTCAGGACTTCAGGAAGTGCAGGACGGCCAGCACCCGGCGGCTGTACCCGCTGGCGTGCGACAGGCCCAGCTTGTCGAACAGCGAGTTGACGTGCTTCTCCACCGCGCTCTGCGACACGTGCAACTGCCCGGCGATCGAGGCGTTGGTCATGCCCTGGGCCATACGCTCCAGCACCTCCCGCTCGCGCGCGGTCAGCCGGGCCAGCGGATCGACCTGCGTGGTACGGGCCAGCAACTGCCGCACCACCTCCGGGTCGAAGGCCGCCCCGCCCGCCGCCACCCGCTCCAGCGCGTCCAGGAAGTCGCCGACCTGCGCCACCCGGTCCTTCAGCAGATAGCCCACGCCCTCGACGTCGGCGCTCATCAGCTCGGCGGCGTACCGCTTCTCCACGTACTGCGACAACACCAGCACCTTGACCTGCGGCCAGCGCCGCCGGATCTCCAGCGCCGCCCGCAGCCCCTCGTCGGTGTGGGTCGGCGGCATGCGCACGTCGACCACCACGACGTCGGGGGCGTGCTCGGCCACCGCCGCCACCAGGGCCTCGCCGTCGCTCACGGCGGCCGGCACCTCGTGGCCCTCCTCGCCCAGCAGGCGGACCAGACCCTCGCGCAGCAGCGTGGAGTCCTCGGCCAGGATCACCCGCACGGCAGCCCCGCCGCCACCGTCGTCGGGCCGCCGGGCGGGCTGACCACCTCGAAGGCGCCGTCCAGCGCCGCCACCCGCCGGGCCAGCCCCGACAGGCCGCCTCCCGAGGGGCGCGCGCCGCCCGTGCCGTCGTCGCTCACCCGTACGAGCACCCTGTCGTCCTCCTGCCTGACCTCGACCGTCACCATCGTGGCGGCCGCGTGCTTGGCGGCGTTGGTCACCGCCTCGCTCACCACGAAGTACGCCGCCGTCTCCACCGCCATCGGCGGCCTGCCCGGCAGGTCGCACACCACCTTGACCGGCACGCCCGCGCGTTCGGCCACCCCGGCCAGCGCCTCGCCCAGCCCGAGGGAGTCCAGCCCGCTCGGGTAGACCCGCCAGGCCACCTCGCGCAGCTCGGCCAGCGCCTGCTGGGCCTGCTCGTGCGCCTGCTCCAGCAGCTCGGGACGCCCCCGCCGGGACCGTCCGATGAGCATCGACAGGGCCACCAGACGCTGCTGCAGCCCGTCGTGCAGGTCACGCTCGATCCGGCGGCGCTCGGAGTCGACCGCGGCCACGATCCCGGCCCGGCTCTCGGCCAGCTCGGCGATCCGGCGCTCCAGCGCCTCGGTACGGTCGGGCCCCAGCAGTCGCCCGGCCAGCCGCCGCTCCAGCGCGTGCACCCCCACCAGCCCCGACACGGCGATGAACAGCAACACGCAGCCGCCCACCAGGAAGTACAGCACCAGCGGCGGCGTCGGCGTCATCCCGTCGTACGGCTCGCCGCGGGCCCAGGCCCCCAGCAGCAGGATCGCCGTGCGCGCGCCCAGGACCAGCAGCGTCACCACCAGCCCGCCCAGCACCCCGGCCGGGATCCTGGCGGCCAGGTAGCGCGCCGGCCGGGTGTCCCAGCCCGACAGCGCGTCCAGCGCCGCGGTGTCCAGGCGCAGGCGGCGCGCCTCGAAGGCGGCCAGCGCCGCCGCTGTCGCCCGAACCCGCGGCCGGCCCAGGAAGGGCAGGGTGAGCAGCAGGAACAGCGCGCCGGCCACGGCGGTCAGCCCGCCCAGGACCACCGCGCCCAGCACCCTCAGCCCCTCAGCGGCGGTTCGCATGCCTTCCCTTACGCCGTTCCGTCAGCCGTACCGCGACGAAGACCGCGATCGCCAGCGCCACCAGGCCGATCACCACGTAGGTGCCGATCCCCACGTACGCCTCGACCAGCGACCAGTTCTCGCCGAGAAAGTATCCCGCAAGCACGAAGATGGTGTTCCAGATGGCGCTGCCGGCCGTCGTGAGCAGGGTGAACGTCACCAGCGGCATGCGTTCCACCCCCGCCGGCACGGAGATCAGGCTCCGGAAGATGGGGATCATCCGGCCGAAGAACACGGTCTTGCGGCCGTGCCGCAGGAACCACGCCTCGGTCTTCTCGATGTCGGTCACCTTGACCAGCGGCAGCTTGGCGGCGATGGCCAGTGTGCGCTGGCGGCCGAGCAGCGCGCCCACCCCGTACAGGGCCAGCGCCCCGACGACCGAGCCGAGCGTCGTGCACACCAGCACGTCGAGCAGGTCCAGCTCGCCCCTGCTGGCGGTGAAGCCGGACAGGGGCAGGATCACTTCGCTGGGCAGCGGCGGGAACAGGTTCTCTAGCATGATCGCCAGCCCGGCCCCGAAGGCGCCGAGGTTCTCCATCAACGCAATCAACCAATCCGTCATGTCCCCCAGGCTACGAATGATCCGTTATGGCGGTAATGAGGCGGACGGCCGATGTGCTCTGTGGTAAACCACACCCCGATGTACCGTACACTGTACGGCCTATGAGTGCTCTTCCGGATCTGGCGCGACACCCAGCGATCTTCCGTCCCGGCGATCCCCCCAGGTCCGGCCACCTGGTCTTCCTCGACGACCAGGGCGACGGCACGGCCACGGTGATCGAACCAGGCGACGACGGCCGGCCCCGCGCCCGCGAGCGCGCCGTCACGCAGATCCCCGTCGCCGACGCCGTCGCCGTGCTGGCCAGGGCCCGCGCCGACGCCGCCGCCCACCCGGCCACCCGGTTCTGGGGCGCCGTCGCGCTGGTCGCCCTCCAGCTCGTCACCCGCGGCCGCATCCTGCCCGCCGTCTCACCCGACGGCCACGACTCCTGGCGCGCCGGCCCCCTCGACGCCGCCGACGCCCGCCGCGTGCGCGAGCTGGCCGCGGCCATGCCCGCCGCCGCCCGCGCCATCCCCGTGGGCGACCTGCTGCTGCCCGACGCCGAGCCCCTGGTCCGCGCCTTCCTCGACGCCGTGGCCGACGCCATGCCGCGCTCGCCCGGAGCCGTACGCGCCACCGGCACCACCGCCTTCGCCGCCGTCAAGCCCGTCAAGGTGCCCCACCTGCGGCCCTGGGCCGAGGAGGTCTCGGCCGGGCTCGACTCCGGCGTGCGGCTCTCGCTCCGGCTGGAGGCCGACGACCTGGCCCAGGCCGAGTTCCGGGCCGTCGTCCAGGTGCACGGCCTGGCCGACCCCTCGCTCGTCCTGGACGCCGCCGACCTGTGGCAGGGCCGCGACCCCGGCTTCGGCGCCCGCGCCAGGATCGAGGTCACCCTCGCCCTGCGCCGCGCCGCCCGCGCCTGGCCCCGCCTGGAACGGCTGCTGGAGCACGCCGTGCCCGACGAGCTCGCCCTCACCGACGGCGACGTGGCGGACCTGCTGACCGGCGCGGCCGACCGGCTGGCCGCCGCCGGCGTCGAGGTCCACTGGCCGCGCTCCCTGGTCCGCGGCCTGAGCGCCCAGGCCGTCGTCGGCGAACGCGACAGCGCGCCCTCCGACCTGCCCTCCTTCCTCGGCGGCCACCACCTGACCAGCTTCAACTGGCGGCTCGCGCTCGGCGGCGCCCCGCTGACCGCCGCCGAGATGGACCTGCTGGCCGAGTCCCACCGGCCCGTCGTACGGCTGCGCGACCAATGGGTGCTCATCGACCCCGCCCTGGCCCGCAAGGCCCGCCAGCGCGACCTGAAGCCCCTGACCGGCCTGCAGGCGCTCGGCGCGGCCCTGACCGGCACCGTCGAGATCGACGGCGGCGACGAACCCGAACAGATCGCCGTCGAACCCACCGCCTGGCTCGCCGACCTGCGCGACCGGCTCACCGACCCCGAACCCGTCCCGGCGCCGCCCGGCCTGGCCGCCACCCTGCGCGACTACCAGCTCCAAGGGCTGCGCTGGCTGGCCAGGATGACCTCGCTCGGCCTCGGCGGCTGCCTGGCCGACGACATGGGCCTGGGCAAGACCATCACCCTGATCGCGCTGCACCTGCACCGCGCCGGCACCGGCCCCACCCTCGTGGTCTGCCCCGCCTCGCTGCTGGGCAACTGGGAACGCGAGATCACCAGGTTCGCGCCCGGCGTCCCGGTCCGCCGCTACCACGGCAACGCCCGCACCCTGGCCGACGACGGGTTCGTGCTCACCACGTACGGCACCATGCGCCTGGACGCGGCCACCCTGGGCGCCCACCCCTGGGGGCTGCTGGTCGCCGACGAGGCCCAGCACGTCAAGAACCCCGCCTCCAGCACCGCCAAGGCGCTGCGCGAGATCCCCGCCGGCGCCCGCGTCGCCCTCACCGGCACGCCCGTGGAGAACAACCTGTCCGAACTGTGGGCCATCCTCGACTGGACCACCCCCGGCCTGCTCGGCCCCCTGACCCGCTTCAGGGCCCGCTGGGCCAAACCGGTCGAGTCCGGCGACGCCGACACCGCCGCCCGGCTGGCCCGGCTCGTCGGGCCGTTCCTGCTGCGCCGCCGCAAGAGCGACCCCGGCATCGCCCCCGAACTGCCGCCCAAGACCGAGACCGACCGGCCCGTCCCCCTCACCACCGAACAGGCCGCCCTGTACGAGGCCGTCGTCCGCGAGAGCATGACCCAGATCGAGAACGCCAAGGGCATGGCCCGGCGCGGCCTGATCGTCAAACTGCTGACCGGCCTCAAACAGATCTGCAACCACCCCGCCCACTACCTGCACGAATCGTCCCCCCGCCTGACCGGCCGCTCGGGCAAGCTGGAACTGCTGGACGAGCTCGTCGACACGATCGTCGCCGAGGACGGCGCCGTGCTGGTGTTCACCCAGTACGTCGCCATGGCCAGGCTCCTGGAACGCCACCTGTCCGGCCGCGGCGTCGCCACCCAGCTCCTGCACGGCGGCACCCCGGTCGCCCGCCGCGAGGAGCTGGTCGCCGGCTTCCAGGACGGCCACGTCCCCGTCTTCCTGCTCTCCCTCAAGGCCGCCGGCACCGGCCTGAACCTCACCCGCGCCGACCACGTCATCCACTACGACCGCTGGTGGAACCCCGCGGTGGAGGACCAGGCCACCGACCGCGCCTACCGCATCGGCCAGACCAGGCCCGTCCAGGTGCACCGCCTCATCGCCGAAGGCACGATCGAGGACCGCATCGCCGCCATGCTCGGCGCCAAGCGCTCGCTCGCCGACGCCGTCCTGGCCTCCGGCGAGGCCGCCTTCACCGAGCTGACCGACGCCGAACTCGCCGCACTCGTGGAGCTCAGATGACCGCCGTACGAGGATTCGCCGCCTTCCCCCCGCAACGCGCCGGCGCCCGCTTCGCCACCACCTGGTGGGGCCAGGCGTGGATCAAGGCCCTGGAGGACACCTCACTCGACCAGACCCTGCTGCGCAAGGGCCGCGCCTACGCCAAGACCGGCCAGGTCGGCCCGATCACCGTCAGCCCCGGCCGGCTGGCCGCCGTCACCGAACACGAGTACGACACCGTCGTCCGCGTCGAACAGCTCACCGACGCCGCCTGGGCACGTTTCCTGGACCAGGTCGCCGCCAAGGCCGGGCACATCGCCGCCCTGCTCGACCGCGACGTCCCGCACGACCTGGTCGAGGCCGCCGAGGACGCCGCCGTGCCGCTGCTGCCCACCGTCGGCGACCTGGAGCCCGAATGCTCCTGCCCCGACTGGGGACACCCCTGCAAGCACGCCGCCGCCCTGTGCTACCAGGCGTCCTGGCTGCTGGACGGCGACCCGTTCGTCCTGCTGCTGCTGCGCGGACGCGGCGAGCAGGAACTGATCGAGGCCCTGCAGAACCGCGACCTGCCCGTCCCGGCCCCCGCCCGCGCGCCCGGCGACGGCGCCACCGGGCAGGACGCCGGCGGCGGGGTGCCCGCCGCGCAGGCCTTCGCGCTCGGCGAGCCGCCGCTGCCCGAACCGCCCCCGCGGGAGGCCGCCTTCACCCCCCTCGCCCTCGACCCCGCACCCGGCGTGGACGTGGCCGCCCTGGCCGTGCTGGCCGCCTCCGCCGCCGGCCGCGCCCGCCAGATCCTGCTGCACGGCCGCCTGGAACCGCTGACCGAATACCAGGACCGCGTCCGCCTGGCCGCCGAGCACGACCTCGACCTCGGCCTGGACGCCGCCGTCCAGGCCTGGCGGTACGGCGGCGCCCCCGGCCTCGACGTGCTGGAAACCCCCTGGACCCCGGCCCGCCAGGACCTGGCCAGAGCCCAGGCGCTGCTGGAGTCCGGCTGGGACGGCGACCCGCCGCCCCAGCTGGAGACCTGGCGCAACCGCTGGACCCTCGGCCCCCGCCAGGTCCGCTACGGCCGCGACGGCCGCTGGTACCCCTTCACCGAGCACGACGGCCACTGGTGGCCCGCCGGGCCGCCGGAGCGCGACCCGTCCACCCTGCTCACCTGACCCTGGCGGGCGCGAACCGGGTCAGGAGGCCGACTCCTCGGCCTCGCCCGCCGCGGCGACCACGGCCAGCAGACGGTCCAGGTCGCCCGGCGTGGCGTGCGGGTTGAGCAGGGTGAGCTTGAGCCGGACCCGCCCCGGGCCGGTCCCCGGCAGCTCGGTCCGGCCCACCACCGCCCTGCCCTCCCGCAGCAGCCTGCGCCGCAGCCCCGCGTTCACCTCGTCCGAGCGCGCCGGATCGGCCGGCACGTACCGGAACAGGAACGCCGTCAGCACCGGATCGGCGTGCAGCTCCAGCCGCCGATGGGCGCGCACCGCCGCCGCGCCGTGCCGGGCCAGGTCGTGGCAGGCCTCCACCAGGCGGCCCAGCCCCGACCGGCCCAGCGTGCGCAGCGTCACCAGGATCTTGAACGCGTCGGCCCGGCGCGTGGTGCGCAGCGACAACCCCAGCAGACTCGGGTACCCGGCCTCCTCGTCGTCGGCCGGGTTGAGGTAGGCCGCCCGCCGGGCCAGCGAGGCGTACGTCTCGGCCCGGCGCACCAGGAACACCCCTGCCGCGGCCGGCTGCCAGCCGAGTTTGTGCCAGTCCAGCGACACCGAGTCGGCCAGCGCGAGACCGTCCAGGAGCGGGGCCAGCCGGTCCGACAGCAGCGCGCCACCGCCGTAGGCGGCATCGACGTGCAGCCAGGCGCCGTGCTCGGCGGCCAGCGACGCGCACGCGCGCAACGGGTCGATCGCCCCGGTGTCCGTGGTGCCCGCCGTGGCCACCACCGCCACCGGCAGCTCACCGCGCCCGGCGCTCGCCCGCAGCGCCCCGGCCAGCGCTGCGGCGTCCATGCGCAGTTCCCGGTCGACCGGGACGGCGACGACCGCGTCCTCACCCAGCCCGAGCAGCGCCGCGGCCCGCCGGGTGGAGAAGTGCGCGGCCTCGGAGGCGAAGATCCGCAGCCGCGGGCCCCCGCCCGGCAGTCCCGACAGCTCGGCCCGGACGCCCGCCGACCGGCCCACCGCCAGGTCCCTGGCCAGCATCAGGCCCATCAGGTTGGACTCGGTGCCGCCCGAGGTCAGCACGCCGGCCGCGGCCGCCCCGAACCCCACCAGCCGGGCCAGCTCCGCCAGCAGCGACGTCTCCAGCGCGGTCGCGGCCGGCGCCTGGTCCCAGGAGTCCAGCGACGGGTTGAGCGCCGAGACCGCCAGATCGGCCGCCACCGCCACCGCCAGCGGCGGGCAGTGCAGGTGCGCCGCGCAGAACGGGTCGGCCGGATCAGCGCTCCCGTAGGCCAGCAGCTCGCTCAGCGCCCCCAGCCGCTCGCCCTCCGCCGCGAACGCCCGCGCCACCTCGGCGGCCAGCTCCTGGGGCGTGCGGGCGGGCAGCGGACCGCCCCGCCGCCGCGCGCCCTCGGCCAGGGCGGCCAGCACCTCACGCAGCAGCGGCTCCAGCGCGGCCGCCCCGCCCACGCCGCCGGACAGGGCCTGGCCCTTCGTCGCATCACTCATCCGGCCACTGTGCGGCACCGGCGGCGCCGCGGCCAGCAGGCACCGCGACGCAACGCCCCTGAACACCCCTGAAGTACGCCAGGGAACGCCCCTGAAGGCAGGCCCCGCGCTCAGGCCGGCGGCCAGTTCCTGAGCACCGCGTCCAGGGCGTCCAGGGCCCTGGACCAGGAGGCGTCCACCTCGCGGGGATGGCGGCGGAACCCGCCGGCCATCTCCAGGGTCACGTAACCGTGCAGGGTGCTGCTCAGCATGCGCAGCGCGTCGGTCTGGTCGGGCTCGGACAGGTCGTAGCCGCGCAGGACGGCCCGCGTCAGCTCCGCGTGCCGGCGGCCCGCGCTGACGTCCAGCGCGTCGGAGTCCAGCTCCAGCTGGGTGGCGGCGTACCGGCCCGGATGTTCCTTGGCGTAGCCGCGGTAGGCCGCGGCGAAGGGCACCAGCGCCTCCTTGCCCGACCGGCCGGCCAGCGCGGCGGCGGCCCGGTCGGCCATCTCGCCCAGGGCCAGCTCGGCCACCCTGACCCGCAGCTCCTGGATGTCCTTGACGTGCGCGTACAGGGCCGCGGGCTTGACGCCGAAGCCGCGGGCGAGCGCGGAGACGGTCACGTTCTGGAAGCCGACCTCGTCGGCCAGGTCGGCGGCCGCCCTGGTCAGGCGGTCGACGGTCACTCCCGCTCGGGCCACGGCAGCACCCTTTCTTACAGCCTTTAAGTATTTGCATACTACCGTTAAGAAAAGCTAGCCTCCACACTCATGAGACCCCTGACCGAACACGACATCCGCACGTCGTTCATCAACTGCTCCAAAGGCGAGGCCAAACGCGCCGGCCTGCCCAAGGACCTGGCCGACCTGCCCTGGGACGACCTCGACTTCCTCGGCTGGCGCGATCCCGGCGCCCCCGAGCGCGCCTACCTGGTGGCCGAGGCCGACGGCTGCCTGGTCGGCGTCGCCCTGCGGGTCACCTCCGGCGGCTCGCGCTCCTTCACCTCGCGCAGCATGTGCTCCTTCTGCCTGACCACGCACACCAGCGGCGGCGTCGCCCTCATGACCGCCCGCCGCACCGGCGAGGCCGGCCGCCAGGGCAACACCGTCGGGCAGTACCTGTGCGCCGACCTGGCCTGCCCCCTCTACCTGCGCGGCAAGAAGGAGGCCGCGGGCGCCGGCGTGGTGGAGGAGTCGCTGACGCCGGCCGAGAAGGCCGCCCGCACGCATGCCAACGTGCGGGCCTTCCTGGACAAGGTGACCGCCTGAACCGGCAGCTACTCGTCGTCCCAGGCCATCGAGCTCATCCGCCACCCGGCGGGCGTCCGGACGAACTGGGTGGTCTTGCGGCCCGCCCCCGTGAACTCCACGCCGTCCCGGACGCCGGACTTGCGGTAGTCGCTGAACCGCTGGGCGACCGAGCCGAAGATCTCGGTGCGCTCGGCGACCTCCCACTCGCGGAACTCCGTCAGCGTCCCGTCGGTCAGCATCCGCTGCCGGGGCTCGACGAAACCGTCCAGGTCGTGCACCACAGGCTCCGGCCCGGTGTTGTTGACGATCACCGCCTGCGGCACGAACAGCTCCCGGACGGCGCCGACGTCCGGGCGGCGCCCGCCGGTGTTGGTGAAGGCGTCCAGGAAGGCCGCCATCAGCCGGTCGAGCTCGGCCTTGACGCCGCCGGCGGGCGCCTCGTCGGCCAGCAGCGACCAGACCTCGCTGTCGTGCCGTTCGCCCCGGTGGGGGAAACGCCTGCGCAGCACGCCGTCGCGGGTCATGCCGAGCCGGCGCGCGACCTCGATGCTGCGCGTGTTGCCCGGCGAGACCCACCACTCCACGCGCGCCATGCCGCGCTCGGCGAACGCCCAGTCGATCAGCAGCCGGCAGGCGCGGGTCACCAGCCCCCGGCCCTGGCCGGCCGGCTCCAGCCAGCAGCCGATCTCGCACACCCCCGAAACTGCCTCGAACCGGGTGAACATCACGCCGCCGACCAGCGTGCCGGCCAGCCAGATCCCGTAGATGCGGGCGCCGTCGGCCGCCTGGTCGTCGGCGTAGCGCTGCAGGACGGCCGTGGCCGAGGCCAGGTCGGTGCTGCGCGCGGCCCACGGGATCCACGGGTCGACCAGGGGGCGGGCGCGGTCGATGTGATCCAGGAACTCCTGGGCCCGCCAGGGCTCCAGCGGGCGCAGCTCGGCCTCGTCGCCGAGCGGAAGAGCGAACACGGACACCGTCCCAAGGTACGTAACGAGCGTTCGGTATGTAAGGTAGCAGCATGCCGCCCGCCGCAGGAGACCGTGAAGCCCGCCGCGACGACGTCTCGCAGGCGGTCTGGCAGGTGCTGGCCGACAAGGGGTTCGGCGGGCTGACGCTGCGCGCCGTCGCCACCGCCATGGGCGTGTCGACCGGCCTGCTCATGCACTACTTCCCCACCAAGCGGGCCCTGGTCGGGCACGCGCTCGACCTGCTGGAGAAGCGCACGGCCGCCCGTCCCCGCCGCGAGCCCCCGGCCGCCGGCCTGGCCGCGCTCAGGGCCGCGCTGCTCGACATCCTGCCGCTGGGCCCCGCCGACGTCGCCCGCAACCGCATCTGGGTCAGCTCCTGGGACCTGGCCCTGGCCGACGACGACCTCGGCGCCGGCCAGGCCGCCCGCTACACCCGCCTGCGCTCGGCGCTGCGCGCGCACCTGGAGACCGCCCGCGACCTCGGCGAACTGCCCCCGGCGGCCGACCCGGAACGGCTCGCGGCCGGCGCGGTGGCCTTCACGCACGGGCTCGTCGTCCAGGCGTTGTTCGACCCCGGCCGCTTCCCCGAGGACGTCCAGATCGCCCTGCTCGACGACTTCCTCTCCTCGATCGTCTAGGTGGCCACCGAGACGACGTGCCCCGCCGAGGCCGGGTCGGCGGCCAGCTTCAGCATGCATTCGGCCAGGTCGGCGCGGGTGGTGGAACGGCCGCCGCGCAGGTTGAGGTCCAGGGCCGTGCGGTAGCGGCCGGTGGGGCCGCCGTCGAGCAGCCGGGAGGGGCGCACGATCGTCCAGTCCAGGCCCGAGGCGCGCAGCAGGCGCTCGGACTCGGCCAGGTCTGTGTAGGAGTTCTTCAGCAGCGGCCGCAGGAGGAGGGGCTTGAGCACGTACCGGGTGAACAGGCCGTCGCCGGCGTCGGCGACCATGCCCGCGGCGCTCACCAGCAGCACCCGCCGCGCCGGGCCCCGCGCCATCGCCTGGAGGATCGAGCGCATGGCGGTCGTGTGCACGGTGGTCGGGCCGCGCCCGCGCGGGCCGAGCGCGATCAGGACGGCGTCCCCGCCCTTGATCGCCGAAGCGACGGCCCCGGGGTCGGCCAGGTCGGCGGTCACGGTCTCGACGCGGTCGCGCAGCCCGTCCGGCAGCCGGGCGGCGTCGCGGACCACGGCGGTGACCTCGTGCCCCAGGCCGAGCGCCTGCCGGACGAGCTCCAGCCCCGTGCGGCCGGTCGCGCCGAAGATGACGAGCCTCATGTCGTGCCCTTCGCGAGAGGGTGGGTGAACACTTACTCACCCTACTCGCCGCAGCCCTCAGACGGCGTCGGCCGGCACGTGCGCCGCCGCCAGGGCTCGCGCCGCCGCCACGACCGCCGCGCGGCGACGGGCCAGCGCCCGGCCCGGGTCGGGCTCGTCGAGGATGAGCCGGCGCATCTGCGGGGCGGCGAAGTTCCAGGCCACCAGGCCCAGCACGGTGAACAGCCAGTCCTGGGCCGTCGCGCGGTCGCGCATGCCGGCCGCCGCCAGGCCCTCGACGTGCTCGACGTAGGACTCCCTGCGCTCGCGTTCCCCCTCGACCGGCGCCTCGCCGACCTCCAGCGCCTCCCACATCAGCAGCCGCACCAGCTCCGGATGCTCCTGATACCAGTCGAACAGCACGCCGACGGCCTCGGGAAGGGTGCGCGGGTCCAGGCTCACCGCGTGGCAGATCTCGTCGAGCTTGTTGCGCACCACCGTGCCGAACAACTTCTCCTTGCCGCCGAAGTAGAGGTAGATGGCCTGCTTGTTGGCCTGGGCGGCGGTCGCGATGCGATCGATCCTGGCACCGGCCAAGCCGTGCTCGGCGTACTCGGCCGTGGCGGCCGCCAGGATGCGCCGCCTGGTCGCCTCCGCGTCGTAGCTCATGGCGGCAATTAAACCATCCGGTTGACATTTCGGCGGAGGCACGCCAGGGTTCTCGTAAACCAACTGTCTGGTTTATTTCTGAGGAGCGATCATGACCGTGAACACCCTTGCCCCCGTCCCGGTGAGCCTGCCCCTGCCCGCCGCGCTGGCCGGCCGTACCGTCGTGGTCGTCGGCGGCAGCTCCGGCATCGGGCTCGCGGCCGGCGCGCTGCTGGCCTCCGCCGGGGCGCGCGTGACGCTGGTGGCCCGCGACCGCGACCGCCTGGCCGCGGCCGTGGAGCAGGTGCGCACCCCCGGCGCCACCGTGACGGGCATCGCCGGTGACGGCACTGACGAACACGACCTGGAGCGCGTGCTGGACGAGGCCGGCGGCTCCGTCGACCACCTGCTGGTCACCGCGGGCGGCCTGGCCGGCGGCCCGTTCCTGGCCACCCCCGTCGACCGGCTCCGCCAGGCCGTGGACGGCCGGTTCTGGGGGGCCTACGCCGCCGCCCGCGCCGCCGCCCGCGTCATGCCCCCCGGCGGCTCGGTCACCTTCAGCTCCGGCCTCTACCTCCAGCGGCCCGTCCCCGGCGCGGCCGCCGCCATCGCGATCCTCGGCGCCGTCGAAGGGCTCACCAGGACCCTGGCCGTCGAGCTCGCCCCGATGCGGCTGCGGGTCAACGCCGTCAGGTACGGCATCGTGGACACGCCGCTCTCGCGCGGCAGCCTCGGCCTCGACGGCGCGGAGGCGGTTGCCGCGGCGGGCCGGAACACGCCGCTCGGCCGGTTCGGCACCGCGCAGGAGGCGGCCTCGGCCGCGCTGTTCCTCATGGCCAACAACTTCGCGACCGGCACCGTGCTCACCCTCGACGGAGGCCAGAGCCTGGCCTGACCTCCGCCGGGAGCGGCCCTCAGGCCAGGTTCAGCTGCCAGGAGACGCCGAACCGGTCGTTGACCCAGCCGAACCTGGTGCTGAAGCCGTACGAGCCGATCGGCATCAGCGGCCGGCCGCCCTCCGCCAGCGCCGCGTAGAGCCGGTCGATCTCCTCCTCGGTCTCGCACGCGACCCAGATCGACATCGAGGGGGTGAAGCCGAACGCGTGCCGCTCACTGCTGTCGATGCACATGTACTCCTGGCCGGCCAGGGTGAACGTGGCGTGCATGACGGTGCCCTCGGGCCCCGGCCCCTCCGGGCCGTAGTGGGAGACGGCCACCACCTTGGAGTCCTCGAACAGCGAGACGTAGAAGTTCATCGCCTCCTCGGCGTCGCGGTTCTGGAACATCAGGAACGTGGTGGTCTTCTGGCTCATGACTGGTCCTCCGTCGGTAGGTAGAAGGCCGTGGTGGCCGCGACCGCGGCGGCGGCGGCCTCGGGCGGGGCCCCGGCCGCCGCGAAGGCCGCGCCCCACGCCCGGCTGCTGGCCGTGATGTAACGGCGGCCGTCGGCGGTCAGCTCGAAGCCGGCCTTGTCGGGCATCGGCAGCCCGGAAAGATGCAGCCGCAGGCCCAGGAGCCCGAGGTCCCAGCCCACGCCGACCGCCCCGGGCCCGAACCGGCCCCACATCTCCGGCGGCACCTCGGCGGTGTGGCGCAGCTCGAACCTGGTGCCCTCGCCCTCGGCCGACAGGCGCACCTCGACCTCGGAAAAACCGGGGTCGGGCCCGAACAGCCAGCTCACCCTGAGGTAGGAGGGCGGCTCGCAGGCGAGGATCTCCCCGCCCGCGTTGCCCTCCAGCTGGTACGTGCCCCCCAGCCGCAGGTCGCCGGAGACCGGCATGAACCAGCGGGCTATGCGCTCAGCGTCGGTGCAGGCGTCCCAGACGTCCGCCACCTCCGCGTCGTAGTGGCGGGCCAGGGTCACGGTCTTGCGCTCGCCGTCCGTCAGCTCGCGCCTGATCCGGGATATCTCGTCAAGGCTGTCCATCGTGCTTCTTTCTTCTGCCCCGCGCCAGCTCGGTGGCCAGCGCGTCGAGGCGCTGGTCCCAGAAGCCGCGGAAACGGTCGAGCCAGAGGTCGACCTCCCGCAGCGGCGCGGGCTCCACGGCGTAGAGCCGTCGCGTGCCCTCGGCCCGCACGCTGGCGAACCCGTTGTCGCGCAGCACCTTCAGGTGCTGGGAGACCGCCGGCTGTGAGACGCCGAACTCTCGCTGGATGACTGCGGTGACCTCGCCGGAGCTCTGCTCGCCGCCGGCCAGCAGCTCCAGGATCCGGCGGCGGACCGGATCCCCGAGGACGTCGAACGCGTGCACGACCTCAGTGTTTCAGGATCGGCTTATATAAGTCAAACCTGAGATAGGTGGTGGCGGATGAAGTCCAGCTCCAGCAGCAGCAGGTTCTCGGCCACGTCTTCCTGGGGGGCCATGTGCGTCACGCCGCTCAGCGGCAGCACCGTGTGCGGACGGCCCGCGGCCAGCAGCGCCGCCGACAGGCGCAGCGTGTGGGCGGCGAAGACGTTGTCGTCGGCCAGGCCGTGCACCAGCATCAGCGGACGGCTCAGACCGGGCGCGTCGGTCAGCAGCGAGCAGCGGTCGTAGGCCTCGGGATGCTCGTCGGGGTGACCCAGGTAGCGCTCCTGCCAATGGGTGTCGTACAGGCGCGGATCGGTCACCGGGGCGCCCGCCACGGCCACGTGGAAGACGCCGGGATGACGCAGCACCGCCGCCGCCGACAGGTAACCGCCGTAGGACCAGCCGCGGATCGCCACCCGGCCCAGGTCCAGGTCGGGATGGCGGGCGGCGGCGGCCTGCAGCGCGTCGGCCTGGTCCTCCAGCGCGGCGCTCAGCTTGTCGAACCGGACCGCCCGCTCCCAGGCCGGCCCCCGGCCCGGCGTGCCCCGGCCGTCGGTCACCAGCACGGCGAAGCCCTGCTCGGCGAACCACTGCTCGATCGCGAAGCCGTCCAGGCCACGCAGCACCCGCGCCCCCATCGGCCCCCCATAAGGCGACAACAACACCGGCAACCGCCCCGACCCCGGCACGTGCCCCGAGGGGAACAGGATCGCCGTGCGCAGGTCGCGCTTGCCCAGCGACACCAGCTCCACCCGCGGCCGCAGCACCGGGACCGCCCCGTGGGAGGCGATCGTCCGGCCGCCCACGCTCACCCGCACCCCGTGCTCCTCCAGGGAGCGGCGCACCACGACCGTCGCCCCGCCCGCGCGCGTGCCGGTGTGCACGCCGGGCTCGGCGGTCACCCTGACCAGGCCCTCGGCCCTGGACCAGGTCCACAGGTGCCGTTCGGTGGGCTCCTCGCAGCAGTGGAGGAGCACGGTGTCGCCGTCGACGGCCAGCACCGCCAGCACCTGCAGGCCCGGCGGGGTCACCACGTCCCGGCCCACCATCAGGCGCCGGGTGTCGTCGCGGTCGACCGTCCAGACCAGCTCGCCCGCGGCCGTGCGCGACGGCACGCCGGGCACCAGCTCCAGCCAGGCGTCGTCGGTGTCCTCGCGCACCGGCGTGGTCGCCCCGGTGGCCGGATCGACCTCCAGGACGCGGGTCGTGCGCTGGTCGCGGCTCTGCACCAGCACCAGCAGGCCCTGGACGGTCCACGACACCGCCGCCACGTACTCGAAGGCCGCGCGGTCCCACACCACCCGGGTGCGCCGGCCCTCCAGCGTGACCAGCCACAACGACACGTCGGCGTTGGCCGTGCCGGCCGGCGGGTAGGCCATGGTCCGCGGCGGCCGGCCCGGCTCGGCCGGCTCGGCCAGGCACCACTTCTGCACCGCGGCGTTGTCCACCCGGGCGGCCAGCAGCCGGGTGCCGTCGGGCGCCCACCAGTAGCCGCGGTGACGGCCCATCGACTCGCCCGCCACGTGCTCGGGCAGCCCCCACGTCACGTCGGTGCCGTCGGGGACCAGCAGCGGCCGCTCCCCGACGTGCAGCGCCCCGCCGGAGACGAACGCGACGTGCTCGCCGGTGGGGTCCAGCCGCGGGTCGGAGCCGGTCAGGCCGAGCGCGGTCACCTCGCCGGTCAGCAGGTCGACGGTGTGCAGCGCGCCGTCGGCCGCGTAGACGGCCTTGGTCACGGCCGCGTCGGTGGCGTAGTCCACGATGCCGCGGGCGTGCTCACGGGTGCGCTCCCGGCGGGCGCGCTCGGCCTCCGACAGCCGCTCGCCGGGCACGGGCGCGCCCGGCTCGGCCAGCAGGCGCTCCTCCCCCGTCGCCACGGTGAACGACCACAGCCGGTGCACCGGGTCCTCGCCCGACGACGACCGCAGGAAGATCACCCGCGCGCCGTCCGGGGAGATCGTGAAGTTCCGCGGGACGCCGTAGGTGAAGCGAGCCGTGCGGGCGTGCTGGCGGGGAAGCGTCAGGGGAGGCATGGCGCGATCATAGGCACGGCCCGTCGAGGCGGCGCAAGGCAGGCCAAGGTGGCGGCGCGGGCACGCTCCCGCGCCGCCGCGCGAGGTCAGCGGTCCTCGAACCGCACGTCGTCGAACAGCGCCTCGTCGTCGGCCGGAGCGGTGCCCGCGCTGCTGAAGGCGTAGCCGTCCATCGAGGTCACGGCGGCCGTGCGGGGCAACGTGGCGAGCTGCCGGTCACCGGCGTACAGGGTGGCGGAGGAGGTGGTGGCCTCCAGTCGGATCCTGGTCCAGCCCTCGCCGACCGTCCCGGCGGGGGCCAGGGTCGTCCACTTCTTGGCGGCGGCGTCGTAGCGGCTGACCGCGCCGGCCCTGCTGATGCTCAGGTGGTAGGCCGACGTCGTCCCGCTGGTCACCGTGAACAGGAAGGAGTTGGTCACGCTGACCGGCTTGTAGCGGAACTCCAGGGTCTTGCGCGCGCTCGCGGTCGTGGTGCGGGCCGCCTTGGCCATCAAGGTGGTGGACTTGTCGGACAACGTCAGCGCCCGGTCGGCGCCCACCTCGTACGGCGACACCCACGCCGCCGACAGGCTCTGGTAGCCGCGCGGGCGCAGCCAGATCGGGTCGTTGTCGAAGGTGTCGGTCGTGGAGTAGAGCTCGACCTCGTTGAGCATCGCGCAGCTCGGGCCGATCTCGGCGTCGCAGTCCGGCGTGGCCTCGACGACGATCTTGACGTGCCGGCCGGTGGCGTTCACCGGCTGGTGGCGCAGCGCGTAGTCGGTGCGGCCGGTGACCGTGGCCACCGGGCGGCCCCAGTCCGCGCCGTCTTTGGAGACGTAGACGCCGGCCGAGGCCGGGTGCCCCGGGCGCAGGCTGAGGCCGATCCGGTTGAAGGTCTGCTCGCGGTCCAGGTGCAGGACGTACTCGCCGGGGCCCTGGGAGACGGCGCTGGACCAGTACGCGGTGCTGCCGTCGAAGGCGCCGTCGGGGCGCACCCGCGGCCGCCGGGCGTCGGCCCAGGTCATGTTGGTCTCGACGGTCAGCTCGCCGGCGCGCTGCTTGGCGGCCAGGTCGATCCGGCCCGCGCCGGGTGCCAGGACGTCCAGGTGGCGGCGCTTGACGGCGTACCAGCCGCCGTTCTCGAACCTGCCGCTCGCCGGGCAGGCGGTCTCGTTCAGCGTGCCGTCGGCCTTGACGCCGGGCAGCTTGCAGTTGTCGAACAGCTGGACCAGCCGGTTGGCGCCGACGGCGGCCAGCGCCGTGTACCCGGACGAGCCGTGCGTGTCGTAGACGCCGTCGCGGTTGTGGTAGGTCACGCGCTGCTGCGTCCAGGAGTCGCCGCGGCCGTCGGGAGAGATCGCCAGCCAGTCGTCCGGGCGGCCGGCGCTGAGCACCAGCACGCCGTTGGGCATGAGCAGCAGGCGCGGGGCCACGCCGCGCACCGTGCAGCTCTGGCCGGACAGCTGCAGGTCGCGCACCGCCGACCAGGTGCGGCCCTCGTCGGTGGAACGGCTCCAGGCCAGCGTGGAGTAGGTGCCGCCGTCCTTGCGCAGGACCGCCAGCAGGCTGCCGTCGGCGGTCTGCTCGACGGCCGTCTCGTTGTACGTCGCCTCGCCGGCCGGGCGGGCGATGACGCCGCGGCGGGCGAAGGTCCGGCCGCCGTCGGCGCTGGCGTACAGCTCGGCCTGGTTCTTGCCGCCGGTGGCGGTGTAGCGGGCGTAGACGGTCACCAGGACGGTCCCGTCGGCCAGCTGGATCGGCACGCCGTGCGCCACGCCGCCGCCGACCAGCTCGTCCGGGCTGGTGAAGGTGGCCTTGGCGGTGTCCCAGGTCTGGCCGAGGTCGGTGGAGGTGTGCACGTCCAGCTCGTTGGTGTGGGCGTCGACCTTCGACAGGTAGTAGGCGGTGCCGAACAGGCGGCCGTCGTGCAACTGCACCGGCGCCTCGCGCAGCGGCGTGCTGCGCGCCGGGCCGAAGGTCAGGCCGCCGTCGTCGGAGACGGCCATGCCGCTGGTTTGGGCCATGACCGCGTCCACGTTGGTGGACCAGGTGGCGATCAGCTTCTGGCCGGGCGTGCCGTCGGGCCTGACCACGTCGATCGCGGTGAGGTTGGGGAAGCCGGCGTAGTCGCGGCGCTGGGCCGCCGTCGGCTCCTTGGCCGCCGGGCGCGGGCTGGGATAGACCCAGTCCACGAAGGCGTCGCTGCCCGATCCGGCCAGGTAGCCCTCGCGCGGCCCCGACTCCTGGGCGGTGAGGGCGGGCGTGTCGGGAATCGAGCAGTACGCGGCCGCGTGCGCCGTCCCCTGCAGGACGACGGGAAGGGGGGCCAGCAGGCAGGCGGCGAGCAGCGCTCTGGTGGGCAGCACGGGGGAAGGACTCCTTGCGCAACGAACGATCGACGTCCGTTTTGTCGTTTATTTACGCAAGAAGGCTATATTTGGCCAAAAGTGGAGGTGTAAGTTGTAACTGCCTTATGTCCGCTTTGTGATGAAGTGGGGGTCAGTCGTCGAGCCCGCGGGCCGACAACGCCTCGCCCAGCGCGTCCGCGTGCCGCAGGGCGCCCACCACCAGCGGCACCGCGAAGGCCCGCACACTGCGCTCGACCCCCCGCGCCCGCTGCGCCTCCCTGATCCGCACCGCCAGCGACGCCACCACCGGCACGCTGCGCACGGTGAGCGAGAGCAGCAACGACAGCCGGAACGGGTCCAGCCCCACCAACCTGACCGGCGACAGCGCGCGCTCCAGCGCCGCCAGCATGTCGGCCGTCCGCGTGGTGAGCGTCACCAGCCCCGCCAGCGCCACGGCCAGCACCACCCGCAACGTCGAGGACACCGCCGCGTCCAGGTCCGCGAACACCAGTTGCAGCACGAACAGCATGACCGCGAACCAGCGCACCGGCCGCACCTGCGCCCACGCCGCCCGTCCCCCCACCCGCGCCGACGCGTACGACGCCGCCACCACGAGCGCCGCCCCCGCCAGCGCCAGCGGCGGCCGCAACAGCACCAGCACCGTGCAGGACACCGCCAGCCCCGCCAGCTTGACCCCCGGCGGCAGCCGGTGCAGCCACGAGCCGCCCGGCACGTGGGCGCCGGTGAGCCCGTTCACGCCATCAGCCTGGTGTAGTGGCCGATCGCCTCGGCCGGCGGGCCGTCGGCGACCACCCGGCCCTCGTCCAGCACCAGCACCCGGTCGAACCCGGCCAGCAGCGGCAGGTCGTGCGTCACCGCCACCACCTGCTGCGGCATCTCCCGCAACAACGTGGCCACCTGCCGCGAATGGCGCAGGTCGAGCAGCGTCGTGGGCTCGTCCATGACCAGGATGTCGGGTTCGAGCACCATGACCGCGCACAGGGCCAGCAACTGCTTCTGGCCGCCGGACAGGTGGTGGGCGGGATGGTCGGCGTGTCCGTCCAGGCCGTGCCGGGCCAGCACCTCGTGCACCCGGCGCTCGACCTCCTCGCGCGGCAGGCCCTTGCGGCGCAGGGAGAAGGCGACGTCCTCGGCCACGGTCGGCATGACGATCTGCGCGTCGGGGTCGGTGAACAGGAACCCCACCCGCCGCCTGATCCGCGCCGCCTGACGGCGGGTGTCCAGGCCGAGCACGGTGACCTCGCCCGAGGTGGGCACCGCCAGGCCGTTGATCAGCCGGGCCAGCGTGCTCTTGCCCGAGCCGTTCGCGCCGACCACGCCCACCCGGCGCTCGGTCAGGCTCGCGGTGATGCCGCGCAGCACGTCGCGGGCGCCCAGCCGGACGTGCACGTCGGCGAACTCGATCACGCGACCACCTCGAACAGCGCGGCCACGCCCAGCCCGCCGCCCACCGCCGCGGCCGCCAGCCCGAGTGTGCCCGCGGGCGCCCCGGCCCGCACCAGCCTGGAGAAGAGCCTGGTCACCACCACCGCGCCGGTCGCGCCCCACGGATGGCCGAGCGCCAGCGCGCCGCCGCCGGCGCACACCCGCTCGCGGTCGGCCTCCAGCGGGTCGAGGCCGAGCGCGTCGGTGACGGCCAGCACCTGCGCCGCGAACGCCTCCACGATCTCCACCGCGGCCACCCGTCCCATGTCCACCCCCGCACGTGCCAGCACCCGGCGGACCGCGGGCACCGGCCCCCACCCGGGCAGCGCCGGATCACAGCCGACGACGGACCCGGCCAACAGCCGCAACCCCGGCAGGCCGGCCCGCTCGGGGGCCAGCGCCACGGCGGCCGCGCCGTCGCTGACCGGGGAGGAATTACCGGCGGTCACTGTACCGCCCGGCACGAACGCCGCGGGCAACCGGGCCAGCGACGCCGCCCGCAACGCCCTGGGACGCTGGTCCTCCGCCCGGCCGCCGACCGGCACGATCTCCTGGTCGAAGGCGCCCGCCGCGCGGGCGGCCAGCGCCTTGGCGTGGCTGAGGCGGGCGTAGTCGTCCTGGCGGTCGCGGCTGATGCCGTACGCGCCGGCCAGGGCTTCGGCGGCCGGGCCCATGTCGGGGTCGGGATGGCCCTCGGGGGCGAAGGGCGCCCGGTCGTAGGGACGGTCCGCGCCCCGCGGCGTGCGCAGCGGCGCGGTCGAGGCGCTCTCGGCTCCCCCGGCGATCACCAGGTCCATCTCCCCCGCGGCCACCGCCTGCCCGGCCACCAGGATCGCGGCCAGCCCGCTGCCGCACTGCCGGTCGACGGTCAGGCCGGGCACGCCGTGCCCGAGCCCGGCGGCCAGCGCCGAGACCCGGGCCACGTTCCCGCCGGGGCCCATGCAGTTGCCGAGCACCACGTCCTCCACCGGCCGACCGGCCTCGGCGGCCACCGCCTCGATCACGGAGGCGGCCAGCCGGTCGACGGTCACGTCCTTGAAGGCGTGCCCGGCCGTGCCGATCGGCGTACGGCGGGCCGCCACGACGACGGGTCGTCCGCCCACGTCAGACCAGCCGCCGCAGCTCGGGGTCGCCGCCGGCCAGCCGGTCGGCCACCAGCCCGCGCGCCGGCTTGCCCGACCCGGTACGCGGCAGCACGGGCACGGCGTACCAGCGCCGGGGCCGCTGCGCCACGTCCAGCCCGCTGCGCGCGACGGCCTCCAGCAGCGCGCGCGGCGGCGGCGAGGCCCCCTCGACCACCGCGGTCACCACCGAGCCGAGCGACGGGTGCGGCGACCCGATCACCACGATGTCCCCCACCCCCGGCACGTTCCGCAACACCGCCTCGACGTCCTCGGGCACCACGGTCGCGCCGCCGGTCTGGATCGCGCCGTCGCCGCGCCCGCGCACCCGCAGCACCTGCCCGGCCCGGTACGGCTCGGCCAGGTCGCCGACCGTCATCCAGCCCGCGCCGTCGCGGCGCAGCGGCCCCCGCGCGCCGCCCAGATAGCCTTCGGCCAGCCACGGCGAGCGCGCCCACACCTCGCCCAGCGCCCGCCCCGGCTCGGCCCTGACCTCGATCTCGACCTCGGGAAAGGCGCGCAACCCGCCCCCGTCGGCGTCGAAGGCCACGAACGACAGCTCGGTCGCGCCGTAGTAGGACATCACCCGCACCCCCGCCCGCCCGGCCAGCTCCCGGGCCTGCCCGCTCAGCGCCGCGCCGCCGACGACGGCCGTCCGCAGGCGGGGGGCCTGCTCCAGCACCTCGGGCAGCCGGTGGGGCACCAGGTGGATCGCCGTCGCCGCGCGCAGCGACGCCGCCGTGGGCCGCCCGCCCGGCACCACGGCCGTCGCGCCCACGGCCAGCGTGTGCACGGCGGCGAAGGCGTACAGGGAGGAGACCAGCGGGCCGGGCACCAGGACGACGTCGGCCGGGCCGATGCCGGTCAACTCGGTCAGGTGCGGGAAGGACCGCGTCCAGGACGCGCGGGTGCGCGCGACCGCGCGCGGCCGGCCCGTGCTGCCGGAGGTGAAGCACGCCCACGCCCGGTCGCCGGGACGGGGCTCGGGCACGAGCGGCGCGCCCGGCACGGCCGGCAGCGGCTCCTCGACCCGCAGGTCCGCGCCGGCCGACCCGGCCACGCGCGCCCAACGCTCCGCGCTCCAGGCCGGATCGCCGACCAGCGGCGTCACCCCCGCCAGATCGGCCGCCAGCACCGCGATCAGCAGCTCGACCGGGTCATGCAGGGCGATGGCGGCCAGCGCGCCGCGCCCGCGCAGATGCCGCGCCCCGCCCTGGACGCGCCCGGCCAGCTCACCGTAAGTCAGCGAGCCGCCCGGACCGCGCAGCGCGACCCGGGACGGACTGTCGGCGGCGTGCCGCAGGACGTGCTCGGCGACCGGCATCAGCGCACCCGTTCGCGGTGGACGGCCGGAACGGCGTCGGGATAGGCGCGCTGCGTGCCCCTGGCCACCAGGGCGGCCACCACCGCCTTGAGCGCGTCGCCCGGCAGGAACACCGCGCTGAGCGCCAGCGCCTTGGTCAGCGGCAGCCCGGTGACCAGCGCCTGCACCGGCACGCCGACCAGGTAGACCACCCCGATCCCGCCCACCGCGCACGCCACCAGCAGCCGCAGCACGCTCGGCGTCCGGCCTGCCCGCTCCACCAGCAGCCCGGTGACCGCGGCCCCCGGGACCCAGCCGAGCAGGAACCCGGCGGAGGCGGCGGTGAACACGCCGAGCCCGCCGCGCCCGCCCGCCAGCAGCGGCAGCCCGGCCGCGACCAGCACCAGCAGCACGACCACCGCCAGCGCCCCCCGCCGGCTGCCGAGGATGGCCCCGGCCAGCATGACGCCGAGCGTCTGGAGAGTGATCGGCACCGCGTTGCCGAGGACATTGACCGCGCCCGGCGCGCCCAGCACCGCGATCAGCGCGGCGAACACCGCGATCCTGGCCAGGTCACCGGTGGGGAACCGCCGCCGTCTTCCTGCGTTCGTCATGAGGACGATCCCACACCAGAACGGGTCGATCCCGCATGCAGGGTTCCCACAACACCGGTGGCTACGCCTTGTCAGAGCCGCTCATGCAGTGCGCCGTCCGGAACGCGTTGGTGATCTTCGTGTGCCAGGAGTCCAGCTCACGGGCCGACAGGGTGGCGTTCGGGAAGGTCACCGTGACCCGCCGGGACACCCCGGAGATCGTCGCCGACATGGAGACGTGGATGCGGTCGGGGATCACCGTCGTGCCGTCGGGATAGTGCACCTCGACGCGGTAGTCGGCCACCGCGCCGCCCTTGGCCTCCAGGCAGGCGCGGGCGCCGTTCTCGACGCGCAGCATCAGGCCCTGGTTGATCTGCCGGCCGCGCATGGGGACCAGGTTGTAGCGCAGGCTGGCGCCGGAGAAGGAGGAGGCGATGAGATGGCCGCCCTGCCAGTCGCCGCTGCCGCCCCAGTTGCCGACGGTGGCCTCGCACCCGCTGCGCGCGGCCGCCTTCCTGGCCAGTTGCGGGGCCAGGGCCCGCGCGGGCCGTCCGGCGCCGTCGGTGGTGTAGGTGCGGGAGCCGTCCTTGTAGGTGTGGTTCCTGGCCAGGTGCCGGATGCAGGCGGCGGCGTCCGTGGTGGGGCCGGCCGCCTGCGCGGGGGCGGTGAGGGTGGCGGCCGCCAGCGCGGCGGCGCACAGGACAGGGGGGAGCCGGGTCATGGGCATGAGAAGGCATTCCTCTCGCGGGGGACGCACGACGGGCCCGCTTCGGCAGGCTGCCTCGCCCTGTCGGCGAGCGCGTCGGCTTTGTCGCGATGGTGATGCCCCGAGGAAGTTGTAGCGGAACGTTGCCATAACGCTACTGTTCGTAGTGATTACAGGTAGGTCGCCCTGTTCAGGGCTCGACGACGGCCCAGCCGTGCGGGGGCAGGGTCAGCGACGAGCCGTCCAGGACGCCGTCGCCGGCGGCCAGGCTTCCGGAGAAGGGCAGGCTGACCTGCGACGGCTCGTCGGAGGTGCTCAGCGCGACGGCCAGCGCGTGGCCGCCGGAGCGGCTCTCGTAGGCGTAGAGCTGGTTGGACAGGACCAGGTCGGTGGTGTGCGCGCGGGCCAGCCACCGGTGCCGGCGGCGCAGCGCCATGAGCCGCCGGTGCAGGCCGAGCACCGGCAGGCCGGCCGGCGGCATCTCCAGCGGGGAGCCGGGGAAGGCCGGGCGCACGGCGTCGTCGCCGCCCTCGCGCTCCTCCTTGACGCCGCGCAGGGCGTACTCGTCGCCGGCGTACAGCGAGGGCGTGCCGGCGACCGTCATCAGCACGGCCAGGGCGTGCGGCAGGTGGCGCTCGTCGGCCAGGCGGCTGGCCAGGCGGGTGACGTCGTGATTGCCGACGAACGTCATCGGCACGAAGGACTCGGCGAAGGCGGTGTGGCGCTTGAGCGCCCAGGCCAGCTCGAAGGCGTTGCGGTCGTTGAGCGAGCTCCAGATCGCCTTCCACAGCTCGTACTGGGTGACCGCGTCCACGCCGGTCTCGGCCACGAACGCGGCGTAGTCGCCGTGGATGACCTCCCCCACCACGTACGCCTCCGGCCGCCCGCGGCGCACCTCGGGCAGCACCCGCGCCCAGAACTGCGGCGGCACGGCGTAGGCGGCGTCCAGCCGCCAGCCGTCGGCGCCGCGGTCGAGCCAGTGGGCCATCACCGCCGCGACGTGCTCGGCGACGGCCGGCTCGGCGTGGTCGAGCGCGACCAGCGACTGGTGCCCCTCGAAGTCGTCGTGCGCCGGAGCGCCGCCGCCGGCGGGCCAGCGCAGCCGGAACCAGCGCGCGGCCGCCGAGCCCGGCCCCTCGCGCAGGGCCTGCTGGAAGCGCGGGAAGCCCTGGCCCACGTGGTTGAAGACGCCGTCGAGGAGCACCCGCAGCCCGCGCTCGTGCGCGGCCGACACCAGCGCGTCGAAGTCGCCGTCGTCGCCCAGGCGCGGATCGATGCGGAAGTGGTCGAGGGTGTCGTAGCCGTGGGTCTCGGCGGCGAAGATCGGGCCGAGCTGCAGCCCGTCGGCGCCCAGCGCGGCGGCGTGGTCGAGCCACGGCGTCAGGCCCGCGAGCCGGTGGGTGACCCGCGGCACGGCGGCCCGCTCGGCGCCCAGGAAGCCCAGCGGGTAGACGTGCCAGAAGATCGCCTGCTCTGCCCAGGACGGCACGTCAACCCCCCGATGAAGATCCGAAGCTCATTCTAGGCGGGCCCCCGCCGAGAGCCGCCCGCCGGGGCCCCGACCGGCTCACGCGCCGGCCGTGAGGCGCTTGTAGAAGAAGCTGCAGTCGAGCAGGGTGCCGTCGGGGGCCCCGGCGTAGCCAGGCACGACGCCGTAGCGGGTCCAGCCGCCGGTGCGGTAGACGTGCTCGGCGGCGCTGCCGGTCTCGGTGTCGAGCACCAGCAGGCCGGCCCCGGCCGCGACGGCGCCCTCCTCGGCGGCGGCCAGCAGCAGGCGGGACAGGCCGCGCCCGCGCGCCTGGCGGTGGACCAGCAGCTTGACCAGCTCGGCCCGGTGCCGCGAGTTGGGCTTGCGGGCCAGCACCAGGCTGACCGTGCCGGCCAGGAAGCCGCCGGCGTCGCGGCAGGCCCACACCGCCATGCCGCCCTCGGCCACCGCCGCCGCCTGTCCCCGCCACCAGGCCGCGGCCTCCTCCGGGCCGAACGGCTTGAGGAAGCCGACCGAGGCGCCGCCGTCGACGGCGTCGGCCAGCAGCACGCCCAGCTCCTCGACGCTGCCGGCGAACTCCTGCGGGGACATGCGGGTGACGGTGTGCACGAAAGGGCTCCTCACGGCAGGACGACGAGCAGGGCGTAACGGACCGGCGAGGGCCCCGGGCAGCGGAACCGCGACCGCCCCCACAGGCGGAAGCGCAGGCAGTCGCCCGCCTCCAGCCGGTGGACGCGGCCGTCGGCGGTGATCTCCACGACGCCCTCCAGCACCCAGACGTGCTGCTCGAGCCCCGGAACCGGCGGCTCGTCGTAGGCGATGTCGGCGCCCGGCCGCAGCCGCCCCTCGACGACCTCGCCGCGCAGCCCCGGATGCGGCGGCGAGACCGAACGTCGCTCGAAGCCCGAGCTCTCGTCCCGCCACACCGCCTGGGCCGCCGCCCGCACCACCTGTGCAGGCTCCGGCTCCACCTCGGCCAGCAGGCGCGACATCGTGCGTCCGTAGACCGCGCAGAGCTTGTTGAGCAGGGCGGCGGTGGGGCTGATCTCGCCGCGCTCCAGCCGGGACAGCGTCGAACGGCTGATGCCGGCGCGCCGCGCCAGCTCGTCGAGCGACCAGTCGCGCTCGACCCGCAGCTCGGCGAGCCGCCCGGCCAGCCGCTCGTCCAAATCCTGTCCCATATTCGGGACGATATCCCAGATGTGGGATCAGTGGCGACCCTTGCGACGGATCTTGATGTCCCGCATGTCCGTCACCGCGATCTGCAGCGCCCGGTACGGCACCCCGTAGGCCTCCAGCGCCGCGACCGCCCGCCCGGTGGCCTCGGGCTCACCGTCGTCCGGCCCGGCGGGCACCTGGCAGCGGAAGGTGAACGCCGACACGCTGCCGTCGTGGGTGAACGTGCCCGCCTCGGTGAACGCGATGTCGTGCGCCGCCAGCACCGCGGCCTCCCCCTCCTCGTCGATCCCGTCGAACTTCCCGCGGATGGTCACCCGGAACAACGCTCAGCCCTCCCGTACGGCATAGGTCAGCAAGGGCTCGCCGAGCAGGCCCTCGGTCACGTCCAGCAGCTCCAGCACGGCCGCGGCGATGGCGTCGGGCCCCTGCCCGGCGGCCACCCGCCTGCCGACCTCGGCGTACACCAGCGAGTGCAGGCCGCCGATCTGCCAGGCGACGGCCCGCGGCAGCGGATCGCCCGGCTCGGCCCCCGTCTCCTCGGCCAGCACGTCGGCGAGCGCGTCGGTCATCTGCCCGGCCAGCTCCTCCAGGCGCGCGCGCAGCGTGGGAGCGGCCAGCATCATCTCCAGCACCTGGCCGAACCCGGCCGTCAGCCCCAGGCTGCGCTCCCGGCCGCGCACCTCCTCGCGCAGGCGGGCCAGCACCGCCCGCGCCGCCGACACGCCCGGCGCGCGCTCGCGCACGATGTCGGCGAGCCGCTGCGGCGAGGCCTCCTCGGGCGGCAGCACGAGATCTTCCTTGGCGGTGAAGTAGTTGTAGAGCGTGTTCACCGACACCTCCGCCGCCGCGGCGATCTCGGCGATCGTAACCTGGTCGAAGCCGCGCTCGACGAACAGCCCGATCGCCACGTCGGAGAGGTGCCGGCGGGTCTTGCGCTTCTTGCGCTCGCGAAGCCCTTCGGTCATGGCAGGACTTTACTGCAAAAATGAAGTGGATTGCAGTTTTGGGGCCGTCACCGCAATTCGACGTGGACGGCGAACCGGTCCCACGCCGCCTGGCGGGTGATGCCGAGAGCCTCGCCGATCCTGGCCCACGTCACGTTGCGGTCGCGCAGGATGCCCACCCAGGCGCGCAGGTCGCGTTCGGCCTGCTCAAGAGTGAGCGCCTGGCGGGGCAGGGAGGCCAGCACGTCCTCGTCGGACATGCCGGACACGTACTTGTCGTCAGGGGCGGGGCCCCAGTGGACGCGCGACCCGCCGTCGCCGGCCGGCGCGGGCTCGCCCTCCCTGCGGAGCTCGGCCTGGACGATCTGCTGGCTCAGGTCGATGCAGACGTCGCAGATGTAGACGCCGGGCCCGGCGACGACCTTCCTGGCCTCCTCGTGCGGCTTGCCGCAGAACGAACACCTCGTCGCCAGCTGCTCGACGGGCGCCGTCTCCCGGATGCTCTGTCTGTGTGTCATCATGCTGTCAGCCTTCCCTTGACGAAGCGCCGTGTCAAGGACATCCTGACGATCGCCGGGAGCGCCGTCGGGGCCGCCGGAGAACGCGCGGCGGGCGTGCGGCAGCAGCGCCCGCACCGCCGGGCCGCCGCCCTCCCGCCAGACCAGGGCGAGCAGGGCGGGCGTGCGCACGTCGTCGATGAGCAGCGCGGTGAGCCGGTCGCGGTGGAGCGCGGCCATCGACTCGCTGAGAATCGCCACCCCGAGGCCGCGCACGGCCAGGCCGGCGATGGCGTCGGCGGCGCCGGCCTGCAGCGCGATCGGCGGCCGCAGCCCCTGGGCCGCGCACGCCTCGTCGAACACCGCCCGCAGCCCCGTGCCGCGCGGCATGCACACGATCGCATGCTCGCCCAGGTCGCGCAGGGCGATCCGCCTGCGCCCGGCCAGCGGGTGCTCCGGCGGGACGGCCGCCACCAGCCGCTCGCTGACGATCGTCAACGACTCCAGGCCCTCGGGGACGCCGTTCGCGGCGCCGATGAGCGCCAGGTCGAGCGCCCCGCCACGGACGCCCTCGACCAGCTTGTCGGAGTTGTCCTCCAGCAGGGACAGCTCCACGCCCGGATGGGCCCAGCGGAAGGCGGCCAGCGCGTCGAACAGGGGCGTGATCGTGCAGCCGAGCACCATGCCGACCGTCAGCGTGCCGCGGATGAGGTCGGTCACCTCGCCCACCGCCTGGCCCACCGCGCCGGCGGCGGCCAGCGCGGCGCGGGCGTGCTCGAGCGCCGCCTTGCCCGCGACGGTGAGCGTGGCCACCCGGGCCGACCGGTCGAACAGCTCGGCGCCGAGCTCGCGTTCGAGCTGCCGGATCTGGGCGCTGACCCCCGACTGGCTGATGTGCACCCGCTCGGCCGCACGGGTGAAACTGCGCTCCTCGGCCACCGCGACGAAGTACTCCAGCTGCCTCAGTTCCATAACCTCAGATTGTAGAGAACATAAGAACCATCTGTTGGACTTCTGGAGATGCAGACGGCAGGCTGGCACCATGACCACATACGAGAAGGCCATGCAGCCCGAGGACATCACCCGCCTGTTCGTCGAGCGCTCCAACGCCGGCGACGCGGCCGGCGTCGCCGCGCTCTACGAGGAGGACGCCGTGCTGGCCTACCCGCCCGGCAGCCGCACCGTCGGACGGGCCGCCATCCAGGAGCTGTGGGAGAAGGTGCTGGCCGGCCGCCCGCACTTCGAGCCGGAGCAGCCGCTGCCGACGCTGGTCAGCGGCGACCTCGCCCTCACCTCGACCCCGCCCAAGGACGGCTCGGGCGCCCGCGCCCAGGTCGTGCGGCGTCAGCCCGACGGGAGCTGGCTGCGCGTCCTCGACCAGCCCGAGTTCGTCCAGCCCGGCGAGCGCGCCTAGACCGGGACGGTGCCGCTGACGGTCGTGCCCTCGCCGGGCACGCCGCGCACCGACAGGCGCCCGCCCAGCTCGGCGAACGCCTCGCGCATCCGGCCGACGCCGCCGCCCGGAGCTGAGCCCTCACCCGGGCACGATCGTCGAAGCGTAGCACCACGGCCCGCCGGTCACCCGGAAGGCGTGCGGCCGGGCGCGAAGGGATCGAGCCCGGTCAGCTCGGCGCTCGCGGCCCACAGCCGGGCGGCGAGCTCGGGGTCGGCCAGGTGCCCGCGCACCGGCTCGCGGGCCGGCAGGCCGCGCATCCCCAGCACCCTGGGCCCCCACAGCTCCCCGCCGCGTACGGACGGATCCAGCACGGCCCGCACCGCCGGCCACGCCGCGGCCTCCTTGCCCTGCAGCAGCAGCCCGGCGGGCAGGCCGCGCAGCCGCTCGCCGGCGGTGCGTGGCCGGAACGGCCGCGAGGGCGTCAGGGAGTCGAGCGCGCCGCCGGGGTGGGTGACCACGCTCGCCGTGGTGGCGCCCGCGGCGCGCAGGCGGCGGTCCAGCTCGAAGCCGAAGAGCATCTGCGCCAGCTTCGAGCGCGCGTACACCCGTTTGGGCCGGACGTCGCCACGGCTCTGCAGGTCGTCCAGGTCCAGGGTCTCGGACCTGGCGGTCAGGCTGCCGGTGGTCACGACGCGGGCGGCGGGGGCGGCGGCCAGCAGCGGCGCCAGGTGCGCGACCAGCACGAAGTGGCCGAGATGGTTGGTGGCGAACATCAGCTCGTGGCCGTCCTTCGTCTCGCGCCGCGGCGGGTGGTCGAGCAGCACGCCGGCGTTGCACACGACGGCGTCCAGGCTCGGCAGCCGCAACGCCGCGACGACGGCCTCGACCGAGGCGAGGTCGGCCAGGTCGAGCGGCACCTGCCGGACCCGCGCGCCCGGGACCCGGCCGCGGATGGAGAGCGCGGCGGTCTCCGCCCTGGCGGGGTCGCGGCTGCCGAGGATCACGGTGGCGCCGGTGCCGGCGAGCTGCTCGGCCACGAAGTAGCCGATGCCGGCGTTGCCGCCGGTGACCAGGAAGTGCCTGCCCTGCGCGGACGGCAGGCGCCGGACGTCCCAGGGCGCGGAGGAGGAGGACACGGGGGCGCTCATTCCTGTAGTGGTTATGAATTCAGAATCATTCTAGTTTTTGCTACGATGAGAGCATGACGACAGGACGCCGCGAACGCAAGAAGGCGCAGACCCGCAAGGCCCTGGCCGAGGCCGCGGTGCGGCTGTTCGCCGAGCACGGCTACGACGGCGTCACCGTCGCCCGGGTCGCCGACGAGGCCGACGTCTCCATCGCCACCCTGTTCGCGCACGTGCCCGACGGCAAGGACGCGCTGATCTTCGACGACGGCGACGACCGGCACGTCTGGCTGGCCGCCGCCGTCCGCGAGCGGCCCGCCGGGCAGAGCGTGCTGGCGGCCCTGCGGCGCTGCCTGGCCGAGCGGGGGCCGTTCGCCGGCGACCTGCCGCCCGAGCAGCGGCGCAAACGCGACCTGATCGTGGGCACGCCCGCCCTGCGCGAGTACTCGCGCCGGCTCTGGATCGCCGCCGAGGGCCCGCTGGCCGAGGCGATCGCGGCCGAGACCGGGCGCGGCCCCGCCGACATGACCGTGCGCGCGCTGGCCCGCTACGTGCTGGAGATCCCCGAGCTGGCCGGCGCCGAGCCCGACCCGCGCGCCGCCCTCGACGCCGTCTTCGACCTCCTGGAGTCCGGCTGGGCCGAGCGCGCCTGACGGCGTCGGGGCGTTGACGCGGCGGACCCGCCTCCGGTCCGCTGTACGTCACTGATCATCCACCGTGGACGCCTACCGCGCCGCCCAGCTCGACGCCGTGCTGCCTGTGCTCCGACCACCGCGTGCTGGTCGGGACCGTCACCCTGTCCTGAGGCGCCGCTCCACCGCGGGGGCCTGCTGACAGGGGCCTGTCAAACAGCGGCCAGCCACCTTGTCGGGCAGGTCGCGCGGGCGCACAGTCAAGGCACATCACCGCCCAGGAGGATGGATGAACGGAAGACCTGCCCCCCATCGTCACGCCACGACCGCGGTAAGACGTCTCTTAGCCGCCGGTCTGGCCGTGTTCGCCGCCGCCTTCCTCGTCGCGACCCCCGCCGGGGCCCTGGCGCTGCCGACGGCCAAGGAGTTCGTGTCGAACCTCGACCTCGACTGCTTCAAGACCACGACGTACCAGCCGCCGGCCGTCGCGCTGACGCTGAAGCACATCAACCCGGTGCTCGCCAACCAGCCGCCCGTGCAGGTCACGCTCGGCCCGCGTGAGCAGCTCTGCGTGCCGGTGGCCAAGAACAACGTCATCCCGCCGTCTCCCGCGCTCGACTTCGTCAGGTTCGTCGACCTGTCCTGCTACCGGGTGAGCGGCCCGCAGATCAACCTGCCCCTGTCGCTGCGCCACCTCAACCCCGTCCTGCAGGGCCTGCCCGGCCTCAGCGTCACGCTGAGCTCGCCCCAGCAGCTGTGCGTGCCGGTCAGCAAGAACGGCGTCGTCCCGCCGCCGGACTTGCTGAACGTCATCTCGCACATCGACCTGCTGTGCTACGCGCACACGCCGAACCCGTCGATGAACAAGGCGTTGAACCTCACCCAGCTCAACCCCGTCCTGGTCAACCAGATCCCGCCCAGGACCGTGCAGGTGGCCGCCGCCCGCCAGCTCTGCGTCCCGGTGCAGAAGAGCGGCGACCAGATCCCGGCGGACGTGTTCGCCCTGGTCCGCTGGGTCGACCTGGAGAAGTTCGACGTCGTCAGCCCGGCGACCCCCATCGTGTCGCTGACGCTGAAGCACCTGAACCCGGTGCTGGCGAACCTGCCCGCCGAGGAGCTGAGGCTCACCGGCGCCGCGCAGCTCGCCGTGCCCGTTTCCAAGAACGGCGCGGTGCCGCCCTCCTGACGCACCCGGCCGGGCCGGCCCCACCGGCCCGGCCGCCTTCCGCCCTGCCTTCCGCCCTGCCCGCGCAGGACAAAGGATTCCCCAGCTTCGGGTCGTCCGAGAGTGGCGTCCCACTGCAAGCGGTATGACCTGTTTCCGATGAGTCGTGGAGCATTCGGGGGAACGGTGGGAATGTCCTGGCGGGCGGTGGTGACGCTGCTCATCGCCGTGGCGCTGACCGGCGGTTGTGGCGGCGGTGACGGCGGTCAGGACGGCTCCGGGGCGGGCGAGGCCGGGCCCGGCGCGCCCCAGCAGGCCCGGCCCGTCATCACGCCGGACGCCCCGATCGTCCCCGACGACGCCGGCGACCTGCCCGACCCCACCGCGCAGGTGGGAGTGGACTGCCAGCAGGTCCTCAACAACCGGGACTTCGCCGGACCGGCGGCGCAGAAGATCGACCAGGTGGCCGCCGACCCCGGCAGCTCCGACAGCGAGAAGGCGGTGGCCAACGCCTGCGGCGCGGTGATCAAGGCGAACAGCGGGAAATGGGACGAGTCGATCAAGCAGGCCCACACCGCGAACAGTCTCCGCGAGTCCGTTCCCCAGCAGATGCGCACGCAGTTGTTCGCCATGGTCGACCAGGCGGAACTGGAGAGCGCCGCCGCGCTGGGCGACAGTGACAGGGTCCGGCAGATCATCGCCCGCATCGAGCGGGAGGGTGGCCAGGTCCCGGACAAGTACCTCAGGAACGCGTGCGCGGTGGTGTCCGGCACGCAGACCCTTCCGGAGTGCGCGACGCTCACCGCCTCGCCCGGATCCTCGCAGCCTTCCTCCCAGCCCTCGTCCGGCACCTCGTCCGAGTCCACGTCCGGGCCGTCGGAGCCCGTCGGGCCTTCGGGCGAGCCGCCCTCCGAAGCCCCCGGCACCGAGCCGCCCGGCGAGCCTCCGGACACCGGCGGCGAGACCGGGCCGCCCGGCGGCAATCCCGAGCCGCCGCCGGAGGACACCGGCCCGGCGCCGGCCCCGTCGTGACCGCCCCGCCACCCGCCGCCGCACCCCCGGACGACGACGGCGGCACCGGCCAGGACGTGTCCCGCCTGTGGCGGATCCTCGCCCACGTCGTGACGCCGACCACCTTCATCGCCGCCATCATGGTGTACTTCGGGGCGGTCCGCACCAACACCATGTACGCCCGCCTCGGCGTGGACCAGAGCATGCTGGGCCTGTCCCTGCAGGACTACGCGCTGCGCAGCGTCACGCTGGCGGCAGAGCCGCTGATCCTCGTACTGGTGGCGGCCCTGGTCGCGCCCCCGGCGCACGCGTGGCTGACCCGGTCCGCCGAGCGGCATCCCGCCTTCGCCAAGTGGGCGGTCAGGGTCATGGCCGTCCTCGGGGCGGCCGGCGCCGCGCTGGGCATCGGGAGCCTGGCCGGATGGAGACTGATGCCGCCCTACGCCAGCCTGGGCGAATGGAGGTCGCTGCCGCCCTACGCGGGTGTGGCCGGATGGCGGCCGCTGCCGGCCTACGCCATGCCCCTCTGCCTGGGCCTCGGCGTCTTCCTGCTGGTCTACTGCTCCTCCCTGCGGCGACGGCTCGACCCGCGCCACGCGCCCGCCGCCACCGATCAGCTCGTCCGGCGCACGCTCTGCATGGCGCTCCTGCTGTTCCTGCTGCTGTGGGCGATCACCCTCTTCGCGCAGTCCCGTGGAGAGCGGGAGGCCAACCGGACGCTGGCCGGCATGCGCAGGCTGCCGAGCACGGTGGTCTACGCCGCCCGGCGCCTGAACCTGGAGGGGCCGGGCATCACCGAGACCGCCCTGCCCGACCCCGCCGCGATGTACCGCTTCCGCTACACCGGCCTGCGCCTGCTGATCAACTCCAACCAGCGGTACTTCCTCCTGCCCGCCTGCTACATGTCCGACCCGTCGGCGCGGGCGATCGCCCTGCCCGCCGACGACTCGCTGCGCCTGGAGTTCGGCTTGTTCAGGGTGCCCTCCGACTGCCCTCGCTGACCGGCCGCGGCTCGCGGGTCACACGCCGAGGTGCACGTACGGCGCCCAGAACATCGGGCTGCCGAAGCGGGCGGTGCCGCGCAGCCGGGTGACGGCCCGGTGCAGCGCCACCGCGGGCTCGGCGTCGCCCGCGGCGAGGACGGCGTACACGTCCGCGGCCACCTCGGCGGCCGAGGCGTCGTACATCGACCACAGGGTGCCGATCACGTTGCGGTAGCCCGCGAGCTGGAACGCCGCGGCCAGGTGGATGGCCTCGTCGGTGAGCGCGGCGTCGCCCTGCGCGGTCTCGCAGGCCGACAGGAAGGCCAGGTCGCCGCCGTCCACGCCGACGGTGGTCAGGTCGAGCACGGTCAGGTCGGCGTCGTGCAGCGCCAGGCGGCTGGCCGAGGGGTCGGCGTCGTCCTGGTCGCCGTGACAGGCGAAGTGGACCCGCCGGTAGGCGGGGATGGCCTCGAGCACCGCGCGCCGGGTGGCGGCCGAGTCCTCCATGACGACCGCTCGCGCGCCCAGCGCGTCGCGGATGGCCCGTACCTCGGCCGGGACCTGGGGCAGGTTCGCGTACTGCCGGTCCGGGCGCGAGGTGGCGGCCAGCGCGGCCACCAGGACCGGCGCGGAGGGCGGCGCCGGCGGCGTGGCCCTGGCGCGCAGCAGGGCCTGCAAGGTGGGGGTGTAGGAGGACACGACGTGGTCGCCCGCCCACGGGCCGCCGTCCCGGTGCCGTCCGGCGGCGTGCAACGGCAGGCCCGCCAGCGGCCCGGTGGGGCACCACCACAGCCGCGGCGGGTCGCCGTCCGCCGCCGCGGGCAGGCCGAGCTCGTGCAGCACCGGGCCGGTGACGGCGTCCCACAACCATTCCAGCGTGGTCAGCACGGTCTGGGCGGCGGAGATGCGCGCCGCCATGCCGCCGTGCGCCGCCGCGAGCGTGCGGCGGAACTCCCGGGCCCGCCCGGCGGCCTCCTCACGGCTCAGGCGCGGCAGCGGCAGCACCCGCAACCCGCCCGGCGTGAGCAGCAACGCGTCGCAGCGCCGCCGGTCCACGTTGACCAGGACGACGGGCCCGCGGTCGGCGGCCGCGCGCAGGGCCGCGAAGTCAGGGGGCCGCAGGAACGACGCGAAGCCCGGCAGCTCCCTGATCCGGTCGCACAGCTCGGTGAAGCGGGCCGTCGCCCGGCGCCGCAGGTCGGCTTCGAGCCGCCGGTCGGGACGTCCGATCGAGCCGAGCTCGTCCGGTTGCAGCGACCCGCCGGCCGACGGCCTGTCCAGGACGGCGCTCACCTCGTCGAACTCGGCGGCGAGCCCGGGATGACGGGCGCGCAGCTCGCTCCGGTCGCTCCTGGTCTGGAGCAGCTGGGCCCACAACACGCTGCGCCCCTGTTCGAGCAGCTGGACGGCGGCCCTTGGCGACGCCGCGACCAGCGCCGCGGCGGCCGCCTCGGTGGCCAGCCCCGCCGCCTGCCTGAGCTGGTACTCCTGCGAGCCCCGGTCGAGCCCGCGCCAGGCCGCGAGCGGCAGCAGCTCCTGCACGCACACCCGGTACTGCTCCAGGGCCTCGACCGGTTGGCCGTGGTGCAGGCTGTACCCGGCGTAGAGGCGGGTGTTCTCCAGCCGGGCCAGGGAGTCCTCCGAGGTGACGCCGGCGGAGAGGCGGAAGGCGGCCATGGCGCGGTCGCGGTCGCGGCGGCGGTGGCGGCGCTCGTACCTCTCGTTCAGGGCCAGGCCGAGCTGGGAGGCGCGGGCGGCCAGCAGGGGATCGTCGGGCGGGGTCGCCTCCACCGACGCCTCCAGGTGCCCGATCGCGGCGCGCAGGTCGCGCAGCCGGCCCGTACGCCAGAAGGTCAGCAGCCGGCCGTGGCCCACCACCTGCTGCTGACCGGCCCACGACGGGTCGTCCCTGGGCGTGGCGGCCAGCCCTTCCCGGCCCAGCCGGACGATCTCTGCCAGGTCGCCGGGGTCGTCGTCGTAGCGGCTGACGTACAGCAGCGACAGGCCCTTGGCCAGGACGGGCCGGTAGGCGTGGCCGGGCGGGAGCATCGCCAGGGCCTCGCGGCCGGCCGCGATCGCCTCGTCGAGGTCGCCGGGCCGGCCGCGCACGTCGGCGCGGCGGCGCAGCACGCCCGCCTTGTGGTACAACATCGGCGCCCGTTGCGTCAGGTCGGCGGTGGGAGCGGCCAGGGCCCCTTCGATCGTCTCGGCCGCCTCGTCGAGGTCGGCCATGTCGCCGCGGTGGTCGGCCCGCTTCCACAGGCCGCCGCTGAGCGCCTGGAGCGCGGGGCCCATGAGCGGCGAGCGCGGCGGCAGCGCGGCCACCGCGGAACGGGCGAGATCGACGGACCTGTCCAGATCGGCCACCTCGCCGAGCATCGTGTACCGCTGCGACAGCACGATGGCCAGCTGGGTCTGGCAGGGCGGCCGTTGCGGGTGGTCCTCGGGCAGCTCGCCGAGCGCCTGCGTGAGGATCAGCGCGGCCGACTCGACGTCGGCGCGGTCGCCGGTGCGCTGGCCGCGGCTGCGCCGCGCCTCGGCCAGGCTGAGCATGGCGTTCGCCCGGACGGATCCGCCCACCGGCAGTCGCAGCGCCTCCTCGCCCGCCGCGATCGCCGCGTCCAGGGCGGCCGCGGACCCGGTCGACTCGGCGCGCGCCGTGAGGGCCTGCGACAGCGCGGTCAGGGCGTAGGCCCGGTTGGGGTGCCCGTCCGGCAGCTCGGGCAGGGCCTGGCGCAGGGCGGAGATCGCCTCGTCGAGCGTGCCGGGGTCGGCGGCCAGCCGGGAGTTCTGGGCCAGGGCCCGGCCCAGCGCCAGTCGGGCGTTGAAGCGCCGCTCGCCGGGCGGCGCCGACCGTGCGGCCCGCCGGGCCAGGTCGAGGGCGGCGCCGGCTCCTGCGCCGGCGGAGTGGGCGGCGCCGTCCTGCAGCACGATGCTGAGCTCCGACTCGAACACGCTGCGGTACGGGTGGTTCGCGGGTGTCGCGTCGAGCGCCGCGCGGTAGGCGTCCACGGCCGCCTTCAGGTGGGCCGGATCGCCGTCCTGGCGGTGCAGGCGCGACATCGTCATGCCTCTGACGTGCTCGACGAGCCTGCGGTCGTCGTGGCCGGGCGGGATGAGCGGGTCCGCCTCCGCGACGAGGGCGAGCGCGTCGTCGAGGACGGCCCGCTCGCCGGTCAGGTCGTGGACGGCGCACCGGACGAGAGCGAGCTGCACCTTCACGTGGCCGGTGACCGGAAGGCCGGTCCGGGCCAGGTCGGCGAGCATGTCCGCGGAGCGGTCGAGGTCCCGGCGGTCGCCGCGCGCCGCGTAGCGGGCGTACAGGGCTCCGGTGAGGGTGAAGCGCAGCAGGTGGAGCCGGTCCTCGTCGTGGCCGGGCGCGGTCAGGGCCCGGTCGGCCTGGGCGATGGCCGCCTCCAGCTCCTCCGGATCGGCGGTGATCGCCCTCATCACCCTGGCCGTGGCCCGGCTCACCTCGTCCTGCAGGTCCTCGCCCGTGCCCAGGTCGGCCTGGTCGCCGGTGACGGAGAAGCGGGCGGTGTCCGTGGCCTGCAACTCCTCACGCAGTTCCTGGTCGCCGGGCCGGTCGTGCAGGAGGGCGCGGACGCGGGCGGCGAGGTCGTCCACGTCCTCCAGACGGGCGCCCTGGCCGATGCGGTTCCACAGCAGATTGCGCAGCACCTGGTCGGCGAACCGGTCGAGCGCGGACAGCCCCGGGCGCGGGTCGCCGAGCGCCCGGCGCAGGACGGTGATCGCGTCGTCCCGGTCGGCGGGCAGCCGGGTCACGCCGAACCGGGCGTACAGCATCAGGCCGTGCTGGAGCACGGCGAAGCGGCGGGCGGGCAGGTCGGCGGGCAGGCTGTCCGCCAGGGCGGCCCAGCCGGTGAGCAGCTCGTCGAGGTCCTCCGGGCGTTCCAGCAGGGCGAAGCGGTTGCCGAGGATCGTCAACCGGCCGATCTCGTACCGCCGGCGGTGCAGCCCCGTCGGAGGCAGGAGCGCGATCGCGGCGTCCATGGTCTCGATCGCCGTCCGGGCCAGCTCCGGGTCACCGGCCTCCGTCGCCCGCACGCTCAGCACCACCGACAGCCTGTTCAGGTCCGCCGCGCGGTCCAGGTCGGAGTCGTCGTCGGGACGGCCCAGGGCGATCGCCCGGCGGCACAGCTCCAGCGCGTCGGCGAGGTCGCCGGGCCCTCCCCCGCCCATCACGCGGCGTCTGGCGATGGCCAGTCCCAGCTTCGACAGCGCCGCGGCCGAGCCGGGGACGAGCTCGACCGCCTGCCGGTACCGGACGATCGCGGCGTCCACGTCGGCCGGGGCGGCGGTGAGGTCCCACTTCGCGACCAGCGCGTCGGCCGCGGCGATCAGACCCGCGAGTCGTTCCCGCAGGTCCGCGGGGGGACCCTCCAGGGCGGTCAGGCAGGCGGCGACGGCCCGGTCCAGGTCGTCCCGCGCGCCGGTGCGGCCGTGGCGCATCAGCAGCGCCCTGCCGTACGGCGTGCCGCCCTCCCGGGCGTACAGGCCGACCGCCTGGTCGAGGGCTTCGAGGTCGTCCTCGCGTTCGAAGCGGGCCAGCAGCTCGGCCGGGTCGGGTCCCATGTCCCCTCAGAGCGGCCGGCGGAATCGAGGGATACCGGAGAGTGCCGTCCGTCGTGGACGATGTGGGCATGACCGAGGACGAGGCGCGGGCGTACCTCTGCGCCGAACTTCCCGCCCTGCGGCGCGACGCCGCCGCCGGCGGCTGGACGGCGGCCCTGGCCGACGCGCTGACCGTGCTCGACGAGGGCGGCACGGCCCGCGACGTGCTGGCGCTGCTCGACCCCGCCCCGGCCGACGCCGACGAGGCCCGTGGAGACGCGCAGCCGTACCTGCTGTTCGGCGCGGCCGGGCCAGAGCTGCGCGGCGTGTACGTCTGCCCCGACGGCTGGTGCCCCCGCCGATCGGGCCGCGACGCCGCGAACCGGCCCCCCGTCTGCGACCTGCGCCGGCGGCCCATGCGCTTCACGGAGTCGTGACCGCGGTGCTCGACGGATTGCTCGCCGAGGTGGGCAAGAAGGCCACCGAACGCTGGTTGTCCCCGGCCTGGCCGCTCGGCCTGTGCTTCGCGGCGGCGGCCTGGTGCGCGCTCACCCTCGGCCATTCCGACGCCCTCGACCTGGGCCTGCTCGTCCGGCGCACCCGCGCCGACCTGACCCGGGCCGGCCTCGACCCGGTGGCGCTGGTGACCGTGGGGGTCGTCGCGGTGCTGGCCGCCGCCGGGGCGGCGGGCCTGGCCCGGCTGGCGGTGGGCGCGGTGGAGCGGTTGTGGCTGCTGGAGCGGCGCGGGCGCAGGCTGACCTGGCCGGGGCGGCGGCTCGCGCTGCTGGAGGAGCGGGTGCGGGCCGAGTACCACGGGCTGCGGGTCTCCCTGGTGTGGCCCCGGTTGTGGTCGCTGCTGGAGGAACACCAGCGGGTGCCCGTACGGGAGGCCCGCGCATCCCTCGACACCGCAGCGCTCACCGTGAGCTGGGGCCTGCTGTACGCGCTCCTCGGCTGTGCCTGGTGGCCGGGCGCCGTGGTCGCGGCGGGCCTGGTGACCGCCGGCTGGGCGGCCGCCCGGCGTCACGCGCACGCGTACGCGACCCTGGTGGAGAGCCTGGTGGACATCCGCCAGCGTGAGCTGGCCACGGCGCTGGGCGTGGACCTGCCGCACGGCGTGATCACGGCGGAGGAGGCGGGCCAGATCAACGCCCGGCTGCACAAGGGCGGCCCCGATCTTCCCTCCCGCCGCCGATCATCGAGGTAACGAGTTACAAGTTTTGACATCTGTTACCAACCCGCCTAGCGTCTCCCTTATGGAGCAGAGAACACTCGGCGCCGACGTCCGCGTGGGGGCGGTCGGGCTCGGTTGTGCGGGCATGTCCGGCGCGTACGGCCCCAGCGCCGACGAACAGGGCATCGGCGTCACCGCCTACGGGGTGCTCGCCCAAGGCATGCTGACCGGGACGTGGCGACCGTCGGCGGCCGACGCACGGCATCGCGGGCACCTGCCCCGCTTCGCCGCCGGCAACGTCGAGACCAACCTCGCGCTGGTGGAGCGGCTGCGGGAGATCGCCGCCTCCCGCGGCGTCACGGTCGCACAGCTCGCGATCGCGTGGGTGCTGGCGCAGGGGCGCGCGCACCGGGACGTCGTCGCGCTGGTCGGGGCCGGCCGGCCGCACCGCATCACCGAGGCGGTGGACGCCGCCGGCCTGCGCCTGACCGAGGACGACCTGGACACGATCGAGCAGGCCGTTCCCCGAGGGGCGGTCGCGGGCGAACGCTACGCCCCCGCCCTGCTCGCGCTGCTGGACAGCGAGCGAACGGGCGGCAGGCGCTGATGGCCGCCCGGACCCCGCTGGACGCGAACGCCGTCCTGGCGGCCACCGAGGAGATCCTGCGCCGCCACGGACCGGACAAGGCCACGGTCGTCGACGTCGCCCGGGCGCTCGGGGTCAGCCACGCCGCCGTCTACAAGCACTTCCCCTCCAAGCAGGCGCTGCGCGAGGCCGTGACCCGGCGCTGGCTCGACCGCAACCGCGACGCCCTCGCCGTCATCGCCGCCGACAGCGCGATCCCGCCGGCGCGGCGACTGCGTGCCTGGCTGCACGCCGTCCTGGCCGTGAGGCAGGCCAAGATCCGCGAGGACCCCGAGCTGTTCGCCGCCTATGGCATCCTCGCGGCCGCGCACAGCAGCGTCGCCACCGACCACGTCGCCGACCTCCTGGGCCAGCTGACGGCCATCATCGCGGACGGCGCCGCCGACGGCAGCCTCCGCACCGGCGACGCCGAGGCCACCGCCCGCGTGGTCTTCAACGCCACTGCCAAGTTCCACCACCTCGCCCACGCGGCCGAATGGCAGAACCCCGGCGTCGGCGCCGAACTCGACGAGGTGTGCAGCCTGCTGCTGGAGGGCCTCCGCGCCCCCGCGTCGCCGTAACCGAACCGGCCCTGCCCATCGCCACCCAGACGGCAACGAACAAGTGAGGACGAACGACCATGGTTCAAGCGATCGGCGTGAGGCGGCCAGGCGGACCGGACGCTCTGGGCGAGCTCGACCTGGCGGCCGAACCGATCGGTCCCGGCCGGGTCAGGATCCGGGTGAGCAGCGCCACGGTGAACCCGGCCGGCGCGACGGTCGCCGTCACCGGCGCGGCCGGCACCGTCGGCGGGTACTTCGTCCAGCTCGCCAAGCAGGCCGGGCTGGTCGTCGTCGCCGACGCCGCCCAGCGGGACGAGACCTTCGTCCGCGAGTGCGGAGCCGACGAGGTCGTGCCGCGGGACGACGACTTCGCCGCGACGGTCCGCCGCCACCACCCGGGCGGCGTCGACGGGCTCCTCGACGCCGCCGTGCTGGAGGCCGCCGTGCTCCCCGCCGTCAAGGACGGCGGCACCGTCGTCACCGTCCGCGGCTACCAGGGCGACGGGTCCGGCCGGGTCCGCGTCGCCCCGATCTTCGTCCGCGACTACGCCGAGGCCGCGGCCGAGCTCGACCGGCTCGCCGAACTCGCCGGCGAAGGGCGGCTCACCGTCACACGCAGGTGTGCACCTCACTCCGGAAAGCGCCGCCACCAGCCGTCGCCGCCGTCGAACCGTGACCGGGACGAACGGGCCTCATCAAGTTCAAGCCCCTTCGGTAGATCCATAGGGAAGGTTTCGATATACCGTCGCGCGTGTGGACTTACGCCGATTGCAGTATTTTGTGGTCGTCGCGGAAGAGGGAAACGTGGGCCGTGCCGCCCGCCGCCTGCTCATCTCCCAGCCGCCGCTGAGTCAGCGCATTCGCGAACTTGAGGCGGAGCTGGGATGCGCGCTGTTCGTCCGCACCACGCGCGGGATGATCCTCACCATGGCCGGCGAGGTGCTGCTCAGGGAGGCCCGGGGACTGCTCGCCGCCGCCGCGGGCGCGGTCGAGCGAGTACGGCAGGCGAACGGTGAGCCGGTACTGCGGATCGGCGTGCTGGGCCCGGCCGAGTCGGCCTTGTCGGCCGAGGCGGCCCGGAGCTTCACCCAGCGGTATCCGGCCTCGCGGGTCCAGCTTCGCCAGGGCAACGTGGCCGATCCCACGATCGGGCTGGGCCGCGGCGAGGTCGATGTGGCGATCACGTTCACGCCGTTCGACGAGACCGGGCTGGCGGTTCACGCGGTCCGGGCCGAGCCTGTGTACGTGGCGCTGCCCATGGACGACCCGCTGGCCGACCGGCCCTCACTCGACCGCGCCGAGCTGTACGGCCACCGGACCGTCCGGCTGCCCAGCGAGGCGGACCCCACCTGGGTGAAGTTCTGGCAGATTCCGGGCGACGGTCCGGTGGTGCGATCACTCGGCGAGGCGCTGCACGCGGTCCTGTGGCAGCAGGCCGCGATCTTCGTTCCCGAGCGGACGACGCGGACGAATCCCGTCCCGGGCGTGCGCTACGTCCCGCTGGCCGATCATCCCTCGACCCACCTCGTCCTGGCCAGGCGAAGCACCGATCACTCGCCCCTGGTGACCGGCTACATCGCCGCGAGCCTCGCCTGGCCCGAGAACTCAGAGTCCGCCTGACGGCTGACGGTCAGTCATCGATCAGAGAGATCCAGCCCGCGACACTCCAGGCCGCGGTCGAGGGGCTGTAGATGGCGAAGTCGGTCGCGCCGCCGATGGTCGTGTAGCCGCTCTTGCCCTTCCAGCTCACCCCGACGCCGGTGTCGGTGTTGTTGGCCCAGGCCCAGGGGTCGACCTGGCCCCGGCAGTTGTAGATGCTGCCGCCGACCGAGAAGCCGAAGATGCTGACGGAGATGGGCTGCTGCCGGCAGGGCTCGAAGAACTGCGTCCACTTGGGGTCCTGGTCGACGATCCAGTTGCCGGGCGGGACATAGGTCCACTGCCAGGTCTGCTTGATCTCCGTACCCTTCGCCTGGTCGCGGGCGCTGTGCCAGATCTGGCCGAGGACCCCCCAGTTCCCGGCTCCGTCGCTGTTGACCAGCCAGTAGCCGTACGAGGCGTAGACGTGGGCGTTGCCGAACGTGACGTCGGCGACCAGGTACCAGTCCGGGTTCCGGTCCACCGGGGTGCTCAGGGCGGCGGCGCCCCCGCTGGTCGCCGGATCCGGGAGGGACCCGGCGTACTTCAGCAGGTCGGACTTGCTGAGGTTCGGTCCGGTGATGGACAGCCCGACCGCTCGGCCGCCGGCGAGCTGTGCGGAAGGGTCCACACCGGGGACCTGGGGCGGCGCGTGGACGACCCGGACGGTGCTGCCGGGCAGCACTCCCTGAAGCCTGAGCTTCACGCCGGTGTTCGAGGTCCAGGTGATGGTCCGGACTCCGACGGCATCCGCCGTGCTGACGGACTCGGTGAAGGTCTCGCCCGCCTGATCGGAGACGATGGCGACCGGCTTGTCCCGACCGGACGGTGGCGACTGAGCCGCCGCCGGGCTCGTCGTCAGGGCCAGCGTCACGGCGACGGCGGCCAGGGTGCGTAACGACCTCATGGTTCTCCTCCTGGTGCCGGAGCGGGGTGACGAGGGGAGGTGCGGCTCCAGCCCCTCCAGAAAACGATTTCAGTAACCGCTCGTCCAAGACTTTTTTGGGATCACCAGGACAGTTCTCGATATGGCTCCCTTCCGGGTGACCGAGACCAGGTCGCGGTCAGCCCGGTCGTCGAGCCGTTCGACGTGGGTGCGCCGGTGCTCGCCGGCAGAACGCTTCCGCCACCCCTGTTCGAGTTTTCGGCAAAACAATGCTGACGCATGAGCCGGAATGAACCCGGGAAAAATGCCGGCTGTCTGAGAAAATGCGGACGCGGCGCCGGGATCGGCGAAAGTGCGCGGCCCCGGTGAACCGAGAGTGGCGTTGTGCGATGAGGCCGATGACGACGGGGATTTCCCCATGAAAACACTCAGGGAGTACGTCGAGGCGCGCATTCTCTCGCCGGACGACCTCAAAGGCGCTCTGGAACTCGCGATGCGGCTGGAGTTCGCCACGATCCCGCCGTATCTGTGCGCCGAGTGGTCGGTCACGAATGATCCGGACCACACCCGGACCGTGGTCCACCGAGTGGTGGTCCAGGAGATGCACCATTTCGCACTGGCGGGAAACCTGCTGACCGCGGTGGGCGGCACGCCGTCGATCGCGCACGCGGACTTCCTGCCCGTCTACCCGGCGAACGAGCTGCCCGGCGGCATCGCCCAGGAGCTACCGGTCGATCTCAAGCCACTGAACAAGGACCAGCTTGCGGTGTTCATGCAGATCGAGCATCCGGACTTTCCTCCGGTCGCCCTCCTGGACACAGCGCCCCCGCCGACGATCGGCGCCTTCTACGACACGATCATCGCGACGTTCCGGGAGACCGAGCCGGCGATCGACCAGGACGCCCTCGCGGTGGAGGTCCCCCTCGCGCCGCCGATCCAGACCGTCGACGACGCGATCGCGACGATCGACCGGATCAAGCGCGAAGGGGAAGGCGTTCCCGGCTCGCCCGACGTCCCCACCAGCGCGGGGACGAACCATGCGCACTACTACCTGTTCAAGGAGCTGTTCGTCCAGAAGCGGCTGGTCAAGGTCGACGGGGTGTGGAGCTTCAGTGGCGCGCCGATCACCCTGCCGGACGTGCAGGACTTCCTGCCCTCGACGGCGGAGCCGGAGCTGTCGCTGGAGTTCCGGCGCGTTCTGAGCGGCCTGCTGACCAGCCTGGAAGCCTGCTGGACGACGCCGGGCACCGAACCGGACCTGTCGGCGATGTTCGATCTGAGCTCAACGGGCCAGGACCTCATCGGACGGGGCATCCGCCCGGACTTCACCTGGCTGGACCCGTCGCAATAAACGCTCGCCCAGAGGCGGCACACAAACGCACCACTGCGAGAGAGATGTGTCCGGCATGCCGAATACGCCAGCCCTTGGCAGCCACCTCCGATGACGCAGCATTTCCGGGTTCGGTCCCGGCCTCGCGCTCAGCCATGACTCGACGGGCCCCCGGCAGCGCCTTCGCGAGCCGCGGTGGCCCGGCTGATCGCCATCGTGATCCGAATGCAGCCGCATTACTCCGGCTCAGGGGCATGCTGCAGCCCTCGCATTGCCGGGGTGCGAGGGCTGCTGCTTGTTCGTGTCAGGCGGAGAAGCTGCCGATGGGGGCGGTGTTGACGCCGTATAGCCAGCCGCTCGCCCCCACAGAACGGCCCCCGAAGCTACAGAAAAGAGCCGACGAGCTCGGCGAACTCCTCCGGCGGCACGATCCGCACCCCCAGGCTCTCGGCCTTGGCCCGCTTGGAACCGGCCTTCTCTCCGGCCACCAGCAGCGACGTCTTGGCCGAGACGCTGGAGGACGCCTTCCCGCCGGCCCGCTCGATCAGCTCGTTCATCTCGTTGCGGCTCAACGCCTCCAGCGTGCCGCTCATCGCGCCGGTCACCACGACCGACATCCCGGCCAGCGGCAGCCCGGACGCGTCGCCGGTCTCCGGGGAGCCGGGCTCGGCGGGGGGCGTCCAGCCCGGCTCGGCCATGTTCACGCCCGCCCGGACCAGCTTGTCGATCAGCGGCCCGACCTCGATCAGCTCGGCCACCACGACCGGTGCCTTCTCCGGGCCGATGCCCTCGACCGCCTGGATCGCCTCGGCGTCGGCGGCCCGGATGGCCTCCATCGAGCCGAAGTGGCGGGCGATGCGGCGGCTCATCGACCGGCCGGTGCCGCGGACGCCGAGCGCCGCGAACACCCGGCTGAGTGGCCGGCCCTTGGCCTGTTCGAAGGCGGCCAGCAGGTTGTCGGTGCTGGTCTCGCCCATGCGCTCCAGGCTGAGCAGCTGCTCGCGGGTCAGGAAGAACAGGTCGGCGAAGTCGGCGATCAGACCGGCGTCCAGCAGCTGCTTGATGCGGTTCTCGGCCAGGCCCTCGATGTCGAGCTGGTCGCGTCCGGCGGCGTAGACGATGGAGGCGATCGCCCGGCAGGCCCGCCCGCGCACGCACCGCCACCGTTCCTGCGAGCTGTCGATGGCGTCGCCGCAGGACGGGCAGACCTGCGGGATCGGGATCGGCTGCTCCTCACCGGTGCGCAGGTGCACCACCGGCGACTCCACGCGCGGGATCACGTCGCCCGCCTTGTAGACCACCACGCTGTCGCCGAGCATCAGGCCGCGCCGGGTGATGTCGGCGACGTTGTGCAGGGTGGCGTAGGTGACGACGCTGCCGTCGAGCTCGACCGGCTCCAGCACGGCGCGCGGGGCGATGATCCCGGTGCGGCCGGTGTTCCACTCCACCCCGACCAGCTTGGTGATCTTCTCGGTGGCGGGCAGCTTGTAGGCGGTCGCCCAGCGCGGCGCGCGCGAGCTGAACCCGGCCTCGGCCTGGTCGGCGGCCAGGTCGCACTTGATCACGATGCCGTCGATGCCGAACGGCAGCCCGGCGCGGGCCGCGGCGATCTCGCCGACGCGCTCCTGCACCCGCTCCAGCGTGTCGGTGACGATCCCGGCGACCGCGGTGGCGGCCGTGGTCTGCACGCCCTGCCCGGCCACCCACTCCATGACCTGGCTGTGCGGCAGCTCGCGCAGCCGAACCGCCAGCTCGGAGTCGTCGCCGGGTGCGGGCAGCGCGCCGTAGCCGAAGAACGTCAGCTCGCACACGTACGGCCGGTCCTGGGCGCGCAGCGTGCCGGCGGCGGCGCTGCGCGGGTTGGCGAACGTGGTGCCGTCGTGCGCCGAACGCTTGGCGCACGCCTCCTCGAACTGCGACGTCGTCATCATGACCTCGCCGCGCAGCTCCACCGTGACCGGTTCGGCCAGCCGCTCGGGCAGGCCGACGATGGTGCCAATGGCGTGCGAGACGTCCTCGCCCGCGGTGCCGTCGCCCCGGGTGACGAGCTGGGCCAGCCGGCCGCCGCGGTAGCGGGCCGAGATGGCCAGGCCGTCGAGCTTGGGCTCGACGCTCCACGCGGTGACCGGACGGCCCAGCCTGCGCTCGACCGAGGCGGCCCAGTCGGCGAGCTGCTCGGCGCCGAAGACGTTGTCCAGGCTGAGCATCGGCACGGTGTGCGGCACGTCCCCCACGATCGCGCCGCCCGCGACCTTGCCCGTCGGCGAGGTCGGCAGCACCTGCTCGGGATGGGCCTCCTCGTACGCCTGGATGCCGCGCACCAGCCGGTCGTAGGCGTCGTCGTCGAGGGTGGAGGTGCCGTCGGCGTAGTAGGCGGCGGAGGAGTCCACGGCGAGCTGCACGGCCTCGGCGTAGGCCGTGTCATCAGCGAGGACGGTGAAAGGGGGCGTCTCGGTCATGCCATAACAATGCCGTCCGCAACCGACAATTCCGAACCGTGGTTCAGCGGGCGAGGGTGAGCTCGGCCAGCTCCCGGAAATCGCGGCGGCGGCCGTCGAGGTCCGCCGCGGCGAACGCGGTCTCGCCGAGGCGCTCGCGCGCCTGATCGGCGATGCGGGCGGCGTCCGGCAGCGAGCGGTCCGGCGTGCCGCGCACCGCCTCGCTGGCCGCGATCAGCCGCACGGCCTGCTCGTCCTGGCCCTCGCGCAGCGCGACGTCGGCGATCCCGACCAGCGCCTCGGCGATGGTCGGCGGGAACATGTTCTCCACGGCCGCGTCGAACGCCCTGCGCCGGTACGCCCGGGCCTGCTCGACGTCGTCGGCGAGGTAGCCGTACAGGTCCATGATCGTGGAGCGGACCGAGCCGACCATCTCATCGTTGGACAGCACCGCCTGAACGGTGGCCAGGTGCTCGCGCGCCTGGTCCGCCTCGCCGCGCCAGCGCGCCAGCTTCGCCTGCCCCAGCGCCAGCTCGGCGAGGGAGTCCGGCCAGACGATCCCGTCGGCGTGCCGCTGGGCCTCGGCCATGGCCGCGGCGCTGGCCCGCTCGTCGCCGAGCAGCCAGTGCAGCTGAGCCAGCCGGGCCCACACGCCCACGACGTCCTCGGTCGCGCCCACCTCGGTCTGCGCCACGGCGCCCTCTTCGTAGTACTCGCAGGCACGGGCGAACTCGCCGCGCATGGCGAGCCGATCGGCCAGGAAGGTCAGCGCCAGGGAGATGCCCATGCGGTCGCCCAGCGCGCGGAACTCGGCGAGGGCGGTCTCGGCGTCGAGATCGACGTCGGTCTCGTCGCCGCCGAGCGTGAGCCGGAACCGGCCGCCGGCCAGCCTGCCCTGCGCCCGCACCCAGGGGTCGGCGTCGGCGATCAGCGGCTCGAACGCGGGCAGGAACGCCGCCGGGCCCTGCAGCGTGCGCTCCAGCAGCGCGGCGAACCCGAGCAGCGGCTTGCGGGACCCGCTGCTGCGGGCCAGCCGGTGCGCCTCCTGGATCCATTCGCGGGCCTGGAACTGGTCGCCGCCCACGCCGGACGTCACGAACATGGTCACCATGAGGTACGCCATCGCCCGCACCTCGTCGGGCACCTCGCCCTCCAGCCCGGACGCGGCGATGCTCAGCTCGGCGCCCTCGGCCCGGTGGCCGCTGAGGAACCAGTAGTAGCCGGCCGCCCCGGCCAGCCGCATCGCCTCGTACGCCCACCCCTCGGCGATCGCCCCGCGCAGGGCCGTGATGATGTTGTCGTGCTCGGCGTCGAGCACGGCCAGCCACTCCAGCTGCTCGGCCCGCCGCAGGTGCGGGTCGGCGGTCTCGGCCAGCTCGGTGAAGTGGGCCAGGTGCGCCCGCCGCGCCGCCTCGGACTCCCCGGCCTCGGCCAGCCGCTGGGCCGCGTACTCCCTGATGGTGTTGAGCATGCGGTAGCGCGGGGCGCCCTCGTCGTCGGCCAGCAGCAGCGACTTCTCGGTCAGCGCGGTCAGCACGTCGAAGACCAGCTCACCGGCGGACGCCTCGTCGCCGCACACGCGTTCGGCCGCCTCCAGGCTCGCCCCGCCGGAGAACACCGACAACCGGCGCAGCACGCCGCGCTCGGCCTCGCTCAGCAGGTCCCAGCTCCAGTCGACGACCGCGCGCAGCGTCCGGTGCCGGGCGAGCGCCGTACGGCTGCCGCTGGTCAGCAGGCGGAACCGGTCGTCGAGACGGCGGGCGAGCTGGTCGACCGACATCGTGCGCAGCCGGGCCGCGGCCAGCTCGATCGCCAGCGGGTTGCCGTCGAGCGCCCGGCAGATCCGCGCCATGGCCGCGAGGGTGGGGGCGTCGGAGCCGATGTCCTTGCGCACCAGGTCCGCGCGGTCGCGCAGCAGCCGCACCGCGGGCGAGGACCCGCTCTCGGCCGGCGAGGAGCCCTCGGCGGGCAGCGTGAGCGGCTCGACCTGCCACAACACCTCGCCGGTGATGCCGAGCGGCTCGCGGCTCGTGGCCAGCACGCGCAGGCCGCGGCACTCGCCCAGGAGCCGGTCCGCGAACGCCGCGGCGGCCTCGATGACGTGCTCGCAGTTGTCCAGGATGAGCAGGATGGAGCGGTCGCGGATGGCGGTGATGAGCCGGTCCATCGGGTCGCCGCCGCGTCCGCCGCCGAGCATGCCCTGGTCGCGCAGGCCGATCGTGGTCAGGGCGGCCTGCGCCAGCTCGCCGCCGGCCCGGACCGGGGCCAGCTCGACCAGCCAGGCGCCGTCGGGCAGCTCGGGGAGCATCGTGCGGGCGGTCTCGGTGGCCAGCCGCGTCTTGCCGGAGCCGCCCGCGCCCGTCAGGGTGACCAGGCGGTACCTGGTGGCCAGGTCGGCGACCGCGGAGACGTCGTCCTGCCGGCCGACGAAGCTCGTCAGCTCGGCGCGCAGGTTGGTCCTGCGGTTGTCCGTCCGCTCCCCCACCTCGCCGCGCAGCAGCGCGGTGTGCAGCTCCGACAGCTCGGCCGACGGGTCGGCGCCCAGCTCGTCGGCCAGCCGCTCGCGGGTGCGCTGGTAGAGGGCCAGCGCCTCGTTCCCGCGGCCCGCCTCGGCCAGCGCCCGCATCAGCGCCGCCACGAACCCCTCGCGCAGCGGGTACGCCGCCACCAGCCCGGTCAGCTCGGTGACCAGCTCCGCGCCCCGGCCGAGCCGCAGGTCGGCGTCGATGCGGTCGCCGAGCGCGGCGACGTGGAGGTCGTCGAGCCGGGTGACCACGGCGTCGAAGGTGTCGCTGTCCTGCATCGCGATGTCGGCCATGGGGGCGCCGCGCCACAGCTCCAGGGCGCTGCGCAGCAGGTCGGCGCGGGCGGCGGGCGCGGCGGCGCGGGCCTGGACGATCAGCTGCTCGAAGCGGCACACGTCCACGGCCTCGCGCGGCACGGCCAGCCGGTAGCCGCCGGCCTCGGCCTCGATCACGCCGTCGGGCAGCACCCTGCGCAGCCTGGACACCAGCGCCTGCAGGGCGTTGACCTCGTCGGCGGGCGGCCGCTCCCCCCAGATCCAGTCGATCAGCCGCGCGCGCGTGACGATCCGGCCGGGCTCCAGGGCGAGGGCGGCCAGCAGCGCGCGCAGCCGGACACCGGGAACCTCGACCACGGCCCCTTGGGCGTTCCGGACCTCGAAGGGCCCCAGCAATCCGACTCGCACACCGCAATTGTGCCGGAACCAGGACAACGCCCGGCCCATCCCCGCCCGTCCGCCCCCTGGAACCCGTCCCCCGAGGTCAGCCGGCGGCCTTGCGGCTGAGGTGTTCCCAGGCGCGGTACTCCGCGGTGCGGGCCTCGTCCATCTGCTGGACGAGGTCGTACGAGCGGCTGCCGACGATCAGCCGGCGCGGCGGCTCGGGCAGGTCCACGAGCTCCATGACGACGGGCGCGGCGTTGCTCGGCGGAGGGCCGGCGTCCTCGCCCCACATGGCGGCCAGCTCGGCCCGCAGCCCGTCGTAGACCGGGTCGGGCTCGGTGGCCGTGGTGCCCAGCGTGAACAGGCCAGTGTCGTAGCCGCCCATCTGCAGGTTGGTGACCTTGACGCCGAACGGCGCGAGCTCCATGGCCAGCGCCTGGGTGATCGAGTCGAGCGCCGACTTGCCCGCCGCGTACAGGCCGACCGAGGCCATGCCGCCGCCCGCGCCCATCGAGGTGACCTGGAGGATGTGCCCCGACCCCTGGGCCCGCAGGTACGGCGCCACCGCCTGGGTGACCCAGATCGCGCCGAACAGGTTGACGTCGAAGTGCGCCCTGATCTGCTCCTCCGTGGCCTCCTCCAGCATGCCGAACAGCATGCCGCCGGCGTTGTTGACCACGACGTCGAGCCGGCCGAACGCGGCCGCCGCCTGGTCCACGCCCTCCAGCACCGCGGCGCGGTCGGAGACGTCGAGCGGCAGCCGGACGAGCGAGCCCGGGTGCCGGGCCTCCAGCTCGGCCAGCGGGCCGACGTCGCGGGCGGCGGCCACGACCCGGTCGCCCCGGTCCAGGGCCGCTTCGGTGAACGCCCGGCCCAGCCCCCGGGACGCACCCGTGACGAACCATACGCGCATGCGCTCTCGCCTCCTCCATCTCTAAGACGAGACGGTCCGTCTCGCCGCAGGTCCCTCAGTGTGCCGGCAAGACCGGGCCACTTGTCAAGACGGACCGTCTCGTCTCGTTGATGCGCTATGATGGCCGGCGTGAAGCAGCCCGATCCCGCGCGCCGCAGCGAACGCTCCCGGCAGGCGATCCTCCAGGCCGCCAGGGAACTGGTGTCCGAGGTGGGTTACGCCAAGGTCTCCGTCGAGGCGATCGCCGCGCGGGCCGGCGTCGGCAAGCAGACGATCTACCGGTGGTGGCGGTCCAAGGGGGCCGTGGTCTTCGACTCCTTCCTCGCGCTGAGCGAAGGCGGCCACGACCAGGGCGTGACGCTGCCCGACACGGGCGACATCGAGGCCGACCTGAAGACCGTCATGCGGGCCACCGTGGCGGAGTTCGCCGACCCCGCGTTCGAGGCGCCGATCCGGGCGCTCAACCTGGAGATCGTCGCCGACCCCGAGCTGGCCGCCCAATACCGCGAGAAGCTGGCCGGCCCGGTCGACGAGGCCAAGAAAGCCCGCCTGCGCAGCGCCCAGCAGGCCGGCCAGCTCGCCCCCGACGCCGATCTCGACCTCGCGCTCGAACTGCTCTACGCCCCCCTCTACCAGCGCTGGCTGCTGCGCACCGGCCCGCTCACCCCGCAGTACGCCGACGCGCTGGTCGACCTGGCGCTCAAGGCGCTGCGCCCCTGAGCCGGGGCCCTGGATCTCACAGGGCCCGAAGCAGGTCGGCCAGCGCCTGGAGCACGGCGTCGCGCCGCTCCTCGTGCAGCCAGCCGTGCCCGGCGTCGTCCAGCACCCGGTGCTCGCCGCGCGGGAAGGAGGCGGCCAGCTCGGCGTGCAGGGCGAGCTTGCCGGCGTTGATCTCCCGCAGCACATCCTCCGGCCACAGCTGGGACTGGGTGGCGTCCGCCCCCATGGCCGACAGCACGATCACCGGCACGTCGGGGGCCGGCGGCGCGGCCCTGAACTCCGCGGAGACCTCGTCGTAGAGGTTGCGGCCCTCCAGCCAGCCGGTGCGCCAGGCGGTGAGGTGGTGGTCGACCAGCGCCTCGCGCACGCCGTCCGGCCAGGCGGCCAGCAGCCGCTCGACGGCCGGGCGGGCGGCGTCGAGCTGCTCCGGGGTCGCCTCCGGGAGCGCCTGCTCGCGCATCCGGTCGAGCATCTCGCGCGCCTGCCGGGGCGCGCGGGCGGCCATGTCCTCGTGGAAGGGGTCGAGCAGCAGCAGCGCCGCGACGTCGCCGGGGAAGCGGCGGGCGTAGTGGCGGGCGTACGCGCCGCCCAGGGAGTGCCCCGCCAGCACGTACGGGCCGCGCACCTCCGCCGCCCGCAGCGCCGCGCGCAGCTCGTCGGTCACCTCGGCCGCGGTGCGGGGCAGCTCGGCCGGCTCGCTCCAGCCGGTGCCCGCGCGGTCGTAGAGCACGCTGGTCGTCAGCTCGGCGGCGCGGTCGTGCACGTTGAGGTAGTCCAGGCCGACGGCCCCGGCGCCGGGCAGGAACACCACGGGCGGGCCGCCGGCGCCCGAGCGGTGCAGCATGATCCGGCGGCCGGCGACGTCGTGCAGGCGGCCCAGCGGAGGTGCGTCCAGGGCGTGGTCGGTCATGATCCGTCCTTTCTCAGATTTGAGAAAGGTAGCAGGTGTGAGATCGTACGTCCATGGACACGGTGGACCTGCTTCTGCACCCCGTACGGCTGCGCATCGTGCACGCCATGGCGGGCGGCCGCACGCTCACCACCTCCGACCTGTGCGACCTGCTGCCCGACGTCTCCAAGGCCACCGTCTACCGGCACGTCGGCCTGCTGGCCGAGGGCGGCCTGCTCGACGTGGAGGGCGAGCAGCGCGTACGCGGGGCCGTCGAGCGCCGCTACCGGCTACGCCCGGCGCGGGCGGCCATCGACGCCGACACCGCCGCCTCGGCCTCGCGCGACGACCACCGCCGCGCGTTCGCCGTGGCCATGGCGGCGCTGCTGGCCGAGTTCGGCGCCTACCTCGACCGCGACCAGGCCGATCCGGCCGCCGACCTGGTCGGCTACCGGCAGCACGCCATCTGGCTGAGCCCCGACGAACGCGCCGCGCTGATCGCCGACCTGCGTGCCGCGCTCCTGCCCAGGATCGCCAACCCGCCCACGCCCGAGCGCACCCGCCACCTGATCAGCCCGATCCTGTTCCCGGCCGAGGAGCCGTCCGCCTGAGCCCCGTTCTCCCGGAGGAGGTCAGCGGTAGCCGGTCAGGCCGTCCGCGAGTTGTTCCTCGTCGCCGTCCCGATGCGCGGACAGAGCCTGCTGCAGGGCGAAGGACGCGCGGATCACGGCGATGCGGGTGGCCATCGCGCCGTCCGGCCGGCCTCCCAGCGCGAGCACCCGATCCAGGAAGGGCCTGCCGTAGCCGGCCTCGACGGCCGCGAGGTCCTCGGCGGGATCGCCGATCGTCACCTCGTCCCAGTCGATCACCCCGCTGAGCACCGGCAGCCCGTCGTCGTGCTCCCACAGGACGTTCTCCGCGCCGAGGTCGCCGTGCACCACGGCGTCGGTGACGTGGGGAAGGCCGTCGAGCGCCGCGAGCTCCCGCTCGGCTCGCCGGCGCCCGCGCTCGGACATGAGCCCGAACAGCTCGGCGCGCACGCCCGCCGTGAACCGCCGCCATCGATCCCGTGGCGCCGGCAGCGCCGCCCGCACGTCGTCCTCGGCCCCGATCCTGGCCAGCTCGCGCAGCAGCGTGACGTACTGCGCCGCCGCGGCCTCGGCCACCTGCGGGTCTTCGAGTTCTCCGGCCTCCAGCGGGGCTCCGGGAACGCGGCTGAGGACCAGGAACCGCGGCTCGTCCGTGCCGGGATCGCCGGCCTGCGGCAACGGCCGGGGCGTGCGGAAGCCGAGGTCGAACCCGGCGAGCAGGCGCAGGGCAGCGGCCCGCTGCGGCAGCCGGGCGGCCGCGGCCTCGGTGCGCGGCAGGCACACGACCCGATCCGGGCCGATCACCACCTGGTGGAACTGCCCTTGGCGAACGGTGAGCTCCTCCGCCGCGACGCCCGGCAGCAGCCGGCTCAGCAGAGCACGATCCATCTGCGGGACCTGCATGAGGGGCGAACCGTCCTTTCCGCGGCACGGGCGCGATACCCGCTGCCCTGGTCACCGTACAAGCGGGGCGGCGCAGGGCGGTACCCGCTGCCCCGGGCACCGTACTAGCCGGGCGGCGCGAGGGCGGTGAAGCGTTCGTGGGCGGCCCGGTCGCCCAGCCGGTCGAGGGCGGCCAGCCAGCACGCCCCGGCCGTCGCGTCGCGGGCGGTCGTCACCCGCCGCCCGGCCAGCCGGGCCAGCACGGCGGCGCGCACCGGGCCGTCCGCTGTCAGCACGCCGCCCGCCAGCACCAGCGGCCCGTCGCCGGACAGCCGGGCCGCCGTCGCGGTCAGCCGCCGGGCGGCCTCGGCGACGATGCCCGCCGCGCGCTCGTCCCCGGCTTCGGCCGCCCGCGACACCAGCGGCGCGGCGGCGGCCACGAGCATCCGGTCGGCCTGGGCCAGCCGGACGATGCGGTCCGCCCGCCGCCGCGGCTCGCCCGTCACCCCGAAGTGCGCGCTCACCAGATCCACCAGCGGCCCGTACGGCAGCCCGGCACCCGGAGCGCGGCCCATGCCTCCCTCGGGACGGCCGTCGTCCACGGCCTCGCCGGGGCGGTCCAGGGCGCGGACGGTCGCCCGCACCCCCGCCCGGCCGATCCAGAACCCGCCGCCCTCGTCGCCGAGCAGCCAGCCGAGCCCGTCGGCCACCGCGGTCACGGTCCGGCCGGAGAAGCGGGCCGCCGCGGCGCCCGTCCCGGCCAGCAGCAGCGTGCCGGACGGCGCGGCGGTCCCGGCCGCGTAGGCGACCTCCACGTCGCCGACCATGCGCGGCGGCGCGGCGATGCCGCACTCGGCCCACGTCCGGCCCAGCGTCGCGGCGAAGGCGTCGTCGCCGCCCGCGACGCCGGCCACCGAGGCGGCCACCAGCGAGGGGTCCACGCCGTCGAGCGCGCGGCGCAGGGCCTGCCCGATCGCCAGGCGGGCCGCCTCAGGGCCGTGCGCGGCCGGGTTGCCGGGGCCGGCGGCGCCGTGCCCGAGCCTGGTGCCGTCCGCCGCGTGCACGGCGGCGCGGGTGGTGGTGCCGCCGGCGTCCACCCCGGCGAAGAGCGTCACCGGACCAGCCGCGCCGCGCCGGGCGCGAGCATGACGGTGGCGCCGCACGCCTGGTACGAGCCGGTCGCCGGGTCGAACGCCTGCGTGATCCCGTCGAGCGTGACCTCCGCCGGCCGGTCGAAGCGGGCGTTGCAGACCAGCCGCCGCTCGCCGTAGTGGCCGATCAGGACGTCGCCGGCGTGCTCGGCCGACGTCCAGCCGGTCAGCTCGGCCGCCACCGGGCGCAGCCAGCGGGTGTTGAGGTCGCGCACGACGCCGTAGCGCTCGGTCGGCACGCCGTCGCCGCCGATGAGCGCCGGCTGGAAGCCCTCGCCGCGCGCCGGGTCGGGCGTCCAGTAGGTGAAGTACTGGATGCCGGTGTACCCGTAGGCCAGGGCGGTGTTGACCTGCCAGGCCAGCTCGGCGGCCGACGGCTCGCGGTGGCCGTCGTAGGCCAGCGTCTGGACGTACATCCAGGCCGGCAGCCCGGCCCTGCGGGCGTGCTCGCGCACGGTGGCCAGGTCGGCGAGGTAGCCCTCGTCGAACCCGCCGGCCAGGAACGGGTACCGGTCGAAGGACAGCACGTCCGGCCGGACGACCCGGGCGAACTCCCCCACGTACGCGTCGTAGGGGCCGGTGGCGTGGCTCGGCAGCAGGTTGGCGTAGGCGAACGCGCCGGCCGCCCGCGCGGCGGCGACCCCGGCCGCCAGCCGCGGGAACTGCTCGGCCGTCGGCTCGTCCATGAGGCTGAGGCCGCGGAAGGAGCGGAACGGGCGGTAGTCCTCGACGACCTGGGCGATCAGCGGCGCCGGGTCCACGTCCAGGTCGCGCATGAGCACCTCCACCCGCGGGTCGGAGGCGACCAGCACGCCGAGCCCGGCCTCCTCGGCGCGGGCCAGGGCGTGCCGCAGGATGACCCGGTCGTTCAGGTAGTTGCCGGTGATGACCAGGTCGATCCCGGCCTCGGCGATCTCGCGGTAGCGGGCGGCCGTCGTCTCGTGGGGCGGGGGCGGCCAGAAGGCGGCGATCGTCAGGCTCACAGCGCGCCCGTCCTGATGCGGCCGGCGTAGCGGGCCACCAGGGCGTCGTTGTGCGCGTCGGAGCCGGGGATGTTGGCCGACAGGTAGACCGGCGGGACCGTGCCGTCCGCCTGCAGCTCGCCGATCGCCTCGGCCACCATGAGCTGCACGATCAGCGCCGAGGTGATCGAGGAGATGCCGCAGACCGGGCCGTGCCCGGTCGTCAGGACGGCGTCCCCGTAGGGGGCCAGGTTGTCGATCACGATGTCGGCCAGCTCGAACAGCCGCTCCCCCGACGGATGCCGCGAGGTGATGGCGGTCGAGTGGGCCAGCGAGGTGATCGCGACGAGCGGCAGGCCGCGCTCCTTGACCAGCCGGGCCATCTCCACGGTCGAGCCGTTGCCGCCGGAGTTGGAGGCGATCACGAACGCGTCGGAGTCCTCCACCGTGTGCAGCGCCAGCACCTGGTGGGCGGTGCGCGGGTCACGCTCGGCCAGCGGGTCGAACGTGCCGGGATCAGCCGAGCCCAGCACCACCGGGTCGCGCAGGGTGAGCCGGTTGGTCGGGATGAGCCCGCCCGCGCGCCCCGCCACCTCCAGCGCCACCGCCTCCGAATGTCCCGTGCCGTAGGCGTGCAGGACGCCTCCGGCGCGCACGGTCGCCGCGACCAGCGAGCCCGCGCGCCTGATGGCGGGCAGCTGCTCGGCCATCAGCCGGTCCAGCCGCGAGCGCGTCTCGTCGGCGAAGGCCATCACAAGATCCATCAAACTGTCCTCAACGGTTCATGCCGGCGGTGAGCCCGGCGACGATCTGGCGCGTGGCCAGGATGAAGAGCACGACCAGGGGGATCGTCGTCATCACCAGGCCGGCGAAGAGCGTGCCCCAGTCGTTCTGGAACTGGCCGAAGAAGTGGGTGAGGCCGACCGGCAGGGTCAGCTTGCTCTCGTCCCGCATCAGGACCAGGGGGTAGAAGAAGTCATTCCAGATCGGCACGAACTGGAAGACCACCACGGTCGCCAGCGCGGGCCGTACCAGCGGCAGCAGCACGTGCCAGAAGGTGGCGAAGGGGCCCGCGCCGTCCAGGGCGGCGGCCTCGTCGAGCTCGTGCGGGAGCTGGCGGAAGAACGCGGTCAGCACGAACACGTTGAACGGCACCGACCCGGCCGCGTAGACCAGCACCAGCCCGGCCAGCGAGTCCACCAGGCCCATGCTCTCCAGCAGGTAGAACAGCGGCAGCACACCCAGGTGGGCGGGCAGCGTCATGCCCGAGACGAAGTAGGCGGCGAACAGCCCGCGCCCCCGGAACTCCCGGCGCCCCAGCGGGTACGCCGCCAGCAACGACACCACCGCGCCCAGCAGCACCGAGCAGACCACGACGATCGCCGAGTTCACCACGTACGTGGAGAAGGAGGCGTCGGTCCAGGCCCTGGCGTAGTTGCCGAGCCCGCTGGGCCAGCCGAGCGGCTGGTCGAAGATCTCGCTGGTCGGCCGGAGCGAGCTGAGCAGCATGACCAGCAGCGGCGACATGGAGAAGACGGCGTAGCCCCACAGCAGGACCCGGATCGCCGCGGCCTTCACGGCTTCCTCCTCAGGACCCGTTCCAGCAGCAGCGTCGAGCCGAAGATGAAGGTGAACATGAAGACCGCCAGCGCCGAGGACGTGCCCAGCGCGTTGACGTCGCCCGAGGCGAAGGCGGTCCGGTAGAACAGCAGGCCGAGCACGTCGGTCGCGCCCGCGGGGGCGCCGTTGGAGCCGCCCAGGGCGTAGACCAGGGCGAAGGTGCCCATGCTGCCGATGAAGCTGAGGATGGTCACGGTGGCCATGGCCGGCTTGAGCAGCGGCAGCGTGACGCGCCAGAACACCTGCCAGGAGCCGGCGCCGTCGGTCCTGGCGGCCTCGGCGTACTCCTGGGGGATGCCGCCGAGCGCGGCGCTGAACAACAGCATCGGGAAGCCCACCCACTGCCAGCTGGTGATCAGGATGACGGTCGGCAGCGCGGTGCCGGGGTCGCCCAGCCACGGCATCGCCAGGCCCATCGGCTTGAGCAGCGCGTTGACCGGGCCGAAGGCCGGGCTGAGCAGCAGGGTCCACAGGTAGCCGATGACCAGCGGGTTGACCAGGTACGGCAGCGCGAACATGGTCTGCAGGGCCCGCTTGCCACGCCGTACGCGGAACAGCGCCAGCGCGAAGGCCAGGCCCAGCGTGTTCTGCACCAGCATGGTGCCGGCGAACAGCAGGAAGTTGTGCCCGAGCGCCGGCAGCAGCTGGTCCAGGAAAGCGCCGGACAGCAGGTGCGCGTAGTTGTCCAGCCCGGCCGGCTGGTCGCGCAGGGTGCCCTTCCAGGAGAAGAAGCTGTAGGTCAGCCCGGTGAACAGCGGATAGACCACGAACGCCGAGTACAGGAGGAAGGCGGGGACCAGGAACACGTACGACGATCCCCGCCGGGCGGCTAGAGCCATGTGGCCACGCTCTTGTCGAGCTGCTCGGCGGCCTCCTCGGCGCTGATGCGGCCCAGCATCATCTCCTGCAACGCCTTGGAGAACACGGTGGCCGAGGTCGGGTTGCCGTAGGCGAACTCGTTCATGAAGTAGGTGCCGCCGTGCTGGGCGAAGGTGGCGGAGACCTCGTTGAGCAGCGGGTCCTTGGGGGTGACGCCGGGCACGGCGGAGAAGATGCGCAAGGTGTCGGTATAGAGCTGGCCGTAGTCCTTGGAGGCCAGCCAGGCGGCGAACTTCAGCGCCTCGGCCTTGTGCCTGGTCTTGACGTTGACGCCGTACGAGCCGTCGGTGAAGCCGGGCATGACGCCCTCCCCCTCGGGCGCGGGCGGGGTGAAGACGCCCAGTTCGACGTCCTTGGCGTGCTCGCCGAAGAAGTTCAGCTCCCACAGGCCGCCGGGGAACATGGCCGCCTTGCCGGAGGAGAACAGGATCTGCGCGTCGGTGTAGGAGACGCCGGCCACGTCGTCGGGGAAGTACGGCTTGAGCTTGTTGAGCTGGTCGATGCCCTCGACGAAGCGGGGGTCGGCGAACTTCTTGCGCTTGGCCTTGACGTCGGCGATGAACGCGTCGCCGCCCCAGTGGGCGGTGCCGAAGATGCCGGCCACGATCGGCAGCATCCAGTCGTCCTTGCCGCCGAAGGCGAACGGCACGATGCCCTTGGCCTTGAGCTTCTCGGCCGCGGAGACCATGTCGGCGTACGTCTTCGGCGGGGTGAGGCCGTTGTCGGCGAAGATCTTCTTGTTGTAGATCACCTGGAGGGTCTGGACGGCGAACGGCACGCCGTAGACCTTGCCGTCCTTGTCGCCCTTGGCGTAGCGCAGGACCTTCTCGTCGTAGGCGGCCAGGCCGGGCACGTCCTTGGTGTCGAGCGGGAGCAGCCGGCCGGCCTCGACCAGCGGCTGGAGGTTGGCGCCGGCGCGCAGCCAGGCCAGGTCGGGGCCGCTGTCGCCGGCCAGGCCGGTGGACAGGATGGTGTCGTACTCGGTGGCCGTGGTGAACGAGCGGGCGTCGACGTCGATGCCGGGGTGGAGCTTCTCGTACTCGGCGAACATCTTGTCGTAGTTCGCCTCGGGGCCCCAGCCCCAGACCGAGAGGGTGATCTTGCCGGAATCGGCACTCGTCGTGGCGGAGGGGGCACAGGCGGTGACCGCCATCGCCAAGGCGACAGCGGCGGCGGCAAGGCGCATGGGGACTCCTAGCGTGGGGGCAGGCGGTGCTTGCTGACCGCGTCGGTGGCCGCGGTGAGCAACTGGTCGCTGGTCTCGTGGGTGCGCTGGACGACGCCGATGTAGAGGCAGTCCAGGACGAGCATCTGGGTGTGGCGGGCGGCCACGCCGCCGGCGCGGAAGGGGGTGTCCTGCGCGGCGGTGGTCAGCACGATGTCGGCCACCTCGGCCAGCGGGCTGCGGGGGAAGTTGGTGACCGCGACGGTGGTGGCGCCGCGTCGCTTGGCGATGGCCAGCGGCTCGACCACTTCGGCCGTGGTGCCCGAGTGGGAGATGCCGAGCGCCACGTCGTCGCGGTTGCGCGCGTTGGCGCTGCAGACGGCGCTGTGCACGTCGGTCCACAACGCGCCGGGGCGGCCGATGGCGTGCAGGCGCAGGTGCAGGTCCATGGCCACGCCCGCGCTGCCGGCGACCGCGAAGAAGTCGATGAACCGGGCCCGTACCAGGGCCTCGGCGGCCCGGTCCACGGCCTGGAGGTCGAGCTGGGCCGCCGTCTCCTCCATGGCGCGCAGGTCGCTGGCCAGCAGGCTGCGCAGCACCAGGCTCGCGGGGTCGTCCGGGGAGAAGGCGATCAGGCCCTGCTCGCGCGGGGCGGCGTCGTTGCGGCCCAGTTCGGCGGCGAGCGCCAGCCTGAGCTCGGGGTAGCCGGCCAGGCCGAGCTGCCGACAGAAGCGGGTGACGGTGGTGAGCGAGGTGCCGCACCGCTCCGCCAGCTCCCCGATGGTCGAGGCGGCCACGGTGGCGGGCTCGGCGAGGATCGTCTCGGCGATGCGCCGGTGGGTGGCCGTGAGGGTGGGCTCGATCCCTCGGATTCTGGCCAGGATCGGTGACATGGGAGGAACCCTCCCGCTTCCCGCAAGGTATGTCAATAGTTCACATTCGACGTCCAATGTTAGAAAATTTCCCTCTTGTGTGACTCGATGGGACTATGTCACTTTCGTGGCCATGCGCAACCTCCTCATGGCGCTGGTGCTCGGCAGCACCAGCCTGCTGCCCGCCCGCGCCGACGCCGTGGACATCCAGTTACTGGCCTTCAACGACTTCCACTCCGGCTTCCCGACCAGCTTCGCCATGACGCCGTCCGGGCCGGTCGAGGCCGGCGGGGCCGAGTACCTGGCCGCCCACATGGACCGGCTCCAGCGCGACAACCCCGACGGCACACTGCGGCTCTCGGCCGGCGACAACTACTCCTCCAGCACCATGAACGCCACCGCCCTGCACGACGAGCCGGGCGTCCAGGCGCTGAACATGATGCGCCTGGACGCCTCCAGCGTCGGCAACCACGAGTTCGACGAGGGCATCGCCGAGTTCCGCCGGATGGAGAACGGCGGCTGCCACCCGATCGACGGATGCGCGCTTCCCGGCTTCAAGGGCGCCGCGTTCCCCTACCTGGGCGCCAACATCGTCGACACCACCACCGGCAGGCCCGCGCTGACGCCCTACATCGTCAAGGAGGTCAAGGGCGTCAAGGTCGGCATCATCGGCGTCGACTACAAGAACGCGCTCAACGAGGCCCCCGGCCCCACCAAGCCGCTGGAGGGGCGCGACGAGGCCGAGGCGGTCAACACCTACACCGCCGAGCTCAAGGCCAAGGGCGTGCGCACGATCGTCGTCCTGATCCACCAGGGCGGCGGGCAGACCGGCGGCGGCCTGCCCAACGAGTGCAACAACCTGGCCGGGCCCATCAAGGACATCGTGCAGCGGTTCGACCCCGAGGTCGACGCCGTGATCTCCGGGCACACGCACAACCCGTACAACTGCCTGGTCAACGGCATCCCGGTCACGCAGACCTCCGCCCACACGCGCGAGCTCACCAAGGTCGTGCTGACCGTCGACCGGGCGACCGGCAACCCGACCTCCGCCAAGGCCGAGAACATCACCGTCACCCACGACATCAAGCCCGACGCCCGCATCGCCGCCCTGCGCCGCCGGACCGACGAGCAGGCGCAGAAGCTGCTCGACCGGCCGGTCGGCCTGCTCGCCCGCGACCTGACCGCCCAGCGCAACGCCGCCGGCGAGTCCACCGTCGGCCACGCCCTGGCCGACGCCCGCCTGTTCGCCACCTCCGCCGCCGAGAACGGCGGCGCCCAGATCGCCGTCCAGCCGCCCTACGGCGGCGGCATCGGCGGCGACCTGATCGTCAACCCCACCGGCAACGAGATGTCGAACCTGGTGACGCACGGCAAGGCGCTGCGCGTCCAGCCGTTCGGCAACATGCTCGTCACCATGACGCTCACCGGCGCCCAGCTCGAACGGCTGCTGGAGCAGCAGTGGTGCGGCCAGGGCACCGCGCGCGTGCTCGGCGTCTCCCAGGGGCTCACCTACACCTACGACAACGCCAGGCCCGCCTGCGACCGGATCGACCCGGCGAGCATCAAGCTCAACGGCGTCGTCGTCGACCCCGCCGCGAAGTACCGCCTGACCGCCAACTCCTTCATCGCGACCGGCGGCGACGGCTTCTCGGTGCTGACCGAGGGCACCGAGCGGGTGGAGAAGGTCCGCGACATCGAGGCGTTCGAGTCCTACATCCGGGCCAGGAGCCCGCTGCCCGCCCCGGCCCTGAACCGGGTCACCCGGGTGAACTGACCGTCTCCGTCCCGCCTTCCCCGCTCCCGGCGGGCGCGGCTGCCGGCCGGGTGCGCCCGTACGGCGGCACGGGCGGCCTGCGGATGGAACGGGATGGAACGCCGCGGAACGCCCATGGTCTGAGGCGTCGTCGTCCGACGGCGCCCGGACCATGAGGAGGTCAGATGCAGCTCTCCATCCCGAGGAGGCTCGGCAGACGATCGCGGGCCGTCCTGGTGGCGGCCGTGGCGGCCGTGGCGGCCGCCGCGCTCACGGCAGCCGTCCCGGCCCAGGCGACAGCACAGGCGGCGCCGCCCGCCACGCACGCCATCGCCTGGGGCAAGGGCGGTTTCGGGCAGCTCGGCGACGGCGGGTACGCCGACCAGCAGCTCCCCGTCAAGGTACGCGCCGAGGAGCAGGGCTTCACCGAGGTCGCCGGCAGCCTCACCCACTCCCTGGCCATCGCGGCCGACGGCTCGGTCTGGGCCTGGGGGCAGAACAACAACGGCCAGCTCGGCGACGGCGGTCACACCGACAGCAACGTCCCGGTCAAGGTCCAGGGCCTGACCGGGGTCGTGGAGGTCGCGGCGGGCTGGGGGTTCAGCCTGGCGCGCACCGGCGACGGCCACGTCTGGGCGTGGGGCGTCAACAACGACGGGCAGCTCGGGCTGGGCGCGTTCGGCGGCTCGTACGCCACCCCGCAGCCGGTCGGCGAGCTGCGCGGCATCACCCACATCGAGGCCGGCTGGTTCCACAGCATGGCGCTGCGGAACGACTTCAGCGTGCTGGTCTGGGGGGACAACTCGCGCGGCCAGCTCGGCGACGGCACGAACGCGGCGAAGGCGAGCCCCACCGTGCTGCCCGGCCTGGGCGGCGAGAGCGGGCCGGTCTACGACATCGCCGCCGGGTTCTCCCACTCGCTGGCCGTCCGCTCCGACGGCACGTTGCTGGCCTGGGGCGCCAACAACTCCGGCCAGCTCGGCAACGGCACCACCTCCGTCACCGCGTCCTACAGCCCGGTGCACGTCGTCGGCAGGTACGGCCAGGTGCGCGCGGTGGCCGCGGGCTGCCGGCACAGCTACCTGGTGGACGGGTCGGGCAACGTGTGGGGCTGGGGCGACAACACCGAGGCCCAGGTGGCCTTCACCGGCGCGCTCGTCAAGCAGCCGCAGCTCGTCCCGGGCCTGTCGGACGTCAAGGACGTCGCCGCCGGGTGCGCCTTCGGCCTGGCCCTGACCGGCGGCGGCGAGGCGTACGGCTGGGGACAGTACAACTCCGGCCAGACGGGCACCGGCGTCCCGGTGCCGATGCCGCCGAGGCCGAACGCGTGGGGGCCGGGGCTCACGTTCATCGCCGCCGGCGGCGACCACGGCCTGGCCATCCGCAAGACCGGCTGAATCGCGGACGAACCCGCCGCCGATCTCCCGGGTCGGCGGCTCCGAGCCGCCGTGGGTCTTCGGCCACGACCTCAGAGCGCGTACTCCTTGAGCGGGACCGCGTCGTCGGCCTCGTCCGGCATGGGCTCGTCCGGCGTGCCGAAGAACCAGCGGGCCGCGGCCCGGCCGTGCCGCTGGTTGCGCTCGACGTAGTCGCGCATCCGGTGCTCGTAGGCGGCCAGGCCCGTGGCCTGGTCGGGCCCCTCGGCCAGCTCCCCGGCCAGCACGTACGCGCCGATCAGGGCTTGCGAGGTGCCGCGGCCGGAGGTCGGCGCCGCGCAGTAGGCCGCGTCGCCCAGCAGCGTGACCCGGCCGTTGGTCCAGGTGTCCATCACGACCTGGCCGGAGGAGTCGAAGAAGAACTCCTCGGCCTCCCGCATGGCCGCCAGCAGCCGGGGCACCTGCCAGCCCGCTCCCGCGTAGTGCTCGGCCACCAGGCGTTCCTGCTGGGCGCGGTCGCGCCGGTCGTAGACCAGGTCGTCGGCGGCGAACGACAGGCCGACCCGCAGTTCGGTGTTGCCGTGGGCGGTGAAGGCCATGGCGCTGCGGCCGGGGGTGTTGTGCATCAGGCCCGCGTCCCGCAGGTCCAGGATGTTGCCGGTGGTGAACAGCGCGCCGTAGATGCCGAGGCCGCGCACGTAGCGCGACTCGGGGCCGAAGGCGAGCGCGCGCACCTTGGAGTGCATCCCGTCGGCGCCGACCACCAGGTCGAACGCGCGCGGCGCGGCCTTCTCGAACCGCACCCGCACCTCCGCCGCGTCCTGGTCGAGGGCGGTGACGGTGTCGTCGAACAGGTACTCGACGGTGTCGCGGGTGGCCTCGTACAGCACCTTCGTGACGTCGGACTTGAGCACCTCCAGCTCGCCGGAGATCGCGGTGGCGGGCAGCACGGCCAGCGCGTCGCCGGCCTCGTCGACCAGCGTCATGGAGGTCATCGTGGTCGCGTGCCGGCGCATCTCGGCCAGCAGGCCCATGCGTTCCAGCACGCCCAGGGCCGAGCCGCGGAAGTCGATGGCCGCGCCGCCGCCGCGCGGGGCCGGGGCGCGCTCGACGAGGGTGACCTGGTGGCCGTGACGGTTCAGCCAGTAGGCGAGGGCGGGGCCGGCGACGCTGCCGCCGGAGATCAGGATTCGCATCGGGATGTCCTCTTTCGTCGGTGAACGCTCCCCACCGTACGCAGATTTGGGCAAATGCGCAAGACGATTGTCTGATGCGTACGTGCTAGGCTTCCGGCCATGGGAAATCGCGAAGACCTGCTGGCCGGGGCGCGGCGCTGCCTGGAGGAGAAGGGCTGGGGGCGCACCACCGTCCGCGACATCGCCACGGCGTCGGGCGTGAGCATGGCCGCCATCGGCTACCACTTCGGCTCGCGCGAGGCGCTGCTCAACGCGGCCCTGGTCGAGGCCATGGGCGAATGGGGAGAGCAGGTCGGCGCGGCGCTGGCCGCCCTCCACGACCCCGGCAGGTCGCCCGCCGAGAGCTTCGAGGCGCTGTGGGAGCAACTGGTCGGCTCGGTCAACGAGCACCGCACGCTGTGGCTGGCCAACCTGGAGGCGCTGGTCCAGGCGGAGCACTCGCCGGAGCTGCGCGAACAGCTCGTGGCCGGTCAGCGCGAGGGGCGGCGCGGCATGGCCGCCCAGCTCACCGGGGTGCCGGAGGAGGAGATCGGCGACGGCGAGGTGCGCGCCGTCGGCTCGGTGCAGCTCGCGCTGCTGCTGGGGGTGATGGCCCAGTGGCTCAACGACCCGCAGGCCGCGCCCTCGGCCGCCGACGTGGTCGAGGGGCTGCGGGCCATCACCACCCGGTTCGGGCTGGTCGGGTGAGCGCGGCGACGATCCCCCGGGCGGCCTTGGCGATCATCGCCTCCGGGGGCTGGGTGCGGTAGCCGGGGCGGCCTCGACAGCGGGACCGACCTGCTGCGCCGCTCCTGGTTCCCGGCCACCTGCCTGCCGGGCTGCGTCACCCGGTCGCCGCCGGGTTCGTCCTGCTCGGCCTGGCGATGTACGGCCTGGGCCGGTGGATGATCAGGCCGCGACCGTCCGAGCAGGTTTTGACACCCCCTACGGCTAACCGCTATCTATTGGCTAACCGTTAGGGGGTGGGGCCGTGCAGGACGCGGTGCTGGCGATGCTCGCCAAGGAGCCGTCGCACGGCTACGACCTGCGCGCCCGCCTGCGGCACCACCTCGGCCCGCTGGGCGGGTCGATGAACCCCGGCCAGATCTACGTGACCCTGGCCAGGCTGGAGAAGGCCGGGCTGGTCGCCTGCGAACGGGCCGACGGCCTCCCCGAGCGGCCCGACCGCAAGGTCTACGCGCTGACCCCCGACGGCCAGCGCCGGGTGGCCGCCTGGCTCGCCGAGGTCGGCTGGCCGAAACCGGACCTGGCCGAGTTCCACCTCAAACTCGCCGCCGCCGCCGCGGCCCGGCTGGCCGACCCGGTCGAGCTGGTGGCGGCGCAGCGCCGCGAGCTGCTGCGCCGCCTGCGCGAGGTCCAGCAGGCGGCGCTGGACGAACCGCCCGGATCACCCGCCGGCCTGCTGCTGGAGGGGGTCGTGCTCCGGTTGCGGGCCGACCTGCGCTGGCTGGACGCCTGCGAACGCACCTGGTCCCGGGCCGAAGACGAAGACGAGGGCGCATGATCGTGTTAGGGGCCCGCGGCCTGCTGAAGACGCACGGCCACGGGCAGAGCCGGGTCCGCGCGGTGGACGAGGTCGACCTGGAGGTTCCCCAGGGGCAGACGCTGGCGGTGACCGGCCCGAGCGGCAGCGGGAAGTCCACCCTGCTGCACCTGCTGGGCGGCCTGGAGCGGCCCACCGGCGGAGAGGTGTGGCTGGCCGGCCGGCGCGTCGACACGCTGAGCGAGCGAGCCCTGGCCCGCCTGCGACGCCGGTCAATAGGTTTCGTCTTCCAGGCGTTCCACCTGGTGGAGGAGTTGTCGGCGGCCGAGAACGTCGAGCTGCCCGCGCTGCTGGCCGGCCGCTCGCGCCGCCAGGCCAGGCGGCGCGCGGACGCGCTGCTGGACCGGGTCGGCCTCGCCGCCCGCGCCCGGCACCTGCCCTCGCAACTGTCCGGCGGCCAGCGCCAGCGCGTCGCCGTCGCCCGCGCGCTGGTCAACGAGCCGCTGGTGGTGCTGGCCGACGAGCCCACCGGCAATCTCGACAGCGCCGCCACCCTCGACGTGCTGAGGATCTTCGGCGAGCTGCGTTCCGCCGGGCAGACCCTCGTGATCGTCACGCACGACGAGCGGGTGGCGGCCACCGCCGACCGGCTGGTCTCGATGCGCGACGGCATGTTCGTCGACGACACCCACCTGGCCGCCGCCCGCCCGCGGGGGCTGGGCGGCCTGATCGGGCTGGAGGACTGAACGTCATGGGCGCCGTCGTGCTCGTCACCCGGCTGGTCCTGGCCGACGTGCGGCGGCACCGCGTCCAGGCCGCGATGTTGCTGCTCGCGGTGACCGTGGCCACCGCGACGATGGCGCTGGGCCTGTCCCTGGGCGACGCCGGCCGGTCCCTGTACGCACAGACCCGCGCGGCCACCGCCGGGCCGGACGTGGTGGCGCTGTCCGGCGGCTCGGGCCGCGCGGCGACCTCCGCCCTGGCCTCGCTGGCCGACGCCCCCGACGTGGTCGCCCACCACGGCCCCTACCGCATCGTCTACGCCGACCTCACCGCGCGCGGCTCGACGTCGTCCCAGGTGGTGGTGCACGGCTTCGCCGAGCGGCCGGGCCCGGTCAACCGGCCGCTGGTGACCTCGGGCCGGTGGGTACGGCCCGGCGGAACCGTCCTCGAACGCGGCTTCGCCACCGCCCTGGACGTCGGGGTCGGCGACCGCGTCACCATCGCCGGCCGGCCGTACCCCGTCGTCGGGATCGCCGTCACCGCGGCCACCCCCGTCTACCCCTGGGCGGCGCAGATCGGGCCGGGCGGCGGCCCCAGCGACTACGCCGGCCTGGCCTGGCTGACCAGCGCGGACGCCCGCACGCTGGCCGCCGCCCGGCGCCTGCCGGTCACCACGGCCATCGACCTCAAGCTGCGCGACCCCGCCGCCACCGAGGCGTTCCGCGACGCGCACCGCGACCCGGAGCTGCCGGTCAACTTCCACTCCTGGCAGTTCACGGCCGAGCAGGACACCGTCATCCTCAAGGACAGCCAGCCGATCCTGGTGGTCGGGAGCTGGCTGCTCAGCTTCCTGGCCGTCCCCGGGGTCGCGGCCCTGGCGGCCGGGCGCGCCGCCGCTCAGACGCGCCGGGCCGGGCTGCTCAAGGCCGTCGGCGCCACCCCCGGGCTGATCGCCACCGTCCTGCTCACCGAGTACCTGGCTCTCGCGCTGGCCGGCGACGCCCTGGGGCTGGCGATCGCCCGCCTGACCGCGCCCGCCCTGGCCGCCCCCACGGCCAGCCGAATCGGTGACGCGGCCGAGCTCGGCGGCTCCGTCGTGGTCACCGCGACCGTCCTCGCCGTGGTGGTCGCGGTGCTGTCCACGCTGCGTCCCACGCTGCGCGCCATGCGCACGGCCACCGTCACCGCGCTGTCGGCGACCGCGCGCCCGCCCCGTCACCGGCCCTGGATCACCGCCCTGTCGGCGCTGCTGCCCACGCCGCTCCTGCTCGGGCTGCGCCTGACCGCCCGCCGGCCCGGCCGGGCGGTGCTCCAGGCCTGCTCCACCGCCACCACGGTGATCGCGATGGTCGCCCTGCTGACCCTCCACGTCCAGCCGGAGCGGGGCTACGGCCTGGACGGCTCCTCCGTGCTGCCCAATCTGCGCGGCGAGCACGACCGCCGGCTGATGCTCGCCGTCACCGTCCTGCTGGTCGTCCTCGCCGTCGTGAACACCGTCACGCTCACCTGGACCACCGCCATGGAGGCGCGCGCCACCATGGCCGTCGCCCGCACGCTCGGCGCCACCCCCGGGCAGGTCGCCGCGGGCCTGTCCAGCGCCCAGCTGCTGCCCAGCCTGTCCGGCGCCGTCGTCGGCGTCCCCCTCGGCCTCGGCCTGCTCTCGCTCTTCGCGGCCGGGAACTCGGTGCAGGCCCCCTTGTCGTGGCTGGCCGGCGCCGCGCTGGCCACCCTCCTGACGACCGCGGCGTTCGTCGCCCTGCCCGCCCGGCTGGCGGCCCGCCGGCCGGTGGCCCAGGCACTCAGCGCCGAGACCGCGTGACCGGCCGCGCGGGAACCCGGTGGACGGCTTGCATGATCTGCGGCTAAGGTGTGGCGCGTGTCCGGTCCCGAGGCGTCAAGACGCTAGCCACCGATCGTCGGTGGCTTCTCGTGATGTCCTGCGGCCGCGCCGTCCCTAAGACCGCGCGTCCTTGCGGCATCCGATCACCTTCGTACGGACCGGTTCCTCCCGGCTGTTCCGCCACCGTCGTGGCGTCGAACCCGGGCCTTTCCTCCTCGCGGTAGCGCCCGCGCCTCGCTGTGCCGCCGGCGCGCCGCGTTCCTTCGTGCTGTTTTTGGAGTACCGCTCGTGCCTTTCGCCATCTACGTTCTCGGGCTGGCCGTGTTCGCCCAGGGAACGTCGGAGTTCATGCTGTCCGGGCTGGTTCCGGCCATCGCCGCCGACCTGGGCGTGTCCGTCCCGGCCGCGGGCGCGCTGACGTCCGCGTTCGCCGCGGGCATGGTCGTCGGGGCGCCGCTCATGGCGCTGCTCAGCCTTCGCTGGCCCCGCCGGCAGGCGTTGCTCGTCTTCCTCCTCGCCTTCGTGCTCGTGCACGTGGCGGGCGCGCTCACCACCGACTTCGCCGTGCTGCTGGTCACCCGCGTTCTCGGTGCGCTGGCCAACGCCGGATTCCTCGCCGTCGGCCTGGCGACGGCGGCCGGCATGGCCGCTCCCGACGCCAAGGGCCGGGCCACGTCCGTCCTGCTCGGCGGGATCACGCTGGCGTGCGTCGCCGGGGTGCCCGCGGGCGCCGTGCTCGGCCAGGCGTTCGGCTGGCGGTCGGCGTTCTGGGCGGTGGCGCTGGTGTCGCTGCCGGCTGTGCTCGCCGTCGTGCGGTCGGTGCCGGCCGGCGGGCAGGAGAGCGCCCGTCCGCGGGCCCGGCAGGAGCTGCGGGCGTTGCGCGAGCCGCGCCTGCTGGTCGCGCTGGCGCTGGGCGCGCTGGTCAACGCCGCCACCTTCTGCACCTTCACCTACCTGTCGCCGCTGGTCACCGAGGTGAGCGGCGTCTCCGACGGGTGGGTGCCGGTGCTGCTCGCGCTGTTCGGGCTGGGGTCGTTCGCCGGGGTGACCGCCGCGGGCCGGCTGTCGGACGCGCGGCCGGCGCTGGTCCTGGTCGCGGGCGGGCTCGCGCTGCCGGCCGGATGGGCGCTGTTCGCGGTCGCGGCGGACGTGCCGGCCGCGGCGTTCGTGCTGGTCTTCGTCCAGGGCGCGCTGTCCTTCGCGGTCGGCTCGACCCTGATCGCCCGCGTCCTGTACGCCGCCGCCGCGGCACCCTCGCTCGGCGGCTCCTTCGCCACGGCGGCGCTCAACGTGGGCGCCACCGCGGGCCCGGCGATCGGCGGCGCGGCCATCGCCGCCGGGCTGGGCTACCGGTCGGCGCTGTGGGTCAGCGCCCTGCTGGTGGTCGTGGCGCTCGCCGTGGCGGCCGTCGTCCACAGGTCGCCGGCGAGCGTCACGCCGCGCTGACCGCGGACGGGAAGATGGTCCGGCGGCAGTGACCAGACGCGGTCGCCGGGCCTGCTCTCGTGAATGCGACGACATGCCCGGTGATCGTGTCGCTGTTGCATAGCCTGTCCGGGCTTCAGGGTCGCATATGCGGAAGGTAGGGTGTGGGCTTGTGACGACGTTCCGGATCAGCGAGGCCGCGGCGCTGCTCGGGGTCAGCTCCGACACCGTCCGGCGGTGGGTCGACGCGGGCCGGCTGGCGGCCGAGCGCGACGAGCACGGCCACCGGCGGGTCGACGGCGCCGACCTGGCGGCCTTCGCCCGTGCGCAGATCGAGTCCGACGGCGAGGGCGGCCGCTCCTCGGCGCGCAACCGTTTCCGCGGCATCGTGACCGAGGTGATCCGCGACGCGGTGATGGCCCAGGTGGAGATCGCCGCCGGGCCGTTCCGCGTGGTGTCGCTGATGAGCCGGCAGGCGGCCGACGAGCTGGGCCTGCAGGTGGGGGTGGTGGCGGTCGCCGTGATCAAGTCCACCAACGTCGTCGTGGAGGTCCCCGGTCACGAGCGCGTGGCCAGTCAGGTGTGAGGAGCCCCCCTTGGTGTTCAGGCGTCTTTCGACGATCGCCCTGCCCGTCGCGTTCGCGCTGGCCGGCCTGGCAGGCTGCGGCTCGGGCACGCCGGCCACGTCCGCCTCGTCCGCTCCCGCCGCGTCGGCCGGCGGGGCCGCCGGGCAGGTGACGGTGTTCGCGGCGGCCTCGCTGACCGGCACGTTCACCGAGCTCGGCAAGAGCTTCGAGAGCGCCCATCCGGGAACGACGGTCAGGTTCAACTTCGGCTCCAGCGCCACGCTGGCCCAGCAGATCGTCCAGGGCGCCCCGGCCGACGTGTTCGCCGCCGCCAGCCCGGCCACCATGAAGACGGTCACCGACGCCTCCCTCGCGGGCGCCCCGGCCACGTTCGTCCGCAACAGGCTGCAGATCGCGGTGCCCGCCGCCAACCCGGCCAAGGTCGACGAGCTGAAGGACCTGGCCGACCCCGCGGTGAAGGTGGCGCTCTGCGCCGAGCAGGTGCCGTGCGGGGCCGCCGCGGTCAAGGCGCTCGGCGCGGCCGGCCTCAAGGTCACGCCGGTGACCCTGGAACAGGACGTCAAGGCCACCCTCACCAAGGTGCAATTGGGCGAGGTGGACGCCGCGCTGGTCTACCGGACCGACGTGATCGCCTCCGGCGGCAAGGTGACCGGCATCGACTTCCCCGAGGCCGCCCAGGCGGTCAACGACTACCCGATCGCGGCCCTGGCCAAGGCCCCGGCCGGCGCCCTGGCCAAGCAGTTCGTCGACCTGGTGCTGTCCCAGCAGGGCAAGGACGTCCTGGCCAGGGCCGGTTTCGAGGCCCCGTGACCGCCCGCCTCCGGCGTCCGGGCCCGGCGGACTCGCCCGCCGGGCGTCCGGCCGCGGGCCGTGAGATCTCCGGGCGGGCGCCGTGGATGCTGGTCGTGCCCGCGCTGGCGGGGCTGGCGTTCCTGGTGCTGCCGCTGGCCGGGCTGCTGATCCGGGCCCCCTGGTCCACGCTGCTCCGGCGGCTGGCCGAGCCGCACGTGCTGGAGGCGCTGCGGTTGTCGCTGCTGTGCGCCACCGTCGCCACGGTCTTCTGTCTGCTGCTCGGCGTGCCGCTGGCCTGGCTGCTGGCCCGGGTGTCGTTCCCGGGGCGGCGGCTGGTGCGCGCGCTGGTCACCGTGCCGCTGGTGCTGCCGCCGGTGGTCGGCGGCGTGGCGCTGCTGCTGGTGCTGGGGCGGCGCGGCCTGGCCGGGCAGTGGCTGGAGTCCGCCTTCGGCGTCACGCTGCCGTTCACGACGGCCGGGGTGATCGTCGCCGAGGCGTTCGTCGCGATGCCCTTCCTGGTGATCAGCGTGGAGGGCGCGCTGCGCGGCGCCGACCAGCGCTTCGAGGAGGCCGCCGCGACGCTCGGCGCCTCCCGCTGGACGGTGTTCCGCCGGGTGACGCTGCCCATGGTGATGCCGGGCGTGGTGGCCGGGGCCGTGTTGTGCTGGGCGCGGGCGCTGGGCGAGTTCGGGGCGACGATCACGTTCGCCGGCAACTTCCCCGGCACCACCCGCACGATGCCGCTGGCGGTCTACCTGGCGCTGGAGACCGAGCCGGAGGCGGCGATCGTGCTCAGCCTGGTGCTGCTGGCCGTCTCGGTGGTCATCCTGGCCAGCCTGCGCGACCGGTGGGTGAGCGCGCCGTGACTCTCGACGCCCGGCTGGTGGTCACCCGGCCGGCCTTCACCCTCGACGTCTGTCTGCGGGTCGCCGCCGGCGAGGTGGTGGCGCTGCTCGGCCCCAACGGCGCCGGCAAGACCACCGCCCTGCGCGCCCTGGCCGGGCTCACCCCGATGACCGGCGGGCACATCAGCCTGCGCGGCGCGCCGCTGCACACGCTGCCCGCCGAGGGCCGCCCGATCGGCATGGTCTTCCAGGACTACCTGCTCTTCCCGCACCTGTCGGCGCTCGACAACGTCGCCTTCGGGCCGCGCTGCCAGGGCGTGCCCAAGGCCGAGGCCCGCCGGACGGCCGCCGCCCTGCTGGAGCGGGTCGGGCTCGCCGCCCACGCCGCCGCCAGGCCGCGGCGGCTGTCCGGCGGGCAGGCGCAGCGGGTCGCCCTCGCCCGCGCGCTGGCCGTACGGCCCGAGCTGCTGCTGCTGGACGAGCCGCTGGCCGCGCTCGACGCCCACACCCGGCTGGAGATCCGCTCCCAGCTGCGCCGTCACCTGGCCGACTTCGCGGGCGCGACCGTGCTGGTCACCCACGACCCGCTCGACGCGATGGTGCTGGCCGACCGGCTGATCGTCATCGAGCACGGCACGGTCGTGCAGGAGGGCCCGCCGGCCGAGGTCGCCCGCCATCCGCGCACCGACTACGTGGCCCGACTGGTCGGGCTCAACCTCTATCGCGGCGTGGCCGAGGGCGTGCGGGTCAGGGTCGGCGAGGTGCTGCTGCACACGTCGGAGGAGCTCGACGGGCCGGCCTTCGTGGCCTTCCCGCCCGCCGCCGTGGCGTTGTACCGCAGTCGCCCCGACGGCAGCCCGCGCAACCTCTGGCACGCCCGGATCGAGGGCATCGAACGGCACGGCGACAACGTGCGCGTGCACCTCGACGGCCCCCTGACGGCCTTCGCCGACATCACCCCCGCCGCCGTCGCCGACCTCGACCTGACCCCCGGCCAGCGGATCTGGGCCTCGGTCAAGGCCACCGAGACGCACGCCTACCCGGCCTGAACGCCGGCGAGCCGAAGGTCCTTGCCGTTTCAGGAGTGGTGGCCGTCCTGGGACGGGTCGACGTACGTGATCTCCTGGATGGCGGCGACGTCGGCGAAGCCGGCGATCGTCAGGACGGGGTCGAGCACCGCGTTGGCGACGAGCCGGATCCGCGAGGCGTGCGTGAACAGCACGGTCAGGCCCGCGCTGTCCAGGTACTCCACCTCGCTCAGGTCGACCAGCACCATGCTGTCGCCGGTTTTGGCCAGCGCCTCCTCCAGGGCCCCGGCGTTGCTCATGTCGATCTCGCCGGCGGCGGCCAGGACCCGGGTGCCGTCCGGCCGCGTCGAGGCAGCAAGGGTCAGAGGGGTGGTCATGAGCTGATCCTCGCTTGCATGTCGACGGTGGTTCCGGCCGCGCCGGGTTCGATGGTGACCTCGTTCATCAGGGCCCGCATGAGCGCCACGCCCCGGCCCCGGTGCGGGTTCGCCTCCGGCTCAGGCGGCTTCCAGCGGCCGGTGTCGGCGACGGTGAGCCGCAGGTCGCCGGGGGTCGCGACGGCCCGCAGGCGGATCGTCCGGCCGGGAGCGTTGCGGTGGCCGTGCTCGATCGCGTTGGCGCACGCCTCCCCCGCCGCCACGAGCACGTTCTGCGCCAGCAACGGGGTGAGCTGGCAGCGGGCCAGCCACTCCCGCAGCGCCGAGCGCACGGGGGCGAGCTGGCTCGACTCGGCCGGGAAGTCCATCTCCAGCGGGGCGGGCTGGCGGTAGAGCAGCAGCGCGACGTCGTCGTTGAAGCCGCCGTCCGGGGTGAGGGACGACATGACGTCGCCGGCCAGCTCCTCGATCGGGGTGGACCGCCCGACCTGGACGGCGGTGCTGGCCTCGCCGATGCCCGCGGTCAGCGGACGCCGCCGCCGCTCGACCAGCCCGTCGGTGTAGAGCAGCAGGGTGGACCGGGGCGGCATGGTGCACCTGGCCTCGGTGCGCCCGCGGGCCGACCGTACGGCCAGCGGGGTCGAGCGGCCGCCCTCCAGCAGCTCGGTGCTGCCGTCGGCGTGGGCCAGGATGCCGGGGGGATGGCCGGCGCTGGAGTAGACGAGGTCGCCGGTGGCGGTGTCCAGGACGCCGCAGAAGACGGTGGTGCACTTGGCGCCCGGGATGAGCGCGGCGAACCGGTCGAGCGCGGTGAACACCTGGGCGGGCCCGGCGTCCTGGAGCAGCAGGGCCCGGCACGCGCTGCGCAGCTGTCCCATGACGGCCGCCGCCTCCAGCCCGCGCCCCACGCAGTCGCCGACGACGATCCCGATGCGCTGGCCGGACAGCGGCACGATGTCGTACCAGTCGCCGCCGACCTCCAGCGGGCGGCTGGCCGGCTCGTAGCGCACGGCGAAGCCGCTGGGCAGCCGGGACGGGCCGAGGATGGCGCGCTGGAGCGCCACGGCCGCCTCGCGCTGCTGGTCGAGCTGGTGCACCCGGTGCAGGGCCTGGCCCAGGTGGCCGGCCAGCAGCGCCAGCAGGGTCTGGTCCTCCTGGGTGAACGGCCGGTTCTGGCCCAGGTCGATCCAGACGGCGAGCAGGCCCTCGGGGTGGTCCAGGGTGATGCCGGCCCCGTCCGTCTCGGCGGCGACGGCCCGCAGGGGTGGCTGCTCGCGCAGGCCCGTGAGCCTGGCCCGCACCTGTTCCGGCAGGTCCTGCCAGGCCGGGCCGGACGGCGCGGTGACCACGCCGCGCGAGGCGTCCTCGTCCCAGACGACGGCTGCCACCTGGCGGGCGTGCCAGACCTCCTGGAGGGCGTCAAGGCCGCCGGCCAGGGCGTCGTTCAGGTTGTCGGCCTGCGAGACGCGCAGGCCGAGCGCGGCGAGCGCGCTCTCGCGCTGCACGAGGTAGTGCTCGGCGGTCACGTCCCGCAGGGTGCCCACGACGCGGCGCCGCCGGGTGTCGGGGTCGGTGACCGAGTTGAACGTGACCGCGACCCACACCTGGTGCCCGTCGCGGTGGGTGACGGGGATGACCGCGCTGCCCCTGCCCTCGCCGACGAGCCGGCCGAACGCCTCGGCGACCAGGCCGTGGGCCTGCGGGTCGCGCCGCTCGTCCGGCCACCAGGGGTGCCGGGGCCGGTAGGGCAGGCCGTCGGGGCCGTAGCCGAGGATGTCGGTGAACGCCGAGTTGATCTCGATCACCGCGCCGTCCTCGTCGGTCACGAAGAACGCCTCCTGCAAGGAGTCGATCATGGCGTTGCGCCAGCGGGCGTGATGGTTGCGCAGCCGCGCCAGCTCCACGTTGGCCCGTGCCCGCGCCAGCAGCTCGGCCGCGGAGAACGGCTTGACCAGGTAGTCGTCGGCGCCCGCCGCCAGGCCCTCGATCGAGGCCTCCTGCCCCGCGCGCGCCGACAGCAGCAGCACCGGCACGCCGGCGGTGCGCGGGTCGGCCCGCAGGGCCGCGACCAGGGCCAGGCCGTCCAGGCGCGGCATCATCACGTCGCTGACCACGAGGTCGGGCTCCTCGGCGTGCACGGCGTCCAGCGCCTGGAGACCGTCGCCGACGGCGGTGACGTGGTAGCCGGCGCCCTTGAGCAGCCGGGCCAGGTACTCGCGCATGTCCCGGTTGTCGTCGGCGATCAGCACCCGGGCCGGCGGGCCGCCGCTCGGCCCCGGCGCGCCGCCGCCGTCCGCCGAGACGTCCGAGGACGTGCCCGCGCCGGTGACGTCGTCCTCGGGCAGCCAGCGCAGCGCCTCCTGGACGAACGGCTCGGCGCCGGACGAGACCGGCTCCGCCGGGCGGGCCGGCACCAGGCTCCCGGCCGGGAGGTGGTCGGCGCCGAAGGGCAGCCGGATGGTGAAGGTCGTGCCCTTGTCCTCGGCGCTCTCGGCCGTGATCGTGCCGCCGTGCAGGCCGACGAGCTCCTGGACGAGGGCCAGCCCGATGCCGCTGCCCTCGTTGGAGCGCGAGCGGGCGCTCTCGATGCGGTGGAACCGTTCGAACAGCCGCGGCAGCTCCTCGGCCGGGACGCCGATGCCCGTGTCGGAGACGGTCACCACGGCCTGCCCGTCGCGCACGCCCACCTGGACGGCGATCGAGCCGTCGAAGGTGAACTTCAGCGCGTTGCTCAGCAGGTTGAGCACGACCTTCTCCCACATGGTCCGGTCGATGTAGACCGGTTCGTCCAGCGGCGGGCAGTCCACCTCGAAGGACAGGCCGGCCTTGTCGACCGCCGAGCGGAAGACGCTGGCCAGGTCGGCGGTCACCGCCGCCAGGTCGACCGGCTCGTAGCGGGCCTGCATGCGGCCGGCCTCGATCCGGGAGAAGTCGAGCAGCGTGTTGACGAGCCGGCCCAGGCGCAGGGCGTTGCGGTGCACGACCTCCAGGTCCTGGCGCACCTCGGGGGCGGCCCCGGCCAGCGTGTTCCGCAGCTCCTGCACCGGGCCCATGATCAGGGTGAGCGGCGTGCGGAACTCGTGGCTGATGTTGGAGAAGAAGACGGTCTTCGCCCGGTCGAGCTCGGCCAGTTCCTCGGCCCGCCGCTGCTGGGCCTGGTAGCTGCGGGCCGAGGAGATGCCGGTGGCGACGTGCCCCGCGGCCAGCTCGACGAACCCGCGGTATCCGTCGTCCAGGGCGCGGTAGCGGTTGAGCGCGGCCACCAGGAACCCGTACGGCATGCCTCCCTGCTGCAGCAGCGGCATCACCAGCGCGTGCGTGGGCGGCTCCGGCCAGTCCCCCGGCGGCAGCCCGGCGTACGGGGCCGCGTCGAGCGCCACGAGCGCCGGCTCGCCGCGGGCCGGGGCCTGGACCGGCCAGACCGCGTCCGGGTCGCCGGGCGGGAGGACGGCCGGGGCGGCCGGATGCCCGGCGGGCAGTCCGGTCGAGCCGGCCAGCCGCGCCCGGCCGTCGCCGTCGAACAGGTAGGTCAGGGTGAAGGGCAGGTCCTGGAGGTTGCGGCCGAGCTGGCGGCAGGCGAAGGCGAGCATCTCCTGCTCGGTGCGGACCACGCTGGGATCGGAGCCGAGATCGCGCAGGGTGGCCATGCGGCGTTCGCCGATGACCCGCTCGGTCTCCTCGCTGACCACGCAGAGCATGCCGACCACCGAGCCGTGGTCGTCGCGCAGCGGGCTGTAGGAGAAGGTGTGGTACGTCTCCTCCGGGTAGCCGGCCCGCTCCAGGAACAGCAGCAGCGCCTCGTCCCAGGTCGCCTTCCCGGTGGACAGGACGGCGTCGATCCGCGGGCTGATGTCGTCCCAGATCTCCGCCCACACTTCGTGGGCCGGCCGGCCCAGCGCCCACGGGTACTTCTGGCCCAGCGTGTCGCGGCGGTAGGCGGCGTTGCAGAAGAACGTCAGCTCCGGCCCCCACGCCATCCACATGGAGAACCGGGACGACAGCAGGATGCTGACCGCCGTCTGGAGGCTCTGCGGCCAGTGCTCCGGAGGGCCGAGCGGGGTGGCCTCCCAGTCGACGGCGGCCAGGTCGCGGCCGACCTCGTCGTCCACGGTGAAGATCCCGGCACCGGCCGCCGCCGGCCGCCGCTCACCGTGGTCGTCGTGTGTCATCCGGCTTCCCCCTTGTTCGCTGCGGGCGCGTCTACCCCGCCTCGCGCCGGTGATGCGGCCGCGGCCGTGGACCAGCAGGTCAGATATCACCTCGACCGTAGGTAGAATAGGGCAAATGACTCCGGGGGTCGGCCCTCCGCCCCTGCTCGGCGCCTGTGCCGGCGGAGCGAGCGGAAGGAGCCGGACGTCAGCACCGCCGATGACACGCACCGCGGGGCGGCCCTCCAGCGGCACGAACTCCCCGCCGTGCCGGGCCAGGCGACGCTCGACCGGGTGGCCTCGCTGGCGGCGCGCATGTTCCACGCCCCCATGGCGACCGTGACGTTCGCCGGCGACGAGGGGGTGCGCCGGATGGCCGCCCACGGCCCGTTCCCCGGCGGCTGCGCGGAGAGCCTGTACTCCGCCGTGCTCGCGCGGGGCGAGGTGTGCGTGATCCCGGACGTCACGGCCGACCCGGCGACGGCCGCCGATCCGCCCGGCGGGACCGGCGTGCGCTTCTTCGCGGCGGCCCCGATCACCGTCCCCGACGGCAGCTGCGTGGGCAGCGTCAACGTCATGGACGTCCGTCCCCGGCAGGCCGCCGACGAGGACGTCAGCGCTCTGCGAGATCTGGCCGCCCTGGTCACGGACGAGCTGGAGCTGCGCCTGGCCGCCTCCCGCACCCTGGCCACCGAGCGCGGGCTGCGCGCCGACGCCGAGCGCCTGGCGCGCACCCTGCAGCAGACGCTCGTCCCGCACACCCTGCCGGAGGTGCCGGGCCTGCGCGCGGCCGCCGCCTACCATCCCGTCTCGGTGGACGAGGTCGGCGGCGACTTCTACGACCTGTTCCCGCTCGACGGCAACCGCTGGGCGTTCTTCCTCGGGGACGTCTGCGGCAAGGGCGCCGACGCGGCCGTGCTGACCTCGCTCGTCCGCTACACCCTGCGCGCCGCCGCCGTCTACGACCCCGACCCGTGCGCGGTGCTGGCCAACCTGGACACGGTCCTGCAGCAGGAGCACGCCGGTCAGGTCATGCCGCCGCCGTACTGCACGGCGGTCTTCGGGGTGCTCGACCCGGTGGACGGCGGCTTCGAGGTCACCCTGGCCGGCGGCGGGCATCCGCCCTCGCTGGTGGTGCGCGCCGCGGGCGCGGTCGAGGCCGTCCATCCCGAGGGCGGGCAGCTCATCGGCATCCTGCGCGACCCGTACTTCGCCCAGGTGAGCACCCGTCTGGGGCCCGGCGACGCGCTCCTGCTCTACACCGACGGCCTGACCGAGGCGCGCACCGGCACCGGGGCCAGGCTCGACGAGGAGGGCCTGGCCGCCTACCTGGCCGCCGCCGCCCCCACCAGCGCCGACGGCCTGCTGGCCACGGTGCACAAACTGATCACGACCCTCGGCGACGGCGTGTCGGACGACACCGCGGTGCTCGCCCTGTCCGTCCCCGCCCGCTCGACGGGCGTCTCTTCTGAGGAGCCCCAGTGCAGCACGACCACGGTCTGACCATCACCTCCCAGCCCCCTTCGGGGCGCATCCGCATCCTCGCGGTGGCCGGCGACCTCGACCACCACACCTCCCCCCGCCTGCACGAGGCCCTGGACGAGCTCGGCCTCGCGCCGGGCGACGGCCTGGTGATCGAGATGTCGGGGCTGCGGTTCTGCGACTCCACCGGCATCTCCGTGCTGGTCAGCGCCCATCAGCGGGCCCAGGACGCGGGCGCCGGCCTGGCGCTGGCCGGGCTCAGCCCGGAGATCGAGCACCCGTTCAAGATCATGGGGCTGACCCGTCTGCTGTCCTTCCACGACAGCGTCGACAAGGCCGTCGCCGCCCTGCAGTGAGGCCCTAGCTGGTGGCCCGCCAGGCGAGCGAAAGGCCGGTGGCCGCCCGTTCGGTGCGGATCTCCATCATGGTGCCCAGGATGGTGGCGTGGTCGGACACCACAGGAACGCCGTCGGGCGTGTAGGTGATCCGGGTGCTGACCAGCACGGCGCTGCCCTCGGGCTCGTGCAGGCGGCGCGCGGCGGCGGCGTCGAGCAGGCCGGGCCCGACCACCTCCGAGGCGCGGGCGACCGCCACCCCCGCGTCGGCGAGCGCCGCGTAGAGGGAGACGGCGGCGAAGTCGCGGTCGCGGATCTGGTCGGCCACCGGCCTGCGCACCCAGGACACCTGATGGACGGCCGGCCGCCCGGCGAACTCGCGCACCCGCTCCAGCCGCAGGGCCGTGTCGCCGGGACGCAGCCGCAGCTCCGCGGCGATCCGCTCGGGGGCCCGGCGCATCGCCCGTCCGGCCACCACGGTCCGCACGTCGTGACCCTGTTCGCGCAGGTCGTCGGCCAGGCTGCGGAGCGAGCCGAGCTGGTAGGCCAGGTGCGGCGGAGCCACGTACGTGCCCTTGCCGGGCCGCTGCACGATCAGGTGCTCGTCGCTGAGCTCACGCAACGCCTGGCGCAGCGTCATGAGGGTGACCCCGTAGGAGGCGCTCAGCTCCCGTTGCGGAGGCAGCGCCTCGCCGGGGGCGTAATGGCCCGACCGGATCTTCGCGGCGAGGTCGGCGGCGATGGCGCGGTATCTCGCCTCGTGCCCGGCGTCGGGGGTCATCGTGGTGCGTCACTCCTGGTCGAGGGCCTTTCGCAGGGTCGCGACGAAGGCCCGCAGGTCGTCCGGCCCGGCGCCGTCGAGCACCCGCCGCATGACCGCGGCGCCGACCACCACTCCGTCGGCGTGCCGGCCGGCCTCCCGCGCCTGGTCAGGCGTGGAAATGCCAAATCCTAGCAAGATCGGCCGATCGGTGCTGCGTCTGAGCCGCGCGGTGAGCTCCGCCGCCGATTCCGCCAGCGTGGCCCGCTCGCCGGTGGTGCCCATCAGGGACACCGCGTAGACGAATCCGCGGCTGCGGCGCGCGATCTCGGCCAGCCTCGGCTCCGGCGTCGCCGGCGAGGCCAGCAGGACCAGGTCGATCCCGGCGGCGGCGGCCACGTCCGCCAGCTCGTCCGCCTCGTGCACCGGCAGGTCGGGCACGATCAGGCCGTCGACGCCGGCCCGCCGGAGCGCCGCGCAGAACGCCTCGGGCCCGTCGTGCAGCACGAGGTTGTAGTAGGTGCTGGCGATCAACGGCACGCCCACGTCCCGCACGTCGGCCAGGTCGGCGAGGATCCGGCGGGTGCTCGCCCCCCTGGCCAGCGCCGCCTGGCTGGCCTGCTGGACGGTGACGCCGTCCAGCGTGGGGTCGGAGAAGGGCAGGCCGACCTCGACGGCGTCCGCGCCGGCTGCGGCGAACGCCCGCAGGTAGCGCGTCCAGCCGGGCGTGATGCCGCCGGTGACGTACGGCATGAGCAGGGCACGGCCGCCGTCCCGGCGGGCCCGCAGGTGGCGCTCGACCGCGCCGGGGGTCAGGATGTCGGTCACAGCAGCTCCTTCAGGGCGGAGACGTCCTTGTCGCCCCGGCCCGACAGCGTCATCAGGACGGTCGATCCGGCGGGCAGCTCGCCGCCGGCCGCGCGGATCACCCAGGCCAGGGCGTGCGCCGATTCGAGCGCCGGGACGATGCCCTCGGCGCGCGCCAGTCGCAACGCCGCGGCCACGGCCTCCTCGTCGGTCACCGTGACGTACCGGGCCCGGCCCAGTTCGCGCAGGTGGGCGTGCTCGGGGCCGACGCCCGGGTAGTCCAGCCCGGCGGCGACGGAGTGGGCCTCGACGATCTGGCCGTCGTCGTCCTGGAGGAACAGCGAGCGACAGCCGTGCAGGACGCCGAGCCTGCCGCGGGCCGCCCCGGCGCCGCCCTCCGCCTCGACGCCGACGAAGCGCGCCGTGGTGCCGGCGAAGCCGGCGAACGTGCCGGCCGCGTTGGAGCCGCCGCCGACGCACGCGACGACGTGGTCCGGCACGCCGGTCGGCTGGCCGGCCGCGAACTGGGCACGCGCCTCGTCGCCGATGACCCGCTGGAACTCCCTGACCATCCACGGGTAGGGGTCCGGCCCGATGACCGAGCCGACGCAGTAGTGGGTGTCGCCGGTGACGCCGACCCAGTGCCGCATGGCCTGGCTGGTGGCGTCCTTGAGGGTGCGGCTTCCCGTGGTGACCGGGACGACCTCGGCGCCGAGCATGCGCATGCGGAAGACGTTCAGGCTCTGCCGCTCGATGTCGCGCTCGCCCATGAAGACGGTCGCCTCCAGCCCGAGCAGCGCGGCGGCGGTCGCGGTGGCCACGCCGTGCTGGCCCGCTCCCGTCTCGGCGATCAGCCTGCGCCGTCCCATCCGCCTGGCGAGCAGTGCCTGGCCCAGCACGTTGTTGATCTTGTGGGAGCCGGTGTGGGTGAGGTCCTCGCGTTTGAGGAGGAGGCGCACGCCCAGCTCCTGTGACAGCCGGCGGGCCGGGGTCAGCGGGGTCGGCCGTCCGGCGTGCAGCGCGAGCAGTTCGGTCAGCTCGCCGCGGAAGCCCGGGTCCGCCCACGCCTGCCGGAACGCCTCGTCCACCTCGCGGCACGCCTCCACCAGGGACTCCGGCGCGTACCGGCCGCCGTACCCGCCGAACCGGCCGCGGGCTCCCGGCTCGCCCATCAGCCCGGCCGCCGGCGCGGGCTCGCGCAGTGGCGTCGCTTCTCGCATCCTGCTCACCTCGTTCTATAACTCTTACAAGAGTTCTATAACAGTGAGTGTGGCATGGCGACGCCCCGCCGCGCCACCCCCGGCCCGACTACGTCGCGCCGAACGGGGAATCTGGCACGTTCGAGCCGAGGAGACCGTGATGAGCACTGAGCAGCAGAGCCAGGACGTGCGTCACGCGTGGGTTGACCACGTTCCCGTGGCCTGGATCGAGCCGCCGGCCGGCGCGGGCGGAGCCACCGTGGCGTTGTGGCTCCCGCACCTGGGCGGCGACACGCGAGCCTGCCTGCCCGCCATGCGCGAGCTGGCCGGGCAGGGCATGGTCGCCGTCAGCCTCGCCCCCTGGCGGCACGGCCGGCGCGGCGGCGAGAGCCCTGAGCAGCTGGCCGAGCGCGTCCTGGGCGACTTCCGCCAGGAGATGTGGCCGCTGCTGGGCCGTACGACGGTGGAATGCGTCCGGGTCCTGGACTGGGCGGCCGCGGAGCTCGGCGCGGGACCCGGCGCGGTCGCGGGCGGGGTGTCGATGGGCGGCGACTGCGCGGTGGCGCTGGCCGGGCTGGACCACCGGGTACGCAGAGCGGCGGCCGTCGCGGCCACCGCCGACTGGACCCGTCCGGGCATGTGCGCGCTGGACGACCCGGCCCGCCTCCTGCCGCAGGGACACGCGGGCCGCCATGCCCAGTGGTGGTTCGACCGGCTGAACCCGCTCACCAACATCGGCGCCTACGCCCACGGACCGGCCATCGCCTTCGAGTGCGGCGCCGACGACAGCCACGTGCCGCCCCAGGGCGCGCTGCGCTTCCGCGAGACGATCGAGCACGTCTACCCCCGGCACGCCGGCCGGATCAGGGTGACCGTGCACCCCGGAGCGGGCCACCTGGACGCGGCCCGGGACCCTGAGCTGACGCGCCGGTGCGTGGCCTGGCTCGCCCAGCCCGACAACCGGTCCGACAGCTAGCCCGACAGCCAGCCCGACGGGCCGCCCGACAGTCAGTCCGACGGGCCGCCGTAGCCGCGGTCGAGCCGGTGCGGCGCTTCACCCCGGATGGCGGCTTTACGCCGGATCCGGCGCTTCACGCCGGATCGGCGCTTACTCCGGATCGGGGCCTTACGCCGGATCGGCGGCGGGGGCGGCGTCGAGGAGACGGGCGGCGAGGGCGCGGACGTGCCGGACCAGCTCGGGCGGCTCGTGCACCTCGAACGGCACGCCGAGCTGCGCGACCCACATCGCCAGCTCGTCCAGCGAGTGCGACCCGGCTGACAGGACGCAGGAGCCGTCGCCGACCGGCTCGACCACCGCCATGGTCGGCGGCATCCGGGCGGCGACGACGTCCGCCGGCGCCCGCACCGTGAACCGCCCCTGGTAACGGTAGGGATCGACCGAGATCCGCTCGGAGACGTAGCGCACGAGGTCGGCGGCGGGCGGCTCCCTGGGCGTGAAACGCGGGCCGTTCGGGCTGTGCAGCCGCAGCCGGTCGACGCGGAACGTGCGCCAGTCCGCCCGGCCGGTGTCCCAGGCCACCAGGTACCAGCGGCGACCCGAGTTGACCAGCCGGTACGGCTCCGCGGCACGGCGATCCGCGACGCCGTCGTGGGAGCGGTAGTCGAACCGCAGGCTCTCCCGCCGGCGGACCGCCGCGGCGATCGCCGTGAGCGCGGCCGGGTCCACCGCCTCCGCCGCCCCCGCCAGCGGTACCGTCACCGAACGCAGGTCGCCGACGCGGTGCCGGAGCCGGGCCGGCAGCACCTGTTCGAGCTTGGCCAGCGCCCGCACCGAGGTCTCCTGGATGCCGGTCACGCCGGAGACCGCCGCCGTGCCGAGCCCGATGGCGACCGCGACCGCCTCCTCGTCGTCGAGCAGCAGCGGCGGTACCCCGACCCCGGCGCCGAGCCGGTATCCGGCCGTGCCCGGGGTGGCGTCCACGACGTAGCCCAGGTCACGCAGCCGGTCGACGTCGCGGCGGACCGTGCGGGGCGAGACGCCGAGCCGTTCGGCCAGCTCTGCGCCCGACCACTCCCTGGGCGTCTGCAACAACGACAACAGACGCAACAACCGCGCCGACGTCTCCAGCATGCCGCCCATCCTAGGACTGAAGCTGTCCTAGCCCCTTCCTACAGTCATGGACATGAACGACGACCCGCGCATCCGCCCGTTCCGCATCGACATCCCGCAGGCCCAGCTGGACGACCTGCGCGCCCGGCTGGCGGCGACCCGCTGGCCGGACGAGCTGCCCGGCGTCGGCTGGTCCTACGGCGTCCCGGTGGGCTACGCGAAGAAGCTGGCCGAGTACTGGCGCACCTCGTTCGACTGGCGGGCCGCCGAGCGGCGGCTCAACGCCTTCGAGCAGTTCACCACCCCCATCGACGGGCAGAACGTGCACTTCCTGCACGTCCGCTCCCCCGAGCCCGGCGCGCTGCCGCTGATCGTCACACACGGCTGGCCGGGCTCGGTCGCCGAGTTCATGAACGTCATCGGCCCGCTCACCGACCCGGCCGCCCACGGCGGCGACCCGGCCGACGCCTTCCACGTCGTCGCCCCCTCGATCCCCGGCTTCGGCTTCTCCGGCCCCACCACCGAGCCCGGCTGGGACCTGGAGCGCGTCGCACGGGCGTGGGCCGAGCTGATGGACCGCCTCGGCTACGACCGGTACGGCGCGCAGGGCGGCGACAGCGGCTCGGTGATCTCGCCGATGCTCGGCCGCGCCGCGCCCAGGAACGTCGTGGGCGTGCACGTCAACGGCGCGCTCGGGTTCCCCAGCGGCGACCCGGCCGAGCTCCGCGAGCTCGCCCCGGACGAGCTCGCCCGCCTCGGCCAGTACCAGGACCAGGACCGGGCCGGTTACGCGATCATCCAGGCGACCCGGCCGCAGACCCTCGCGTTCGGGCTGCACGACTCCCCCGCCGGGCAGCTGGCCTGGATCGTGGAGAAGTTCAAGGAGTGGACCGACCCCGCCCGCGAACTGCCCGAGGACGCGGTGGACCTTGACCAGTTGCTCACCGACGTGAGCGTCTACTGGTTCACCGGGACCGCCGCCTCCTCCGCCCGCCTCTACAAGGAGGGGCAGAAGGGCTGGGGCGCGGTGGCCGAGTACTCCGGGCTGCCGCACGGCGTCGCCGTCTTCCCCGGGGACGCCGGGGTGCGCCGGATCGCCGAGCGCGAGCACAACGTCGTGCACTGGTCGGAGTTCGACCGCGGCGGCCACTTCGCCGCCATGGAGGCCCCCGACCTGCTCGTCGAGGACGTCAGGACCTTCTTCCGCCCCCTGCGCTGACTCCTCGGCCCGCGCCGTGTCGCCCGTGGTCAGTCGGTCCGTGGTCAGTCGGTCCGTGTCGCCCGTGGTTCGGGGGCGGGGGCTCGTTGTGCGAGTTCGGCGGCGACCGCTCGTTCCCGTAGCAGCGCGGCCTCGGCGCGGGCCGCGTCCAGTTCGGCCCGTACGTCGGCCAGACGCATGCGCTCCAGCCGCAACTCCCCCAGCAGCTGGTCGCGTTCACCGGCCGCAGCCGCGGCCCGCGCCTTCTCACGGGCGTGTTGTCTGCGCTCCTTGGCCAGCGCCGCGGCGGCCTCTTCCTCGGCCGACGCCAGCCTCCGGGCCAGGTCGCCCGCCTCGGCCGCGGCCTGGGCGGCCTCCCGTTGCGCGACCGCCCGGTCCCGTTCGGCCTCGGTGGCCGCGCGTTCGGCGCGTTCTGCCCGCTCAACGGCTCGCTCCCGCTCCTGCGCGGCCGCCTCCTCCCTGGCCGTGGCTGCGATCACCGCCCGCTCGGCCAGCTCGCGCGCCCGCCCGGCCGCCGCCGCCTCCTCCCGGGCGCGGTCTCGCTCCTCCCGCGCCCGGTCCGCCTCCAGCCCGGCCTGTACGGCCTGCGCCCGCGCCTCCTCGGCCCGTTCCTCGGCCGCCTCCGCCTGCTCGGCCAGCTCCTGGACGACCTGATCCCGGGTCTGCTCGGTCAGCTCCGCCTGGCGCGAGGCCTCCTTCACCCGCCGTTCGGCCTGCTCGGCCCGCCGGACCGCCCTCTCGGCGGTCTGCAACGCCTGCCGTTCGGTGCTGGCCGCCTCGCGCAACGCGGCCAGGGCCTGCTCGCGGGCGCGTTCGGCGTCCTGCAGCGCCGTCTCGCGCTCGTTCTCGGCCTCCTCCAGCCGGGCTCGCATCTCGGCCGTCTGCCGGCGCGCGTGCTCGGTGGCCTCACGGGCCAGGCGTACCTGCTCGAAGGCCTGCTCACGTTCGGTGCGGGCGATCGCCACCCGCGTGTGCGCCTCGGCCTGGACGGCGCTCACCTTGGCCTCGACCCCGGCCGGGCTCAGCTCGTCGGACAGGGCCTTGGCCAGCGGCTCGATGGCCGCGAGCAGCCCGGTCTCCATCCGGTCGTACAGTTGTTCGGCCCTGGCCAGCGCGCCTTCCAGCCCGGGGGTGGCCCGCCGCAGCTCGCGCTCCCGCTTGGCCGCCGCCTGGCACCCCTTCTCCGGACAGTACGACTTCGGCCGCCCGCGCCCCGGCCGCTGCTCGATGGGAGCTCCACAATGCTTGCAAGGCGTCACCACGCCGACCTCCGCAGTCACGGCGACACCCTAACATTTTCCAATTTCTGGAAATTCAAATCCAGAAATTGACCATGAGCATGGGAGGTCGGGACGAAGTCGCCATCGCGGCGACAACGAGAGGGACGGGACCTCGTCGCCGCAGGTCAGCGCCCTACCCGCGTGATCGACCGGGCGTCCCCATCGTGCGCCCACCGCGGCCGCGCCGCATCCGGCCCGCCAGACGGACACGCAGCGTCTCCGGCGTGTCGCATCCTCCACGTCTCCGCCGCTCGCCAGAATGCCGGGCCGCACCGACAGTTCGTTCCTGTCCCCCACCGTGCCTGCGCGTCCGCCGCCGTGCCGGGCACGAGGATCAGCTCCGCGTTCTCGCGCCGTCAGCCACAGGACGATGACCAGCTCGTGTGACCCGCGCACCCGCCCGCGTCAGGCCCAGCGCCACGCCGCACCGCAACGCCGCCGCAAGAAGGGACAACCGGGCGGTGTCCACCGGCCCGCACGGCGCCCACCGGCCTCACGCCGCACGGCGCCGTGCCACTCCTTGACGGCGAGTAGTTCGATGGCCAGCGAGCAGCCACCGCCGGCGTTCGTCCCGGCACGAACAAGGCACGGTCACGCCTCCGAGGTCATGGCGGCGTTCGTTTCCCCGGCCTTGGACCAGCCTGTTGTGACGTCGATCACAACCTGTCACACGCGCGAAGGGGGTTCCGTCTTAGAGCGCATGACGAACACGGAACGCACCACCGCACTGATCACCGGAGCCAACAAGGGCCTCGGCCTCGAAGCCGCCCGCCGCCTCGGCACACTCGGCTGGACGATCTTCCTCGGCTCCCGCGACGAGGGCCGCGGGCAGGCCGCCGCCGCCCGGCTGGCCGAGGACGGCATCGACGTGATCATGATCCCCCTGGACGTGACCTCCGACGCGTCGGTGAACGAGGCCGCGCGGCTCGTCCGCGAGCACACCGACCACCTGGACGTGCTGGTCAACAACGCCGGCGCGCCGGGAAACGCCGTCCCGCCCGCGGACGCCACGGCCGGCGAGATCCACGCCGTCTACGACACCAACGTCTACGGCCCCGTCCGGGTCACCCACGCCTTCCTGCCCCTGCTCCAGGCCGCCGAGAACCCGCGGGTGGTGATGGTGTCCAGCGGCGGCGGCTCCTTCGCCGTCGTCACCGATCCGGACCAGCCCGTCTCGAAGATGCACGAGCTGGCCTACAGCTCCTCCAAGGCGGCCCTGAACATGATCACCGTCCGGTACGCCCATGCGCTCCCGCACATCAAGTTCAACGTCGCCACCCCCGGCGAGACCGCCAACCACAAGTTCGCCGCCACCGACATGAACCGTCACACCGGCCTGCTGACGGTCACCGAGGGCACGGACTCGATCGTCCGGCTCGCGACCCTGGGCCCCGACGGCCCCACCGGCGTCTTCGTCGACCGCCTCGGCCCGATCGCGTGGTGACCTCCGTGCACCACCGGACCCGCCCGCCTGGTCACGACGAGGTCCAGCCGCACGGCTACCCTGCTGGGCGTCGTACGCAAGAAGAACCCCAGGACGGAAAGGCCGAGCAGATGAGCCGCGGGACAGGAGCCGACGGGACCGACCCCCTGCCCCGGGCGGAGGAGCCGGACGTGACCGGTTACCGGCCGCTGCTGTTCTCCATCGCGTACGGGATGACCGGTTCCGTGGGCGACGCCGAGGACATCGTGCAGGACGCGTTCCTCGGCCTGACCAGGGCGCGCAACGCGGGGACCGTGATCAGTGAGCCGAAGGCGTACCTGACGACCGCGGTGACGCGGCTGGGCATCGACCACCTGCGCTCGGCGCGGGTGCGACGGGAGACGTACGTGGGCGAATGGTTGCCCGAGCCGGTCGTGGCGCACACCGGCGAGCCGGGTCCGGCCGAGCACGCCGAGCTGGCCGACTCGTTGTCGATGGCGTTCCTCGTGCTGCTGGAGTCCCTGTCGCCGGTGGAGCGGGCGGTGCTCATGCTGCGCGAGGTGTTCGGGTACGGCTACCAGGACGTCGCGCGGATCACCGGCAGGACCGAGGTGAACTGCCGGCAGATCCTCACCCGCGCCAGGCAGCGCGTCGCCGCCGGGCGGCAGTCCCGCGACACCGTGCCGACCCAGGCGCGGCGGGCGACGGGCGAGGAACTGGCCCGCAGGTTCTTCGACGCGGCCGACGGCGGCGACCTCGACGCGCTGCTCGGCATGCTCGCGCCCGACGTCGTCCTGCACGGGGACGGCGGCGGCAAGGCGCAGGCGATGGCCAGACCGGCGGCCGGGGCGCCCCGGGTCGTCAAGATGCTGGTCGCGGGGCTGCGCCGGGTCCGCGCGCTCGGCGTCACGGTACGGACGGCCTGGGTCAACGGCCGCCCCGGCGCGGTCATGTACGACGCCGAGGGACGCGTGGCGGGCGTGGTCGAGCTGGACGTCGCCGACGGCGTGATCCAGGCCATCCACTCGGTGGTCAACCCGGACAAGCTCGCCCATCTGGGCCCGGTCTCCGACGTCGCCCGCCTCCCGAAGAAGTGAGCCGGGCCAGGCGGCGGCGGTGCAGCGGCGGGCCGGCTGGGCGAAGGCGTCCTTGAGCCCGGCGGGGCCGACGACCTCGATGCCGTCGTCGAACCTGCGCCCCCGGCCGGTCGCGGCGCATCTGGGGCAGCGAGAGCAGGCGTGCCGAGGTCTTCTGCTTGTTTCTCATGATGGCGTAAGAAGAGGCCACAACCTGACCGCTTCCTCCGCCAGCATGGGCACCGCACGAAAAGGAGCATCCTGAGACACGGGAAGAGGAGATGACCGTTCTGAGCACCCGGGCGCTCAACCGCGCCACGCTCGCCCGCCAGTTGCTGCTGGACCGCGCCGGCCTGCCGGTCCTCGACGCCGTCGCGCACCTGTGCGGCCTGCAGGCGCAGGAGCCGCAGGAGCCCTTCACCGGGCTCTGGTCACGGCTGCGCGCCTTCGACCCCGCCACGCTGTCGGGCCTGCTGACCGGCCGGGACGTGGTGCGCACCCACCTGATGCGGCGCACTGTCCACCTGGTCACCGCCGCCGACGTCCTGGCCTGGCGGGCCCGGCACGACGCGATGTTGCGCCAGCGGGTGCTCGGCGTCTACCGGCGTGAGCTGGCCGGGGTGGACCTCGACGAGCTCGCGGCGGCCGGACGGGCGGTGCTGGCCGACGGCGAGCCGCGCTCGATGTCGCAGCTCGCGCGGGCGGTGGCCGGTCGCTGGCCTGGTCCGGGGCCGCGGGCGCTGGGCGAGATGCTGGTCGCAGCGCTGGTCCCGATGGCGCAGCTCCCGCCGCGCGGGTTGTGGCGGACGCGGGCGGGCGTGCGCAACCTGCCGCTGTCGTCCTGGCTGGGGCGGGAGGTGGACCCGCCGTCCGCCGACGGCTCCGACCCCGTGGGGCAGGCCCTCGTACGGCGTTACCTGGCGGCGTACGGCCCCGCCGCCACGGCCGACCTGCGCGCCTGGTCCGGCCTGGCGGGCCTGCCCAGGGCCGTGGCGGCGGTCCGCGAGGAACTGGTCGCCTTCCGGGACGAGCGCGGCCGCGAGCTGCTGGACCTGCCCCGCGCGCCGCGCCCCGACCCCGGCACGCCCGCCCCCGTACGGTTCCTGCCGGCCTTCGACAACGCGGTCCTCGGCTACGACGACCGCGGCCGGATCATCGACCGCGAACACCGCGGCCTGTCGGTCGCCGGCGCCCGGATGGTCCTGGTGGACGGCCGGGTCTCGGCCACCTGGACCGTCGAGGACGACACCGTGCTGGTCACGCCGCTGCGCGGCCTCTCCCCGGCCGAGCGGGCCGCCGTCGCCGAGGAAGGAGGCGCCCTGGCGTCGTTCCTCTCCGACGGTGCCGGCGACCGCACCTGGATTCTCGGGTACTGAGTAGATCCCCATAAGCTCGGCCATACTGTCAGGACCGCGGGCGTCCCTGGTGACGAACAGGACGGCGGGTAGGAGGTGGGCAGGAGAGGAGCCGACATCATGAACGTGCCCGAGCACGACGCCGGGCCGCACCGGCCGCAGGACGGACGTCCCCGCGGGCTGAGCGACCTGACCCACGCGGGCGCGTACGTCGTGGACGACCGGGGCCGGATCGTCGAGGTCGCCCCGCGCACCGAGGCGCTGCTCCGCCGTCCCGCCGCCGACCTGCTCGGCGCCGACGCCCACGACCTGCTCCACCGCGGCCCGCGCGGCGAGACGCTGCCGCGCAGCCGGTGCGCGATGCGACGCCCGCTCATCACCGGCGGCACCTCCCAGGGCGAGCGGGAATGGCTGGCCCGCGGCGACGGCTCCCTGCTGCCGGCCTCCTGGCTGGTCACGCCCTGCCTGCTGGCCGACGGCAGGACCGGGGCGCTGGTGCTCTTCCACGACGCCGACGAGCCCGGCGCGCAGGTCCCGGAGCCCGAGCACGGGACGTCGATGTCCGAGCTCGACCGGCTGGCCCTGCTGGCCGAGACCACCACGACGCTCACCTCCAGCCTCGACGTGGACGAGACGTTGCGCCAGCTCGTCCGCCTGGTGGTGCCGCTGCTCGCGGACTGGGTGGTGGTGGACCTGCTCACCGAGCACGGCGGCGTGAACCGCGCCGCCGTCGTCCACCACGAGGACGGCGTCCTGGTGCACCACGAGGACCTGGAGGGGCCGATGCCCGCGGTCCCCGAGGAGTCGCCGATGCCGCTGTCGCGGGCGTTGCGCGGGGTCACTGCGACGCTGGCCGGGCCGGAGACCTACCAGGGCGCGCCCGACTCCGGCATCGCGGTCTTCCAGCAGGAGCTGTTCCGCAGGACCGGCATGCACTCTGCGGGCATCGCGCCCATCCGCGGCGTGCGCGAGGTGGTCGGGGCGCTGACGCTCGGCCGCGCCGAGCGGTCCGGCGCGTTCACCACCGCCGACCTGCTGCTGGTGGAGGACATCGCCCGGCGCGCCGGCCTCGCCCTGGACAACGCCCGCCTGTACGAGCGGCAGCGCCGGGTCGCCGAGACCATGCAGCGCCATCTGCTGCCGCGCCTGCCGTCGGTGCCCGGCCTGGAGATGAGCGCCCTCTACGTGCCCGCCCCCCGCGCCTCGCAGGTCGGCGGCGACTGGTACGACGCCTTCACCATGCCCGACGGCGCCACCGCCCTGGTGATCGGCGACGTGGTCGGCCACGACCTGGAGGCCGCCGCCGGGATGGCCCAGGTCTGCAACATGCTGCGCGCCTACGCCGGCGCCGAGCAGGACCGGCCCAGCGCCATCCTCGACCGGCTCGACCGCGCGGTGGTGCGCATGGCGCAGGCCACCATGGCCACCGTCGTCCTGGCCCGGCTGGAGCACACCGACGACGGCCGCTGGGTGCTGTGCTGGAGCAACGCGGGCCATCCGCCGCCGCTGCTGGTCGAGCGCGACGGCCGCACCCGCTTCCTGGAGGAGGGCCAGGGCCTGCTGCTGGGCACCGGCATCCGCGGTGTGCGCGCCGACGCCGTCGTGGAGCTGCCGCCGGGGTCCACCCTCGTGCTCTACACCGACGGGCTGATCGAGTCCCCCGGGCATTCCCTGGACGAGGGCCTGGCCCGCCTGAGCCGGTACGCCGCCTCCCACACCCACCGGCCGCTGAACGCGCTCGGCGACATGCTGCTGGAGCGGGTCCGGCCCGAGGACAACGACGACGACGTCGCCATGCTGACGCTGCGCGTGCCGCCGCGCGTCACGGCCCCGGACGACCTGCGCGGCGGCGTGCTGGACGGCGATCGGGGCCTGCCCGCGATCTGAGGAGCGGCGCCCGTCACGACCGTCCGTGCCGCACGCCGGGGCAGACGTCCCGGTAGGGCACGTCCTTCAGGTGCCGCTGCCACTCCTGCGGGCTCATCGTGCGGCCCGCGCGCTCGCACACCAGGCGGGCCACGGACTCGGCGCCCACCGGGATCCGGATGATCGTCCCTGAGGCGTTGCCCGAGACGTACAGGGTCTGGTCGTCGGCGCTGAAGGCCAGCCGGTCCAGGATGCCGATGGGGAAGGAGCCGATCCGCTCCCGCGAGCCGACGTCCCAGACCTGGACGGTGTACACGTCGTCGAACGTCTCCCCGATGGACCTGCCGATCAGCGCGAGCAGCGAGCCGTCGTGGCTGAACAGCACGGTCTCGACCTGCCCCCGGGCGGCCACGCGCAGCGCGGGCGGCAGCTCGCGGCCGGTGGCGACGTCCCACAGCTCGACCGTGGCCGAGCCGAGGGCGAGCACCTGCGCGGCAGGGCTGAGCGCGATCGCCAGGCCCGACCGGTTGAAGCCGGGGCCGACGGCCTTGCCGGTGCGCAGGTCGTAGATCTTGCCGGTGGCGGTCACCACCGCCGTGCCGTCGCGGGTGGCCACGATGGTCTCGGTGACCGTGGCCAGATGGTGCCGGGCGAGCGTGCGGCCGGTGCCGGCGTCGAGGACGACCAGCTCGTTGCGGGCGTCCCGCTCGCTCTGCTCCTTGAGCGACAGCACCAGCCGGCGGCCGTCGGGGGTGAACGTCTTCGACAACACGAACTGCGTGCGCGGCACGGCGTGGCGCCACAACCGGCGGCCGGTGGCGACGTCCCAGAGGGCCGCCGAGGAGTCCGCGCCCTCGGCGGCCAGCCGGGCGCCCGCCGGGTCGAACAGCTGTCCGGTGACGCCCGCGCTGCCGGCCATCGGCAGGCCGAGCCGGACGCCGTCCCACACGCGGACCGGCCCTGAGTCCTTGGTGGCGGCGGCCAGGCGGCCGTCCCGGCTGAAGGCGTCCAGCTCGTAGCCCTGCGGCAGCCGGGTGGAGGGCAGGCGGGAGGTCAGGTCGGCGGTGATGGTCGAGTTGTCGATTACGTACCGGACGGTGTGGCCGTCGGCCTCCAGCCAGACGTCCTCGGGCTCGCCCTCGGCCCGGTAGAGGGCCAGCTCGTCGCCGTCGTCCGCGTCGAGCAGGTGCAGGGTCCGGCCCTCGACGGCCAGCATGCGGCGGCCGTCGGGGCTCATCCGCAGCCGGCCGTTCAGCGTGTCGTCCAGGGCCGACTCCTGCCAGAACGGCTGGTCGGAGTCGGGCACCTTCCTGGCGGTGGCCAGGTCGAAGGCGGCGATGTCGCCGTTCGCGCACAGCAGCCGCCTGCTGTCCGGCGTGAAGGCCACCACCGGCCCGCACGCCTTCGGCAGGCGGGTGTCCACGGTGAGGCTGGGCAGGCGGATCACCTTGAGCCCGCCCTGGTTGGGGCCGACGCCCGCGATGTAGGCGCCGGAGGGCGCGATCGCCGGAGCGACGCCCGACTCCAGGTCCGGGGTGTAGGACGCGCCGGTCCTGGTGTCCCACAGGAACTCCAGGGTGGTCTCGCGCATCACCGCGGCCAGGTTCTCGTTGCCGTCGAAGGTGACGTGCACGCCGGGGCTGCCCTCGCCGATGCGGTGCTCGTGCAGCTTGGCGCCCGTCCTGGCGTCCCAGGCGTAGGCCGTGTCCCTGCTGACCACCACCAGCGTGCGCCCGCTCGGGCTGAGCGCCGCCGCCGACGGCAGCGCCTCCAGTCCGCGCGGCCACCGCCAGAACGCGGTCTGCCGGCCGGAGGGCACGTCGTAGACCCGGACGCCGTCCTCGCCGGCGATGGCCCGCACGCGCCCGCCGGCCGCCGACGCCGACGCCGAGACGCCCTTGGCGCCGGGGTCGCGGAAGACGGCGCTCTCCGGCATCGTCAGCGAGGTCGTCAGGCTGCGCCGGGTGCCGGGGCCGGGGGCCAGCCGCCAGCCCGCCACGCTGAGCAGCATCGCCGTGGCCGGGTCGCTCGTCCGCAGCCGGTCGGCCTCGGCGGCGGCCTGCCGCCCGACCGCCTGGTCGCGCTGCCGGCCCGCCAGGAGGCTCTGCTCGGTCACCTGCCGGCCGCGCAGCACGGCCAGGCCGCCCGCGGCCAGCGCCACCACCAGCAGCCCGGCCAGCGCGGCCGTGGTCAGGCGTCGGCGGCGCACGCGCCGCCTGGCCAGGCCGGTGCCCGCGGCCAGGAAGTCACGTTCGAGAGGGGTCAGCGTGATGTGCCTGCGGCCGGTGGCGGCCCAGGTCAGCGCCTGGTCCAGGCGGCTGCCCTGGAGCAGGTCGCCGTCCTTGCGGCCGTTGCCGGCCCACTGGCGGGCGGCGTCGCTGAGCTGGCCCAGCACGGCGAGCCCGTCGCGGTCGCCGTCCACCCAGACGCGCAGCCGCGGCCAGGCGCGCAGCAGCGCGGGACGTGACAGCGCCACCGCCTCGTCCTTCTGCGTCACCAGGTAGGAGAACACCTGGAGGATGTGCTCGATCGCCTGCGTCTCCCGCTCGGAGCGGCCGGCGAGCAGGTCCTCCTTCAACGCCCAGCGCACGGCCTCGTGCCCGTCCTCGGTGACCGTCACCAGGCGCAGGAACACCTCGGCGGCCAGCTCGCGCTCCTCGGGCGCGAGCGCGCCGTAGGCGTCCTCGGCGATCGTGCCGAGCGCCGGGTCGGCCTGCTCGGGGACGTGCACGCCCCTGGCGGCGCGGCTGCCCGCCGTCAGCAGCCCGCGGGTGTCGGCGCTGTTGCCGCTGACCAGGGCGAGCAGCAGGTCGCGGGCGGTGGGACGGGCCGCCGGATCCTTCTCCAGCGCGGCCGACACCAGCGAGGCCAGCCGGGGCGGCAGCCCGCTCAGGTCGGGCTGGGCCGACAACACCCGGTGCATGACCCCGCCGAGGTTGTCGGCGCGGAAGGGGTCGGCGCCCGTGGCGGCGAACACGATGATCGCGCCCCAGGCGAACACGTCGGCGGGCGCGCCCGCCCGCTGCCCGGTGAACACCTCGGGCGCCATGTACGTGGGCGTGCCGGCCACCTCGCCGGTCCTGGTCAGCGACATGTCCGCGGTGCGCGCGACGCCGAAGTCGATCACCCGCGGGCCGTCGGCGCCGAGCAGCACGTTGTCCGGCTTGAGGTCCCGGTGGATGACGCCCGCGTCGTGCACGGCGGTCAGGGCGGTGGCGATCGCCGTGGCCAGCCGGTGCAGGTCGTCCCCGGCGAACCGGCGCCCCTGCTCGACCGCCCGGCGCAGGCTCGGGCCCGGCACGTACTCGCTGACGATGTACGGCCTGCTGCCCGACAGGTCGCAGTCGAGCACCCGCGCCGTGCAGAACGACGCCACGCGCCCGGCCGCGGCCGCCTCCTTGGCGAACCGCTCGCGGCCGGCCGGGCTGTCGGCCATGTGCAGGACCTTGAGCGCGACCCGGCGGCCTTCGGGGTCGTAGGCGTCGTACACCACGCCCTGGCCCCCGGACCCGAGCCGTCCGGCCAGCCAGTACTGCCCTATGCGCTGCGGTTCTCCGGCGTTCGACGCTTCCACGGCGTGTTAGATGCCCTCCCCGGTGGCAAAGTTCCCCTCGCGCAGGTAGGCGTCCAGCGCGCCCGCTGCGGTGAGCATGGCCAGGCCCCTGGCGGTGAGCCGGTCGTGCCAGTCGCGCAACGTCGCCTGCAGGGGTTCCATGCCGCCCGCCGCGCGCACCTGGTCCAGCACCTGCCGGATCTGCTCCAGCCCGTAGCCGCCGCGCCGCAGCTGGTGGGCCAGCAGCACGTCGCGGACGTCGGCGGCGGTGTAGACCCGGTAGCCGGTACGCGGGTCGCGCCGGGGCACGGTCAGCCCGGCCCGCTCCCACTTGCGCAACGTCGCCGGTTTGATGCGCAGCCGGCGGGCCAGCGGGCCGATGAACGTCACGCCGGGCTCCGCCTCGCGCGGCGGCGCCAGGTCGCGCAGCGCGCGTTCGACGGCCTCCAGCGTGCCGCGGTCCTCGGCGAGCTGGGCGTGGCCCTCGTCGATCAGGCGCAGCGCCGCCGCGAGGCCGCCGCCGTTCACGGCCCGCATGATCGCGGTCGCGGTGGCGTGCCCGTGGGCGGGGACCAGCGCCAGGAACGTGCGCAGCGCCGCCGCGTGGCGGGGGGTGTAGACGCGGTAGCCGTGCGCGGAACGCTCGGACGGCGGCAGGATCTCCGCGTCCTCGTAGTTGCGCACCGCCTGCGTGGACAGGCCGTGCGCGCGCGCCAGATCGATGGGCCGCATGTTGAGGGTATGCCTCCCTGCCCGCCGGTGGATCGGCCAGAAGTTTACACTAGAAGTTCAACGATACGGTTGAAGGCATGACGACCTCGATCCGGGACGCCGTCCAGGCGTTCACCGGCGGCGCCCTCGCCGCGCTGCTGCGCCCCGGCGTCCGCGTGCTCGGCCTGGGCGAGCCCACGCATGGCGTCGAAGCCTTCCTGGAGCTGCGCAACGAGCTCTTCCGTCACCTCGTCGAGCACGAGGGCTACCGGTCGATCGCCGTCGAGAGCGACTGCCTGGCCGGCCTGACCGCCGACGCGTACGTCACCGGCGGCGACGTCACCCTCGACGAGGCGATGAGCCGCGGCTTCAGCCACGGGTTCGGCGCCTCGCCCGCCAACCGCGAGCTCCTGCGCTGGATGCGGGCCCGCAACGAGCGGTGCGCGCCAGGCGACCGGCTGCGCTTCGACGGCTTCGACGCCCCGGTGGAGATCACCGGTCCGGCCGCCCCGCGCCCGGCCCTGACCGCCCTGTACGACTACCTGGCCCCCCACCTCGACCTGCCCCTGACCCGCGAAAGGCTGGATGAGCTGCTCGGCCCCGACGAGCGCTGGACCGACCCGGCCGCCCTCACGGACCCGGCCCGCTCGATCGGCGGCGCGCCGGAGGTCGCGGAGCTGCGCCTGATCGCCGACGACCTCTGCGTGCTGCTCACCGCGCACGCCCCGCACCTGGCGGCCGTCACGTCCGGCGACGACCGGTGGCGCGCCGGCCTGCACGCCCGCGCCGCCGCCGGGCTGCTGCGCTACCACGCCGGCATGGCCGACCCCTCGCCGCGCCGGCTCGGCGCGCTCATGGGCCTGCGCGACGCGATGATGGCCGGCAACCTCGACGCGATCGTCCGGCGCGAGGAGCGCCGGGGCCCCACCCTCGTCTTCGCCCACAACCGCCACCTGCAGCGCGACGAGAGCCGGTGGCGGTTCGCGGGCGAGGAGCTGCGGTGGTGGAGCGCGGGGGCCGTGCTCGCCGCGGGTGTCGGCGACCGGTACGCCTTCGCCGCCTCGACCTTCGGCTCCCGCGGCGCCGACGTCCCGGCCCCCGACACCCTTGAAGGCATCCTGTCGGAGGTGTGTGACGCCCGCGCCGTCGTCGATCCCCGCCGCCTGGCCGGGGCGCTCGACCGCGGGCCGGCGCCCCGCGTCCCGGTGGACCACACCTACCTGGCCCTCGACCCCGCCACCGTCGGCCAGGCGGACGCGATCGTCTTCCTCAAGGAGATCTGAGGCCCGGCATTGTTGTTTATTGCGTTTGGCGAATGATGTCCTCCGGGCGAATTCTTTTTACCTGGCGACGCCGGCCGTGCGCTCGTTAAAGTCGAGGTGACGTCAGAGTCCACAAAGCCCCCGACCAGAGGACTGAGCTGATGAACTGCGGTCACTGCGACAGCCCGAATTCGCCCGATTCCCTGGTATGCGCTAATTGTGGCCGTCATTTCCAAGGTGATCGCCCGGCCGCGACGGAAGTCACGCGATATCTCTGCATCGCCATGATGCTCGACGCGAAAGTGCGTAATTCCACCATTCGCTCGATTCTTCATGACCGCTTCCGGGCCGTCGCCCAGTCCCCCGGCGTCGACCTGGCCACGATGCTCAAGTACGGCCTGATGGCCCAAAGGCGCCAGCAGGTGCGTGACGCCGTGCTGGCCGTGCTCGCCTTGGCCACGCTGGCCCTGCTGTCCAGCCCGCTCGTCCTGCTCCCGATCTTCCTGGCCTGGCTCGTCGTCTTCGCCGAGCTCTACGACGCCCACGAGTCGGTCATCCTGACCAGGCTGACCCGCCACTCCTTCGACCCGGCCGAGGCGCCGCTGCCCAGCTCGCCCGCGCTGCGCGACCATCTGGTGGACATCGCCGACCGCGGCGCCGGGAACGTCACGGTGTTCGCCGACTACTCCCCCTTCGTCGGCTACGGCAGCCGGATCAACAACTGGTCGTTCACCATGAACGTCGCCAAGGCCCGGCCCGGCGAGACGGTCGTGCCCTTCGCGGTCGGCGAGCTCTACGACCGGGTGGCCGCCGAGATCGCCGCCCTCGGCCTGCCCGGTCTCACCGTCGGCGACAAGCTCTTCGTCAACGGCCTCGACCTGCGCTACGAGACCGACCCCGAGCTCCAGGCCGCCGTGCTGCCCGACGCCCTCCTGCCGCCCGTGCCGACGGTGAGCGAGAGGTTCATCCACCAGCTGCGCGACAACCCGCGCACGCGGGCCCGCCCCTACCTCACGGTGAGCGTGACCGGCTGGGAGGGCGAGGTGGTGATCTCGATCTTCCTGCGGTTCGTGCTGCTCGCCGAGAAGGGCATGATGTTCACCGAGGCCGGCTACTCGCTGCTGCCGCCGCTGCGGGAGGCCTACCGCGAGGTCGACCGGCTGGTCAACTGCGCGCCCTCGGAGCGGATGGCCCGCATCGCGCTGTCGGCGCTGCGGCGCACCGCCGCGGCGCTGGTGCTGGCCCTGCCCAACACCCTCGCCGCGCTCTCGGAGCCGAGAAGGCGCAGGCGGCAGCAGAAGGCCAGCATCAAGGCCATCCGCGGCCACACCTTCAACTACGGCGCGGCCTACAACCCCCGCGAGCACGCCACCGACCACCTCTACCACCGCTACTTCCAGCAGCTTGACAAGGAGATGTACGTCAAGGCCGCCGAACAGCGCATCATGGACGCCGTCGCCGACTTCCTGGAGGAGCACAACGTCGACGTGAGCGACCTGCGCGAGCGCCAGACGACCATCCTGAACAACGGCATCTTCGTCACCGGCCAGGCCCAGGTCACCGGGGCCAGCATGGCGGCCGGCACGGGCGCGGTCGCGCGGATGGAGAGCCGCATCAGGCAGGGTGTCGGCCAGGCCGCCGCGGCGGCGCGTCCCGACCCCGCCGGCCGCCGGCAGGTCTAGGAGACAGCCTTCGACCGGGCCGCCGTGCTGCGGCGGCCGTAGGTCAGGCGCCGCAGCAGGACCTCCATCGGGCCCCGACGGCCTGCGCGCTCCAGCCAGTTCGCGAGGACGATCGACACGGCGCCGACCGCGAGGGCGGTGCCGAAGGCGGCGGCGAAGCCCACGTCGTCGGACAGGCCCAGCGTGAACGGGTAGAACAGCACGAGGAACACCGCTGACTGGAACAGGTAGAAGGTCAGGAGCGTCGGCCGAGTGCGGCGAGTGCGGCGGTGAGGGGGCCGATGCGGGAACGTGTCGCGATGAGCCCCATGAGGGCGGCCAGGCCGATGCCGCCGGCCTGGCCGGTGAGGGTGTGCGCGAGCACGGCGACCCAGGGTGCGGGGGGCGTCCACGCGCCGGACAGCAGCAGGGCCCCCGGAAGCCGGCCGTCCAGCACAACACCGAGTCCCGGGCGCGCACGAGCGGGACGAGCAGCAGCAGCGTCAGCCCGTACACCGCGATGATGTCCAGCGGCACGAGCAGTCCGTGCACGAAGCCGATGACGATCAACCATCGGCCCCGGCGCCGCAGGAGCCTCCTGAGCGAGCCCAAGTCCCCGCCCCTGGCCTGATGCCGGTGGGCGAACTGGCCCAGCGCGTAGCCGAACATCAACACGAACATCGGCCGGGCCTGGTTGTGGGCGAGCAGATGATCGAGGAACGCGGCCACGCCGTCGAGCACCCCGAAGGCCGTGCCGGTGGCCAACACCGGCGCGTGCGCCACCGCGATCGCCAGCAACATCACGCCCCGGGCCAGGTCCGGCGCCAGGGACCGGCCGGTCGCCGTCGTGGCGGTCACGGCGCTCACCCGACCCGCCGCAGGGCACGCTCACGGCGTGCCGCCACCGACGAGCCGGACTCCCCGCGTGCCATCCGCCGCAGCACGACCGGCGCCACGAGCACGCCGAGCACCGCCCAGGCGCCCAGCACTCCGGCGGTCTCCAGCTGCCGCCACGACTCGCCGATCTCGACGGCGGCCGCCGAGTCAGGCAGCAGGGCCGACCGCATGCCGAGCCCCATCCAGTAGACGGGGAAGATCTGGGCGATCCCCTGCAGCCACTCGGGCAGTGCGGTGATCGGGTAGAAGATGCCGGAAATGCCGATCAACGCCAGGAACGGCAGCTGGACCAGCCCCTGGGCGCGTGCGGTGGTGAACACCGAACCCAGCACCGCGCCGATCGGCAGGGTCGCGACCAGGCCGAGCAGCAGCACCCAGGCCAGGCCGGGCCAGGAGTCCGGGCCGATCCGCAGGCCCTCGACGAGGAGCGCGGCGGGCACGAGGAAGATCACCAGGTCGGCCAGCAGACCGCCGGACACCGAGATCACCTTGCCGATCAGGTAGGCGGGCATCCCGTGCGGGGTGGCCTTGGCGCGCAGCAGCGTGCCGTCCTCGCGGTCGGCGGTGAGCTGCTGGCTCATGCCGATCATGCCGGTCGCGGCGTTCATGCCGAGGATGCCGGGCAGGGCCAGGGCGCCGAGCGGGAGGGCGCCGACCGACAGGTCCCGGATGAAGAACAACGTGGCCACCATCAGGGCGGGCCACAGGAAGTGGGAGAACAGCTCGGCGCTGTTGGTGAACGACTGCCGCAGCTCGATCAGGCCCCGGGACCAGCCGGCGCGCAGGACGGTCGCGTTCACCGGGCCGCCTCCTCGGCCTCGCGCACCAGCGCCAGGTACGTCTGCTCCAGCGAGGCCCGGTGGACCTCCAGCTCCTGGATCTCGTCACCGTGGCGGGCGAACAGCTCGCGGGCGAACGCGGTCGAGTCGGGCGTCGTCTCGGCGTACCGCCGCCCGTCGCGCATCCAGCGCACCTCGTCCTCGCCGGCGATCCGCCGGGCCAGCTCGGCGGTGGTGCCGTCGGCGACGATCCGGCCGCCGTTCAGCACGAGGATGCGGTCGGCCAGCTTCTCGGCCTCGTCCAGGTCGTGGGTGGTGAGCAGGACGGCGGTCTCGCGGGCCTCGGCCAGGTCGCGTACGAGGTCGTGGAAGTCGGACCTGGCCTGCGGGTCGAAGCCGGTGGTCGGCTCGTCGAGGAACAGCAGCTCGGGACGCCCCACGAGGCCGATCGCCACGTCGAGCCTGCGCCGCTGCCCGCCCGACAGCGTCCTGAGCTTCCTGCCGGCGTGCTCGGTCAGGCCGACCCGCTCGATCAGCTCGTCGGGGTCCCAGGGCCGCGGGATGCCGGGGACGGCGTAGGGGGCGTAGTAGCCGCCGAGGTGGGCGAGGAACTCGCGCACCCGCCATTTGCCGTGGTCGCGCCAGGACTGCAGCACGATCCCGAGCCTGGCCCGCCACCGCTCGTCGCCGTGGGTGGGATCGGCGCCGAGCACCGAGACCCGCCCCTGCGACCGGATGCGGAAGCCCTCCAAGATCTCGATCGTGGTGGTCTTGCCCGCGCCGTTGGGCCCCAGTAAGGCCACGACCTCGCCGTGGCGGGCCTGGAACGTGACGTCGTGCAGGACGTCGAGCGGGCCGTAGCGCATGCGCAGCCCGTCGACGTCGAGCACGAGACCGTCGCTCTTCGTCATGAGATGACCTCTCTTCGTGATCGGATGACCCCGCGCCTGAGCACCCGCCGGCGCAAGTCCGGCGCGAGGGCATGACGCGTCGCGGCCCGAACGGGGCCGGAGCGCGGGAACGGGGGGGCCGGTTACCAGCTGTCGCGCGTGAGCGTCTCCTCGACGCGATCGATCAGGCCGGCCCGGTCGACGCCGGCCAGGGCGAGCGCGCGCGGCACGGTGCCGACGCCGGCGGCCAGGACCCCGCGCAGCAGATGCGCGGGGCGCAGGTCCTTCTTGCCCTTGGCGGCAGCGAAGCCGCGTTCGAGCGCGAGCCGGGCGGAGGCGCCGAGCTTGGGATGATCCTTGGCGTGGCGGACGGGTTCCGGCAGGCCGTAGGAGGCGAGGGACACCCCGGCCACGCCGAGGCTGTGCTCGAACTCCCGGTCCAGCGCATCTCTGATCGCCTGCCGCCGGAGCCCCGTGGCCGTCAGCACGCGGTGTGCGGCGGTGCCCTCGATCGCGGTGATGGCCAGCAGGAGGTGGTGGGCCTCGGTGGCGGCGGAGCCGTCCGCCCGCGCCTCGGCCGCTCCCCGCGCGATGATGTCGTTGATGTAGTGGTCGATCGCGCTCACCGTCGTCTCCTCGGCATCGCGCCGGCGGCGATGAGCCGCTTGGCGTGCTTCTTGTGGACCGCCTGGCGGGTGACGCCGAGCGCCTCGGCGACCTGCGGCCAGCCCCACCCGGCGCGCACGGCCTGCTCCACGGCGGCGTCCTCCAGCTGGTCGGCCCGGCGCCGCAGCGCCACGACCGCCGCGAGCGCGTCGGCGGGCCCCTGGGGCACGGGTACGTCGTCTACCGGCATATAAGCAACCCTAGTTGACTAATCGACGTTGGTCAACCGTGGTTGCTTATCGCCTGCGGAGTCCGACGATGTAGGTGGCGGTGAGCGCGACGGCGCGGTCGTCGTCCTGCGCCAGGTCGGCAAGGGCACGTGACGCGGTGGCTCCGGGGATGTCGGCGAGCGCCTGCGTCAGCCGCCGGCGCGCGGACGGCTCGGCGCCAGGCCGGGTGAGGCGGTCCACGAGCCCGGCGGCGATCGGGTCTGCCGCTCCGGGGCGGCCCGCCAGTGTGCTCAGGGCGTCGGCCGCGTCGACGTCGTTCGTCCCCTCGACGATCATGTCGATGAGGGTGGGGATGGCCTCGTCCACGCCGCGGGCCCCGAGCGCCAGGGCCGCGTAGCGGCGGACCACGACGTCGGGGCTGGTCAGGGCGTCCCGGAGCAGGGCGGTCGCCGCGGCGTCCGGCAGCTCGGCGATCGACTGGACCGCGCGCTTGCGCACCTCGGCCACCGGCGCGTGCAGGCCCTGCGCCAGCAGCTCGGCGGCGTCCTCGCCCGACTGCGCCAGAGCCCATCGCAGGGCTCCGGCGACGTGCGGATCGCTCTCGCCCAGCGCCGCCTCGACGAGCGCTTCCACCGGGACCTCGGCGACCGAGGACAGGGCCGCGCTCTGGCGGCGGCCGGCGTTCTTCGAGCCGAGCGCCTGCAGCAGGGAGACGACCTGGAGCACGTCGTCCCAGCCGGCGGGGTCGGCGGCGTCGATCCGGCGCAGCCGCGTGAGCAGCTCCGTCTCGGCCGCGATGCGTTCCCGGGTGCGCCGGATGAGGTCCTCGACGAGCCCGGACGGCGTGAAGCCGGGATCATCGAGCGCCCGGCCGACGTCACGCAGCGACAGGCCCAGCGACCGCAGGCTCTCGATGTGGAAGATCCGCTGGATGTCCGCGCCGGAGTACTCCCGATAGCCGGCGTGGCTGCGGCCCGTCGGGCGCACCAGGCCGAGCGCGTCGTAGTGGCGCAGCATGCGGGCGCTCACCCCGGACCGTCGCGCGACGTCGCCGATCAGCACAGCCCATCATCCCTCCTGGCCGCCGGCGCCGAGGGCCACGACGCGCTTCGCCTCCTCGATCGCGAACTCGAATCCGGCCTCCGGGTCGCGCAGCAGCCGTTCCGTGGCCCCCGCGTGCGTGCGCACGCCGGGATCCGGGTCGGCCATCGCGGCCCGCAGCACCGGCTCGACCACCTCGCCGAGCGCGACCAGCGCCCGGCTGAGGCTCAGCTGGGTCTCCCGTCGGCCGCGCCCGAGCTGTGTCGACAATACTTCGGCCAGTCCGGGCTTCTCTTCCTCGGGGGCCAGCAGCACCGCGGTCCGCCAGGCGCTCCGCGCCACCTCGTCGTCGGCGTCGGTCAGCAGCTGCCGGGTGATCGCCGGCCACGCCCGCCGGTCGCCGATCTTGGACAGCGTGTGCAGCGCCTGGCTGCGTGCCTGCGCGCGCTCCGAACGCAGCTCGCCGAGCAGCCGCGGGACCGTCAGCTCCGCCGGATGGCGGGTGAGCGCCCAGGTGAGCATGTCGCGCACGTGGAACTCCGGCTCGACCGCGCAGCGCTCGACGAGCGCGCCGACGAGGCGCGGGTCGGGCGTCGTGCCCACCGCCAGGGCCGCCCGCAGCCGTACGGACGGGTCGCCGGCCGCCAGCCCCGCGACGGCGCCGGTCGTGTCCGGGGCCTGTTCCTGCCTGGTCATCGGGACCACCTCCTCGGCGACCAGTGAAGACCTTGTCACAGTGTCAAGGTCAAGCTGCCGGGCCGGCGCGGTCAGTCACGCGGCGCGGTGACCGCGTGCTGCCGTTCGGGCTCCAGGTGCATCGGGCGTTCGTGGAAGCCGCCCTGCGCGCTCCGCACGATCACGCCGCTCTCCGGCCCGTGCTCCAGGTCGTGCCGGTCCTGGAGCCGCAGGCCGAGGCAGAGCCGGTGGGTCAGCCAGAAGGCGACGACCGGGCCGAGGAGGACGGCGTACCTGAAGAAGATCGTCACGGCCTCCACCGAGAGGTGGAACTGGTGGGCGAGCTGGTCGTTGGCCGCGGCGGCCCACAGCAGGCCGTAGAAGGCGACCCCGGCGGCGGCGACGGCGGTCCGCACGGGCGCCTCGCGCGGCCGGTCCAGCACGGCCGGGCCGGTCGCCTCGGCGGCCAGGCGGCTCCTGCTCTTGGGCCGGCCGAGCGCGTCCCGCCGGCCGAGCCGCCCCAGGACGAGGCGCTCGGCCAGCGGGTAGCCGGCCAGGGCGGTGAGGAACACCCCGGGGACCACCAGCGTGGGCACCAGGACCGCCAGGCTGAGCGTGTACCCCCCGATCGTCAGCTCCCAGCCCGGCATGATCCGCAGAGCGCCGTCGAGGAAGCCCATGTACCAGTCGGGCACCGAGCCGGCCGAGATCTGGCCGGGCCCGGCCGGGCCGTACAACCAGATGGGGGCGATCTGGAAGGCCAGGCCGAGGATGACCAGGACCCCGATCGTCGTGCCCGCCATCAACGGGCGCACGCCCGCGCGCGCCGGGACCGGCGCGGCGAACCGCGAGTGCCCGTGCCGCCGCACCAGCCGTTCGCGGGCGGCGAGCAGCGCCACCATGGCCACTGGGATCAGCAGCACGTGCGTCCAGTACATGGTGGGGATGATGCTGTCGCCGGGGAACCCGGCGCCGAAGAGCAGCTGCGCGGCGTACGACCCGACGACGGGAATCGACAGCAGCACCGACTGGATCAGCCACAGGCTGCCGCCGGAGAGCATGTCGTCGGGCAGGATGTTGCCGGTCTCCCCCGCGGCCATCCCGAGCGGCAGCAGCGTCACCCAGATCAGCCACTGCGGCACGCGCGGCCGCCGGAACGCGCCGGTCAGGAACATGCGCAGCAACTGCATCGCGACCGCCGCCACGAACACCAGGGCCGACCAGTGGTGCACCTGCCGGACGAAGAGCCCGCCGCGCACCTCCAGGCTCAGCCGCATGGTCGAGTCGAACGCCCTGCTGACCGGGACGCCGCTCAGCGGCGTGTACACGCCGTGGTAGAGCACCGGGGACATGTCCGGGTCGAAGAACACCATGAGGAACAGCCCGGTCACCACCAGGACGGCGAAGGACCAGATCGCCACCTCGGCGAACATGAACGACCAATGACCGAGCCCCGACGACTGACGTTTCCGCACCGATGAGCGCATCGGATCCTCCTCGTTTCGCCTTCGCCTTCAAGACGAGATCGGCGGCCGAGATGTGACGTCGAGGAGGGTGAGTTACGTCATAACGGCTCGTTCCCGGAGCGACGGGCTGGGCCGGGACAGGGGGATGGACGGCGGTCGAGGGGGTGTGCACCTTTCGTGCCTGAATCCGCTGGTGTCATCGGTTTTGCCAGGGGCAAGGGGTGGAGGACGCGGGGGCGTCAGCAGATTGGGGCCGCCTGCGGCGCATGCATATTCCACCGCAACCTGTGTTAGGACGCATGATGACCGACAGATTCGCCCGTGCGCTCGGGTGGGCCAGCCTCGCGCTGGGCGCGGCGCAACTGGGGGCACCACGGGCCGTGACCCGCCTGTGCGGCGTCGACGACGCCCCGGGGGCCACGGCCGTCGCCAGGCTCGTCGGCGGGCGGGAACTCCTGCACGCCGCGCTGTTGCTGGGCGCCAAGAGCCCCGCCCGGTGGGCATGGACCAGGGTCGCCGGCGACACGATGGACCTCGGCGTCCTGGGCAGGGCCGCCGCCAACCGCACCGGCGCCCGCCGTGCCCGCGCGCTGGCCGCGCTCGGCGCGGTCGCCGGGATCACCGCCCTGGACGCCGCCTGCGCCCGGCGCGGCACCGCCAGGACCAAGGGCCCGCTGCAGGTGCGCGCCTCCATCACCATCAACAAGCCGCGCCAGGAGGTCTACCGCTTCTGGCGCGAGTTGGAGAACCTGCCCTCCTTCATGGTCCACCTGGACTCGGTGCGCACCATCGACCAGCGCCGCTCCCGCTGGAAGGCCAAGGGCCCGATCGTCGACCTGGAGTGGGAGGCCGAGATCATCGACGAGCGGGTGGGCGACCTGATCGCCTGGCGGACCGTGCCCGGCACCGGCGTCTCCACCGCCGGCCTGGTCAGCTTCACCGACGGCCCCGGCGGACGCGGCACCGTCGTGGACGCCTCCCTGGAGTACGGCGCGCCCGGCCGCAAGCTCGCCGCCGCCGTCGCCCGCATGTTCGGCGAGCACCCCGAGCAGCAGGTCCGCGACGACCTGCGCCGCTTCAAGCAGGTCATGGAGACCGGCGAGGTGCTCCGCTCCGAGGGCAGCCCCGAGGGCCACCGCGCCCTGCGCCAGCTCCACCAGCGTCCCGCACAGCCGATCGGAGGACGGGCATGAAGGCCAACGTGTGGGCGGGCCGCAACCACGTGGAGATCCAGGACGTCCCGGACCCGCAGCTCCTCAACGCCCGCGACGCGATCGTCCGCGTCACCTCCACCGCGATCTGCGGCTCCGACCTGCACCTCGTGGACGGCTACATCCCGACCGTCAAGAAGGGCGACGTGCTCGGCCACGAGTTCATGGGCGAGGTCGTCGAGGTCGGCCCGGGCGTGCACAACCTGCGCGTCGGCGACCGCGTCGTGGTGCCGTTCCCGATCGCCTGCGGCGCCTGCTTCGCCTGCCAGGACGGCTTGTACTCGGTGTGCGAGAACTCCAACCCCAACGCCGGGATGGCCGAGAAGCTGATGGGCCACGCGCCCGCCGGCATCTTCGGCTACTCCCACATGCTGGGCGGCTTCCCCGGCGGGCAGGCCGAGTACGTGCGCGTCCCGTTCGCCGACGTCGGCCCGATCAAGATCGAGGACGACCTGCCGGACGAGAAGGTGCTGTTCCTGTCCGACATCTTCCCCACCGGCTTCATGGGCGCGGAGATGTGCGACATCAAGCCGGGCCAGACGATCGCGATCTGGGGCGCGGGGCCGGTCGGGCAGTTCGCCGCGGCCAGCGCGTTCCTGCTCGGCGCCGACCGGGTCATCGTCATCGACCGCTTCCCCTACCGGCTGCAGCGGGTCCGGCGGACCGGCGCCGAAATCCTCAACTACGAGGAGGTGAACGTGCTGGAGGCGCTGCGCGACATGACCGGCGGACGCGGCCCGGACGCCTGCATCGACGCCGTCGGCATGGAGGCCCACCACCCGACCCCGGCCATGTACGCCTACGACCGCACCAAGCAGGCCACCCGGATGGAGACCGAGCGCCCCTACGTGCTGCGCGAGGCCATCATGGCCTGCCGCAACGGCGGCGTGGTCTCCGTCGTCGGCGTCTACGGCGGATTCGTCGACAAGTTCCCGATGGGCACCGTCATGAACCGGTCGCTGACCATCCGCACCGGCCAGTGCCACGTGCAGCGGTACACCGCTCCGTTGCTGGACCGGATCCGCGCGGGCGAGATCGACCCGAGCTTCGTCATCTCGCACCGGATGCCGCTCAGCGAGGCGCCGCACGCGTTCGACCTGTTCAAGCACAAGCAGGACGAGTGCAACAAGGTGGTCCTCACTCCGTAGGCCGGCTCTCGCGGCCCGCAGCCGGTCCCACTCGTCCTCCGCGGCGGCCCGCCGCTCCGCCAAGGTGGCGGAGCGGGACGCCCGGCGACGATGAGCCGCTGTCGCGGCAGTGGCCCACCGTCGGGCTCACCCCTTCACCGCTCCGCCGAGCAGCCCGGAGACGAACTGCTTCTGGAAGACGAAGAAGATGAGCATCAGCGGCAGCGTGGCCAGCAGCGCGCCCAGCATCAGGCCCGAGTAGTCGACGCGGGTCAGCCCGGTGAGGTGGCTGAGCGCGACCGGCAGCACGTACTTCTCCTCGCTGGTGAGCATGAGCAGGGGCCAGATGAAGGAGTTCCACTGGCTCATGAACGTGAAGATGACCAGCGCGCCGAGCTGCGGCCGGACCACGGGCAGCACGATCCGGTAGAAGATCCGCAGGTCTCCGGCCCCGTCCAGGCGTCCGCTCTCGATGAGCTGGTCGGGGAAGTCGAGGAAGGCCTGGCGCATGAGGAAGATGCCGAACGAGTTGGCCAGGAACGGGATGACGATCGACTCGTAGGAGTCGACCCAGCCGATGCTGGCCATCATCTGGAACAGCGGCACCAGCAGCACCTGGAACGGGATCATCATCGTCGCCAGGATCACCGCGAGCAGCAGGCCGCGCCCGCGGAAGCGGTACTTGGCCAGGCCGTACCCGCCCATGGCGCTGACCAGCACGGACAGCGCGGTGTAGACGAGGGCCGTGCCGAGGCTGTTGAGCACCACGCGGGAGAAGCCGATGGTCTCCTCCAGCGACCGCAGGTTGTCCAGCAGGTGGTCGCCGGGCAGGAACGGAGGCGGGCTGCGGAACAGCTCGGACGTGTCGTGCGTGGAGGCGACGAACATCCAGTAGAACGGCGCGACGCTGACCACCGCGCCGGCCGCCATGAACAGCCAGAGCAGCAGGCGTTTCATGACTTCTCCTTCCCGAACCACTTGAACTGGGCGTAGGAGAGCACCCCGATGAGCAGCACCACCACCCAGGCCATCGCCGCGGCGTAGCCGAAGTCGAACTGCTTGAAGCCGACCTGGTAGAGCAGCAGGATCGGCGAGGTGGTCGCGTCGTCGGGGCCGCCGTCGGTGAGCAGCTTGTTCTCGTCGAACAGTTGCAGCGTGCCGATCGTGGAGGTGATCGAGCAGAAGAGGATCACCGGCTTGAGCTGCGGCACGATCACGCTGACAAAGGACCGCAGCGGCCCGGCCCCGTCGATGGAGGCGGCCTCGTACTGCTCCTTGCCGATCGCCTGCAGGCCCGCCAGCAGGATGATCATGTTGTAGCCCGTCCACCGCCAGGTGATGGACGCGATCAGCGCCACCCGCGCCCAGGCCGGGTCGTCCAGCCAGGCGATCTCGGCGCCGAGCAGCTGGTTGACCATGCCGCCGTCGGTGCGCAGCAGCACCCGGAAGACCACCGCGTAGGCGACCAGCGTCGTCACGGCGGGCAGGAAGTACGCGATCCGCAGCGTGGCGCGGAAGCGCAGCCACGACTGGTTGAGCACGTACGCCAGCGCCAGCGCCAGCGCGATCATGATCGGGACCTGCACGACCAGGATCAGCCCGACGTTGACCAGGGACTGCAGGAACCTGTCGTCGTGCAGGAGACGCTGGTAGTTCTCCAGGCCGGCCCATTCGGCCACGCCGTCCTCGGTCCGCTGGAGGCTCTGCCAGAGGCTGGCCCCGAGGGGGTAGGCGAAGAAGAGCGCCAGCAGCGCGGCGGCGGGCCCCGCGAAGATCCAGGGGACCAGACGGCGCCGAACGATCATCCGATCTCCCGCTTCGTGGCGGACGCGATCTGCGCGGCCGCCTCGTCCAGCACGGCCTTGGGGTCCTTGCCGCCCACCACCGCACGCTGCAGCAGCTTCTTCAGCAGCTCACTGGCCTCGGCGTCGTCGTCGGTGGACTCCACGGCCGGGATGGCGCGCACCTGGTCGGCGAAGATCTTGTTGACCGGCTGCCCGCCGAAGTAGTCGACCGGCTCGGAGAAGTACGGGTCGGCCAGCGCGGGCAGGTAGGCCGGGAAGAGCGACTCCTGCTTCATCATCGACAGCTGGCTGTCCTTGTTCGCCGTGACGAACTCGACGAAGGCCCACGCCGCCTGCTGGTTCTTCGTCTGGCCGGTGACCGCCAGCATGGATCCGCCGTTGGCCGAGGTGCGCACCCCGCCCGGCTCGAACGCGGGCAGCGGGATCACGCCGAACTTGCCCTTGAGCTCCGGCATCTCCGACACCAGCGTGCCCGTCCACCAGACGGCGGTGGGCGCGACGGCCGCCTTGCCCTCCTTGGTGGCGGTGACCCGGCCGTCCCAGCCCTTCTCGTTCTGGAGCAGGCCCTTGTCGTTCATCGTCTTGATCAGGGTCAGCGCCTTGACGGCGGCCGGCGTGTTGACCGCGACCTTGCCGTCCACGAACCTGCCCTGCTTCTGCTGCTGCAACAAGGTGGTGAACAGCGGCTCGCTGTTGCCCAGGTCGGAGACCATGAGCTTCTTGCCGGTCTTGGCCTTCAGCGTCTCGCCGGCCTTGATCAGGTCGTCCCAGGTCTGGATGTCCTCGGCCTTGATCCCGGCCTGCTCGAAGTAGTCGCGCCGGTAGAACAGGCCGACGGGCGCGGAGTCCCATGGCAGCGCGAACAGCTTGCCGCCCTCGCCGGAGGCAGTCTGCCACTTGGCCGGGTCGAAGTCGGCCTTCAGCTTGCCGGCGACCGGGCCGAGGTCGGCCAGCCCGTTGGGGAAGTTCTTGGCGTAGCCGGGGACCCGCTCGTCCTCAAGGTGCACGACGTCGGGCAGGCCGGTGCCCGACTGCATGCCGACCGTGACCTTCTCGTAGATGTTGTCGTAGCCGACGTCCGTCACGTCGACCTTCACCTTGGGGTGCAGCTTGGTGAACTCGGGCGCCAGGCGCTTCAGGGCGGTCGCACCCACGTCGAACGACCACACCTTGACCTCGCCGGACAACTCCGCGGAGGTGGACGCGGCGATCGAGGGGGCGGGCCCCTTGGCCGTGCCGGTTCCGCCGGTGGCGCATCCAGCGGCGAGAAGTCCGGTGGCCAGCAGCCCGGCGGCGATTGTGTGGATCTTCACGGTGACCTCTTGGATCTGTAACATGTCACACTCTGAATACTGAGTGCTGAGTAACGTACGCTGAATACGCGTGGTGCACCAGAGGTGAAATCGAACCGTTCCCGATGGATGTGAGCGGACGGGCGGAAAGGCCGTTGCGTACTGCCCGTCCTGCCGGGATGATCGGCCGGCATGGGGAACGTGCTGCTGACCGGGGCCACCGGAGGCATCGGAAGGCCGCTGGCCGCCGCGCTCGGCGCGGCCGGGCACCGGGTGATCGCCGTCGGACGTGACGTCGGGCGGCTGGACGTCCGCGGGATCGAGGCCGACCTGGCCGACCCCGCGTCGCTGGCCCCCGCCATGGAGGCGCTGACGGCGGAGCTGACGGAGATACGCGCGGTGGTGCACTGCGCCGGCATCTCCCCCGTGGAGGCCGTCGCCGAGGCCGGCCCCGACACGTGGCGGCGCACGATGGCGGTGAACGTGGCCTCCGCCGCCGAGCTCGTCCGGCTCGCGCTGCCCGCGTTGCGGCGCGCCAAGGGACATGTGATCTTCGTGAACGCCTCCCCCGGGCTGACCGGCGTCCCGCGCTGGTCGGCGTTCGTGGCCAGCAAGGCGGCGCTGCGCGAACTGGCCGACTCGCTGCGCGAGGAGGAGGCCGTCCACGGGGTCCGGGTCACCACGGTCTATCCCGCGGCCACGGCGACCGACCTGCTCGGCGAGGTCAGGGCCGCCTTCGGCCGCCCGTACGACCCGCAGGCGTGCATCCGGCCGCAGTCGCTGGCCGAGATGGTCGTGTGGGCGCTGAACGCGCCTGCCGACTCCTACGCCTGCGAGCTGTCGGTGCTGCCGGGCTGAACCCGGCCGCGGCGGCGTGGATCGGCGCCCACCTCAGCGCTGCGCCGCGGCGCCGAGCTCGACCACGATGTGGGGCGACAGCGCCCGCAGGAAGTCGGGGGCGTCGAAGATGCGTCCCGCCGAGGCCACCCCGGCGGCCCTGGTCCGGCCGGTGAGGACGCGCTCGACGGCCTCCACCGCGAGCGGCGCGCTGACGGCGTAGATGTCCCGGCCGCGGGCCACCGCCCGGCGTTCCGCGGCGCCCGAACGCACGACCACGTCCACGACGAACGGCTGCGCCGACCGTCCGTGCTCGTCGGCCGCGACCGGGGCCGGGGTGTCGGGGTGCACCACGTCCGTGGCCGCCTCGACCGTCATGTAGTTGCGCACCTCGGGGATGTCCAGGTGGCTCGGGACGGTCACGATGTCGGCCATCGAGAACTCCGCGATGACGTCGCGCGTCCCGGTCGGCTCGGGGAAGGCCCACTTCTCGGCCGGCGCCCGGTCGTCGCGGTACTCCAGCCGGCCGCCGGCGTGACGGACGCGCCGGCCGTCGCGCCGCTCCCTGGAGACCCTGCCCGCGGCCCGGGTGCCGGCCGTGGGGTGCCAGCTGTCCAGCCCGTAGGCCACGTGCGCCTGGTCGGCGCCGGTCCAGTCGCCCATCGCCGCCGTGACCAGCAGGTCGCCGAGCCCGCCGAAGAAGGCCATCGCGGGGACGATCACCGCCCCGGCCTCCCGGGCGCGCTCCGCGAACAGCTCGAAGGTGTCCACGTTGGCCTCGATCTCGGCCGCGACGTCCACGTACGGGACGCCGGCGCGCAGGGCCGCCTCGATCACGGGGGCCGCCGTGGCGGCGAAGGGCCCGGCACAGTTGATCACCGCGGCCACGCCGTCCAGGGCGCGGTCCAGGGCTGCCGGATCGTCCACCGACGCCTGCCTGACCGCCAGTTCGGGGTGCGCCTCGGCCAGCGCCTTCAGCGCGTCGCCGTCGCGGCCCGCCAGGACGGGCACCAGCCCGCGCCGCAGCAGCTCCGCCACCACGAAACGGCCCGTGTGCCCGTAAGCGCCGTAGACCGCCACCGCGGAACCCGTCGTCGTCTTCATCTGTGTCATGTGCTCATCAGCCATGCGGACATCCTGGCGGCCCACCGCGTCGCCGCAGAGCGTCCGGAACGACATGATGCGTACAATTCCGGACGTGACCACAGTCGCGGTAGCCGTCGCCGACGGGATCCTGCACTTCGAGCTGGCCCTGGCCTACGAGCTGTTCAGCTCGCCCCCGCCCGTCCCCGTCGAGCGCTGGTACGAGCCGGTCATCTGCGGAGCCGGTCCCGTACGGGCCGACGGGCGGTTCCTGCTCGAACCCGACGCCGGGCTCGACCTGCTCGTCCGGGCCGACACGGTGATCGTCCCCGGCTGGGCCGAGGTGGACGAGGAGCCGCCGGCCGACCTCGTCGAGGCCGTGCGGGCGGCGCACGAGGCGGGCGCCCGGGTCGCGTCGCTGTGCACGGGCGCGTTCGTCCTGGCCGCGGCCGGCCTGCTGGACGGGCGGCGGGCCACCACCCACTGGGCCCACACCGAGACGCTGGCCGCCCGCCATCCCCGCATCCAGGTCGATCCGGACGTGCTCTACGTGGACGAGGGCAGCGTGCTCACCGCCGCGGGCAAGGCCGCCGCCCTGGACCTGTGCCTGCACCTGGTCCGCCGCGACCACGGCTCGGCGGTCGCCAACGCGATCGCGCGCCGCCTGGTCGTGGCGCCGCACCGGCCCGGCGGCCAGGCCCAGTTCGTCGCCACCCCCGTCCCCGAGCCGCACGGCCATCCCCTCAGCGACCTGCTCGCCTGGGCGGGCCGGCACCTGGACCAGCCCCTGACCGTGGAGGACCTGGCCCGCCGGGCGAACCTGAGCTCGCGCCACCTCGGCCGCCACTTCAGGTCCATGACCGGCACCACCCCGTTGCAGTGGCTGCTGACCCAGCGCATCCGCCGCGCCCAGGAGCTCCTGGAGACCACCGACGACGGCGTGGACGCCATCGCCGAGGCCACCGGCATGGGCACCGCGGCCACGCTGCGCCGGCACTTCAACCGCACGGTCGGCGTGCCCCCGGACGCCTACCGCCGCACCTTCCGCGCCCGCGGGGCTGCGCCCGATCAGCGGCCGGCCGGGTGGAAGTCGTAGGGCTTGGAGTCGTACACGTAGTAGACGCAGTCGGCGCCCGCGGCGCACTTGCCCCAGTGCTCGGCCTTCGACGGGTAGTACAGGTAGTCGCCCGCGCCGATCCGGTACGTCTTGTGGCCCTTGACGTTCCACAACATCACGCCGGAGACGCCGACGACGTGCTCGGGGCTGGTGTGCCAGTGCGGGGAGAAGGGCGTGCCGGCCTTGAGGGTGAACAGGGCCTCGGAGGGGCCGGTCTTCGGGTCGCCCTTCAGCTGCACGAACGTGCAGCCCTTCAGCCCCTCGCAGGGTGAGCCCGCCTCCTTGTGCGAGTGGTGGACGACCTTGTCAGGGCCCGAGTCGGCGTACGCGCTGGGGGCGCCGAGCACCATGAGAGCCAGCGAACCGGCCGTGATCACTTCTCTGAACATCTCGATCTCCAAGTGGACTGTGGTCCGAATATGTCCGGGAACGTATCGGACTGCGGTCCGTTTCGTCAAGGGCGGCACGACCCGCCGCCGCGTGCCACACTCCTGGCCATGGCGCATTCGACCGTGCCGGACGGCGGACAGGTGCGCGTGGGCGTCCTCGGCCCCCTCGCGCTGGTGACCGCCGACGGCCCGGCGCAGGTCGGCGGCGCGCGGTTGCGCGTGCTGCTGGCCAGGCTGGCCCTGGACGCCGGGCGGGCCGTCCGGCCCGAGACCCTGGCCGAGGCGTTGTGGGACGACGCGCCGCCCGAGGCCCCCATGCACGCGCTGCAGTCGCTGGTGTCCCGGCTCCGGCGCGTCCTCGGGCGTCCCGGGCTGCTCACCTCCGGCCCCGCCGGGTACCGGCTGGCCGTCGAGCCGGACGCCGTCGACGCCGTGCGGTTCGAGCGGCTGGCCAGGCAGGGACGGGCCGCCGCCCGGGACCGGCCCGCCGAGGCGGCCGCCGTCCTGCGGGAGGCCCTGGACCTGTGGCGCGGGCCGGCCCTGGCCGACGTGCGGGCGGCGCCGTTCGCCGCCGCCGAGGCCGACCGGCTCGAACGCGCCCGGCTCGCCGCCCTGGAGGACCGCGTCGAGGCCGACCTGACGCTGAGCGGCGACCCGCTGGGCGCTCACCCGCTGGGCCCTGACCTGGCGCTGGGCAGTGACCTGAGGCTGAGCAGCGGCCCGGCGCTGGGCGCCGATCTCGGCCTGGTCGCCGAGCTGGAGTCGCTGGCTGCCGCCCATCCGTTGCGCGAGCGCCTGCACGCCCAGCTCATCCGGGCGCTCGCCCGCGAGGGCCGCGGCGCCGAGGCGCTGGCCGCCTACCAGCGCATCCGCGTCCGGCTCGCCGACGAGTTCGGCGGCGACCCGGGCCCGCACCTCCAGCAAGCCCACCTGGCGGTCCTGCGCGGCGATCTTCCCGGCCCCCGTCGGCCGTCGGTGCCTTCCGGGACGTCGGGGCCGTCGGAACCGCCCTGGCCGTCGTCGCCTGGCCGGGCGCACGGCAACCTCGACGTCCCGCTCACCAGCTTCGTGGGCCGCGACGAGGACGTGCGCCGGGTGACCGGCCTGCTCGGGCAGGGCCGGCTGGTCACCCTGGTCGGCCCCGGAGGGGCGGGCAAGACGCGGCTGGCCGGCGCGGTCGGCCGGCGGCTCACGCCGTCCGGCGGGGTGTGGTTCGTGCCGCTGGCCGCGGTCGGGCCCGACGACGTCCCCCGCGTGCTGCTCGACCTGCTCCGGACGCGCAAGGAGGGCGCGCCCGCGCGGGCCGAGCCGGACGACCTGGTCGAGCTCCTCGCCGACGACGACCTGGTCCTGGTGCTGGACAACTGCGAGCACGTGATCGAGGCCGCCGCCGCGCTCTGCGGGACGCTGCTCGGCCGCTGCCCACGGCTGCGGGTGCTCGCCACCAGCCGCGAACCCCTGCGCATCGACGGCGAGACCCTGCACCCCGTGCCGCCGCTGGACCTGCCGGAACCGGGCGCGACGCCGAAGGCGGCCCGGTCGGTCGCGGCGGTCCGGCTGTTCCGCGACCGCGCCGCCGCCGTACGGCCCGGCTTCGTCCTGGAGGGCGGCGCGCTGGCGGCGACCGTCGAGATTTGTCACCGCCTCGACGGCCTGCCGCTGGCGATCGAGCTGGCCGCCGCCCGGCTGCGCACCCTGCCGGTCGAGGCGGTCGCCGCCCGGCTGGACGACCGGTTCCGGCTGCTCACCGCCGGCAGCCGGACGGCGCTGCCGCGCCACCGCACCCTGGCCGCCGCCGTCGCCTGGAGCTGGGACCTGCTCGACGCCGGCGAACGCTCCCTGCTGGAACGGCTGTCGGTCGTGCGCGGCAGCTTCACCGAGGACGCCGCAGCGGCGATCGGCGGTTCGGAGGACGTGCCGGAGCTGTTGGCGGCGCTGGTCGACAAGTCCCTGCTGCACCCGGCGGACTCCGCCGACCCGGCCGAGCCGCGCTACCGCCTGCTGGAGACCATCCGCGAGTACGGCCTGGCGCGCCTGGCCGAACGCGCCGAGGTCACCGCGACGCGCGACCGGCACGCCCGGTTCTTCCTGCGCCTGGCCGAGTCCGCCGACCCGCGCCTGCGCACGTCGGACCAGCTCCGCTCGCTGGCCCGCCTGTCGGCGGAACGGGACGACCTGTCGGCCGCCATCCGCTGGACGGTCGAGTCCGGGGACGCCGGACGGGCCGTCCGGTTCGGCGTCGCGCTGAGCTGGTACTGGTTCCTGCGGGACTTCCCGCCGGAGTCGCTCGACCTGCTCGGAAGGGTCCTTCAGGCAGACGGCCCGGCCGACCCCCGATCCCGCGCGCTGGTCGCCGCCGCCCACGCGATCGCCACCGTCGAGGCCGCCGGGCCGGAGGAGACCGACGCCGCCCTCGACCGGATCAGGGCGGCCCTGGCCCAGCTCGTCCCAGGCACACATCCCATCACCGAGATGGCCCGCCTGGCGGTCGGCATAGCCGCGAAGGGCGACCACGCCGCGCCGGCGGAGGGGGCGGACCTGTGGAGCCGGTCGCTGGCGCTGCTGGTCAGCGGCGTGCTGGCCATGAACACCGGCCACCTCGCCGAAGCCAAGGACACGCTGGCCCGCGCGCTGGCCGGCTTCGAGCAGCTCGGCGAGCGGTGGGGGCAGGGAATGACGTTGAGCGCCCTCGGCTCGGCGCTGGTCCGGTCCGGCGCAGCGGCCGACGCGCCCGCCCTGGCCGAGCGCGCCACCCGCTGCTTCCGCGAGCTCGGCATGCCCGAGCACACCATGGAGAACGAGGTGGCCGCCGCGCTGCACCGTGCCGAGTCCGGCGACGTGGCCGGCGGCCGGCGGGACCTGACCGGCCTGCTAGGCAGGGCCGGGCGCAGCGGGTCGGCCGAGTCGAGCACCCAGGTGCGCCTGGGCCTGGCCCGGCTGGAGCTGGCCGCCGGGCGGGCGGCGGCGGCTCGCGAGCACGCCCTGGCCGGTCTGGCCTGCGCCCCTCCCGACCGCTCGACCACGCCGCCGCTGACCGCGCTGCTGCTGGGCGTCCTGGCTCGGGTGGACCTCGCCGAGGGGTTCCCCGAGCGCGCGGCCGGCCGGCTCGACCATCCGGCGGTGCGCCTGACGCTGACCTGGCACACGCCGGTCGCGGCCGCGACCGCGTTGGTGGCCGCCGCGATCGAGCTCGGCCGCGACCGGCCGGAACGGGCGGGCAGGCTGCTCGGGGCCGCCACCGTGCTGGGCGGCTGGACCGGCCCCGGCGACCCCGACCTGTGGCGGCTCACCCGCCGGGCCGAGACCGCCCTGGGCCCCGCCGGCTTCGCCGCCGCACACGCGGGCGGCGCGGCGATGTCACGAGCACAGGCTGAGAGCCTGGTGACAGCAGCCGTCACCACGCCGCCCAGTTAGCGCCGCTCAGCCGGCGCCGGCCCACGCGCCAGGCCCAGCCACTCACCAAGCCCAGCCACGCGCCGCTCAGCCGGCGCCGGGCACCGGCTTGCCGAACATCGTGCAGGTCACCGCCGTCTGCAGGGCCTGGACGGCCTTGGCGAGCTTCGGGTCGGCCTCGAACTCGGCCCAGAACTCGGACGCGATGAGCACGGTGGCCGTGCGGCCGCCGGTCCGGTCGGTGAGGTTGGTGGTCAGGTAGCCCGGCATGCCGCCGTCGTGCCCCCAGAACGTGCCGCACGGATGGTCGGCGGTCTGGATGCCCAGCCCGTAGCCGGGCCCGTCCGGTTGCCGCGGGTCCATCGGGACGGTGGCGCGCAGCTCGGCGAGCTGGGCGGCGGGCAGCAGCCTGCCGGACATGAGCGCGGCGTGGAAGCGCGCCCAGTCGCGGGTGGTGGACACCACCGCCCCGGCCGGGCCACCCCAGCTGGGGTCGTGGCCGGAGACGTCCACGTGGCCGTCGTGGCGCGGCCCGGCGAGCTGCCGGAACGCGGCCGGCACCGCGGGCGGCTGGTGGGCGGCGTCCGGCTCGTAGCCGCGGGCGTACGGGCCGCGCCAGTCGGGCCCGGTGGCGTAGTACGTATGAGCGAGGCCGAGCGGCCGGGCGATGCGGTCCCTGACCAGGCCGGCCAGGCTCGCCCCGGTGACCCGCTCCAGAACCGCGCCGACGGCGGCGTAGCCGGTGTTGCTGTAGGACCACCTGGCGCCGGGCGCGAACAGCGGAACGTGCCTCACCCCCAGGGCCAGCAGTTTCGCCGGGGTCCACCGCCGCCGGTCCTTGCCGAGCATCGAGGGCCGGATCGCGGGGTCGTCGGTGTAGTCGTACAGGCCGCTGGTGTGGTTCAGCAGCATGCGCAGCGTGATCGCGCCGCCGCCGGGCACCCGGCCGGGCAGCCACTTGTCCACCGGGTCGGTCAAGGCGAGCCTGCCCTCGGCGACGAGCTGCAGGACCAGCACGGCGACCATGGTCTTGGTGTTGGACCCCATCCGGAACTCGTCGCCCGCCTTGAGCACGTGGTCCCGTCTGGTCCAGGCGGCCTGCTCGGCGATCTCGACGGGCCGGCCGCGACCGTCGTCGACCCGGACGAGCACGCCGGGCGCCCCGGCCGCCACCACCTCCCGCGCCAGGCGCTGCAGCAGGGCGGGCGTCCCGTCCAGGGCGGGCCGGGACGTGGCGGCGGCCGGGAGCGCCGCGACCACGGCCAGGCTCACGGCCGGCACGGCGGCCGTGAGCGCGCGCAGCCACCGCGGCCGCGCCGCGCGCCGGGACGGGACCTCACAGGGGTACATGAACCGGTTCCTCCTCCATCGGGTGACACCAACGCCCTCACCTTCCGGCCCCCCGCTCACAAACCGCACACATCCCGCTGTCAGTACGCCGCCGCGGCGATGAGTTCGCCCCACCGGCGGAGTCTTCATCGTGGAACGACAGGAGGGAGTGGTCCGAGTGGATCTCTACAGCGTGGTGTGCGTACGCGACCGGGCGGCGGCGCAGAAGTGGTACGAGGCGTTCTTCGGCCGCCCGGCGGACGAGGTCGTCGGCGAGGAGCACCTGTGGCAGGTCGGCGAGAACGCGTGGGTCGTCATCGATGACCGGCACATGCGGGCCGCGCGCGTCGGCGGCACCATGATCACGTTCGGCGTGTCCGGACTCGACGACATCCTGGCCAGGCTGGCCGGGCACGGCATCGAGCACGGTCCCGTGGAGACGTACGGCAACGGCGTGCGCCACGTGGATGTCCTCGACCCGGACGGCAACAGCCTCTCGCTCGCCGAGGCCCCGCCGCGGTGATCCGGTTAGGCTCGGGACGTGTTCGACTCGCCCGACTTCGACCTGGCGCCCTACGCCGGCCTCGACACCACGGCGTACGTGCGGCACACGTACAACAGCTGGGACGACGCCGGCTGGCGGTCGCTGCTGGTGCAGGGCTTCCGGCACGCGCCCGAGGCCGAGCACTTCGCCCTGCCCGCCGTGTCCGACCTGCATCTCGTGCTCTGCGTGGCGGGCAACGCCGACCTGCGGATGCACGCGGGCGGCAGGCCGGTCCGGCGGCGCTGGGTCCCGGGCCACCTGGAGCTCATGGTGCCCGGCCGGGCCGGGTCGATCAGCTACCGGGCGGCGGCCGGGCTGCGCACCGTCCAGGTGCACGTCCCCGCGGCGGCCGTGCGGCGGGCCGCCGACGCGCTGGGCGGTCGCGAGCCCGACCTCGAGGCGACGGCAGCGGCCCTGGCGGCCGGTGACCCGGTCGTCGAGCAGCTCCTGCGCGCGCTGCCCGGCCGCGCGGCGGCCGGCGACCTGTACGCCGAGTCCGCCGCCGCCTTCCTCGTGACGCACCTGCTGACCCAGGGCCGGGCCGAGCGCCTGCCCGGCCCCGAGCACGCGGCCGTCCGGGCGGGTGTCGCCATCATGACCGAGCGCCTGGCCGAGCCGCTGACGCTGGCCGCCATCGCGGCCGAGGTGCATCTGAGCGTGTACCACTTCGTCCGGGTCTTCCGGGAGGGCACCGGCCAGACACCCCACCGGTTCCTCACCCGGTTGCGCGTGGAGGAGGCGCGGCGGCTGCTGTCGTCCACCTCGCTCAGCCTGGAGCAGATCGCCGGGCGCTGCGGGTTCGCCGGTGCGGGCTCGTTGTCGTCGGCCTTCCTGCGCCAGACCGGCGTGCGGCCGTCGGCGTACCGCAAGAACTGACCGATCGACGGCAATCGTGCGCCTGGCCCACGGGCGGGGCCGCTGCCTACGTTGGGGCTCATGCCGTACTCCTTCGCCGTGACCGCTCGCTCGCAGGCCGCCCCCGAGGCCGTCTTCGCGGCGCTCACGCACGCCGCCACTTGGCCGTCGTGGTCGCCGATCGACTCCGCCGACGTCGAGGGCGGCGATCCGGCGGCCCGGCAGCAGGTGGGCGACACCAGGGTCTTCCGCACCGGGCGCAACGTCTCGCGCGAGCGCGTCGTCGAGCTGGTCCCCGACCGGCGGTTCGTCTACGACAACCTGGGCGGCCCGTTCCGCTCCTACCGCGGGACGGTCGAGCTCGCGCCGGCCGCCGGCGGCGGCACCGACATCACGTGGTCGGCCGCCTTCGAGCCGAGGATGCCGCTGTCGGGCGGCTTCTGGCGGTGGTACCTGACCCGTTTCATGCAGGGCATGGCCGACGGCCTCGCCGCGTACGCCGCCCGCGCGACGACGTGACCGCGGCCCGATGTTTGGCGCGGCTGAGCCGGGAAGAGTGGGTGGGCAACGTTCTCTAGATCATCAGGAGGAAACCCCTTGTCTCAGGACATGTGGAGCTACGGTTCCGACGTCTACGGCGACAAGACTCTCGACGTGGTCGGCTTCGACGTCGAGGCCACCGACGGCTCGATCGGCTCGGTGGACGAGGCGAGCCACACCGTCGGTGACAGCTACCTGGTGGTCGACACCGGTCCGTGGATCTTCGGCAAGAAGGTCGTCCTGCCGGCCGGCACCGTCACGCGGATCGACCCGCAGGAGCGCAAGGTCCACCTCGCGCGGACCAAGCAGGAGATCAAGGACTCGCCGAAGTTCGACGAGGACGCCACGTACAACGACGACGTCCACCGCAACGAGGTGGGCGCGTACTACAGCCGCTTCAACGGCACCGTCTGACCCCGCGTAACCCGGGTACCCGCCGGGGTGCCCGCCGGGCGCGACGCGCGCCGCAGCAGCTGCCAAGGCCCCACAGCTCTGCGACCGGCGGGCCCCCGAGGGCCGGACGTCTCAGGACGTCCGGCCGGTCTGGTGGGTCAGGATGCGCAGGGCGTCGGCGGAGGGCGGGTCGGCCGGGGTGTAGATCTCGACCCGGTGGTCAGGACTGTCGGGCTGGAGCCAGACCTGGTAGTCGACGCTGACCGCGCCGACCGTGGGATGCCGCAGGCGCATCGTGCCCACCGTGCAGTCGGCGACCTCGCCCACCGCCCACAACGCCGCGAACTCCGCGCTGTGCATCGTCAGCTCCCCGATCAGCTCCGCCAGGCGGGCGTCCGAGGGGAAGCGGCCCGCGGTGAGCCGGAGGTAGGCGACATGGATGCGGGCCAGTTCGTCCCAGTTGCGGTGCAGGTCGCGGAAGAGCGGATCCAGGAAGAACATCCTCGGCACGGACGGCCGGTCCGCCGGATCCCGCGGCGCCTCGAACGGCAGATGCTCCCCCATCAGCGCATGCCCCGTACGGTTCCACGCGAGCACGTCCCCCCGCCGGCCGAGCACGACCGCCGGCGTCGTGTCCTTCAGCGACTCCAGCAGCGCCAGCACCCGCGGATGAGGCTCCTCCACGGGCGGCCTGGACAACCGGGACCTGGCCGGTTGCCGGGCGAGATTGTGCAGGTGGACGGTCTCGATCCGGTCGAGCCGCAGCACCCGCGCCAGGGCGTCGAGCACCTGCTCCGAGGCGGTCTCCGCCTGCCCCTGCTCCAGACGCGTGTAGTACCCGGCGCTCACCCCCGCGAGCTGCGCCAGCTCCTCGCGCCGCAGCCCGGGGACCCGGCGGGCCGTCCCGAACGTGCGCAGCCCGATCGCGGCGGGCGTGACCCGATCACGACGGCTCTTCAGAAACGCTCCGAGACTCTCCACCCCACCGAGCCTAGGCCGACCGGCGGGCCGCGTGGGTACACCTGCTGGGTGCACCCACGCCAGGGGGATGGTTGCCGGACGCGTCCTGCCCGAGTGTCGGCGCCATGTATCGACAACACACGCGCACTCCCCCGGGCCTGCGGGCCTGGCTCGGCCTCCTGGTGATCCTCGGGCCCGTCCTGCTGGTCTCCATGGACGGCTCCATCCTGTTCCTGGCGATGCCCCGGATCAGCCAGGCCCTCACGCCCACCGCGGGCCAGGCCCTGTGGATCCTCGACGTCTACGGCTTCGCCGTCGGCTCCCTGCTGATCGCGTTCGGCAACCTCGGCGACCGGTACGGGCGGCTGCGGCTGCTCATGACCGGCGCCGCGGTCTTCGGCGCCGGCTCCACGGCGGCGGCGTTCGCGCCCAGCGCCGAGCTGCTGATCGCGGCCCGCGCGCTGATGGGCGTGGCGGGCGCGACCCTGCTGCCGTCGGCGCTGGCCGTGCTGAGCGAGCTGTTCGCCGACCCGCGGCGGCGGGCGCAGGCCATCGGCGTGTTCGCCGCGGCGTTCGCGGCCGGGTTCGCCGCCGGGCCGATCGTGGGCGGCGTGCTGCTGGAACGGTTCTGGTGGGGATCCGTCTTCCTGGTCAACCTGCCCGTCCTCGCCCTGTTCCTGGTCTTCGGGCCGATCCTGCTGCGCGAGGTGCGGGTGACCCGCGCCGGGCGCCTGGACGTGCCCAGCGTCGTGACGTCCGCGGCCGGGCTGCTGCTCGCGATCTACGCGCTCAAGCACGCGGCCGCCGAAGGGCTGTCGGCCGTCCCGGTCGTCGCGGGGGCGGCCGGGGCGGGGCTGCTGGCGTGGTTCGTCCGCAGGCAGCGCGGCCTCGCGCAGCCGCTGATCGAGTTCTCGCTGTTCCGCGACCGGGTGTTCACCGTGGCGATCGTCACCGGGCTGCTGCCGCTGGCGGCGTGGTCGGCGACGGCGTACCTGTCGGGCGTCTACCTCCAGTCCGTCCTCGGCCTGCCCGTGCTGCACGCGGCGCTGCTCGCGCTGCCCGGCGCAGTGGTGCTGACCGTCACCTGCGTCGTCACGCCCTTCGTGGTCGACCGCGTCGGCCGGCGGGCCGCGCTCGCCGTCTGCCACTTCTCCGTCGCGGCGGGGCTGCTGCTCCTGCTCCCGACGGCCGTCACGGGCGGGGTCGGCTGGTACGTCGCGTCCACGGTCGTGGCGGGCGTCGGGTACGGCGTCTCGTTCAGCGTCGTCGCCGACACCGCGGTCGGGGCCGTCCCGCCGGAACGGGCGGGAGCGGCGGGGGCGCTGGCCGAGACCAGCAACGAGATCGGCAACGCCCTGGGGATCGCGCTGCTCGGCTCGCTCGCCGCCCTGGTCTTCCGGCTCAGCGGACCGGACCTGGCTCCCACCCTGGACGAGACCCTCCAGCTGCCCGCCCTCGTGCCGGCGGCGGCCGCGCAGGCCGAGACGGCGTTCGTCACCGGGCTGCACGTGGCCGCGGCGGTGGCCGGGGTCCTGCACGTGGTGCTCGGCGTCGTCGGACTGCTGCGCACGCCGGCACGGGACGCCCTACGGCCGGTCGGCCACTGAGGGGTGCCACACGGCCGGTCGGCCACTGAGAGACGGCCACTGAACGGCGCGTCCTCAGCCGTCGGTCAGGAAGGCGAGGGCGTCGGGGGCGAACCGCTTGTCGGTGAAGGCGCCGCTGTGGCTGCGGCCGGGTATACGACGAGCTGGGCGTCGGCGTGGTCGGCGCGCCCGCCGTCCGAGAGCCACAGCAGGCCCCTGAGCAGGACGCGGCCGAGCGCCGACGCGGTGACGATCTCGGCCAGCGCGGGGTTCGGCCGCCTGCCCTGGCGGGCCCGTTCGACGTAGCCGCGCTGGGCCGGCCGGCCGGCCGGGCCGAGGGTGCAGGCCGTGCCCGCCAGGACGAGCCGGTCGACCAGGCCGGGATGGTCGGCGGCCAGTTGCAGGGCGATGGATCCGCCGTGGACAGGGCCAGCACGTTGACCGGTCCGTCGAACGTGGCCCGGATCGCCTGGGCGAAGATCGCGGCGAGGTCGGCCATCGTCGTGGTGGACGGCAGCCCGGGCGGCCGGTTGACGACGTAGACGGTGAAGTCCCGGGTGAACGGCCGCACCAGCCGCATCGTGGACCAGCGGGTCATGCTGGTCGGGTTGGCCGCCTGCGGGGTGTGAATCAGGACGATCAGCGGCGGCCCTTCCCCGGCCGACAGGTACGGCAGGTCGTTCAGCATGGGGGATCCCTTCCCCCACTGTAACCGTATGAACAGATTGGATTTTTGTTCACAGCATAGGCGAGAACGGGCCGCCCGGGGCGGCGGCGACACCCCGGCCGATGGGCTACAGTCGTCCGCCATGGCCGACTCCTCCTACCTCACGGCGACGGCGCACGCCTACGACGCCGTCGCCGACCTGTACGCCGACCTCGCCCGCGACTCGCTCGACCGCCTGCCGCTGGACCGCGCGCTGGTCGCCGCGTTCGCCGAACTCGTCCGGGCCGCCGGACCCCGGCCCGTGGTCGAGGCCGGATGCGGCCCCGGGTACATGACGGCCCACCTGCGCGACCTCGGCCTGGACGCGTCCGGTGTCGACCTGTCCCCCGCGCTGCTCGACATCGCCCGCAGGGACTATCCCGGCCTGCGTTTCGAGCTCGGTTCGATGGACGCCCTCGACGTGGCCGACGGCGAGCTGGGCGGACTGATCTCCTGGTATTCCATGATCCACGTGCCGCCGGCGGAACTGCCGCCGTACTTCGCCGAGTTCCGCCGGGTGCTGGCCCCCGGCGGCCACTTCCTGGTCGCCTTCTTCGAGTCCGAGGGCGACCCGGTCACGGAGTTCGACCACAAGGTCACGCCGGCCTACCGGTGGCCGATCGACGAACTGGCCGCCCTGGCCCGCAAGGAGGGGTTCGTCGAGGTGGGCAGGCTGCTCCGCGAGCCGCTGGAGGACGAACGCTTCCGCCGCGGCCACCTGCTGATGCGCGCCGCAACCCCCGGCGACGCCCACTAGACGAACGGGCGCTCATCCTCGGTAGCCGGGCTTCCGGGCGCGTTCGGCCAGTTCGGCGTACTCCTTTCCGGTCGTGGCGAAGGCCAGGGTGCCGCGCTTCGGGTCGGTGAGCACGAAGTACAGCCAGGAGCCCGCGGCCGGGTGCAGGGCGGCCCTGAGCGCGGCGGCGCCCGGGTTGGCGACGGGCCCGGGAGGCAGGCCCTTGTGACGGTAGGTGTTGTACGGCGAACGCACCCGCACGTCCTCGACCGTCACGGGCCCCCGGCGCCTGCCGAGCGCGTAACGGACCGAGCTGTCCACCTGCAGCGGCATGCCGCGGGCCAGCCGGTTGTGCAGCACGCGGGCCACCTTCGGCATGTCGGCCTCCGTGGGCGACTCGGCCTGGACGAGACTGGCCACGACGACCACGTCCAGGGCGTCGGGCCGGGCGGCCAGGCCGAGTTCGTCCGCCGTCGCGCGGAAGCGGGCCACCATCTCGCCCAGGATCTCGGCCGGGGCGGCGGAGCCGGCGAACCGGTACGTGCCGGGGAACGCGAAGCCCTCCAGCCCGTCCTTCGCGTACGGAGGCAGGCCGAGCGCCTGCCCGTCCCCGGCGGCCTTCGCGAACGACTCCGCGGGCCTGCCGGTCACGCGGGCGAGCTCGTCGAACAGGCCGGAGACCCGTTCGCCGTCGTTGACGACCTCCACCTGAGCCCGTTCCGGACCGGGCCGGGTGGCCACGGACGGCGCCGGTCGGCCCGCCTCCGGCGCGAGCGCCCGGACGGCGACCGTGCCTCCGGCGACCAGGATGACGACGGCGGCCGCCGCCGCCAGCGCGACGCCCCTCCGGCGGGCAGGACGATGCGGGAGGAACCGGGCGGGATGTCGTGGGAGGAACCGGGCGGGAGGCGGTGGCGGCTGCTCGTCCGCCATGTCGGCGAGGGTCTCACGCAGCAGGTTCTCGATGTTCAACGGAACTCCCTCACGGCGCTCAGCTCGGGGGCGGTCTTCTTCAGCCGCTCCAGCGATCGGTAGATCTGGCTGCGGACCGAGCCCACGCGCACGCCCAGCAGGTCCGCGATCTCGGTCTCCGACTTGTCCTCGAAGTAGCGCAGGACGAGCATGGTCCGCTGCCGGGGCGTCAGCCGGGACAGCGCCGCCCGCATCGTCAGGCGCAGGTCGGCGGCGTCGGCGTGCCCGTCGCCGGGCCGGTCGAGCCGCTCGTCCGTGCTCACCTCCACGACCCGCGACCGGCGGCGCCACCGGCTCACCTGCTCGTGGTACATGGTGCGGCGGACGTACCCCTCGACGGCCTCGGGGTCGCGCAGGCCGCGCCACCGCGCGGCCGTCTTCGCCAGGGCCGACTGGACGAGGTCCTCGGCGGCGTGCCGGTCGCCGGTCAGCAGGTACGCCGTGCGGAACAGCGCCCCCGACCGGTCGATGACGAACTGCCGCAGAACCGCCTCGAAGCCTGGATCCACCCGTCCTCCTCCTGATGTCACCCACCAAGGACGAGCGGGCGTCCCGGAACTATGCCGGACGCCGGAAGGCCGTGAATGCGGTGACTTGAGTTCGCCCATAGGCGAACTCCTAGCGTCGGTGCCATGACGGAAACCAACGCCGGCAGCCGCCTCCGGATCGCCGTGGTGATCGGAAGCGTGCGCAGGCCCAGAATGGCCGACCCGCTCGCCGCCTGGCTGGAGCGCGAGCTCAGCACGTTCGACTGGCTCGACCTCGACATGATCGACCTGGCCGCGGTCTCGCTGCCGATGCACGAGCTGCAGCCCGGCGGAGGGGGCGCGTCCCCGATCGGCGACGCGCTCGCCGCCGCCGACGGGTTCGTGTTCCTCGTCCCGGAGTACAACCACAGTTTCCCCGCCGCGGTGAAGAACGCGATCGACTGGCACTTCACCGAGTGGGCGTACAAGCCGGTCGCGTTCGTCGGGTACGGCGCCTCCGGCGGCATCAGGGCCGTGGCGCAGTTGCGCATGGTCTTCCCCGAACTGCGGGCCGCGACGGTCCGCGAGTCGGTGCTGATCCCGATGGCGTGGGAGCACCTGGACGCCGACGGCCGTTTCGTTCCCCCGCCGGGCACGACGCAGGCGTTGCACACGACCATGGGCGAGCTGCGCACGTGGGCGCGGGCACTGCGTCCCGTCCGCGTCCCGGATCTGGCCGGTCGACGGTGAGCAGGCTGACCGGGCCGGAGCTGCGCACCGCGGTCGTCCTGATGGCCGGCGGGCTGCTCGCGGTGCTGGACGCCACGATCGTCGTGGTGGCGCTGCCCGCGCTGATGGCGGCGTTCGGCGCGTCGCTGAGCTCCGTGCAATGGGTCCTCACCGCGTACGCGCTGGGGATGGTGGCGACGATGCCGCTGGCCGCCGGGCTCGCCGCGCGCTGGGGCGCCCGGCGCGTGTACCTGGCGGCGCTGGTCGGCTTCGCGGTCGCCTCCGCCGCCGCCGGCGCGGCCGGTGGCCTGGACGGACTGATCGCCGCGCGGGCGGCGCAGGGTCTCAGCGGCGGCCTGCTGGCGCCGCTGGGGATGGCGATCGGGTTCGGCGCGGTCGCGCCCGAACGCCGCAGCCGGATGACGGCGGTCACCGGGGTGCCGCTGTTGGCCGGGCCGATCCTGGGCCCGCTGCTCGGCGCGGCGCTCCTGGGCGCCGGCTCCTGGCGCGCGCTGTTCTACGTCACCGTGCCGCTGGCGCTGCTGGCCGCCGCGGGCGCGCCGGCCTGGTTGCCGGCCGACCCCGCGCGCGGCCGGCCGGTCCGGCCGGACCTGGTGGGGGCGATGCTCCTGGTGCCCGGCATCGTCGCGGTGGCGTACGGCATCAGCGCCCAGGACAGCCCGGCCTGGACGCGGATCGCCGCGGTGGCCGCCGGCGCGGTGCTGGTCGCGGCCTTCTGCGTCCGGGCGCTGAGGCGTCCGGAACCGCTGCTGCGGATCCGGCTGCTCGGCGATCCCACGTTCGGCCGGGGCGCCGCGGTGCTCGCCCTGTACGCCGCCCCCTACTTCGGCTCGGCTCTGCTGATGCCCACCTACGTCCAGACGCTGCGTCTCGACAGCGCCTCGGTCACGGCCGCGCTGATGGTCCCCGGCGCCGTCGGCATGGGCCTCAGCCTGCAGGTCGCCGCCCGGCTGCTGGAACGGCTCGGCCCCCGGCGGGTCGTCGGCACCGGGCTCGGACTCGTGATCGCGTCCGGCGCGGTCCAGGTGGTCATCCTGGCGCCGGACACCCCCTATCCGGTGCTCGGGCTGTTCGCGCTGCTCCAGGGGGCGGGCACCGGCGCGATCATGATGCCGACGATGTCCGGTTCCAGCCGGAACCTCCACGGCCCCGACCTGGCCTCGGGTTCCGCGCTGTTGTCGCTGGTGAGCACGGTCGCCAACGGCATGGGCACCGTGGCGGTCGGCGCGCTGTTCACGGCGCTGACCGCCGCGATGACCGGCGGCCTGTCGCTCGCGGCCCTGGCCGCCATGGACGCGACGACAAGGGCAGCGCAGGCGGTCGCCGTCACCGACGCCCTGCGGCTGACCCAGGCGGCGGCCCTCGTCGTGATGGCGCTGGCCCTCGTCGTACGATTGCGCTCTGCGGCCCGGCCCTCGGCGATGCCAGGCCGGCGGGAGTCGGCTGAGAGGACGGTGAGCACGCCATGACCGTCACCGACCGCCCCGGCTCCGAGACGATCCCGGCCTCGCTCACGGTCGGGCAGGTGGCCAGGGCCGCCGGGGTGACGCCCAACGCCGTCCGCTTCTACGAGCGCTACGGCGTGATCACCGGCCACCGCAACAGCGGCAACGCCCGCCGCTTCACCGTCGACGCGGTCTGCCGGATCAAGCTCGCCCTCGCCGCGCAGCGGGTCGGCATCACCCTCAAGGAGAGCGCCGACATCCTCTCCGGCATCCCGCCCATGTCCCGCGACCTCGGCCAGTGGGTCGCCGCGGGCGAGGAGCTCGTCCGGATCGGCCGCGCCCGCATCGACCAGCTGCAGACGACCGTGAACGAGCTGGCCACCCTGGACTTCCTCCAGTCCCCTTGATCGCCCCGCGGGCGCCGAGCGGCACGCCTGCCATCCGCCCGCGCGTGGCCTTCGGGTGACTCCTCCCCTGATCGACAGGAACACATCATGAGCAACCTCCATGGCAGGACCGCGCTCGTCACCGGCGCGAGCAGAGGGATCGGCCGGGCCATCGCCCAGCGTCTGGCCGCGGACGGCGCGCGCGTCGCCGTCCACTACGGCGGCAACGACCAGGCCGCCGCGGACACCGTCGCCGCGGTCGAGGCGGCGGGCGGGCAGGCGTTCGCCCTGCGGGCCGAGCTGGGCACGCCCGGCGACGCCGAACGCCTGTGGGCCGCCTTCGACGCCCGCGCCGACGGGCTGGACATCCTGGTCAACAACGCCGGCATTTTGGGCGACGAGCCCGGCATCGAGCACGTCACCAGACAGCAGTTCGAACGGCTCTTCGCGGTCAACGCCACCGCCCCGTTCTTCGTCACCCAGCTCGCACTCCCCCGGCTGCGCGACGGCGGCCGGATCGTCAACGTCTCCACGATGCTGACCCGCGGCTCGGCGATGCCGACCGCGATCAGCTACGCCATGTCCAAGGCCGCGCTCGACGTGCTCACCTCGACGCTGGCCAAGCAGCTCGGGCCGCGCGGCATCACCGTCAACACCGTGGCGCCCGGCGTCATCGACACCGACATGCACCAGGGCAGACTCGTCGGGGACGCGCTGACCTGGTTGTCGTCGCTGTCCCCCATGGGCCGCGTGGGCACCCCCGAGGACGTGGCCGGCGCGGTGGCCTTCCTGGCCGGCGACGACAGCCGCTGGGTGACCGGCCACTGGCTGGACGCCTCGGGCGGCACCCTCCTCTGACGACGCGACCCGAGCAGTCCCTACCCGAGCAGCCGCAACACCCGCACGGCCTGAACCGCCAGCGGGCGTGGCGGCGGAGGGGAGCCCCGAGAATGGGAGCATTATGGACAATCACCTCACCGCAGCCACGAGGGGACGCGCGCGGGCGCGCGAGCTGGGCGTCGTCGTCGGCGCCCTGCCGACCGGGCCGTTGAACGCGATCACCGACGTCGAAGGCGTCCTGGTCGGCCACACCACCCTCGACGACGGCGCCGACCTGCACACCGGGGTCACCGCCATCGTCCCCCGTCAGCTCACCGCCGAACGGCGGGCGCTGCCCGCGGCCGTGTACGCCGGCAACGGATACGGCAAACTGGTCGGCTCCACCCAGATCGACGAACTCGGCGTGCTGGAGTCGCCCGTCGTGCTGACCGCCACGCTGTCGGCGTTCCGGGCCGCGGACGCGCTGCTCTCCTACCTGATGGACCGCAGCCCGGAGGGCATCTCCTTCAACCCGGTCGTGGGCGAGACCAACGACGGTTTCCTGTCCGACATCCGGCGCCGCCCGATCACCGAACGGCACGTGCTCGACGCGTTGGAGGGGGCGTCCGGCGGGCTGCCCGCCGAAGGGTGTGTGGGAGCGGGCACCGGGACGACGGCGCTGGGCTACAAGGCGGGCATCGGCACCTCGTCCCGGCGGCCGGTGATCGAGGGGGCCGCGGGAGGCGAGGGGGACGCGGTGACGGTCGGGGCGCTCGTCCAGGCGAACTTCGGCGGCGTGCTGACCGTGGGCGGCGTCCCGATGCCGGTCGAGGAGCTCGTCCCGGGGGCCGCCGGCGAGGAGCCCGTCGGCAACTCCTGCATGATCGTGGTGGCCACCGACGCGCCGCTCGACGCACGTCAGCTCGCCCGCCTGGCCCGCCGGGCGATCTTCGCGATGGGCCGCGTCGGGGCGTCGTACTCCAACGGGAGCGGCGACTACGCCATCGCCTTCAGCACCGCCTCGCCCGAGCTCCCGCGCCTGCCCGACGCCGGCCTGAACCCGCTGTTCGCCGCGGTCATGGACGCGGTGGAGGAGGCGCTGCTCAACTCCCTGTTCACCGCGACGACCACCACCGGCGTGCGCGGCCGGACCCGTCACGCCGTTCCCTACGACCGGCTCCCGCGCACCGGCGCGGGACAGCAGGTCGGCTAGCCACCGGTCAGGACGGCTGGAGCGCGTCGAAGACGGCCAGGGCCGTGGCGGGATCCGGGCCGACGAGACGTTCCAGGCCGTCCGCCGTCATCTTCGCCCACTTGCCGGCCCGTTCCCACATCCGCTCCTCGAAGGCGCGGACGACCTCGTCCGGATCGCCGGGTCCGGCGGCGAGGGCCTCGGCGAGCTCGGCGCCCTCCAGCATCGCCAGGTTCGCGCCCACTCCCAAGGGCGGCATCAGGTGGGCGGCGTCCCCCAGGAGCGTCACCCCGGGGACGTGGGCCCAGGTGTGGGCGACAGGCAGGACGTGAAGGGGGCGGTCGACGAACGCGGTGCCGCGGCGCAGGAGGTCGAGCACGGGGTCGGCCCAGCCCTCGAACAGCGCCAGCAGGCGGGACCGCACGGCCTCGACGCCGTCCGGGCCCGTGCCGGTGCCCGCGTGCCGCTCCAGCGGCGCGCGGAACTGGGCGTACACCTTGACGTGGCCGCCGCTGTTGCGCTGGGCGACGATGGACCGGTTCACGCCGTAGACGGCCACGGAACCGTCGCCGACCAGCCGGGCGAGGTCCGGGTGGCGGGTGTCCACGTCGTCGAGTGAGGTCTCGACGGCGGTGACGCCGGTGTAGTGCGGCATCGCGGCGGAGAGCGCCGGGCGGACCCGGGACCAGGCCCCGTCCGCGCCGACCACGAGGTCGAACGTCTCCTGCCGCCCGTCGGCGAAGCGGAGCAGCGCGCCGTCCCGCGTTCCGGGCGTCACCTCCGTCACGCCGTGCCCCCACCGGACGTCCAGCGGGCCGAGCAGCAGGTCGCGCAGCTGCCCGCGGTCGATCTCCGGATTGGCCTGCTCGTCCGGACGGGGCCGCCAGTCGCGCAGCACGGTCCCGTCCGGGGCCAGGATGCGCATGGCCTGCCCCTCGGGACGGGACAGCGCCCGGAACTCCGCCAGCAGCCCCGCCTTGTCCAGGGCGCGCTGGCCCATCCCCTCGTGCAGGTCGATCGTGCCGCCCGGAGGACGGGCGTAGGGCCCGGCATCGCGTTCGAAGACGGTGACGGGGTGGCCGTGGCGGTGCAGGACGCGGGCGAAGGTGAGGCCCGCGGGCCCGCCTCCCACAACGGCGATACGATGTCTCATATCGATACACTGTATTTCGCCGATACGGCGTATCGCAACAGTACGATGTATCCATGACTGTGTGGGACCGCCCGGAGCCGCCGACCCGACCCGCGCCGCTCGACCGGCGGCGGATCGTCGCCGCCGCCGTCGCGCTGGCCGACGAGGGCGGGCTGGAGGCGGTGTCGTTGCGCAAGGTCGCCGCCCGGCTCGACGTCGGCCCGATGCGGCTGTACGGATTCATCTCCACCAAGGAGGAGCTGTTCGACCTCATGGTGGACGAAGTCCACGCCGAGATCCTGCCCGACGGGCCGCCCGGCGGCTGGCGGGAGGCGCTGCGCGACCACGCGGTCCGCACCCGGCAAGCCGCCCTCCGTCACGAATGGCTGGCCGACCTGCTCGGCGGCCGTCCGAGCCTGGGCCCGAACGCCCTCGCCGTGACCGAGGGCACGCTGGCCGCCCTCGACGGCCACGCCGACCTCGACACCGTCATGCACGCCGTGCGGACCGTCGGCGCGTACATGACCGGCGCGATCAGGCGCGAGATCGCGCACCTGCGGGCCGAGCGCGCCACGGGCCTGTCCAAGCTCGACTGGCAACGCGCCTACGGCCCGCACGTGAGCCGGATGCTGGCCACCGGCCGCTACCCCACGCTGGCCAAATTCGTGCACGACGGCACGGAGGTGGCCGCCGAGGAGTCCTTCACGACCGGCCTGGAGTGGGTCCTCGACGCCGTGTCCGCCAGACTCGACCGGCCGTCGGCGTGACACCCCCCGTGCCGCCTTCCGGGCCCGCCGCGGCGTCGCCCGCGGGGGCGCGACGGCGGATGTGGCCGCTGTACGCGGCCGGGTTCACCACCGCGTTCGGCGCGCACGGCATCGCCGCCAACCTCGGCGGGTTCTCCTCGGACGCGGTCACCTCGCTGCTCGTCCTCGGCGGGCTGCTGGCCCTGTACGACGGCGCCGAGGTGCTGCTCAAACCGCTGTTCGGCAGCCTCGCCGACCGTATAGGCGCCCGTCCGGTGCTGGTGGGCGGGCTGGTGGCGTTCGCGGTCGCCTCCGGCCTGTACGTCGTCGCCGACAGCCCCGGCTGGTTGTGGGCCGCCCGCCTGGGCCAGGGAGCGGCGGCCTCGGCGTTCTCACCGTCGGCCTCGGCGCTGGTGGCCCGGCTCAATCCGGCCGCCAAGCTCGGCCGGGCCTTCGGCGGCTACGGCTTCTGGAAGTCGATCGGCTACACCCTGGGCCCGCTGCTGGGCGGCGTGCTGGTGTGGGCCGGCGGCCTGCGGCTGCTGTTCGCGGTCCTGACCGTGCTGGGCGTGGCGGTCGCCGTGTGGGCCGCGGTGGCCGTGCCCGGGGTGCCGCCGCTGCCCAAGGTCCGCCAGACGGTGCTGGACCTGGCGCGGCGCCTGGCCGATCCGGCCTTCCTCGCGCCGACCGCCGCCCTGGCCGGGGCCACCGCCGCGCTGTCGGTCGGCGTGGGCTTCCTGCCCGTGTCCGGCCGGGCCGCCGAACTGGGCACGGTCGCGACGGGCGCGGCGGTGTCCGTCCTGGCGGCGTGTGCGGCGGTGGTCCAGCCCAGGGCCGGGCGGGCCCTCGACGAAGAGCGTCTGTCGACCCGTACCGGCCTGCTGGGCGGGCTGCTGGTCACCGCGGCCGGGCTGGCCTGCGCCATGCTGCCCGGCCTGGCCGGCATCCTGTCGGCCGCCGTGCTGATCGGGGCCGGGACGGGGCTCATCACCCCGCTCGGGTTCGCCGCCCTCGCCGCCCGCACCCCGGCCGAACGCATGGGCCAGACCATGGGCGCCGCCGAACTCGGCCGGGAGCTGGGCGACGCCGGGGGCCCGCTGCTCGTGGCCGGCGTCGCCACCCTGGCCTCGCTCACCTACGGTTACGCCGCCCTCGCCCTCCTGCTCGCCGCCGGCCCCCTCATCGCCCTCGCCGTCCGCGGCCCCCGCCGCGGTGACGGTCCTGCGCCAGGCGTCCCGTCACCGTGACCAGGCGATGATCGGCTTCAGATGCGGGGCCGGAGGGTGCGCCGGACGGCGACACCGCCCATGGCGAGAGCGGGGATGAGCAGGATGCCCGCTTCGATCCATTGGAACTGCCAGAACCTGCTCGCCGGGTGGTATTCCGCCACGAGTCGATAGCCGTGGCTGAACGTGCACTTGGCGTACTTCATGGTCGACTCGTCTGTCCCGCAGGGGCCGGCGAGCGCGAGCTCTGCCGCCTGAGAGGTGTACTGCGTGCCGCTCCTGTCGATCCAGTAGCTGTTCACATGCAGGGCGCCTTCCGGTTCGAGTTCGTCGACGACCTCGGCCTGCACGACTCGTTCTGTTGGTGCGTGCCGTGCTCGTACTCCCGGGCCAGGAGCGGAGCGCCCCAGAAGGCGCCGATCAACGCCGGGGCCAGCAGTGTGAGCCAGCCGAGGAGTTCACCCACCGAGTACATGCGCTCGTTCATCTCCATGCGGTAGGCGCTGCACACGGGCGTGTCCGCCACGCAGCCGGCCGCCGGAGCGGACCGGGCGGCGAAGTCGGCCGCGCCGAGACCGCTGATGAGGAGAACCACCCCGAGGACGGCCAGCAGCACCGTGGTGACGAGCACCTGCAGGCGATGCTTGCCCGACCAGTTCGCCGAAGACCCGCACACCGCCCTGAGTGGGGGCGATCAGCCCGGCGACCAGGTGCAGGAACGTGGACTTGCCCGCGCCGTTCGGTCCGACCAACGCAACCACCCGGCCGGCGGGGACGGACAGCGTGCAGTCGCGTAACGCCCACGTGCCCCGATACCGCTTGGCGAGCCTCACGGCCTCCAGAGCCGTCGGGCTCTGTGCGGGAGCGGTGAGCTCCCCGGAACCGCCGCCGAACATCCTCGCTGTCCGATCCGCTGTCATGCGATCCCCTCCTGCACGGAGTCGGCGAGCACCATGGCGAACAACGCCTCCATGTCTCCTTGGTCGAGCCCCGCTGCATGGCAGTCGTGCGCCCACCGGGCGAGGTCGCGGCGGAGCCGGGTGTGATCGGCCGTGGCCCCGCTGCCCAGAGACCGCCGTACGAACGTGCCCAGCCCGGGCCGGCCGGCGACGAACCCCTCGTGTTCCAGTTCGCGGTAGGCCTTGGCCACGGTGTTCGGGTTGATCGCGAGGTCGCTGACGACCTCTTTGATCGTCGGCAGCCGATCGCCGGGCATGAGCGCGCCGAGCCGCAAGGCGTGTTTGACCTGGTGCACCAGTTGCAGATATGTCGCCACACCGGAGCTGGGGTCGAGGCGAAACTTGATCACCGCAATACCCTTTTCCTATTAGATTAGTAAAAGGGTATTGGCGCCCGCGATCTTCGTCAACTTGGTCTCCTGGCCTCTTGCGCGGGTCGTCGCCGGCCACTGCCGCTGCTCACCGGGGCGCGGGTGATCGGCGGCGCCGGCCGGTTCTGGCATCATCGCCGGGTGATCCCCATGACGACCGACCGGCTGCTCCTGCGTCCACCGGACGACGACGACCTCGCCCCCTTCACCGCCATGAACGCCGATCCCGAGGTCATGCGGTACATCGGCGACGGGTCCGTCCCGCCGCCGGACCCGGACCGCACGGCGGCGTGGATCGCGCGCGCCCGGCGGAAATGGCGGGAGAGCGGCCACGGCCCCCTCTCCGTCGTCGTGCGCGAGACCGGGCTGACGGCCGGCTGGGTCACCCTGACGGTGCCCGCGTTCCTCCCCGAGATCCTGCCCGCCGTGGAGATCGGCTGGCGGCTCGGACGAGCGCACTGGGGCAACGGCTACGCCACCGAGGCGGCCGGAAGGCTGCTGCGGTTCGGGTTCGCCGAGTGCGGCCTCGACCGGATCGTCAGCATCCGTCACGTGGACAACCAGCGGTCGCGCCGGGTGATGGACAAGCTCGGCCTGCGGTTCGCGTTCGAGACGGTGGTCCCGGCCCACGGACGGCCGGTCGCCGTGCACGAGATCACCAGAGCCGCCCGGGAGGAGCCGCCACCTCACCCGCGCCTGACGTAGAGCAAGAGCACGGCGGCCCGACGCCGGCGGCCGCCTCACCGCCCCCGAGGCGGCCGACCTGTGCCTGGCCGGCGCGCTGTGCCTGGTCGGCGGCGGGCAGGCATGATCCGCTAGGCGGGGTCGCGGGGAGGCCCGGACGGCCAGGCGACGTCGTCCACCGCGAGGAACGGCGAGAGCGCGACCCCGGCCGGCGTCACGCCCGCGAAGGTCATGACGTCCCTGTGCAGGTGAGACTGGTCGGCGTAACCGCTCTCGGCCGCCACCAGGGCGGCGCGCTCACCGGCGGCCAGACGGTGGGCCGCCTGGTCGAAGCGGATGAGCCGGGCGACCCGCTTCGGCGTGAGGCCGACCTGGGCGCGGAACCGGGCCCACAGGCGTTTGCGGCTCCAGCCCGCCTCGGCGGCGAGCCGCTCGACGGGCACCCGCCCGCCGCTGGCCGCCATCCGCCGCCAGGAGAAGGCGACCTCCGGATCGGCGGCCCGGCCCTGGTCGGCCCGCCTGGCCAGGGCGTCGCGCGCGATCGCGAACCGGTCCTCCCACGACCGGGCGGCCCGCAGCCGCTCCTGCACGCGTTCGGCCTCGCGCCCCCAGAGGTCGTCGAGCGCGACCACCGTGCCGCTCAGCTCGGCGGACGCGCCCAGGACGGCGTGCGCCGCCATCGGCGACAACCGGACCTGCAGGCACTCCATCCGGCGGGTCAGGCCGCTCCCCCGCACCTGCCGGGGCGCGAGGCCGGCGACGACGCGTCCGAGCTGGCGGGAGCCGCGGTCGTCCTCGATGGTGAACGGCTCGTCGCCGAGGTCGAAGAGCAGGGTGACCGCGGGGTGCGGGACCAGGGCGAGGTCGCGGAACTCGTTCGCCCGGTCGCTGAACCCCGCCATGACGACCCCGGGCAGGCCGCCGGGCCGCGACGGGACGGTGATCTCCCATCCGGGCACATGACCGCGAACCGCCGCAACTGACCGCACCCCGACATCGTACGAGCCCCGTATGCGCGGTGACGGGCGCGGGCTGGCCGGCCACCGCATCGGTCACTAGACTCGACGGCAGGCCGCCCCGGGGCCGACGGCCACCTGGGAGTCCCGGCCTCGACTGTGTATAGGTCCTCTTCAGGCGTCACAGCCTGCTCGGATCGCGCGTCGTTCCGGGCGAAGCGTCACCCTCCGGGGGTTGCGGCCCCCGGAGGCCGCCTCACGTCACGCCGAGGATGCCCTGGATGGCGGTGACCACGCCGGCCAGCGCGCTGCCCGCCGCGCCCGCGTCCGAGGCGATCTCGAAGATCGTCTTCAGCCGGGTCCTCAGGCCGCCCTCGCTGCGTTCGTCCGGCGTCCTGTCCAGCTCGCGCCGCACGCCCTCGGCCGCGTCCTCGACCGCCGCCGCCCGCTCCTCGGGGAGCTCGTCGCGGAGCAGGTGAACGGCGTCGAGCAGCTCCTCCACCAGCGCCCGCAGCTCGGCCGCGTCGTCGCCGGAGGCGTTGTGCACCGTGGCGTCCCCGCTGCCGGTGCTGATCGCGCTGTTGTTGAAGGTGTTGCGGTTGAACGTGGTCACGTTGACCTCCGGCGAGTAGTGGAAGGGCCGGTCGGACCCGGCGGCGGCCATCAGGACGCGGAGCTGCTCGACCCGGGCGGCGATGACCGCGTTTCCCGACGAGCCGGCCAGGTGGTCGAGGGTCTGCACGGTGTCGGCGTAGACCTCCTGGGTGCGGGCGAGCATCTGCGCCAGCATCTCGGCCGCGGCGAACCCGTACCGCGAGGGACGCAGCAGCAGGTCGAGCGCACGCATCAGATATCGCTCGACCTCCGGCTGCTCCACGTCCAGGCGGCCGTCCTCGCACAGCGCCAGCACCTGCTCGACGACCGCGTACTCGGCGTGCAGCCGGGACAGCAGCACGCGCATCCGCCGCAGCTCCTCGTCCGGCCTGTCCAGATCGTGGGCGGGGATCACCTTCCACATCGACACCCGCAGCCCGGCCGCGCGCCGCACCCACGCATGATGGACGGCCTTGTAGCGCCAGTGGTAGTCCTCCACCACGACAGAGGGCGCGCCCGCGCGCACCCACCAGTCCTCCGGGTCCGCCACCGCCGACGTGCGTTCCAGCAGGTGCCGCGCGAACCGCGGCCCGAAGGCCACCAACGGCGCGTGCGCCGCGCGTTCGCCGCGCAGCCAGGTGGTCGCCGACATGGCCAGCCGCACGACGTTCTCCGCGCCGTCCCAGATCTGGTTCGGGTCGAGCAGGCGGCGCCGGAAGCCCACCTCCAGCCGGTTCACGACCCGGTCGGCGTAGAAGTTGCGCAGCACGGAACACAGACACGATCACCACCCGGTCTGATTGCTAGGGTCACGCGCATGCGATCGACATACCTCGGCTGGGACGATGCGGTTGACCTGTTCGAGCGGCGCGGCCTGCCCAAGGAGACGTACGGGAACCTGTACGAGGAGGAGTACATCCTCGTGCCCGGTCCCGCCACGGTGACCGGCGAGCTCCCCCTCGACGAGCACGATCGCACGCCATGGCGGGACGGCGCCCCCGACGCCGCGACCGGCTACATCGTGGACGGCGATCTGGTCGTCGACGGGAACGTCACCGACGTGGACGACGGCTCCGCCGCGCTGATCGTCCTGGGCGACCTGCGGGCGCGGAACGTCTACCTGGCCGGTGACGCCAAGCTGGTCGTGCGCGGCCACGTGACGGCCGAGACGTTCGTCGGCGACATGACCGACAAGCTGGTGATGATCCATGGCGATCTGCGCACCACCGTCTCCATCTTCTGGAACGAGTTCTGTCCCGATCTGATCGCCGGCACCCTGCACGGCAGGGCGCTCACGCCGGCCTACCTCAACCTGTCCGACGCCGCCGTCGGCGCCCTGGCCGACCCGTCGCCCGAGGTCCCGCTCAGCCGCCTCCTCGTCCCGGAACTGCTGGTCAGCGGCGCCCCCGGCCCCGACGACCTGCCCGAGATCGGCGTCCGCGGCGACGTCCTGCGCGACCGCCTGCTGTCCGGTCTGCCCCTCACGATCGCAGGATGAGCCCCGGACGCCGATCGCGCATGACAGGTGTTTCCGCCACACCGGCCATGTCCCCCAAATCACCCACGACCACTGATCACGGTCAGACATTTTGACGACGTGCCTTCGACGGGGGCCGCGGTTCACGCTTTGGGAGCGAATTCCGCGATCTACCACGAAGGACGGTCATGTCACTCCAGCTCAAGAAATGCCGGAAATCACTCCTGGCGGCGGCCGCCGTCGCCGCGCTGACCGCAGTGACGGCGCTGACCGGCGCCGCCACCGCGCACGCTGCCGCGGCCACGGCCGCCACCGACCAGAGCGTCAGCACCTTACGGACCGGTGACGGGTTCGACGTGCTGATCGGCGGCCAGGCCCGCCTCCACCTCGCGCAGCCGGAGAAGTCGGACGGCGTCGTGACCGCCGCCGGTCCCGGCCACGTCGCCGTCATCCCCGACCACGACGGCTCGCGCGGCAGCCGCCTGATGACCTACGACACCCGCACCGGGCGCACCCGCACCCTCGCCCGCGGCAAGGTCGTCTCCGCCGCCTTCTCCCCGGACGGCACCCGGCTCGCCTACACGGTCGCCGGGCAGGCCGGCGCCGACCTGTACGCGGGTTCCGCCGAGGCGCCCGGACGCCGGATCGCCGCGATCCCCGGCGCCCGCGTCGAGGTGGTGGGCCTGTCGGGTGACGCGAGCACGGCGTTCGTGGCCGCCTACCCCGACGCCCGCGATGACCGTCGGTACGCGGCGAGCCTGCTGCGCGTCGCGCTGGCCGACGGCTCGGTGACGCCGCTCATCGCCAGTGACCCCGCCCACGGCCAGGTGTACGCCGACTTCCGCCTGGTGACCGGCGACCGTCAGCTCGTCAGCTTCATCCGGCGGTCGGGACCGTACCTGTGCTCGGGACGCTCCGAACTCGGGCTCGCCGGCCTCGACGGCCGGACCGTGGCCACGTACGGCGCGAGCTCCGGCACGGCCTACCGCGAGGCGGTGTGGAGCGGGGACGGCGACCGGGTCGCCTACGCGGCCCAGCCGTGCGCGTCCCAGTCGAAGGCCGCGGCCGACCCGGCGGCGACGGCCGCCCGTACCCGCGAGGAGTCGGGCACGTTCGTGGCCCGGGTGTCGGGCGGCGCGCCCGTCCGAGTGGTCAGCGGGGTGACGTCGGAGTTCGGGATCGGCGGGTTCGACGGCGACCGGGTGCGGCTGGCCTCGGCCCGGCTCGGGGAGCGTACCGTCGGGGCGGACGCGGTGGCGCGCGGCGTGGCGCAGCCGCTCGCGGCGGCGAGCCTGGACGGCGTGTCCCGCTCGCTGGCCGGCGGCCGGACGAACCGCGCCGTGCACATCAACCAGATCTACGACACGCGGGACGAGTTCGACGGGCGCGGCTCGTGCGGCCCGACCACCGCCGTCATGACCATGGCCGGCTATCAGCTCGGCGAGTGGGGCCTGTGGGTGAACTACGGCGGACGCCACTACTCGCCCTACGGCCGCTACGTGACCGACCAGTACGACTACAACGGCTCGACGTTCTCCGAAACCGCGCCCGACTACTCCGGCAACGGCGCGTGGCAGGGCGCGCACGGCACGATCTACGACCCGCGGTACGGCGCGGTCTGGGCGGACATGTTCGGATACATGAACCGGCACACCGGCTGGACCAGGAAGAGCGACTGGAACCCGACCTTCGTCCGCGACCAGATCGACATCGGCAACCTCGTCGCCGTGTCCGGCCAGATGACCTCCGCCGGGCACATCGTCCTCATCAAGGGCTACACCGATGACGGCAGGTGGGTCGTCAACGACCCGTACGGGCCGAACACGAACGGCGGGCCCGGCGGCGCCGACCAGGTGTACGACACCGCCTACCTGCGCCCCGTCCAGGTCTGGGGCAACTGACCCCCGCGCGCGCCGGGGCCGAGAGCAACCACCTCCGGCCCCGGCGCGCTCACAGCCGCGGTTGCTGATATCTCAACTGTTGCCTACTGTGATCCCAGTTGGCAGGAGGTGGGCGCGGGCCGTCGCGCTCGCCGGAAACATCGGACGGAGCAATGTCGTGACCAGTGCACTCATCATCGGCGACCTCCAGCGGGGCATCACGGGCGGTTACCCGTTCGCCCAGCAGGTCGTGCCGCCGCTCACCGAACTGCTGCCCCGTGCCAGGGCGGCCGGCGTCCTGGTGGTGTTCGTGCACTTCGCCTTCCGGGCCAACGGCGCCGACGTGCCGCCCGGCAGCGCGCTGATGAAGTCGTTCTTCGAGGCCGGCGACGCCTTCCACGAGGGGTCGGCCGGAACCGAGCTCGCCCTGCCGGTCGCAGAGGAGGACGTCGTCGTGCTGAAGCGCCGCGCCAGCGCGTTCGCCGGCACCGACCTCGACCTCGTGCTCCGCGCGCGGGGCGTCACCACTGTGCTGGTCGCCGGCGTCGCCACCAGCGCGATGGTGGCCGCGACGTGTTACGACGCGGCCGACCGCGGCTACCAGGTGACGGTGCTGAGCGACGGCTGCGGCGACGGCGATCCGGCACTGCACGACTTCTTCGTGGACGCGGTCTTCCCGAGCCGGGGGTTCGATGTGGTGTCGTGCGAGGAAGCCTGTCGTTGACGGCACTGTGACGATTGCGCCGGGTCGGGACGGTCCCGCGCGACGAGGACGCCTGCACCGGTGGTGGTGGGAGCGGGGGTGAACCCTGGATCCGCCAAGGGTGCGCCCTAGCGGGTGCGGGCCGTCCTGGCGGCGTGCTCGATCTTCGCGCAGTAGGCCGCACGGGCTGCCTCGTCGATCCGCTCCTCGTGTTCGGGGCGCAACCCGGTCCGGCCGTCGAGGCCCTCGCGCAGGATGTCAGCGTGCCCGGCATGCCGGGTGGACTCGGCGAGGACATGGACCATGATGGCGAACAGGTTCATGTGCCAGGCCGGCGTCGACTCCGGCCACCACGGCACGTGGCCGGGGGCGTCGAGGGGAAGCTCGTTGATCGTCGCGTCCGAGTGGTCCCACGTGCGCCGGTAGAACCCGATGATCTGGTCGCGAGTCTCGTCCTCGGTCGCCCACAGATCGCTGCCGTCGGAGTCCTGCCACCGGGGCAGCGGTTCCGGGGAAGGGCGGTCGAAGACCTCGCCGAAGTACCTGGCCTCGGCGGTGGCCAGGTGTTTGACCAGGCCGAGAAGGTTGGTCCCGGTGACTGTCAAGGGTCGGCGGACGTCGTATTCCGACAAGCCGTCGAGTTTCCAGAGCAGCGCCCTGCGGTCCCGGCGCAGTCTCTCGTGCAGGTTGTCCTTCGCGAAATCGTCGATCACGGGTCCCGATCCTGTCAGACTGTGCCGGGGAGCGGCCCTGCGCGAGGTGGTTGTTCTCGGCGGATGAAGATCACCCTGAGGGATGTGGAGTTGACCGTTCGGGAGACCGGTGCGGGGCATCCGGTCGGCCACCGCATCCACAGCCTCGCCCCCGGTGCGTTCGCCGCCGAGGTGCTGCCTTACCTGTGCGGCGGTTAGCCCGCCCCCGGCCGCCTCGCTCTACGGGTCACTCGCCGAGACAGAACCACCCATGGTCACCTTCCTGTCCGGCTTGGGGGGCGGCCCACGGCGTCAGGCGTGGAGCCCCCCGGCGGACGCCGGGAGGCTCCGGAGCGGCGGCATCCGGTAGGGGTTTGTCAGGGCGGGGTGGGTGGGATCCTCCCGGCCCAGTACGGCGCCTTCATGCACCATGCCCTCCGCCGCCTGCTGCCCGTGCTCTCGCGCCTGAGCCCGACGACCCGGCCGGCCCGCAAGCGCGTGACCATGCCTGCGGCTACAACTGGCGGCGGATCGCGTCGATCGTCGTCTCCGGCGAGGTGTTGAAACAGAACCGGATCCCCGGCGCCGCGGTGGCCAGCACGTTGATCAGCCGTTCGAAGAGCAGGGTGTGCTCGGGAATCGTCCGCACGCCGGCCCCGATCATCGCCACGCCGAAGGAGGGCCCGGACTCCAGACAGTCGCGCAGAGTCTTCTCCGCTGCTTCCGGGTCGGCTTCGACGAGACAGGACGTCACGTCGAGTCCCGCCTCGCGCAGGGCCGCCTCGCCCTGCGCGATCCGGGCCGTGAGAACCTGCTCGTCGAGACCGGGAAGCGCGGTGTAGTCGATCGCGCTGGGGTGCAGACCGATGGAGATGATTGTGGTCATGTTGTCTCCTACCAGGGGATCGGGCCGTTGCCGCCGAAGAAGCCGCCGGTCGGCCCGTCCGGCTCCAGGGTAGCCAGACCGACGACCACCTCCGCTGCTTCGGCCACCGTGTGGACGCCCGTGTGATGGTTCATGTCGGTGGCCGGGTTGCCCGGGTCCGCGGCGTTGATCTTGAACGTCGGCAGCGCCCGGGCGTACTGGGACACGATCATGTTGAGCGCGGTCTTGGACGAGGCATAGTCCAGGGCCAGGAAACCGTGCTCAGGGCGGGCAGGGTCGGCGGCGTTGGCCAGCGAGGCCAGAGCGCTGGACACCATGACGACGCGGGGGTGCTCCGACCTGCGGAGCAGGGGCAGGAACGTGTGTGTCACCCGTACCGGACCGAACACGTTGGCCTCGTACAACGGTCGCAGCAGGCCGGCGTGCATGTCGGCCGGATCCATGATCGGGCCGCCGACACCCGCGTTGTTGACCAGGACGTCCAGGCGGTCCGTCTGCTCGGCCACCTTCTTCACGGCGGTCGCGACGGAATCGTCGGAGGTGACGTCCAGCTCGACGAACGTGACATCGAGGCCCTGGCCAGCCAGCGAGTCCGCGGCCTGCCGGCCCCGTTCCCGATCCCGGGCGGTCAGGAACACGCGCCAGCCACGGCTCGACAACTGGCGTACCGTCTCCAGGCCCAGCCCCTTGTTCGCCCCGGTCACCAGGGCCACCGTTCTCAGATCTGCAGTCATGACCTCCATCCTCGGGACGGGCCCCACGGCCTGCCAGGACCGGTGTGGCCTGGGACTGGCCGTACCACCCGGTCGATCCGGCTGGTACGGCATGATCGAGGGATGAACCGCGCCGAACTCGCCGAAGTGCTCCGTACGGCCCGATCACGCCTGCGCCCGCAGGACATCGGGCTGCCGGCGGGATCCCGCCGCCAGGTCGAGGGGCTGCGCCGGGAGGAGGTGGCCATGCTCGCGGGCCTGAGTGTCGACTACGTCGTACGCCTGGAGCAGGGCCGCGGCCCCCGGCCGTCGAGTCAGGTCATCGCCGCCCTGGCCCAGGCGCTGAGGCTCGACGACGACGACCGCGACCTGGTGTTCCGGCTGGCCGGGTACGAGCCGCCCCACAACGGGCGCATCCAGATGGTCGTACGGCGGAGCGTTCTGCGACTCCTGGACCGCATGTCGGACCTGCCCGTACTGGTGCTGTCGGCCAAGGGCGACGTCCTGGCCTGGAACCCGCTGGCGGCGGCGTTGCAGGGCGACATGTCCGCCTGGCCCCGCCATCGGCGCAACCTCATCTGGCAGCGCTTTCTCGGCAGCAGCCGCTGCCAGGTCGCCCTGAACGCAGGCGACGACGATGCCGCGGCCCGCGCCTCGGTCGGCACCCTGCGCGCCGCTCAGGCCCGCTATCCGCGCGACCCGGACCTCGTCCGGATGATCGATGAGCTGCGTCGTGGGAGCCCCCGCTTCGACGAGCTGTGGAGGGAGGGGCGCTCCGCTGCATGGCGTGCCGCGGCAAAGAGCATCAACCATCCGGCACTCGGTACGATCACGCTCGACTGTGACACACTCCTGCTTCCTGATGACAACCAGACAGTGCTGATGTACTCCGCCGAGCCGGGCTCCTCAGAAGCGGCCGCACTTGATCTGTTGCGGGTGACGGGGCTGCAGCGGTTCTGACCCGCACTCGCACCGCCCCAGGGCCGGACGCGAGCATGACGGCGATCGGGCAGGTCGCCGGGGCCTGCGTTCCTGGGGCATGCCTTCGGATTTCTCGCTGATGAGCAGATCGCCCGGTACGGCCGCGTCGCTCAGCGGACGGCGCCGGCGAAGTTCGCCTCGACAGGGTTGGTGACGGTGGCGTTTCGCAAGTCCGCGCCCCGCAAAGTCGCTCCACTGAGAAATGTCTGATTCAGGGTGGCGAACTGCAGGTCCGCGCCGGCGAGATACGCGTCACTCAGGTCGGCACCGAAAAGCTTGGCGTAGCTCAGGTCGATCTTGTGAGAACCGTCGCGTGTGTGGTCACGGCGTCCGATGACGTTCAGCGCCGCCTGGAGGTCGGCGGGCGCCGCAGGCAGCAACCTTTCCGCGCCCACATTGCTGATCGGGGGCGGGGAGCCCCGCTTCGCGGAGTGTCCGCGAACGAACGCGGTCAGCACTCCCATGATCGCGGGCTGATCTTGCGGCGAGTCGTGCTCGATGCGTTCGAGGGCGTAGATCCCGCCAACGCGGACGTCGAGTGCACGGTTGCCGAGTTGCTCTACGGCGCGGCCGAACCGCTCGGTGGTCTGGCCCTGCTCCGCGAGTTTCAGCTGTTCGCGAGCCTGTTGCACGGAGTCGCCGGTGTAAATCAGGGCGAACCCGGCTGTGGCCGAGCTGCCCAGGGCGGCCACAGCGGTGATCATCGCGACTATCAGCGTGAGTCTCTGGGTCCGATCAGGACCCGGCGCGGAACCGCCCGCGTCTGGTTGCCCGCTCATCGCCGCCCTTCCCCTGGACGAGGTCATGCGTATGGCGCGTCAGGCGGCCTGCGCGAGGGAGCCCACAGTTCTCCTGGATGCTGGAGGTTCCGACAGCACAGCCTCGGCTGGACGTCACTCCGTCCCCATCGATAGTAAGGATCACCCTTCGACATCCCAACCCGAAGTCTTCGCCATATCCCCGAACATCCACCCATTTGGCTCAGGGGTCACGGCACCACGGCCGTTCCGTCGTGTTGGCGGCTTCTTCCCGAGCGTGGCTCCAACCGCCAGGTAGTCCCAACCCCTCAGAGGCCCGGAACTCTGTCCGGGCCTGGAATCGGGCACACCCCAGCGCTAACCCCCGGCGCTCTGAGCGGTTAGAAGCAGTCTTTTCGGGGGGTGCGTCCCGAAGCCTCGATCTCGACGGTCTTGGTCTTGGAGCTGCCGGGGGCCGTGAGGATCATCGCGATGTGCAGCTTCCCGCCGGAACCAGTGCCGCTGCCGCTGCCGCAGACCGAGCGGGCCTGCTTGGTGAGATGGTGGAAGCGGTAGACGGCCTTCTTCCAGTTCTTCTCCGGCGTCATGACCATCCACTCCTCCCCGTCGGTCTTCTCGGCCGTGCAGTGACTGACGCCCTGGCAGGGGTTGGTGTACAGCTTGGCGGACGCCTGGGCGGGGTGGGTCAGCAGCGCTCCCGTGACTGCCGCAGCCACCAGGCCCAGGGCGAAGGTCTTCATCATGTGCACTTAGATGTTCACGGCGAACTCAAGGTTCGTGCGGTCTGTGCTCAGCAGCCGGCACCCCCGACGCCCTGCCCCCCGGCTCTCCACAGATGGTCGCCGACGTGCATGAGTGGCTGACCGACACCGTGCACCGGCGACGGCTGGACGGCGAGGGCGTGCACCTGGCGATCGTGGAGCAGGCCACCGGCGAGATCGTCGGCAGTGTCGGATTGCGCGACACGGACTGGGAGGCCGGCCGTACCGAGATCGGTTACGGAATTCACACTGGTCAGCGAGGTCGCGGCTACGCGACCGAGGCCGCGCGCGGTTGGACGGTGGGCGCTCGTCAACGGTGGGATACGGCGTGTTCAGCTGCGCTCCCGCATCGACAACGCCGCTTCCCTACGGGTTGCCGAGAAGGCCGGATACCAGCGGGAGGGCACCGTGCGGGTCGCTGAGCGGGACGGGTGCGCGGCTCATGACCTGGCCGTCTTCTCGATGATCGCCACATGAGCAGCCGCAGAGGCTGAAGAAAACCGCCGCTCGTGATCCGGGCGGAGCTTCACCGACCAGCAGCGGTTTGCCCCTGCCGCGCCGGTCACAGTCGAAGGTGGAGCCAGATGTTGCACCGGTCGAGCTGGCCACGTCTCACCTGGCCAGAGTTCTGGTCACGGCCGCCTGCACGTCACGTGGGCCGATGCGGGGCGAGGTCGCGGCCGAGGAAGGCCAGCAGCCGCCGGTGGGCGGGTGCGCCTGCGGGCTGGTGAAGTTCGGGGCCGAACATTCCGGGACGGCGGAAGGCATCGAAGTCCATGCCGCGCATGGTGGCGAGCAAGTCGTCGCAGGCCTGCTGGTCCACCAGCGTTTCCTGGTCGGTGGCGATCGCCAGGTCGACGCCGTGCACCAGGACCTCGGTCAGATGGATGAGTGCGGCCATCGGCCCGGGCACTTCCCCGAATCCCAGCCGCACGGTCGTCTTCAGGGCACTCTCGCGGTGCCAGGCCGCGAGGTCGAGCCTGGCGGCTCCGAGAAAGGCGTCCTGCGGGTCGGCGCCCAGCCAGTCATCCTCGTGCTCGCCGCCGGGGCCGGTGCCGGTGAGCTCGGCGGCGAAGATGCGCATGCCGCCGACCAGGTGGTTGAGCTCGGTACGCACGTCCCATCCCGGGCAGGGTGTGGGGGCGGTGAGCTGCTCGTCGGTGATGCCCTTGACGATGGTCGCGGTCATGTGGACGGCCTGGTCGATCCGGCCGATGACGTTGGTCATCTGGTTGCTCATTTCGGTAGTCGTCGTGCTCGGGCATTGATCAGGTCCAGCCCAGGTTCTCCGCTGAGGTTCACGGGTTGCCCCGGCTTCGGAAGTGAGCGGGCGAGTGTGGAGGGGACGGCAGGAAGGCGACCAGCCGGCGGACGATGTCCTTCAGCTCGTGGTGACGGCGCCAAACCGACCATGGCAGGACGAACGCCGACAGGAGTGCCGCTGGTCGACCAGGAAGTCCCACAGCGCGGGCCCGGACCCCCGTTGCTCCTCGTCCGGGTGCTCCAGTTCCACCGCCGGCAGCGTCATCGCGATCGCGAAGATCGCATCGGTGAAGGGAGCCCGCCTCTCGGGAGTAAGTGGAGCGACCGCCGTAGGCGCAGTGCTCGCCGATTCCCCTGACCTCGGGGTGGGTGATGAGGGTGCTGGACCCCTTGGGGGGCGGGTGCAGGCGGGCGGGCTCGCCGTTGAAGAAGGCGTCGTTGAGGAACTTCACGGCGGGCTCCCATCACTAATCGAGACGGAACGGGACCGTCTCGATACGTCGCACCATAGTCCCGGCGCTACCCGAGACGCAACCGTTCCGTCTCGGGTAGGCTTGGTGGCATGAGTCGATCGCCAGCAGCTCGCCCGCCCGGCGGGCCCGTGCTTCAGGATGCCGTCACCGACGCGATCCGCACCGCCTTCCTGGAAGAGCTCGCCGAGGTCGGCTACGGAAGGTTGTCGCTGGAGGCCGTGGCCCGGCGGGCCGGCTCGGGCAAGGCCGCCATCTACCGGCGCTGGCCGTCCAAGGAAGCCGTGACCATCGACCTGATCGCCCAAGTCTCCATCGCCGCAACCGACACCCCCGACACCGGAAGTCTGCGCGGCGACGTCCTGGCCTTCCTGACCGCAGTCGACGCGGCGCTCCGGCATCCACTGGTGTCTCGAATTCTGCCCGACCTGTTCGCTGCAGCTGTCCACCATCCCAACATCGCCGACGCCCTGCGCGACAGGGTCGGTGGAGCTCGACGCGAGAAGGGGGTCAGCGTCCTGCGGCGGGCCGTGGAACGCGGAGAACTCGCGCCCGACACTGACTTCGAACTCGGCCTCGACCTGCTGGCGGGCCCCCTCTACTGGACCACCACCGTCCGCCAGGCCCCCGCCGACCCGGCCCGCCTGCAACGGCTCGCGGACAAGGTGGTGGCCGCCCTCGCGGCATGACGAGGTGCCATCCCAAGTGACGGAGGTATTGACGGCCGGCCCGGCTCGCACCACCCGGTAGGCGCGATCCAGCCGCTCGGCGTGCTCGGCCAGCAGGTTCGCGGGGTCGTCGGGCAGGGCGCTTGAGGTGGCGGATGACGCTCGGAAGCCCCCCAACGGCAAGGGTTCACTGACCTGGGAGAACCCCGCTGACGTCGGATTCAGCCCCCCCGCGCCCTAGCACTGCATGGTGAGACGGGCTTGGTCGAAGCGGTGGGCGGCCAGGTGTTCGGGGCGGATCAGCCAGTAGAGGGCGCCGGTGTCACCCCACGTCATCTTCGCGTCGCTGTCGCTGTCGAACTGGGCAAGCAGGATCCAGCGCTCGGCTTCCCGGTCCAGGGCGGGGGTGCCCCAGGAGTGAACGCCGCCGAGCGCCGCGCTCGCCACCTCGTACTCCACCGGACCCTGCACGGGTACGGCGTGGCCGCCGATCTGGTGGTCGATGCGGGTGCGCAGCCGCCGGAAGGCCTGGACGAACGGCCGCAGCGGGGCCGGGGTCTCGCGAGGCCCGGGCCAGTGCCTGCCGTCGCCGAGCAGGGCTTCCCGGGCCTGAGGCAGCCACAGGTCGGGGGCGCTCTCCTCGACGCCTGCGGCCAGTTGCACGTACGGGTACGGTTCCAGCTCCGGGGGTGTTTCCGCCCGGAGAACCGGCGTGCCTTCCGGGACGTACAACACCTGGGCCCCGCCCCATGTCTCCGGGGCGTCGAGGGAGCCGGACGAGCCGCCGTCGTCCATGTCGTCGTGGCCGTCGCAGTAGAAGAACAGCAACGTCCCGTCCTGCGGGAAGGCCGCGGGCAGCCCGGCGTGCGGGAGCGCCGAGCACCGCACCGATGCGACGAAGGACAGCGGGCCGTGCCCCGGCCACTCGGGCCAGACGGCCCCGGTCGGCAGTTCCGGCTCCCCGCCGAGGGTGGCGACGGCCTGCTCGCCGTCCGCGGCCCGGCGCAGACGTACGCACGGACGCAGCAGCGCGGTCCACCGCTCGGCGAGGTCGGCGGGCAGATGCTCGGCGGCGAGACGGGAGTATCGCTCATCAGTCATGAGAGCCATGATGAAGCGCTTCACTGACATCCGAGCCGTTCACCTGGGCCGGCCAATGACGGTCCCGCCGCTGGCCGGCCTCGGATGCGGCGATGCGGGCCGAGGTCTCGTCCGAGGGAACCCCGCGCGGCTCGGCGACTCGAAGCGCTCTGACGTCACCTCCGCCAATTGCAAACATCTCTTCGCGAACAAGTCTTTGCGAAGAGATGTTTGCGGTCTAGGCTGCCGGACATGACCGAACCCTCCGAGAGCGTGGTCGTCCTCGACGCCAAGGGCCTGCGGGCACTGGCCCACCCGGTACGGGTGCAACTCGTGGACCTGCTGCGCAAACACGGCCCGTCCACCGCCACCCGCCTGGCAGAACGCCTCGGGGTGAACTCGGGCACCGCCAGCTACCACCTGCGCAGGCTCGGCGCCGCCGGATTCGTGGCGGAGGACGCCGAGCGCGGCAACGCCCGCGAACGCTGGTGGCGCTCGGTCCACCACGTCACCCGGCTCAGCGACGACGAGCTGTCGGAGCGGGAGCCCGAGGCGGTGCTGGCCTACATGCAGTCCATCGCCGCCCTGTACGGTCTGCGAACCCAGCGGGCGCTGAACGAGCTGCCGACCATGCCGGCGGAGTGGCGGCGGGTGCTCGACCTCAGCTCCGTCACGCTGCGGATCACCCCGCAGGAGGGGCTTCGGCTGCGTGAGGAGCTGACGGAGGTCATCGACCGCTACCGCCGCGACACGCCCGGCCAGCCGGCCCCCGAAGGGGCCGCCCGGGTCTCCCTGATCACCCAGCTCCTACCCGACCTACCCGAAGCGACCGAACCGCTCAAAGCGAGCGAACAACCAGAAGCGAGCGAACCATCCGAAGCGGCCGAGTCGACCGGACTGCCCGAGTCGCCAGAGTCGCCCGAGGGTGCGTGATGGGGTCGGGCGCGTCGTTACGCCCGATGGCCGGCCTGCTCGCGGCCATGGCGGTGTCGCTGACCGCGACGCGCGTGTCGGCCATCGCGTTGCCCTGGTTCGTCCTGACGACGACCGGGAGCCCGGCGCGGACCGGGATGGTGGCGTTCGCCGAGATGGCCCCGTACGTGCTGGTCAAGGCGCTGGCCGGGCCGCTGGCCGACCGGGTGGGGCCGCGCCGGATCTCCTGGATCGGGGACGTGGTGAGCGCCGCGGCGGCCGGAACCGTTGTCCTCCTGCACGCGCTCGACCTGCTGCCGCTGGGGGCGCTGATCGCCCTCGTCGCGGTGGTCGGCGCGGCCCGCGGTCCGGGCGATCTGGCCAAGGAGATCATGATCCCCGAGGCGGCCGAGCGCGGGCGGGTGCCGCTGGAGCGGGCCACCGGGCTGATGGGCGTGACCGAGCGGCTGGCCCAGACGGTGGGGCCCGCGGCGGGCGGGGCGGTGGTGGCGCTGCTCGGACCGCTGCCCGGCCTCGGCATCAGCGTCATCTGCTTCGCGCTCGGCTCGGTGATCGTGACGTGGGCGCTGCCACGCGGCATGGGGCACCGCGCTCCGGCGGAGGAGACGCAGCAGGGGTACTGGCGGCGCTTCGGCGAGGGGTTCACGTTCCTGCGTGGCGAGCCGCTGCTGCTGTCCGTGGTCGTCATGGTCGGCATCACGAACCTGCTCGACGCGGCCTTCGGCCAGGTGCTGGTGTTCGTGTGGGCCAGGGAGTCCGGCCACGGCGCCGCCGTGGTCGGACTGAACAGCAGCGTGATGGGATTGACGGCGGTCGGCGGCAGCCTGGTCGCGGCCGCCGTGGCGCACCGGATGCGGCGCAGGCCCGTCTTCTTCGTGGCGTTCCTGCTGGCCGGGCCGACCCGGTTCCTCGTCCTGGCGGTGGACGCGCCGGTGTGGGCCATGGTGGCGGTGTTCGCGGTGGGCGGGTTCGCCGGCGGGTTCCTCAACCCGATCCTCGGAGCGATCTCCTACGAGCGGGTGCCCCGGAGCCTGCTGGGCCGGGTGAACGCGCTGAAGGACTCCCTTGCCTGGGCCGGCATCCCGCTCGGCGGGCTGGCGGGCGGGGCGCTGGTGGCGGTCGCGGGGCTGACGCCGGTGCTGCTCGCCGGCGGGGCGGTCTACGCCCTCACCACGAGCCTGACGGGACTGCGGCCCGAGTGGCGGCAGATGGACCGGCTCCGCGGCCAGGGCCCGCCCGCCCCGACCGCCTCGCCGATGCCGCCGACGCCACCCGCGCCGCCGGCGCCGCCCGCGCCACCGGTCAGACGCCTGCGGCGATCTTGAGGAGCACCACGCCGCCGATGATCGCCGCGAACGAGGCGAGCTTGGCCGGCGTGATCTTCTCCTTGTAGATCAGCGCGCCGAGGACGACCGTGCCGATCGAGCCGATGCCGGTCCAGATGGTGTAGCCGACGCCGACGTCCAGGGACTTCAGGGCCAGGCTCAGGGTGAAGATGCCGCCGGCGGCCGACAGCAGGGTGAAGACGGAGGGCCACAGCCGGGTGAAGCCCTGGGTGGCGTTGGTGCCGAGCGCGAAGCCGATCTCGAAGACGATCGCGATGGAGAGATAGATCCAGGCCATGATGACGTTCCTTGGGCAGTGGTGGGCGGGTGGTCAGACTGCGGCAGGCTTGGTGGCGGCGGACCCGGTGGCGGACCCCGAGGCGGGGCCGGCGGCAGGCTCGGCCGTGGGCTTGGCGGACAGGCGGTCGGCGAGCTTGAGCCCCAGCACGCCGCCGATGATCAGGACGAAGGCCAGCCCCTTCCAGACGGTCAGCTCCTCCCCGAAGATCACCGAACCGAGCAGCACGGTGCCGACCGAGCCGATGCCTGTCCAGACGGTGTAGCCGACGCCGACGTCCAGGGTCTTCAGCGCCAGGCTCAGGAAGAAGATCCCGCCGGCCGCGGCGGCGGCGGTCAGCAGGGACGGCCACAGCTGGGTGAAGCCTTCGGTGGCGTTGGTGGCCAGGGCGAAGACGACTTCGAAGACGGCGGCGATGAGCAGGTAGATCCAGGCCATCTCAGGACCCTTCTTTATTTGCATGTACGTGCAAGCGGTTGACCGACAGAGAGAAGCTTGCATGTGCATGTATGCTTTTGTCAATCCCGCGTCCCAGAGACCGGGTCCTCAGAGAAGGAGGAGGCTTCCATGGCTCCGACGACACCGACTCCGCACCCGGCCCCCACGCCCTCCGCGGTGTCCAGCTCCTGGAACGACGTCCTGCTGCTGCACGCCCGGGTGGAGAACGCCCTGGCCACCGCCCTCCAGCGGCGGCACGGCATCGGCCTGTCGGAGTACCGGGCGCTCGGCCATCTCGCCACCTCGGACGCCGGTGAGCTGCGCATGCAGGAGCTGGCCGACCGGATCGGGCTCAACCAGAGCTCCGTGACCCGCCTGGTGACCCGGCTGAACACGGCGGACCTCACGTACCGGGACCTGTGCCCGGACGACAAGCGCGGGGTCTACACCGTCATCACCGACGCGGGCCGGGCCCGCTACACCGAGGCGAACGTCACCTACGAGGCGACGCTGAGGACCGCCCTGGAGGAAGCCGCCCAGGCCGACCCGCGGCTGGCCGCGGCGCTGCCGGCCCTGGGGCTGCTCGACCGGTGACCCCGGCCATCCCTGTTGTCCCGAATATCGAGGAGTTGAACATGCGTGCTGTGCGGATCACCCGCTTCGGCGGCCCGGACGTCCTGACGGTCGCCGAGGCGCCGCCGCCCCGGGCCCGGGACGGCGAGGTGCTGGTGCGGGTCGTCGCCTCCGCCTTGAACCCGGTTGACGACAAGACCCGTGAAGGGGCCATCGGAGCGGGCAGCCCTCCCCTGCCGACGACCCTGGGATGGGAATTGGCGGGTGTCGTCGTGGACAGCCGGGACGAGGCCTTGCCCGTGGGTGAGCGGGTCTTCGGCATGTCCCACCAGCTCGGCACGGGCCGGGGGACGTGGGCCGACCTCGTGGCCATGCCGGTCGGCTCGCTGGCCGTGGCGCCGTCAGCGGTCAGCCTGGTGGAGGCGGCGACGCTGCCGTTGCCGGGGCTCACCGCCCTGCAGACGCTCGACTGGCTGGACGTCCGGGCGGGCGAGCGGTTGCTGGTGGCGGGCGCGGCCGGCGCGGTGGGCGGGCTGGCCGTCCAGCTGGCGCGGGCGCGCGGCGTCCGGGTGGACGCCCTGGTCTCCAGACCGGCGCAGACGGAGGCGGCCACGGACCTGGGGGCCGAACGGGTCACGACCGACCCCGCCGACCTGCCGGCGGGGGCCTACGACGCCGTCTTCGACACCTTCGGGGCCTTCGCCGTCGAGGCCGTGGCCGACGGAGGCCGCTACGCCTCCGTCGCCACCCAGGCCGGGCCGGTGCCCGACCTGTCCCGTCGATCGGTCCGCACCGCCGTCAACCAGGTGCGCGAGGACGGCCCCGGCCTCGCCGAGCTGGCCAAGGCCGTCGACGCGGGCCAGGTCAGGGCCCGGGTCGAGGCCCAGTACGGCCTGCGGGACGTACGGGCGGCCCACGAGCACTTCCGGCGCGGCCGGCTGAGCGGCAAGATCGCCCTGATGTTCTGAGGCCGGCGGCGCTCAGATCATGCGTCGCAGCGCGGTCTCCACGGCGTCGATCAGCGCATCGCCCTCGCTCGCCGGATGCCGGGCCAGGCCGAGCTCGACGTCGGGCAGGGCGGGCAGGGCGCCCGGGTCGTGACAGGCCATGTCGGGTTCGAGGTTGCCGGGCATGAGCGCGGCGACCCCGAGCCCGGCCCGCAGCGCCGCGAGCACGCCGGCCAGGCTGTTGCTCTCGAACACCGGCCGCCATCTGCGGCCGGTGCGGTCGAGCGTCTCCACCACCGAGGTACGCCACGCGCACGTCCCGGTGAACAGCACCACCGGCAGCGGGTCGGCGGCCGGATCGACGCCCTGGCCGACCGCCCACACCAGCGGACGCCGCACGGTCCAGCGCGGCGGCGCGGGAAGGTCGGTCGCCTCGTCGAGCACGAGTTGCACGCGGCCCGCGTGGTAGGCCTCCCGGATCGTGACGCCGGAGAGGCTCAGCACCTCCAGCGTCGCGCCGGGGTGCAGCCGGGCCAGGTCGGCGAGCGCCTGCGGCAGCTGCGCCGCGGCCAGGTCCTCCAGCAGCCCGACCCCGCAGCGGCCGGTGAGCGCGCGCCCGGTCGCGGTGAGCGCCTGCGCGGAGAGCGACAGGATGCGCTCGGCGTAGGGCAGCAGCTCCTCCCCCGCCCTCGTCAGGGACACGCCGGACGGCGACCGGTGGAGCAGCGGGCGGCCGACCGCGCTCTCCAGCTTGCGCAACTGCTGGCTGAGCGCGGGCTGGGTGTGCCCGAGCGCGGTCGCGGCGCGGCTGATGCTGCCCGCCCGCACGGCCGTGACGAACGACCGCAGCAACGCCGTCTCCAGGTCCTTGGCCATAAGCAGCCATTATGCCGGGTCCAACGAAACAACGTCTTCCTATGGCTTTCGCGGTGACCTAGCGTCGCCCGGGTGACCGGATACCGACAGGTTCTCGCCGTGCGGGGGATGGCGGCGCTGCTGGGCGTCTCGCTGCTCGCCCGTGCCGCGATCACCGCCGACGTGACCGCGCTGACCATGTACGTGGTGCTGCGCCTGGACCTGGGCTACGTGGCAGCGGGCGGCGTCGCGGCGGCCCTGACCGCCGGGGTGGCGCTGGGCGGGCCGCTGCTGGGCCGCGTGACGGACCGGCGGGGGCTGCGCGCCGTGCTCACGATCACCGTCGCGTCGCAGGCGGTGTTCTGGGCGAGCGTGCCCGTCCTGCCGTACGCGGTGCTGCTGGGCGCCTCCTTCGCGGCGGGGCTGCTGATGGTGCCGGTCCAGGCGGTGACCCGGCAGGCGATCGCCGCGATGACGACGCCGGGGCAGCGGCGGGCCGCGTTCGCGCTGGAGTCGGTGCAGGGCGAGTTGGCGTACCTGGTGGGGCCGGCGCTGGTGATCCTCTGCGCGGCGGAGCTGTCCCCCCAGGCCGTGGCGTGGGGGCTCGGGGCGGTCATCGTGGCCGGCGGCATCGGGATCGCCCTGCTCGATCCGCCGCTGCGGGCCGAGGGCGAGGTGGCGACCGGTTCGCCCGTCCGTCCGGCGCGCCGGGAGTGGCTGGACCGCCGGATGGTCGCCGTGCTGGCGATGGGGTTCGGCGCCACGGCCCTGCTCAGCGGCATCGACCTGGCCATCGTGGCCACGCTCAAGGAGGCCGGCCAGGTGTCCTGGGCCGCCGTGGTCGTGGCCGTGTTCGGCGTGACCTCCGTCGCCGGCGGGCTGGTCTACGGCACGTCGCGCCGTCCGATGCCGACGTGGCTGCTGCTCGGCCTGCTCGGGCTGCTGACGATCCCCGCCGGGCTGGCCCACGACTGGCGCTGGTTGTGCCTGGCCGTCGTCGGCGCCGGGCTGCTCACCGCGCCGACCCTGTCCACGGTGGCCGACGCGGTGAGCCGGCTGGCCCCGGCGGGCGTGCGGGGCGAGGCCACGGGCCTGCAGGCGTCGGCGGCGAGCGCGGGCTTCGCGCTCGGCTCGCCGATCGCGGGGCTGGCGATCGACGCCGCGCTGCCGGGCGGCGGCTTCGCGGCCGCCGGGCTGGCGGGCCTGGCCGCGGCCCTCGCCGGGCACCTGCTGTCCCGCTCCCGGCGGGCGGACGACCGCCCGCCGGGCCGGCGGCCTCGACCTACATCAGCAGAAAGGAGAAGTCCTGTCTCGTCCTCCGATTCGGTGGGATGTCGATCTTGATGCGACGGGCGACCTCGTCCCGGCCGGCGCCCAGCCCGAGGCTGATCAGCCGTTCGGGGCGCAGCGGGACGGGATCGTCGAAGGCGACCGTGATCCGGACGGGCCACGGACTCTCCGGAACGGGCGGCGCGTCGAGCTCCCAGCACCCGTCCCAGTCGAACGTGTACCGGTTCCGGCGGGCGGTCGCCGGGTCGAGCAGGGCCCGCGCCACGAGGGACGGCGAGTTGCCCGAGTACCCGGCCAGCAGGCCGGCGTCCAGCGAGCGCACCGGAACCCGGTCGTGCACGGTGAGCTTGCCCGTCCGGTCACAGGCCACGCAGTTGACCAGGAGCCAGACGTCGAGCAGCTTGCCGTTGGCGTTGACGCGGAACCGGCCGTCACCGACGGTGGCCCGCCCGGACGGACAGGCCACGCACCGCAGGACGAGCAGGGGCAGGCGGGTGCGCCGCACCACCCAGGGCAGCACGATATGAGGATGTGAAGACATGATCTCTCTGAAGACCTGACGAAGAGCACGGGAAACAGAGCCGACGGCGTCCGTCGGCGACCGATGCGCAGGAAGGTGTCAGGTCTAGAGAGCAGGCGGCGTCATGCGCGCGAAGTCCTCACTGAGGGTGGGTCAGGGGGCGGCGCTCAGAGCGAGCGGGAGCGCCATGATCGGCACCCTACCCGTCGCCGGCCGCCGCCCTCCAATGAATAACGGCCCGCCGGCGACGTGCGGCCCCGGCATCCGCGGCGATCACTTTGCAGTGGCTTGATCACCATCGTTCCGTCTCGGGGTACGGGAGCTGATACACCCTGTAAGGGAGGGGGCGGGCGATGACCGTGAGGATGGCATGGGTCTGCGCGCTGCTGGCCGTGGTCGCCGCGGTGGTCCCGCCGGCGTTGAGCACGAAGCGCGTCAAGGAGCCGTCCGCCGCCCGCGCCGACCTGTCGGCCGTGCCGTTCGGGGTGTTCCTCGCCTCCGACTGGCGCGGGCCGCACCTGCTGGGCTCGTTCGAGTCCTGGCTGGGGGCGGAGGTCCGGGTGGGGCGGACGTACGTGCCGGGCGAGGCGTGGAACGCGCTGGGCGGGCCGGACTTCGTCCTGCAGCCGTGGATGCGGTGGCGGGCGGCCAAGCCGGGACGCATGCTGGTGCTCAACGTGCCGATGGTCATGCCGAACGAGGGCGGCCTGCCGGACGAGGCGGTGGCGGTGCTGCTGAACGCCGGCGCGGACGGCGCGTTCGACCCGTACTTCGACCGGCTGGCCCGGACGCTGGTGGCCGGACGCGCGCCGGACACGGTGATCGTCCCGGGCTGGGAGATGAACGGCCTGACCTACTCCAGCCGCTGCTCGGCCGATCCGCAGGCGTGGCAGGCGTACTGGCGGCGGATCGTCGCCGTGATGCGGGCGGTGCCCGGACAACGTTTCCGCTTCGACTTCAGCCCCAACCGGGGCCCGGACGCCATCGGCTGGACCGACTGCTACCCCGGCGACGACGTGGTCGACATCATCGGCATGGACAGCTACGACCAGGGCCCCGGCGACCGGTTCGCCGACTACGTCGACCAGCCGTTCGGGCTGGCGGCGCAGGCCGACTTCGCCGCCGCGCACCGCAAGCCGATCTCCTTCCCCGAGTGGGGGCTGTTCCGGTACGGGGACCGGCCGGAGTTCGTGCGCGACATGCTCGACTGGATCGCCCGGCACGACGTGGCCTACCACTCGATCGTGGACTACTGCCCGCACGGCGTCTGGCAGTGCCCGGCCAACCCGCGGTCGTCGCGGGTGTTCCGGCAGCTCATGCGCGACCCCGGCTTCCGGCCCGGCCCGTCGGCGCCGCCGACCACCCCGCCCGCCCCGACGTCCCCAGCCCCCTCCGCGCCGAGCGGGTCCGCGCCGAGCGGGTCCGCGCCGGGCGGGAGCGGGTCGCCGGCGCCTCAGCCGCGCCCGGCCGTCACCGACGCGCCCACGGCGGCACCGCCCGCGGCCTGACCCGGCCGGGCCAGGCGCAGCGTGTGCGCCGCCAGCCGGTCGAGGGTGACGCCGAGGTCGAACTCCGCAGCCCGCGGCGGCGCCGCCCGTTCCTCCGCGCGCCGCACGGCCGGGTCGGTCAGCCGGGCCACGATCGCCGCGGCCAGCGCCCGCGGGTCCTGCGGCTCGACGAGCGCTCCGGTGGCCGGGGTGACCACCTCCGTGAGACCGGGGACGGCGGCCGCCACCACGGACCGCCCGCAGGCCATGGCCTCCAGCACGGTCAGCGGCAGCCCTTCCCAGCGGGAGGGCAGCACGACCAGGTCGGCGGCGGCGTACCAGGGCCGCGGATCGGCGCTGGCCCCCGGCATGAGGACGCCGGGCGGCGCGTCCCGGCGCAGGCGGGCGAAGTCGTCCCCGTCGCCGACGAGTGCCAGGCAGGCGTCCGGCACCCGGGCCGCGACCTGCCGCCAGGACTCCACCAGCAGGTCCTGGCCCTTCTGCCGGGTGATCCGGCCGACGCACACGACCAACGACCCGTGCGGGGACAGGCCGAGCCCCCGGCGGGCGGCGGCGCGCTCGTCCGGCGTGGCCGGACGGAAGCGGGCCAGGTCCACGCCGTTGCGGACGACGGCCAGCGGGCCGCGCACGCCCGAGTCCCCGGCCTGCCGGTGCTCGCCCTCGCCGACGCAGAGCATCAGATCCGTCCACCGGGTCGCGGCGCGTTCCCAGGAGGCGGCCGCGGCGGCCAGCGTGCCCCGGCCGGCCAGCCAGGACCAGCCGTGCGGCTGGAACAGCGTCGGCACGCGGCCACGCAACACCACCCGGCCGACCAGCCCGGCCTTGGAGGAGTGCAGATGCACCACGTCGGGACGGAACCGGCGCACGATCCGGCCCAGGACTGCGGCGGCGGCCAGATCGGCCGGATGCGGCGCCCGTACGGCGGGCCAGGCCAGATGCGGCAGCCCGAGGGCGGCCAGCCGTTCGCCGAGCGGCCCGCGCGGCGGCGCGGCGACGGCGACCGTCCAGCCCCGCCGGCGCTGGTCGGCGCAGGCGCTCTCGACGTAGGCCGCGACGCCGCCCTCGGTGGGCTGGGTGACGTGCAGCACGCGCGGGGCGTGCGGGATGAAGGTCGTCATCGCGGCCTGCGCAGGGCCCGGTCGAGCGCCGGCCAGCGGCCGCGGAGCGCCCGGCCGCCCACCCGGGCGCGGGCGGCGAGGGCGTAGAGCGTCGCGGCCGGCGTCCTGGCCAGCAGGAGCCGGTTGCTGACCGCCTGCCGGCCGCCCCACTTGGTCTTGTGGGACTCGGCTCCGCGCAGCAGCGACATCGTCGGCCGGCCCAGCCGGTGCGCGAGCCCGAGGTCGGTGCGCAGCAGCATGGTCACGACGTCCATCTGGCCGCGCAGGTGGGGATGGGTGCCGTAGAGGTAGCCGCCGACGAAGTCCTTGCCCACGATCAGCAGGTCCACCGCGACGACCCGGCCGTCCAGGTGGTATTCGGTCAGCTTCGCCTGCCGGTCGGCCAGCAGCCGCCGGGTGGCGCGGGCCAGGTGGGCGTGGAAGCGCGGCCTGGTGTGCTCGACGTTGACGCCGCGGCCCTGCCACTGGAGGGCGTGCAGGTCGAGCAGGCGCGCGACGGCGTGCTCGGCCTCGCCGGCCGGCACGTCCCGGACCTGGATCGGGGCGTCGTCCACGCGGCGCAGCTCGCGGCGCAGCTTGGTGCCGTTCCGGCCGGGCAGGCCGGCGAGCAGCTCGTGGAGGGGGACGCCGGGCAGTTCGACGCAGGTCGAGGCGGGAAACCGCCAGGAGCGGCCCGGCCAGGCCGCCGCGAGCCGCTCGGCGTCGGCCCCCGGGCGTACCTCCGGCAGGTCCAGCACGTCCCATCCGGGCAGTTCGGACAAGGCCCGGCCGAGCGCCGCCGGCAGGTCGGGGTCGCCGTCCTCGATCAGCACGTCCGTGTAGTCGGACTGGTCGTCGCCGAGCGGCCGCAGGACGCGCAGCCCCGCGCGGCGGACGGTCATGACGGGGGCCGCGGCCACCAGCCGTCCCCGCCGGCGCAGCAGGACCACGTTCAGGGCCGGGTCGTCGCCGTAGCTCTCCCACCAGGACGACAGCCAGGCGTGCGACTGGAACGGCGTCGCCGCCGGGGAGCGGTCGTGCAGGCCGGCCCACTCCCCCGCCAGGGCGCGCAGGTGTCCCGTGCCGGTCACGACCTCGGTGGCCAGGTCCGGGGCCTGGCGGGTCGCGGTGGTCATGCCGACGCCGTCTCGGCCGGCCGGCGCGCGGGCGGGACCTGCCGGTCGTCCCGCCGTCGCCCGGCGGGGGCCGCCAGCCAGACCAGGGCGGCCAGCAGCAGACCGCCGGCCGTGCTGACGGCGGTGGCGAGCAGGGGCCGGGGCGAGCTGGGCGTGGCGGGCGGCACGGCGGGGGCGAAGCTGGACAGCCGGACGCCGGTGTCGGCGCTGTGCCGGTTGGCGTAGGCGGTGAGCGCGGCCGTGGCGCTGTTGGCCCGCCGGGCGGCCTCGTCCGGGGTGGCGGCGAGGGCGGCCAGCCGGATCAGCGGCGCGTCGGGCGAGGCCGACGCCTGCAGGGTGGTCCGCAGCAGCTCGCCGTCGGCCAGGTAGGCGTCGCCGGTCCCGGCGAGCAGGCCGGGGTGGACGGTCACCCTGGCGTAGGCCTGCGCGAAGTCGGCTTCCTGGCTGGGCACGCCCTGCCGTACCGAGCTGACGACCGCGTAGGCGTCGGCGGTGTAGACGGGCTCCTGGGTCAGCGAGTACGCCAGCCCCGCCCCCATGCCGATCAGCGGGAGCGCGAGCAGGGACCAGGTGCGGAGCGCGCCGGCGGCGCGCTGGACCGGGTGAGTCATGACAGCCTTTCCTGATGGCGCCTGGCGAGCAGGCGGTCGTAGAGGTCGTGCAGGCGCCGGGCTTGCCGGCGCACGTCGTAGCGGTCGAGGGCCGGGGGCGGCGGCAGGCGGGTGCGAGGCCCGGCGAGGAGCGCGGCCAGCTCGGCGGCCAGCCGGTGGGGCGGCACCCGGCGGGCGCCGGGGACCGTCCCGGGAGGCAGGTCGTCGATCGCCGGGCAGGCGCCGTACAGGACGGGCAGCCCGGCGGCGAGCGCCTCGACGACGGCCAGGCCGAACGTCTCCTCCTGCGAGGGGGCGGCCAGCACGTCCATGGCCGACAGCAGGGCGGGCACCTGCACGCTCTCCCCGGCGAGGACGACGCGCCGCCCGACGCCGAGCCGCTCGGCCAGCGAGCGCAGCCGGGGTTGTTCCGGGCCGGCGCCGACGAGCAGCAGCACCGCGCCGTCCAGCCGCGGCAGCGCCTCGACGAGCAGGTGGAAGTTCTTGCCCGCCACCAGGCGGCCGACCCCGCCGACGACGAACGACTCCGGCGGGATGCCCAGGCTCCGCCGGGCCTGGCTCCCGGCCCGCGGATCGTGGCGGAAGGCGACCAGGTCCACGCCGTTGGGGATGGTGACGACGCGGGAGGGCGGCAGGCCCCAGCCGTGCAGCCGGTCGGCCACGGTGGGCGAGACGGCGACGACGGCCTGCGTCAGCCGGGTGCTGGCCCGGTACAGCGTGCGGACGGACGCCGTGACCGGCCGTCCCTCGATGTGCCGGGCCCCCGCAGAGTGCTCGGTGCTGACGACGACCGGCACGGCGGCCAGCCGGGCGGCGAGCGGCGCGTAGACGCAGGCGCGGTACAGGTGCGCGTGCACGACCTGGTAGCGGCCGGCGCGCATGAGGGCGGTGAGCCGGGGCAGCGCCCGCAGGTCGCGGTTGCCGCCCATGCCGACCGCGCGCACGGGGGTCCCGGCGGCGCGGATGGCGTCGGCCAGGGCGCCGGGCCGGGTCAGGACGGCGACCTCGCTGGCGCAGTCCATGTGCGGCAGCAGCGTACGCAGCTGCTGCTCGGCCCCGCCGGCGGCGAGCCCCGTGATGACGTGCAGGACCTTCATCGGGGCCGCCCCCAGCGCAGCCGGTGGCAGGCGGTCTTGGCGAGCAGCCGGGCGGCGGTGTCGCGGTCGCCGACGTAGCGGCGGGGCAGGGCGTGCGTCCCGGCGAGCCGGCCGGGGCGGACGGCGCAGGCGTGCTCGTAGCCGGCCTGCCGGACGGCGGCGACCTCGCGGGCGGTCAGCTCGCCGTAGGGGTAGGCGAAGCCGGTGACGGGGGCGCCGAGCACGTCCTGGAGCATGAGTTTGCTGGTGGTGAGCTCGTCGGCCAGCTCGCCGGGGCCAGCGGCCGGCAGGTGGGGGTGGCTGCGGGTGTGGGAGCCGACCTCCATGCCGGCGGCGGCCACCCGGCGCAGCGTGCCGGCGTCCATCAGGGGGCGGGGGCTGACGCCGCGGTCCCAGGCGTTGTGGCCGCCGATCCGGCCGGCGACGACGTACACGGTCGCGGTGAAGCCGTAGCCGGCCAGCACCGGGACGACGTCGGTGGCGAAGTCGGCGTAGCCGTCGTCGAAGGTGAGCCCGACGAGGCCGCGCCGGTCGCCGGGATGGTTCAGCAGTTCGCGCACCGACACGCCGCGCAGCCCGCGCCGGGCGAGCCAGCGTATGTGGGTGGCGAAGCGCTCGGGGGTGACGACGATGTCGAAGGGGTCCTCGCCGCGGTCGGCGACGGAGTGGTACATCCAGATGAGCGGCAGCGCGCCGGTGCGCGTGCTCATACGCGCTCTCCTTCCCTGACGGTCGTGACGGCCCCCCGCAGCGGCGACAGGCCGAGGCGTTGGAGACCGGCCAGCATGAGGGCGGCGGTCACGGTGATCCCGGCGGCGTTGGCCAGCGCGATGCCGCCCTGCGCCATGCCGGGGACGAGCGCCGCGGCCAGCGCCGCGGTCAGGGCCAGCCCGGCGGCCATCGCCAGGGCCGGGTACCACAGGCCGCGCCACCCTCCGGCGCAGAAGTAGGCCCGGCAGACCACGCCCACGACGGTGTGGCCCAGCAGGCCGATCGTGTAGAGCCGCAGGACGTGCTCGGTGGCGGTGGCGGCGGCGGCGTCGAAGGCGCCGCGGCGCAGCAGCACGTCCACGATCGCGGGTGCGAAGGCGACCAGCAGCGCGGCGGCGGTGACCGTGACGGCCGCCGCCGTCGCCAGGTCGCGGACCAGCAGCCGCCAGGCCCGGCGGGTGTCGCCCGCGGCGATGCTGCGGGCCAGGTGCGGATAGGTGACGGTGGCCAGCATCAGCGAGACCACCATCGGCACCTGGGCGATCTTCTGGGCGTAGTTGAGATGGGAGATCGCGCCCGCGGGCAGGTCGGCGGCGAGCACCCGCTCGACCAGCACCTGGCCCTGCCGCAGCAGCGTGAAGGCGATGATGGGCAGCAGCGCGGCGACCGGCAGCACCAGGCGCCGCGGCAGCCGCCGGGGCATGCCGACCCGCCGCAGGTACGCCGGCGCCTGCGTGGCCACCATGAGGACGGCGCCTGCGGCCACGCCCCACGCGGCGGCCCGCACGCCGAGCGAGTCGTGCCAGATCGCCAGGCAGCCGACGAGCGCCAGGTTGTAGGCGAGGCCGGTGGCCGCGGGCGGGCCGAAGACGTGGTGGGCCCGCAGGGCCGCGCTGGCGTACCCCGCCAGTGCGAACGGCAGGATGCAGCCGCAGCAGATCCGCCAGCACTGGACGGCCAGCCCGCCCTGGGGCAGGCCGGGGGCCAGCGCCGCCACCAGCCAGGGCGCCCCGGCCGCGGCGCAGACGGCGACGGCGGCCAGCGCGGCGGCCAGGGCGGGCAACGTCCGCTCCACCAGCGCCGCCCGCTGCCGCGCCCCGGCGGCCGTGCTGAACAGCGGGACCAGCCACAGGGCCATCGCCCCTTCGATGAGCAGCGGCGCCGCGGTCTCGGGCACGGTCCAGGCGACCAGGAACGCGTCGGTGTCGGCGTTGGCGCCGAACAGCGCGGCCATCAGCAGGTCGCGTACGTAGCCGAGCGCCGAGCCGGCGCCGACGAGCATCGTGGTGAGGGCCGCGGCGCGCAGGTCGGCCGCGCCCCGGCTCAGCACGCGGGCCGCCGCGACGGGAGCGCGGCGGTGCCGGTCCATCCCGTCGCCAGGCCCAGCATGACCGACATGACCAGGCTCGTCGCGCCGCCGATGTCGGCGTAGGCGAAGTCCACCGCCAGCCACGTCACGAAGCCCGCGGCGGCCAGCCCCGCCGGGCCGCGGCGGCCGGGCCGGGTCAGGGTGCGCACCAGGGCCCCGCCCATGAGCAGCGCGAACGCCGCCAGGCCGAGCAGTCCCTGCTCGCTGAGCACGAGCAGGTACATGTTGTGCGGGGACAGCAGCGGCTCGCGGCGGTACCCGCCGGCCGGGTCCTCGACGTCGCTGCCGGAGGACAGGGCCAGCGGCGCGTAGGTGTCCCGCCAGGCAGCGAACCCCTTGGGGCCGACGCCGGTCACCGGGTGGTCCCGCCACATGCCGGCCGCCGCCTGCCAGAGCTGGTACCGGTCCGCCACCGACCGGTCGGGCTGGTCCACCGAGGAGGTGATGGAGGTGACGCGCTCGGCGATGACGCCGCCGGTGGGCCCGACCAGGAACGTCAGCAGCACGGCGGCGGCCCCGGCGGCGACGGCGGCCCGCGCGGCGAGCCGCGCGCCGCGCAGCACGAGCATCACCGCGACGGCGCAGGCCACCGCGAGCCAGGTGCCGCGGCTGAGCGACATGACCAGCGGCGGGCACAGCGCCGCCGCCGCGACCAGGGCGGCGGCGCGCCGGGCCGGGCCGCCGGTGAGCGCGGCCGCCACGGCGATGATCAGCCCGAAGCTGACCACGCCGGCCAGCGCCATGACCTCGCCGGCGCCGAACGTGCCGACCGCGCGGATCGGCAGGCCCGCGTAGGAGGCGCCGCTGCCCGTGAGCGCCTGCCAGCAGCCGAGCCCGGCCTGGACGATCGACACGGCCGCGACGGCTCCGCCCACCAGCAGCAGGTCGGACCGCTGCCGCACCGCCACCGTCACGGCCACGGGGACCAGGACGAACACCTGGAGGTACCGGGCCAGGCCGGGCAGCGCCGTCAGGAGGTCGGGCGCCGCCAGGGCGGCCGCCGTCGCCGCGAGCACCGCGGGCGCGGCGAGCAGGGCCCACCGGCCAGGACGCGCGCCGCCGCGCGCCAGGCCCACCGCGACGGACGCCAGCAACCCCAGCGACATCAGGTCGGCGACCTGCGGCTGGACGACGTCGGCGGCGTGCGGTCCGGCGGGCACGCACACCGCGATCACGGTCAGCGCGGCCCACACGCTGGGACGGGCCGCCAGGCGGCACAGGGACGGCGGGAGCGCCCTGATCACGATCGTCCCGGCCACAGCAGGCAACCGACCGTCCGGATCATGATCTTGATGTCGCGGCGCAGGGACCAGGTGTCGATGTAGTGGTTGTCCAGCCGCGCCCGGTCCTCGATCGAGGTGTCGCCGCGCAGGCCGTGGGTCTGGGCCCAGCCGGTGAGGCCGACGGGCAGCCGGTGGCGGCGCCCGTAGTGGTGGTCGCCGCGGGAGAACAGCTCCACGAAGTGCGGCCGTTCGGGGCGGGGGCCGACCAGGCTCATGTCGCCGCGCAGCACGTTCCACAGCTGTGGCAGCTCGTCCACCGAGCAGGAGCGCAGCAGCCGGGCCGCGCGGGTCAGGCGGGGGTCGTCGTCGATGCTCCAGCGGGTGTCGGACTCGCCGGCACGCAGCGGGGCGAACGTCCGGAGCTTGATGATCTCGATGGGCGTCCCGGCCATCCCCACCCGGACCTGGCGGAACAGCACCCCGGGCCCTCCCTGCCCGCGCAGCAGCAGCATGCAGGCGGCCAGCACCGGAGCGCTGACGATCAGCCCGGCCGCCGCCAGCACGACGTCCAGGGCGCGCTTGAGCGGCCAGGACGCGCGCCGCTGCGGCAACGGCCGCATGCGCAACATCGGGAACCCCCGGACGTGCTCGCCGGCGGGGACGAAGTCGACCAGCACGCCGCCGGGTTGCGGCGCCAGGTACACCGGGTACCCCGCCTGCCGGGCCTGTTGCGCGAGCCGGTGGGTCTGCTCCTCGCCGCCCGGCGGCGGGGCCAGGACCACCACGCGGGCGAGGTGCCGGCGGGCCATGGTGAGCAGGGTCTCCGGATCGTCCACGATCGGCGCGTACGGGGCCTGGCCCAGCACGTCGCAGGCGCCGCCGACGGGCAGCAGGCCGTACTCGGTGTGCCGGAGCAGGGTCAGCGCGAGGTTCCTGGCGTGCGCGCCGGACCCGACGACCAGCGTGGGCACGCGTGCGCCGCGGCGGCGGGCCTGGCGCAGCACCGCGCAGACCAGCCCGCGCCCCACCAGGGTCAGCCCGAGGTAGACGGCGACGATCCGAGCCGACTCGCCCGTCCAGGCGGCCAGCGTCGTGCGGTGGTCGAGGGCGGCGACGGTCAGCGCGCCGGCGATGGCGGCGGCGCATCCGCCGCGCCACATCCATCCGTCCATGACGGACGGCGACAGCCGGATCCGGTACGTGCCGCCCGCCAGGTTCAGCAGGACGAGCAGCCCCGCCGCCAGGCCGGCGAGCAGCGCGCCGTACCCGGCGTCGAGCACGGGCGCGGCCAGCGCGGCGGCGTCGACGCTCGCGTCGGCCAGGGAGCAGATGGTCCAGCATGTCACCGGACGCCGCCGGCCTGGGGCGTGGCGTGCAGCGCCTCGCTGCGGCAGCAGCATGCCCGTTGACGCGGAGTGCGGGAAGGGTTCCTCTTCCCGAAGGGGTGTGACCATATCTGCTCCACTGCGGAAAAACAACGGCGATCATTTCAGAGCGTGATATCCACGAACAGGGGGTGGATATGGCTGTCTTACTTATCGCGAAAATTCGCTCATCTTTGGCCTCCATTCTGATAATCGCCCCGATTCGCGGGCAGCGACCAACTTACTTGGAGCGTTCACGGGTACGGCCGTGCGGACGGGATGGCGTCCCACAAAGATTGCGAATTTTCGGGTGTCGCAAAGCCCGGCTATTTGTCCCGGTTCGCCGTTCAGGTAGCGATGAAGATCTTTGCCGGGTCATGGCGGCGCTATGACGCCGCAGGACGGCGTGGGAGATCAGCGGTGGGCCGGCGCCCGCTGATGGGCGCCGGCGGTTGAGCCGCGAACTGAGGACATAGTCCGAATTGGCGTTATCGCCACACCGGGGGAACCGGGCGATGGAGACATTCCGTCCGTCGATTTCCGGACGTTTTGCGGCCGGTCCGGCTAACGCCGCCCAAACAGCCGTCCGAGCTGCCGGTCGACGATCGCCTCGGCGTCCTCGGCGGTGTAGTGGCCGATGAGGACGGGGTTCACCAGGCCCTGGGCGAGGGCGAACAACATGTCGGCCTCCCTGGCCGCGTCGACGTCGGCGGCCACCTGCCCGGCCGCCTGGGCCGCCCTGAGCTGACCGGCGTAGAAGTCGAGGACGATCGGCAGGCCCGCGCGCAGCAACGCGGCCAGCGGCTCGCTCACCACGGAGCGGGCGAGGAAGGCCAGCCCGACGCGCGCCTCGAACCGGCGCTCCTCGTCCAGGGGCAGCAGTTCCAGGAGCGCCACGCGCAGGAGGCCGAAGGGGGTGCCGTCGTGCGGGGCGGCGGCGACGCGGGTGGCGATCCGGGTGTTGAGATGCTGCAGGGCCAGCGTGAGCATCTCGTCCTTGGTGGCGAAGTAGTGCTGCACCGCGCCCATGGACATGCCCGCCTCGGCCGCGACCTCGCGCAGGCTGACGCTGTGCATGCCCTTGGCGTCGATGACGCGGTGCACGGCGTCGGCGATGTGCCGCCGGCGGGTCTCGTGGTCGACGATCTTCGGCATCGGTTCCCAGTTTTTGTCATGCGGTCGCATTGTGAAGCGCGTGCCCGCCGTTTACCATGCGAGTGCATGATAAACGGCGGGCGAGGAGGGCGTCATGCGCGTACTGATCGTCGGCGTGGGCACGCGGGGCGACGTGGCCCCGTACACGGGGCTGGGCGTGCGACTGCGGGACGCCGGGCACGAGGTGGCGATCGCCTGCCACCGGCCGCACGCCGCCCTGGTGACCGGCGCCGGACTGGAACATCGCGACATCCCGGGCGACCCGCTGCCCCTGCTGCCCGCGGGCAAGGGCGGCGCGCGGGTCCCGCTGCCCGCGAAGCTCGCCATGTTCGCCGAGTACGCCGGGCAGGTCTGCGACGGTATCGTGCGGGCCGCGGCGGCGGGCGCCGACGTCCTGCTGCTGAACGTGGCCGCCTCCGCCGGGCAGCACGTCGCCGAGGCGATGGGCGTGCCGAGCATGGGCGTGCACCTGCAGCCGGTGGCGCCGACGGGGGACTTCCCGCCGGTCATGAGCGTCCTGCGCCGCTCGCTCGGCCGGTGGGGCAACCGGACGGCGGCCCGGCTGGCCTTCGCCGTGCCCTCGCCCGCGAACGCCGGGTCGGCCAAGGAGTTACGGGCCCGGCTCGGGCTGCCGCCGATCAGCTCGCGGGAGGCGTACCGGCGGCGGGAGGGCGCGCGCTGGCCGGTCCTGCACGGGTTCAGCCCGGCGCTGCTGCCCCGGCCCGCCGACTGGCGGGACGGGCTGGAGGTGACGGGCTACTGGTGGCCGGCGCGTCCGGCCGGATGGCGGCCCGACCCCCTGCTGAGCGACTTCCTGGCCGCGGGCCCTGCTCCGGTGTTCGTCGGCCTCGGCAGCCAGGCGGGCCCGCGCGCCGAGCACTACACCGACCTGGCCCTTCGCGCCCTGCGGCGGGCCGGGCTGCGCGGCGTGCTGCAGACGGGCGTGCCCGGGGCGCTGGACGACGACGCGCTCGGCGTCGGGGACGTGCCGCACGACTGGCTGTTCCCGCGCATGGCCGCCGTCGCCCACCACTGCGGCAGCGGGACCACGGCGGCCGGGCTGCGCGCGGGCGTGCCCGCCGTCGGCCTGCCCGCGCTGAACGATCAGCCGTTGTGGGCGTCCCGGCTCGCCGCGCTCGGGGCGGGCCCGGCCGCCGTCCCGTTCCGCCGGCTGACCCCGGAACGGCTCGCCGACGCCCTGCGTGCCGCCGTGGACGAGCCCTCGTACCGGCGGCGGGCCGCTGAGCTGTCGGAGCGGATCCGGGCGGAGGACGGGAGCGCGGCCGTGGTGGCGGCCGTGGCCAGGCTGGCGTGACCGCCCGCTCCCCCGCGCGGCCCGCCACGCTCCCGAGCCCGGGGACGCGGCACCGCCTACGACGGCGGGACGGCACGGCTCTGCACCCGCCACAGGGCGGCGAGCTGCCGCGTGGCCAGCGCGGACGGCACCGCGCGCAGCAGGGCGTCGCGCAGCACCGCGGCCAGGCCGGTCTGGGTTGTCAGCCACGACTGCCGGGACGCCGCCCGCATCATGCGGTTGGCGCTGGGCCTGCGTTCGGCGTCGTAGGCCAGGAGCCGCCGGGCGGCGTCCGCGGGCTGTGCGCCGGTCAGGTGGCGGGTCAGCGCGGCGGCGTCCTCGAAGGCCTGGCTGGAGCCCTGGCCCAGGTCGGGGGGCATGGCGTGCGCGGCGTCGCCCAGGAGCGCGACCCTGCCGGCCGCGTACGAGGGAAGGGGCGCGGCCAGGCGGGTGATCGGGTCGACGTAGATGTCGGCGGGCGGGGCGGCCTCGATCAGTGTGGCGACGAGGGGATGCCAGTCGGCCATCAGGGACGACATCCGCCGGCGTGCCTCCTCCGCGTCCGGCGGCTCGCCGTGCAGGGCCGAGTCGGTGAACCAGTACAGCAGGTCCCCGCCGACGGGATACAGGCCGAACATCGCGTTGCTGGCGTCGTCCGGCGTGCACGGGCTGACCCACCGCGCGGTGGAGAAGGAGGCGGACCTGCCGCCGGGCACGGCCTCCAACGACTTCCGCAACCGGGAGGCGCTGCTGGTGGCCGCCGCGGAGCGCATCGTCGAGCTGCACCTGGCCGACACCGGCCGGGCCACCGACCTGGCCCCCGGGCAGCCCGCGACACTGGCCGACCTGCTGACCGAGTCGCTGTTCACGGCGGCGACCACGCTGCGCAACCGCTACCTGGCGATCTTCGAGCTCCAGCTGGAGGCCGTGCGCCGTCCGGTGCTCGCCGCGGCCCTCGCGGGCCTGTCCGGCGCGGCGGCGCTGGTCACCGCCGGGCAGCACGACCGACTCGGCCACCCCGTCCCCCGCGAGCGGATCCCCACGCTCATCGCGCTCTACGAGGGCGCCCTGTTCACGCTGGTCACCGCGCCGGACGTCGACAGGGGCGCCGTCCAGGCATTGGTCCGCGCCATCCTGGACGGCTGCGGACACGTTACTGTTCCGTAGGTGGAACACTGGCGAAGGGGAGCTCCATGACGTCCCAGGAAGACACGATCGGCCGGCCCGTGAATGCGGGGTCCGCCGGACCGGAGGCGCCCCTGGCCGGGCAGGTGGCGGTCGTCACGGGCGGCTCGGCGGGGCTCGGCCGGGCCATCGCGCACGGTCTGGCGGCCGCCGGCTGCACGGTGGTGCCGGCCGGCCGGCGGCTGTCGGCGTGCCGGGAGGCGGCGGCCGAGATCACCGCCGCGACCGGCGTCGCCGCCTCGGGCATGGCCTGCGACGTCACCGACGAAGAGGCGGTCCACGCCCTCGTGCGGGACGTCGTCGCCGCGCACGGCCGCCTCGACGTGCTGGTGACCAGCGCCGGGATCCAGGCCCGCGGCGAACTGGCGGCCCTCGACGCCGCCACGCTGCGCCGCTGCCTCGACGTCAACGTCGTCGGCACCTTCCTCGCCTGCCAGGCCGCCGTGCCGGTGATGCGAGAAGCCGGGTACGGCCGCATCGTCACCCTGGCCAGCGCTCTCGGCCTCGTCGGCGCCGCGGGCCGGGCGGGCTACGCGGCCAGCAAGGGCGCGGTCGTCCAGCTCACCCGCAGCCTCGCCGTCGAGCTCGCCGGCACCGGCATCTGCGTCAACGCCCTGGCCCCCGGCCCCTTCCGCACCCCGCTGAACGAAGGCGTCGACGACGACCCGCACGTGCGGGAGTTCCTCGACCACCAGGTCCCGATGAGGCGCTGGGCCGACCCGGGCGAGCTCGTCGGCGCGGCGGTCCTGCTGGCCGGTCCGGCGGCCTCCTACCTCACCGGCGCCGTGCTGCCGGTCGACGGAGGCTGGACCGCTCACTGAAGGCGTCCGGCCGCTGTCTGATCCCACGAAGCCCCGGGTGCTCTTTGGTGTCCCGCACGATTCGGTCCCGCCGCACAGTGCCGTAGCGTCACCGTGACACTTGAGCATTCGGAGGGCCGGCACGTTGATCGCGATCAGGGAACTCCATGGGATCGCGGAGTTCGAGCAGGTCAGTGAGCTGTTCGACGGGATCTGGCACTTCGACCCGGACAGCCGGCCGATCACGGTCGAGCTGATGCGGGCGATGTCGCACGCGGGCAACTACGTGGCCGGCGCGTACGACGACGCGGGCCGCCTGGTGGGCGCCTCCGTCGGCTTCTTCGGGGCGGCCAACACGTTGCACTCCCACATCACCGGCGCGGCCGGCGGCCACGGCATCGGCTTCGAGCTGAAGCTGCACCAGCGCCGCTGGGCCCTGGAGCGCGGCATCGACCGCATCACCTGGACCTATGACCCGCTGGTGCGCAGGAACGCCCACTTCAACCTGGCCAAGCTGGGCGCCCGTCCCGAGGAGTACCTGCCGAGCTTCTACGGCGTCATGACCGACGCCATCAACCAGGGCAGCGACTCCGACCGCGTGCTGGCCTCCTGGGCGTTGTCGGCGCCGCACGTGGCCGCCCTCGTACGGGGCGAGCCCGGCCGGCGGCCCCTCCCGGCGGACGCCGCGATCGTGCTGGCCGACGAGGACGGGCGGCCGGTGACGCGCGACAGCGACGCCGCCACCCTGCTCGTGGCGCTGCCGGAGGACATCGAGGCGCTGCGCGTCACCGACCCCGGCGCCGCCAAGGCGTGGCGGCTGGCCGTCCGGGAGGTCCTGGGCGGCCTGCTCGTGGAAGGCGGCGTGGTGACCGCCTTCCACGACAAGACGTTCTACGTGGTGGAGCGGCCCAGCCTGGGCACGGCCTCCAGCAGCGACCGGGTGTAGTCGTGGGAGGGGGCGCCGACCACTTCCTCGGTCGGCCCCAGCTCCACGATGCGCCCCTGGTGCAGCACCGCGACCACGTCGGAGACGTAGCGGACCACGGCCAGGTTGTGCGAGATGAACAACATCGACAGGCCCAGCTCGTCGCGCAGCCTGCGCACGAGGTTCAGCACCGAGCCCTGGACGGACACGTCCAGGGCGCTGGTGATCTCGTCGGCGACCAGCAGGTCGGGCTCGGCCCCCAGCGCCCTGGCGATGGCCACGCGCTGCCGCATGCCGCCTGACAACTCGCGCGGATAGCGGGTGGCCACCTCGGGCGGCAGCGAGACGAGCGACAGCAGCCGCTCGACGGAGCCCTTGCCGCAGCCCTCGGCGATCGACGCCCCCACCTTCATCCGGGGGTCGAGCGAGGCGTAGGGGTCCTGGAAGACCATCTGGACGCGGCTGGCGCCGGTGATGGTGCCGGTGTGCGGCACCAGGCCGCTCACCGCCCTGGCCACCGACGACTTGCCCGATCCGGACTCGCCGACCAGCCCGACGATGGACCCGCTCGGCACCTCCAGGGTGATGTCGTCGACGGCGGTGAACGAGCCGAACCGCACCGTCAGGTTCTCGATGATCATCAGACCTCCCAGCAGGCGACCTGGTGCGCCTTGCCGTACGACGTCAATGGGGGACGTTCGCCGGCGCAGCGGGCCGTGGCCAGCTCGCAGCGGGCGGCGAAGGCGCAGCCGTCGCCCACGTCGGAGGGCGCGGGCTGACGGCCGGGGATGCTGGCCAGCGGCAGCGACCTGTCGGTGTCCATGTCGGGCAGCGAGTCGATGAGCGCCCGCGTGTAGGGATGCGCGGCGCCGGTGGCCAGCAGTTCGACCGGCAGCTGCTCGACGACGCGGCCGGCGTACATGACGACGACCACGTCGCACAGCTCGCCGACGACGGCGATGTCGTGGGAGATGAACAGCGCCGCCGCGCCGGTCTCGTCGGTGACCTCGCGCAGCAGTTTGAGAATCTGCCGCTGCACCGTCACGTCGAGCGCGGTGGTGGGCTCGTCGGCGATGAGCAGCCGGGGGGTGCCCATGAGGCCCATGGCGATGACGGCGCGCTGCCGCATGCCGCCGGACAGCTCGTGCGGGTGCCGGCGCGCCACCCGTTCGGGCGCGGGCAGGTGCACGTGGCCGAGCCGGTCGACGGCGCGCCGGTGGGCCTCCGCCTTGGCGGCGCCCTGGTGCACGATCGCGACCTCGGCCAGCTGGCCGCCGACCTTCAGCGCGGGATTGAGCGAGGCCATCGGGTCCTGGAAGACCATGGCGAGCGCGGTTCCGAGCTCCTTGGGCGACATCTCGGAGATCTCCCGGCCGGCCAGCGCCAGCCTGCCCGCCGTCACCACGCCCGGGTACGGCACCAGCCCGCCGATCGCGGCGGCGGTGAGGCTCTTGCCGCTGCCCGACTCCCCCACCAGCCCGGCGATCTGCCCGGGGGCGACGGTCAGCGACACCCCGCGCACCGGCGTGACGCCGCCGGGGAAGGTCACCGTCAGGTCCCTGACCTCCAGCACCGCCTCGGGGTCCGGCTCACCGGGGGCGGGCGGCGCGGCGGGCCTGGCCTCGCGCGTGTGCACGGCGGTGCGGGAGGCGGCCTTGGCCAGCGCGTCCCCCAGCAGGTTGAAGCCGATGCCGGCCAGCGCGACCGCCAGGGCGGGCCCCAGCGCCACCTCGGGCGTGACGTAGATGCGGCCGAACCCGTCGAAGAGCAGCCGCCCCCAGTCGAAGGCGGGCGGCTGCACGCCGAGGCCCAGGAACGACATCCCGGCCAGGCCCAGCAGCGCGCCGCCGAGCGCCTGGGTGAGGTTGAGGATGAGCGGCTCGGCGATGTTGGGCAGCACGTGCCTGGTCAGCACGCGCATGCGCGGCACGCCGAGCATCCGGGCGGCCGCGACGTAGTCGGCGCCCGCGACGGTCGCGGCCAGCGTCTGGGTGAGCCGGGCGAAGCTGGGGGCGATGGCCACGCCGATGCCGAGCACCGCGCCCTTGGCCCCGAGCCCGGCGATCACCGCGGTGAACATGGCCAGCAGCAGGCCGGGGAAGGCGACGAGCGCGTTGACGGCGCCGGTGACGAAGCGGGCGCCGCGCGGCGGCAGCACCGAGGGCAGCGCGCCGAGCACGGTGCCGACGGCCGCGCCGAACAGCGTGGCCGCCAGCGCGAGCAGGAGGGAGAACCGGCCCGCGACCAGGACCCTGGCCAGCAGGTCGCGGCCCAGGTTGTCGGTGCCGAGCGGATGGGCGGCCGAGGAGCCCTGCAGGATGGCGCCCGCGTCGATCTTCTCCGCCGCCGCGCCCCAGATCGGCGGGCCGACGACGGCCAGGACCACCATGAGCGTGACCAGCACGGCTCCGGCGACGGCGGCCGGGGTGCGCAAACGCATCAGTTTTCCTTGATCTTGGAGGTGGGGTCGAGCGCGCCCAGGATCAGATCGACGGCGAGGTTCACGACGAGCACGATCGCGCCGTAGACGAGGATGACGGCCTGGGCGACGGGATAGTCCTTCTGCGTGATCGACTCGACGATCTTCAGGCCGAGCCCCGGCCAGGCGAAGACGTACTCCACCAGCACGCTGCCGGCGATCAGCGAGGTGAGCAGCAGCCCGCCCACGGTCAGCGTCGCGGTCAGCGTGTTGGGCAGCACGTGCCGCAGGTGCAGGCGGGCCGCGGGCAGCCGTTTCGACCGGGCCAGCCGCACGTAGTCGGTGCCGAGCTCACGCAGGGTCTCCACCCGGGAGATGCGGGCGATCATCGCGACCGGGCCGATCGCCAGCGCGGCCACCGGCAGGACGTACGACATCATCCCCTCCTTCCCGGCCGGCGGGAACAGGCCGAGCCCGATCGACAGGACCGCCACCAGCGCGATGGAGTACAGGAACTCCGGGACGGCGACGGCGGTGCCGGTGACCGAGCTGAAGGTGATCTCGGTCCCCCGGTTCCGGCCGTTCTCCGTGCGGATGGCCGCCCACATGCCGAGCGGCACGGCCAGCAGCAGCGCCACCACGGTGGCCAGCAGCGCCAGGCCCAGCGTGTTGGGCAGCCGGGTGGCGATGACCTGGCCGACCGGTTCGCCGGTCAGGAACGAGGTGCCGAAGTCGCCGGTGAGGATGTGCCCGACGTAGGCGGCGAACTGCTCGGGCAGCGACTTGTCCAGCCCGAGCAGCTGCTCGCGGGCCTTGACCAGCTCGACCGGCGCGGCCGGGCCGAGCGAGGCCCGCACCGGGTCGCCGGGGATGAGGTGGATCATCGCGAACGACGCCACGAGCAGCACCGCCAGCGACACGACGAAGCGCACGAGGCGCCGTACGGTCACTCAGCCTCCCTGGGTGAGGCGGATCGTCGAGGGCAGGTACAGGCCGGCCATCGTCCGGAAGGTGGCGCCCTTGGTGGCGGTCAGCGTGTTCATCTCGACCACGGGCACCAGGTCGGCGTTGTCGAACAGGGCCGACTCCGACGCCAGCCACTTGGCGCAGCCCTCGGGGCCGGTCAGCTTGGCGGCCTCGGCGACCAGCCGCTCGTACTCGGCGTTCTTCAGGTGGGCGAAGTTGGCGCCCTTGGGGGCGGCGGGGCCGGACAGGAAGCCGACCAGCTGCGAGGGCAGCGTGACGCCGATGGGCAGCCAGACGACGTCCCAGTCCTGGGTGGCGTTGAGCGACTCCGACAGCTTGGTGTCGATGACGCCGTTGAGCTTCACGTCCACCCCGATCTTCTTCCACACCGCCGCCATGTACTCGGCGGCGGCCACCATGCTGGGGCCCTTGGTGGTGGCGTACAAGAGGCGCAGGGAGAGCTTCTTGCCGTCCTTCTCCCTGACGCCGTCGGCCCCGGTCTTCCAGCCGGCCGCGTCCAGCGCCGCGGTGGCGGCCGCCGTGTCGAAGGCCGGGACGTGACCGGTGACGGTGTCGCCCTGGCACGGGCGGGGCGGCGGCACGAGTGCGGTGGCCGGCTTGCCGGTGCCGCCCGTGGCGATGCCGCCCAGCTCCTTCATGTCGAGCGCCTGGGTCAGCGCCTTGCGCACGGCGGGATCGTGGCCGGGCCTGTCCTCGCCCTGGTGGTAGAAGAACTGGCCGTTGCCCTGTGGCTCGATCATCTTGCCGAGCGCGGGGTTGGCCTCCAGGCGGGTCCGGTCGGGGCCGAAGAAGGTGGCCGAGTTGAGCGAGCCGGCGAGGAGCAGGTTGGCCGCGGTCTGCTCGTTCGGCACCACCTTGAGCACGAGCGTCTCGGGGAGGTCCTTGGCGGTGCCGCCCTCGGGGCCCCAGGCGTACTCCCGGCGCACCTTGAAGGTGTAGTGGTCGCCGGGGACGGCCTCGGTGAGCTGGTACGGGCCGGTCCCTGAGGTGGCCCGCGCGATGAGCGAACGGTCCTTGACGGCCTTGCCGCAGACGATGAACAGCAGCCGTGAGCTCTCCAGGATGAAGCTGAACGGCTCGGGCGTCGACAGCGTCACGGTGCCGGCGGACTCGTCGGACTCGGCCTTCATGCCGGCCGGTACGAGCACCCCGTAGATGGGCGACTTGGTGGCGGGGTCGGCGATGTGGTTGATGTTCTCGGCGACGTCGGACGGGGTGAGCTTGGACCCGTCGGAGCAGGTGACGTTCTTGCGCAGGGTGAAGGTCACCCTGTCGGGCTTGACGTCCCACTTCTCGGCCAGGGCGGGGACGGTCTTGCCGTCCGCCGAGACGGACACCAGGGTGTCGTAGGCCACCGACAGGACCTCGTTGGTGACCGAGAGCACGCCCGTGGCGGGGTCGAGCACCCCGGGGTCCGCGCTGATGGCGGCGGTGAACGTGCCGCCCGTGACAGGCTTGCCCGTGCTGCCCGCCGTACCTCCGCCGCTGCCGCACGCGGCCGCTAGCAGGGCCAACGCGGTGAGCACCGCTGTCTTCTTCATGGCGACTCCAGGAGAGCGTGGGGTGGTGACCCACCTTCGTCCCTCGCGGCCCGACCTTCTTCGTCGCCCTTCACAAAAAGCGCGGACGACCTCGTGCTAGCGTCCGAAGATCCGCATCTGCAACATCACGGTGAGTCGCGCGTCGGGGTCGGACAGGTCGAGCCCGCTGATCTCGGTGAGCCGTTTGAGCCGGTAGCGGAAGGTGTTGGCGTGCACGTGGACCTGCGCGCAGGCGGCGTTGACGTCGCCGAACGCGTCGAGGTAGGCCCGCAGGGTGGCCACCAGCTCGCTGCCGTGCTCGGCGTCGTGCGCCAGCAGCCGCTCGTACGGGCCGGTGGGCACCTGCTCCTCGGCGGCGACCACGTCGGAGACCTGGAGCAGCAGCGACTCGAAGTGCACGGCCGTGTAGCCGGCGACCTGGCCGGCCTGGCCGCGGGCGCGCAGCACGCGCAGCGCCCGGTCGGCGTCGGCGCGGGCGCGCGCCACCTGGGAGAGGTTGGCGGCCAGCCGGCCGACCCCGATGTTGGCCGCGTGCCGCGGCCCGACCCTGGACAGGAAGGACTCCGCGACGCGCACGGCCCGCGTCTCCTCGTCGCCGCCCGAGCTCAGCGGCAGGACGGCGTAGGCGACCGAGCCGATCATCGCGGCGGCGGCCTTGGGATGGATGGCGCCGACGTGCAGCGCCAGGGCGTCGCAGAACCGTTGCCGGTCGCTCTCGGCGCGCGCCGGGTCGGCCGCGTCGCCATCGGCGAGCTGGGCGGCGAGCACGCACAGGCGCTCGGTCGCGATGCCGAGCCGGCCCGCGGCGTCGGCCGCGTCGGAACCGCCGGCCAGGACCGTGGACAGCAGGTCGGCGCGCAGCCGCCGCTGGGTGTCGGCGCCGGCGCGCTCGCGCAGCAGCTGCAGCGCGACGATCTTGGCCGCGTCGGCCAGGGCGCGCTCGCGCTGCGGGGTGAGCGGCTCGCGCACGGCGACCCAGATGGAGCCGAGGATCTCGTCCCCGATCCGGACGGCCACGGCCGCCCGGTTGATGCTGTCGCCGTCGAGCTCGATGTAGATCGGGTCGCGGCTCTGGTAGAGCTTCTTGAAGAAGCCGCGCTCGTCGAGCATGCGCTGGAAACGCTCGGGCACCTGACGACCGAGCACGGTCTCGACCCGGCCGGGGTCGGCTTCGTCCTGCCGGCCGGAGAAGGCCAGGACGCGGGTCGACCTGTCCTCGATGGTGACGGGCGCGTCGAGCAGCGCGCAGACGGCGTTGGCCAGCGCGAACAGATCGCCCTGCGGCCCCTTCTCCGGCATGGCCAGGTCGCCCTCGGCCAGCAGGGACCGCAGCAGCGCGGCGACCTGCGACCAGGACGCGGCCCTGGTCAGCCCGAGCACGGCGACGCCCGTCTCCAGGACCTTGCTGCGCACCTGCTCGTCGACGTCGACCGGCAGCTTGACGACGATGCCGCTGGCCTCGCGGGCGGCGTCGAGCAGGCCGCAGATGGCGGTGGCGCCCTGCACGCCGACGGCCAGCAGCAGCCCGCCCGGCGGCACGTAGAGCTCGTCGAGCGGGTCGTAGATGTGCACCCCGGTGACCTCGGTGTCGAGGTCACCGGGCGAGGCTGCCACGTCGAGGACCGTGCTGCCGAGATCGAACAGGATCCGCTCAAGGCTGGCACGCGGACGGCTGTTCATCCGCTCACGATAGTCGACGTAGACCGTCATCAGCCGCGCAGGTGCTCGACGGCGAGACGGGCGGCCTCGCCGATGGCGGCGTCCGCGGCCGGAATGCGGAAGGCCAGGTTGTCGCCGTGCAGGAACACCGCGACGGCGTACCGGCCGCCGTCGGGGTACTCCACGACGCCCGCCTCGTTGCGCACGCCCCACAGGGTGCCGGTCTTGGCCGACACCCGCACCTCGTCCGGGAAGCCCGAGGAGAGGCGGTGCGGCCAGATCTGCCTGCTCATGATGTCGCGGACCTCCGCGCACGCCTCGGCGGGGCCCGCCTGGTCGCGCCAGACGAGACCGAGCAACGTGGTGATCTCGCGGGGCGTGCCCGCGGTGGTCCGTTCCGGATCGCGTACGGCCAGCGCCCTGATCCGCTCCTCGGGGATGCCGGCCACGTCGATGGTGCCCAGCTCCTCGACCACGGACTCGAACAGCGTCGCGCAGCCGCCGATCAGCCGGGTGCGCCCGAGCCCGAGCTCGGCCAGCGTGGCGTTGACGCGGTCGAGGCCCACCCGGCGCAGCAGCACGTCGGTGGCCGCGTTGTCGCTCATCGACATCATGAAGTGGGCCAGGTCGCGCAGCGTCAGCGACACGTCGTCGGCGCAGCCCGAGGTGCCGACGCCGCCGTCCTTGTCCGCCGCGGTGACGGTGAGCCGTTCGGTGCGGTCCACCTCGCCCGCCGCGGCCTGCCGGGCGTACTCCAGCAGGATCGGCAGCTTGAACACCGAGGCCAGGACGACCGGGGCGTCCGGGTCGAGGCCGATCTCGGCCTCGCCGTCCAGGTCGCGGGCGTGCACGAAGCCGCGCACGCCCGCCGCCGCGAAGACCTTCCGCGCGTCCTGCTCAAACACGCGGGACCGCCCGGCCGTTGTGCAGGTGCGTGGCGACGCCGTCCCGCAGGACGAACGTGACGGTGTCGTGCCTGCCCTCCTCGGGCTGCTCGGCGATGAAGGTGTCCTCGGCGAGGTGGACGTACCTGGCGGTGCTGCCCTGCTCGCCCATGCTGGCCATGAACGCGCCGGGGATCAGGGTGACCTCGACGCCGTCGGCCGCCGGGGAGACCTCGTAGGCCAGCTGCGGCCCCTCGTACCGGCCGACGTACGGCGCGGGGTCCACGGCGCGCGGCTGCTCCGGCGGCGCGGGCAGGTCGGGGGCCGCCAGCCCGCCCTCCCTGAGCAGCGGCAGCAGCAGGTCGTTCATGACGCCGATGAAGTTGCCGCCGTTCATGCTCATCGCGATCGCGTACGAGCCGTCGTCGGCCACCCGCCAGAACGTGCTCTGGCCCGGGGTCCCGCCGTCGTGGCCGTAGGCGCCCCAGGTGAACAGCTCGAAGCCGAGCCCCCAGTTGGCGGCCATCAGGCCGGGCACGCCCGGCACCGCGACCTGCGGGGTGCGCATCGCGGCGACGCTCTCCGCCGACAGCACCCGGGTGCCGTCCTCGGCCAGGCCGTCCGCGGCGAACATGCGGCCGAAGCGCACCAGCTCGCGCGGGGCCAGGCACATGGTGGCCCCGGCGGGCGCGTTGGAGCGGGGCATCTGCCACTGGGGATAGACGTCGTTGCCCGGCCCGATGTGCCCGGCCGCCGCGCGGAACAGCACGGCCTCCTCGGCCAGCAGGGCCGCGTGGGTGGCGCCGAGCGGCTTCACCAGGTGGTCCCGCATGGCCTGTTCCCAGGTCGTGCCGCGCAGCCTGGCCACGATGGCGCCGAGCACGCAGTAGCCGGCGTTGCAGTACGAGAACAGCTCGCCCGGCTCGTGCACCTTGCCCGCGCCGTGCAGGTAGGCCACGAACTTCTCGAGGCTGTCGTCGCCGCGCCCGGTGTCCTCGAACAGGTCGCCGTCGAAGCCGCCGGTGTGCGTCAGCAGCTGCCGGACGCTGATCACGGCATCGTAGGACAGGGCGAACTCGGGCAGGTACGCCCCGATCTCCTCGTCCAGGTCGAGCAGGCCCTCCTCGGCCAGCTGCATGATCAGCGCGGCCGTCCACACCTTGGTGGTGGAGCCGACCTGGAAGACGCTGTCGGGGGTGGTCTCCACGCCGGTGTCCCGGTTGACGACGCCCGTGGCGGCCTCGTGCAGCTGTCCGCCGCTCCACACCGCGATGGCGGCGCCGGGCACGTCGTGGGCCCTGGCCGCTTCGTCGAGGCGTTTCTGCAGATCCATGCGGTCTCCTCAGGCGATCTTGGGGGTGGCGCGGACGCCGAGGTGGAAGTAGGGCGAGCCGTCGTCGAGCTGGTAGAACACGCCCGAGACCCAGTCGGGGTCGCCCTCGCGGCGGCCGACGAAGGTGACGTCGTCGACGGCGACGAGGTCGAGGTCGAACGGCTCCTGCAGGGCGGCGAGCGCGCCCGTCGACTCCACGCGCAGCCTGAGCGCGCCGTCGTGCACGCTCGCGGTCATGCGCGCGCCGACCCGCTCGTAGACGCCGGCGTAACGCTCGACGTCCACCTGCACGGGGGTCTCCGGCGGGCCCAGCACGGGCGGCACGGCCAGGCCGTCGAGCTCGGCGAACAGCTCGGTGGCCACGGCGTGGGTGAGGGCGCCGCTGTGGCCGCCGTTGGTGGTCACGCACACGACGGTGCCGGTGTCGGGCACGACCCAGAGCATGGCGTGCTGGCCGATGGTGTTGCCGCCGTGCGAGATGACGCGGTGGCCGGACCACTCGTCGAGGATCCAGCCGATGCCCCACTGCCTGCCCAGGGTGTGCGGGTTGGGGATGTCGACCTGCGGCTCCCACATCGCCCGCGGGTCGTCCAGCAGGCCGCCCTCCAGGTGGGCGCGGCCGAAGGCGACCACGTCACGCGGACGGGCGCAGATGAGGCCGGCCGGGCCGCACGAGCGCATGAGGCCCCACACCGGGGCCGCCTTGCCGTCCTCGACGTGGCCGTGCGCGGCGCGGAAGCGCAGCACGTCCTCCGGGAGCGTCCAGGTGTGGGTCAGGCCGAGCGGCTCGCAGATGTTCTCGCGCAGCACCTCGTCCCAGGTCTTGCCCTCCAGCACCTCCAGGATGCGCCCGGCGATGACGAAGCCGGAGTTGCAGTAGGACTGGGTGGCGCCGAGCGGGTGGTTCTGCGCCAGGTCGGCGCAGGCCTCGACGTACTTCTCGATGCAGTCGTCGCCGCGGCCGGTGTCGAGGAACAGGTCGCCGTCGATGCCGCTGGTGTGCGACAGCAGGTGCCGGACCGTGACGGTCTTGGTCACCTCGGCGTCGGCGACCCGGAAGCCGGGCAGCAGCTCGGCGACCGGGGTGTCCAGGGTCAGCCGGCCGCGCTCGACCTGCTGCATGAGCAGGGTGGCCGTCCAGACCTTGGAGACCGAGCCGATCTGGAACAGGGAGTCGGGGGTCGCCTCCACGCCGGTGTCGACGTTGAGCACGCCCGCGGCGAACTCGTGCAGCTCCCCGTTGTGCAGGTAGGCGAGCGCCGCGCCCGGGACCTCGTACTTCTCGATCAGTTCGGCGAGACGCTGACCCATTGATCCAGCCACGCGAGGATCCTTTCGTTGTAGTCGAAACGGTGTGAAGGGCGTCCGTTGAGGATGAACAGGTGTGAACCACCGGGATACCGGACCAGGCGGACCGGCACCCGGCGCTCGCGCAGCGCCTCGAACCACTGCTCGGCCTGGCCGATCGGGCAGCGGTCGTCCGACCCGCCGTGCAGGATCAGCGTCGGGGTGACGACGTCGCCGGCGTAGGTGATCGGCGACTGCTCGACGAACTCGTCCCTGACCTCGTGCTTGGCCAGGAAGTAGCCGAGGTCGGCGGTGCCGGCCATGCTGCGCAGGTCGACCACGACCCCGCCGGGGACGGCCGCGGCGAACCGCCCGGTCCTGCCGGTGAGCCAGCAGGTCATGTAGCCGCCGTAGCTGTAGCCGGTGACCGCCAGCCGGGCGGGGTCGGCGACGCCCTCCTCGACCAGGACGTCGAGCGGGGTGAGGAAGTCGTCCTCGTCCGCCAGGCCCCAGGCGCCGAGCCCGGCGTTGTAGAACGCCTCGCCGTACCCGTCGCTGGCCCGCGGGTTCACCAGCAGGACGGTCCAGCCCTGCGCGGCGAGCGCCTGGTGGTAGAGGTGCACGCCGTCGAAGACGGGCGCCCAGGCGTTGTGCGGGCCGCCGTGGATGTCCAGCAGCAGCGGGCCCGGCTCGGTCAGCGTCTCGTCGCGCAGCACGAACGCCTCGACCGGCGTGCCGTCGGGGGCGGTGAAGGTGCGGCTGCGCGCCTGGAACAGCTCGACGCCCTCGGGGGCGTGGTCGGTGAGGGCCGCGCCGTCGAGGTAGACGTCACCGGCGCTGCGCGGCGTGGAGGCGACGTAGGCCACCCGTCCGGCCGCGACGCTGACGCCGGCCACGTTCCGGTCTTCGTCCACGATCCGCTCGGCGACGCCGCCGGGCGCCAGCCGGTACAGGTGGGTGAACCCGCGGTCGCGGACGCAGAACAGCAGGTCGTCGCCGTTCATCGCGGGCGTCGCCCCCGGGTAGCCGGGCGCGCCGATCATCACGTTGCGGTCGAGGCCGGTCTCGATCTCGGCGAAGTCGTCCCCTTCGAGGGCGAACAGGCGGGTGTGGCCCTCGGGCACGCCGCGGTAACCGGCCACGATCCAGCGGCCGCCCAGCCACCAGACGCCCATGCAGATCACGCCGTCGCCGCCCGCGCGTTCGAGCGCGCCGTCCTGCTTGGGCTCGACCAGGTAGAGGCCGCCGCAGATGTCCAGGTCGCGGTCGGGGTCCAGGCCGGCGGTGAAGGCCAGCAGGCCGCCGTCCGGGGACCAGGCGGGCGCGCCGGCGTGGAAGTCGCCCGAGGTCACCTGCACGGAGGCGCCGTCCTCGACGTCCACGACGAACAGGTGCGTGGTCAGGCCGCACAGCAGCCCGGCGCCGTCGGCCTTGTACTCCAGCGTGTCGATGACGATCGGCGCGTTCGGGTCCACCTCGCCGGACGGCCCGGCGTAGGCGATGCGGGTGCCGTCGGGCGACCAGACGGGCACGCCGGCGCCCAGCGGCGCGGAGGTGAGGACACGCGGCTCGCCGCCGTCCATGGGCAGCAGGTGGATCTGCGGCGGCCCGCCGGCCGGGCGCAGGAAGGCGAGGGTGCGGCCGTCGGGCGACCAGCGGGGGGCCGCGCCGGTCGCCAGCCTTCGCGGGGCGGCGCCCGGGGTGGCCAGCCAGATCTCGGTCACGTTGGCGTCGGACTCGCGGTCCGCGGTCGTCAGGGTGTAGGCGACGGCGGAGCCGTCCGGACGCAGCTGTGGGTCACCGGGTACGGCCAGGCCGTACAGGTCGTCGAGGGAGAGGCGGCGCATGACCGAACGCTAGGCCAGGCCGCCGCAGTCCTCTTCATCGTGGACGACGAATAGCGTCTGAGACCTTGTGCCCGGGGCCAAAGCGCCCCCGGGCCGCCCGCCTACCGCGTCGTGGCCTTCTCGCGCTCGGCCCGCTCCCTGATCAGCTCCTCGACCGCGCTGGGCAGGGTCGTCTCGAAGTCGATCAATTTCACCCACGTCGGGGTGACGACGATGCGGACCATGCCGTCGTAGAGCGAGCGGACCTCGGCCTCCCACTCGACCCGCTGCTCGGCCGTCATCTCGTACGAGCCGTTCATCTGGAGGAACTCCTCCGGGATGCCGTCCACGACGTCCAGTTCGGCCCGGCCGCGGATCAGCAGGATCTTGGGCGGGTGCACCTCGGTGTCGATCGTCAGGGCGACCGTCGGGTTCTGGCGCAGGGCCGGGAGCTTGGGTGCGTTCTTCGTGGTGCACATGACGATCTGCGAGCCGTTCCAGGTGAAGGAGATGGGGATGTTCCGCGGCGTGCCGTCCTTGGCCACGTACGCCAGCCGGGTCAGGTCGCGGGCCAGCAGCTCCCGGCTGATCGGCCGGTCCAGGATCTCGGTGATCTCGTGCGGTCGCATGGTCGTCCCTTCAGGGTCGTCTTCGTGTTCCGGCCCTGGGACGGAGCCGCCTGAGGGTTCTCGACATCCGCCGCCGAACAATTTTCGGCGGCGGACCTGGTTCGTGGCGGGGACGTCAGCCGGCGGGCGTGCCGAACCAGCGGGACAGGTGCCCGTCCAGATCCCGCTGGTCGTCGCCGACCCAGGCGACGTGGCCGTCCGGACGCAGCAGCACGCACGGGACGTCGAGGGCCGCACCGGGATCCGCGAGGTGGTCCACCCGGTCCGACCAGCCGCTGGGGGTCAGGCGTTCCGTGCGGTCCAGCAGCAGGCCGCGGCCGCGGCGCAGCAGATCGTAGAGGCGGCCCTGTTTCACGTCGATGTCGCGCAGGCGGCGGCCGAGCAGGTCGGGGCCCTCGCCGAAGTCGTAGCGGACGCCGATCGCGGTGATCTTCTCGATCAGGTGCCGGTTCACCTCGTCGAAGTCCATCAGCTCGGTGAGCAGCCTGCGCACGGCCCGCGGGCCCGGTCCGGCGGACAGCAGTTCCGTCTGGGCGCGGGTGTTGTCCAGCACGTCCGCCGCGACCGGCCGGCGTTCGGCCTGGTAGGTGTCCAGGAGCGGCTCCGGCGCCCAGCCGCGGATCTGCGCGGCCAGTTTCCAGCCGAGGTTGACGGCGTCCTGAACGCCCAGGTTCAGACCCTGTCCGCCGATGGGCGGGTGGATGTGCGCCGCGTCGCCGGCCAGCAGCACCCGCCCGGCCCGGTACCGCTCGGCCAGCCGGGTGGCGTCCCCGAAGCGGGACAACCAGCGCGGGGAGTGCACGCCGAAGTCGCTTCCTGCGACGGCGCGCAGCTGTCGCCTGAACTCGTCGAGGGTGGGCGGCTCCGCGCGGTCGCCGGCCTCGGCCGCGGGCACGACGACGCTGTAGATCCCCTGGCCGAAGGGCCGCACCCAGAACGGCTGGGGCCTCTCGCGCAGCCCGGCGATCGTGGCGGCGATCTCCTCCTGCGGTACGCCCGCCTCCATCTCGCCCATCAGCGTCCCGGTCCGCGAGGGTTCGCCGGGGAAGCCGACGCCGAGCAGTTTGCGCACCGTGCTGCGCGCCCCGTCGCAGCCGACGAGGTAGCGGGCACGCACCCGTTCCCCGTCGGCCAGTTCGACGGTCACGCCCTCGTCGTCCTGGTCGAGGCCGGTCACCGCCTGACCGTGCCGGACGTGCGCGCCCAGTTCGAGCGCGTGCTCTTCGAGCAGCCGCTCGATGACCGGCTGCGGGATGCCCACCATGTAGGCGTGCGCGGAATCCAGGCCCTTGGGCGCGGGCTTGTCGATGGCGGCGAAGAAACCGGCGGCCGGACGCCGCCGGCCGTGCCGGAGCACGCGCTCCAGCAGGCCGCGCATCGCCATCAGTTCGAGGCTGCGAATATGCAGGCCGACGATGCGGACGAACGACTTGGGCTCGGTCTCCTTCTCCAGGACGAGGACCCGTACGTCGTGCAGCCGCAGTTCGGCGGCGAGCATCGCGCCGGTCGGCCCGCATCCGGCGATGACCACGTCGTAGGCGAGGGGCGCTGCGGTGGGCTGCGGAGAATGCATGGTTGGTGCCTTTCGGGAGTGCCTGCTGGCGTGGCGCTCCCGGCGACACCTGTCTCAGTCGCCGACCGTGACCCCCAGGGGGAGCACCCATGTCGTCGTTGTGTCCACGGGTACCACCTCCTCGGTCTCTCGCACGGCCACCGGCAAACTAGCAGTGGCCGCGGCAGGCCGCCAACGGGTTTTCACGCGGGCTCCTCGCGGCGGGCGGCCGGCTCCGCGGCGGGGTCCTGGTAGCGGGCGGCGAGCGTGGTCGCGCGGGCGTGCAGGGAGTCGCGCAACCACTGCGGGGACAGGGCCTCGGCGTCCGTGCCGAGCTGCCACAACGCCCAGACGGCGTGCCTGTCGTCCTGGAAGGTCACCTCCAGCCGCAGCAGGCCGTCGGGGCCGGCCTCCTCGGCGAGGACGGCCAGCGCGGTGCCCAGCAGCTCCTCCCGCCGCCTCGGGGCCATCCGTACCGTCACGGTGACCTGGTCGCCGCCGGTGCGGAACCGGGTGCTGCGCTCCTGCCAGGCCCGGTCCAGGTCGACCCGGTCGGGCCGCTGCGCGGGTTCGGGGAGCGCCCTGGCGGCCTGGACGCGCGACAGCCGGTAGGTGCGGTCGGCCCCCGACCTCGTGGCCAGCAGGTAGCCCCGGTCGCGGATGGTGACCAGGCCGATCGGGTCGACCGTCCGCCACTCGGGCGTTCCGCCGAAGGGCGCGTAGTGGATCTCCAGCTTGCGTCCGGCGAAGACCGCGCGCAGGACCTCGGCCGCCACGGCGTCGGGAACCTCCTCGGCGGCCAGCCGGCGGGACAGCAGGTCGGTCTCGGGGTCGATGAGCAGCCGCTCGGCCGCGCCGGCCGCGGTGTCCCGGTAGCTGTCGGGGAGCGCGTCGACCACCTTGAGCATCGCCGAGGCGAGCGCCGAGCCGAGGCCGAACGCCTGCGCGCCGCGCCGCGACCCGGCGACCAGCAGGGCGAGCGCCTCGTCGGGGTTGAGGCCGGTGAGCTCGGTCCGGAAGCCGGGCAACAACGCGAAGCCGCCGTGCCGGCCGCGTTCGGCATAGACCGGGACGCCCGCCGCGGACAGCGCCTCGATGTCGCGCAGCACCGTGCGGGTGGACACCTCCAGCTCGCGGGCGAGGGTGGTCGCGGACAGCCGTCCGTGTTGCCGCAGCAGCAGCACCAGGGAGACCAGCCGGTCGGCACGCATGCGAAAACCCTATCGAGATACACGACACAGGATGTCGTGATTCGTTGGGAGGCTGATCACCATGACGTCGAAGAACCTGACATCGAACGGAGCCGGCATGACACTGCAACGAACGGCGATCAACCCGGTCACCTGGTCGGTCGAGATGGGATTCAACCAGGGCGAGCTGGTCTCCGGGCAGACCCGCACCCTGTACTGCTCCGGGCAGACCGCGATGGGCGACGACGGCACGCCCCGGCATGACGGTGACATGGCGGCGCAGCTGGCGCTGAGCCTGGACAACCTGGACGCCGTCCTCGGCAAGGCCGGCATGTCGTTGGCGGACCTCGTCCGGCTCAACGTCTACACCACGGACGTGGACCTGCTCTTCCAGCACTACGGCGTGCTGGCGGCGCGGCTGGGGGCCGCCGGGGCGGCGCCCGCCACCACGATGCTCGGCGTGACCCGGCTGGCGATCCCCACCTTGATGGTCGAGCTGGAGGGCACCGCGGTCGCCTGACGCGACCGCGCCGCGCTCCGCCGCCCCCGCCACCCCGCCACAATCGGCAGCGGGGATGGCGTCGGGGTCGTTCAGCGGGCGCCGGGCTGGTAGGCGCATGTGCTCCTTGCTTCTCACTGGTTTCGCCCAAGAGATGCCGGAGACCCGCGTCCTGTGACAGATGAGGACGTGACGTGCGCCACACCCGCTGGCCGGTCAGCCAGGCGTGGGCTGGGTGCGCCGGGCGTAGGCGCGGGCGGCGCGGGCGCGGTCGCCGCACCGCGTGGAGCACCAGTGGCGGCGGCCGTGCCGCAGCAGGTAGCGGTTGCAGGGCGGAGATCCGCAGCTGGTGAGGCGTTCGGCGTCGGGGCCGGTGAGCAGGTCGGCGGTGTTGGCGGCCAGGGTCGCGAGGGCGCGGTCGAGGATCTCGTTGGTGGGGCACGGCGTCGCGCGGTAGGGGCCGTTCTTCTCGTCCCAGTACAGCAGGGCGGCGGTGGGGGCCTTGCTCAGCGCGTCGTTGACGGCGGACAGGGCGGTGGGCAGGACGGGCAGCCCCGCGACCCGCGCGCTGAACAACGCCCTGACGTGCTCACGCAGCGAGCGCAGCTGCGTCGCGCACATCTCCTGCACCCCGGCGTCGGCCGGCGCGAGGCCGCGTTCGGCGAGCCACCGATTCGTCGCCGCGGGCGTGCCGAGGAGGTCGACGAACTGCCCGCCGGGCAGCGCGATGGCGCTGTTGACGAAGTCGAGGGCGAGGTAGTCCTCCGCCCCCGGCGCGGGCGGCAGCACGGACTCGGCGGTCGGCGTCTCGCTCATGTGTCTCATGGTACGGCTTGCGCTCGTCCGTGAGACGCCGTTACCGTCATCACGGATAAACCACTTCCCATCCGTGAGGTATTCGCATGGCCAGTTCCGGCGCGCCCATCGAGCAGATCCCCGTCCGCGTCCTGGGCGGTCCCACCGCCCTCTTCGAGTACGGCGGCCTGCGCTTCCTGACCGACCCGACCTTCGACCCGCCCGGCGACTACCACGTGCCGGGCGGCCGGCTGACCAAGACGGCTCCCCCGTCCGCCACGCCCGCCGACCTCGGCCGCATCGACGTGGTCCTGCTCTCCCACGACGAGCACCCCGACAACCTGGACCATGCGGGCCGCGCGCTGCTGGCCGACGTCCCGCTCACGCTCACCACCCCCGGCGGCGGCCAACGCCTGGGCGGCGGGGCCAGGGGTCTGGCCGACTGGGAGTCGATCGAGCTGGACCGCCGCGACGGCGGCACGATCACCGTCACCGGCGTGCCCGCCGTGCACGGCCCCGGCCCGCGCGAGGAGGTCGAACCGATCACCGGCCAGGTCGTCGGGTTCGTCCTGACCGGGGAGGGCCTGCCCACGGTCTACGTCAGCGGCGACAACGCCTCCCTGGACGCGGTCCGGGAGATCGCCGACCGGTTCGGCCCGGTGGACACCGCCGTGCTCTTCGCCGGCGGGCCCCGGTTCTCCGTCCTGTTCGATGGGCGGCTGATCGTGCTCGACAGCGCGCAGGCCGTGGCGGCGGCCGGGATCCTCGGCGCCCGCCGGGTGGTGCCCGTGCACTACGACAGCTGGGCCCACTTCACCGAGGGCCGCGACGACCTGGTGGCCGCCTTCGCCGCCGGCGGCCTGCTCGACCGCCTCGACCTGGGCGACCGACCCTGACCACGCCCGCGGGCCCTGGCCACGCCGCCGATGCGACCCCTCTTCGAAAGAACTCACTCGTGACGACCAACGTGCCCGTCCGGGCAGACCACGTCCCGCGCGTCGAGGCGCAGCGCCGCTCCCTGACCGTCCTGGTCATCGCCCAGGTGCTCAGCGGGCTCGGGCTGGCGGCCGGCGTGACCGTCGGCGCGCTGCTCGCCCAGGACATGCTCGGCTCCACCGGCCTGGCCGGGCTGCCCAGTGCCGTGGGCACCGCCGGGTCAGCCCTGGCGGCCGTCGCCGTCGGGCGCCTCTCCCAGGCCCGCGGCCGCCGCCCCGGCCTGGCCCTGGGATATCTCGCCGGGGCCGTCGGCAGCGGCGGCGTCATCGTCGCCGCCGTCGCCGGCCACCCCGTCCTGCTGTTCCTCTCACTCTTCCTGTACGGCGCCGGCACCGCCACGAACCTCCAGGCCCGCTACGCCGGGGCCGACCTGGCCGCCCCCGCGCGCAGGGCGGGCGCGGTGTCCACCGTGCTGGTCGCCACCACCCTGGGCGGCGTGGCAGGGCCCAACCTCGCCGCGCCCACCGGCGGCCTCGCGGCCGTCCTCGGCATCCCGTACCTGGCCGGGCCGTTCCTGCTCGCCGGCGCCGCCTACGCCCTGGCCGCCCTCGTCCTGGCCGTCTGGCTGCGCCCCGACCCGCTGCTGCTGGCCCGCGCCCTCGAAGCCGACCCCACCGCCGACCCCACCGGCGCGCCGGACGACGCCGCGGGACGGCCGCGTGCGGACGCCGCGAGGCGCCGCCCCGGCGTGCCGGCCGGGGTGCTGGTCATGGTGCTCACCCAGGCCGTCATGGTCGCGATCATGACCATGACGCCGGTCCACATGCACGACAGCGGCTCCGGCGCCGCCGCGTCCGGCCTGGTCATCGCCATCCACATCGGCGCGATGTACCTGCCCTCGCCGCTGACCGGCCGGCTCGTCGACCGCCACGGCCCGCTCGCGGTCGCCGCCGCCTCCGGGCTGGTCCTGCTGGCCGCCGGAGCGCTCGCCGCCCTCGCCCCCGACGACTCCGTCGCCGCGTACGCGGCGGCCCTCGCGCTGCTGGGGCTGGGCTGGAACCTCGGTCTCGTCACCGGCACCGCGATCATCACCGACGCCGTCCCGCCGGCCACCCGCGCCAGGACGCAGGGCTGGGTCGACGTCTCCATCGCGATCGCCGGCGCCGCCGGCGGCATGGCCTCGGGCCTCGTCGTCGAGGTCGCCGGATACCCACTCCTCGCCGTCGGCGGCGGCGTTCTCGCGCTGGCCATCGTGCCGGTGGCCGTCAGGGCCGCGCGCGACCGATGATCGTTCAGGGACGTGCACCGGCGGCGGGAGCGCCCGCCCAGCGCGTCAGGGCGTCGGTGAGGCCCGAGACGTCGGTGACGGAACCGGCCCAGGAGACGTAGCCGTCGGGCCGTACCAGGACGGCGTCCGCCCCGAGCTCCGCCTTCCCGTGCACCCGGCCGATCCTGGCCGACCACGGCCCGGCGGCCCGGGCGAACGCCGCCTCGTCGGCGGTCGTCAGCAGCAGGCCGCGGCCGTCGCGCAGCAGCTCAGCCACCCGGCCGGGCCCGGACGACGTCACCAGGTCGAGGTCGGGGACGCGGCGTCCCAGCAGGTGGTGGTTCCGGCCGGGCAGGTCGTAGCGGATGTCCAGCCCCGAGATCATGCCGGCGACGATCCGGTTGGCCTCGGGCACCCGTACGAGTTGCTCCACGATGTCCCGCAGGGCCAGGTTCTCCTCCTCGGGCACGATCAGCACGGCCTGCGCCCGGGTGTTGGCCAGGACGCGCGCGGCGACCGGATGCCGTTCGGCGTGGTAGGTGTCGAGCAGCCCCTCGTGCGCCCACCCGCCGATCTCGGCCGCCAGCTTCCATCCCAGGTTGAACGCGTCCTGCAGCCCGAGGTTGAGCCCCTGCCCGCCCATGGGCGAGTGGATGTGCGCGGCGTCCCCGGCGAGCAGGATCCGGCCGTGGCGGTACCGTTCGACCTGGCGCGAGGCGTCGGTGAACCGGGACGCCCACCGCACGCCCGTCAGCCGCACCCCCGGGCCGAACTCGTTGCGCAGCGCCCGCTGCACCTCCTCCTCGGTGATCGGGGTGTCGCGGGACAGCGCCTGCTGCTCGGCCCCGTAGAACAGGAACCGGTGCACGCCATCGCCGATGGGCGCGATGTAGCCCTTGCCGGTCTTGTCGGGCGTCATGACGGGCAGGGTCCAGGTCTCCGGCACGGCGCCGTCCGGGTCGGAGATCGTGATGTCGGCGACCACCGAGAGCAGCTTGCCGTCCAGGCCGGGAAAGCCGACGCCCAGCAGCTCGCGGACGGTGCTGCGGCCGCCGTCGCAGCCCACCAGGTAACGCGCCGTGAGCCGTGACTCGCCGCCCGCCGGGCCGAGCAGGGTCGCCTCGACCTTCTCGGCGTCCTGCGACAGCGCGGTCACCTCGTGCCCGCGCAGGACCCGGACGCCCAGCTCGCCGAGCCGCTCCTCCAGCAGCGCCTCGACGCGCCCTTGGGGGATGCCGATCGAGTACGGATGCCGGGTGTCCCAGGCAGTGTAATCCAGTCGAAGCCCGGCGAAATGCCCGCCGGGCACCCGCTGGATCGCCCGGTCCATGAGGGGTTCGAGGAGGCCGCGTAACTCCAGCGCCTCCGCGGAGCGTGGCTGGATCCCGAGCGCCTTGGACTGCCCGCTGCGCCGGGGAAGCCGTTCGACGACCACGGCCGCCACCCCCGCCAGGCCCAGCTCTGCGGCGAGCATGAGCCCGGTCGGCCCGGCTCCGACGACGATCACATCGACGTTCATCACGGATGCTCCGTTCGACAGGGATCGGCGATGAGGCCGCCGACCACTGCGCAGACGGTAACGGCGAGGGTGCCGGTTCCCGCAACGATAGTCACCCGCGCCGCTGACCGGGCTACGTGCGGTTCAGGCCGGCTTCCAGGCGTGCCAGTGCCGTGTCGATCTCGGCCGGGCCGTCCAGGCCGGGATCGTGGGCCCACTGCATCCAGACCATGGCCACGATCCCGAAGACCGCGCCGACCGTGTCGCGTACGCGCGGGTCGTCAGGAGCACAGCCGGCCTTGTCCGCCACGAGCCGGCGCACCTCCGCGATCAAGCCGGGGCTCCTGCGCAGGTTGGCGGCCAGCAGTTCAGGCACGGTGACCGCGAACACCTCCCGGGCGCGCCCGGCGGCGATCTCCTCCGGCGACAGGGCGGCGAAGGCGGCGCGGAACGCGCCCCGCAGCAGGGGGACGGGGGCGCCTGGCGGCTGAGCGGCCAGCGCCTCGGTGAGCGGCGGGAAGCGGTCGAGGACGACCAGATGCTCCTTGGTCGGGAAGTAGCGGAAGAAGGTGGCCGGAGAGACCTCAGCGGCCTCGGCGATCATCTCGGTGGTGGTGGCGTGGTAGCCGTGCTCACGAAAGAGCCTGAACGCCTCGCGCAGGATCGTCTCCCGTGTCCTGGCCTTCTTGCGTTCGCGCAACCCGCCCTCTCCCATGCGGGACACTCTACCGAAGCAATAATGAGAGCTCACTATCTAAAGATAGTATACTCTCAAAAGCTCTGACCGGGGCGAACGCACCCCGGCCCCGCACGCCTGGAGGCTCTTCACCATGGGCGACGACATCACCGGCCTGCACCACGTGGGCCACATCGTGGACGACATGACCCGGGCCATGAACACCTACCGCCGACTCGGTTTCACCGTCGCCGCACCCACCTACCCCCTGCTGCCGCGGGTCGCCGGAGGAGCCGCCGAGCCGTTCGGCGTGGCCAACGCGCACGTGCAGTTCCCGCGCAACTTCATCGAGCTGGTGACCGTGATCGACGACGCCGGCCGCCTGCCCGGCGAGGCCCGGCCGATCCCGCTGCGCGTGCCCGACGACAGGCTGCCCGGACTGCTGGCCGCCATCGACGCCACCACCGCCAACATCGCGTCGTTCCTGCAGCGGTTCCAGGGCCTGCACATCATGATCGCCGACACGCCGGACATCGACGTCATCGCTGCGGGGCTGACCGCGGCCGGCGTCGACCATGCCGGCGTGCACGCCGTGCAGCGCCCCGTCGAGACCCGCACCGGCACCACGATGGAACCGGTCCGGTACCTGGAGATCTCCGCACCCGGCCTGCCCGCCGGGCGCGTGCCGGAAGGCAGGATCGGATTCGCCGAGAACGCGCCGGCCCGACCGGGCGGCGTCCAGCCGCACGCCGTCCACCCCAACGGCGCCACCGGGCTGGTCGAATGTGTGCTGTGCGTCGCCGACGAGGCGCTCCCGGCGCTGACGCGGCGTTATGCCACCTACTTCGGGCAGGCGCGCGACGGTCGGCCGCACGTCTTCGATCGGGCAGGCGTCACCGTCGTCACCGCCTCGACGCTCGGCGACCTGCTGCCTGGTGAGCAGCCTGCGGCCCTGCCCGCGTTCGTCGCCTGCACGGTGTCGGTGCGTGACCTCACCGCCACGCGGCAGCTTCTGCGCGACAACGACGTCCAGGTACGCGTGACCGGCCGTCAGGAGATCTTCGTGCCCGCCGAGGCCGCGTCGGGCACCGCGATCATCTTCCGCCAGGAGGTCCGGCCGAGATGCTAGGCTGCCGTTCGTTCGGTACTGGATCTGTGTGGAAGGGAGGTGAGGTTCGATGACCGCGGTGAAGACCGCTGCCCCGTGCAGCGCCCGGACCGACCTCACGTCCCGGGCCCCGGTCTGACCCACTTCCGCTCCCTGCCGTGAACCAGGCGGGGTGACGTCCACGTCTCGTCGGGGCCCCTTCTCCGCAAGGGTCTCACGTTGTCACACACGTACACCGATCCATCCGGCCTGTCCCGGTACGGGTGGACCGGCGCACTCGACCGAACCTTCACCGAACACTACGAAGCGGGCCTCGTCCCGGCTCGGATCTCCCGGGTCGACCGCGGCCTGTGCACGGCGGTCACCGCCGCGGGACCGACGCGGGCCACGTTCGCCGCGCCGCATCCGCCCGACCCGCTCCTGACGCCGTGCACCGGCGACTGGGCCGCGCTGCGCCCCGGCGCCGAGCCGCACCTGGTGGCGCTGCTGCCGCGGCACAGCGCGATCGTGCGTTCGTCGGCGTCCAGGTCCTCCCATGGACAGGTGCTCGCCGCCGGGGTCCTCATCGACACGCCGGGCCTGCGCGGGATCAGCCTGCACGACGCCGCCGACGGCCTGGAGCAGGTCTTCGCCGAGATCGAAGAGCTCGCCGCGTGCTGCCGTTTCGCCGACTGCGCCCACGACACCGAGCCGGGATGCGCGGTTCAGGCCGCCATCGCGTCGGGCGAGCTGTCCGGACGCCGCCTGAGCAGCTACCGGAAGCTGCAACGGGAGAACGCCTGGGCGGCCTCGCGGACCGATGCCCGGCTGCGCGACGAGCGCGTCAACCATCAGAAGGCCATCACCGGTCACCTGCGCGCCACCTACCGGTTCCGGGACCGGCAGTCATGACGGGCCGCATCCCCCGTCCGTCCATTCCGTCCACCACGAACACCGGCCAGGTCCCGCATCCGCAGAAGGACAAGGAGACGAACCCGATCATGACCTCTTCCTGGATCACCCGCCCCGAGAACGCCGCCGACGCCGCCGCCGTCCGCGAGATCAACCTCGCGGCCTTCCCCGGCCCGCACGAGGCCGACCTCGTCGAGGCGCTGCGGGCCGACCCGCAGGCGTGGCTGCCCGGCCTGGCCTGGCTGGCCGAGGCTCCCGGCGGCGAGCTCGCCGGATACGCGCTGCTCACCCGCTGCCATGTCGGCGACTCCCCCGCTCTCGCCTTGGGCCCGTGCGCCGTCCGGCCCGGACACCAGCGGCAGGGGGCGGGTTCCGCCGCCATCCGCGCCGCCCTGCGCGCGGCCCGTGAGCAGGGCGAGAACCTGGTGGTGGTGCTCGGTCACGCCGAGTACTACCCGCGTTTCGGCTTCACCCCGGCCTCCGGGTTCGGCATCCGGCCGTCGTTCGAGGTCGAGGACAAGTACATGATGGCGCTCGCCCTCGATCCCGAGCGGCCGGTCCCGAACGGCGTCATCCGCTACGCGGCGGCGTTCGGCGTCTGACACGCGGCCGTACGGCCCTCAGCACGGCTGGGGGCCGTACGGCCGGGCACGCCGAAAATTTCTCCGGCGCGGACGTCGAGACCGGCGATCCTGCTCCGACCCCGCTGTGACCGGCTCCCATCAGGGGAGCCGCCGACGGCGAGGAGTCGACATGGGGACACTGGAGAACAAGAACGCACTGGTCACCGGCGGATCGCGGGGCATCGGGCGGGCGATCGTGCTGCGGCTGGCCCGCGAGGGCGCGGCGGTGCTGTTCACCTACGTCCGCGACCAGGCGGCGGCCGAGGCGGTGGTGGCCGAGGTGACGGCCTTCGGCGGTCGGGCGATCGCCGTACGGGCGGACCAGGGGCGCCTGGAAGACCTCAAGCACCTCTTCGGTGAGGTCGACCGGTGCCTGGGCGGTCTGGACGTGGTGGTCAACAACGCGGCGATCAATCCGATGGGAGACATCCGCGACGCCGTCGAGAGCGACTTCGACGAAGTGATGGCGGTCAACGCCAAGGGCCCGTTCTTCGTCATGCAGGCCGCCGCCGAACGGCTCGGCGAGGGCGGACGGATCGTCAACATCTCCTCCAGCGGCGCGGTGCCGGGCCTGGCCCTGTACTTCGCCAGCAAGGCCGCGCTGGAGTCGATCACCGCGGTCGCCGCCCGCGAGTTCGGTCCCAGGGGCATCACGGTCAACAGCGTCTCCCCCGGCGCCACCGACACGGACATGATGCGCGCCGCCGCCGGTGAGCACCTGGAGCAGGCCATCGAGCACACCGTGGCCCTGACGCCGCTGCAACGACTCGGACGTCCGGAGGACATCGCCAACGTCGTCGCCTTCCTGGCCGGGCCCGACGCCCAATGGATCACCGGCCAGAACCTGCGGGTCTCCGGCGGCCTGGCGATCTGACCGGCGAGCCGCCGCGATCTCGTGTATCGCGGGCGTATCGAAAAACGCATACATCCCGGCAACGGCCGTCCCTCTTGACTGGCGGGCATGGAAAGGGACAAGGCTTCGGCCGATGACGGGAGATGGGACCGGCGTTCGTTGTTCCGGGGGGCCGCCGTGCTGGCCGGCGCCGCCGCGACGGCGCCGCTGCTGAACGGGGCGGCCACGGCGCTGGCCGACGGCGGCGACGCCGACGCGCTGTTCAAGGCCGGGAAGTTCGAGCAGGCCGGCCGCGCGTACGAGGAGATCCTGAAGAAGGACCCGGGGAACCTGCACGCGGCCCGCCGGCGCGGCCACGTCGCGCTGCTGTCCAACCGGTTCCCCGAGGCCGAGAAATACCTCAGGACGGCCGTCCGCCTGGCGCCCGGCGACAAGGAGGCCAACGAGCTGCTCGGCGACTGCTACATCCGGCAGGACAAGTTCGCCCTCTCCGTCCCGTGCTGGAAGGCGGCCGGCGCGGAGGACTACGCCAAGTGGTTCGCGTCGATCAGCGGGGACGCGTACCAGATCAAGGGCGACGTCGGCCGGGTGCCGTTCCTGCAGATGGACCCGCGGCCGCTGGTGGAGGCCTCGATCAACGGCGGACCGGCGAAGCGCCTGTCGTTCTACACCGGCGCCCCGAACCTGAGCCTGACCGCGTCGGTGGCCAAGGAGGCCGGGCTGAAGGCCGTCGTCAGCCAGAAGACCGACTTCGAGGGCACGCCCATCTGGGTGCACTACGGGCTGCTGGACTCCTTCAGGCTGGGCGGCATCGAACTGCGCAACGTCCCCGTGGGCTGGTCGTCGACGGAGTCGGGCGCGGACGTCGGCGCCGACAGCGACGGCCTGATCGGCACGTGGGTCTTCTACCACCTGCTGACCACGTTCGACTACGCGGGCCGGCACCTCATCCTGCGCCGCCGCACCCCCGAGACGGCCAGGAAGGCGCGCGCCGCCGCCGCGCGGGCGGGCGCCGCGCCGCTGCCGATGTGGCTGGCCCGTGACCACGACGTGCACAGCGTGGGCAGCATCGCGGGGTCCGGCCCGCGGGTGGTGGGCGTGAACCTCGGCGGGGTCGGCGAGATCGCCGCGGGCATGCCCGGAGAGGTGGCCACACGTCTGGGGGTCCGGGTCGACCTCGACCGCCCGATCGAGACGTTCGCCCACAGCCACCCGACCGTCACGCACCCCTGCTATCCGGAGGAGATCCGCCTCGGCGACGCCGTCGCCCAGCGGGTCTACTGCGAGGCGGACCCGAACATGCCGGTCAACGTGCCCTGGCCCTACGGGTCGGGTTTCGACGGGATCGCCCACTTCGCCCACTGCTTCTTCAAGCCCTACAACCTCACCCTGGACTTCACCGACATGAAGCTCTGGATCGTCCGCGGCAAGGCCGCCTGATCACCCCGGCCGCAGCCGGTCGCGGCGGCGGGTCAGCGAGGCGGTCTCGGCGGTGTTGCCGGCCAGTTCGATGGCCCTGTCGTAGGCCGCTCGCGCATCCCGGTCGCGGCCCAGCCGGCGCAGCAGGTCGGCGCGGGTGGCGTGATAGGCGTGGTAGCCGGCCAGCCTCGGCCCGAGACGGTCGACGGCCGCCAGCGCCACCTCGGGCCCGTCGAGCTCGGCGACCGCGACGGCCCGGTTGAGCGCGACGATCGGCGAGGGGTCCAGGCGGACGAGCTGGTCGTAGAGGGCGAGGACCTGCGACCAGTCGGTGTCGCGCATGTCGCGGGCGGAGGTGTGCACGGCGTTGATCGCCGCGAGGATCTGGTAGCGGCCCGGCGCCACCCCGGCGGCGGCCGCGGCCAGGCGCTCGCGCACCAGCCGGTGCCCCTCGGCGATCAGCGCCGGGTCCCAGGCCCCGCGGTCCTGCTCGTCGAGCGCGACCAGCTCGCCGCCGGCCGAGACCCGGGCGGGGCGGCGGGCCTCGATGAGCAGCATCAGCGCCAGCAGCCCGGTCACCTCGCCGTCGCCGGGCAGGAGGGCCCGGATCAGGCGGGTGAGCCGGATCGCCTCGGCGGTCAGCTCGTGCCGTACGGGATCGGTGCCGGGGCCGGTGGCCAGGTAGCCCTCGTTGAAGACCAGGAACAGCACGGCGAGCACGCCGGAGACGCGCGCCGGGAGATCCTCGGCGGACGGCACCCGGTAGGGGATGCGAGCCGCCTTGATCTTGGCCTTCGCGCGGGTGATCCGCTGCCCCACGGCGCTCTCCTGCGCCAGGAAGGCGCGGGCGATCTCGGGCATGGTCAGGCCGGCGACCAGGCGCAGCGTCAGCGCCACGCGGGCCTCCATCGCCAGCGCCGGATGACAGCAGGTGAAGATCAGCCGGAGCCGGTCGTCGTCGATGGCGACGGCAGGCTCGGGTGGGTCGGCGGAGGACATCTGAGCCTTCCTGTGCTTGTCGTCGCGCTTGCTCTCGCGCCGGATCCGGTCGATGGCCTTGCGGCTCGCGGTGGTGGTCAGCCAGGCGCCCGGGTTGGGCGGCACGCCGTCGGCCGGCCACCGTTCCACGGCGGTCGCGAACGCCTCGGCGGCCGCCTCCTCGGCGATGTCGAGGTCACCGAAGCGCCTGGTCAGGGCGGCGACCACCCGGGCCCACTCCTCGCGGTGGGCCCGGGCGACCGCCTCGCGGGCGTCGGTCACAGGAACGGTCGCACCTCGACCCTGCGGTTGCAGTGCTTCGACCCGTCGGCGGCGAGCCGGAGCGCCACGTCGAGGTCGGGGGCCTCGATGATCCAGAAGCCGGCGAGGTACTCCTTGGACTCCAGGAAGGGCCCGTCGGTGACCATCGCCTCCGCCCCCCGGTTGTCGATGACGGTCGCCGTGGCAGGCGCGGCGAGGCCCCCGGCGAAGACCCAGTGGCCCTGGGCCTGGAGGCGGTCGTTGAACACGTCGATCGCCGCATGCTCCTCCGGGGTGGCCGAATTGGTCCGGCCGTCGATCACTGAGATCAGGTATTGCATGTGAAGATCGTCTCCTGTCGGTCAAGGCAGCGGGCGGGCTCACCCCTGCCACGAACGCGACCGCCGCGATCCGACACCGCCGCCGGATCTGTTGTACGTACTTTTACCTGGAACGCCGGGGGCGGGACGCCCGATCATCTGGTGTGCTCCTCAGCAACCGTGCCGTCTTCGCCAGCTCCGACCTCGACGAGGTCCGCGGCGAGGTCGCCAAGGTGTTCTGCCCGCACCGGCTGGACCTGGCCGGGGACGCGAACCTGCTGGCGGCCCGGTTCAACTCCGTGCAGCTCGGCTCGGTCCGCGTGAGCTACCTCGACTACGGGGCCGACGTGCACATCGAGCCGGGCGACCTCGACACGTTCTTCCTGGTCATGATCCCGCTTGCCGGACGCAGCCTGATCCGCGCCGGCGACGAGGAGGTCGTCTCCTCCCCGTCCCTGGCCTCGCTGCCCTCGCCGACCCGCCACCTCGACATGCGCTGGGCCGCCGGCTGCCCGCAGTTGCTGGTCAAGTTCGAGCGGGTGGCGATCGAACGCGCGCTGGAGCAGATGCTCGGCGAGCCGCTCGACGGCCCGGTCGTCTTCGACCTCGGCATGGACCTGACGACGGGCTGGACCCGGTCCTGGCGCGACATGGCCGACCTGCTGGTCAGGGAGGCCGAGCGGGACGACGGGCTGGCCGGCCACCCGCTGGCCGTCGCGCATCTGGAGAACGCCCTGATCACCCTGCTGCTGACCATGCAGCCCTCCAACTACCTGGACCGGCTGACCGCGCCCAGGCCGCCCGCGCTGCCGAAGGTGGTGCGCCGGGCGATGGAGTTCATCGAAGGGCACGCCCACCTGCCGCTGAGCACCACCGACATCGCCGGCGCCGTCGCGGTCAGCAGCCGCTCCCTCCAGGAGGGGTTCCGCGCGCATCTCGGGCTGTCCCCGATGGCCCACCTCAGGCAGGTACGGCTCACGCGCGTGCACGACGAGCTCAGGACGGCCGACCCGGCCAGGGTCACGGTGACCACGGTGGCCGCCCGATGGGGATTCCTGCACCAGGGACGCTTCGCCGCCCAGTACCGCGAGAGGTACGGGCAGCCGCCGTCGGAGACGTTGCGCAGAGGTCCCGCGTCAGGCGGATGAGATCCGCGCTCAGCGGATGGTACGGGCGCACGCGCCGCCCGTACCGTTCTTGTCAGGCGCCGACCAGATCCTCCACACCACACCAGAAGGACACCACCATGCGCGACATCCTCATCGTCGGCGCCGGCCAGGCCGGTCTCCACCTGGCCATCGGCCTGCTCCAGCACGGCTACGACGTGACCGTGGTCTCCAACCGCACCCCCGAGTCCATCCGCGACGGCCGGGTGATGTCCGGCCAGGCCATGTTCGGCACCGCGCAGGCCCACGAACGCGAGCTCGGCCTCGACTGGTGGGCCGACGTCTGCCCGCCCATCGAGGGCATCGCGCTCACGGTCCCGAGCCCGGAGGGCGGCAAGGCCCTCGACTGGGCGGCGCGGCTGGACGTCCCCGCCCGCTCGGTCGACCAGCGGCTGAAGATGCCGGCCTGGCTGGGCGAGTTCGAGCGGCTCGGCGGCAAGCTCGTCCTGCACGACGCCACCCCCGACGACCTGGAGAGCTACGCCGCCCGCTACGACCTGGTCCTGGTCGCCGCGGGCAAGGGCCAGATCGCCTCGCTCTTCGAACGCGACCCGGCCCGCTCCCCCTACGCCACCCCGCAGCGCGCGCTGGCCGTCACCTACGTCAACGGCCTCGCCCCGCGCCCCGGTCACTCGGCGGTCTGCTTCAACCTGCTGCCCGGCGTGGGCGAGTACTTCGTCTTCCCCGCGCTCACGCACACCGGCCCCTGCGAGATCATGGTGTTCGAGGGCGTGCCGGACGGCCCCATGGACTGCTGGGGCGACGTCCGCGGCCCCGCCGAGCATCTGGCCCGCAGCCGCCGGATCCTGGAGACCTTCTTCCCGTGGGAGGCCGAGCGTTGCGCCGGCATCGAGCTCACCGACGCCGGCGCGGTGCTGACCGGCCGCTTCGCCCCCACCGTCCGGCGTCCGGTGGCCGTGCTGCCCTCCGGCGCGCCGGTGCTCGGCGTCGCCGACGTCGTGGTGCTCAACGACCCGATCACCGGGCAGGGCAGCAACAACGCCGCCAAGTGCGCCGCCACCTACCTGCGGGCCATCGTGGAACGCGGCGACCGGCCGTTCGACGCCGGCTGGATGGAGCAGACCTTCGACCTGTTCTGGACGCAGGCCCAGCACGTCACGAACTGGACCAACGCCCTGCTCGCGCCGGCCGAGCCGCACCACCTGGCGCTGCTGGGCGCCGCCGGCCGGCGCCCGGAGATCGCCTCCCGGTTCGTCAACGGCTTCGACGACCCGGCCGACTACGCCGAGTGGTTCCTGGACGCCGGCCGTGCCGAGACCTATCTGGGCAGAGTGACGGCATGAGGTCGCTCCGCGAGGCCTTCGGGCAGTTCGCGACCGGGGTGGCGGTGATCACGACGGTCACCGCCGACGGGGAGCGGGCCGGCGTGACCGTCAACTCCCTCACCTCGGTCTCGCTCGATCCGGCGCTGCTGCTGTGGTGCCTGTCGAACCGGGCGCCCAGCGCGCCGCTCTTCCTGCGGGCCGGGCGGTTCGCCGTCAACGTCCTGGCCGCCGACCAGGGCCACCTGTCCAGGCGCTTCGCCACCCCCGCGGCCGACAAGTTCGCCGGGGTGGAGCTGCTCGGCACGCCGCTGCCGATCCTCGCCGGGACGCTGGCCAGCTTCGTCTGCCGCACCGAGCGCGTCCACGACGGCGGCGACCACCACATCCTCGTCGGAGCGGTGGAACGGTACCAGTGGGCCGGGGGCGAGCCGCTCGTCTTCCACTCCGGCCGGTACCGGGAGTTCTGGCCCGAGCTGAGCGCCGGCGAGGGCCGCGTGGCCAGCCACGCGTGACGGCCGCCGGGGGTCTCCACCGCCACGAACCGCGCCCGGGACGGCAGCCAGCTAAGGACGTGAGCCGTGCCAGGAGTTCCACAACCCCTGATAGACCCCGCCGGCCGTGACCAGCTCGTCGTGCGCGCCGACCTCCACGACGCGGCCGCCCTCCATCACCACCACCCGGTCCGCGTCCCGCGCCGTGTGCAGGCGGTGCGCGATCGCGATCACCGTGCGTCCGTCCAGCACCGCCGCCAGCGACCGTTCGGCGCGCCGGGCCGTACGCGGGTCGAGCATGGCGGTGGCCTCGTCGAGGATGACGGTGTGCGGGTCGGCCAGGATGACCCGGGCCAGGGCGAGCTGCTGCACCCGGTCGGGGCCCAGTTCGGCGCCGGAGGAGTGCGGACCCAGCTCGTCGTCCAGCGAGGTCACCCAGTCGGCGCCGACCGCCGCCAGGGCCTTCTCCATCCGGTTGTCGTCGGCCGTGGGGTCGGCCAGGCGGAGGTTGTCGCGGACGGTGCCGAGGAACAGGTGCTGCTCCTGCGTGACCAGCACGACGTGCCTGCGCAGCTGGGCGGGAGACAGGTCGGCGACCGGGACCGAGCCGACGGTGACCGTGCCGAGGCGGGGCCGGTCGATGCCGGCCAGCAGCTTGCCGAGCGTGGACTTGCCGGCCCCGGAAGGGCCGACGACGGCCAGGCGCTCGCCGGGCCGCACGGTCAGGTCCACGCCGGTGACGACGTCGGCGGCGGATTCGTAGGCGAAGTGCACGCCGGTCGCCACGATGTGGTCGTCCCGGGGTTCGGGGGCGGCCACATCGGTCCGCGCCGCCGGGAGCTGGAGACCTTCGATCCGGGCGAAGGCGGCGCCGCTGCTCTGCAGCTGTTCCATCCACATGAGGACGGTCTCGACGGGCTGCTGGAGCTGGCGCAGGTAGAGCACGCACGAGACGACGGCGCCGAGGGTGACCTGGCCGCCGTCCAGCAGCAGGCCGCCGAGCAGCAGGACGAGCACCGGCGGCAGGAGGGCGGAGACCTCCACCGACGGCCAGAGGACACTGCGCAGGAAGAGGGTGCGCAGCTGGGCGACCCGGCTGCGCTCGATCACCCGCTCGGCGGCGCGGGTGCGCCGGTCCTGCAGGCCGAGGGCTTCGATGGTGCGGGCGCCGGCGGCGCCCGCGGCCAGGTGTTCGGCCAGTTCCGAGCGGGCGGCGCCCTCCTCCAGGTAGGCGTCGCGGGCGCGGCGCAGGTACCAGCGGGAGGCGGCCGCGACGCCGGCGAGCGCGACCAGGCCGCAGGCTCCCAGCAGCGGATCGACCAGGAAGACGGCCGCGACGAGGAAGAGCGCCTGCAGTGCGGAGATCAGCACGGCCGGGGCGGCGTCGCGCAGGGTGTACCCGACCACGGCGACGTCCGTGGTGCCGCGGGCGGTCAGGTCTCCGGTGCGGACGTGCTCGACGGTGGCGGCGGGCAGGGCGAGCACCCGGTCCAGGAACTCCTGGCGGATGTGCTCCTGGACGCGCTCGCTGAACCGGGTGCCGGTGCGCTCGGCGTATCGGGACAGGACGAGTTGCAGCAGCGCCCCGCCCACGGCGACCGCGGCGAGCAGGTCGATCGTCCCGCCGGCGGCGATGGTGTCGATGATGCGGCCCAGCAGCCACGGGCTGACCAGGGCCGCGGCCGCCGCCAGGCCGTTGAGCAGCAGGGTGGCGGCGAACCCGCGGACGTCGCGGCGGATCAGGCGCAGCGCCGCCTGCCGTACGCGCCTGCGGTCGGCGACGGGGAGGTCGCGGGTCACGACACCACCGCCCGGTACTCGTCGCTGGATTCCAGCAGGTCGCGGTGGGTGCCGGTCGCGGTCACCCGGCCGTCCTCGATCAGGAGGACTTCGTCGGCCTGGGCGAGCAGCAGCGGGGACGTGGTGGCGACGACCGTCGTACGGCCGGCGCGCGCCGTACGGAGGCGCCGGGCGAGCAGGGATTCGGTGTGCGCGTCCAGCGCGGAGGTGGGGTCCACCGCGAGCAGCAGCTCCGGATCGGCCACCAGCGCCCTGGCCAGGCGCACCCGCTGACGCTGGCCGCCCGACAGGTTGCGGCCACCCGGCTCGATCACGGAGTCCAGGCCGTGGCGCAGCCCGGCGACCACGTCCTGGGCGGCGGCGACGGCGACCGCGCGGCGGATGGTCTCGTCGTCGGCCTCGCCCCTGCCTTGCAGGACCTCCCGCAGCGTGCCGGTGAACAGCGCGGCGTCGTGATCGGCGATCAGCGACGTGCCGTCGAACCCGCCGAGGCCCTCCAGCAGCGCCACGCTCTCCTCGGGACGGGCGCTGACCAGCCCCACGAAGCTGCCCGGCGTGATCTCCGGTTCGGTGGAGCTGGGCCGGTCGCCGGGCCGCAGCGCGAGGAAGTCGGTGACCCGCCGGGCGGAGACCAGGCCGTGGCTGATCTGGAAGCTGCCCTCGATGAAGAAGGACACCGGGACGACCAGCATGGCGATGTACCCGTACACGCCGACCAGCTCGCCCACCGTGATCGTGCCTTCCGCGGCCAGCCTGGCGCCCAGCCAGGTCACCGCGGCCAGGAACAGCGCCGGCAGCCCCACGCCCAGCGCGCCGATCCAGCTCGTCAGCGACGCCACCCGGTACCCCTGCTCGCGCAGGCGCGCCGAGTCGGCGAGGTGACGCTCGGCGTAGGCGTCCTTGCCGCCGAACGCGTTGAGCACCCGCAGCCCCTCGATCAGGTCCACCAGCCGGGCGGTCAGCCTGCCCTGGCTCTCGCGGTAGCCGTTCTGCACCTTCATCAACCGCCCGAGCAGCGGCCCGAGCACGACCCCCAGCACCGGCACGCCGAGCAGCACCACCACGGCCAGCACCACGGAGACCTGCAGCAGCAGCGCCGCCACCACCCCGTAGCTGATCACCGCGCCGACTCCGGGCCCGGTCACCGTCAGCGCGGCGGCGATCGTGATGACGTCGCCGATGCCGATCGTCACGACCTCGCCTGCCGAGGTGCGCCTGTTCAGATCCGCGCCGAGCGTGTTGATCTGCTCCACCAGGGCGCGCACCGTGCGGAAGTTGGCGTCCATCCGGATCTTGGTCATCGTACGGTGCCGCATCATCGCCAGCCAGGCGTTGACGAGGCCGGCGCCGAGCAGCGCGAGCACCCAGCCGGGCGCCAGATCGTCGTCGATCGCCCTGGACAGCAGGTACGGCGGCAGCGTGAGGCCCACCGTCCACAGGGTGCCCAGCGTCGCGCCTAAGGCGACCCGGCCCTTCTGCGCCCACGCCAACCAGCACAAATACCGAGCAGCCGCCTTCATGGCGATCACGCTAGACCATGGCCGTACCGGCCCGCCGACGGGGCTTGTCCGTAGCGGCGTTCAGCCCTGGGCGACGTCGAAGGGCGGCAGGTCGGTTAGGGCCGCGATGGCCGCGGGCGGAAAGTCCGGCGGATCCTGGTCGAAGGTGACCGGCCTGCGGATCTGCCCCCCTTCGTCGGCGATCACGAAGCAGCGGTCGGTCGTGGGACGGCCGGGAACCCGCCACGGCGGAAGGATCTCGACGTCGTAGGCCACGACGTTGCCGCCGGTCCGGACGCCGGAGCACTACTGCCCGGTGCGGTGGAGGACGCGTACCTCTTCGAGGGTCACGAATCGCAGTATGACGGCTGAGCGCCACTTGCCGGGAAGCCCGGCGCCGGGCTTGTCCACACGGACGAGCCCGACCCCGGGGGCGACCCTATTTCGTGGCGCAGAGCATGGCGTCGAGGGTGCTCTCGACGCGGTCGCCGCTGTCGTCCGAGGTCGGCAGCGCGGTCACGGTGAGCGTGGCGCTCCGGCCGTCCTCGGTGATGCCGTTGCGGGTCTCGAACCCGGGGATGTCGCCGCCGTGGCCCCAGGCGTGGCCGCCGCAGCTCAGTTTGATCTTCATCAGGCCGAGCCCGTACCCCCCGCCGGGCGGGAGTGCCGGTGAGCCGATGGTCTGCTTCATCTCCTTCAGCTGGGCCGCCTTGAGAAGGTCGCCGCCCAGCAGCGCACCCAGGAACCGGGTGACGTCGCGCGGAGTGCTGATGAGGTTGCCGGACGTCCACCCCCAGGAGAGATCCATCTCGGTGAACTTCACCAGCTTTCCGCCGTTCTCGGCGTGGTAGCCGTTCGGGTGCTTGCCGCGGATGGTCTGCTCGCCGACGCCGGGCCAGCAGGTGTCCCGCAGGCCGAGCGGCTTGATGATCCGGTTGGTGACCTCTTCTCCCATGGGCCGGCCCGTGACCTTCTGCACGATCAGGCCCAGCAGTACGTATCCCGTGTTCGTGTATTCATAGCTCGTGCCGGGGGCGAACTCCGGCTTCTGCTTGAGGGCCTTGTCGATCAGGTCCCGCGGCTCGAAATAGGTGTGCCGGATGCCGGACAACGTCGGGAAGTTCGTGTAATTCGGCAGGCCGGAAGTGTGCTGCAGCAGCTGGCGGACCGTGATCTTGCGGCCGTCGTTGCCGTTGCCGCGGACGACGCCGGGCAGGTACTTCTCGACCGGCGCGTCCAGGTCGAGTTTGCCCTCGCCGGCCAGTTGCAGGACGACGGTGGCGGCGAACGTCTTGGTGTGGCTGCCGATGCGCACCATCCCGTTGACCGGCACCTCGGCGCGCGTCTCCAGGTCCCCCACGCCGGCGGTGTAGTCACGCACCCGCCCGTCACGTCCCCGCACCGCGGCCACGGCCCCGGGGAAATCGCCGGAGCGAACCAGCTTGTCCAAGCTTGTCTGTACGGCGTCGCCGGACGCGCTCGGCGTCGCGGCGCTGACGGCAGCCGTACCCAGACCAAGAACGCCGGCGGCGACGGTTCCTGCGGCGACCAGGGCCAGCAAGCGGGTGGACGCCGGGGGCTTGGCGGTAACGAGGTGCACTTAGTGGCTCCTTGCTGGAACGCGAAAGTCTGACGCTGACCAGCATGGCGGCAGAGTTATGTCACAAACGATCCCGTACGCCCGATTTGTCCGGGTAAGGCTCCCCCTACCGGACCCCCATGGCTAAGGAAGATCGTCGGCCGCGATCCGGTACCCCACGCCGGGCGTGGTGGTGATGGCCGGCGGGTCGCCGAGTTTGCGGCGCAGGCGGCCGATGGTGACCGTGACGGTGTTGGTCAGGGGGTTGGCGTGCTCGTCCCACACCTGTTCGAGCAGGTCCTCGGCGCTGAGGAACGCCGGGGCGGCGCTGAGGAGGGCTTCGAGCAGGGCGAACTCCTTGACCGACAGATCCAGGTGGCGGCCGTCGCGGGTGGCGGTGCGGCGCAGCGGGTCGAGCTCGATGCCGGCCGCGCGCAACGTGCGGGGCCGGGCGGTGGGCCGGCGGCGGGCCAGGGAGCGGATGCGCAGCACCAGCTCGGGGAAGTGGAAGGGCTTGGCCAGGTAGTCGTCGGCTCCCAGGGTCAGACCGGTGACCCGGTCCCCTGGCTCGCCGGCCGCGGTCAGCATCAGGACCATGACGCGGTCGTCGCGTTCGGTGATCATCTGGCAGAGGGTGTCGCCGTGGATGCCTGGCAGGTCGCGGTCGAGGACGACCACGTCGTAGGCGTTGAGATCGAGCTTGGCGGCGGCCTCCAGGCCGTCGTGGGCCACGTCCACGGCCATGCCCTGATCGCTCAGACCTTCGACGAGCACGGCGGCGAGGGGGCGTGCGTCCTCCACCACGAGCACCCTCATGCCGCGACCTCCGCCGTCACGGCCACCGCCGGCAGCGAGACGGCGACGCGGAGGCCGCCTTCCGGCCGGGCCCTCAGGTCGAGGGCGCCGCCGTGCGCGGCGGCGATGGCCGCGACGATCGACAGGCCGAGCCCGGTGCCGTTGCCGGAGTGGGTGCGCTCGGCGCCGAGTCGCTGGAAGGGCTGCGCGAGCCGGTCGACCTGCTCCTGGTCGAGGACGCGCCCGCCGGTCTCGACGACGAGCCGGGCTGTCGTGCCGTCGGTGGTGGTGGCGAGACGGATCCAGCCGCCCTGGTGGTTGTGGGTGATGGCGTTGTCGACGACGTTGTCGATCATGCGGGTGAGGAGCGTCCGGTTTCCCTGCGTCCACGCGTTGTCCTGCGCGGCGCCCGGGGTGCCGGGGGCGGCCGGGAGGTGGACGGTGAGGTTGGCGGCGGTGATGTCGGCGGTCCGGGCGTCCAGGGCGGCGCCGGCCAGGTGGTGGAGTGAGAGCGTGGTGCGGTCGGTCACGGCGCCGTGCTCGGTGCGGGCGAGCATGAGGAAACCTTCGAGCAGGCGGTCGATCCGGTCGAGTTCGGTGCGGAGCCGGTCGGCCAGCGTGGCGGTCTGCGCCGGTATGGGCTCCGGCTTGGCCAGGGCCACGTCCAGGGACGCGCGCATGGTGGCCAGCGGGGTGCGCAGCTCGTGGGAGGCGTTGGCGACGAACCGGCGTTGTGCGGCGAACGAGTTCTCCAGGCGTTCCAGCAGCTCGTCGATGGTGTCGGCGAGATCCTTGACCTCGTCGGCCGGGCCCTGCGCGGCCAGCCGCTCGTGCAGGTTGTCGGCGGAGATGCGGCGGGTGGCCATGGTGATCATCCGTAGCGGGCGCAGCACCCGGCCGGCGATGAGGCGGCCCAGGACGAGCGACACCACCCCCATGACCGCCAGCGCCAGCGCCGAGCCGATCAGGAGCTGACGTGACTGGGCCGTGTGGGTGTCCGACAGCTGGGCCTGGAGCCATGCGATGCGATCGACGGCGGCGGCGAGCGTGGCCGGCTCGCCCGGCGGGGTCCCGGGAGGTGCGGACTGGCTGACCCGCGTCCCTCCGAGGCCCACGAGGTTGGTGATGGCCAGCAGTCCGACGGCGGACAGCAGGAACATGGCACCGTACAGGACGGTGAAGCGCATTCGTACGGTACGTGCCGGTCGTCGCCACTTTCGCATGGGTTCCAGGATGCCGTGCCGGACCTAACAGCGATGTGACAGCCTCTGTTCGGCCCGTGTTAGGGCCGGGTCCGTACAACGGGTCGCATGCGAGCAACCATTGAAGTCAGCGGGCTGCGCAAACGGTTCGGCCCGACCCTGGCACTGGACGGCATGTCGTTCACCGTGCTGCCCGGCCAGGTCACCGGGTTCGTGGGGCCGAACGGGGCGGGCAAGTCCACCACGATGCGGGTGATCCTCGGCCTGGACGCGGCCGAGGAGGGCCACGCGCTGATCGGCGGACGGCCGTACACCAGCCTGCGCAACCCCCTCACCCACGTCGGCGCGCTGCTGGACGCCGGCGCGCTGCAGCCCGGCCGCACCGCGCGCAACCACCTGTTGTGGCTGGCCCACTCCCAGGGCCTGGACGGCAGGCGGGTCGATGAGGTGCTCCGGCAGGTCGGGCTGCAGTCCGCCGCCCGGCGCAAGGCGGGCGGCTTCTCGCTGGGCATGCGCCAGCGGCTCGGCATCGCGGCCGCGCTGCTCGGGGACCCGCCGGTGCTCATGCTGGACGAGCCGGTCAACGGTCTTGATCCCGAGGGCATCGTGTGGATGCGCGGCTTCCTGCGGTCGCTGGCCGGTGAGGGGCGGGCCGTGCTGGTGTCCAGCCATCTGATGAGCGAACTGGAGGACACCGCCGACCATCTCGTGGTGGTGGGCAAGGGCCGCGTCATCGCCGACACCAGCGTGGCCGAGCTCCTCACGACCGCCTCCCGCGGCCGGGTCACCCTGCGCACGGCGGCGCACGCGGAGGCGATGTCCGTGCTGGGTCACGCCGGCGCCACGATGGCCGTGACCGATCGCGACACGATCGTCGTCTCAGGGCTGCCATCGGAGCGCATCGTGGCGGTGCTCAACACCAACGGGGTGCCGTTCTCCGAGGTGGCGACGCACCGGGTGACGCTGGAGCAGGCCTACATGGACCTCACCGCCGACGCGGTCGAATACCGGGGAACGACACGATGACCACACACACTCAACGCCCCGCCGCGCGCGGGGGCTTCGGGCGGTTGCTGCGCGCCGAGTGGATCAAATTCCGGACGGTGCGCGGCTGGGTGGTGGCCATGACCGCGGCGGCGCTGGTCACCGTGCTGCTCGGGCTGCTGTCCGCGGCCGGCAGCCACGCCTCGTGCGGCGCCGGTCCGGTCGAGGTCGCCTGTCCCCCGCCTGTGGTGGGTCCGGGCGGCGAGGCGGTGGACGACAAGTTCTTCTTCGTGCACCGGCCGCTGGCCGGAGACGGCGGCATCACCGTCCGCCTCACCTCCATGACCGGCCAGATCCGTAAGCCCGGCGTCACCCCCGGGCAGCGCAACGTGGTTCCCGGCCTCGTGCCGTGGGCGAAGGCCGGCGTCATGATCAAGGAGAGCACCAAGCAGGGCTCTGCCTACGCGGCGGTGATGATGACCGGCGCGCACGGCGTGCGGATGCAGCACAACTTCACCCACGACCTGGCCGGCCGGGCGGGCGGCGTCTCCCCGCAGTCGCCGCGCTGGCTGCGGCTGACCCGCTCCGGCGACACCCTCACCGGATCCGAATCCGCCGACGGCACGAACTGGACGCGGATCGGCACCGTGACCCTGGCCGGACTCCCGCAGACCGTACAGGCCGGGCTGTTCGCGACCTCCCCAGGGGATCTGACGGTCACGCAGGGGGATCTCGGCGGGTCCGTCGCGGCGGCCCGATTCACCGAAGCCACCGGCGAGTTCGACCAGGTCAGGCTGCAGGGCAGCGCGTCCGGCGGGTGGCGCAACGACGACATCGGCGTCACCGTCGGTCCCGACGGGGCCGAGCATCACCCGGGCCGCGCCGGCCAGTCCGGCGGCACCTTCTCCGTCACCGGCGTCGGCGACATCGCGCCGGCCATCGAGGGGCCGACCGCCGAACGTCCCCTCAGCGGCGTGCCGGCCGGGCTGATCCTGGTGATCGTGGTGGCGGTCATGTTCATCACCGCCGAGTACCGGCACGGCCTGATCCGCGTCACCCTGCTGGCCGGCCCGCGCCGCGGCCGGATGCTGGCCGCCAAGGCCCTGGCGCTCGGCCTGGTCACCTTCGCCGCCGCGCTGCCCGCCGTCGCGATCACGTTCGCGGCCGGCGGGCGGATTCTGCGCGACAACGGCAACGCCGTCCTCCCGGTGTCCCTGCTCACCCAGGCGCGCATCGTGGTCGGCACGGCGGCGCTGTTCGCCCTGGCCGCCGTGCTCTCCCTCGCCCTCGGCGCGCTGCTGCGGCGCAGCGTCGCGGCGGTCATCACCGCGATCGCGGTGATCGTGGTCCCGCACGTCCTCGCCACCACCTCGGTCCTGCCCGACAGCGCGGCGCAGTGGCTGCTGCGGCTCACCCCGGCGGCCGGCTTCGCCGTCCAGCAGAGCATCCCGCAGTACGCGCACGTGCTCGGCCACTACTCGCCCATCGCCGGGTTCTACCCGCTGCCGCCGTGGGCCGGTCTGGCCGTGCCGGCCGGCTATGCCGCGCTCGCCCTCGGCCTGGCCGTCCTTCGACTCCGCCGGAGGGACGCATGAGAGAGCACCTGCATGCGGAGTGGACGAAACTCCGCACCCTGCCCGGCGCCGCCTGGCTGCTGCTCGCGATCGTGGTGCTGACCGTCGCCGCCGGCGTCGCGGCCTGCGCCGTCGTGTCCTGTGCCGCGCAGGGCTGCGGCTACGACCCCGCCAGGATCGGCCTTTTCGGGGTCCAGGTGAGCCAGGCGGTCGTCGCCGTCCTGGCCGTCCTGGCGATCACCGGCGAATACGGCACCGGCATGATCTGCCTCACCCTGACCGCCATGCCGCGCCGGACCGGCGTCCTGGCCGCGAAGGCGATCATCCTGGCCGGCCTGACCCTGATCGCGGGGAGCGTCGCCGTGCTCGCCTCCGCGCTGGCTGCGCGGCCCATCCTGCTCGGCAACGGCTTCCCCACCGAAACGCTCGTCCTCACCAGCGGTCCGATGCTGCGCGCGGCCGTCGGCTCGGTCCTCTACCTGGCGCTGATCGCCCTGTTCAGCCTGGGGGTCGCCACCGCCGTACGGGACTCCGCCACCGCCATCGGGGTCGTGCTCGGCCTGCTCTACCTCTTCCCCGCCCTCATCCTCATGATCGCCGACGATGACTGGCAGCGGCTTCTCTGGCAGATCTCCCCGATGAACGCCGGGCTCGCCGTCCAGGCCACCACCGGCCTCGCCGCGCTCCCTCTCAGCCCATGGGCCGGCCTGAGCGTACTCGCGGCCTGGGCCACCGCGGCGCTCCTGGCCGGCGGACTGCTGCTACGGACGCGCGACGCATAGCCGCGCAGCGCCCCTACCGCGCCGCGCCGTCACCGTGCCGGTCCAACGGTTCGCCGCGAGACCGGCCAGTCGGTAGCGGACCGCCGTCACCGTCGGTCGACGTGGTCCTGCGGGGTGGCCTCGGCGCGGGCGGCGTCGAGGCGTTCGAACGGGCCCGGGCCGTCGTGCGGTTTCGGCGGGGCGCCGAGGTGGCGGACGCGCAGCTCGTCCATGAGCTCCTCGATGAAGGCCGGGCCCTCGTCCCGCATGGCTTGCTGCCGGTTGTGGAGGTCGTCGCTGCCCGGACGCCAGTCGAGGCCCCAGTTGCCGAGGGCGTAGATGATCGGAAGGGTCTGGATGCCGGCTTCGGTGAGGCTGTAGCGGGCGCGCTGACCCCGCACGGCGGTGCCGCGGGTGAGGAGCCCCGCCTCGACGAGCCGCACCAGGCGGTCGGCGAGGATGTTCGAGGCGATGCCCTCGACCGACCCGGTGAGCAGCGCCCGGAAGTGACGGCGGTCGCCGAACATGACGTCGCGCAGCACGAGCAACGTCCAGCGATCTCCGAGCACCTCGACGGCGGCGTTGATCGGGCATCCGGACCGTGGTTCCACGATTCCTCTCCTCATTGACAGGGTTTTCGCTCCCTCTATAGTAGTTGCAAATTGCAAGCACTTTTGCTGGGGAGAAACTCATGGGTCGCTTCGTCTACTCGATGCAGGTGTCCCTCGACCTGCGGATCGAGCAGGTTCCGAGGGACGCCGGCGCCGGCGAACGGCTGCGTGTCGAAGAGGAGCCGCATCACTACGCCGTCCGGGACGCGAAGGAGGCGAGCTCATGCTGAGGCAGGTCGCGGAGGGGGTGTGGGTCCACGAGAGCGAGTTCGTGCAGAGCAACGCCGTCGCGGTGCGGGGCCGGGCCGGTGTGCTGCTCATCGACCCCGGAGTGACCGGCGCCGAGATGGACTGCCTCGCGGACGACCTCGGCGAACTGGGCCGGCCCGTCGTGGCGGGGTTCTCCACGCATCCGGACTGGGATCACCTGCTCTGGCACCCCCGGCTCGGCGAGGCGCCCCGATACGGCACGGCGCGCTGCGCGGCCGCCGTCCGCGAGCAGCTGCCGGACGAGGACGCGAAGGCCCGCGTCGCCGACCACCTGCTGGAGACCGAGATCGCCGGCCAGGTGCCGCTGGACCTGCTCGGCCTCATCACCGGCCTGCCCGCCGGAACCACACAGATCCCTTGGGACGGCCCCGAGATCCGGATCGTCGAGCATCAAGCACACGCCCCGGGCCACGCGGCGCTGCTGATCGGGGAACGCGGGGTCCTCGTCGCCGGCGACATGTTGTCCGACGTCCTGGTTCCGATGCTCGACCTGGACGGCACCGCCGACCCGATCGAGGACTACCTCACCGCGCTACGGCTGCTGGAGGAGGTGGCGGGCGGCGTGGACGTCGTCGTCCCCGGCCATGGTTCCGTCGGCGGATGCGAGCAGGTGAAGGCGCGGATCGAACAGGACCGGGCGTACGTGCTGGCGTTGCGGGACGGCCACGTCTCCGCCGATCCGCGGATCGGCCCGTCGGCCAGGCCTGGCTGGGAGTGGGTGAGCAGCGTGCACGAAGGGCAGCTCCAGCGCCTCGCCCGCAGAGGCTAGCGCGACGGGACGTCCCGTGCCGCCGTCACCGGGCCGGCGGACGTCTCCTCGTCCTGGGCGATGCGGCCGCGCAGCATGACCTCCATGACCTTCATGAAACGCTGCGTCCTGGCCCGGCCGATGACGAACGGGTTGACCGCGCCCGTCGTACCGGCGCGCAGTTGCTCGATGCGGGTCAGTCCGTCGTCGACGCCGCCGTGGTTGGTGAGCTCGACCTCCACACCCGCCCGCCGCATCGTGGCGGCGAAGGCGCGCACGGAGGCCAGGGCGATGCGCTTGTCCGCGGTCGCGGCGGGCGGGTTGGTGCCGCCCCAGAACATCGCGGTGTGCCGCCGTCCCTTCCAGTGCACGGGGAAGATCGACGAGACGGTGCCGGGCGTGTGCCCGGGGGTGTGGTGGAAGGCGATGGTGGTGCCGCCGACGGTGAGCTGCTGTCCGTCGGCGATCTCCAGGTCGCGTACGGGCGCGTTCGCGGGACGTTCGGCGGCGATGAGGTCCCAGTCCCTCCGGCTCATCATGACGCGGGCGCCGTAGTGGTCGGCGAGGAACCGGGCGCCGCCGAAGTGATCGGCGTGGCCGTGGGCGACCACCACGTACTTGATCCGGGCGGGGTCCGCGCCCACGGCGCGCAGCCCCGGGACGATGATCTTCTCGGCATCGTCCGGGGAGCCCATCGCGTCGACGAGGACGATGCCGCCGGCGGTGAACAGCGCTGTGGCCTGCACGAAGGTGGTGCCCAGCACCGCCACGTCGTCGAAGACGCGCAACGGGCGGAGGGGCTTCGGCTTCGGCATCGCAAGGCCGGGCGCGAGCGCTTTGACCAGGGCCCGCAGCACCGGGTCGTCGCCGGCCAGGGCGGCGGCGCGGTCGTAGTACTGCCGAGCACGCCTGGGGGCGGCGGCGGCTTCGACCGGGCGGCCGGCCAGCGGCAGGAGAGCCGCGGCGGCCAGCAACGCACGGCGGGACGAGACGGGCTGCCCGAGGGCCATGGTCGAACACCTGCTCTTTCACGGGCCCAGACCTTGATCTGATCGGCCCGGAGGGACATCGATGCCCGCCCAGCAGATCAGAACAGATCTTGCGGCGTCCAATATTGGCAGGGGAGGCCAGGCGATTGCAGAGTGGATATCAGCGCTGTTCCAGCAGGCCGTCGCCAACCGTGGGCCGCATGCCGCGGAACGCACGCCCTAGGCGGACGTCGTGAGGCGCTGCGCCTGTGCGCGGCCGACCGCGGCGGCCCGCTCCAGGTAGTCGGCGATCAGGGCGAGCGCGTCGTCGTCGTAATGGTCGAGCATCTCGACGAACGCCCTGCCTGGGACGTCCCAGGCCGCGCCGATCCGGGCGCGGGCCTCCGGGGTCAGGGCGACCAGGGCGCGCCTGCGGTCGGCTGGGTCGGCGTGCCGTACGACCAGACCGGCCTTGTCGAGGCGGTCGACCAGGCGGGTGGCCGATCCGGGGGTGAGGCCGGCCAGGCGGGCGATCTCGCCGGTGCTGACCGGCCGCTCCTCCAGGTCGAGCAGGGCGACGCACTGCAGGTCGGTGGGGTGCAGGCCGAGCTGGTCGGCCATGGCCTGGTTGAACAGCGTGTAGGCCGCGTAGTGGCGCTGGCTCTCGTCGCTGATGCGCTTGAGCATCTCGGCTCGATTTGACACGTGCGGCTCCATACTGTTCATAATCTTCGTCACACACTATTTGCGTGACACAACTTCTGTGTCGCGCTCTCATTCTATCGACAGGCGTCGCGCTCACGTCGCGAAGCGTCTGCGAAGGGATCTGCACCCACATGACCGTTCTTGTCACGGGCGCTCGCGGCGCCGTCGCGACCGCCCTCATCGGCCTCCTGCGCGAGCAGGGCCTTTCTGTACGTCCGGCCTCCAAGGCCCCCGCCGACCCGTCCGTCGTCAGGTGCGACCTGGGCGATCCGGCCACCTTCGGCGCTGCGCTTGCCGGCGTGACCTCGGTGTTCCTGTACGCCGAGCCGTCGCACGCGCAGGAGTTCGCCGCGGCGGCCGAGGCGGCCGGGGTCGAGCACGTCGTGCTGCTGTCGTCCGCCGCCGTGCTCATGCCCGATCCCGACAGCAGCCCCCTGGCCGCCACGCATCTCGTCTCGGAACGCGCCCTGGCGGCCTCGCCCGTGCCGAGCACCGTTCTGCGGCCCGGCACCTTCTGCGGCAACGCGATGGCGTGGTCGTGGGCCGTCAAGTCCGGGACGCCGATCAACCTGCCCTACCCGCACGCGCACGTCGACGCCATCCACGAAGCGGACATCGCGGCGGTGGCGGCCGCCGTTCTGGCCGACCCCGGCCTCGGCGGCAGGACGTACACACTGACCGGCCCCCAGTCGCTCACGTTCACCGAGCAGATCGAGATCCTCTCCCGCGTCATCGGGCGGGACATCGCGATCACGCCCGTGACCAGGCAGGAGTGGAAGGCCGACATGGCCCAGTACATGAACGCGACCTTCGCGGACGCCCTGCTGGACTACTGGCAGAGCTGCGACGGCCGTCCGATCGAGCTCACCGCGGTCGTGGAGGAACTGACCGGCAGGCCCGCGCGGACGTTCGCCTCCTGGGCCGAGGAGAACCGGGCGGCGTTCCTCGGCTAGCCCGCCGTGATCGCCGCAGCGCGGCCGCTTGCGACTCCGGGCGCAGACTGGTCGCGGGGGTCATACCGGGGTCGCATGCGGCTCTCGGCCTCGGGCCCGATGTTCGGCCGAGGTCCTTGCGCGACTGTGAGCACATGAATGTGACCGCGTTCGGCCTGTCCCTGCTGGAGCTCCTGGCCCTGGCTTCCGCCGTCGTGCTGGTGCTGGCCCGCTGGTTGCCGCCCGGAGCGCGCCGGCCGTCGGCCCTGGCCGGTGCGGCGGCCCTCGTGGTGTCCGCGGGCGTGCTGGCCGTGCTCGGGATCCGCTGGCAACTCCTCCCCGTCCTCGCAGGCGGGGGCGTCGCGCTGGCGTTCGCTGCGCCCTCGCTGCTGGGGTGGCGTGCCGGGCGGCGGGCTCGGTGGTGGGTGGCGCTGCCGGGGTCGGCGGCATGCCTGGCCCTGATCGTCGTGGGCGCGACGGCGGCGTGGGCGCTGCCCCTGCCCGTGTTCCCGGAGCCGTCGGGCGCCCACGCCGTCGGCACCACCGTCGTCCAGTGGGCCGACCCTGATCGCGCGGAAGCCGCCACGTCCCGGACCGATGACAAGCGGGTGGTCGTCGTCCAGCTCTGGTATCCCGCGCAGGACGTCCCCCCGGACGCCGAGCGCGCGCGGTACCTCGGCCGCACGGCGCGAGACGCCCAGGTCGTCGCCCGCGGCCAGGCCGACTACCTGGGCCTTCCAGCGTTCATCCTGGACGAGCCGCCACGCGCCCGCACACGTTCGGTGCCCGATGCGCCGGCGGCCGGCGGCGACCGGTTCCCCGTGGTGCTGTTCTCGCCCGGGCTCGGCGGCGTGCGCACCCAGAACACCGCGTGGGCCGAGGAACTGGCCAGCCGCGGATACGTCGTGGCGGCCCTCGACCACCCGTACGACTCGGCCGTCGTCACCCTCGCCGACGGCCGGACGGTCCGCACCCAGGTCGCGGTCACCGGCGACCAGGCGGAGGACAACAGGCGCGCGGCCGGATGGACGGCGGTCAGGGCCGCGGACCTCAGCTTCGTGCTCACCCAGCTCGGCCGCCTGGACCGTGGCGAGATCCCCGGCCTCCTGAGCGGGCGGCTCGACACCCGCCGCGCCGCGGCGACCGGTCACTCCCTCGGGGGCGCCGCCGCCCTGCAGGCCGCCCGCCAGGACCCCCGCTTCGCAGCCGTCATCGACCTGGACGGCTTCCCCCGCGACCCCGCCGCGCGACCGTTCCACCAGCCCGTGCTCGCGCTCACCCACGACCTCGAACCGGGCGAGACGCCGGACTACATCCCGCGCCTCACGCAGGTGCTCCAGCTCAGCACGGCGACCGGCTACCGGCTCACCGTCCCCGGCACGGCGCACCTCACCTTCACCGACGCCCCGCTCTTCATGCCGCCCCTGCCCGCGCTCGTCGGCTCTCTCGGCCGGACGTCCGGGCCGCGCATCACCGCGGCGGCCACCGTCGCTTTTCTGGACGCCACACTCCGCGGCAGCTCCGGCGACCTGGCCGCGACCCTGTCCAGCTACGGCCACCTGACCGTCCTGTGACGGCCCGCGGAACAGATGCGGGGGCTACCTGCAGATCGGGTGGCAGACCCACTTCCCGTGCCAGAAGGTGCACCGCTCGCACACCCCCCGTTCGGCCATCTCGTCCGCGATCGAGGTCCGTTCGAACCCCAAAGGCGCCAGCAGACCGGAGAGCTCACGCTCGTCGCCCGCCTCGACGGCGGCGCTGAACCTGCTCTCGAAGTCCTTGTCGAACTTCAGCAGGACGGCCAGCTCATGGAGCTTCCTGGCGTAATTCAGCAGGTCATCGGCCGTGGGCCGGGCATCCGTGGTCATGCCGCGACTCTCCCCTGCAGGACGCACCCGAAAGCCTGCCCTCGCCGACAATTGACCCAAGATCGACGAACGTATGAAGGATGGCGTCTTCTCCGGAAACTCCGGCTTGGTGCCGGCCGGACGCACGGGTCGTCACGTTCGGCGGCGCGACAGGAACGGCAGCAGCCGGCTGATCTCGTCGTCGATCGCCTGCCGTTCGTCCCGGGAGAAGCTTGTGAACGGGGCCAGTCGTACTTCGCCTGCGGTGAAGGACCAGGTGCCGCGGACGTGGCCGTCCACGAGCACGGTGGGCAGGACCCTGGCCTGTCCGGGGAAGACGTGCCTGCGGTCGGCGTCGGCGATGATGCGGCTGCGGTCGGCATGGCCCAGGAGGGCGTTGTCGTAGGCGGGCAGCAGCCGCACCGGCGCGGGGGTGTCGGGGTCAGGAAGCGGGACGTCGGCCAGGTCGAGCAGGCGCCGGCCGTCGGGGCCGGTGTAGTGGCGCAGATCCGCGCCCATGTCCGAGACGATCTCGTCCAGCCGGGTCAGCCCGCACCACGTCTGGACGTCCGCCACGGTGGCGGGCCCGAAGGCGGCCAGGTAGCGGCGCACCAGGTCGCGGAGCGCGGCGGGCTGCGGGGCGTCGACCGGTGCGTCGCTGACGGTGATCGACGAGCGCGTCCCCCACCCGCCCCAGGACGCGGTGGCCGCGTCGTGGACGAGCGGCGTGCGCAGCTCGATCTCACCCGCCAGGGCTCGGCCGTCGCGGCCCGGATGGACGGTCGCGAGGTGCTTGGCGAGCTCCCTTCTGGGCAGCGGCCCGGCCCGCAGCAGGGCGCGTCCCTCGGCCACCAGCGTTCCGGGGTCGAGTCCGGCGTTGCTGCGCCGGAAGTGCGCCGAGTCGGCGGTGCGGTTCAGGACGGGCTGCAACACCGGCCGCAGCCGGCGGAAGTCGTCGGCTGCGGCGAGGTGCATCGTGCTGCGCAGGAAGCCGGACCGCACGACCCGTCCCTGGGCGAGCAGGGCGGTGAGGTCGGCGTGGGAGAAGTCGCGGATGCGGGCCCACAGGCCGACGTAGGGCCAGTTCGGTTCCTGCGCCTGCATGGCGACCAGGCGGCCGATCACCTCCAGGGCGGTCAGGTCGGTCTGCTCCAGCAGGAACTGCCGCTGGAGCAGGGCCCGGTTGAGCGTCCGGCGGGACAGGACGGTCATGCCAGCCGCACCGAGACGTTGCCGCGGTACTCGCCGCGCAGCAGGGCCAGGAACGCGCCGGGCACGCCGTCGATGCCGGTCTCGACGACGGTCTGCGGGTGGACGAAGCGGCCCTGGTCGAGCGCCGCGCGGAAGTGGCGGTGCCAGGCGGCGACCTGGTCGGGGGTGTGGTGGCAGGAGAACGGCAGCAGCTCGACGCTTCTGGCCAGGGCGGCGTCGCGGTCGGGGACGGGGAAACGGTCGGCGGCGGCGCCGAGCTGGGTGGACAACGAGCCGCACAGGGCGAACCTGGCACCCGGCGCGGCGACTTCGAGCGCGGCGTCGTACAACGCGCCGCCGACGGTGTCGAAGAAGACGGTGATGCCTTCCGGGGCCAGTCTCCTGAGCGCGGCGAGCGGGTCGTGGTGGTAGTCGAAAGCGGCGTCGAAGCCGAGTTCGTCCACGAGGTAGTCGGCCTTGGCCTGGCTGCCCGCGCTGCCGATCACCTTCCTGGCGCCCAGGTTGCGGGCGATCTGCCCGGCCAGCGAGCCGACCCCGCCGGCCGCGCCGGAGACGAAGACGACGTCGCCCTCGCCGACCTCGGCCACGTCCGCGACGCCGTGGTAGGCGGTCGGGCCCTGGGCCAGGTGGTAGCTCGGGTCGGGGTAGGCGTCCGGGTCGAGCTTGACGTAGGAGGCCGCCGGTCCCGCCGAGTGCGTGCTCCAGCCGCTCATCGACTGGACCAGGTCGCCCTCCCGCAGGTCAGGGCTTGCCGAGCTCAGCACGGTGCCGATCGCCATGACGCCCACCCGCCGGCCGGGCTGCCAGGCCGGGATCGGCAGATGGCAGTCGGCGCGCATGAGTTCGAGATAGGTGGCGGCCAGCCCGAGGTGGTCGGTACGGACCACGACCTCGCCCTCGATCTCGGCCGGAACGACGGTGAAGTGCTCGGGGCCAGGGACGGCGGCGATCTGGGCGGTCAACTGAACCTCGTGAGTGATCATATGACCACCCTAGGGAGGCTTCCGGCCAGTTTCTGACCGGAAGTATCCCGATAATGGCGATATGGCCAACACCAGTTCCCGCACGCTCACCCTGCTGTCCTTGCTGCAGACGCACCGCCACTGGCCCGGCGCGGATCTGGCCGAACGGCTCGGCGTGTCGGAACGCACCCTTCGCCGGGATGTCGATCGCCTGCGCGAGCTGGGCTATCCCGTGCACGCCTCCCGAGGCACCGACGGCGGCTACCAGCTGGCGCCCGGAGCCGTGCTGCCGCCGTTGCTGCTCGACGACGAAGAAGGGGTCGCGCTGGCGGTCGGCATGGGAGACGCGGCGCAGAGCGGCATCGCGGGGCTGGAGGAGGCGGCGGTGCGCGCGCTGACCAAGGTGGTGCAGGTCCTGCCGCCCCGTCTGCGGGCCCGGGTGAACGCGCTTCGCGCGATGACCGTCTCGGCGGCCTCGGCCGGGCCGGTGATCCCGGCCGAGGTGCTGACGATGATCGCCCAGTCGTGCCGGGACCAGGAACGGCTGCGCTTCGACTACGTCACACGCGCCGGCGCGCGAACCGAACGCGAAGTGGAGCCCCACCGCCTCGTCGCGCTCGCGGGCCGCTGGTATCTGGTGGCCTACGACCTGACCAGGCACGACTGGCGCAGCTTCCGCCTCGACCGGCTGGCCCGGCCACGCAACACCGGCGCCTCCTTCCTGCCACGGCCGCTGCCCGGCGGGGACGCCGCCGCGTTCGTCCGCGCCGCGGCCCAGGTTCCCACCGCCAAGACAGTCGTCGCGCTGGTGCACGCACCGGCGGAACAGGTGCGCCGGACGGCCGGCCGATGGGGTGAGATCGAACCGGTCGCCCCCGGTCGATGCCGGCTCACGATGGTCTCCACCAGCCTGGACTGGCCCACGCAGGCGCTGGGCAACATCGGCGCCGAATTCGAGGTGCTCGAATCGCCGGAGTTCGTCGATCACCTCAGAAACTGGGGCACCCGGTTCCTCGACGCCGCCGACAGATCGGCCCCTCGGACGCGGTGACAGCTGCGGCAGGCCATCTTTGAGGCCCGTCTTCCCGCCGTGGGGGAAGACGGGCCGGATGCGTGTCTAGCGGTTGTTGTTACCGCACCAGTCGACCCAGATGTGGCCGCTGCCGTTGTCGTGCACGCGCCTGCCCAGCGGCTCTCGCTGCCACGCGTCGGCGCCGTCGTTGACCCAGGAGAACACGTAGTTGATGTCCGTGCGGCGCAGGTCCCAGTAGTCGCCGTTGCCGATGCACGCGTAGGCGCTGCCGGACCAGGGCGCGTAGTCGTAGATGTTCACGTCGTCGTACGGACCGGGGTAGCCGTTGTTCCACACCACGTCCACCTTGTTGTTCCAGCCGGACGGCCAGCCGTTGTAGGCGTCGCCCGTGTACAGCAGCGCCTTGTTCATGTCGTCCGACCAGACGTAGAAGTTGCCGTCGGCGTTGAGCGCCCGCACCGGCAGCCCCGACTGGATCTTCGGCTTGCCCTCGGGCCGTTGCGGCTTCACCGCCTCGACCGCCGGCCTCGCCGCCTCGGACGTGGGCGCGGGGGCCGGCTCGGCGTAGGCCGCCGTCGAGGCGGTCAGCACCGCGGCCACGGTCATGACGCCGAGCAACGCGTTCCTCAGAACCTTCACGATGGGGTTTCCTCTCCCTGTTCAGCGATGAGCGATTTCCTGATCAGCGCACGCGCCCTCGGCAGCGCCGCCTCGCGCAGGCTGCGCGCGTTCCGGTACTCGGCCGGATAGCGCGCCTCCAGCGCGGCGGCGTTGGCCTGGTCGAGGTCGCGTGCCGTCCTCGACAAGCCGGAGGAGGCCGCGCAGCGTGCTTCCGCCGTCGCGGCCCGCCGGTCACGGTCCTCCGCGCCGCCCTCCTGGTCGGCCAGACGCTCCCTGCGCAGAGCCAGCGGCGTGTCGGCGGTGAACCCGGCCGCCTTCATGCACGCGGACCAGCGCTGACGCGCGGCCCCGTAGGCGGGGTCGGCCTGGGTCCGGCCGATCCGCATCTGGACGAGCGTCTGGGTGACCCTGCTGGCGCGGAACCAGCGCGCCTTGTCCCCGTAGAGCTCCTGCCACGCCTGCGCCACGCAGCCGCCGGCACTGTGACCCACCGTGCCGCCGACGGGCAGCGCCGCCTCCAGGACGGCGGACCGGTCGCCGTGGTAGGCGGTCAGCCAGGCGCGCCTTTTCCCCTCCGGCAGGCCGCGGAAGTAGTTCTGCGCAGGGACGGCCGCCTTTTCCAGCTCCTTTCTCGCCGCCCTGCCGTACCCGTTGTTCCGCGCCCATTCCTCGTCGTCCACGACAAAGGGAAAACGGTCCATGTCCGGAGTCCTGCTTTTCGGCTCCGGCCAGTACCGCAGGCCCCGCCCGCTCATGCAGGCGCCGATGAGAACCTGCTCGGCCTGCTGGAGAACGTCCGGTTCCACCGGCGCAACCGGCGCAACCGCGCATCCGCCAAGCACGGCCAGCCCGATGAGGGCATGCCGCAACTGTCGTCCTGACACGTGAATTCCCCCGAAGTGGACTCGCCTGAGGTCGGGTCGGGCCGCCTTTCCACGGAAAGGCGGCCCGCTCACTGTCGCAGGAAGAAATCAGCTGCCGGGAGGCTTGTAAGTCCTGGCTTAATCCCGCCGCTCAGCGACGTGCGTGGCCGATCGGCGGCATTCCGTTACCGATACGGCGACGTGTTCGGGGGCGAATGCACAGAATTCACTTCACCGGCGACGACCTGGCGCGGATCAGGGTGGCGCCGACGCTGGGCCCGATGGCCGAGACCCTGTTCAGCCTGACCATGCTGCGCGGACGGTCGGGAGAGGCGACGTTCGGCGCGCCGCGTCCATCGCCAACGCCACAGTGGTTCCTTGATGGCGAACCATCGCCACGTACTTGTAAGCGCGGTCGCCGTAGACCTTGACCATCGCATGCGCCCCGCTCGGGGATTCGAGCGTCCTGGCGTCACAGCGACGGTCTGCTCAACCGAAGGGGATCCTGCCAGGTCAACGCCATGGCGCAGGCCCAGCCTCTGATTCGGTCCCAGCGTCGTCCCCGCGCTGTCGGGGGTCGCAGTAGCTGTCGGAGGTCCAGGCCGTCACCTGGCTCACCTCGGATCAGGGAGGTCCTTGTACCGTCAAGGATAGTTACTCTAAGTAATTTTATAGTTGCATAGTGTGATGGAATCGGTCATTTTCGAAAGGACTTCTCGTGCGACCCATCCCCGCCGTCTCAGCCGCCGTCGCCCTGGCGCTCGTCTGCGCCACCCCCGCGGCCGCCGCCCCCGGCGTCGTGCGCCTGTTCTCTCCCGACGGTCAGAGCAGGATCATCACGAACCCCAGCCCAACCAATGCCACCCCGGCTTCGGCCCCGGCAGCAGCCTGTTGAACCGCACCTCGGGCATCGTCCTGGTCTTCCCGGACTCGAACTGCCGGATCCAGGTCTTCGACCCCGTGGAGCCCGGGACCACCAAACAGGGCAACATCGGAAGCTTCCGCGCCCTGGACTGATCCAGTACAGGCCGGGCTCGACGGGTCAGGGCAGGCCGAGGAACGTCGGCGCGGACACCCCGGATCGGGGTACGCCCGCTGCGGTTCCCTCCCCCAGGAGGTGCAGACGCAACTGGACGAGACTCACAGAGGCCGCGGGAGTGGCGCCGGCCGGAATCCGGCCGGCGGTGGGCAGATCGTGTTCGGTCGCCGCTCACGGAGGGTCGGAGCGCGAAGCCGTTCGGTCGTCGCCGTTGTTGTGGGTGCGTTGAGTGATGGTGCGTTCGAGGCCGTCGAGGAGGGCGAGGAGGCCGAATTCCCGGGTGGTGGTGGTTGACGGGGTGGCCACGGTGGTGGCCAGCAGCGGGAAGTGGCCGGCGTTGAGGAGCAGCAGGTCTCGCATGATGGCGGCGGCGTTGCCGTCCGTCCAGGTCTGAGAGCCTTGGGCGGCCGACGGGTGAGTGGCGCGGAGGTGGTGGGACACCATCATGACCGCGTCAAGCCGTTCGCGTTCGGTCAGGGGGGTGTCGGTGAGGGCGCTGAGGGCTCTTTCGGACCATGCGGTCTCACGTGGGCCCATGACGCGGTCGCCCACGGTGATCGAGGGCAGCCAGGGGTGGCGCCGCCAGACGGCGGACAGTGCGCGGGCGTACTCCTCCAGCTTGGCCCGCCAGCCGGCCGCCCCGCTCAGGTCGGGGGGTGTGCCGACCGCCGCCTCGATCATGATGGCCATCAGCTCTGTCTTGCCGTTGACGTAGCGGTACAGGGCCATCTTGGTGAGGCCGAGCTCGGCGGCGACGCGCTGCATGGAGACCGCCTCCAGGCCCTCGGCGTCGGCGACCTTGACGGCGGTGTCGGCCAGCCGGGCGAGGTCGAAGGCGGGCCTGGGGCCTCTGGTGTGCGGCTTCCGCAGGCCCCACAACAGCTCGGCCAGCGCCCTCGGATCTTCGTTGGCCGACATGTCGCCTCCCACTTGCCAGCGGTCAAAACTGTCTCTAGCGTACACAGTGTCCTAAGGACACAGTTAGCGCCGTGGCAGACAGGGAGTGGGCCATGTCCAAATCAGTGCTCGACATGTCGATGTCCCTCGACGGGTACATCGCCGATCCCAACGACTACCTCGGCGGCGACGACGGTGAGCGGCTGCACAAGTGGGCTGACTCGGACCAGCATCCCGGGCCGGTCAAGCAGTTCCAGGACGAATGGAACGGAGCTGGTGCGATCCTCGCGGGACGGCGGACCGCTGAGCTCATGGACCACTGGGGCGGCTCTCACAACGGTCTCCCGATCTTCGTCCCCAGCCATCGGCCGCCCGGTCCGGCCGCCCGATGGGGCTATCCGCTGGTGACCTACGTGAACGACGGGATCGAGAGCGCGATGGCGCAGGCGAAGGCCGCCGCCGGGGAACGGGACGTCCAGATTCGCGGCGGCGCGTACACGGTGCAGCAGGCCCTCCAGGCCGGTGTGCTGGATGAAGTGCAGATCCACCACATTCCCGTACTCCTGGGCGCAGGACGCCGGTTGTTCGACGTCCTGCCGTCGGAGATCGAGTTGGAGATCCTTCAGGTGATCGACACCCCGGAGGCCACCCACATCCGCTACCGCGTCCGCCGCTGAGCCGCTCGGCCACGGACCACCCCGACCGTCAACGGCTGGCGCCTGTCGTGGTCCTTCGGGCTCCGTGGTCAGTGCACCTGGCCGGCGAGGTCGGCCAGGTCCTCCTCGGTCAGCTTCAGGGACGCGGCGGCGACGTTCTCCTCCAGGTGGGCGAGCGAGCCGGTGCCGGGGATGAGCAGGATGTTCGGCGATCGGGCCAGCAGCCAGGCCAACGCCACCTGCGGCACGGTCGCGCCGTGGCGGGCGGCGACGGCGTCCAGGCGCTGGGCCGTGAGCGGCTGGAACCCACCGACCGGGAAGAACGGCACATACGCGATGCCCGCCTCGGCGCAGGCGTCCACCAGCGGGTCGTCCTCGCGCCTGGCCAGGTTGTAGAGGTTCTGGACGCAGACGATCGGCGCGGTCTTCCGGGCTTCGGCGAACTCGGCGGGGGTCACGTTCGAGACGCCGAGATGGCGGATCAGCCCCTCCTCACGCAGCGCGAGCAACGTCTCCAGCGCACCGGCGACCGGCGTCCCGGCGCGGTCGAGGTCGCCCATGCGCAGGTTGACGACGTCGAGGCGGTCCACGCCGAGCGAGCGCAGGTTCGCCTCGACGCCGCGGCGCAGGCCGTCGGGGGTGAGGCCGGTCTTGCCCGCGGCGGGCAGGGCGAGGTCGGAGCCCTCGACCAGCGCGCCCACCTTCGTCACGATCACCAGGTCGCCCGGGTAGGGATGCAGCGCCTCCCGGATCAGCTCGTTGGCCGCCACGCCGTCGCGGGCGTAGTAGTGCGAGGTGTCGATGTGGTTCACGCCCAGCTCGACGGCCCGGCGCAGGACGGCGAGCGCGGTGTCCCTGCCGGGACGGTCGCCTTTCGGCCAGCCGGTCAGCTTCATCGCGCCGTACCCGACCCTGGCGACGCTCAGGTCGCCGCCCAACGCCCATCGTCCACTCGTCATGATCACCCACTCTAGCGGTGAGCCAGCGTCCGGAGCCGCTCCCAGGCCGGTCAGCGGTCCTGCGGCCCGCAGGTCGGCTGGTAGGGGAAGTCCGGGAAGTACCTCGCCCATTCCTCCCGGCCGAGCCCGTGGCCGACCCGCCGGCAGACGGTGCTCGCGGCCCCGGCGGTGCTGAGGTCGTAGCGCTGGAAGGGCAGGTGTTTGCCCGCCACCGACAGCGCGTCGCCGCTGAGGGACAGCGCGAGGACCGCGCCGCCCGGCGTGGCGAGGGGCGGGCCGACAGGCTGGCGGCCGGCGGTGTCCCACAGTTGGACGACGCCTCCCTCCGTGCCGACGGCGAGCAGGCCGGCGTCCGGTGAGAAGGCGAGCGCGGTCACGGCTCCCGAGGCGGTTGGGGGCAGCGTGCCCAGGTTGCGGCGCAGGTCGCCGTCCCAGAGGGCGGTTCGTCCTCTGGTGTCGCCGGTGGCGAGGAACCGGCCGTCGGGGCTGAAGGCCAGCGCCTCCGCGGGGCCGGGGCCGGAGCCGCCGCCGGCCCGCCGCAGCGGCGGGAGCGAGGCGACGTCGCCCCGGTCGGTCAGCAGGCGTTCTCCCCGCGGCGCGACGGCGATCCGGCTGCCGGCGACGCCGGAGGGCGAGGTGACGGCACCGGTGCGCGTGTTCCAGCTCGTGAGCGCCTCCTGCCCGACCGAGGCGCCGCTGATGAGCAGCAGCTCGCCGTTCTGGGCGAAGGCGAGCGGCCCGCCGTGACGGAAGGGCGGCGACTGGCCGGTGATCCGCCGGCCGGCCAGGTCCCACAACGTCGCGGTGAAGGAGGCGGCGTAGGCGTCGCCGTAGGCGAGGGTCCGGCCGTCGGGGCTGAAGGCGGCCTGCATCCAGCAGGGCGTCGGGCAGGCGGGCCGGGGCGGACCGGGCAGCTCTTCTCCGGTCCGCGCGTCGCGCAGCTCGACACGGTCGCGGTAGGTGACGAGCAGGCTCCCGCCGTCCGGGCTGAAGGCGGCGGAGGTCGCCCTCTCCTCGCGCCAGTCGCGGGTGAAGGCCGAGCCGACGCGCAGGGTCTGCACGGTCGGGCCGGTCAGGTAGCGGATCTCCCCGGCGTCGGGGCCGATCCAGAGGTCGTCGACCAGGTCGCCGTGGAGCGGGTGCCGCAGGAGCACTCCTTGGAGGTGGTTCGTGGCGCGTACCTGGAGCTCGTCCTCGCCGGCGGTCGCGACGAAGGCGCCGTCGGCGCTGAAGCCGATCTCGCGCACGCCCGGCGCGCTGAGTGCGGCGGCCTCCGTTCCCGAGGCCACGTCCCACACTCTGACCAGAGCGGGGGTGGCCATGAGCAGCGTCCGTCCGTCCGGGGAGAGGCGCAGGCGTCCCTCGCGGCACTGCTCGGCGGTCGGGGTGGGCGCCCAGGCGGGGGCGGCGAGGACGCCGGTCGCGGGGTCGGGCAGGCGCAGCGGTTCGCTGGGTCTGCACACGAGCGACGGCGGCGGCGCCGCCTCGGAGTGGGCCGGCGCGTCGGTGACCTGGGGCTGGTGGGTGCGCAGGTCCCAGCGGGTGACCCGGGTGGCCGTGGCGCTGATCAGCCAGCGGCCGTCGGCGCTCAGGCTCCGCCGGGTGTCCGGGGAGACGTCCTGGTCGGCGAAGACGTCCTGCTGCGGCTGGAGGCTCGCCGCGCGCAGGGCCGCGCGGGTCTCGGGGAGATCGGCCAGCTTCCAGGCGGCCAGGCTGAGCCGCATGGCCAGGGACGGTTCCGACAGGGCCAGGGTCTCGGCCGTCCCGGCGATGTCGCGGGCGTGCAGCTCCCGCTTCTGCTGGCCGTTCACCAGGCTCCGCTGCCAGATGAGGGACGTCGTGACCAGCAGGAACACCGCCAGGACGGCCAGGACGGCGGTGCGCCGCCTGCCCTTCCTGCGCTCGCCGTCGCTGGCGGCCAGGAAGGCGCGTTCGGCCGGGGTGAGCGTCCGGGCCGTGAGGTGTTCGCGGGCCAGCTCAAGGCGCAGCCCCCGGTAGAGGGCGCCGGGGTCGCGGCCGTGCTCCTCCCACGTGGCGGCCGCCTCGGTGAGCCGCCGGTGCACTCTCAGGCGTTCGCGGTCCTCCTCGGCCCAGGCGCGCAGCCGGGGCCAGGCGGTCAGCAGGGCCTCGTGGGCCAGGTTGACCGTGTCGCCGTCCTGGGTGACGAGGCGGGCGGCGGTCAGGCGTTCGAGCAGCAGGGGGCCCGGGTCGCCGGGGTCGCCGGTCAGCAGCTCCGAGCGCCTTACCGGGCGGCGGGTGGGCTGCGCGCCCGCCTCGCCGGGCATGACCAGCCGCAGCAGCAGATGGCGCAGCCTGTCCTGCTGGGCCGGGGTCAGGCCGGCGTAAAGCTCCTCGGAGGTGCGGGCGACCGCGCCCGCGATGCCGCCCGCGGCTTCGTACGCCGCCAGCGTCAGCGCCTTGCCGTGGTGGCGTTTCCAGGTCTCCAGCAGGGCGTGCGACATCAGCGGCAGGCCGCCGGGCTGCCCGGTGACCTCCTCCAGGATCCGGGCCGTCAGCTCGCGCTGCACGATCAGGCCGGCGGTGGCCGCGGGCTTGACGATCGACTGGCGCAGCTCGGCCGGGCTCATCGGGCCCACCAGGACGGTGGCGTCCTCGACGGCCTCGATCAGCCGGGGATGGTCGGCGCACCGTCCGAAGAAGTCCGCGCGTACGGAGAGCACGACCCCGCACTCGGCGGCCACCAGCGCGTCGACGAACGCCCCGCGCTCGGCGGGGTCCTCGCACAGCGTGAACACCTCCTCGAACTGGTCGACCACGACCAGCTCCCCCGCGGCGGCGGCGGGCAGGACCGGATGGGCCCCCGGCGTGACGACGCGCGCCGCGCGCGGCCGCAGCGCCGGCACCAGCCCGGCGCGCAGCAGCGAGGACTTGCCGCAGCCCGACGGGCCGACCACCATCACCACCCGGTGCGCCTTCACCATGCCGGCCAGCCGCTCCACCAGCGCGGACCGGCCGAAGAAGTAGGCCCGGTCGGCCTCCTCGAAGCCGGCCAGCCCCCGGTACGGCGCCCGCTCGCACGCGGCGGCCACGGATGCCCGCTCCCGGTCGGCGGCCAGGGTCTCCTCCCAGCGGACCCGCCATTCCCGCTCGTCGCCGCCACAGGCGCGGACGTAGGCCAACGTGACCGGCAGGGTCGGCAGCCTCTCCCCGGCGGCGGCCTGCGCCAGCGTGGAGGCGGCGAAGTGGGCCCGCGCGGCCATCACCCGGTAGGACGGTGACCCCGCCTGCTCCCGTAACTTGCGCAGCTCGACCGCGAAAGCGGCGACCGGGCCGTCCATCGGATCCACGGCCTGTTCACGACGTCCCATGCGCTCCCCCCATGTCCCCTGAGAACCACAAACCAGCGCAAATACGACTTCACCCCGATTCGATCAAGTTTGTCCATGCTGCGAAACGGGCTTCCGGACAATGATCGCCACGCCGAGACTGGGCCCTGCCACGCCGCCGAGAAGCCGAGGAGATCCATGCGCCTGCTCGTCGCCCTGACCCTGTCGCTGCTCACGCCGGCGCTCGCCGGAACCGCCGTTCCGGCGGCGGGCGGCACCGGCGTCGTCAGGTTCGTCAACGCGGGCACCGGCGACTGCCTGGACGCCAACGACGGCGCCGACGTCCGCTCCCTGGCCTGCAACCGGGAGGCGGGCAAGCCCGAGGACGGCTGGCAGCTCTGGCACGTCGAGGACATCTCCCGGGCCACAGGGGTGCCCGGGACGTTCATGATCCGGAACGACCACGAGAGGTACGACCGCCGATGCCTGACCGCTCGGGGGCCCAGGAAGCAGGACGCCCTCCTGACCCCCTGCGCGCCGGGCGACAGCGGGCAATGGTGGACGTTCGACGGCGCCAGGATCCTGGCCTACCGGTACGGCAAGGCCGCCCTCTACGACGAGGCGGGCACCCTGCACGTCCGCGTCGCCCGTGACGCCCGGCCCGGCGTGAACACCCGGTGGTGCCGGCGGGCCTGGCCCACCCAGAAGGCGTCCTGCGACGCCTGACGATCACAGCGAGAAGAGGATCCGTTGGGAAAGATGTTGATCGCGCTGACGATGACGGCCGCCGTCATGAGCGCCGCGCCGGCGGCCGCCACCACCGCGGCCCCCGCGTCCGCGGTGACAGAGGCCGCCGCGGCGGCCCAGGTGGTGGCGCCGCTCAAGCGCCTGACCGGCGACGCGCTCACCGGCCTGTCGCTCACGGTCGGGGCCGAACCGTACACCCAGCCCATGGAGGACGCGTTCGCGCTGACCACCCTGGACCAGGTGCTCAGCGGCGACGACCGGTCCCCGCTCCCGACGCCCGCCGGCGACCCGGCCTGCGCCTCGCGCATGCAGTCCTTCGGGCCGACGACGGGCGGCGTCGGCAGGGCGTTCTGCTGGGACGCCAAGCTGCAGGGCCTGACGGGCGAGACGGCCTGGGTGCCGCAGGGCCTGGCCACCTCCGGTGAGGCGAGGAACGACGCCGCTCCGGTGCCCACCTCGAAGGACGCGCTGATCACGAGCTGGTCCTGGCAGAACCCGCCCACCCACTCGCTGGCCAACTCGGTGCGGCTGTCGGTGGTGAACCTGAACGACATGCGTTACCGGACCGTCCTGCCGGTCTGGGTCCGTCCGGACGGGACCCTGAGCCGGATCTACGGGCACGGCGGCGGCCTGGCCTGGAGCGGCCCGTACCTGTTCATGGCCACCACCCCCGGCTGGCCCGACGGCACCGGCGCCCCGAGCGCCAAGCGCAGCGCCATCCGCGTGTTCGACACCCGCCGGATCTACCGCCATCAGACCAAGCTCGACGACTACCAGTACGTCATGCCGGAGGTGGCCAACTTCGTCAGCCCCGACCTGCACTTCGACTACATCTCGCTGGACCGGACGAGCACCGGCCGGCAGGCCCTCGTGGTGGGCGACTACCGGGCCACCTGGCTGAACGGCCAGCCCCAGCCGCTGAACGGCACCCGGATCGCGCGCTACGCCTTCCGCTCGGCCGAGACCGGCGACTACCGGCTCGACCTGACCCCGACGGCGGCCTGGGAGTCCACCACGCCCACGACGGCGGAGACCCACGCCATCAGCGACGTCCAGGGCGTCCAGCTCCACGACGGCCGGCTCTACGTCAACATGAGCGCCGGCAAGTTCGTCAACGTCCCGTACTCCAGGCGCTTCGCGTCGGTGGACCTGGCCTCCATGACGATGACGGCCCGTACGGACTGGGGCTACCGGCCGGAGGACCTGTCGCTGTGGTACTCGGGCACCGGGGGCGAGCTGTGGGGGCTGACCGAAGGCGAAGATCAGCGGGTCGTCTACTCGGTCGCGCTCGGCAACCTCGCACCCTGATCTCCGCACCCTCCCCGGCGGGCCCGAACGGACCAACCGTCCGCACGGGCCCGCCTCGGCCCCCTCCGGGAACGGCACCAGCCACGCCCCGGCCGCGCTCGCCTCCCGCATCAGGCCGCGCACTTCCGCGCCGCCCGCCCGCAGCGCATCCGGATCGGCGGGGTTCGCGGGCACCGTGCCCTGCGCAACCGCCAGCCGCAATGTCCTCTTCCTGCCGTTGACCATGTCGTGCACGGTCGCCCCCACGATTCCCGGCTCGATCGGCACGGTGAATGCACTTGCATGAACCGCCACTTACTCCTATGGTTGGTTTGAGCCAACCAACCAATTGCACGAGGAGGTCGGGGTGGCAGGAACGGCGGAGAACGGCGACGTCCGGGCGCGGGAGGCCACTGACCGGGTGGCCGCGGCGCTGGCCACCGTGGGCAACTGGATGTTCGCCCCGACCACGCGGCGGCGGATCATGGCCGCCTCCGGGCTGGAGTTGTCGCTGGGCGACTACACGCTGCTCGCGCAGATCTCCCTGCACGCCCCCGTGCGGTTGTCGGTGCTGGCCGAACTGATGGAGGTGGACAAGTCCACGCTCTCGCCCCCCGCCAAACGCCTGGAGTCGCGCGGGTTCATCGAGCGTCAGCCCGATCCGGACGACGCCCGGGCGAGGCTGGTGAGCGTCACGCGGGCGGGCAAGCTCGCCATCCGCGAACTCTGGAAGGCCCGGACGACCGCCGTCGCCGCGCTCATGGAGGGCTGGGCACCGTCCGACATCGAGCAGCTGGCCGACGGTCTCGCCGCCTTCGCGGAGGCGATCAAAAAGGGCGCATGACCCTGCGTCGCGGGCCGGACGAAGTGCGGCAGTCTCGCTGTTGCGCTGCGGACATCCGTCCACTAATGGCGCCGGACCCGGCCCCCTCCTTCCCTGAGTCCGGCACGGACTCCCCCAGACGCCCGAAGAGCCGTCACCGGCCTGGGCGAAACCCCGATTCAATCTCGAAAAGGAGCTGTTGAACGTGTCCACTTCCCCGAAGGTCTTCGTGGCCGGCGCGACCGGACTGCTCGGCCGCCACATCGTCAGCTCCCTTCTCGACCAGAACGCAGCCGTCCGCGTCCTGGTCCGGCCCGGCGCCGACGCGAACAGGCGGTCCGCGCTCGCGGCACTGCGGTCGCGCGGCGTGGAGGTGACAGAGGGCGACGTCGCCGACCCGGCCGAGGCGCTGGCCGAGGCCGTCGGCGACGCCGACACCGTCGTCTCGGTCGTGCAAGGCGGCCCCGACGTGATCGTGGACGGCCAGGTCAACCTGGCTCGCGCCGCCGCGAAGGCCGGCGCCCGCCGGTTCATCCCCTCCGACTTCGCCATCGACCTGACCAGACTCGACGACGGCGACAACGTCATGACCGACTGGCGCCGCCGCGCCGCCACCGCGTACGCCGACGCCGGCCTTGAGGTGGTCTCCGTGCTCAACGGCGCGTTCTACGAGGTGATGGTCGGCTTCATGGGCCTGATCGACTGGCATCGGGGCACCCTGTCGCACTGGGGCGACCCCGATCAGCCGCTCGACCTGACCTCGGTGTCCGACACCGCCGCCTACACCGCCGCCGTCGCCCTGGATCAGCAGGCCACCGGCACGCTGCGATTCGCCGGTGACGTGCTGTCCATGCGGCAGTTCCACGAGGCCGTCCAGCGCGGCTCGGGCCGCACTCTGGAGCTGCGGCACCTCGGCACCGCCGACGACCTGCGCGCCGAGATCGAACGCCAGGCCGCCAGAACCCAGAACCCGTTCGACTACGTCGCCCTCCAGTACCAGTGGTGCATGGTGACAGGAAAGGGGAAGTTCGCCGTCCTCGACAACGACCGGTACCCCCAGATCACACCGACTCCGGTGACGGACTTCGTGCGCGCGACCGCACCGACGTCCTGAGTAAATACTTCGTCACTCTGCGTAACATGCGTCCAGAATGAGCCATGAGGTACTGATCAGCCCAGTGGCTCGCTCTCGCTGGACGGCCCTCCTGGGCGGATTCGTCATGCCCACGCCTTCTTCCTGGCACGTGATGCGCATCGAGCGTCAGGAGGCGAACAGTCCACGGAGGACACGATGAGACGCACAGCCCTTCTACGGCGTGCTGCCGTACCGGCGCTGGCTGCCGCACTGCTGATGGGAGTCGGCTCGACGGCCCACGCGGCGGCCGGCGGCGACGGTGACGGAAAGGGCCCCTGCCCGCACGCCTGCCCGCCGGGACGGCCGGGCCCGCCCGGGCCGACCCAGCCGACCCAGATCGTCCGGACCCCGCACATGCTGACGCCCGGGCTCAACACGGGAAGCGCCACCTGCCCGGCGGGAACCGTCATCACGGGCGGCGGACTGGTGACGCCCTTCGGCGGCAACAACCTCACCGTCCAGGTGTACGAGTCCTTCCCGTCCGCCGAGAACACCTGGACGGTGTCCTTCAACAACCCGGCGGGCACCACGGGCACCTACACGGTCTACGCCGTGTGCATCCCCGTGACCCCGGCCACCTGACGCCCACAGGCACGGTCACGCGACCAGGCGCAACCAACCCGCGGCGAGCGGGTGCGTGCCGTGCTCGCGGGCGAGCCGCCGCACGGCCTGGATCTTCGGGTCCAGGCCGGCGCGCCACTCCTTCCGCTCCTGCTCGCCGACGCGTGCGGGGAAATCGGTTGAGCAAGGGGCGCATCGGTCAAGTGCGGCGCCGACCGCTCATCGGACGGCCGAACTCCACCTCTTCCGGTGACGGAATCGCCCCGGCGCAGGCCGGGCTGCGGCGATCGAACGCCGGGCGGCCCCAGCGTGTGCGGGAAGTGTGCCTCACACGCCCGTCAGCACCCGATCAAGTGCCGCCCGGCCCGCGGGTCCCCAGTTCGGCTTGCCGCCGGGCAGGCCCCGATCTCCGTTCTGCCCCATGAGCAGCAGGAACAGGCTCTTCATGGCGGCCAGCCCGCGGGCGCGCCGGATCGCCGCCTCGTCCGCACGTCCGTACGCGTCGAAGAAGCGGGCGGCCGTGCCCGCGGGGAGCAGCGTCCAGGCGGCGGCGAGGTCCCACGCCGGATCGCCGGCGAACAGGCAACCGAAGTCGACGATGCCCGAGAGCGTCCCGTCCGAGACGACGACGTTCGCGGGATGGAGATCGCCGTGCACCCACACCGGCGGGCCCTCCCACTCGGGAGCGGCGACCGCATCGGCCCACACGTCACGGACGGCGTCGACATCGCCGACGGCGTCGGGGGCGACGGCCTGCAGGAACCGCTCGAAGCCGCTCGTACACCTCCTGGGGTGAGCGCCGAGGTCCGAACCGGCGGGGGCCTCGGCGGGGGCCCGCACATGAAGCGCTCTGAGGAAGCCCGCCAGCGTGTCGGCCGAGTGGGCGCCCCTGCTGATCGAGCCGTGGTCCAGCGGCTCGCCGGGAACCCACGTCATCACGGTCCAGTGCTTGGGGAAGCGCCCGGACGGTTCGCCGAACCGCACAGGAGTCGGCACCGGCAGCGGCAGGCGCGGGGCCAGCACGGGTAGCCACCGCCGTTCCTTGAGCTGGAGCTCCGGGGTGGGGTCCATCCGCTGCATGCGCACGGCCAACTCGTCCCCGAGACGCCACATCTGGTTGCCCCAGCCACCCGCCACCTCCCGGATGGCCAGCCCGGCGAGGTCTGGATGTTGTTCCTGCAGCAAGTCACGGACCAGGTCGGCGGTGACGTCGATCTCGGTGTCGGTCATGGGACGTCACAGTAATCAAGCGGCAGGCCGCGCCGCGCGACGAGTGCCTCGAGGCCGCGGCGCACACCTGGCTCGTCCGGGAAGCCGGGGCATCGGCCGGTCAGCACCCGCTCAGTCGATGCGCTGGCAGATCGTCACCGGCAGACGCGGCGACCAGGTGCGGGTGGCCTCGTCATAAGCCTGCGCGTAGCCGTTCTTGCCGCCGTAGCAGGGGGCGGCGATGGTCGTCTCCACGTAGATGGCGCCGCCGGGGGTGACGGGGTGGGTGCGCGCGACCACCCACCTGGAGAACTTGCTGACGCCGTTGTTGAACTTGACGGTCAGGAAGACGCGGTGGTCGACGGTGAAGTTGCCGCCCGCGACCTTGAGGTGGTTGTCGAAGGTGTAGGTGAACAGGAAGGAGCGCGCCTGCGCGAGATCCTGGACGTGGCTGGTGTTGTCGAGGTCGGAAGGCGAGGCCGTCGACGCGTTCGCGGCGCCGCTCATGGCCGGGACGGTCAGGGCGATGGTCGCGGCGGTGGCGGTCAGGCCGAACAGGGTGCGCAAGCTGCGGTTCATCGGAACCTCCTGTTGTATGCGGGCTTGACCACTATTGAGCGGCAGACCACCTGCAACGCGCTTTCAACCCTCCAGACGCGGCCCACACACCGCCCGCCCGGCCTTTCTGCCGGGGGACGGCTGTTCGTCATGCAGCAGAGTGGCCAAGATATCGGCGCAGGGCATGTCGTCCAGCTGGGACGAAGGGCCCTCGGTCGACCAGCTTCCACAGTTCCGGCTCCGTGAGCCAGGCGTGCCAGCCGATCTCGGACGGGTCCGGGGCCAACGGCTCGGCGATCAAGGCCTCGTGCACCCCGAACCAGACAGGGCTGACCCCTGCCTGGCACAGGAACTTGAACAAGAACCGGACCGGGACGCCGACACCCAGTTCCTCGACCAGTTCGCGAACCGCCGCGTCCCCATACGATTCGCCTGCGCCCACGCCGCCGCCGACCAGCACGTCATAGTGGCCGGGAAAACGAACATGCTCCTCGGCCCGGCGCAGCACGAGGATCCGCCCCACCGGATCGCGGCAGATCGTCGTCGCGATCCGGTGCATCCACCGCCGGCGCACGGCCTCTGCGCGCTCCACGACGGCCAGCACGTGGTCCTGTTCATCCACCCGCTCGACCAGCTCGCCCATGCGGCACACGGTCGCAGACGCCACTGACAATCCGCTCAAGGACGTGAGCCGGCCGGGCCGAGCCGTCAGCGGACGCTCGCTGACCGCTCGGCCGCCTGACTGTCCGTCCGGACGCCACTCGGCGTCCGGGCCGCGGTCAGCCACAGGCCGGTGAAGACGGCGCAGACCAGCGTCACGGCACCCGCCACGAGGAAGGCGCTGTTGAGGCCGGACTCGAACGAGGCACCGCCGGACTCCCGCAGGTGCACGATCGCACCGAGCACCGCCACGCCGAGCACCGCGCCGATCTGCCGGGTGGTGCTGCTGACGCCCGAGGCCAGGCCGCCCTCCTGCGGGCTGACCGCCTGGATCGCGGCCCCGGTCAGCGGCGACATGGTGAGCGCGAACCCGATGCCGACGACCGCCAGCCGCCACCACACGTTCCCGTAACCGGTGTCGGCGTGGACGAAGCCCAGCGCCAGCAGCCCCAGCCCGGCCAGCGCCAGGCCGACGCCGGCGACGACGCGGAAGCCGTACCTGGCCGCGAGCCGGCCCGCGTACGGGCTGACGACCACCATGGTCAGCGAGACCGGGAGGGTCTGCAGCCCGGCGACGAGGATCGAAGTGCCCTGGACGTACACGAAGAACTGGGAGAAGAAGAACGACGACCCCATGAGCGCGAACCCGACCACGACCATCGCCGTGTTGGACACCGTGAACAGCCGCTGACGGAACAGCCGCAGCGGCAGCATCGGCGTCGGCACCCGGCCCTCGACCACGATGAACGCGGCAAGGAGCGCCAGTCCGGCGGCGAAGCTGCCGAGGATCACCGGCGAGGTCCAGCCTCGGGAACCGCCCTCGATCAGGCCGTAGGTCACAGCGCCCACGCCCGCGGCGGACAGGACCGTGCCGGGGACGTCGATCGGCGGCGCGCCCGCGTTGCGGGACTCCCCCAGCACGCGCAGCCCGGCCACCAGCAGGACCGCCCCGATGGGCACGTTGACCAGGAAGATGGCGGGCCAGCCGAAGGACTCCACCAGGATCCCGCCCGCCAGCGGTCCGGCGGCCAGGCCGATGCCGCTGAACCCGGCCCACAACCCGATCGCCCTGACGCGCTCCTTCGGGCCGGGATACGCGGCGGCGAGCAGCGCCAGTGAGGCTGGGCTCAGCGCCGCGGCGCCGACGCCCTGCAGCACCCGTCCGGCGATCAGCCAGCCGAGCGAGGGCGCGAGCGCACACACCACCGAGGCCGCCGTGAACACCACCACCCCGGCCAGGAACACCCGCTTGCGGCCGAACCGGTCGGCGAAGACGCCGCCCGACAGCAGCAGCATGGCCACCAGCAGCACGTAGGCGTCGACGATCCACTGCAGGCCGGTCAGCCCGGTGTGAAGCCGCTGCTGCATGTCGGGCAGGGCGGCGCCGACGATCGTGTTGTCGAGCAGCACCATGAACTGACCTGCGCAGGTCAGGGTGAGCAACGCTCTCACGTATATCTCTCCTAAAAGCAGTTGGTGACTGCGTTAACGTAGACCCACTTGGGCTCTAACGCAAGTCCCAACTGCGTTAAGGTGGGACGCATGGATGAGCAGGGGCGGGCCAAGCGGCCCGGCGGGCGCAGCGCCCGGGTCCGCGCGGCAGTGCATCAAGCCGTCACCGAGCTGGTCAGGGAGCGCGGCTACGGACATTTCACGATCGGCGACATCGCGGCCCGTGCGGGCGTGGCCGACACCAGCCTCTACCGCCGGTGGGGCAACCTCCAGGCCCTGCTCAGCGATGTGCTGCTGACCCGGCTCAACGCGCAGTCGCCGATGCCTGACACCGGCAGCCTGGCCGGCGACCTGCGCACTCACGCCGCCAACGTGGCCCGCGAGGTCACCGGCCCCGACGGCCTGGCGCTGGTGCGGCTGACCCTCGCGCTGTCCGGCGAGGGTCAGCAGGGCCTTCAGGCGCGGGACGAGCTTCTGGCCGATCGCACCAGCCAGTTGCAGGCGGTGCTCGACCGCGCCCGCGACCGCGGCGAGAACCCGCCTGACGTGCTGGAGGTGCTGGACCATCTCCTGGCGCCGATCTACATGCGCGTCCTGTTCGGCGCGGGGCCGCTCACCCCCGACTACCTCGACGGGCTGGTGGACCGGCTGCTCGCCTGACCCGGTCCGCGGAACCGGCGGCCCAAGGAGCAATGCGTGAACCCCGGACATCCCCGAGTGCCGGCCCGCAGGCCCCCGCCCGAGTGACGCGCCGCCTCACCGTCAGCCGCCGCAAGAATGCATGAAGACTCTTCATGGATTCCGTCTCATCCACAAATCGTGCCCGCTACCTGCGCGACCGTGCGGATCCTAGCGTCTACGGCATGAGAGCGATGGTTGCGGAACGCCTTGGCGAACCCGATGTCCTGACCCCCGCCGACCTTCCCGACCCGACGCCGGGCCCCGGCCAGATCCTCCTTGACGTCGAGGCCGCCGGTCTCAACTTCGCCGACGCCGAACGTCTGCGCGGCACCTACCTGCCGCCGCAACTGCCGTTCATCCCCGGCGGTGAGGTCGTCGGCCGGGCCCCGGACGGTCGCCGCATGCTGGCCTTCGCCGGCGCCGCCTTCGCCACCAAGGCGCTGGTGACGGATCCGGTCGAGATCCCCGAAGACCTTTCCGCAGGCGCCGCGCTCGCCCTGCTGGCCCAGGGCTTGACCGCCTGGCACCTGCTGCGTACCGCCGCGCGGGTCCGCCCCGGCGAGACCGTCGTCGTCAACGCCGCCGCCGGAGGCGTCGGGCACCTGGCGGTCCAGCTGGCCAAGGAGTTCGGCGCCGGACGAGTCGTCGGCACCGCCTCCACCCCCGGCAAACGTGCGCTGGTCCGCCGGCTCGGCGCCGACGCCGCCATCCCCGGCGACGCCGACGGCTACGCCGAGCGCGTCCGCGAAGCCAACGACGGCGCCCTCGCCGACGTGATCCTCGACGCCGTCGGCGGCCCCGTCCTCGAGGCAGCCGCCCATGCGCTGGCCCCCTTCGGCCGCCTGATCGCCTACGGCACCTCCGGCGGGATCGACGCCGCCCCCATCGACCCCGGGATCCTGAGCGAGCGCAACATCACCGTCGGCGGCTACTGGCTGGGCGCCCACCTGCGCCTTCCCGGCAGCCGTGCCGCCGAGCCGCTGCACGACCTGCTCGCCCTGGCCGCCTCGGGACGCGTCCACCCCGTGGTGGGCGCCGAATACCCGCTCGACGAGGCCGCCACCGCCCTCACCGCCCTGACCACCCGCCGCACCACCGGCAAGGTCATCCTCCGCATGACGTAGCCGCCATCAGCCATTCGCGCCCGTTCGACGCGGCGGGCGGTGATGCGTTCCAGCAGCGGCGAAAGTGCACGCCCAGGGTACGCGTGGGAGAACAGGACCCGGTGCCCCACTATGGGACACTGGTGTCAGTCAGGTCGCGTCAGCCTTCCTCCCATGAGCACGACGATGGAGAGGACGGCCATGCAGATCAGGCCGCAGGCGATGGTCATCCCGAAGGAGACCGACCACCTGGAACAGGGCAAGTACGGGCCGGTCTTCCCGCGCAGCCCCGCCTGCTACGGATTCACCGTCATCGCCAGGGTCAAGCCCGGCCGCGCCGACGCCATCCGGGGCTACGGCCACACGCTCGCCGAGGCGCTGAAGGACGATCCCGACCTGCTGGCCCCCCTGAAGCTGCACTACCTGCGCTGGGTGCTGTTCGACGACGACACCCGCTTCATGTACCAGGGGATCTTCGACACCGACTTCGACAAGTACACCGAAGACGCCATCGCGCTGTTCACCAGGGCGGGGGTGAACACGGTCTTCGAGAACCTCGAAGGTTTCCCCGAGGACTGGAAGACCAACCCGGAGGCGTTCGTCAGGTTCGTCCGCGAGCACCACTGCCCGAGCTTCATCGAGTACGGCGAGTACCCGTACGTCACCGCCGACGAGATCAAGAAGGCTCTGCGGATCAAGAGCGCTCTGTCGGACATGCTCGACCAGCTGCAGTGACGGCCACGGACGGCGCAGGAGATCAGATGAGTGAGCCGAAGACGGCGCGCACCTACAACCAGAACCACGTGCCGCGCCCGTACGCCCCCGGCCGGCGGCGGGTGAGCGTCTACGTCGCATGGAGCTATCCGGCCGAGGCGGGCCGGGACGTCACCGGGCTGGACAACCGGTTCTCCACGATGACCGAGGTGCGCCGCGTGCAGTGGCCCGCCTACGAGGACCCGCAGTGGTCCGACCCGCTGCGTTTCCAGCAGGGCATCGCGGGCGGCCTGGAGCTGTTCTTCTGGGGCTGGCTGCCCTTCCAGCGGTTCGTCCAGGAGGCCACCGGATATCAGGTGCCGGTCTACCAGCGCGTGGATCAGGCCGGGTTCCACACCCCGCTGGACGAGCGGGTGCTGGCCGACACCGACACGCTGTTCGTGTGGGGACTGGACCACATGATCACGGCACAGGAGGCCACGGCCGCCGAGATCGAGGCGGTACGCGACTTCCTCACCCGCGAAGGGACCTGCCTGGCCCTGGGGCCCCATCATGACGTCGGCGCTACGGACGACCTGGCGATGCGCGACGTCGAGTACCACCATCACGGCGACGCGCTCGTGCCCCGCCAGCAGCGCTTCGGCCGGTACACCCGGTCGCTGATGGCGGGGCTGGGGCTGCCGGTGGAGAACCGGTACGGGCTGCGTCCCGCCGTGATGGGAACGGGGCAGAACGCCCCGCTGTCCATCGCCAGGGACCTGGACACCAAGGGATGGCTGGAGGGGGTGTCCCACTTCAACTTCCACATGCACCTCCCCCACTACGCCGTCACCACCGACGACCCCGACGCCGTCCGGGTGCTGGGCCGGCAGCCGATCGACCTGACCAGGCCGACGCACCCGTTCGTCGAGGCGGGGAACACCGAGTTCAACATGTTCCTGTGGCTGCCTCCGCGCGGCGACCGGGCCGGGGACGTGATCTTCGCCGACTCCACGATCTTCAGCTCGCTGTTCGGCATCGACGACAGCCTGCGCGCCTTCTGGAACAACCTCCTCAGAGCCACGTGAGCGGGATCCGGTGAACGAACGCCTTCCGGCCGTGCTCGACCTGGACGACATCCAGCGCGGCGTCCTCAGCCCGCGGCCGACCCCGTACGCGGCGACCTACGTCCTGTTCCACGTGGACGACCGCGGACAGGGCCGGGAGCTGATGCGGCGGCTGAGCGCGGTGGTGACCTCGGCCGCCGACTCCGCGAGCCCGCTGGGGGACACCTGGGTCAGCGTCGCGCTCACCTACCAGGGTCTCAAGGCCCTCGGGGTGCCCCAGGCGTCGCTGGACACGTTCGCGTGGGAGTTCCGGCAGGGCATGGCGGCGCGTGCCGCCGCGCTGGGCGACACCGGCGACAGCGGCCCGGCCCGCTGGGAGCCGCCGCTCGGCACGTCCGACGCGCATGTGCTGCTGGTGGCGCTCGCGCCCGACGACGGGCGGCTGGAGGCCGCCCTCGACAGCGCCCGCCCGGCCTATGAGGCCCTTCCCGGCGTGACGGCGATCTGGCGGCAGAACTGTCACGCCCTGCCCACCGAGACCGAGCCCTTCGGCTACCGCGACGGCATCAGCCATCCCGCCATCGAGGGCAGCGGCGTCGCCGGTTCCAACCCGCTGGAGGTGCCGCTCAAGGCGGGCGAGTTCGTGCTCGGCTACCCCGACGAGCTCGGCGGCACCCAGGCGCCACGGCCCGACGTGCTCGGACGCAACGGCACCTACGTGGCCTTCCGCAAGCTGCACCAGCGGGTCGCGCTGTTCCGGCGCTACCTCAAGGACAACGCCACGAGCCCGCAGGACGAGGAACTGCTGGCCGCGAAGATCATGGGTCGCTGGCGCAGCGGCGCGCCGCTGGCCCTCTGCCCGGACCACGATGACCCGGTCCTCGGCGCCGACGACGCACGCCGCAACGCCTTCCTCTACCAGCGGGACGACCCGGCGGGTTTCGTCACCCCCGGCGGCTGCCACATCCGCCGGGCCAACCCTCGTGACGCGGCGGTGGCCGGCGTCCCGAGGCTGCACCGCATGATCAGACGTGGCGCCGTCTACGGGCCGCCGCTGCCCGACGGCGTCCTGGACGACGACGGCGCCGACCGGGGGCTGATGTTCGCCTTCGTCGGAGCCCACCTCGGCCGGCAGTTCGAGTTCGTCCAGACCGAATGGATGAACGACGGCGTCTTCTTCGGCGCGGGCCCGGCCAGGGACCCTCTCACCGGTTCCGCCGACGGCTCCGGCGATTTCACCATTCCCCGGCGTCCCGTACGGCGGCGCCTGTGCTCCCTGCCCCGATTCGTCGTCACGCGTGGCGGCGAGTACTGCTTCATGCCGAGCCTGAGCGCATTGCGCTGGCTCGGCGACCTCACCGGGTGAGGGTGATGGCACCGCTCCGGGCCGATGATCGGAGGTGTTGGTGAACACCCTGCATCTGCTGCTCAACGCCGTCACCGTCATCTTCATCGCGGCCACCATGTTCGCCGCCGGGCTCGGCACGACCTTGCCGGACCTGCGCGCCGTCCTCGTTGACGGCCCGCTGCTCGCCCTGGTGCTCCTGACCAACCTGCTCGTCCTGCCGCTGCTCGGCTGGGGCGTCGCCGCGCTGTTCGGCCTGCCGGTGCCGGCGTTCGTCGCGCTGCTGCTGATCGCCTCCTCACCCGGCGGGCCGTTCGGCGCCAAACTCGGCATGGTGCAGCACGGTGACGTGGCCGCAGGAGCGGCGATGCAGGTCCTGCTGGCCGCCATCGGCAGCATCACCTTCGGCCCGACGGCGAACATCCTTCTCAACGCGGCCGACGTGGGCGGCGGGCTCTCCCTGGACGTCGCGACCCTGATGCTGACCGTGGCGGTCCTGCAGCTCGTTCCGTTCGCCGTCGGCCTGATCATGCGCCATCACGCGCCATCCGCAGCACGAGCATGGCATCCTGCGGCCGCGACCGTCTCGAACGTGACGTTCCTGGCCGTGCTGGCGGGCATGCTCGTCGGCAACTGGCGCGACGTCGTCGCGCTGATCACCTCACGCAGCCTGCTGGCGGGTTTCCTCCTGGCCGCCGCCGCCTTCGTGCTCGGTACGGTCCTGGCCACCGGAACATGGCCACGCCGCACCACCATGGGCGGCGTCGCGGCCGTACGCAACGCCGGGCCGGCACTCGCCGCCGTCGGCATCGCCTTCGGCGACGAGCCGGCCGTTCTGGGCGCGCTCGCGGCCGTCCTGCTCAGCGGCCTGGCCGCGGCCCTGCCGATCGCCGCGGTGCTGAGCCGCCGCCGGGACGACTCCACGACATGAACCCTCCTCCGCGCAGCACCAGCCCCGCCAAGGGGCACGTGTTCTCCGTTACCGGTTCTGAGCCTGGGCACAGCACGGCAACGTACGCGAACGCTCAGCCGCGGACGGCCAGTCGCAGGACGGCCTGGATGTGATCAGGGTCGGCGGGCACGTTGTCGAGGAGGATCGCGGTGCACAGCCCGTCGGAGGCCGCGACGAGGGCGGCGACGGCGGCGGGGTCGTCGGTCAGCGTGGTGGCGAGTTCGGCGATGTTCTGCCGCCAGCGTCGTGCCACGGGACGCAGTGCGGGACGGCGGGCGGCCAGGGTCGCCAGCTCGCGTTCGGCCAGGGCGCGTTCGCGTCCGGAGCCGGCGGACTCGGCGATGAGGTGGGCCAGGCCGCTGAGCTTGTCGCCGGGGGTGTCGATGATGTCGCGGATGCGGGCGGTGTAGGCGTCGGCGACCGTCGTGAGGGCGGCCACCAGCAGGTCGTCGAGGGTGGCGAAGTAGTAGGTGCTCAGGGACGTCGTGATGCCGGCCTGTTTGGCGACCGTGCGATGGGTGACGCCGGCCGCGCCGTCGCGGGTGACCACGGCGAGGGTGGCCTCGATGATCTCCGCGCGTCGTCTCTCGCCACGCGCGCGGCGTCCGTCGACGTGCTCGCTGTCCTCGGCGGGGTCGTCCTTGCTGCTCCTCGGCACGGGCCCCAGGATAGTCGGACCATCGTTCAAACGCCGGTGTCGCGGTTCTGCGCCGCCCCGAGCGCGGGCTGGTGACGCAGCAGCGCGAGGCACAGCGCCGTGGCGGCGGCGATGGCGATCCCCGCGACCAGGGAGGCGACGTTGAGCCCGGTGGTGAAGGCGTGCCGGGCCGCCTCGACGGTCCCCTGCGGCAGGCTGTCGGCGATCGCCACGGTCGCGTTCAGGCTGTCGGTGAGGAGGCCGGAGCTCTCCGGCGCCAGACCTTCGGGCACCGTCACCTGAGCACGGTAGACGGCGGTGGTGAGGCTGCCGAGCAGGGCGACGCCGATGGCGATGCCGAGTTCCTGGACCGTCTCGGAGATCGACGCCGCCGACCCCGACCGCGCGGCCGGCACCGCGCCCACCACCATGTCGGTGCCCAGCGCGGCGAGGGCGCCCAGCCCGAGATAGACGAACGTGAAGCCGGCCGTCACCGGCACCTCGTCGTCGAGCCCCGCGGTGGCGAGCAGCGCGTAACCGGCGAGGGACGCCCCGAGGGCGGCGCCCATGACCGAGCCGGGACGAAAGCGCCGGGCGACCAGCGGGGCGCCGATGGCGGCGGCGAACATGGCCAGCGCCGGCGGTCCCATCCAGAGCCCCGCGTCGAAGGGGGTGAGCCCTTCGACGAGCTGGAGGTACTGCGTGACCAGGTACATCGAACCGCCGGCCCCTACCAGGCCGATGAGCAGCACGCCCGAGGCCACGACGAAGGCCCGGTCGCCGAACAGCGTCACGTCCAGCAGCGGATCGGGCAGGCGGCGTTGGCGGCGGACGAACACGATCGCGGCCGAAACGCCCGCCACGGCACAGACGAGGGCCGGCCCGCCGGGGCCGTCGGAGGCGAGGTGCTTGACGGCGTAGACGACCGGCAGGATCGCCGCCAGGGACAGGCCCACGCTGATCAGGTCGAGCCGGCCGCCGGACGGGGCCGCGTACTCGGGAAGCAGGGCGCGCGCCCCGGCCAGGACGACGACGGCGACGGGCACCGCCGCCAGGAACGGCGCTCCCCACCAGAAGGAGTCCACCAGGGTTCCGCCCACGATCGGCCCGGCGGCCATGCCGAGCGCGAACATCGTGGCCCAGACCCCGATCGCGACCGCGCGCTGCCGCGCGTCGGGGAACATGTTCGAGATCAGCGACAGCGTGGACGGCATGAGCGTCGCCCCGGCCACCCCCAGCAGGGCGCGCGCGAGGATCAGCAGCTCGGCCGTGGGGGCGAACGCGGCGAGCACCGAGAGCGCCGCGAAGGCGACCATCCCGGCCTGCAGCAACCGGCGCCGTCCGATCCGGTCGCCCAGGGTGCCCATGGTGATGAGGAACCCGGCGACGAGGAACCCGTAGGCGTCCATGATCCACAGCAGTTGGCCGGCTGACGGTGACAGGTCGGCCGCCATGCTCGGCGCCACCAGGTACAGGACGGTGACGTCCAGCCCCAGCAGCACCGTCGGCATGGCCAGCAGCCCCAGGCCCGCCCACTGGCGCGCCCCTGCCCGCGTGAACTGTTGCCGCGTCATCAGATCCCCCTCGCTCTCATCATGTTGAACGCTAGTACAACTTGTACGTGCGTTCAACATGATGGGCACGGCGGGCCGGTCGGAAGGTCTGGCGGAACCGGAGTCAGCTATCGCCGTGCGCGCCGGTGAGGGTGGCGCCGATCTCCGCCATCCGCTCGGCCGCGTACCCGGGGTCGATCAACGCCTCGGGGGTGTGCAGGCCGGGCGGCACGGGACCGCCGCGCAGGCCGAGCAGTCGTTCGACGCCGAGGGCGACGCCGAGCGCCGTCAGGGGGCGCTGCCCCTCCGGATGGAAGAGGTAACGGCTCGTCCTGAGCGGCGCGCCCGCGCGGTCCACGCCTTCGAGGTCGATCCTGACCTCCGCGGAGGCCGGCCCGCCGCGCCGCCTGCCCGCCGACTCACCGACCGCGAACGCGAAACGCACGTCGGACGCGCCCGTCGCGAGGGCCAGGCTCGGCACGTCGAGGATGGGGACGACCTGGCCGGGCAGCACGGCGCCGTCGATGCCGGTGACCGCCACCTCCGCGTCGGGGCCGGCGATCCACCGGAAGACGCCGTCGCGGCGAACGTGCCCCGCCGAGACGGCGGCCAGCAGGCGTTCCATGTCCGCCACGGCCGCGGGGCCGCCGCTGTCCTGTTCGTCCAGCACGCCGCCGACCTCGATGGCGTCGAGCCGGCCGAACTCCCTGGCGAGGCCGAGCACCGCGAGGACGACGAGCCCCGCGTACCAGTGGCTGGCCAGGAGGACCGGCGCCGCGCCGGCCCGCAGGCCGGCGGCGACAACCTCGGGGCCGATGTCGACCAGGCCGCTGGAGATGCTGAGGTACGGCAGGCCGCGGTCCTGCGCGTAACGCAGCCCGTTCAGGTGGCTGTCCCACACCGTCGCCACGACCGCCGAGTAGCGGCCGGTCTCCCGGAGGCCCAGGTCGCCTCGCCGCAGATCGATGGTCGCGGCCGTCGCGCCGCCGAGCTCGCCCGCGACCCGTCTGGCGCGGCCGAGATCGCGGCCGGCGATCGTCAGCGGCAGCTCCGGGTACCAGCGGCGCAGCAGGGTGGCGGTCCCCGCGCCTGCCTGGCCGGATCCACCCATGATCAGTACGGAGTGCTCCACGGTGACGTCCTTCCGCTAACCTACATTCTGTAAGTTACATTTTGTAGCTTAAGCTGTGAGGCGACGCAAGGGAGGACGATGACCACGGGATCGACTCGCCTGTCCAAGCCGGCCAGGCGGGAGCAGTTGCTCGACACCGCCATGACGATCGTGCGCGCCCACGGCACCGACGGCCTCACGCTGCTCAGCCTGGCCGAGGCCGCCGGGGTGAGCAGGCCGGTCGTCTACGACCATTTCGGCACCCGTCCCGGGCTGCTGATCGCGCTCTACCGGCGGCTCGACGAACGGCACCGGGCCGCCTCGGAGCAGGCTCTGCGTGACGCCCCGGCCGTCCCCCGCGAGATCGCGCGCGTCCTGAGCGCCGCCTACTTCGCCTGCGCCGCCGACATGCCGGAGTGGACCGCCGTCTCGGCCGCGCTCAAGGGCAGCCAGGAGATGGAGGCGATCGAGCGCGAGCTGCTCGACGCCTACACGGACCTGATGGTCACCGCCCTGCGGCCGCACTCCGGGCTCCCGCGGGAAGACCTCCGGCTTCGCTGCGTCGGCGTGCTGGGCGCGGCCGAGGCGATCGCCGCGGAGCTGAACCGGGGGCGCGCCACCGTCGCCACGGCCATCGCGGCGCTGACGGACCTGATCGTCGGCAGCATCGACGCCGCAGCCCCCAGGAGCCGTACGAGATGAACTGTCGGCCGTTCGGCCGATGCGGCCGGTCCGAAAGGCCGATGGCGGGGGCCGGCGGGCCGGAGACGATCTAGATCATGAAATGGACCCCTCTCGTCACGGGCTTGGCGCTGATCGCGGTGGCGATCCCGGCGGCCCCCGCTTCCGCGACCGGCGAAGCGACCCGAGCAGCAGGCGTGACCAGTAAGGACGCGATCGACTGGCGAGCCTGCGGGAAGGAGCCGGGAGCCGAGTGCGGCACCCTCGCCGTGCCGGTGGACTGGGCGAAGCCGGACGGGCCGCAGGTCTCGCTGAACATGACGCGACGCAAGGCCACCGGACAACGGATCGGAGCGCTGTTCTACAACCCCGGCGGACCAGGGACGGGTGCGGCCGACCTGGTGCGGGATTGGGCGCCGTACTACTTCTCCGAGGCGCTGCGCGAGCGGTTCGACATCGTCGGGATCGATCCGCGCGGGGTCGGCGGCAGCGAGCAGATCCAATGCGGGAAGGCGGTGCACGATCCGGCCGTCACGCAGTTCCCCGAGACGCGGCAGGAGTACGACCGGCTCGTCGCGCACAACCGGGCCGTGGGCGAGAGCTGCGGGCCGTTGATCCGGCACATGGACACCGGGAGCGTGGCGCGGGACTTCGACGCCGTGCGGGCCGCGCTGGGCGAGGAGCAGATCAGCTACCTGGGACGGTCCTACGGAAGCATGCTCGGCACCGAGTACGCGCGACGGTTCCCCGGCCGGGTGCGGGCGATGGCCCTGGACGGGATCGTCGATCACGGGATGAGCTCGCGCCAGATGGTGCGCGATGCCGCGACGGCGGTGGAGGACGGGTTCGGCAGGTTCGCCGGTTGGTGCGAGCGGACGCAGGAATGTGTGCTGCACGGCCGGTCCGTACCGCAGGTGTGGGATGCGCTGGTGCGCAGGGCGGAGGAGAGGCCGATCCCGGTCACCGGCGGACGTCCGCTGACGGCGGACGAACTGCGCTACGTCGCGTACGCGATGCTCACGATGGCCCCCGACTTCAACGGCGGCCTGGCCCGGGGCATCGTCCAGGCGGAGCAGGGCGATGCGGTGCTCTTCGGGCAGATGCGGGCCGAGGCGCTGGACCACCCCGCGACGACCTCGGCCTACCGGGCGGTCCTCTGCCAGGACATCACCCCTGGGATCAACGGATTCACGCAGCTCAGGGCGCGGACGCGGGATGTCGTCCGGAGGGCCCCGCACATGCGCGGGACGTCGGAGTTCTGGGACATGACGACCGGGTGCGTGGGGTGGCCCGTGCCGCCGTCCAATCCGCAGCGGCCGGTGCGCATCACCCAGGCGCCGCCCGTTCTGCTGGTCGGCAACACGCATGATCCCGCCACGCCGCTCGCCTGGGCCAAGAGCCTGGCCAGGGGCATCAAGGCGGCCCAGGTGCTGACCTATGACGGCGATGGGCACACCTCGTACCTGCGTAACGCCTGCGCGACCGGGAGCGTCGACCGCTACCTGATCTCCGGGACGCTCCCCGTGCCCCGCACGGTCTGCCGCTGAACTCCGCGGGCTCCCGGCTCGCTCGGGCTCCCTGACGGTGACGTGCGATGAGTTTCCGGCCGCCGTGTCGTACCAGTCTCGTAGACCCGTACGCGACGAAGGGAACGAGCGGCACGATGGCCGACCACATCGAAGTGAACGGCGTGCGCACCTGGTACGACGAGCGCGGCGCCGGAGACCCGCTGGTGCTCCTGCACGGGGGCCTGACCGACAGCCGGAACTTCACCGGCAACCTGGACGCGCTGGCCGAACGGTTCCGGCTCCTGCTTCCCGAGCGCCGGGGCCACGGCCACACGCCCGACGTGCCGGGGCCGTTCTCGATGGAGGCCTTCGCGGACGACACCGCAGCGTTCATCGGCGTGACGGTCGGCGGTCCCTTGCGGCTGGCCGGATACAGCGCCGGGGCGATGGTGGCGCTGTGGACCGCCGTGCGCCATCCGCACCTCGTCGAACGGCTCGTCCTGATCAGTGGCGGTTTCCACCCGGACGGGATGATCCTGCGGCCGAGCACCGACGCGCCGCCTCCGCCGCCGCTGCTCTCCGCCTACGCCGAGGTGTCGCCGGACGGGGCCGGCCACTTCCCCGTCGTGATCGCCAAGGCGGCCCGGTCGGTCACCGAGGACCGGCCGCTGACCCCCGACGACCTGGCCGCCGTCACCTGCCCCACGTTGGTCATGTCCGCCGACGACGACATCATCACCCTGGAGCACACCCTGGAGTTGTACCGGACGCTGCCCGCGGCGCAGCTGGCCGTCGTGCCGCAGACCTCGCACCTGCTGCTGCACGAAAGGCCCGAGTTGTGCGTCCGGCTGGTCGGCGACTTCCTGACCAGCGCCCCGGCTTCCACCTGGATGCCGATCCGGCGCGCCGCCGGCCAGCCGTCCTGACCAAACAGGTCGGCACTCACACCCCACCGAAACGCGCGAACGGCGATCTGCCTGGCACGTGGGCATGCGGACAAGTGCCCGCAGGTGTACCCAGTCACCACTAAGGGTAATAGTTAGCTACAGAGAGTTACCAAAGGAAGGATCTCCCCCATGAGACCACGCCCTCTCGCCGGCAGCCTCCTCCTGGCGACCGCGCTCCTGACCGCAACAGCATCACCCGCGGCAGCACAGGACGCCTCCATCACCCTGAACTCCGTCACCGCGCCAGGCAGCCCCACCAGAACCGCCATCATGAACGTCACCTACACCTGCACCGACATTCAGCTGGCCAGAGTCGTCGGCACCCTGTGGTTCAGCTGGGGCTCTCCCAACGGCGGTACCGACGAGGTCGTCTGCGACGGCCGACGCCACAACGAGAACCTCACCATCAACGCAACCTTCAACACCTTCCAGCGCGGCGACCAGGTGGACGCCAGCGCCACCTTCGTCGGCATCATGCCGCCCTTCAATGACGAGGACAGCCGCAGCATCACCATCCGCTGAAGGCCCCCCGGCCACCGCCCGGCCCCTCCAGCACAGGTATCGGGAGCCCGGGCCCCGCCGATCACCACCGCCTGGCCGGTGGGACGACGCCCCGCCCGTCGGCCTACCCGCCGAAGGGCTGTCCGTACGGGACGTCGGCCAGGTCCAGGAAGGCGCGTACGGCGGGCCCGCAGTCGCTCGGCGACAGGACGGCCAGGGCGAGCGTCCGGGTGAGGCGCGGTTCGAGCGGCCTGGTCGTGACTGGTCCGAGCTGGGCCGGCAGGCCGAGCGTGGGCACGATGCTGACCCCCAGGCCGGCGGCCACCATTTCGAGGATGGCCGACTGGCCGCCCGCCTCGTAGGCGACGTCGAGCTGGGCGCCGGCCTGGCGTGCCGCCTCGGTGATGAGCGGACGGCAGCCCGCCGTGGTGAGGATGAACGGCTGCCCGGTCAGGTCGGTGATGTGGACGGTCTCCTGCCCGGCCAGGCGATGGCCGGCCGGCACCACGGCGACCATCTCGTGCGTGCTGATCGGGATCGTGTGCAGGCCGGGAGCCGGGAGCGTGACCACGCCGACCTCGGCCGCGCCCCTGCGCAGCCAGCCGCGGACGTCGTCGTCGGCCCCCTCGAACAGGCGTACCTGGACCTGGGGGTGGCGATCGGTGAAGGTCCGCAACCGGGGGGCGATGAGAGTGCCGGTGGCACTGGGCAGGCTGGCCAGCCGGAGCGGCCCGGTGACCTGACCGGCGGCGGCTGCCACCTCCGCGCGGATCAGGTCGAAGTGGCGCAGGGCCTCGCGGGCGCGAAGGTGGGCGCGCCGCCCGGCCTCGGTGAGGGCGATGCCGTCGCTGTGACGGACGAACAGGGGGGCGCCGAGCTCGCGTTCGAGACTGGCGACGGCGCGGCTGACAGCCGGCTGGGACATGCCGAGCAGGTCCGCCGCCGCGGTGAACCCGCCTTGCTCGGCCACCGCGATCAGCGCTCGGAGCTGCGTCAACGTCATGGGGCCATACCCTAAGTGGTATTTGACCGACATTGCCGCATTCCCCGATGGTTATGGCCATGTCCACACGCATGACGATCGACGTCGACGGCCGTACGGCCAGCTATCTGACGGCGGGCGAGCACGGCCCGCAGGTCCTGTTGCTCCACGGCACGTATTGGAGCCGCGTCTGGCTGCCGGTGCTCGACGACCTGGCCGCGGCCGGGTTGCGGCCGGTGGCGGTCGACCTGCCCGGCCTGGGCCGCTCGGAAGGGGAGCTGACGCTGGAGACGGCCACCGTGCCCGCGCTGGCCGCCTGGGTGGCGCGCTTCGCGGCGGCGCTCGGCATGGACGCGCCCGCGGGCGTGGCCGGGCACGACATCGGCGGCGCGGTCGCCCAGCATCTGCTGGTCGGCGGCGAGCTGACGGTTCCCCGGCTGGCGCTGGTCAACTCGGTGAGCTACGACTCCTGGCCGGTGCCCGGCGTGGCGCGCTACCGCGACCCCGCCGTGGTCGCCGCCACCACCGTGGAGGACCTGCTCGCCGCCCGGCGCGTGGCCGTCACCACCGCCCTGGCCCGGCCCGTCGCCGAAGGCGAGGTGGACGACTATCTCGACCCGTGGCGCGAAGCACGCGTGGGGCGGTCCTGGATGGCGCTGGCCGGCGCCGCCGACAGCCGCTACACCCTCGACCTCATGCCCGCCCTGCTCGCCTGTGACGCGCCGAAGCTGCTGGTGTGGGGCGAGGACGACACCTTCCAGCAGGTCGGCTACGCCCAGCGGTTCGCCGGCGAGGTGCCGAACACGACGCTGGTGCGGGTCGCCGAGGCCGGTCACATCCCCATGGAGAACGACCCCGCGCTGGTCGCCCGCACGCTGGCCAGGTTCTTCCTGGCTTGACGGGCCTCGCCCCTCCGGCGCGGTCATGACGCGTCCGAGGGGCGGTCAGGCGTCCGACCAGAGGGCGCTGAGCAGCGCGTTCAGCCGCTCCGGCGCCTCGACGTGCGGGTAGTGGGCGCTGCCCGGCACCTGCTCGTGCCGGGCGCCGATCCGCTCGGCCGTGATTCGTGCACACGCCATGAGAGGGACGCCCCCGCGCTCCCGGTACGGCCCGGGCGCGCCCTCCCAGGTGCCCGAGACGACCAGTTTGGGGAAGGACGCCGCCCGCAGCGCCGGCAGCGGGAGGCCCGCCTCCCAGCAGACGCGTTCGCGCAGCGCCGTGGCGGCCGCGCGCAACCGCCGATCCCCCGTGCCGGGCTCGGGCATGCCGGTCGAGCCGGCGGCGGCGCGCAGCCACTCTTCGGGCGTCAGGTCGGGAAGGTCGGCGTAGGCGGCGCGGTTGGCGCGCAGCGCCTCGGCCACAGCGGGGTGGTCGGCGGCCGCCTGGTAGCCGCCCGGCTCGATCAAGGTGAGCGAGCGCACCGCCTCGGGCCGGCGCGCCGCCGCGATCATGGCTCCGACGGCGCCGTAGGAGTGGCCGACCAGGTGCGCGCCCGCGCCGAGGAGTTCGGCGACGTCGTCGCCGTCGGCCAGGTAGTCGCCGGGGAACCTGTCCCCGGCGTCCGGGCTGCCGCCGTAGCCCCGGCGGTCCATCAGCAGCAGCCGGAACCGGCCGGCCAGCGGGCGTTGCGCCGCGAACCCGTACACCGGGTCGTCGCCCCAGCTCGTGGAGCCGTGGACGAAGACCGCCGGCGGCCCGGACTCGGGACCGAGCGCGGTCACGTGCACGTCGCCCGGCAGCGGGCCGTTCGCGCGGAACATCAGTGCGGGGGTGGACATCCGACTCCTCCTTGAACAGCGTTCAATGCTTTTGAACGTTGTATAAGGGAATGGAAGGCGACGTCAAGGCGGGTAGGGTGATCGCGTGCCGTCGTCAGAGTTGTCCGGCGGGTCCGTGTGGCTGCGTCCCGAGCGGCCGCCGCGCGACCGCCAGCTCACCCGTGAGCGGATCGTCGAGGTGGCGGTCGCCGTCCTCGACGCAGAGGGTCACCGCGGGCTGTCGATGCGCCGCGTCGCCACCGAGCTGGGGGTGACCGCCGGGTCGCTGTACTGGTACGTCGCCACCAAGGACGACCTGCTGGAGCTGGCCCTCGACCGTGTGCTGGGCGAGGTGCGCGCCGGCCCCGGCACGTCCGGCTGGCGGGACGGCCTGGCGGCGCTGGCCCGCAGCAACCGCGCCATGCTGCTGCGCCACCGATGGGCCCTGTCCGAGCTGACCGTCAGGCCCAACCTCGGCCCGAACGCGCTCGCCCTGGCCGAGACCGGGCTGCGGCTGCTGGAACACGCCGGGTTCGCCGGCTCCGACCTCGACGCCGCCATGGCCGCCGTCAACGACCATGTGGTCGGCGCGGTCATCGCGGAGGTCGCCTGGCGCGACACGCTGGCCCGCATGAGCGGGACCGGGTCCGGCTGGGACGAGCAGGCGGCCGACTACCTCCGCCAGGTCGCCGAACGCCACCCGACGCTGGCGGGCCGGATGGCCGCCACGGGCGAGATCGACGTCGAACGCGAGAGCGAGCGGCGCTTCACGTTCGGCCTCGACTGCCTCCTGGACGGCCTGGCCGCTCGCTGCGCGTCCCCGTCCCGGTCATAGGGGCACGGTTCCGTCGCGGGCCTCGCGTCACCATGTGCGCACCTCGTGCGCCCACGCGATCAGCCCCGCCACGAACCCCTGACGGTCCGACGGCGAGAGGTTGTCCAGCACGCGCAGCAGCGGCGCGGCACGCAGGGCGACGAACCCCTCGACCATGGCCCGATGGTCAGGGGCCAGCGACACCAGGGTGCGGCGGCGGTCGGCCGGATCCTCCCGGCGTTCGACCAGGCCGGCCCTGCTGAGGTCGCCCACCAGCTCGCTCGCGGTCGGCAGCGACATGCCCATCCTGTCGGCCAGCTCGCTCACGCTGAGCGAGGACTCGACGGTCAGCTGCGGGATGACCGCGCCGTGCCTCCCGGTGAGCCCGTGGCTGCGGAAGATCTCCCGCAGCCGGTCCGGCATCTCGGCCTGGGCTCGCCGGAAATACGCCTCCACCAGGGGTACGAAGCCGAGGGCTTCCCTGACCTCCTCGGGGCGTGGCAGTCGCGGGGGCGAAACGGGGTCCGTCACGGTCACAGGTTACAGTGCCCATATCCAAACAGTTCGGATATCCGAAGTGAGGTAGACGTGATTCTGGTGACAGGCGCCACGGGTAACGTCGGGCGTCATCTGGTCGATCTGCTGCTCGGGTCGGGCGCGCAGGTCCGGGCGATCAGCCGCAACCCCGAGCGGGCCGGCCTGCCCGACGGCGTGGAGGTGGTCAGAGCCGACATGTCGCAGCCTGAGGACCTGCGGGCCGCGGTGCGGGGAGCCGACCGCGCATTCCTGCTCCCGGCCGCCGGCCAGGTGGACGGCTTCCTGCGCGAGGCCGCGAGGGCCGGCCTCGGGCACGTGGTGCTGCTGTCCGCGCTGGCGGTGACCATGAAGCAGGCCGGCGTGCTGGGCAGCGCCCACGCCGAGTACGAGCGGGCCGTGGCCGGGTCGGGGCTGCCGTGGACGTTCCTGCGTCCCGGCGCGTTCATGGCCAACGACCTGCGGTGGGCGCCCGGCGTCAAGAACGGCGGCGTGGTGCGCGCCCCGTTCGCCGAGGCCGCCACCGCGCCGATCGACGAACGCGACATCGCCGCGGTGGCCGCGCGGACGCTCCTCGACGACGGGCACGAGGGCAAGGCGTACGAGCTGAGCGGGCCCGCCTCGCTGACGACGGCCGAGCGGGTACGGATCCTCGGCGAGGTCCTGGGCCGCGACCTGCGTCTGGAGGAACTGTCTCCGGAGCAGGCCCGCGAGCAGCTGATCCCGCAGGTCCCCGCGCCGGTCGTGGACTCGATGCTCACGCTGTTCGCCTCGTTCGTCGGCAGGGCCGCGGACGTGTCCCCGGTCGTGCGCGAACTGACCGGCGACGCACCGCACACCTACGCCGACTGGGCGGCCCGCAACGCCGCGGCGTTCAGCTGACCCCGCCGGATCGACGGCCTGGGTCGGGCAGTCGATCACTTCGGGGCTGTCGAGCAGGCGGATCGCGGCGTGGACGCGGGACCGCCCGGCGAGCATCCTGGCGCCGGAGCCTTGAGCGTGCTGCGTCACACGGTGCCGGTCAGGGGATGGGCACGATCTTGCCGCGGGTGTGCAGCCGCTCATGGTTGTGCTCGCCGGCCAGGCCGGTGACCGTGGCTCCGGCGCGGCGCGCGAGCTGAACGGCGAGCGAGCCGACTCCTCCGGCTGCTGCGGGCGGGCGCTGCGCGGCTGACGTCGAGAACGGGAACGGTTCGTGCCGGTGTGGCGGTTACCAGGGCACCGTTCCGGCGTCGTCGAAGAATCCGCCGGTCGGTCCGTCGTCGGGCAGGGTGGCGAGGTGAATCGCGATGGCCGCGCCCTGTTGCGGTGTGCGAACGCCCTGGAAGCCGTTGAGGTCGGTGGCGGTGAAGCCGGGGCAGCCGCAGTTGATCAGGATGTTGGTGTCGCCCAGTTCCTTGACGTACTGGACGGTGAGGGCGTTGAGGAAGGTCTTCGAGGCCAAGTAGGCGGCGGGAACCGCGCCCATGTCGATGCCGGGGGTGGTCTGCAGGGTGAGGGACCCGACGCTGCTCGACATGTTGACGATCCGCGGTGACGCTGAGGTGCGCAGCATCGGCAGCATCGCGTTGGTGACCCGGATGACGCCGATCACGTTGGTTTCCACGACCGCTCGCACGGTCGCGGGTTCCAGTGTGGTGGCTGTCTGTGGCATGCCGCCGGTGATCGCGGCATTGTTGACCAGGACGTCGAGCCCTCCGGCATGGCCGGCGATCAGCTCGGCCGCGGCGGCGACGCTTTCGTCGTCGGTGACGTCGAGCGGCACGCCGAACGCATCGGTCCCGGCCGCGCGCAGCTTCTCGACCGCGGTGTCGCGGCGGTGTGCATCCCGCGCGCCCACACCGATCCGCCAGCCAAGCGTGCCGAGCCCTGCGGCGATCTCGTATCCGATTCCCTTGTTCGCGCCGGTCACCAGCGCGATCTTCCGTTCACTCATGCCGTCGATCATGTTGCGGACCCGGGCGGGGCGTCCAGGACCGGTCAGGTGGACGCCGATACCGCACAGGTATCGGCCGTGGTCAACGCTACGATGAGCTCGTGGAGACGCGGGAGTTGCGCTACTTCGTCGCCGTGGCCGAGGAGTTGCACTTCGGGCGGGCGGCACAACGGCTCTCGATGGCTCAACCACCCCTGTCGCGGGCGATCCAGCAACTGGAACGGCGGCTCGGAGTCGTTCTGCTGCACCGCGGCGCTCGCGGTATCGCCTTGACCGAGGCCGGGTCGGTGCTGCTGCGGGAGGCCCGGCTCGCGCTCGATGCGGTCGAAGCCGCCGAGCGCCGCACCCGCCGCGCCGCTGCCGACCAGCCCGGCGTGGTCCTGGCCACCAAGGCCGGAGCGTCCAGGGAACTGCTGTCGAAGCTCCTGCACGCCTACGCCGCCGAACCGGGCTCAGTGCCGGTCGAGGTGATGCTGTGCGGGCCGGGCGAGCCGGAAACTCTGCTGCGCACCGGGCGTGCCGACGTCGCTCTGCTCCACCGGCCCTACGACACGACAGCCGGATTCGACACCGAGGATCTGCACACCGAACAGCAGGTCGTGGTCCTGCCCAAGGGGCATCCCCTTGCCGACCGGGCGTATCTGTCGTCAGCCGAGGTCAACGCCCAGACCCACCTGCCCCTGCCGCGCTGGCCTGGGCGGGATGGCGGCCATCCGGACGGCCCCGGCCCGCAGGTGCGTGACCATACCCAACTGTTCCAGCTGATCGCGCTCGGACTGGCCTGCGCCGTCGTGCCCGAGTCGCTCCGCGACCAGCTGCGCGACGACTACGCCATCCTGCCGGTGCCGGACGCACCGGCCGTCACGACCGTCATCGCGTGGCCGCCACACAGCAGATCCAAGGCCGTCGCCGACCTCGTCCGAACCGCGACACGCCTTTAGCCGGGCCGCACGGCTGTGCCGCGCGTCACCGATGTGCCGGAAGACCATCTTCGTCTCCGGGTCCTACAGCGGAGATCCAGGAAGGCCCAACGCGGTGGAATCCTTGCCTCTTTCCCCTCTGGGGGTGCCACCGGAATACGGCGGAAACGGGCCGCGTAGGCGGCTGATCAGACAAAAGCCAGGTTCTGTCCGGTCGGTCCCCCACTCTGCCCCTGGCCGTAGCTTCGGGAGTCCTGGGCCGAGTCAGGTGGTGGGCACGGCGATACCGGATAGGACCCCCGTTCCGCCGGCTCTTCCGCTCAGCAGCGGGGAGCTGCTGACCAGGTTCGATGCGATCGGATGTGCCCGGTAGCAGCTTCGTCGACGGCAGGCCGATTCAGCGGATCCGCCTGGCCGCCCTACCGCCCAGGTGCAGGAACGCGACCTCACCCGCGTCGTCTCGCAGGAAGCGGCCGACGGCACGCTGCGGATCGGCGGCGATCGTCACGTCGTCACAGCCCTCGACCAGCGCGAGCGGCATGTCGGGCATGCCCTCCACACCCGCGGCCACCAGCTCGGGTCGCAGCACGAATCGCGCCGTCAGACCCTCGTCGACCTCGAAGGTCCACTGCCCCGCGTCGTAGCTGCCCGCGTACTCCGGCGCGGGTTCGCGCAGCGCCAGCCGTACGGCCTGCGGCTTGGCGTCGAGCAGATGCTCCAGGCACCAGTCGGTCACCAGCTTGCCCAGCACCTTGCCGGGCGCGGAGCTGGTCGCGCACCGACGACACCAGCCCGCCCTCGGGCATGCCTTCGCGGAACAGCCCCCACGTGTGCGCGACCTGCGGGCCGTCCTCTCCTAAGGTGTGCCCGACGGCGTGCGACCGCGTCGCGGCCTCCCAGGGGAAGAAGAAGCTGGAGCTCATGCCCAGGGGTTCGAGCACGATCCGACTGACCGCGCTCTCGTACGGCTCGCCGCACACGACCTCGATGCCCCTGCCGAGCAGCCTGAACCCGGCGTTGTTGTAGGAGGCGAGCGCGTCGGGCGGGAAGAGCTGGGGCAGCTGGTCGTAGGTACCGATCGAGGCGGCCAGCGCGCCGGTGTCCCAGCTCTCGCCGTCGTCGATATCGCCGAGGAATCCGCCGGTGTGGGTGAGCAGGTGCCGGATGGTCAGCTCGTCGGCGGCCCGCTCGTCGGCGAGCTGGACCTCGCGCCGGAAGATCTCTCCGGGTTCCATGGCGGCGCGTAGCGGCCCTGAGGAGGCGAACGCGGTTGCGTTGGCGCCATTGGTTGCGTTGGCACCATTGCCTTGAGGTCCGGATCGAAGGGCGCTGAGGCCTTCGGAGGGCCGTGCAGGGTTCGGAGCCGGGGGGGCGGGCGTCCAGGCGGTCCTGTTCGGCGCAGAGACGGGCCGTGCCGAACCGACCGGCCAGGTCGCGGGCCATCTGGACCAATTCGGCGCGGCGGGCGGCGTTGGTCGCGTCGTTGGCCTCCAGCCACGCCTGGTGCCGGCGGCCGTCGTCGTCGACGACCAGCGCGGCCACCCGGCGAGCTGCGCGACCCGTTCACTACGTTCACCGCCTGGGGGCTGGGACGGTTCACCGAACCGCCGTCCCCGCCGGAAACGCCGGAGACAGCCCAGACGTCGGAGACGCCAGTCGCCGTCGTGCAGGCGGACGCGTGGTTCACCCACTGGTGCGCGTGGACGCTGGCCGCCCGCGACGACGTGGGCTCGCGTCTGCCGCTGCGGCTCAACCCCAGCGCGGTCGCCGGAGCCGACGCCGTGACGTTCCTGGGCGCCGCCGCCGGGGAGCCGATGCACGAGATCCGGCTGACGCCGATGGTTCGCGCCTGTCTGCGGGCCGTCGGCGGCCGGCCGGCACCGTCCGCGGAGGAGCTGCGGGAACTGCTCGGCGCGGCCGGGGACGCCCCCGGCGAGCGGCCCTCACGCGCCGGGCTGCACCGGTTCGTCGCCACCCTCGTCCAGCTGGGACTGCTGGAACAGCGCCTGCCGTTCGCCGACCAGGACGCCGCGCCCTGGCGCGCGTTGAGCGGCGGGCCTGAGGTGCCCGAGGAGGTGTGCGAGGCCGCCGCCCTCGACCGGCGGCTGCACCCGGCGGCTCGGGACGGGACAGTAGCCTGCCGGCCGGCCCAGCGCGCCGCGGACCGCGTGCGCGGCCTGCTCGGCTACCGTGACGACGCGCCCGCCCGCCGCCGGGACGAGCTGATCCGCCACGACACCATCCTGACCGGCCCGGCCCGTGCTTTCGACCGGGACGCCTGGCAGCCGGTCTGCGCCGAGCTGAACGCCCTCCGGCCGTGGGCGGGCCTGGCCGAGGCGTACCTGCCGCTGCGGCTGGTCGCGGCCGCCTGGGCCGCCGACGCTCCCCGGGTGCTGCGCCGGGTCAACATCCGCGTCGCGTCCCCGTCCCCGGCGGCCGACGACCGCACGGCAAGGGCCGGGACGTGACGATCGGGGCGCAGAGCGATCTCATCACCGCCATGGCGATCCGCGTGGCCGCGACCCTGCGCCTGGCCGACCGCCTCGCCCAGGTGGCCCGCACGGCGACCGTCCTGGCCGCCGAGGTGGGCGCCGACGCCACCGGCCTCGACCGCCTGATGCGGCACCTGGTCACGGCCGGCCTGCTCGGCCACCACGACGGCCGCTACACGCTCGCCCCCGAGGGGAGGATCCTGTGCGAAGGCATCCCAGCCGAGCCCGCGCCGTCTTGGACATCGAAGGCGCCTTCGGCCGCGCCGAACTGTCCTGCGCCGACCTCCTGCACAGCGTGCGCACCGGCCAGGCCGCCTACCCGCGACGCTACGGCCGGACCCTCTGGGAGGACCTGGCCGGCGACACCGCCCTGGCGGCCTCCTTCCAGGCGTTCATGGCCGTCAAGTCGGCGAGGCTCGCGCCCGTCCTCGCCGCCCGCCACCCGTGGGCCGCGCTGGAGCACGTCGTCGACGTCGGCGGCGGGGACGCGACCGTTCTCACCGAGCTGCTGATCCGCCATCCGGGCCTTCGGGGAACGCTCGGCGAGCAGCCCGCCCAGGCGCAGATCGCGCTCGCCAGACTGGCCGACGCCTGCCTCGCCCACCGGGCCTGCGTCACCGCCGGCAGCTGCTTCGACCCGCTCCCGCCCGACGCCGACCGCTACCTGCTGTGCGACGTACTGCACAACTGGGACGACGCGGCCGCCACCGCCATCCTGCGCCGCTGTGCCGAGGCCGCCGGTCGTCGCGGATCCGTCCTCGTCGTCGACGGCACCAGCACGTCCGCGCAGGAGTTCAGCACGGAGATGGACCTGCGCATGCTCACCTGGTTCGGCGGACGTGAGCGCACCACGGCGCAGCTCGCCGTACTCGCCGCGGCCGCCAGGCTGACGGTCGCCTCGGCCCTCACCGTCGACGCCTGGCTGCGCGTCACCGAACTGACGGCGATCGCCGACGGTCCCGGGGAGGGCCCGGCCGCCTGCCGCGAGTGGTGACAGGTGAGCCCGACCCGCCGTCTTCCGGCCTCCGCCGCTGGGGCGCGGTGTTCTCACCAGGTCACGGGAACTCGTACACGCCGTACACGCTGGCCGCCCCGCTCGATGGTGGGCGAGTGCCGCCACTCCAGGTGCTCACCGTCCTGGTCGGCGGCGCGGCCCGCGGGTGAACGTGACCGTCAGCATCTGGCCGAAGACGGTGGGCCTGGCGCTCTGGGTGATCTGGCCGCGCTCAGTCGGCGCGGCCATCGTGGACCTGTTGCCCTGGTTGTCCCATCCGGCGGCGGCCAGGCGCACCTGCATCGTGGTCCGTCCGAACAGGCGGCGGTCGGCCGGGTCGTGCGCAAATTCCAGCGCCCGCCACTTCTGTAGCGGTGTCGTCGAGCACACCAGCCTGGCGTGGGGGCGTGATCGACGAAGATCTCCTGTGGCCACTTCCTGCCGCCCGACGACACCGAGCACGGCGTGAAGCGGTGGAAGCGGTGGAAGCGGTGGAAGCGGTGGAAGCGGTGGAAGCGCAGCACCATCGACCAGGTCATGAAGAACCGGCGCGGCTACCGCCGGGCAGCCGCCCAGGACTGACCGGCCCGGTGGGAACGAACCAGCTTCACCGCACGGAATCCGCGGCGCAGCCTGGCCGCCCACCGCCACCCTTGACGGATGAACCTCGCCTGGGCTGACCTTATCGACCCCGCCACGGCCACGATCATCTTCTTCCTGACGAGCGTCGGCGGACTCATCGGCCTCCTTCGCGTCCGGCGGCAACGCCGAGCCGAGCAGCGCGATCAGCTCGTCGCCGCCTGCGACCAGTTGCTCGTCGCTGTCGGAGTAGTCCAGGGAGCGATCACTGCCCAGGAACAGGCGTGGGCGTCTCCACGGGCCAGAGGGCTGATCGGGCTGACCGCTGTCGCACTGGCCATCGAAGGCCACATCGTCCACCGCAAGCCATACGCAGCCATAGGCCGGTGCAGCCAGGCCGTCTTCGGCTGGGACCAAGCGAGGTCAGCGGCAGTTGCTCAGGCGGTCCCCATCCTTGCCCAAGCGGTCGGCGCTGCTTCCCTGGAGGTAGGCCGCCGAGGTGATGCAGCCCTCTCCGGTGCAGCACGCGACCTCGCGCTCGCTGGCGTCCAGACGGGTGGCCGGCACCACCAGCGTGCTCTGCAGCGCGCCCAGGAGGCGTTCCTCGTCGAGCGCAACAGGATCGCCCGCCAGTAGTCCGCCAGGCCGGGCAATGTCGGCTTGCGGTTGACGTGGGCCGGCCTCGGCGGGCAGCAACGCGCCTCGCACCTCGGCGGTATCGTCGTGCTCGTCAGCCATGACTGCTTTTCGTATTTCGTATTCACAGCAAGAGCGGCCGGGAGTTCTCTCTCGGGAGGCTGAAGAGCGGGCGTACCACCAATTAGCTGACCACTTCGAGGGAATTCGACCTGATGGTGCAAATCCATCGAGATCTTGCGGGGATGAGCATTCGGAGCACAATCATCGTCCGCGCCAACAAGTGCTCGACATCTTGCGATGGATATAACACGCGTGTCGCGCACGGGCACTGGCTCGTCGCTGCTGGCCGCGAGCATTTTGTTGTCCCGGTAGGACGCTATCGGTCGATTTGGCGTCACCCGTCGGGACTGTGCCGGCCGACGAACCAGTGCCCACGCTCCACGAGGCGCTACATGCCCGTTTGATAGGTCATGTTCGTTTGGCCCGTTTTAAGCTGGCCAGCGATGTGGAGGTTCCCGCTGGAGTCCAGGATCGCGATGATCTTCTTGGTCGACCCGTGGTAGGTCGTGAAGTAAACCTTGTCCGCCTCCTGACTGCTGGAGCAGTCGGTGTTCACCGAAATCTCGATGCTGTGCGGCGAACCTATGAGCACATCCTTCTTGTCGGGAGAGTTCTGGTAGACCTGGTTCTGGCGCAGCTTGATTCGGCCGTGATCGTCACCACCGTTAGCACCCCAGTCGCTGGCCAGTCCGAGGTCGATATCCGGCATGCCGGCTCCTTTCAATTTCTCCCCGTTTGGGAAAGGTGCGCCCCCTTTGGACCGCTCCATAGCGAAGAATATGTGGTCCTTGAGGGATTTTCCATAGATCTTTCGGGCATTTTTCCGAATACGAGAATTGGCTGCTTTATATGCTTTCGATACGCTAAATTCCCTGGCGTGCTACTTGTCCGAATGGGATTGGGTAAGCCGCGCGACGCTCCCAGCGATGTGCCGGCGATGCAGCGCGCTGAAGTCGAGCCGGCCGGAGGACCAGCGGACGATCTCGCCGTCCAGGACCGTCCGCGCCGGGACGTGCTCGAAGATCGCCTCCACGATCTCAGGGAAGACCTCGTTGAACCGCGCGCACCGACGCCCGTCGACCATGCCGTGATGGTCGAGCGGCTCAACGCCCGGCCGCTGGCCGACCCGAGGTTTCCGGACGGGCCGCCCGCGTTCGTGCAGGCGGTCGCAGACCCGGAGACGATCTGGTCGTCCCCCCAGCGCGTGCACTGCCGCTCACGCTGGTGCCGCGCCTGTCGGATCTGCGCGACACGGCGTTGGGCCGGGCCCGGTTCACGCTCCCCGACAGCGAGCAGCAGCGCAAGCACTGACCCGAAACCCTGGTTCCCGCTCGCCTGAGAGTGGGCCGCCGCCTGGGGTAGTCTCAGCCGCTTCTCTTCCCTGCCCCGGACGTAGCCGGAGGGCAGCGCGCCCTCCGGTCCGAGGGGCAGAAAGAGCGAGGTGGACGTGACGCTCGGCCGATGCACCCACAACCTCGACATCCGAGACGACGTCGTCGTCAAGCGCTACTCCTCATGGGGGAGAGGTGAACCGGGCCGAGAGTGGGCAGCGCTTACCCTGCTGGCCGAGCACACGCCCGGCCTCGCACCCGCGCCCATCCAGGCCGCATTGGAGGCAGACCCGCCCCAGATCGTGATGAGCAGGCTGCCCGGCCACGTCCTGCGCGGCCAGCACGCCACCGGCGAGCAGATCCACGCCATGGCTGCCGCCCTGAACCAGCTGCACCAGATCCCGGCCCACGCGGTGGAATCCATCGAGCCTGCTCCGTGGGGACCCGCCGCCGCGGTGCGCAAGACGCGGGCCTGGGCCGACAAGCAGCCGGACCTAGGCGACGATCCCCTCGTGCGGGAGGCGTTCCGCGCGGGCGCCACATGGCTGGCCTCCACCGCCCCTGACAAGCTCACGGACAACCCACTACCACCCGTCCTTGGCCTGGCCGACGGGAACCGGGCGAACTACATGTGGTCCAGCGACGAGGGTTGCGTACGACTGATCGACTGGGAAGACTCCGGCCGCAACGACCGCGCCTTCGAGCTCGGCGAGGTCTGCGAACACATCTCACGCCTCGACGGCACGTTGGACGCAGACCGGCTCCTGCCCCACATCGACCTGGCCCCGGGCGAAGCGGAACGGGTACGTGACTTCCGCCGCCTGATCGCGCTGGGCTGGTTCCTCCAGCTCGGCCCCACAGGGCCAGCGACGCCGCACAACCCGCCCGGCACCCTGCACATCCAAGCCGAACGCGTTCTGCAGCTGCTCGGCTGAGCCCGTTGCCGAAAGGCGTGGGGCCCCGCGGCTTCCGGGGGCTTCTTGTTGGCGGCCTGCTCAGACCTGATCGCCTACCTCGGGGAGACGCTGGTCCGGGCAGTCGTCGGCCAGAGCCCTCAGGGCCTGCTCCTCGGCTGCGTCTACGGACAGTTGCCAACGGAGTTTGATCGCGGTCCACTCGGCCGCATATCGGCACCTGGCCGGCTGGAAGGGCGGCTGCCAGGTGGCCACATCCTGGTCCGCTTTCTGCCTATTGCTGCGAGCCGTCACTGCCACCAGGTGCAAGGACTCGTCCAGGTCATTCGCATACGCCTGGCGCTGGGCGGCGGTCCAGTCGTAGGCCGCCGGCGCGGTGTGCTGCCGGCGAGGGCTGGTGGACGGGATCCAGGGGTCGAGGCGGCGGTTGAGGCGGCGGGCTGCCGCTCGTGCCGCATGGTTGGCCGGCAAGCAGGACATCGGACAGCGGGGGACCTGCTGTGCCTACGTCTTCGCCTTGTTCAGGGGATGAGGTCGAGTTCCACGTCGGCGCTGATCGAGCGGATCGGGAACGGCTGGCCGGTCACGATGGGAACGCGGCGCCGGAGCGCGGCGTTCACGACACTCGCCGCGGTAACGGCCTCGGGGGCGGCGATGCCCGCGGCGCCCAGCGTGTCGGCGATGGCGGCCACGTTGTGCTGGTCGATAGGCGTGACGACGACCGTCTCGAGTCCGACCAGGACGTCCAGAACGGGACGTGCCCGATCAGGAACGGCGGCACAGGCCGCGGCCAGAGCGGGCGCCGGGATGACGAGCGACCCCACATAGGCATCGTGCATCCACACGACGGCTTCCATGTAGCGGGTGCGCTGAGTGGCGAAGTCGGTCAAAGCCGACGTGTCGAGCACGCGGCCTACGGTGGCGATCACTGGGCGGCCGCGCGCGCTTCCTCGAACTGCTGCTCGCGGCAGGCGGCGAGATCGAGCATCTCAACGGGGGGTTCGCCGTCGAACAACCTGCGCAGCCGCGCCTTGATGTCGGCGCGCTGCTCCGCAGTGAGTTCCTGGGGCTGCTCGTCGGCGGCCGGCGTGGTGGCGTCCATGGCTTCAGGGTAGCCGCGGGGCGGCCTGGGTGGCCAGCCGATGGCGAGCGGGAGCAGCCATGTGGGGCGCCAAGACGTCGCGCAAGCCGCCGTGGAGCAGTCATCCGGTCACGACGCTACCGATCTGTAGGTGTGCCTCCGGGCCCACCTGTTACAGGCTGAGCAGCCCCACGCTGTGGCGCTTCAGGCCAGTACCACGCAGGGATCACGATCTTGTGGAGCTCCTCTGACGTGGCCGCCATGGTGCCGATCGCAGCCGGCGCCTTCTCCGGCCTCGCCGCCATGATGCGCCTCAAGCCGATCACGCGGTCTCCTGGGCCGGCGCTCGGCCTCTCGGTGTGCTGTTGATCGGTACGGCGAGCGCCGCGGGCGCGCTTCAGGTGCTGGCCGGCGCCTTGGGAGAGGGTGCCGGTGGCCGGCCGGCCAGGGGGGTCCGGCAGAGGGCGCGCAGGTCGCCGAAGGCTTGCAGGAGGTGCGCGTCCAGGCTCTGCGAGGGGTCGTCGATCCAGGCCTGGACCGCTTGGTGGAAGGCGGCCCACCCGATCTGAGCGGCCAGGAGGGCCGACCGGTCGGCGACACCGCGCTGCCGCAGCGCTTCGGCCACGGCTTCGGCGATCGACGCGGCCTTGGCCAGGTCCCGCTCACGCAGCGCCGGCGTCGCCGCGATGACCTGCAGGCGCGGTTCGGCGAAGGGGCGGTTGTCCTCGAGGAGGTGCTCGACCTTGCGGAAGGCGTAGAGCAGCAGGTCGAGCGGCTGGAGACCGTCGGGTGCCTCCGCCACCGCCTGTACCAGGGACGCGCGCAGGTCGGCTTCGCCGTCGAAGAGCACCTCGCGTTTGTCGGGGAAGTGCCGGAAGAACGTGCGTTCGTTGAGGCCGGCCCGGGCGGCGATCTCGGCCGTGGTGGTCCGGTCGAACCCGCGTTCCCGGTACAGCTCCAGGGCCGCCTGCTGCAGGCGGCGGCGCGCTTCTGCTCCGCTCCTTGGCACGCTCCGCAGGATACCGCATATGCCAGTGACTGACGCTACTTGACGCCAGCGACTGGCGTTACCTACAGTCAGCGACTGGCGCTACGTAGCGCCAGTCACTGGCATTAAGGGAGAAGGTCTCATGCATGTCTTCGTCACCGGCGGTTCCGGCCAGACCGGCCCCGCCGTCGTCACCGAACTCATCGCGGCCGGTCACACCGTCACCGCTCTGGCGCGCTCGGACGCCGCGGCCGCCCGGCTGGCCTCGCTCGGGGCCACACCCCACCGCGGCTCCCTGGACGACCTCGACAGCCTGCGCAGCGGCGCCGAGGCCGCCGACGGAGTCCTGCACATGGCCTACGGCGGCGACTTCTCCGCTCTCGACGACATGACGAGGCGCGACCGGACGGCGATCGAGACGCTCGGCCGGCCGCTGGAACACTCGGGCAAGCCGCTCGTCGTCACCTCGGGCACCCTGGTCATGCCCGCCGGCCGGGAGAGCACCGAGCAGGACGAGCCCGACGCCACCGGGATCGCCGCCTTCCGCCTCGCCGGGGAGCGCGCGTGCCTGGACTTCGCCACCAGGGACGTACGCGCCGCCGTGGTGCGCCTGGCTCCCACCGTTCACGGTCCCGAAGATCATGGTTTCATCCCCATGCTCATCGCCACCGCGCGGAAGACCGGCGTATCCGCCTACGTGGGAGACGGCACCAACCGGTGGCCCGCGGTGCACCGGCTCGACGCGGCGGTCCTGTTCCGCCTGGCGGTGGAGCAGGCGCCCGCGGGCAGCGTGCTGCACGGGGTGGCCGAAAGCGGCGTCACCTTGCGGAGCATCGCCGAGACGATCGCCCGGGGCCTGGGGGTGCCTGCGGTCTCGCTGACGCCCGCCGAGGCCGCCACGCACTTCGTCAGCCCGTTCATGGCCGTCGCGTACGGGTTCGACGGGCCTGTCTCCAGTTTCCGCACGCAGGAGCTGCTCGGCTGGTCACCCGTACACCCGACCCTGCTCGAAGACCTGGAGCACGGCGACTACCTGAGGTCCCCGCAGCACTGAGGAAGTCGCTGCGGAACGGCACCTGCTGGGACGGCGCCCGCGTGGTGTCATGGCCGTGTCACGGAACGGCCGGCAGGTCAGGGCGTGGGGCCGGCCTCACGGCGGGGCCGTGGACGATCCGGTCCAGGCAGTCGCGGAACAAGTCCTCGACGGTGCGGCCGGGGCACCTTCTGGCTTGTCGCCTGCCCGGGGGCCGAGTACGGGCCGTCGCCGGCGCCGAGGACCGGGCACGACTCAGGCCCGACCTGCTGCTGACCGACCTCGACAGCGTGGGGCGCTCTGGACGGCGAGCCCCGGGGTACTGGAGACAGGATCCGGCGTTGACAGAGCTCCGCCGGGTCAGCTGCTGCCGTGCGGGCTCGGTATCTGGCACGGGTGTGGAATGGCCGCATCAGGCCACGCTCGTTTCCTTGTCGGGGGCGTGCCGGGATCATGATGCAGAGGCGGGCGAGCCGACAACTGGGTCGGCACTCGAGAGCACCCCAGGTCACGTCCGCCTTCGCGAGCAAGCGGAGCGTGTTCCATGCTTTGGGGTTGGTCGCTTGCGTGCCGGTTCAGGTGAGCGATCTTCGCCTGCGTCGTTTGCGCCGAGTGGACGTGGGTCTTCGCCCCAAGGCAGCACTGTCACGGATGTTTCCGGCCGGCAGGACGGGCCGTGACGGTGGGCGAGGAGAAGTAGTGCGCTTGTCCCTGTCCTCATCTCGGCGTGCCCGCGGACGGTTCGGCCGCCGGCTTGCCCTGGCCGCCGCTCTGGCGCTGGCGCTGGCGGGCAGGCCCGCTCTCACTGTGCCGGCACACGCCGCGTTCCCGGGCACCAACAGCAAGATCTACTACTATCAGCTCACCGGCAACGGCGACATCTACTCCGTCAATCCCGACGGCACCGGCGTCACCCAGCTCACCAGCGGCTCCGATGCGGCCAATGGCCCCGCCGGTTTCTCCGCCGGCGGCACCCAGATCGTCTATGCCGCCAGCAGCGACCTGGTGGTCATGGACGCCGACGGCACCAACGCCACCACGCTGGGCATCGACGCCTTCTGCGAGCACCGACCATCGTTCCGGTCTCGAACGCCGGAGGGTGCTTGATCACGGTTTGGTGTCGCGCGACCGGATGATCTTGACGTGGGAGCACCCATGAGACGTTATTAGAACTCATGTTCCCATGTTGGCGGGAGGCTCTCGTGTTTCCATCCCTGGTTCGCCGATTAGCCGCTTACTGCGGCGCCGCCGGCCTGATCACCGGCCTGCTTACTGTCACGGCCCCCGCCGCCTCAGCAGCTGGCACCCCCACCGACCTCGGGGTCGCCGACTCCTACGCCGCGGACCTGGCCGTCGGCGGCGGCCGGGTGTTCGTTCCCGCCGGCGACCGCATCATCGTGGCCGACACTGACGGAAACCTCACCGACGGCGTCGTCACCGGCCTGCCCGGCGTCCAACAACTGGCCGTGAACGTGGACGGCACCCGCCTGTACGCCGCTCTCACCGCCTCGAACGAGGTCGCCGAGATCGACACCGCGAGCCTCGCCGTCACCCGCCGGATCGACCTGTCGGCCCACCCCTGCCCGTCCACCCTGGCGTTGCTGGGCGAGCGGTTGTGGGTGGGGCACGGATGCGACAACGGCACCGGCGGCGTCGTCGGCCTGGATCTCAGCGCGAGCATCCCGGCGCCCGTGGCTGTCGGGGGCGAGCACCTGCGGCCGCCCGTGCTTGCGGCCGCCGGCGACACGCTCGTGGTCGGCCAGACCGCCCTGCACGACGCCGACGTGCTGGTGTATGACCTGGGCGAGGGCGCCCCCGCGCTGCGCGGCACGATCGAGGGCGAGGAGTCGCACATCGACTCCCTGCGCGATCTCACCCTGAGCTCCGACGGCGGCACCCTGTTCAGCGCGGCCGACGCTCCCGGTCACCTCTCCAGGTACGACACCAGGACCCTGGCGGCGACCGGCACCTACGGCGCCGGCTGGAACGGGTACCTGTCCGCCGTGGCGCTCGGCTCGGACGGCGCGTACGTCGCGGCCGGAGGCCCGTGGGGCAGCACCGACCTCACGCTCTACGACGCCGCGACGGGCGCGGAGTTGTTCGCGGCCGACCAGCCCGACGCCGAACTGCTCCCGGACGGCGTCGCGTTCTCCGGCACGGACGTCTTCGCGCTGCTGCGCAGTTCCACGGACCGGCTGCTGCTGTGGCGAGTGACGGGCGTCGCGCTGCCGGCCACCAAGCTCACGGTGACGGCCCCCGCAGTCGCGTACGTCGGCTCGCCGATCACCGTCGAGGGGCGGCTCACCGGCGCCGATGGCGAGGCACTGGGGCTCAGGCCGCTCACGGTGATCCAGTACCTGCCCGGCTGGACGAAACTGCCGATCACCGGCGTGACGACGCGGCAGGACGGCACGTTCACCTTCCAGGACACGCCCGTCTTCGAGCTGCCGCCGTACGTCGGCGAGGTGATCTACTGGGTGTTCTGGGACGGCGACGACGGCCACCGCCGCAGTAGCGTCTCCGGCCTCGTGACGGTCAAGCGCGAAGCCGCGCTCACCCTGACAGGGCCACAGTCCGGCGTCGCCGGCACGGCCGTGGAGCTGAGCGGCGTCCTGACGGAGGGCGGCAGGCAGCCCTCTCCGGGGGCCACGCTCACCGTGCAGCGCACCCTGTACGTCAAGGGCACCAGCGGTAAGACCGTCAAGCTCCCGGCGGTGAGGGTGAACGCCGACGGCACGTACACGTTCACCGACACGCCCGCCAGCGTCGGCAGGTACAGCTACCTCGCGAGCTACGCGGGGGACGGCGGCACCGGACCGGCCCAGGCCACCCATCAGATCATCGTCAAGTAACCGGACAACCGGTGCCCGGCCGCCGGGCCGGGCACCTCGGCCGGAATCCGACCGCGCGAGGTGGAGCGGCAGTCACTGGCCAAAGGCTCGGCCGCGACCGCGCTCCTGCACGTCGAGCGATACGAGTGCCGTCAGCAACCGGCGGGTCTCGGGCAAGGTCAAGGGATGCGGTCGTCGGTGACCCTGGGCGGTTGGGCGGCGGCGTTGACTGTCAGGAGGGCCAGGGCGAGCATGGCCAGGGTGATGTGCCGCTGCCAGGCCGTCCAGCCGCGGACCTGGTAGTGGTCCAGCCCGACCTGGCCCTTGGCGGCTTGGAAGGACTCCTCGCCCGCCCAGCGGATACCGGCGATCTTGACCAATGCCCCGCACCAGGCGGCGCTCGGCCGGCGTGAGCCGTGCCGGAATCTCATGGTCCTCATGCCGACGAAACTTCACTTCTCCTGCCCCCTTGCCTGTAAGTAGTTGATGTCCCCCATGATCGACTTCGTAGCGGGATGGCCGGGGCTTCGGGGCCTGGTCTCGACCACGTGGATCAACTCCTTCGTCAACGGGCCGCTTCGACCGACGATCGCCGTCAGGCCGTCTAAGCCGCTCCGACGTCAGCCGGCCACGGTGGCGGGCGGCGGTGGCGGCGGTGGCGGCGGTGGCGGCGGTGTGGTGTGGGGCGCGACCAGTGCTCGCGTGGCGAGCGCTGCCTTGCCGGAGAAGGGCATGGGTGTTCCTTTCGGTAGGTCGGCCGCGGACGAGGAGGGTGAAGTCCCTGACACAGATTCATGCTGGTGAGCTTCTTGTGTGAGCCCTGTGCGGCGAAGGTTCGGGGGCGTAGGCGAGTCGAGGTCGCGCCTACGCCCCCGCATGTCCCGGCCAGGAAGCAGGATCAGTTGATTGAGGATGCCCGACAGTTTTGAGGGCACGTGGCCGATGCTGGTCTTCCCATGGGGGGCCGCTGAAGACACCACGTGACTGCGAGGCTGATCAGGGTGAACGACGCTCACTCCGCGTCGGCGGGGTGCCGATGTGGGAGCCCCCGTGGGCTAAGGTCTGCTGTCTGCTCGATGCCGGGCGCGCGGGCGTGGCTGGAGGGTTCCAAGGTGACGATGGAGTGGCTCACGCCGCAGGACGTCGCGCAGACCGTGGGGTTCATCGCGAGCCTGCCGCCCCGGGCGAACCTCCAGCAGGTCACCATCATGCCCACCGGCCAGCCCAGCTGACCGTCCCCGCCCGCCGCGCTCGAACGCCCACCAAAGTACGGTCCTGCCGTGCCGAAGGTCGGCTTCGCCCGCCATCTCCTTGATCGGGCACGGCAGGGCGGCCGAGACTCGGTCGCCATGGAAGAGATGCTGACCGAGGCCGCTCGCCGCCTGGGTGTCACCGGCGCGCAGGTCGCCGTGCTCGCCGACGGCGAGTTGCGTGAGGCCGCCACTGGGGTCGCCAACGCCGAGCTGGGCACGCCGATGGACCCCCGCACGCTGATCCAGATCGGTTCGACGACCAAGCTGCACACCGCGGTGCTGGTGATGACGCTGGTCGACGAGGGTGTGCTGGACCTGGACGCGCCGGTCGTACGCCGGCTGCCGGAGCTGCGGCTGTCCGACGCCGCCGCCACCGCGTCGGTGACGGCCCGTCACCTGCTGTCCATGACCAGCGGGATCGACAACGGGTTCTACGACGACCCGGCCGACTACCTGGCGACGCTGTCCGGTATGCCGATGCTGTTCGCCCCGGGTGAGGGCTACTCCTACAGCAACGCCTCCACCGTCGTCTCGGGCGCGCTGGTGGCGCGACTGACGGGGTCGAGCTGGGACGAGGCGTTGCGGCGCAGGGTGTTGGAGCCGCTGGGGCTGCGCGAGAGCCTGACGTCGTGGGAGGAGCTGCCGTATCACCGGGTCGCGGTCGGGCACGCGCCCGACGGATCGGTGGTACGGCCGTGGACGTTCTCGCGCGCCTCGGGGCCCGCGGGGAGCACGTTGTGCTCCACGGCCGCCGATCTGGTCAGGTTCGGCGAGCTGTTCGTACGGGCGGGGGCCGGTGTGCTGTCGGCGGAGGCGTGCGCCGCCATGCAGGCGCCGCAGGTGTCGCTGCCGACCAGGAGGTTCGCCGACCGCTGGTGCCTGGGGCCCTACCAGCGCGATCTCGGGGGAACGACCGTGCTCGGTCACAGCGGGACGAACCTGGGCGGCTCCTCGACGCTGCTGTGGGTGCCGTCCACCGGCGTGGTCGTCGCGGTGGTGTGCAACAGCCCGCACGCGGGCTATCCGCTTGCGGCCGCCGTGACCCGCGAGCTCCTGGGAGCCGGTGCCGTGGACGTGGAGCCGGTGACGCGGCTCACCGCCGACGCGGGCCCGTACGAGGGCCGATACGCCGCCTGCGACCTGCGCTACAAGGTGACCTCGGTGGACGGGGTGCTGACGATCACGCTGGAGGACGTGGCCTCGGGCGCCGTCAGCCCGCCGGTGGCGCTGCTGCCGCTGGACGAGCACCGGTTCCTGCCCGAGCAGGACCTGTCCGGCGGGCGGGGCTGGGATCTGGCGTTCGCGGTCCAGGACGGCCGGGCGGTACGCCTGCTCAACGGCGGCTTCGCCGCCCGCCGCATCGCCTGAGCCCAGGCTCGGCCGACCGGCCCGGCGTCGCGGGCTCAGGCCCGGCCGACCAGTCCGGCGTCGCGGGCTCAGGCCCGGCCGACCAGCCCCGCGTCGTGGGCCAGCAGCGCGGCCTGGGTGCGGTTGGCGCAGCCGAGCTTGCCGAGCAGCCGTGACACATAGCCCTTGACCGTCGTCTCGCTGAGGTAGAGCCTGCTGCCCGTCTGGGAGTTGGACAGCCCTTCGGCCAGGCAGACCAGCACCTCGGTCTCGCGCTCGGTCAGGCTGTCGACCAGTCGCCTGGCGGCCCGCCTCGCGGGCTCGGCGGGGGCGAAGGCCGCCACCAGCCGCCTGGTCAGCTCGGGCGAGACGACGGCGTGCCCGTCGGCGGCGACCCTGACGATGCCGGTCATGTCCTCGGGGTCGGTGTCCTTGAGCAGGAAGCCCACCGCGCCCGCGCGCAGCGCCCGGACCGCGTACTCGTCGAGGTCGAATGTGGTCAGGATGATGATCTTCGGTGGGCGCGGCAGCCGGCAGGCTCGCTCGGTCGCCGTCAGGCCGTCGACGCCGGGCATCCTGATGTCCATCAGCACGACGTCCGGCGCCAGCCGGACGATCGCCTCGACGGCCTCGGCGCCGTCGTGCGCCTCACCGACCACCTCGATGTCGGCGGCGCGGGACAGGATCGCTCGCAGGTGGGCGCAGACCATCCGCTCGTCGTCCACAAGCAGGACCCTGATCATCGGGCGCTTCCCCTCCCCTTTTCGAGCAGGTGTCCGGGCAGTTGCCCGGGCAGTCTGGCCGGCAGTGTCGCCAGCACCTCGAATCCTCCCGTCTCGGTCGGCCCGGCGGCGAACGCGCCGCCGACCAGTTCCACCCGCTGCCGCAGGCCGAGCAGCCCGGTGCCGGACGACGGCAGGCTCAGGCGCATCGGCTCGGCGCGCGCCGGGTCGGCCGGATGGTTGCGCACCTCGACGCGGACCCCGCCGTCCCGAGGGCTCAGCCGGACGGAGACCGGCGCGCCCGGCGCATGCTTGCGCACGTTGGTCAGCGCCTCCTGCACCACCCGGTAGGCGGTACGGCCGAGCGGCGCCGACAGCTCGATCCGCTCGTCCTGGCTCAGCGACACCGGCAGCCCCGACTCGGCGACCAGGCGGGAGACGTCGAGCAGCGTCGGCGGCGGGGCGAGATCGGCCGGTTGCCGGTCGTGCAGCACCCCGACGACCTCGCGCAGCTCGCCGAGCGCGCGCCGGCCGGTGGCGCGCAGCTCCTCGGCGGCCGTACGCACCTCGGGCGTGGGCGCGGCCATCCGCAACGAGCCGGCCTGCAGCACCATCAGGCTGACGTGGTGGGTGACCACGTCGTGCATCTCGCGGGCCAGCCGCGTGCGTTCCTCCAGCCTGGCCTGCTCGACCAGCAACCGCTGCTCGTGTTCGGCGCGTTCGGCGCGTTCGGCGAGCGCGGAGTTGAGCCGCCGCTGGCTGTCGGCGTAGAGGCCGAGCAGCGTCGCGGGGATCACTACCAGGCCGCAGATCGCGACGAGGTTCAGGGCCGTGGCGAGGTCGGGCGCCTCCCACAGGTGGCTCAGGACGACCAGCGCCAGCCCGGCCACCGCCACGAGCAGCCGCCGGTCGCCGCGGTGGGCGCCGAGCGAGTACAGCGCGAACGGCATCGCCACCGGCACCTCGACGAAGCCGAGCGGGATCATCGCCAGCGCGACGGCGAGGGGGAAGCGCCGCCGGCCGAGCAGCGCGACCGCTGCCACGGCCTGCACCCACAGCCCCTGCCAGGGCACGTCGGGCACCAGCGCCATCGGCACCGCGCCGCTGATGGCCAGATCGCTGCCGACGCCCACCACGCCCACGGCCGTGGCGAGCGCGACGTCCCCCGACAGCCTTCTGACCCGCGCGTTCATACCGCCACGCTATCGATCCGCGCAGGCCGGAAGGATCCGACGAAAGTAGGATGCCGGTGCCTACGATCCCCACAGGACAGCCCCCGTTCGGCGCTCGTGCGGGCCTGCCGCGTCGCGTGATCCTCGATGCGTGAACGATCTTCCAGGCGAACACGCCTCCCTGACCAGGCAGGACGCCCGCGCGATCCTGGGCGTCACCGGCAAGGAGGGCGACACCGCTCCCCTGCTGCGCACGCTCAGGGAGCACGGCGTCGGCCTGTCGTTCCTGGTCGCGCTGACCGTGCTGGCCGTGGTGGACAACTTCCAGACCCAGGTGTTCGGCGTGCTCGCGCCCGAGATCGCCGCCTCGCTCGGGATGGACGCGGGCTCGCTGTCGGGGATCGTCGCCGCTCAGGGCGTGGCGACGGGGATCGCCCCGTTCGCGGTGGCGGCCCTGCTGCGCCGCCACCCCCATCGGGTACGGCTGGCGGTGGGCACCGGGTTCGCCTGGAGCCTGACCACGCTGTTCACCGGATCGGTGGCCGGGCCCGTCTCGCTGGCCGTGCTGATGCTGGTCAACGGGGCCACCACCGGCACGGTGGCGGTGCTGCACCCGCCGCTTCTCGTGGACGCCTACCCGCCGCCCGCCCGCATGCGGGTCATGTCGCTGTACTCGGCCTCGTCACCGCTGGCCGGCGTCCTCGCGCCGCTGGTCGTGGCGGGACTGGTGTCGTGGCTCGGCATGGACTGGCGGGCGGTGTTCGCGACGTTCGGCGGGCTGTCGCTGGCGGCCTGCCTGTACGCGCTGCGGCTGCGCGAGCCCGTGCTGGGCCGCTGGGACGTGGCCGAGCTCCAGGCCAGGTCGGGCAGCGCCGTACCGGCCGCGGACGCGGGGACGGCGGAGTTCGGCGGATTCCGGGCGGCGTTCGCGCGGACTCTGCGCATCCCGACCGTCCGCCGGATGTGCGTCGGCTTCACCGCGGTAGGGGCGCTGGCCGCGCCGTACGGGGTGGTGGTCTCGACCCTGCTGGAGCAGGAGTACGCGCTCACGCCCGGCCAGCGCGGGCTGTTCACCGGCGCCGCCGCCGCGGTCTCGATCGCGGCGCTGGCCGCCTTCGGGACCAGGGCGGAGGCGGCCTACCGGGCGGGTCCGGCGCGGTTCATGGCGCTGTCGGGCGCGGCGCTGGCCGCGGCGGCCACGGCGTTCGCCCTGTCCTCGGTGGTGCCCGTGCTGTGGGTGATGCTGGCCCTGCTGGCGCTGGGCCAGGCCTTCCTCGCGGTGATCGGGCCGTGCCTGTTCATCGGCGCCCTCTCGGTCGTACGGCCCGCCGACCGTCCGCACGCCATGGCCGCGCTCGGTCTGATCATCGCGGCCGGCGGCCTGGTGGGCGCCGGGCTGCTGGCCCTGGCGACCGCCTTCCTCGACCTGCGCGGCGCGCTGCTGTTGCTGCTCGTCCCCGCGGTCCTCGGGTCGTGGTTCATCGCGACCATCCGCAAGACCCTCATGGGCGATCTCGACGCCCTCATCGACCACGCGATCGGAGAAACCAAGTGATCGACGCCTATCGCCGCGCCGAGGCGCTGCACGTCTCGCGGGAGGCGAAGCTCGTGCACCGCTCGGCCGTGACGCCGGTCTGGGAGGAGGACTCCTTCTGGTACCTGGCGAGCACCCCCGAAGGCCCCCGCCAGGTCAGGGTCTTCCCCGAACGGAAGGAACGGGTGGAGGGCCCTGCCCCGGCCGCCGAGCCGGTGCTCCCGCCCGAGCTCACCGGTGCCCAGACCTCGCCCGACGGCCGTTTCACCGTGACCTGCGAGGCCGGCGACCTGCTGGTGAACGGTACGCGCGTCACCCGCGACGGCGAGCCCGGCCACGCCTACGGCCTGCCGAGCGACCAGAACCGGATGCCGATCGTCGCCGCCCAGCAGGGCATGACCACGCCCCCGCTGCTGGCCTGGGCGCCCGACGGCCGCCGGTTCGTCACCCACCGCGTGGACCAGCGGCACGTGCCCACGCTGACGATCACGCAGTCGTGCCCCCCGGGCGGCGGCCGTCCGCTGGCGCACACCCTGCACTACGAGATGCCCGGCGACCCGCTGCCGACGGTCACGCACGCGATCTTCGACGCGGAGACGGGCGAGCGGGTCGACGTCGCGCTCGGGCCGCTGCCGTTCACGCACGACGCCCCGCTCAACCTCGACCGGATCTGGTGGGAGGACGACGACACGCTGTGGCTGCTGCACTGCACCCGCGGCAACCGGGGAGTCGTACTCCACCGCGTCGACGCCAGGACCGGCCGCGTCGAGGTCGTCCTGGAGGAGCACGCCGAGACGGTGGTGGCAACGGCCCCGACGATCGTCGTCGCGCCCCTCGTGCGCACCCGCGGCGAGGAGGTGCTGTGGTACTCCGACCGGTCGGGCTGGGGCCACCTGTACCTGTACCGAGGCGGCGAGCTCGCGAACGCCGTCACCACCGGAGAATGGCTCGTCCGCGAGCTGCTTCAGGTCGACTGGACGGCCAGGCAGGTGCTGTTCCTGTCGGGCGGGCACGGGTCGAACCCCTACGACCGCCGCCTGTGCCGCGCGGACCTGGACGGGGGCGAGGTCACCGTGCTCACCCACGAGGACGCCGACCACCAGGTCCACGTCTCCCCCGACGGCCGATGGCTCGTCGACACCTACGCCACACCCGGCACGCCGAGCGTCACCGTGCTGCGCGACGCAGCCGGAGCGCTCGTCATGCAGCTGGAGCAGGCCGACCTCAGTCTGCTGGAGAAGGCCGGGTGGCGGGCGCCCGAACGCTTCACCGTCAAGGCCGCCGACGGCGTCACCGACGTCCACGGGCTGCTGTTCCTGCCGGGCGACTTCGACCCGGGCAAGCGGTATCCCGTCCTCGACTCGATCTACAACGGGCCGCAGATCACCCGGCAACTGCGCACCACCCTGCGCGGCTACACGCTCGACCCGTGGCTGCTCGATCCGGCGGGCGGCGCGCCGTCGCTGGCCGCGCTCGGCATGGCCGTCGTGGTGCTGGACGGGCGCGGCACGCCATACCGGGGGAAGGCGTTCCAGGACGTCTCCTACGGCGACCCGGCGGTGACGGCCGGGCTGGAGGACCACGTGGCGGCGATCACGCAACTCGCCGCCGAACGGCCCTACCTCGATCTGGAGCGGGTGGGGATCACCGGGCACTCCGGCGGCGGCGCGGCCACGGCCAGAGCAATGCTGACCCATCCCGGCTTCTTCCACGTAGGCGTCGCCTCAGCGGGCGACTACGAGCACGACGGCTACTACGCCGTCTGGGGCGAGACGTACCAGGGGCCGCCGCCGCAGGACTACGCCGCGGGCTCGATGCTGCCGCACGCCGGCGCGCTCGCCGGCAAGCTGCTGATCATCTTCGGCGAGATGGACGACAACTGCCATCCCGGCCTGTCGCTGCGGCTGGTCAATGCGCTGGTCGAGGCCGATACCGACTTCGAGATGCTCATGGTGCCCAACGCCGCCCACGGCTACCTGCACGCGGAGGCGCACGTGCTGCGCCGCACCTGGGACTTCCTCACCCGCCACCTGATCGGCGCGGAGCCGCCCGCCGGATACCGGATCGACCCGACCTTCGGAGCCGCCGCATGAGCGCCGCCCTTCCCGACCTGCTCCCCGATCTGCGGGCCGATCTCCACGCGCTGGCCGGCGAGCACGGCGTCACCGGCGCGGTCCTCGCCTTCACCGCCGGCTCCACCGCCGGCTCCACCGCTGGCGCGGAGGTGGCCGCCGCCGCTACGGGAGTCCTCAACACCCGTACGGGCCAGCCCGTCACGACCGACTCCCTGTTCCAGATCGGCTCGATCACCAAGGCGTGGACGGCGACCCTGGTGCTCCAGCTCGTCGGCGAGGGACGGCTCGACCTCGACCAGACCGCGCAGTCGGTGCTGCCCGGGCTCGCGCTGCCGGAGCCGGTGACCATCCGGCAGTTGCTGGCGCACACCGGCGGGTTCGAGGGAGACGTCTTCACCGACACCGGCAGGGGTGACGACGCGGTCGACAAGCTGGTCGCGCTGCTCGCCGACGTGCCGCAGCTGTCGCCGCCGGGCGCGATCTGGTCGTACAACAACGCCGGGTACGTCGTCCTCGGGCGTGTCGTCGAGGTCCTGCGCGGCCTGCCGTTCAACGCGGCGCTGCGCGCGCACCTGATCGGCCCGCTGGGGCTCACGCACACCGCCACCAGCGCCGACGAGGCCATCCTGTACGGGACGGCGGTCGGGCACGCCGCCGGCGAGCCGGTCTCCACCTGGTCGCTGATGCGCTCGAACGACCCGGCGGGCGCGAGCCTGGCGATGACCGCCGCAGATCTGCTGACCTTCGCCCGCGCCCATCTGGCCGACGGCGCGCAGGTGCTGCCCGCGAAACTGGCCAGGACGATGCGGGAGCCGCAGGTCGCCCTCCCCGACCTCGGCCGGCCCTCCAGCTGGGGTCTCGGCTGGGAGGTGCAGGAATGGGCGGGCGGCACGGTCGTCGGGCACGACGGCTCCACCCCCGGCCAGGCCGCCACGCTGAAGCTCGTACCGGAGGCGGGGGTGGCCGCGGTGCTGCTGACGAACGGCGGCGACCCCGACCCGCTGGTGGCCGAGCTGCTGACGCCCGTGCTCGGCCGCCTGGCCGGGATCAGCGCGCCGCCGCCCGTGAAGCCGCCCGTGCCCCCGCTACCCTTCGACGTCGGCCGCTACGCCGGGCGCTACGTCTCGGAGGTGACGGCATGGGAGGTGACCGGCGACGCCGAGGGCCGGCTGTGGGTGACCGTCACGCCGCTCGGCGCGATGGCCGAGCACGGCGCGCCGCAGACGTTCGAGCTGGCCAGGCTGCGCGGCGACACCTTCGTGTTCGCGCAGGCGAGAGGCGGGACGCACGCGGCCGTCGCCTTCGTCGGCGACGACGACGGCCGGGCCCGCTACCTGCACACCGGACGGCTGAACGTACGCGATCCCCTGCGAGGACCGTTGGGCCGGACTGCCGGCTAGACCGGCACGGAGGGGTTGTAGAACAGCGCCCCGATCCGTTGTCCGGTGGCCTTGCGTCGCGTCATGTTCGGCGAGACCTGCGGCCCGTCCGGTTTCGCCCAGTCCACCGGCACGGCGAGGGTGCCGCACTCGGCTCCCGGCTCCTTCCCGCAGGCTCGCCAGTCGATCGCGTCCGTGCTGGTCACGCGTACTGCTCGGCTCGCCTGGGCCGTCCCGGCGGCGGGTGCCGCCGGGACCGCTGCCGCGATCAGCGCCAAGCCCGTGACGAGAGGGGGCCATTTGATGATCTAGATCGTCTCCGGCCCACCGGCCCCCGCCATCGGCCTTTGGGACCGGCCGCATCGGCCGAAGGACCGATAGTTCATCGGCTCACGTTCGCCCTGGTTCACGGCGTGACCCGCAGGCCCTCCAGCAGCGTGGCGAGGTAGCGGCGGGCGGTGGCGGCCCGGTCGGCGGTCGCCCCGCCGTGCACCTGCGCGGCGTAGGCGACGCCGCACATCAGCGGGACGAGGTCGTCGGCGGCCAGGCCTGGCCGGACCGCTCCGGCCTCCCGCGCTCGCTGGAGCAGCGTGTCGCCCGCCGACCACAACGCCTTCTTCAGCTCCGTCGTACGCGGCAGCGCGTCGGCCGGCGCCGCGGCGACCGGAGCCAGGGAGGCGTCGCTCACCTGGGCCTCGACGGTACGCATCAGGAAGCCCTCCAGCGCGCGCCAGGCGTCGGCCTCGGCCAGCGCCCGCTCGCCGTGGGCGGCGAGGGCTTCCAGGCACGGCGTGGCGACGGTCTCCAGCAGCGCCTCGGGCGTGGCGAAGTGGCGGTAGACGGTGCCGACCCCGACGCCGGTGCGGCGCGCGACGTCGTTGAGCTGCAAGGGGACGCCTTCGTCGACCAGGGCACGGGCCACGGTGACGATTCTGTCCCAGTTGCGGGCCGCGTCCTTGCGCAGTGGCGTCGTCATGGGCCCAGGTTAACCGGATCGTCCATCCAGTTGCGGCCGGGTCAGCGGCGCGTGGCGTTCGCTCAGCGCGCGTACCGCGTCGGCGATGCGGGGGTCTGTCGCCACGCGGAAGGGCGCGGCCGGGCCGCCGTGCGGGCCGATGACCACCCCGGTCCGGCCCTTCAGTGCCTCGTCGGTGGCGGCGACGACGGACGACCGGGCGGCGGCGGAGGCCGGGCCCGACGTCGAGCGTTCGAATCTGCGGCGCACCAGCGGCCACAGCAGCCGCAGGGCGGGCGAGACGATCTTCGGGTCGGTCATGGTGCCGTCGGTCATGCCGGTCGCGGCGCCGCCCGGGTCGGCGGCGAAGACCGACACGCCCGTGCCGTCCAGGCGTGCGGCCAGGTCGAGGGTGTAGGCCAGGTTGGCGAGCTTGGCGCGGCCGTACCAGTGGAAGCCGTAGTAGCCGCCAGGCGGCTCGGCGGCGTCGAACACCCGCTTGGCCGCGACGACCGCGCCCGAGGTGACGTTCACGACCCGGCTCGGGGCTCCGGCGGCGAGGGCGGGCAGCAGCAACTCGGTCAGCAGGTACGGCGAGAGGTGGTTGACGACGAACGACGCCTCGACCCCGTCGCGTTCCTGCCGGTCGGGGAACATCGCCCCGACGTTGTTGACCAGCACCGTCAGCTCCGGATGCGCGTCGGTGATCCGCGCGGCGAGCATGCGGACCTGGTCGAGCGAGCCGAGGTCGGCCGCGAGGAACCGGGCGGGGTGGGCCGCCCCCGCGGCGTTGATCTGCTCGACCGCCTGCGCGCCCCGCCCGGCGTCACGGCCGACCACGGTGACCGCGAACCCCGCCCTCGCCAGCCCCGACGCCGTCTCCAGCCCGATCCCGCCCGTCCCGGCCGTCACCACAGCGGTCCTGTTCATGCCCTGCCCCCTCATACCGGATAAGTCATCCATTTATTGGCACTGTAGCACCTATCCGGATGACCCATCCGCTTTACGCGGGGGGCCTGTGGGGGACCGCAGGCCGGCAGCCGCTTATGATCGCGCGGTGCGGACATGGACGGAGCGCCCTGGCAGAACCGACGTCGAGGCGGTCGTCCGCCGCTACTTCGGCCTGCTCCGGGCCGGGCGGATCGCCGAGGCCGAGCAGCTCGTCGACCACTCCTCGATCCGGCACGTGCTCAGGGCGCTGTGGACGGGCTCGGCCGGAGCGGACGCCGATGCGGAGGAGGCGGATCGCGGCCCCGCCGCCGGCGAGGAGGAGCGGGACCTGTCCTGGCTCGGCGAGCTCGACCTGGGAGGCATCCGCTGGGGTCACACCGACAGCCATGTCTGCGCCGAGGTCACCTACCGCGCGCGGACGATCGAGGTGTCGCTGGGCTTCTGGGTCAAGCCCACGGACGCCGGCTGGGTCCTCGCGGGACCGTCCACCCTCTGGTAGGGAACCGGCGGGGGACGATCGCGGGGAGGGCGGCCATGTCGGCGGCGGCCAGCGCCTGCCGGGCGGGCTCCAGGAAACGCCGGCCGGCCTCGGTGAGGCGCACCCCCTGGCCGCCGCGATGGTGGCGTCGAGCCCGTCCCTGCCCCGCACGGAGACCAGCAGGTCGGTGTACACCGCGTCCTGCGCGAAGACCTCCGCCAGGACGGCCTGCCGCGCGGCGGCGTCGGTCTCGTTCCACGCGGCGAGGTAGCGCTGGACTAACTCGTTCATGTCGCTCATGTCGTTCTCCTCAGTGATCGTGCTCTCTTGTGACCACCAACTTACGGAGGCGGGAACGGCGCGGAATCTGACGTGCTTGAGTACTTCGGTACCGGAGTTGACCGTCGATCATGGTGAGCTGGATCGCGGCCACACCGCGTGCTGTGAGAACCCGGCCCACGTGCCTGACGTGCCTGACGTGCCTGACAAGCTCATCGGTCTCTGACCTGCGACAAGATGGCAAGAAGCCACGATAACGCGCTTTCGTTGAACGCCTCCTCCCGCTCCTTGTCGGAGGACTTCATGACGACTGAGCGGTCCCCACAGCGACCGCCGGCGGGTGATCGCCAACACGGTGTCGCTGCACTCGATCTCCACGTCTGTCTCGGCTGGGAGCCTCTTCGTTCCCTCGAGGATTTCGGCCGCGGCACGCATTTCCTTCGTGGTAGGAGCAGGGGCGTCGCCACCAGGTATACGAGGCCGATGACGATGCTGGCAGTGGCCCAGTGCCATCCCCGGTGAGCAGCGTCGGCCGCAGCCTGCCGACCCGAGCGGGGGCCTGCTACGACGAGGACTGGAACCCGCGGGCGTTCCCGGGGGCTGCGCGCCGGACGATCGCGTCCGGCGCACGTGCGGGTCCGCTTTGCGGCGGCCCGCACGTGCCGGCAGGAGCTCAGTGCCCCGTGGGACATGTCTTCGCTTGCCGTGCCCGCGTGGAGGGTGTCATTCGGAGGCGTAGGAGACCAGGCAGCTTCCCGCGCCGGCGGCCAGCCCGGTGGTGAAGCCTCCGATGACGCCGACCGCGATGCCGAGACCTCCGCTGAAGGCTCCGGCGATGCCGCCCGCCAGGGCGGCGGCCCCGCCCCAGATCAACCCTTGTACGGCGCAGTTCTGGGTCTCGCTGAGCACCCGCCCGGTCGGGTCGGTGTAGTTGACCGGGTTGCAGGCGGCGTAGGCGTAACGGTTGCCGCGCTTGGTGTCGCCGAGGAAGGTCAGCGAGTCCTGCTGGGTGAAGCGGCCGGTGGCCGAGTTGTACCAGCGCTGGCCCAGTTTGACCGGTGAGATGTCGGGGGCCAAGTTGAGGCCGCCTGCGTAGCGCAGGATGTTGGTGCCTGGCACGCTGCCGGTGGTGGCGACGGTTTGGCCGTAGGCGTCGTAGGAGTGGGTGGCCGCCACCGTGCCGGACGCGTCGACGACCGCGGTGACCGAGCCGAGGGCGTCCAGGACGTAAGCGTAGGCGCCGGAGGAGCTGATCAGGCCGAGCGGGGTGCCGCGGCCGTCCCGCTCCACGTAGTTGGTGACCGAGCCGTTGGCGTACGACTGCAGCCACGGCTGCTCGTTCTGGTCGCTCTTGCCGTAGACCAGGCTGAAGGCGCCCGCGGACACGAGCTCGGTGTTGCCGCGGTCGGCGTAGCGGTTGGTGGTCGTGGTGCCGTCCTTGCCGCGGCTGGTGAGCTGGCCCGCGGCGTTGTAGGTCATGGTGCCGAGGAAGCCGCTGGTGGTCTGGTTGCCCGCACCGTCGAAGGCGGCGTTGTCGCCGTCGATCTGGTTGGCCGAGTTGAAGGTGTAGGAGTGCTGCTGGGCGCCGTCCTTGCTGTCGGTGGTGCGGTTGCCGTCGGCGTCGTAGGTGTAGGTGTAGTCGTGACCGTGGACGTTCGTGGCCTTGGTCAGCCGGTTGGCCTTGTCGTAGCTGTAGACGGTGACCTCGCCGCTCTGCTCGTCCTTGGCCGAGTACCGCAGATCGCTGTCGTTGCCCGAGGTGGTGGCGCAGGGCGTGCCGGCCGAGTAGCAGTAGGAGAGGTCGGAGACGACGTCGGAGTCCGAGGAGGCGCGGGTGGAGGTGATGCGCTTGATCCGGCCCGAGTCGTCGTAGGAGGTCTTGGTACGCAGCGCGTAGTGGGAGTCGTCGGGGGAGTTGAAGGAGGTGCCGGTACGGCGGCCGTCGTCGTCATGGGTGAAGCGCCACTTGTGGCCGCTCGCGCCGGTCATGGACGACATGAGGTTGCGGCTGTCGTAGGCGTAGGTGGTGGTGCCGCGGCCGTCGGTGAGGGAGATCAGGTTGCCGACCAGGTCGTAGGCGTAGCGCAGAGTGCCTCCGCCGGAGGCGGAGGTCCGGGTGAGAACCTGGTTGCGGGCGTCGTAGGTCCAGGTGGTCGCGCCGGAGGCGTCGGTGCGAGTGGTGAGGTTGCCCGCCGCATCGTAGACGTAGGCGACGGCGGGGGTGCCGTCGGAGAAGGAGGCCCGGGTGATGCGGTCGCTCAGGTCGTACTCGTAGCTGGCCTTGCGGCCGGCGCCGTCGGTGCCGGTGAGCAGGCGGCCGAAGCCGTCGTAGGTGAAGGTCCGTACGCCGAGGCTGTTGCCGGTCGGCGGGGTGATCTTGGTGAGGGTACGGAACGGGGTGCCGTCCCACGGGTCGGTGTCGTAGGCGTACGTGGTGGAGTTGCTGCCGTTCTTGGGGTCCGTGGAGGACTTGACGGTGCCGTCGTCGTTGTAGTCCACCTTGGCCTTGGCGGCCGTTGCGTCTGCGGAGGAACTCAGGTTGCCGGCGCCGTTGTAGGTCAGCGTCGTCTTGTTCTTCTGCGGGTCGGTGAAGGAGGAGGGCTGGAAGGCGGCGGTCGGGTTGGTCGAGGTGGCCGGGTTGGCGTAGGCGAGCGTGGTGGTGGCGCCGGTCGCGGCCTTGCTGGTGGTCATCGATTCGCCGTTGTTGGCGCCGTAGGTGTTGGTTGTGGTGCCGCCCGTGGCCGTGACCGACGAGGCCACGTCGAAGAAGGGTGTGTACGCCCGCTTGCGGGTGTGCCCTGCCGGGTCGGTCGTCTCGGTGATCCGCTTGCTTGAGGAGTTCACCTTGTACGTTGTGTGCGGCACCGAGGAGACGGGCTGCGCCTGATCGGTGCCGGCGTCGGCCACCAGGGTCTGCGTGGCGGAAGGATAGGTCAGCCTGGTGATCGAGGGTGCCCCGGAGTCGTTGACCTGGGTGACGGAGGTCACCCGCCGGTCGGCGTCGTAGGCCAGCCGCAGTTCCTTGCCCCGGGCGTTCCTGATCGAGGTGAGCAGGTGGCCGGAGGCGTAGCCGAACTCGACGCGTGCACCTGTGGGGTCGGTCAGCGAGGCGAGTTCTTTGCCGGAGTTGTAGGCGTAGGTCACGGTGCGGGTGGTGCCGGTGCCGTCGCTCTGCCGGTATCCGCTGATGGTGCCGTCGGCGTTGGTGGTGACGTACACCAGGCCGGGGTCGTCGCCCGCCGCCGCGCGGGCGGCCGCGGCCGACAGAGTGCCGCGCGCGATGAACTCGACGTCCACCGGGTCGCCGTCGACGTAGGAGAAGTGGGTGTAGTTGCCGTTACGATCCTTGTTGGAGTCGAGCCGTCCTGAGCTGTCGAACAGCAGTTTGCGGCCCTCGTCGTGGTAGGTGAGCGTCCAGTCGCCCGCCGAGTTCTTGGTGAGGTCGGCCTTGAACTCCTTGGGCGAGGCGTAGGAGGTGGTCGAGCCCGATTTGAGAGTGAACTTCCCGTTCACGCCGTCACCGTCCACCAGCAGGACCGCGCCGTCCTCGGCCTCGAACAACTGCTGCTCGAACCCCTCGCGGGTACGCCAGCCGTTACCGAGCAGGCCCTCGTCCATGCCGTGACCGAGCAGCAGGCTGTTGTAGACGGCCCCGAGTGTGACGGTGCGGCTGAGCGCGGGCTGGGTCAGGTCCGCGGTGCGTACGAGCGCGTTGCCCGAGCCGACGTTGACCTTCACCTCCACGTGGTCGGAGACCTGGTAGGTGAGGAAGGTGCCGTTGCGTGTGGGGCCGGTGCCCACGGGAGGGTCAGGTTGCGGCGGCCAGAAGGCCGCGGCCGGCGCGGCTGGGGCCAGAGCGGTGATGAGCGCGGTGACGACACCGGCGCACAACAGCGTTCGCAGGCGCATGGGCGCGAACTCCTTCACGGAGGGGGTGGGGACACCTGAAGATCAGCCCAGGTCTGGACCGCCGCAAGGGATGGAACAGAAATGGACGGTATTGCACGCTCTCGTCCGGGTAGATCTGGCGGCGGCACAGCGATCAGCACGTACCTTCGTCAGCCGGCAGACGCCACAGGGGACGCCGATGACCGATCATCGTCTCGCCGACCGGGCACCCGATCCCTCTCAGGCCCGCACTCCGGACGACTATGTCGCCCTTCTCAACGAGCTGCGGCTGTGGTGCGGCAACCCGTCCCTGCGGCGGCTGCGCCAGCTCGGCGGCCTCGTTGTCGCGCCCTCGGGGGCGAAGGTGCACGCCTTGGCGCCGAGCACGATGTCGTACGTGCTCACCGGGCGCGGCCTGCCTCGGCTTCCCAAGCTGGAGTTCGTACGGGGGTTCGTCGGGGCCTGCCTGGCGTCCTGCGGCGACCCGGCGAGTAGCGGCCCCGAGGTGGAGCGCTGGGTCACCGCCTGGCGCCGCCTGGCCCGCCCCGCCACCGGCCAGCCCCCTCCCCCGCCGCCCTCACCGGACCCCGGAGCTCCCACGACGGTCCCCGCCGCCGTCCCGGAGGTCGTCGGTGGTGCTCCTGCGACGGTCCCGCGCGAGGTGAAGGGCTCCTCGCCGGGGCGGCGGACGCGGCGCCACACCATGACGGCGATCCTTCTGGTGGGCGTTCTGGTATGGGGATACTCCGTGAGCACCACACGACCGCCGCACCATCCCGCGCCCGCCTCCCCTCCCACCCGGGCGGCGCCGCTCGCACCCGCCAAGGCCGCCCCCGCCGCCAACGTCGAGGTGGCCGCCAGGCTCGACGTGTCGGTCTCCGGCGACCGCGTCTTGGCCACGGGCACGACGCTCCAGGCGGGGGCCTCGTACCGCGCTTATCTCGCCTTTGACCTGCCACCGGCGACGGGCAGGCGCGTGAAGAGCGCCCGGCTGCTGCTCTGGAACCACGCCTCACCCGGCTGTGGGGCCGCCCTGGACGGGGGGATCGAGGTCCGCCGCGTGACCTCCTCCTGGTCGGACAGCACTCTCACGCCTGGCCGCCAGCCCGGCACCACCACCGAGGGAGCGGCGGTCAGCCGCGCCGCCCACGGCGGCCCGCACTGCGATGGTGGCTACCTGCGCTTCGATGTCACCGGCATCGTCCGGGCGTGGGCGGCCGGCGAGCCCGAGGACGGCCTCCAGGTACGCGCCCACGACGAGGACGACCCGCACGCCTGGCGCAGGTTCTACGCCGGTGAGCGCGGCGAAGAGGGCGCGGCGCCCCGGCTCGACATCGTCTACAACGCCGTCCCCGGGACTCCGTCCATGCTCGGTCAGTCCATCGGCACCTCGCTGACCCTGAGCGCCGCCGTGGCCGACCCCGACGGCGAATGGCTGGACGCCGAGTTCGAGCTCTCCGTGGCTCCGGCCCACGGCACGAGTACGAGTACGGGCATGGTGATCTGGCGGGGCAGTGCCTCGACCCGAGCCGGACGGCCGGGCACGGTCACCGTGGACCGGGCACTGCTGCGACCGGACGTCCTGTACCGCTGGCGCGTCAGGGGCGACGACGGCACCGACACCGGCCCCTGGACGGGCTACCGCTACGTCCGCCTGCCCGGAACGGGCGTCCCGACCTCGCCCACCGCGGGGGCCGGTGAGCGCGGCGCTTGATCGTCCGGGCGGTGCCGAGGCGGTGAGAGCTGACGCCTGACGAAATTGAGGGTCAGGCCAGCTGCCTGGCTGACCACTCCGTCGGGCCTCTCCAGGGGTGCCACCGGAACGGCGCGATCCGTCGCTGCGGCACGGCTCGCCACGGACGTACAGCCAGTACGGGTGCCGCTGCCCGGAATGCCAGGCCACGCAGACCGGCTGCACAGCAGCGCGGCGGTGGCTGGAGGAGACCGCTGCCGGAGCGCGGTGAGACGAGGCCCGACCGCACGAGCGGCGATCGTGGCGCCGAGGCTGCGGCTGGTGTGGGCTCAGCTGTTTGGTCCGGCGTGCGTCGCGGATCAATGGCTTCGGCTCCGGGCCGGTACCGATATGGCGCTCCAACCCCGCAAGCCCTATTGTCGCCCATCGTGAAGCCCCTCAAGATCGCGGCACTCGCCTGCGTCGTCCTCACCCCCTTGACCGTCACGGCGGCCGCGCACGCCTCGGCGTATCCCGTGACGAACCCCGTGCTCGTCAAGAACGCGTTGTACCAGGCCGGGCCGCTGCCCACCACGACCTGTGACAACCTGCCGGACGAGCCCACCACGCCCGCCGAGGCCCGCACCTACATCAACGAGGCCCTGCGCTGCCTGGAGAACACCTGGGGACAGCACCTGCAGAAGGCCGGCCTGCCCTATGAGCCGGTCAAGGTGCGGTACGTGACCCGCCTGCCGAAGAACTACTGCGGGTCCGAGGACGGCAGGACGATCCAGGCGTCCGAGGTGTGGTATTGCGACTGGGACCGCACGCTGTCCTTCAAGATCGGCAAGTACTGGCTCCTCGGGCCAATCACCGGCCTCGATCTCTTCAACACGGTCGCCGGCACCTACAGTTACCACGTGCAGAAGCAGGCCGGACTCTACGACGCCGGCGAGAACCTCAGAGCCGCCAGCAAAGCCGAGCACCTCGAGCAGGGGCGGCGCATCCACCAGCAGGCCGAATGCCTGGGCGCGGCCTTCACCAAGAGCGTCTGGCCGCTGCCGGGCAAGACCGAGCGGGACTGGGAGAAGGTTGCGGCGTCCTTCTACCGCGACTCCGCCGAGTACGGCAAGGCCGCCAACCGCAAGCGGTGGGTCAAGGCCGGCTTCCGCACCGCCGACCCGGCCTCCTGCAACACCTGGGCGGCAGCCTCGTCCAAGGTCTCCTGACGCGATTCACCCCGGCCCGGCTGTCCAAAACAGCCTGATCGCCATAGGAGGGTTGCCGTAGTCCTCGGGAAAGATCCGGCGGAAAGGGCCGTGGCCTGGCGTCTTCAATGACCGTGTAGTCGGTCTGGGGGGTAGACCCCAGCAGCTAGTGTTCTGAGTCGTTAATTCGATTGAGATATGCGGCGATGGTCTCGAAGATCTCCTCTGCGGTCTTGATCCAGACGAACGCCCGGGGATTGTCGTTCCATGTGTCGATCCAGGCTTTGAGTGCGCGTTCCAGATCGGTGACCGAGGTGTAGGACCCGCGCCGGATCATCCGGCGGGTGATCTCGGCGAAGAACCGCTCCACCAGGTTCATCCAACTGGAGTAGGTGGGAATGAAGTGCAGGCGGAAGCGGGGGTGAGCCAGCAGCCAAGCCTTGACGACCGGTGCTTTGTGCGTTCCGTAGTTGTCTAAGACGAGGTGGACGTCCAGCTCGGCGGGTGTCTCGCGGTCGATCTGGTCGAGGACGTGCGGAACTCCACCGAACGGTGCCGGCGGCGGTGGGCGGAGATCACCTTGCCCGAGGCCGCATCCAGGGCCGCGAACAGAGTGGTGGTGCCCGCCCGGATGTAGTCGTGGGTCTGGCGCTCGGGGACCGCGGGCATCATCGGCAGCACCGGCGAGGAGCGGTTCAGCGCCTGGATCTGGGACTTCTCGTCCACGCACAGCACCAGGGCCGCCTCGGGCGGGCTGAGGTAGAGGCCGGTGACGTCGCGGACCTTCTCGATGAAGAAGGGGTCGTCAGATAGCTTCCACTTGTCGACCAGGTGGGGTTTGAGTCCGAAGGCCCGCCTGATCCGTGAGACGGCGGTTTGGTTCAGTCCGGTGCGCTCGGCCATCATCCGGGTCGACCAGTGCGTGCCGCCGTCGGGCGGGGGTTGTTCCAGGGTTTGCCTGATGACGTCCTCGACGTGGCTGTCGATGATCTTTCTCGGCTGGCCGGGGCGGTCCTTGTCGGACAGTGCCTGTAGGCCGCCGTCGATGTAGCGGTTGCGCCACTTACCGACCGTCTGCGGCCAGATACCGAGGTCGCGGGCGACCTCGGTACCTGGCAGCGCAGGATGATGCGTGCGCGCTGTGCCATGACCTGCGCCAATGTTCGCCGGCGCGCGACCTGTTCCAGTACGCGCCGATCCTCTTCGCTGACAAGCAAGGGCCGTCGAGGTCTGCCACGCTTCGCCATGCAGACATCATGCCTATTTATTCATCGAATTAACGACTCAGAACCCTAGCGCGCGGCCGAGCGGGCCGCGCTCGACGCGGGGTTCAGGACGGCTGCGGCACCGGGATGAGCGGGGGCGTCGTCAGGTGAGGCGGGTGGCGGTGGCGCGGGCCGCTAGTCGATGTCGCGCGTCCTGCGAGCGGCTGGCCGCCGCGGCGGTCCCCGGCTGCACCTCGACCCGGAACGGATGGTCGGCCGCGTATCGGTCCTTGCGCACGCCGGTGAGCGTCCAGCAGACCTTCTGCCCGGGGGCGCCGCCCGCGATCCCGAACCTGTCCCCCGCCAGTTCCTGGCTGACGTGCAGGTTCGGCGCGGCCGCGCCGATCGGCGTGAGCTGGTAGCAGAAGGCGGCGTTCAGCGCCGACACGTAGGCGGGCAGGACGACGGTGGCCGCGCCGGCGGCGTCGAGGGTGACGGTGCCGTCATAGAGGTTCTTGCGCTCCGCCGCGTGGACCCCCGCGTGCTGCAGGTAGCGGTCGGAGGCGGCGGGGTGGGGGATGAGGAACGCGTTCTCCAGGTACGTGACCGGGCCCAGCGTGTCGAGGCCGGTGTCCACGGCGGTGAAGCCCTGCAGGATGGACGGGCCGCGCGCGTACAGCGCGGCGCCCTCCGTGCCGGCGGGGGCATGACCGACCAGGCCGAAGCCCAGCGGCGACACGGCGATGCCCACGACTCCGTCGGAGCCCTCGGCGCTGACGCCGGCGCCGTACTCGCCGCCGATCGCCCGTACCGCGCCGCCCGGCTCCCCCGCCGCCTGGGTGGCCGCGTTGGTCGCCACCACGGCCCAGCGCCCGGCGTTGGCGGTGGTCGCCTCCAGGCCGTGCTGCAGGTTGCCGGTGGCTCGGACGCCGGCGCCTGCGTCCGCCGCCGTCCCGGCGTTGGTGCCCCAGAGGCCGCAGCTCGCCCCGCTCTCCGTACGGCCGACGGTGCCGAAGCTGGCCTGGGCCTGGCCGAGCAGGCCGTACTTGGTGCCCTTCTGCCAGACGTGCAGGCCGTGGCCCTTGGTCGAGTTGGTGACCAGGGTGGTGGGTCCGGCGTCCGTGCCGGCGTCGTTGGTCCGGCCCACCAGCAGGGGGTCGCCGGCGGAGGCCGAGGCGGCCGAGGGTAAGGCGGCGGCCGCGCCCGCGGCGAGCCCCGCGGCGCCGACGGCGAGCATGCGCCGTCGCGAGGTTTCCGACATGTTGAATTTCCTCTTTCCGTTTTCTGTGTCGGAAACAGAAGAATGCACCGGGGAGAGCGCTGTCAATGCACGAACGATGTCCGGACGATGAATTCTTTCAAACAAATGCAGGCTCTTGACAAAAATTGCCACCGACTCAATTCTGGAGCGTCGGCAATTGATCCCGAGGAGGATCCGTGCGATTACGAATGCGAATTCCCGCGGCATTCTGCCTGCTCGCCGCGCTGCTCGTCACCGACCAGTTCGCCGCGACCGGAGCGTCGGCCGCCGCCCCGCCCGCCAACCTCATCTCGAACGGTCCTTATCCGAGCGACGACAGCGCCAGCAAGTCCGCGACGCCCGCTCTTTCCGTTCACGCCCCTGCCCGTCCCGGCAGGCCCGTCCCCAAGGTGGACTTCGAGATCTGGGACGGCGACCGGACGGCCGCGCTGGCCACCGGCACGGGCACGCGCACGACCACCGGCCGGGTCGTCTGGACGGTCCCCGCCGGGAAACTCGTGGACACCGCCGAGTACGCCTGGCGCACCCGCGTCACCGACGGCGGCGCGGTCGGCGCCTGGTCGGAGTTCCATCCGATCGGTGTCGACACCGTGGACGGCGCCGACATCCCCGCCGAACCGCCCACCCCGGGCGCGGTGGAGGGCCTGACCGTGGCTCCCGCCGTCGGCGGCGCCTACCTGACCTGGCAGGCCGCCGATCCCGGCCCCGCGGCGAGCGTGGGCAACTACGTCCTGGAGGCCCTGCCGGCCAACGGCTCCGGGCCCGCGATCGCCCAGGTCGTCGTGCCCGGCACCCAGAACTACGCCGCCTTCACGAGCCTGGCCGACGGCGACTACGTCTACACCGTCACCGCGCTCAACGACTGGCACGCGGGACCGCTCGTCCAATCGGCGCCGGCGCGGCCCGCGTCCGCCCCGCAGCAGCCGGAGCTGTACACCCAGGTCGCCGGCGAGTACCTGACCGCCCAGGGCAGACTGCTCACCGGCGCCGCCACCACGCCGCAGGACGCGGCCGAAGCCGGCGCGTACGGCGAGGCCATCCGCGACGTCGTGCTCGCCAACGGGCCCACCGCCGTGGACCAGCGCGAGGACCAGAGCCGCGCCAAGCTGCGCTACACCGGCTACGACTCCGGCCTGTCCGACGTCGCCGTGGTGCCCTCGGCCGACGGCCGCGCGGTGACCGTGTACGCCACCGTCACCGAGCACCTCACCCAGCAGGCCACCTACAAGGACGGCCAGACCGAGCAGGTCACGGAGGAGGACGGCAACCGCTTCACCTTCACCTTCGCCACCCCCGCCGCCGCCCGCACGGCCTCGGCCGCCCCGCCCGTGCTCACCGCGGCGACCACCGAGGACGCCGCCCCCGACTCAGGACTCCCGCCGGCCGGGATCACGACGAAGGACGACGACGACGGACCGCCGCCGGAGCCCCTGGCCATGGACGAGAACGGATTCGTCGAGGGCCCGCCGCTGCTCCAGACGAAGGTCAGCTCCGACGCGATCGCCTGGTACGCCTGGAAATACGCCTACAACCGCAACAAATCGTACAAGGTTAAATCGGGCACCGACTGTACGAACTTCGTCTCCCAGGCCATGCGTCACGGCGGGCTGAAGATGCGGCGCGGCTGGTATCGCAGTGACAGCTACTGGTGGTACAACGGCGTCTGGCCGAATTACGGCTCGTTCACCTGGTACGCCGCCCACAATAACTGGAACCACATGTGGAAGAAACGGCGCGCCGTCTTCCGCAGGTATTTCAACCAGGCCGTGAAGGGCGACATCCTCTACTTCGACCTCAATGGCAACGGCTCCATCGACCACGCGGCCATCATCAATGGCGTCAAGGACAACCACATCTGGTACGCCCAGCACACGAAGAACGCCTACAACGTGCACCTGAACGCCAAGTGGCGGCAGTACCCGAAGATGCGCGTCTACATAGCCCACGTCACGGGCTGACCCGCCTGCCACGGCAGGAGGACGCCGGAGCGCTTCTTGACCGTCCGTCCTTCGTCTAGGGTGTGGCCCGGCCTCCGGCTTCTTCGGTGGGCCGGGCCCTTTCTCTTCGCCGGGAGACGACATCGGACTCCGATGCGCGGACGCACTATCGCAAGCTGCTCGCGGAGAACCCGGACGTGATGTTGTGCGTTACGTGGATCGAGCGCATGCCGGCCACCGAGGCGCTTCTCGCCGCGGGAGGGCAGGAGGACGGGTGCGTCGGCGCCGAGGCGCCGGTCAGGAACGGCGTGGGTCGTAGTTCCGGAATTCAGCCAGGCGAATGTCGCTCCGCGGGAGCAGCGGGAGCCCGCTGCTGGAGTCCAGGACCACACGGCGGCCCAGGGGCTCGCGCAGCGTGACGCCGATCCGGTCGATCTTCCCCATCGCATTGCAGAATTCCACCTCGTCCTGCCGGACGTCGACGTCCACGACTACGGCTTCGGCCGTCTCATGAACGCGCGAGCCGTACGTTGTGTCGCAGGTGCCGTGCAGATAGCTCAGCTGAAGATTCGTCGGCGCGCGCACCTCGTACGTCTCCACCTCCTGGATCCCGTCGGCCAGCGGTCGCGGTGGCCCGCCCATCGCGGCCGGGTCCACGGCGACCCGCCGGATCGGCGCCGGCATACCCTTCACGGTGAACTCCCACGTGGGCACCCGCACGTCTCCCCGGCTGCTGGGCGTTGTGGCCTCGCCGCGCGCGACCGCGATCACGCGCAGCGGCCGGCAGCCGTTAGCGGGACACTCCTCGTCGACGAAGGACTTGGGCTTGCTGAGGCCTGCGTAGACGGCCGTGGCGGCCAGCACCGGCACGCTCATGGTGCCGCCGTCGGCCCAGCGTAGTTCGGCAGGAGCGGGCACCTCGGCCGGCAGTTCGGTCTCCAGCTTCCAGGCGCTGTTCATCATGCTCTGTCCGACCCAGTGGGGCATGTGCGCCCAATCGAGTTCCAAGGTCAAGTTGCGCAGTGGGACGTATCCCTCGGTCCAGGGCCCGCGCTCGACCGAGTTCCGCCAGCGTTCGGCGATGTGCCGGGCCCGGCCGGTGAACGGGTCAGCACTGACCGACGCGTCGGAGCCGCAGGCCGCCGTGAGCACGAGGAGCACTACGGCTGGAAAGATCCGCATATCCGGTAGACGTATCAACGGGTGATGTGGTTGCTCGGCGTTCCCGCTCACCGGCCACCCCGCGGACATCGCGGGCTGCCTGCTCCGCCGCCTCAGGGCCTGCCGCGCCGTGCGCGTGGGAGCCGCGGAACCGGCGAAGCACGCGGCTCGTGGCGTTGTTCACCTCAATCACCACCGGGCGCGACGCGTCCGCCAGAATCCGGGACACGGTGTCGATGATCTCGGCGGTCGCGGGTCTCCATAACCTCCAGTGGCGCGTTCAGGTCGTGGATGTAGTCGTCGAAGCGGCGTACGTTGTCCTCCTGGTAGGGCGACATGATGGCGACGTTTTCGCGATGCGCCGTCTCGCCCTCGCTGCGCAGCTGGTTGAGCACTGCCCGGCCTCCAGTTCCTGGCTGCCCCGATCCGGCTCCCGCTCGGCCTGACCGCCCACCTGGAACCCGTCCTGCTGGCGTCGGCGGGGCCCGGCGGCTCAGCGGCGCGCGCGCGGGCTGGCCGACGAGCCTGCTGAATACGTCGTCGTCATGAGCGCCCCGCACGACGTCCTGCGACTGGCGGAAGCGGGCGGCCCGGCCGATACCGGGTGCCAGTAAGAAACGTGCCACACGGCCCAAACGGGGGGCATCACCGCAGGTCGCTTTGGGTGACCTTGACACCTGGGGTCTCCGGCTCAGCGAATCCTCTCCCACATGGCGCGGGTCATCTCGTACTCGACCTCGCCCAGGTGCGTACCTGGTAGCGCATCGTCGAACTGCGGGTAGTACGTGCGTACGTACCGCATGCCGATGGCCTGCATCACCCCCCGGGATCCGGCGTTGACGGCCATGGTCTGCGCGATCACGCGACTCTGCCCGACCGTGTCGAAGGCATGCCGCAAAAGCGCCAGGGACGCCTCGCTGGCCAAGCCTCGACGCCAGTACCGGCGAACGAGGCGATACCCCAGATCCGAGACGGTGGGATCGTCGGGCTGATCGGGACCATGCGCCGGTGGCAGCATCATGAGTCCGATGAACTCCCCCTCCTCCTCCCGTTCCGGTGGCGTCGAACCTCGCCCCCCGCCATCGCGGACGAAGGCCATCCAGAAACCCAAGCCGTCCACCTTGCGCGTCAGGGCCATCCGCCGCGCATGAGCGGCTACCACCTCGTCCCTGGTCGGCGGCCGTCCAGCGAGATAGCGAAGCACCTCGGGATCGGAGTCGAGTCGAACCTCCAAGTCGAGGTGCCGGTCGGCGAGCGGGACCAGCAGCACACGCTCGGTACGCAAGATCGGTTGAGGCATGCAGTGACCGTCGCACATTGCCGGCGGCGAAGCGATCCGATTTCGCATGAACCCGAGCGCAGGACCCTGAATCCCGCTGGCTGCCTGGTTGCCCCCGCCACGGGGACACGGCTTGCCTGTGGTCCCATGGCTGCTGATGTGCGGAGGTGAACGCTGCCTGGACCACGGCCCTGGAGCACAAGAGCGCGCGGACGGCCGCCGAGAGCAAGGCCGCCAGCCAGACCGCCGCCGCCGTCCACGCCCAGGAGGAACAGCAGAAGGAGTGGGAGCGCGCCGAGCAGCTTCAGCGCAGCAACCAGGAGCTGACCAGGGCGAACCGGGAGCTCGGCAAGGACCTGGCCGTCGCCGCGCGGCGCCTGGAGGAGACGCGCGGCCAGCTGGCCGACGCGCAGTCCGTGGCCCAGGCCGCCACGGCGCGGGCGGAGGTCGCCGAGACCCGGGCGGCCGCTCTGGAGGAGGCCAAGACCACCGCGCAGGCATCGGCCCGGGAGGCGGACGCCCGCGTCGGCGAGCTCCTGGCACTGCTGCGCCAGCGCGACACGCCGGCCTGACCAGCCGCGGACGCCGCAAAGACGTCAGGCCGGGGACGGGCCCCCGGCCTGCGGAAGGAGGGATCGACATGGCGGACGGAGACATCGACCGCATCGCCGTGGCGCTGCTGCGCAAGCTGCGGCCCGAGGTCCAGGCCGAGTTCCTGGCCAGCCCCGAGTTCCGGGAACTGCCGGACGCCGACCCTCAGCGGCTGTATGAGCTCGACGCGCCGCCCTGTCGGAAACCGAACGCCGACGGTCCCGACGCCGCTGACCTCGCTGACCAGCCTCGCCTCAACCGCACACAGCATCATGGCATTGACGCTCATCTCGTTCGGCTACCTACACGAGATGATCGTAAGAATCGTGGCAGGAGCCTCAAGCGAGAGGGATGGCAGCCGGTCACGGCCTGTGACCCGCGTGAGTCGGATCGTGCGACAGTAGCCGGTGCTCACTCGGTCCCGCCCGTGCCGATGGTCAGATCAGTGACCGTCACGTAGGTGACCATGAACACCCCCGGCCAGGCGCGCAGGCTCGCCTGCACGGTGTCGGGATCGATGCCCGGCCGCAGCTTCACCAGATACGCATCAGGGTGAGTGGCGCCCCATGGATGGCTGCCGGGAAACCACTCAGGCAGTTCGTCGGGTGAAGCGTAGTAGACCGTATCAGTCTGCGGCATCGACACCAGGCGCCGACTGATCGCGTCCTTTGTCGATTGCGAGGCGGTCGGCTGCAAGATGACTGCGGTCACGTCGCTGTGAGCTGGCTTGGTCATGGCGCGGACGACCAGATATCCGCCGACGCCCATGAGGCTCACGCCGAGACAAACCGCCAATATGATCACAGCGAGCAGCCCCGGCCGCTTCCGGACCGGACGGTGACCCGGCGGCGGTATTGGCGCGGGATACTGCCGATATGGGGGCTGGTTCACGTCAAGCAGCCTAACGGGGGCTTCTCCCCTCGTTCAGGGCTTCTGCGGAGGGATTCTTACCATCCCCCATACATGGCCCGCCCCCATACATGGCCCGCCGCCCGAGGTTGACCGCGTCGAACACGTTCGCCACCGCCTGCGCGACCCGGCGGCCGCGCCCGCAACGGCGGCATCCTCGACCTCGATGGCCGTGCCGAGCACGTCCAGCAGATCGTGCTCGGCACGCACCGTGAACCGGTCCGTCGACCTGGAGACCGCGATCGGTCAGCAGCTGACCTACTCCTACTCGACCGCGGACCTGTTGGGAGACCGGGTCGAGAAGTTCGTGCAAGCCGCGCGCGCGGCGATCATCGAAGCCTGCGGTCCCGGCCCCTACACCTCGCCCGCGACGACCTCAGCCTCGCGACCGCCGGGCTGGCGCTCGCCGAAGCGCACGAGGTGCTGTCCGGCCTCCAGCATCACCTCCTCACCGCCCAGGCCCAGGCCGCCGTCGACGCCGAACAGAACTGCGCCCACTGCGGCCGGGCCCGCGCCCGCAAGGACACCCGGCAGATCGTGCTCCGCACCCTGTTCGGCACCCTCCGCCTGGACAGCCCACGAATGAAGACCTGCCCGTGCACGCCGTCGGAGGCCGCGACGTTCAGACCCATCGCCGCGGCGCTGCCCGAGCGCACTGCCCCGGAGCTGCTGCTGTGGGAGGCCAAGTACGCCGCGCTCACCTCCTACGGCACCGCCGCGACCCTGCTCGCCGAGGCCTTCCCGCTCGGTCGGCCCCTGCACGCCACCACGATCCGCCAGCAGGTCGAGCGCACCGCGACCCGCCTGGAGAACGAACTCGGCGACGTACGCTTCAGCTTCATCGACACCTGTCCGCGGGACCTGGAGACCATGCCCCGCCCCAACCTGCCGCTGGTCGTCGCCCTGGACGGCGGCCATGTCCACTCCAGCAACCAGACCTCCCGGCGGGACGGCTGGTTCGAAGCCGTCACCGGCCGCTCCACCCCACCGGTGGCGGCGAGGACATCCGCGACCTGCCCCGCTACCTCAACCCCCAGGCCGAGCACTACCTCGACTGGTTTCCACATCACCATGCGCCTCACCGTCCTGCGACAGAGCACCCGCTCCCTTCGGCCGCCGGCCGCGGACGTCGAGGACTACGAACTCCTCTGCGCGAACGAGCCCGACGACAAGCAGCGCGCCTTCCACACCCGGCTGGCCGAGTTCCGCACCTACATCGACCGCAATCAGCACGAGATCCCCAACTACGGCGAACGCCACCGCAACGGCGAAGCCATCTCCAGCGCCACCGCCGAAGCCACCGTCAACCACGTCATCAGCCGCCGCATGGTCAAGAAACAGCAGATGAGATGGACACCCCGCGGCGCCCACCTCCTCCTGCAGATCCGTACCCGCGTCCTCAACCGCGACCTTGAAGCGGACTTCGCCCGCTGGTACCCCGGCTCAGATCAAGCACTCAGCCTCGCGGCCTGACCCGTTCCCACGGTTTCTCCCGGTCTCGCTCTGGCTTTGATCCTTTCCGACGACCATCCGGCCGGCTGGTCATCGGACAACTCGTCGGCTAGGTCAATCGGCCGTGCTGGCGTGCGCGGCGATGATTCGCCAGCCGTGTGTCTCGTCGTATATCCAGGTACGGGTGTAGCGCATCCTGGCCGCGAACGGCGTACCGGAGACGGTCCCTTCGACGGTGCCGAGAAACCACGTCACTCCGGTGCGCCCGTCGGCGAGCACGGTCAAATCCTCCTCGGTCACCTTCGTCATCACCTGTGTCCGAGTGCGGTGCAGCTCCAGGTCGTCCGCCTTGGTGGCAGTGTTCGCGCCGAAGGTGAAGATCAGCCGATCATCCAGCAGCCGATCCAGCGCCTCGACATCTCCAGCGAGCTGCGCGGCCTGGAGCCGGCGCTCGGCGTCCCGCAAGTCCTCCGTCATGAGGTCCACCCTCCCAGCCGGGGCCGCATCCGTGCCAGGGCGTTCACGCTCGGCTGATCTTCGCGAGTCCAGAAGGCTTCCCGACAGGCCGTTGCCGTGATGCGGTGAACGGCTCGGATCGACTGGCCATCCGCTCATCAGAGAGTTCTCTGCGGCGGGACCGACGGTGAGCTGCGCCGGGAGTCGGGGGGGTGTGGAAGCGAACCGGGCCGAGATCGCTCAGGTGTAACCACATGTGCACCAGTGACCCGTGATCATCGCTTGGATAGGTGTGCCAGGACACCGTCACCTGGAGCAGCTTCCGGCTGACAAGCTCATCCGCGGGGGGCACGACGCCATGGTGTCACGGTGGTTCGGGCGTTTCCGTGGCGTTTGCAGGAGGTGGCGGGCGGCTTTGGCGTGGCCGGATGGCGGTCTTGTCGTCGATGCCGAACACGGCGCAGGGGAAGTCCGCTGAGCGCAAGGTCTTCGGCCTCGCCACTGGACGTCCGTCTCGCTTGATCTTTTACGCGTCAGCCCGGCAGCCAGTGCAGCTCGTACGCCAGGGTTCTGGCGACAGCACGGACGCGGCGGTGCAGGGGCGACGGGTCGCGTGGGAGGACCAGGTGGATCGTCAGGCTGGGGGCGCCCCGTAGCGGTCGCCAGGTGATGTCGGCCGGTGATGCCGCGACCGCGGCTTCTCCGGCCGGGGCGAGGGTGAGCCCGTCGCGCAGGTCGCGCTGAGACATGTCGAAAGAGACCGCGGGCGTGTGGAACCGGGGGTGGGGTCGGGTGTCTCGGAACAGTGCGGCCAGCTGATCGTGGATCACGGGGTTGGCCGCACGGTCGGGGAGTCGCAGCGGATACGCGGCCGCGTCGGCGATCTCGATCTCCGGGTGTACGGCCAGCGGATGGTGCTGCGCCAGCTGGACCCCGATGCGCTGACGCCGCAGCAGGAACCGGCGCACACCACGGCCCGGCTGTTCACCGCGGGTGATCCCGGCATCGATGCGGCCGTCGGCGACCGCCGGGGAGATCTCCGGTGTCGCCATCGGGACCGCGCTGACCTCAAGTCCGCTGTTGTCGCGAATCAGCCTGTCCACCAGGGCCGGAGCCGTCTCGGCCCCGGTGCTGAGGCTGTATCCGATGCGCAGCGTGCCCAGGTCACCGGCCGCCGCGCTCCGGGCGGCGTCCCATGCCCGGTCCAGCGCCGCCAGCGCGGGCGGCGCGGACTCCGCCAAAGCCGCACCGGCCGTGGTCAGTACGACGCTACGCGTGTTGCGGATCAGCAGGGCCGTACCGAGTTCGGCCTCCAGTCGGCGCATCCGGGCGCTGAGTGCGGGCTGTGCGATACCGATCCGTGCGGCCGCGCGGGTGAAGTTCAACTCCTGCGCCAGCACCAGGAAGTACCGCAGGCTCACCGTATCCGGCGCCACTTGGCCTCCCCGCCGATTGATAACGATCCGTTCTGAGTCTATCCCGTACCGATCTTTCCCTCGACCGCACATCAAGCCCTAACCTGCGCATATGACGACAGAACTGACCGCGATACGGGACTTCGCACCCACGCACACCGCCGACTTCGAGTCCGCCCTCACGGCTCTGGACGGAGGTCGTCATGCATAAGTTGCTGGTCCTGTATCCCGAGCCCGCCGACCCTGACCACTTCCGCGACTACTACGTGACCAAGCACCTTCCACTGGTCATGGAATGGCCCGGTCTGCTTGCGTGGCGCTACAGCTTCGACGTGGCGGCGACCAGGGGAGAAAAGCCGTACTTCGCGGTCTTCGAGGCCGAATTCGCGGACGCCGCCGCCATGGCCGCGGCCCAGTCGTCGCCGCAAGGGCAGCGGCTGACCGCCGATGTCGCCAACTACGCCACCGGCGGTGCGGTCGTCATCCACTATCCGGTGCAGGACGGCACCGGCTGAGGCAGGACGGTACGCTCCGGGACACGTTCGGTCGGCCGCCGGCCAAGCCCGGCTGTCGGCGGACGCCGTTCGCGGGTGCCGGTTCGCCGAGCGTCAAAGGAGGGCCGATGACCTGGCCGGATGTCACGGTGGTTGACGCGTGCGTGCGGCGCGACGGCCGGGGCGGCAGCCCCACCGCCGTCACCGACGACGACCCGGCCGCGACGGACGCGGACCGGCGTGCGGTCGCTTCCGCGGCCGGCACCTCGCACGCGGCGTTCCTCGGCCCGGGGCGGACGCCGGACGGTGGCCGGCCGGTCCGGTTCTTCACCGCCACCGCCGAACTGTCCGGCTGCGGCCACGGCACCGTTGCCGCGCAGGCCGTCCGGCTGGCCCGCACCACGCTGGGCGAGCTGAACGACCGCCAGCACACCGGCGGGCGCACGTTCGACACCGTCGCGATCCGCCGCCCCGCCGGCATCGAGGTGTGGTTCGACCAGGGCATCGTCGAGCTGCGTCACCCGGCACCGGACGAACGCGCCGCGATCGTCACCGCGCTCGGGCTCACCGCGGACGACCCGCATCCGACCGACGCGCCACGGATCGCCGCGCCCGGCGCGCCGCGCATGCTGGTACCGGTCCGCGACCGGTCGGCGCTACTGCGAATCCACCCGCACCTCGGCAGGCTGACGGCGGCGTGCCGGCGGTACGGGCTCCTCGGCTGTTTCGTGTACGTACCGCCGGTGGGCGAACGCCCGGGGGCGGCGCGGATGTTCGCGCCGGCGATCGGTGTCGACGAGGACGTCGCCAACGCCAACAGCACCGGCTGCCTGGCCGCCCACCTGCTCGACACGACAGGGGCACAGACGCTCGCGATCGAGGTGGAGCAGGGCGACGCCCTGGGGCGACCGGCCAGCGTGCTCGCTTCGGCCCGACGCGGACCGGCGGGCATCACGACCCGGGTCGGCGGGTTGGCGGTGGTCCGCGACGGCGACAACTAGACCGTCCACTTCTGCGGTTGCGTCCAGGACGAGGTTCTGCCGGGCGGTGGGCTGCTGGTCGGTCGAGAACCGCGGAGGCAGATCGCATCTGGTCGACCTCGTGGTCACCAGTTCCGCTGGGCGACAGTGAGCATGTGCCGCCAGCGGTATTCCTGGCGTCCGAGGGCAGCCAACCGGTCCCCGTACGCGAACGGGGTCTCGTCGCGCTCCCGGAGCAGCGCGCCGACCAGCGCGCGACGGCTGGAGAAGTGGCCGTAGAGCGTGCCGATCGCGACGCCGGCCTGGCGGGTGAGGCCTGCTTGCCTTCGAGCGCGCTCGAATGTCTATCTTCGCCGTCATGACTACGACAAACGGGACCAAGACCTGGATCATCACCGGTGCGAGCTCCGGGCTCGGCCTGGCGTTGGCCGAGGCGGCACTGGCCGCGGGCGAACAGGTGGTCGGCACGGCGCGGCGTGCCGACCGGTTCGACGCGCTCCGGGCTCAGTACGGTGACCGGCTGCTGCCGGTCGAGCACGACGTGCGCGACACGGACGCGGCCGCGGCGGTCGTACGGCGCGCGCTCGACGCATTCGGGCACGTCGACGTCCTTGTCAACAATGCCGGAGCCGGGCAGGTGGGCGCCGCGGAGGAGGTCACGGACGCGCAGTTGCGCGACATGCTCGAGCAGCACCTCTTCGGCCCGGCCGCCTACGTGCGCGCGGTGCTGCCGCACATGCGTGCGCGTCGTTCCGGTGCGATCGTGCAGATGAGCAGTCAGGGCGGGCGGATGTCCTTCCCCGCCGTCGGCAGCTACTCGGCCGGCAAGTTCGCGCTCGAAGGCTGGTCGGAGGCGCTGGCGGGCGAGGTCGCGCCGTTCGGCGTGCGCGTCCTCATCGCCGAGCCCAGCCGCTTCCGCACCGCCTTCAATTCCGCCGACGTGCTCAGGACCGTGGACCATCACCCGGTCTACGACGACGTGCTCGGCGCCGTCCGCGCGAACATGGCCGAGGCGGACGGCATCCAGGAGGGCGACCCGGCACGTGCCGCCTCGGCCATCCGCGACATGCTGGACACGCCCGACGCGCCGCTCAGGCTTCCGCTCGGCGCCGAGGCCGTGCGCAATCTCACCCGCGCCTACCAGAACGCGCTCAGCGACGTCGAGAAGTGGGCGCATGTCAGCCAAACGGCCGACTTTCCCGGCATGCCGCCGGCGCTACGCGCGTTCTGAGCTCCGTAGCCTGTCGAACATGGCCACCGAAGACCTGATCGAGCGCATTCTCGCCGCCGGTGACGAACCGTCAGCATCGGTCATCGACGCGCTGCACGACCTCCTCGACGACACCACGATCGAGGCCTCGGCGACGCCCAGGAGCGTCGCCGAGGCCGCCCGCCTGGTCGGCCTGTCCCCCCACACCCTCCGCTACTACGAGCAGGAGGGACTGCTGCGGCCGGCCCGCAACGCCTCCGGTTACCGCGAATACTCGGTGTTCGACCTGCGCCGCCTCGTCTTCCTCACCCGGATGCGGCTGTCGGGAATGACCATGCAGGATCTCAAGCGCTACATCGCCCTCGTCGAGCAGGGCCCGAGCACCGTCCCGGAACGCCGGCGCATCATGCTCGACCAGCGCGACCGCATCGTGCGGCAGATCCGCGAGCTCACTCTCGCCCTGGAGACGACCGAATACAAGATCCGCGTCTACGACGGGCACCCGGAAGGCTGACCGGCGGCCGGGGTGACCGCGTGGCCGTGATCCACGGACGATGGTACGGCGTCGCCGTCCTCGCGCTGCTCGTGGCCGCGCTCTCAGCACGGTTGTCGGTCGCGGTCGGCATCGTGGAGAGCGAGGCCGGACGGCACCTCCTTGACGGCCAGGCCGCGATCAACGTGGGCTTCCGGCTCCAGGAAGCAGCAGCTCATGCCGGACCGCGAAGCTGTTCACCTCAACGAACCTGTCCAACCATCCCGTGCAGCAGCTGCTCCAGCGGGTTGGCCGGCGGGGCCGGCAGGGATGGTGCACGGCCTCGACGAAGGTGATCCCGAGGTCTTCTACCGACGTCGTCCGCAGGAAATCCGTTTGTGTGTCACCACAGCCCGCTGTCACCATGAAGGCCCATGAGTCACCCTCTTGACACGCTGGACTGGCCGATTTCCACCGAGCGGCTGCTGTTGCGCCGGGCTGCCCCCGACGACCTGGACGCGACCTGGGCCTTCCGGCAACTGCCGGAGACTCACGAATGGATCGCGGCCGCCACACAGACCTACGACGACTACCGTGAGCGTTTCCTCAGCGAGGAGCGGCTCGCAGACCTGCTCCTCATCGAACTGGACGGCCGGGTGATCGGCGACCTGACACTGAGGATCCAGGACGGTTGGGCCCAGGAAGAAGTCGCCGACCAGGCGAAAGGCGTCCAAGGAGAGCTCGGGTGGACGCTCGATCCCGCCTACGGCGGCAAGGGCTACGCCACCGAAGCGGTACGCGCCCTCATCGACATCTCCTTCAGGAGGCTCGGCCTGCGCCGCCTGCACGCGGACTGCTTCTACGACAACGAAGCCTCGTGGCGGCTGATGGAGCGGGTCGGGATGCGCCGTGAACAGCACACGGTGAGAGACTCGCTCCACCGCACCAAGGGATGGATCGACGGTCTCTCGTACGCGCTCCTGGCCGAGGAATGGCCCGCCCACGAGTGATTGCGGCGAAGACGCCTGGGAGCCCTCAGCCACCTTGGTGGCAGTGGGTGCCGTTCGTCCCGGATTTGGGCGGTTCGAAGTGGCCATCGTCTACGGGGCTTGCAGGGACGCACATCTGTGTCGTTCCTCCACGCGTTTCGTCTGCGGATGGTCGGGCCCACAGGTGCCCCGGTACAGCTCGATCACCGCGCGGTATTCGCGGCACGCCTGCTCCTGAAGGTTGCGCTCCTCCAGGACGCGGGCGATCTCGTAACGGGTCGCGATCGTCTGGAGGTGCGCCGGGCCCAGCACCCGGACCTGCCGTCGCAGGACGTCGCGCAGCTCGCGCTCGGCTCGATCGGGGGCGCCGGCGACCCGCCACGTCCGCGCGAGTTCGTAACGTATGTCCAAGGTGTAGATGTGGTCATCGCCCCACACCCGCCGGGCCGATGCCACGAGCGTGCCCAGTTCGTGTTCGGCCTCGGCATGCCGGCCGAGGTCACGAAGCATCCAGCCCCTGTTCGACCTGGTGAGCAGGATATCGGGATGCCCGGGGCCGAGGACCCGGCTCTGGTGCGCCGCCAGGTCGGCCATGCCCGTCGCCGCCTCGGCCGTATGCCCCTGAAGAGCCACGTTCATCAGCATGTTGAACCGCGTACGCAGGGTGAGATGGTGATCCGGGCCGATCACGCGGGCACGGGCGGCGACAAGTTCGGCGTAGCCCTTCTCCGCCATCGCGTAGTCGCCGAGATCGCCGATGGCGCGCACGTGGTAGAAGCGGCTGGCCAGCGTGTCGGGATGCTCGGGGCCGAGAACCTGGGCGCGCGCCTCCACCACGCTCCGGCACACCGCCTCCGCCTCGTCGAGGAGGCCGCGGATGGACAGGACACGGCCGATCTCGTGCCAGGTGGCGAGGGTGTCCGGATGGTCGGCACCCAGGACCCGCGCCCTGACGGACAGCGTCTGTTCGTAACAACGATGAGCCTCGACGTAGCGGCCCTGCTCGAACAGGGCGAAACCGAACTCGTGCCGGCTCGCCAGCGTGTCGGGATGTTCCTCGCCCAGGACGGCGGACCGGGCCCGCAGGACGTCGGCCAGCTCCGCCTCCGCCTCGACGGCGTGCACCATGGACGCCCACGCGCCACCGCGCTGATGGCGCAGGGCCAGAACCCGCGGGTGATCCGCCCCCAGGACGTCGGCCTGGCGTAGCGAGAGCGTCGCAAGTTCCGCGGCGGCGGCGTAGTAGCCGCTTGCCCGCAACGCGCCGCACCCTCGGCTCACCACCCCCGCCAGCTCCCCCAGGGCGCGCTCTTCCAGGACGGCGGGGGCCAGGGACAGCAGGGCACGCAGGTGAGGCATCAGCTGCTGCCAGACACGGGCCAGTCGGACGGCGTGTCATGCCGTCTGCCGTCCACCGCGCCACGCATGAGGGCGATCGCGACGGTGGTGATCACCGATGTGACGTGCGTCCGGCTCGCCTCGGCGACCAGGGGATGAACGACCAGCGCCGAACGCGCCGTACGGGTGGGCCCGCGGACTTCGATCAGGCCCATGGAGCTCAGCGCCTCCAGCCCCGGGCGCACCTGGTGCTCCCCGCCGCAGATCTCGCCCAGCATGGTGTCGTCCAGCAGCGCGGCGTCGATCTCCACGGCGGGTGCGAGGCAGGCGAGCACCCGCAACAGCGGCCGGGCCTGCGCGCACCCGCGCTCAGCGAGGGCGTCGAGGGAGATCTCCCAGGTGGTGGCGATCGATGGTGCCGCGCCGCTGCTGCCGAGGAGCCTGGGGAAGCGGTCGTCCAGGGCAAGCAGATAGTCGGGGAAGGTCTGCTCGGTGCTGAAGGGAGAAGCGATGTGGTTGCCTGCGTGGGACAGCGCCAGCGGCAGCCCACCCAGCCGTCTGGACACCGTGCGGGCCTGCTCCGGACTGCCGGCGTGCCCGGCGAGGTCCAGCAGTGCGCGTGCCCCGTCGTCCTCGGACAGGCACGACAGGTGGTGGACCCGGCCGTACCGGCCCCAGACGCGTTGCTCGACGGTGCGGCTGGTCACGACGAGGAGCCCGGACGTGGTGGGCCGCAGCCAGCCGGTCGCGTCGCGCACCGGCGCCCCCGCCACTTCCAGCGTCGCCGGGTCGTCGGCGTTGTCGAGGACGAGGAGCCAGCCGGTCCGCTCCTCCAGCCGCCCCCAGAGGACGTCGGCGGCATCGCGCCGTCCGGTTCGCGCCTCCTCGATCTCGGTCGCCGACGCGCCCAGCTCGGCGGCCAGCGCCAGCAGGCAGGACGTCACGGCCTGCACGTCCGTGGCGGCGATCCACCAGACGGGCCGCCCCGCATTCTGAGCCCGCTCGGCCAGCGCCAGCGCGACCGTGGTCTTGCCGACTCCCCCGAGACCGCCCAGCACATGGAAGTTTCCGTCCGGCTCGGTCAGGCGCTGCTCCAGGTCCAGCAGCAGGCCCTGCCTGCCGTGCACCTGAGGAAGCCGCCCCACCGGTGCACGGAGGACCGGGACGACGAGCGCTCCCGGCTGTCCCTCGACCGCGGGCACGACGAGCGACGGCGGGACGACGGGCACCGCGTTCCTCCGGCGGGGAGTCCGGTGCAACTGCAGGGCTGCGATGACGGCCGCGGCCACTCCCGTCAACACCCCCACAACGCTCACGGGATCCATGTCCGTACTCTAAGTAATCGTCCGGTCCGCGCGGGCGGCTTCGGTGAGCTCCGGTGGGACCGCCCACTGCACGGCCGGCAGGGCCGTTGTCACCGCAGGTGGGCTGGGAGGGGGGCCGGGCAAGCGGGCGGCCCGGAGGTGGTGCGGGGCTCACTTCGTCGACGGGTGAGCTCATGGTGCGCCGTGACGTGGCTGCATGTATCGATCCGATCACCGCTTGTTCGTTGTGGCGCGCATGTCGGGTCGCCGCTCCTAACCTGCCCGCGTGGACGTGGACCCCCTTCTCATCTCGACCATCGTCGGCGCCGTGCTCAGCGGGCTGGGATCAGGCGCCTTGGAAAAGGTGCAGAGCAGACTCAGACGGCCTGGCAGCGCGGAGGAGTCCCCAGCACAGAGCGCTCCCGGCATCGAGGAGCGGGCCGACGAGTTGGCTGATCTCCTCAAGCGCTCGACGGCGTTGCTCGCCGAACTCTCGGCGGAGATGGAGGCACGCACCGCGACAGTCCGTGAGCTGCAAGCCGAGGCCCGACACGCCGAGAGCATCGCCTCGATGCACAAGGACGCTCAGGCTGCCGTCGAGAAGATGCTCGATGCGCGGCTGGCGGCACGACTGGAGGAGAGCGGCAGGAAATCGTTCAAGCAAGGCATGTGGCTGAACATCGTCAGCGGAGCGTTCTTCTTCGTCGCCGGCGTCGTCGTGACCCTCCTCCTGGGCGGGTAGACGACGTCAGCGGGCCGACGGTCCGGAGCCGGTCAGGGGCGGGCGGGCGAGCGCAGGGCCTCCCCGTCCCTGCTAGGACGGGGAGGCCCTGGAAGGACGGGGAGGCCCTTCACCTCGGTGTGGTCACCAGCCGGGCCACACCACGATGCCGTACGTCGACGCCAGGCCGACGCCGCTGCCCCTCGGCACCGCGGCGCCGAGTTCGAAGGCCATCTGGTCGGGGCTGGACATGGAGATCACCATCCCTCCTGCGAGCGCGAGGGGAGGCATGTACGGCACGCTGCCGCCCAGGCCCACCGCGGCCCCCTGGAGGAACCCGTTGACCGCCGCCCTGTCGTCGGCGACGTTCGTCCATCCCATGCGGGCGCTCCCGCCGGGCGCCGAGACGCCCCCCGAGCCGAGCGGCGCGTTGACGGTCACCTGGCCGTACTTGCTGATCGTGATCCCGCCGGTCAGCCCGTACCCGACGAGCGACGGGACCAAGGGGAAGTTCCCGTCCACCGTCACATAGTCGGGGGTGAGGCTCGTCCCGGTCAGGTCTGCCGTGGCCTGCCCGACCAGGGTGAGGGGGTTCGTGGCCGCGGCCCCGCGCCAGCCGACCTCCCAGGCGCAGTTGAACAAGCCGTCACAGAACCCCGACGACTCCACCGTCTTGTGGTACTTCTTCGGATGCCACACGAAGGGCGCCTGCTCGTACTCGCGGCACGGGCGCGCCCCGCACGGGCCGCCCTTGGGCAGCAGGTTGTCACCACGCGGGCGGGTCGCCGCCTGGCCGTCGGCGGGCGCGCACGGGCGGGCGCCGCACGGGCCGCCCCTGACGCCCCGGCCGACCGGCGGGTTGTAGGAGTCGGCCGGGTTGTTCTCCCGGTTCTGGTGGGCGCCGCCGCCCTTCCCGTCGTTGCACACCCCGTCGGGGCAGGAGCGGGGTATCCGCCCGTCGGGGTCGCTGAGCGCCAGCGGGTTGTTGTTGGCGTAGGTGTAGCCGTTGACCTGCTGGGAGTCCTGGACGTCCACGAGCGGGTCGACCGAGACGAACCGGCCCGTGCCCGGGTCGTACTCGCGGGCGCCCAGGTGGGTCAGGCCGGTGCCGTCGGTGGTCCCGCCGACGAAACCGCGGTCCATGGAGGCGGGCCAGGCGCCGGCGCCGCCGTCGCGGGGCTCGCCGAAGGGCGTGTGGCGGCGGGTGGCGACGGCCTGGGTGTCGGTGTTGGCGATCGCGGCGCCGGTGGTGCCGTGGTGGTCGCCGCTGAGCCAGCTCACGCCCGCCGCCGTGCCGCCGGAGCGGACGGCGACGACCTGCCCGCCGTGGCTGTAGTAGCGGGTGCCGGTCCTGGCTCCGGCTGCGTACCGGATCTGCTGGCCGGGCAGGTACAGCGTCGTGCCGCCCGGGTCCTTGCGGATCAGCCGCTCGCCGTCGGCGTCGTAGACGTAGCCGGTCGTGCCGGCGGCGTCCTGGACCGCGGTCAGGTGGCCCTCTCTGTCCCAGGTCAGCGTCTGGGTTCCGGACGCCGTCGCCCTGGTCCTCATGTTGCCCGCGGCGTCGTAGGTCTGGGACGTCGTCCGCGTGCCCGTGCCGTCGGTGGTCGAGGACGCGCTGAGCTGGTGGGCGCCGCCGGGGACGGTGTAGGTGGTGACCGAGTCGCCCGAGGCGGCGCCGTGCCTGACCATCCGCACCCGGTTCCCGATGTCGTCGTAGTTGTAGGAGTGCCAGTACGCGCCCGTCCCGCCGACCGCCGCCGCCGAGGGGGCGGCCGGGCAGGCCGAGGAGGTCTGCGTCCACGCCTCGGTCAGCCTGCGCAGGAAGTCGGTGGCGAAGCACTGGTGGTCGCCGCTGGTCAGGTCGGACAGCCGGGTGACGTTCCCGGCCGCGTCGTAGGCCAGGCTCAGCTGGCTGACGGCCGCCGGTGCGGCCTCCCGTACGGTGGTGATCGTCTCCAGGCGCCGGGTGTCGGTCTCGTAGACGCGGCTGATGTCGGCCGTCCGGCCCGCGTTGTTCTTCAGCTTGATCTTGGCGACCTCCGCGAAGCTGGTGTAGTCCGTCCCGGTCACGTACGTGCCGCCGGACGTGCTGGTCGTGCCCAGGGTGTCGGGCAGCCCCAGGGCGTCGTAGCCGTGGCTCAGCTCCTCCTGGGGCAGCTGGCCCGCGGCGGGCAGCCGGGTCGTCCTGGGCGAGCCGTCGGGGTGGTAGGTGTGGACGTAGGTGTAGGCGCCGTTCACCCCGCCCTGCGCGGCCGGGATCGTGTACGTCACCTGCGTCGGCTGGTACCCGACGGTGTAGCCGCCGATGGTCTTGACGTACTCGTCGGGGCCGTCGTACCTGACGCTCTTCGTGAGCTGCCCCTTGGCGAGGGTGTCGTACACCCACTCGGCGCGTTTGGGGCCGGTGGCCGAGTCGTCGCGCACGGTCGTCCTGCGGCCGGTCGCGTCGTAGGTGTAGGCGACGACGGACCCGGCGTTGTCGGTGGTGGTGAGCAGGTCGCCGGCGTCGTCGTAGGTGCGGGTGAGCGTGCCGACGTCGGGGTCGGTGCTGCGCACCAGCCGGCCGCGCAGGTCATGGGTGTAGAGCCAGGTGTTGCCCACCGCGTCGGTCACCTTGGCGAGCTTCCCCTTGCGGTCGAAGTCGTACGACGTGCGCACGAACCCGGAGGCCGAACCGGCCGCGTGCCCGGTGCGGTACTGGCGCATCTCCACCACGCGCCCGGCGGCGTCCTGCACCGTCGAGGTGACGGTGCCGCCCGCGGGCGGGATGACGTCCTCCCGGTCGCCGCCGTAGGAGTAGGTCGTCCGCCAGCGCTCGTCGAGGCCGCTCGGGCTGGCCGGCGACTCGTCGACCATATGCACCTCGGCGCTCCTGCGGCCGGCGCCGTCGAACAGGGTGACCTCCGCCGAGGGGACGTCCTCGGCGGGCACGACGAGAGCCGTCCCCGGCACCGCGCCCGCCAGGTAGGGGTTGTGGGTCTTGTAGGCCCGGCCGGCGGCGTCGTAGAACGTGTCGGTCACCACGACGCGGTCGGCCGCGCCCGCGCCGTCGGCGCTCTGGGTCTGCCGGGGACGCAGCAGGTTGTCGTAGTAGGCGTAGGTCGTCACGTACGTGCCCGCCTGGTTGAGCCGCCGACTGGTCACCACGACCGGCCCGTCGGCGCGGACCCGGTAGTCGTGGCTGATCGTGGGCCGGTCCCGGTGGCCGGCCTTGTCGTTGCCCGGCAGCCACGCCGCCGTCAGCCGTCCCAGCCCGTCGTAGGCCAGGTCGGTGACCCGGCCGTTGGGGTCGGTGGTGGTGACCGGCAGGCCGAGCGCCGGGTCGAGGTCGGTGGTGGTCTGCCAGCCCAGCGGTCCGGTCGTCACCGTCCTGGTGACCGGGCCGCCCGTCACGGGCGTGTACCTGGTCTCGGTCGTGGCGCCGCGGGCGTCGGTCTCGGTCAGCACGCGTCCGTAGGCGTCGTAGGTCCGCTTCCGCTCGGCCACGTACGAGGGCGTGCCGTTCTTGATCTCCTTGACGGTCTCGACCAGGGTGGCCTCCCCCTTGGTGGGGGCCGGCGCGCCGTCCCAGGCCGGGGCGCCGTCGTAGGCGGTGCGCTCGTCGCCGATCAGGTCGGCCTCGGTCAGCGTGCCCGCCGCCGCCTTGGCCTTGGCCGCCGCGCAGCCCATCGCGAACCGGCGCACCCGCGAGACCCGGTCGACCAGCCAGAGGTCGGTCCTGCGGATGTACTCGGTGGCGGTGCATCTCTCGTCGCCGTCGACCGCGTCGTCCCCCTGGTCCTCGGCCCAGGTGGGCATGCCGTAGGCGTCGAACTCCGTGGTCGCGGTGGTGGTGCGGGGCGCCCGTCCGCCGTCGCGGGCGGTGCGGGTGCGGGTGACGGCCGTCCCGACGAACCGGGCGTGCACGCTGGATCCGCCGATGGTCCGGGTGGCGGTCGGCTCCGACTGCCACGGCTGGTTCACCGTCGCGCTGACCTCGGCGCCGTCGCCCACGTCGCGGGTGACGACCTCGCGTACCAGGCCGGCGAACGCGTCCTCGTCGGCGACGGCGGGCGCGCCGCCCGCGGCGGGCAGCTGCACCGAGCGGGTGCCCGACGGCAGCCGGTCCCCGTTCATCCCGCGGAAGTAGCGGGTCTCGACCTGGGTGCGCGCGCCGCCCTCACCGGTGGTCGTGGTGACCGTGTCGTAGCCGCGCCACACCGACCAGGTCCTGTCCTCCTCCTGGAGCAGGCCGTCCTCGTCGGTGTAGTGCCATGCGGGGGCGCCGCCGTAGGCGTAGCCGGTGATCACCCGTGGCGACGAGCCGATCGCCTCGGCCTGCGACACCCGCGTCACCACGTACTTGTGGAAGAAGTCGTCGATCGGGGCGGTGCGGCCTGATGGGGTCCACTTGACCGGGTAGCAGCGCAGGCCGTGGTCGTGCAGGTGGTCCGGCGCGGGCATCCTGGCGCCCGCGACGCAGTCCGGCGGCCCGTAGACGACCTCGATCCTGGCGCCCGTTTCGGTGCTGATCGCGCCGATCCGGTAGCGGTTCATGGCCGGGAACTGGTCGCCGGCGGTGTCCACCCGGTTGGCCAGCAGCTTGCCGGTGAACAGCACGTCGGGCAGGTTCGCCTGCGAGCCCGGCTCGGTGCTCGCGCGGCCGGTGTGGGAGATCCCGGCCAGCCACAGCACGGGGGTCACCGTGTTGCCGGCGCCCCGGTCGTCCGGATCGGGGAAGGCGTGGCTGAAGCCCCACGACTCGACCGGGCGCCAGTCGCTACCGGCGGCGTCCCGCACCTGGGTGGTCACCGACGCCAGCCGCCTGGTCGTCCAGAACGTCGGCGACACCTGCTGCGGCCTGCACGGCGCTGCCGCGCACTCCTGGTCGAAGGGGACGTCGGGCCAGTGCGCCGCGTCCTTCACCCCGCAGTCGGACAGGCAGCGATCGGCGGTGGTGAACAGCACGCGCATCGGCGCGGCGTCGTCGAGGCCGCGTGTGCCGTACTCGATCGTCTCCGGGTGGCCCGCCCGGTCGTAGTCGGCCGCGTCCGCCGGGTTCAGGTTGCGTCCGTACCGGTTGGTCTCCTTGGCGTAGGAGATGCGCATCGTGTTGCCGTGCGTGTCCACCACGTGATCGAGCTGCCAGCGGTAGGCCTGGCGGCAGCTCGACGCGGCGAAGGTGTTCTGGTGGCAGGGTTCGCCCTGGTGGTTGCCGAAGACCGGCACGCTGAGCGTCGACTGCGCGCCCGCGCGCCCGCCGAACCAGTACTGCGTGCCGTCGGTCGCGGTGGCGACCCACCACTCGCCGTCGTCGTCGCCGTTGGACGCGCCGGTCCTGCGCTCGACCTTCATGCCGTCGTCGTCGCGCAGGTGCCACCGGTCGCCGTTCCTGATCAGTTCGCCGGAGTGGCCGGGCAGCGACAGCGTCGCGTTGTCGGTGATCCAGCACAGATCGCCGGTCTTCTCCTGGTTGTTCGCGCCGTCGCCCATGTTCCTGGAGCACAGGCCGTACCGGCGTTCGACGAACCCCGGATGCCACTCGAAGCCCTCGCCGATCCAGGAGGGCTGGCTGTTGGCCGCGGCCATGCGGCCGTCCACGCGGGCCGACGAGTACGACAGCGAGACCCGCGGCTCCGGCCCGCCGAGCCCCGGAGGCACCCGCAGCGGGTACGACCAGGTGAAGTCGCCGCTGTTGCCGCCGGTGTTCCAGGTCGCCGACGGCGACAGCGAGGTGGCGGCGTAGTCGCCGGTGGCTCCGGAGGCGGAGGCGGCCAGCGCGACCAGTGAGCCTGTGTCCACCTGGGCCGTGACCGTGCCCTTGCGGGCGTCGACGGCCGAGGGCAGCTCGGCGGGCCGGCACGAGGCCGCGTCCGCGCACCCGGGGACGTTCCACAACCGCAGCCGCGAGGCCCAGTCTCCGCCGAACGCCGCGGCGAACCGGCGGTAGTCCACGGTGAGCCGCACGGGGGCGGCCGCGGCGTTCCCGTCGGTGCGGGAGACGCGCAGCAGCAGCGCCTGCCGTCCCGGTGCTCCCCGGCCGGACGCCGGTTCGAAGGCCCCCCGCTCCACGGTCTCCACCCGGACCGCGGACGGGCCTGCGCCGGCGCCGCCCGCCGTCGCGACCCACACCGGAAGGTCGCCGGCCCGCACCGCCTGCCCGGCCGGGACGCGCTCCGCCGCGGAGGCCGCGGGCGGCGCCGCGGGCAACGTGACGTCGGCCGAGCCCCGGCCCGGCCACGCGGGCGCCGCTGCCTTCCAGGGCCGCAGCGCCGGCGCAGCGCGTTTCGGCGGCGGTTCGAGCCGGCGCACCGCCACCACCCGCTCCCCCGGCGGTTTCGCGGCGGCCGACACCGGGCCTCCGGCGTCCAGCATCACGGCGGTCGTCAGGGAGGCGGCCAACGCCGTCGCCGACACCGCGGACGCCCACCTTCGGCTTCGTCTCATCGAGCACATCCTTGTCATGGCGGAACGGGCAGGGATGCTCCCGATCATGCGGCCGGAGATTGAGCACAAAAAGCAGATTTATTGCCGAAAAAGCGCTCTTTTCCGCCAAGAGCCCTCGACCATTTAAAAACGCCTAATGAGCGCCATTTTTCGCGTGATGAGAGCCAAAGTCGGCCGATTGGGCTGATCGGTGGTTAGCGTGCCACGTCTAACGTTTCGCCACTGATGGGGGATGAATGTCAGCCCTGTTACGCAGTCCGCGCCGGCGCCTCAAGGCCCGCGCCGCCGCCGTGGCGCTGGTGATGGCCACGGTGACCAGCACGGCGGTGGGCACGGTGATGGTCGCCGGACCCGCCGTCGCGCGGCCACCGTCCCAGGAACCGGTCTGCGCGGCGTCGGCGGCGAAGGCCGCCGTCGCGCTGGCGATGGCCAGGGCGTGCGACGACCGGGTCGAGGTCGAGAGCGAGCGCACCCCCACCACGCAGGTCTTCGCCAACCCCGACGGGACCGGCACCGTCGAGCAGTACGCCTCCCCTCAGCGGGTGCGGCACGCCGACGGAAGCTGGACGAAGCCGGACACCACGTTGACACGGGGTGCGGACGGGACGCTGGCGGCGAGGGCCACCACCGCGGACGTGCGCTTCTCGGGCGGCGGGCCCGGCCCGCTGGTGCGGGCCGGGCGCGACGGCGGCGAGCTGACCCTCTCCTGGCCGGAGCCGCTGCCGGCGCCCGAGGTGGACGGCGCGCGGGCGACCTATCGCGACGTGCGGCCGGGGCTCGACCTGGTGGCCACGGCGCTGGGCACCGGCTTCTCCTTCGTGCTGGTGGTGAGGACCCGCGAGGCGGCGCGCGACCCGGCGCTGCGCGAGGTCTCGCTGACCACCACGCTGTCGGGCCTGACCTGGGACGGGCCGCGCGCCGTGGACAGGTCGGGTCGCGCGCTGTTCTCCGCCGACGCCCCGGCGATGTGGGACTCCTCGGGACGCGGCTCCTCCGCCGCCGCCCCCGCGGAGGACGCCAGGACCGCGGCCGTCGGGCTGAGCGTGCGGCAAGGGCGGCTGGTCCTGAAGCCGGACCCGCGCCTGCTCGCCGACCCGGCCGCCGCCTTCCCGCTGTACGTCGACCCGACCATCGGCTACACGTACTGGACGATGATCAACGAAGCGGCGAAGGGCACGTCGTACTGGAGCTACGACCGCAGCAACTGCTCAGGCGGCTGGGAGACCGAGTGCGCCAAGGTCGGCTACTACCCGGACGGCAACGACGGCGCCGCCTACTCCCGCTACCGGTCCATGTTCCAGTTCTCCGCCGCGCCCTTCCAGGGCAGGCAGATCCTCGACGGCGCCCGGTTCACCATCGACCTGCTGAGCTCGGCCTCGTGCGCCGACAGCACGACGTGGCTGCACACCGTCCCGACGACGCTGAGCCCCGGCACGACGTGGGACCTGGACGCGTGGAAGTGGAGCGGGACGGAGGTCGTCGGCGTGGCGAACAACAGCTGCCACTACGCCAGGACGTTCACCGAGTTCGCGCTGCCCTCGTGGGTGGTGTCGGACCGCCAGCACGCGGGCTGGCTCACCTTCGGGTTGCGGGCCGCCGACGAGGGCACGTCGGCGGGCTGGAAGAAGTTCGACGCGACCACGGCCCGGCTGATCGTCAGCACCAACATCGTCCCGGCCGCGCCCGCCGACCTGACGGTGGACGGCAAGGCGTGCGCGACGGGCGCCTCGCGGCCGTACGTCAGCACGCTCACCCCGACCTGGCGGGCCCGCGTGTCCGACGGGGACGGCGAGGGCCTGAAGACCTCCTTCTACTGGCAGCTCATCCACGACGACGGCACTCCCGCCGAGTGGTCGCCCCGGCAGGGGCCGCTGGATCAGCACGGCGTGCCGTCGGGCGCGACCGCGGTGGTCACGCCGTCCTCCGGCATCGCGGAGAACGCCACCTACAGCTTCTGGGCGACCGCGTCGGACGCGCACGCCACCGGCGCTGAGTCCGTCAGGTGCGAGTTCGTCACCGACACCGTCAGGCCGGACGCGGCGCGGGTGACCGGCGACGTCTACCAGGAGGGCGACACGGTCTCGGGCGGCGTGGGACAGACCGGCACGTTCACCTTCGCGAGCTCGCCGGACGTGGCGATGTTCAAATGGGGCCTCTCCGACCCGCCGGCCGAGTCCGCCACGCCCGCCAGGCCCGGCGCGCCGGTCACGGTGAGCTGGACGCCCGCCGAAGGCGGCGGCCACACCCTGTCCGTGATCGCGGTGGACCGCGCGGGGAACCAGTCGCCGCGCCGGACCTACCAGTTCATCGTGGGCTCACCCGCGCCCGCGCTGGCCAGATGGAAGCTCGACGAGCCCGAGGGGACGGCCACGGCGTCCGACGACACCGGGAACGGGCGCGACCTCACGCTGGGGGGCGGCGCGTCCTTCGGCGAGCCGGGCCGGCTGCTGCCGGGCCCCGACGGCAGGCCGCGCGGCGCGCTGCGCCTGGACAGCGCCGACGACCGCGCCGCGCGGCCCGACTTCATGGACACCGGCACGAGCTTCGCGGTGTCGGCGTGGGTGAAGCTCGCCCGCAAGGGGGCCGACGGCGACGTGGTCGCGCAGCCCGGCGGCGCCAACCGCGCCTTCTCCCTGTCCTACGACGCCGGTGCGGACCGCTGGGCGATGACCGTCACCTCGCGGGACGCGGCGGGCGCGGCCGCGGCGACGGCCAGGTCGGCCACGGTCCCGCGGGCCGGCGTGTGGACCCACCTCACCGGCGTCCACGACGCCGCGACCAAGAAGGTGCACCTCTACGTGAACGGCGCCCTGGAGGGCTCGGCGACCGCCTCGGGCTCCTGGGACGCCTCCGGCGACTTCCAGGTCGGCGGCGGGTCGTTCGACGGCGCCGTGGCCGAGGTCCAGGTGTGGAACAGGGTGGTCGCCGACACCGAGGCGGCGGCGCTGGCCGACCCGAAGATCAACGCCAAGGTCGCCGAGTGGCACTTCGACGAGGTCGGCCCTGGACCGGCGTACGACTCCTCCGGCATGTACCGCGACCTGACCTTCTACGGCGGCGCGCAGATCCCGGAGAGCGGCGCCGGCTACGCGGGCACCGGCCTGCGGCTGGACGGCGTGGACGACTACGTGGCGCCGGCCGACGCGGTGGTCGGCATCGACCAGTCGTTCACCGTGTCGGCGTGGGTGCGCCACGCAGACCTCGGGCGGGCGCAGACGTTCGTCGCCGGGGGCTTCCACCTGTACTACGACCCGATCAACGGTGGCAAATGGGTGTTCGCGCTCCCCGCCTCCGCCACCGACTGGTCCGGCGGCACGTTCGCGATCACCTCGGTGGTGACGCCGGGCGAGTACCACAACCTGGTCGGCGTCTTCGACGCCCAGCAGCGCCACCTGCGGCTCTACGTGGACGGCACGCTGAAGGTCACCACGCCGATGAGCGCGGCCTGGCAGCCGTGGCGCTCCCGGGCGCCGCTGCGGATCGGGGGCAACTACGCGGCGGCCTTCGTCAAGGGCGACATCGACGAGGTCCAGCTGTTCCAGGGCGTGGTGCCGAACCCGGGCGCGTCCGTCCCCGGCGTCGCCGGGCGCGTGGACTTCAACGGGGACGGCAGGGCGGACCACTGCCGCCGTGCCGGCGACGGCCGTCTGGCGTGCACGCTGTCCACGGGTACGGGGTTCGGGATCACGGTCACCTCCGGCCCGCTCGACTGGGGGCAGGACACCGGCAGGGCGTGGGTGGACGCCGACGGCGACGGCAAGTCGGACTTCTGCCGCGTCCGCGGCACGCGGAACCACACCGACGCGTACCTGAGCTGCACGCTCTCGAACGGCACCGACTTCGGCCCCGAGGTCAACTCCGGCAACACCGACTGGGGCTACGCCGCCGACCGCGCGTGGGTGGACGCCAACGGTGACGGCAAGGTCGACTACTGCCGGCGGGTGGGCGGCGCGGACGCCCAGCGGGTGGCCTGCACGCCGTTCTCCAGAAGCGGGTTCGGCACCCTGTTCCTGTCCCGGCCGCTGGACTGGGGCCAGGAGACGGGCCGGGCCTGGGCGGACGTCAACGGCGACGGCAAGGCCGACTACTGCCGCGTCGTCGGCACACAGAACCACACCGACGCCCACGTGTCCTGCACGCCGTCCACCGGGACGGCCTTCGGCCCCGACATCGTCTCGGCGAACCTGGACTGGGGCTACACCGGCAACCGGGCGTGGACCGACGTCAACGGCGACGGCAGGGCCGATTACTGCCGCGGCGTGGGCGCCCCCACGAGCCAGGCGATGGCCTGCACGCCCTCGACCGGCGACCGTTTCGGCACGTCGTTCCTCTCCCAGCCGCTCGACTGGGGCCAGGAGACGGGCCGGGCCTGGGCGGACGTCAACGGCGACGGCAAGGCCGACTACTGCCGCGTCCTGGGCACGCAGAACCACACCGACGCCCGCGTCGGCTGCATGCCCTCGACCGGCACGGGCTTCGGCCCCGACATCGTCTCCGCGAACCTGGACTGGGGCTACGCCGCCAGCCGGTCCTGGGCGGACGTGAACGGCGACGGCAGGGCCGACTACTGCCGCAGGACCGGCTCGCTCACCGCCCAGGGGATGGGGTGCACGCCGTCGGCCGGAGCCGGTTTCGGCACGTCGTTCTACTCTGCCGGGATCGACTGGGGTCAGGAGAACTGACGGGCTCGGGGAAGGGCCCTGGCCGTCCGGACGTCTGCCGCGCCCGGACGGCCTCGGCCCGCTCCCTGAAGGTGCGCCGGTAACGGCGGGGCGAGATGCCGTGCCGCCTGACGAAGTGGTCACGCAGCACGGCGTCCGAGCTGAAGCCCACGAGCCTGGCGATTTCCTGGATGGGCAGGGCGGTGGTCTCCAGAAGCTCCTCGGCCCGGTCGAGCCGCTGGTCGGTCAGCCAGGCGTGGGGCGTGGTGCCGGTGGCCTCGCGGAAGCGGCGGGCGAAGGTGCGCGGGCTCATCAGCGCGTTCCTGGCCAGGTCGTCCACGGTCAGGACGTCCCGCAGCCGGTCCGGCGTCATGGCGAGCACCTCGGCCAGGCGGCCGTCGCCGCCCGCGTCCCCGTGCCCGGCGTGCCCGGCGTCCCCGGAGGGCGCCGGGACGTACCGAACCTGGCCGCGCTCGCCGCGCGGCGCCACCATCGACTCCCTCGCCACCGCGTTGGAGACGGCGGTGCCGTACTCCCGGCGCAGCAGGTGCAGGCACATGTCGACGCCGGCGGCCACGCCCGCCCCGGTCACCACCCGTCCCTCGTCGACGTACAGGACGTCGGGGTCCACCGTGACCTTGGGGTATCCGTCGGCCAGCAGGCCGGTCAGGCGCCAGTTGGTGGTGGCGCGCCGTCCGTCCAGCAGGCCGGTGCCGGCCAGCAGGATCGTCCCGCTGCAGTAGGCGGCGACGACGGCGCCGCGACGGTAGGCGGCGACGAGGGCCCGGGAGACCGGTTCGCCCAGTTTCAGGGTGCCGGAGCCGACCGGCAGCACGATGACCAGGTCCGCCCGGTCCATGGCCTCGGGGCCGTGCTCCACCTGCATGCACAGGCCGAGGTCCGTCCGCAGCCGGCCGCCGGCCTCGGCGCAGACGGTGAAGGAGAAGGCGGGCAGCCCCAGGTGCGAGCGGTCGGCGAAGATGCCGCTCACCGCGCTCACCCCGTACGAGCTGACCCCGTTCGCGGCGAACGCCACCACGGACCGGAACATCGTCCCCCCTGCGATCGACACGCCGAGCGTAGGAGAGCCTGTTTGCCGGGCGCTGGACGCCACCTGTAGCCCCCACCCTCCGGATGACCTGCGGGGACGGCGGGCACCGGCACCGTACCGGAAGGAGGTCAGGAGATCCTGTCGGCGCGGGGCAGTAGCGTGTCGGCATGAAGTTGGCGGAGAGCCTGCTCGCCTACCGCAAACGGGAGGGCGTCACCCAGCAGGATCTGGCCGGCCGCGCCGGCGTCAGCGTGCGCACGCTGCGCGACATCGAGCGGGGCCTGCTGCGCGATCCGCGCGCCCGGTCGGTCCGTCTGGTGGCGGAGGCGGCCGGCCTGCCCGTCGCCGACCCCGAACCGGCGCTGCGGGTCGGCCTGCTCGGTCCGCTGACGCTGCGCGTGCGCGGGTGCGCCGCCGACCTGCGGCCGCCCATGCAGCGCCGGCTCCTCGGCCTGCTGGCGCTGCGCGCCGGCCACGTCGTCACGATGGCCGACATCGTGGAGTTCCTGTGGGGCGAGGAGATCCCCGCCAGCTACCACAATCTGGTCCACACCCACGTGTCGCGGCTGCGCGGTTTCCTCGCCGGGGTCCGGGCCGGCGCGGGCGCCAACCTGATCGGCCGTGCCGGCGAGGGCTACCGTCTGGGGCTGGCGGGCGACGAGAGCGATCTCCTCGCCTTCACCGGCACGGTGGCGGGCGCCGCCGCCCACCTGGCGGCGGGCGCGCCGGAGGAGGCGGAGCGGGCCTACGAGCGGGCGCTGCTGTTGTGGCGCGGGCAGGTGCTCGCCGGTCTCGCCCCGCGGGCCGCCCACCATCCTGTCGTGGTCGCGGTGTCCCAGCAGCGGCTGACCGCCGTCCTGGCCTATGCCGACCTGGCCATGGCCCACGGGCGGCACGAGCCGGCGCTGGCGCGGCTGCGGGAGGTGGCCGCGGCCGAGCCCCTGCACGAGGGCCTCAACGCGCGCGTCCTGCGCGCCCTGGCCGGGGCCGGTCAGCGGGCCGCGGCGCTGCGGCTGTTCGGCGAGCTGCGCGGCCGGCTCCGCGACGAGCTGGGCGTCGAGCCCGGCCCCGAGCTCCACGACGCCCACGCCCGGGTGCTGCGCCGCGAGGCCGTCGCGCCCCGCGACCCAGGAGCGCCCCCGGCGCCTGCCGTGGCCTCCGATCAGGCCGTGACGTCCGGCGGCGGCCGGTCAGCGGAGCGTCCGCCGCCGTCGCTGCCCGCCGGGTCGCCCACTCCCGCCCAGCTCCCGCCCGACATCGCCACGTTCACCGGCCGGGAGCGGGAGCTCCGGGAGCTGGCCGCCCATCTCGGCACCGGCGACCCGGCCCCCACGGCGGCCAGGGTCGCGGTCGTCAGCGGCACGGCGGGCGTCGGCAAGACGGCGCTGGCCGTCCACTGGTCCCACCGGGTCCGCCGGCGCTTCACCGACGGCCAGCTCTTCTACAACCTGCACGGCTACTCCCCTGAGGCCGCCAGGACCGCCGCCGACGCCCTGACCAGCTTCCTGCTCGCGCTCGGCGTGCGGCCGGGGGCCGTCCCGCCCGACGTGGAGGCCCGCGTCTCCCTGTTCAGGTCCCTGACGGCCGACCGGCGGCTGCTGCTGGTGCTCGACAACGTCACCAGTCCCGAGCAGGTCTTCCCCCTGATCCCGGCCAGCGGCCACAGCGCCGTCCTGGTCACCAGCCGCAACGACCTGTCGGGGCTCAACGTCCACGGCGACGCCCTGATCACGCGGCTCGACGTGCTCGCCCCCGGCGACGCCGCCGGCCTGCTGACGCAAGTCCTCGGGGCGGCCGCCGCCCACACGCCGCCCGAGGTCCTCGCCGAGCTGGCCCGGCTCTGCGCGAACCTGCCGCTCGCGCTGCGGATCGCGGCGGCCAACATCCGGCGGGGCGGCTACGGCACGGCGGCCGCGTACGTGACGGCCCTGCGCGGCGGCGACCGCCTGGCAGAGCTGGCGATCGACGGCACGGGCGGCACCGGCGGCACGGCGGTCGAGGCGGCGTTCGAGCTCTCCTACTCGGCGCTGGCCCCTTCGGCGGCCCGGGTGTTCCGGCTGCTCAGCCTGGTGCCGGGGATGGATTTCACGCTCGACGCGGTCGCCGCGCTCACCGGTTCGGGCGCCGACGTCGCCAGGAGGCAGCTGTCCGCGCTGACCGGCGCCTACCTGGTCGATCAGCACGTGCCCGGCCGCTACCGCTTCCACGACCTGCTGCGGCTGTACTCCTCGGAGCGGGCCGCGGCGGAGGAGAGCTCCGGCGCTCTCGCCGAGGCCAGGCAGCGGCTGCACACCTGGTACCTGCTCAACACGCGCGCCGCCGTCGGCCGCTGCCACCCCTACTACGCCAGGCTGCCGCTCGGCCCGGCGCCCGCGGGCGTGGCCGTCCGCTCCTTCGACGACCCGGCCTCCGCCGCCGCCTGGCTGACGGCCGAGCAGTGCAACCTCGTGGCCGCGGTCCACCAGGCGGCCCGGTCGGGCCCCCGGACCTCGGCATGGCTGCTCACCGACGCGCTGCGCAGCCATTTCTGGCACACCGGCACCATGCAGCACTGGTTGTCGTGCGCGCGCTCGGCGATGGCGGCGGCGTTCGAGGAGGGCGACCTGGCCGGGCGGGCGGCCGCCACGCTCGCCCTGGCCAACGCGCACGCCTTCCAGGAGGACCCGGTGGCGCTGCCGCTCTACACCCGGGCGCTCGCCCTGGCCGAGCAGGGCGGCTGGACGGAGGGTGTCTCCTCCGTCCGCAACAATCTGGCCGTCCTCCACCTGCGGATGGGGCGTCTGCACGAGGCCGCCCGCTGCCTGCGGGAGGGCATCGCTCGCGACCAGGCAGACGGCCCGCCGATCTGGCAGGCGCCCAAGCTCGTCAACCTGGGGGCGGTCCACGCCCGGCTGGGGCGCCTGGAGTCCGCCCACCGCCATCTCACCAGGGCGCTGCGGCTCCGTCCCGGCGACACCGACGGCATGATCGCCCGCAACCTCGGCGAGGTCTGCCGCCTGCTCGGCCGCTTCGACGAGGCGTTGCGGCACCTGCGCCTCGCCCGTTCCCGGGCCGAGGCGGCCGGGTCGTCCGCCGTCCTCCTGCCCTGCCTGGTCGACCTGGCCGAGGTGCATGGCGAGCTCGGCGAGCACGACGTCGCGCGGTCCCTGGCCGAACGGGCCCTGGCGGTCAGCCGCGACGTGGGCGACCGCCTGTCGGAGGCGATGGCGCGCAACAGCCTCGGGACGATCTGCGGGCGCGCGGGCCGCCGGGCCGAGGCCGCCGAGCACCATCGTCAGGCGCTGTTCCTGGCCGGCGACGTCCATCTGGCCGTCCGGGCGGCCGCGCTCATCGGCCTGGCGGGTGCGGCGGACTCCGGCGCGGAGGCGGCCGGCTTCGCCGGACAGGCTCTGCTGATCGCCCGCGAACGCTCCTTCCGCCTGCTGGAGGGGCTCGCGTACACGGTGCTCGCCGAGGCGGCGCTGGCCGCCGGTGATCGCGCCGAGGCGGTCCGCCAGGGCCACCTCGCCCTGGCCGTGCACCGTGAGACCGGTCACCGTCCAGGAGAGGCCCGTGTGCTCCGGGCGCTCGCGGTGCCGTGACACCCGGCGCCCAAGAGCTCGCCGCCGGGTGCGCGGGACGTCAGCCGCGCAGCCGTTCCACGTCGAGCACTCGCGCGGCCTCCGCCCTCGTCGCCGCGCGCACCTCGACGAAGTCGTTCTCCACGCGCAGGACGGTGACGATCCCGGTGAACAGGGTGTTCTGCCGGATCCGGTCACGGGCCACGGTCTCCCGGTCGACCGACAGCACGTCGGCGTAGGCGTCTTCACCGGCTCCCCACACCCAGGCCCGCCCGCTGAAACCCGGCTCGACGCCGAAGAACGGCGTCCGCACGCTGGACGCCGGCAGGACGAGCGTGGGCGCGCCGTCGGGGTTCAGTTCGCGGCCGATGCGCCGGTCCACGCGCAACCGTCTCGCGTAGTCGTCCAGCATGGGCCGCGACCAGGACCACAGGTTCTGCGGCAGGTTGCCGAGGACGTCGTACACCAGGTCGCCCAGCGTCTCGTGCACCAGCTCGGGGCCGGTGGCGTCGGCGTGCCCTTCTCCGGCCTTCGGCTCGTTCCACTCGGCCGGCGGAACCGACGCGTCGTAACGCATGACAGCCGTGGCGGGGTCGGGGCGCGGATGCGGACGCAGCGCCGGCCACTCCGCCGCCCGCGGCGCCCCCGACCCGGGGGCGAGCGCCAGGATCTCGCGCATCCTGGCCCTGCATCCGTCGTCGTCCTCCCCCCGAAGGGCGGGCCCCGCGGCGTCCGCGGCCGGCCAGAACCGTAGCAGCCAGCTCTCCTCGACGGCCTCGACCTCGTCAGGATCCCAAGGGGTCGGCTCGCTCCGCACCGGGCCGGTGCAGGCGCTCAGCCAGTAGGCGAAACACGGCGGTCCCAGGAGCAGTTTCTGCCCGGTGGGGCTGTAGCCCGTGCCGCTGACCGCCACGATGCCGCCGGGGCTCCACAGCAGCACCCGCCCCGCCGGCGCCCACGACTCGCCGGGTGCGTCCGCGGGCTCGGCGTCCCACGCCTCCAGCCGTACGCCGGCCAGCCGCGCCCGGACCCGGCTCACCAGCTCGACGGCCCCCAGCGCGATGCCGTCGGGCTCGGCCACCACCGCGCCGTGCTCGCTCTCCTGCTCGATCTCGCCGTCTCGGCACGCGTCGTACAGGACGAACCGCCCGTACGAGGTCGGCGCCTCGTCGTGGACGCTGCGGATCAGCCGGGCCACAATGATCTCCTCCGTGGATGTTGTGCCGGTTTCTCCCTCTCCGGCCGGTGCACCACATGATGGCGTGAAACCACCTCGGCAGGAGAACCGTCAGCCGCCCGTCACGCGGAGGCGACGTCGAGCGTTCGCGGGAAGTCCTGGATCGCGCCGATGAATCCCGCGGAGTCCTGGACGCGTACGAACTGGTCGCCCCGGAGTGTGACCAGCCGGGTGTGCGACCGTCGCTCGGCCACCTCCCGCGTGATCAACGACTCCTGCCGGTCTCGAACCCCTACCTAATAGCTGAATCGTGGATAAACAATATCGACAATAGGTCTAGAGTGGATCACATGAAGCTCTCCCAAGGCGTTGAGTGGGGTCTGCACTGCGTGGTGCTGCTGGCACGCCTGCCCGCCGAAACCGTCGTACGTCGTGCCGACCTCGCCGACTACCACGGCCTGGCCGAGCCCAATCTGGCCAAGCACCTGCACGCCTTGACCCGGGCCGGAGTACTGCACGCCGCGCCAGGGCCCAAGGGCGGCTACCGCCTCGGCCGGCCGGCGGCCGACATCACCGTGCTCGACGTCGTCGAGGCGATCGACGGAACCTCCCAGCTGTTCGTGTGCACGGAGATCCGCCGGCGCGGCAGCGGCGCCCTGTCACCCGAACAGTGCGTCCGCCCCTGCCTCATCAACGCCGCGATGGGCGAGGCCGAACGCGCCTGGCGGGACTCGCTGCGCACGGTCACCGTCGCCGGCCTCGCCGCCCGGGTCCCCACACCTGTCACCCCTACGGCATCAGCATGAAACTCCACTCCGTACTGCCGACAGGGCGGGCCCGCAAGCCGGTCCTGCTGCTGTCGCTGGGCACCTTCGCGCTGGGCACCGACGCTTTCGTGATCAGCGGCGTGCTGCCCGTGATCGGGCAGAGCCTCGGCGTCGGCGTCGGCGCGGCCGGCCAACTGATCACGATCTTCTCGGCGGTCTACGCGCCGGCCGCTCCCGTACTCGCGGTGCTGACAGGCAACTGGAACCGGCGTGCCGCGCTGTTCGTGGCCATGGCGGTCTTCGTCGCGGCCAACCTGCTCGCCGCCGTCGCCCCCAACTATCCGGTCATGGTGGTCAGCCGGGTTCTCGCCGCATTGTCGGCGGCGTTGTTCACGCCCGCCGCCTCGGCGGCCGGCATGGCCGGTCTGCTGGTCTTCACGCTGGTGCTCGCCGCGCTCGGGTTCACCGGTACCCACGTGGTGGTGCTGTGCGTGGTGCTCGGGCTCTGGTCGCTGATCGGCTGGCTGTTCAACCCCGCCCAGCAACAGCGGCTGCTCGGTGCGACCGGCCCCACCGGTCCCATCGCTCTCCCCTGCGCTCCGGCGAGTTGTCCGTTGAGCGATCCGTCTCATCGGGCCCCGCCCGTATGACACTGGCTGCAACAGTCGGAAGCCCTTGCAGCCGCTACGCCACCGATGGCCACTCAAAGTGACCAGAATCTTGGCTGCTAGCGTGAAGCCATGCGCCCGAGCTGGCCCTGATTCATACGTCCAGGGGCCCCCTCATTCCTACGCTTCCCGCTCCTGCGCGCGCACCATCAAGGCCCTCCGCCCCCGAAGCTGACCCAGCCCCAAAGGAACTGCGTGAGTGATCACGATTGCGGTCCGTGGTCGTCACGGGTGAATGAATGAGGCTGGTTAGTCGGAGCTTCTGCTTGATCGTGTCCATGTCCTCCAGCTGACGAAGCCATCCGTCCGCGGTCAGGCGGCGCAGCAATGCCCGCATCGTCTCCACCTGCGAGCGGGTGTCCGGCTTGCCCAGAGCCTGCACGATCTCCCGTGGTCTCAATCCCGTCTGTGAGCTGGCCAGCAACATCACCACTTGTCTGCGGCTGCCCCGCAGTTTCGGAAAAACGGCAGGAGCGGCCTCCTGAGCATCCGGATCTGCGCTGTCATCGCCATCGTCTGGCTCGATCGCGGGCTCCGGGGCGTGCGCCGTCCGCTCGGTCTCGACAGATGCCTCGGCGTACTCGTGCAGGGTTTCCAAGGTGATGGTCAACCGCTCACAGCCGTGCCTGCACGGCTGTGAGCTGCCGGCGAAGATGGTCGGCGTGGGCCCGCTCGGCTGCTGCGGGTGTGCACGCGTACAGGCAATCACTCCACACTGTAAATGGCCAACGACTGACAGTCACCAGCGCCGAGTAGATCGCCATGTACGGGCAGAGGCCTACTGCGCGCAACGTCGACAACGGCGTGTGCAGGCCGGCGTCGCCGCAGATGCCAAGGATGGCGGACGCCGCGACGGGGGCTCGGCCGGATCAGAGGTTCACCGCCGAGGCGGTCTCCTTCAGCTCCGCCTCGTCCATGTGGGCCACCCGGCTGGTGAAGAACCAGGAGTGCCCGAAGGGGTCCTCCAATTCGACCTGCAGATCGCCGTGGAACTGCATCTCCACCGGCCGGATGACGTGCGCTCCGGCCGCGATGGCGCGCGTCGCGAACGTCTCGACGTCCGGGACGAAGACCATCAGGTTGACCGGAGTGCCGCCGATCGTCTTCGGGCTGCGGAAGCGGTACTCGGGGTACTCGTCGCGCAGCATGAAGACGGCGTCGCCGATCCGGAACTCGGCGTGCGCGATCTTGTCGCCCTGGCGGGGGATCTCGATGCGCACGTCCGCGCCGAAGGCCTCCCGGTAGAAGGCGATCGCCGCCTTGGCGTCGTGCACGTTGAGGTAGGGGACGCCGCCCTTGTACTCCTCGGGGATGGGGTTCGTCATGGTGTGCTCCTTCGTCGTTGTCATGCCTCCATCCTGGGCGCCGCGCCGACCTGCACCAACGACGAGATCCGAAACGATCCTTAACCCCTGGGTCAGCGATCGAGCTCGGCCTGCAGGAGCGTGAGGAAGGAGCGCACCCTGCTGGTCTGGCCGCCCACCGGCCAGACCGGGCCGTACTCGATCGGCGGCAGGTCGGCGATGGGCACGTAGGCGAGGTCCGGCCGGGAGTGGTACCGCGTGGCCTGTCCGCCCACGACGGCCATGCCCGCGCCGCCGCTGACCAGGGTGAGCAGTTCCTGCCGCGAGGTCAGCACCTGCTCCCGCCGGATGGGACGGCCGCTGGGGGTCTGCGCCGGGATGAGGGCGTCGAGCAGGTAGGCGGGCGCGTCGGCGGGGACGAGCACCGTGTCCCTGGCCAGGTCCTCCACCGTGACGTCGGTACGGCGGGCGAAGGGGTGCCGCGCGGAGACGGCCAGCAGGCGGGGGTCGCGTAGCAGGGCGGGCCCGCTCGACAGGTCGTTCTCCCGGACGGGCAGCTCGGTGATCTGCAGGTCGAGTTCGTCGCCGCGCAGCGCGCGGAAGGCGTCCGACAGGTGCACCTCGCGGATGCGCACCTCGCAGTCCGGATGGAGGGCGCGGAACGCCTGCGCGGCGGCCATGATGGCCTCGCCCACCAGGGGGCTGGAAAAGCCCACCCGAAGGGTCCCGGCGAACCCCCGGCCGGCGGCGACGGCCTTGGCGATGCCTTCCTGGATGCGCTGGTAGCCCGCCTGCACGTCGTCGCGGAGCTGGCTGCCCACCGGGGTGAGTGTCACGTGGCGGCTGGTCCGCTGGAACAACGCGACACCGAACCGGCGCTCCAGTTGCTTGATCGTCTGACTCACCCGGGCGCCGCTGACGCCCAGGCGCTCCGCCGTACGACCGAAATGCAGCTCCTCGGCCAGGGTCAGGAAGATCTCGATGTCACGCCGTTCCATAACCCGTAGGTTAGCGATCGTTGCGAGAACGGGCGTTGCCGCAGGTGGAGGCAGTGGCGAGGCTGGACACCATGACGAACACCGTACCCGTGGACATCACCCTCGACATCAGCTGCATCTGGTCCTACCTGGCCTTCACCCGATACCGGCGAGCCGCCGCACGCTTCCGAGCCGAGGGCGGGCACGTCGAGCTGACGATCCGGTCCTGGCAGGTGGAGCCCGGCGCGGTGGGCGGCGAGTCGAAGCTCGCGCAGAGCCTGGCCCGGTTCGGCGAGAGCGGGGTGGCGCGGGTCAACGCTCTGGCGGCGGCCGAGAGCATTCCGCTGGACTTCGCCAAAGCGGTGACGGCCGACACCCGGCACGCGCACCAGCTCATCGCCATGGCCGCCGACCAGGGACTGGGCGAGGCCATGACCGCGCGGCTGTTCCAGGCCCACTTCGTTGACGGCGCCCACATCGGCAGCCTCGGCGTGCTGCGTGCCCTGGCCGCCGAGCAGGGCGTGCGATGGGATGAGACGGTCACCGTGCCGTGGGCTCGGGAGGTGACCGCTGTGCCGGTGTTCCGCTTCGGCCGCAAGCCCGCGCTCCACGGCGGCACCCTGTCGGAGGAGGCCCTGTACGGCCAGCTGACCGTCGTCGCGAACGCCTTGACGTGATCGGGGCTCGCCGCGCCCGTGACGGCCGAGCCGGTCCTGCGCGAGCGCGTGTCAGGCTGGCCGGTCGCGTCCAGCGCGGGGTGACCCGGCAGCTCACACCGCTGCCGGATCAGCTCCTCCAACGCCGCGTTGAGCCGCTGGTAGGACTTCCACCACACCACCAGCGCCAGCAGGTGATTCTCATCCTGGGTACGGCATCGCGCCCGTTCGATCTCGGCCTCTGTCGGCGTGAACGACTCGGCCAACACCCGTGCCGACACCACCCTGGCGAACCCGGGATACGCCGACCGATCGACCGAGGTCACCCGTAACCCGCAAGACCGCCACCAACACGACGACGATCACCCTGCTCAGCGACGCTCAGCCCGCGGCCCTTTCTGCCGGCCGTCCCCCGTGCAGGCCCGCCTGCGAGAATCGCGCCACATGGCCATGACTGTGAGCTCATGCGTTCGACGGCCGAGCGAACCACGCCGGACTGTCTCCCGACCGCCGTAGGCGAATCCGAACCATACGAGCTTTCATTCGCTTAGATCGGGAAACGATCACTCCGGATCTGGTCGGGTAGCCGGGAGGGATCTCACCTCCCGGCTCCCACAGATCCGTACGTAAACCTCTCGGTTTATACGGCTCTTGTCACCCTGGTCACCA